>JBQCIB010000037.1:0-130790 GCA_051954115.1 Solirubrobacterales bacterium | reverse complement strand
CAGCCGGGGCCTCGCCGGCGTGGCGATGTGAGTCCTATTCATCCTCAGCTTGCGCGCGTGTTCGGAGGCGGCGCGCAACCCGCGCCAGCTGGCGGCGGCGGGGGTGGGCCTGGCGTGGGTGGAGTTCCGCCAGGCCGGCCTGGCGGACCGCTTCAAGGGCAAGATCGCGATCCTGGTCCCCGCCTACAACGAGGCCGACAACATCGGCGTCGTCCTCGGCCAGATCCCGCCCGCCGTCTGCGGCGTCCGTACCGAGGTCTTGGTCGTCGACGACGGCTCACGCGACGGCACCGGCGACGTCGCCGCCGAGCACGGCGCTTTGGTGGCAAGACACGTCACCAATCGCGGCGGCGGCGCGGCGCTGCGCACCGGCTACCGCCTGATGGTCGAATCCGGCGCCGAGATCGTCGTCACCCTCGACGCCGACGGCCAGCACCGCCCCGACGAGATGGAGCGCCTGGTCAAGCCGATCCTCGACGGCGAGGTCGACATGGCCCACGGCTCCCGCGTCCTCGGCCACGCCGAGAGCAACCACTTCGCCCGCGAGCTCGGGATCGTCTTCTTCAACCGCCTCGTCTCCTTCATCACCCGCACCCACGTCACCGATTGCTCCAACGGCTACCGCGCCGTCCGCACCACCGTCCTCCCCCAGCTCGTCCTGCGGCAGGAGCAGTTCCACACCTCCGAGTTCATGATCGAGGCGATCAAGCGCGGCATCCCCGCCAAGGAGGTGCCGATCACGGTCGAGCAGCGCCTGCACGGCCACTCGAAGAAGCCCGCCGCCTTCCGCTACGGCGCCGGCTTCGCCAACGCGATTGTGCGAACGTGGCTGCGCTGAGTTGACCCGGCTATGGCCGGGCTGATTCAGCGGACGCCCGGGTGCCGCACCGCGGCCGGGTCCGGCAGGTATAGCTCGGCACCGCAGCGGGGGCAGACCTGGACGTAGAGCTTGAGGGCCTTGCCGCAGGTGGGGCACTGGCGTTCGGGTTCGTCCTTGTCGCGCCGGTAGAAGATCACCGCGAGCAGGCCGAACGGGGGGATGGCGGCGCCGATCAGGAACCAGACGAAGAAGGAACTGCCCTTGGCCCGGCCTATGAAGGCGGTGGAGAGGCCGAAGCAGAAGGCGATGATCAGGTATGGCACGAGCCCATTCTTGCGCGATCAGACCAGCGGCTTCGGGTGGCCGATCGAGCCGACCTCGGCGGTGTCGCGGCTGAAGGGCAGGCCGGCGGTCCAGTCGAGGACGGCGCGGACCTTGCGGGCCTTGCCCGGGATCTGGCTCATGTGGTAGGTCCGGGCCAGCCACCAGGCCGGAAAGCCGCGGAAGGTGCGATCGCCGATCCGGCCGACGGCCTTGTAGCGGCCGAGATTTACGAAAGCCGCTTCGGCTCGGTAGTCGTAGGGATTGGGGCTGCCGATCCCGAGCTCAGCGGCGATGTTGCGGGCGGCCACCGGGCCCTGCCGCACCGCGGTCTGCGCGGTCGGCGGCGAGGTGCCGCCGCTCGGGTCCGGAACCGCCGCACAGTCGCCGATCGCCCAGACCGAGTCCATCCCCTGCACCCGCAGGTATGAATCGACCGGGACCCGGCCGCGCTCGTCCAGCGGCAGGTTCAGCTCTTTGAGGATCGGCTGCGGGGCGACGCCGGCGGTCCAGACGACGGTGCGGGTCGGCAGCACCTCGCCGCTGGAGAGCCGGGCGCTGTCGCTGTTGACCTCCTCCAGCGTCGCCTGGAGGCGGATGTCGATGCCGCGGCCGCGCAGCTCCCGCAGTGCGTAGTCGGCGAGCTCGCGGTCGATCTCCGGCAGGACGCGGTCGGCCGCCTCGACCAGGACCCAGCGCATCCCGTGCAGCCGGGCCCGCGGGTAGCAGTCCATCGCGTCGGCGGCGAAGTCCTGCAGCTCGGCCAGCGCCTCGAGCCCGGCGTAGCCGCCGCCGACGAAGACGTAGGTGAGGAGTTCTTCGCGCCGCCGCGGGTCGTCGGTCGCATTCGCTTCCTCCAGCGTCTCGATCACGTGGTTGCGGAGGTAGATCGCGTCGGCGAGGCTCTTGAAGCCGACCGCGTGCTCGGCGAGGCCGGGCACCGGCAGCACCCGCGAGACCGACCCGAGCGCCAGCAGCAGCTGGTCGTAGGAGTGCGTCTCGGTCTGGCCGTACTTGGCCCGCAGCGTCACCGCCTTTGCCTCCGGGTCGTGACCGACGATCGCCCCGATCCGCAGATAAGTGCGCTTGAGGATCTCCCGCAGCGGCGTCACCACGTGCCGCGGCTCCAACGTCCCGGCCGCCGCCTCAGGCAGGAACGGCGTGTACAGCGCGAAGTTCGTCTCGTTGACCAGCACCAGCCGCGCCGACTGCTTCGGCATCACCCGCTCCAGCTCCCGCGCCGCCGCCGCCCCGCCGAAGCCACCGCCCGCGATCACCACGTTCCAGGCCATAGCTCCAACCTAGCACGCTTGTAACACGTTGTTACAAAGTATCTACTGGCACTTTCTCAGGCTGGGATTTGACCAGCGTGCAGACGTAGTAGATCCACATGAACCGCTCGATCGTGATCTGCCCGTACTCGGCTAGGTCGTCCCACGGCCGGGAGTATGGGTTGCCGGGGCCCAGCCTGATCAGCAGGCGCGCGATCGGATCGAGCAGCGGGCGAAATCGCGTCTCGGTCAGCCCGGCGTCCATCACCGCCAAGCGACCCCCGGCTCGCAGGTACTCCCAGGCCGAGGCCAGCGCCCGTTTCGGCTCCGGCATCGCCGAGTAGCTGAGGCTGAAGAGGACGGCGTTTACCTCCCGATCGACCTGAAGATGGGCGGCATCCTGCTGCAGCAGCGACACGTTCGACCACCCACGCCGCTTCACCAGCTTGCGAGCCTCCCGCAGCATCCCCTCGGAGGCGTCGACCCCGATCACGCTCCCGCTCGGGCCGACCGCACCGACCAGATACGGAAAGTTGCGGCCGGTGCCGGCGCCGACCTCCAGCACGGTGTCGCCGGGCTCCAGCCCGAGCGCCGCCACCGCCTTGCGGCGGGCGACCGGAAAGATCAGGTACAGGGGCTCGAAGACCTTGTAGAAGCGGGCAACCCGGTCGTACTGGGCGGTGATCTCGCCCAGCGGCCGTTCCGTCGAGAGGCGCCCGCCCATCGGGGCGAGCCTATCCGAGCTAAAGCCGCTCGCGGATGATCCGGTTGACCTCGCCGCCGTCGGCGCGGCCTTTGGTCTCGCGCATGACGGCGCCGACGATGGCGCCGATGGCCTTTTGATTGCCTTCACGGATTCGCTCGACGGCGTCGGGGTTGTCGACCATCGCTTTCTCGACCATGGCCTCGAGCTCGCCGGAGTCGGACATCTGGGCTAGGCCCTCGCGCTCGACGATCGCGGCGGGGTCGCCGCCCTCGGTCACCATCGCCGCCAGGACGGTCTTGCCGCTGCCGTGGGAGATCTTCTTCTCTTGGACCATGCGGACGAGGGACGCGAGGTCGGGCGGGGAGACGCGGGAATCCGCGGCGCCCCCCTCCACCTCGGCCTGGCGCAGCGCCGCCGCCAGCTCGCCGGTCACCCAGTTGGCGATGACGCGCGGCTCGATCCCGTCCGCCTCCTCGACCGTGTTCTCGAAGTAGACGGCCGTGCGCGGGTCGGTCGCCAGGGTCAGCGCCACGTCCCCCACCAGCCCCAGCTCGCTTTCGTAGCGCTCGATCCGTGCCGCCGGCAGCTCGGGCAGCGCCTCGCGCGCTTCGCGCAGCATCTCCTCGGTCGGCGCCAGCGGCACCAGGTCGGGCTCGGGAAAGTAGCGATAGTCGTGCGCTTCCTCCTTCGAGCGCAGCGGCGTCAGGGTGCCGCTGGCGGGGTCGAAGTGGAGCGTCTCCTGGGTCACCGTCCCCCCCGCCTCGATCAGTTCGCGCTGGCGGGCCAGCTCGGCCTCGATTCCGCGCTGGAGGAAGCGGAAGCTGTTCATGTTCTTCAGCTCGGTCTTGGTCCCGAGCTCGCTGCTCCCCGCCGGCCGCACCGAGACGTTGGCGTCGACGCGCAGGCTCCCCTCCTCCATGTTCACGTCGGAGACGCCGAGCTGGCGCACGGTCTCGCGCAAGAGCCGGGCCCACTCGGCCGCTTCGGCGGCGCCGCGCAGATCGGGCTCGGTGACGATCTCGACCAGCGGCGTGCCGCCGCGGTTGAAGTCGACCAGCGAGGCGTCGGAGCCGTGGATGCGGCCCGAGACGCCGACGTGGATCGTCTTCGCCGCGTCCTCCTCGAGGTGGGCGCGGTGGATGCGAACGTCTCCGAGCCGGCCGGCGCCGCAAATTGGAATGTCGTACTGGCTGATCTGGTAGGCCTTCGGGCTGTCGGGATAGAAGTAGTTCTTGCGGTGGAAGATCGACCACGGCGCGATCTCGCACTCGAGCGCCAGGCCGATCTGCAGCGCGTAGCGGATCGCCTGCTCGTTCGGCACCGGCAACACGCCCGGGTGCGCCAGGCAGACCGGGCAGGTGTGGACGTTCGGCTCGTCGCCAAACGACAGTTCGCAGCCGCAGAACATCTTGGTTTTGGTCGCCAGCTGGACGTGGATCTCCAGCCCGATGACCGCCTCGAGCTCAGCCATGAGCCGCCCCGCTCAACCAGGGGATCTGCTCACGACAGGAGTCGTTGAACCCAATCCCCCGTTCCAGCGCGTAGGCCGCGTCGAGCAGCTTCTGCTCGGCGAAGGCAGGCGCGGCAATCTGGAAGCCGACCGGCAACTGCGGGCCGCCGCCTTCGGGCGCGGCGAGGCCGGCCGGGATCGAGATCGCCGGGATGCCGGCGAGGCTCATCGGCACGGTGAAGAAATCGTTCAAATACATAGCCAAGGGATCAGCCGTCTTCTCCCCCAGCTTGAAGGCGACCGACGGCGCGGTCGGGGTGACGACGAAGTCGACAGCCGAGAAGGCACCGCTGAAGTCTTTGGCGATCCGCGTGCGGACCTTCTGCGCCTGCCCGTAGTAGGCCTCGTAGTAGCCGGAAGAGAGCGCATAGGTGCCGAGCATGATCCGCCGCTTCACCTCGGCCCCGAAGCCCTCCGAGCGGGTCGTCTCGTACATCTCGATCAGGTCGCCGTCGCCCCCGGCCCGCATCCCGTAGCGGACGCCGTCGTAGCGGGCGAGGTTGGAGGAGGCCTCGGCGGGGGCGATCACGTAGTAGGCGGAGATGCCGTGCTCGGCGTTCGGCAGCGAGACCTCGACGACCTCGCCGCCAAGGGCCTCGATCTTCTCCAGCGTCCGCTCGAAGACCTCGCGCACGCCGGCGTCGACCGAGTCGCGCGCCAGCTCCGCCGGGACGCCGAAGCGCAGGCCGGCGAGGTCCTCGCGATCCGGCAGCGAGATGCCGCCCTCGATGCCCACGGACGTCGAATCGCAGAGATCGCGCCCCTGCAGCATCGCCAGCAGCAGCGCCGCGTCGCTGACGGTCCGGGTCAGCGGCCCGCACTGGTCGAGCGAGGAGGCGAAGGCGATCATCCCGTAGCGGGAGATCGCGCCGTAGGTGGGCTTGAGGCCGACGATGCCGCAGAAGGCGGCAGGCTGGCGAATCGAGCCGCCGGTGTCGGTGCCGATCGCCCAGGGGGCGAGGCCGCCGGCCACGGCGGCAGCGGACCCGCCCGAGGAGCCGCCGGGAACGCGCTCACGGTCCCACGGGTTCAGCACCGGCCCGTAGGCGGAGTTCTCGTTCGAGGAGCCCATCGCGAACTCGTCCATGTTGGTCTTGCCGAGGATCGGCAGCCCGGCCTCGAGCAGCTGGCGCACCACGGTCGCCGTGTAAGGCGGCCGGTACCCCTCGAGGATCCGCGATGCGGCCGTGGTCGGAACCCCCTCGGTGCAGAAGATGTCCTTGACGGCGATCGGGGCGTTCCAGTCCTGCTCCACCTCGATCGCAGCGGCATCGGGGCCGCGGTCGTTGCGCCAGAGGTAGGCGTTCAGCTCGTCGCGCCCGGCCGCCTCGAACCAGGCCTCGGCGTGCTCCTGCGGCGAGAGATCGCCGGCCATTTTGGCGTTGTGGGCCTCGAGGACCGAGAGGTCGAGGATGTCGAGCATCTATTCGGCCTGCGGAGACGGGACGCGGAAGGCACCCTCGGAAGGTTCGGGCGCCGGGGCAAGGGCGACGTCGCGGGGAAGGCTCGGCCGCGGCTCGTCCGGCCGCAGCACGTTCTCCAACGCCACCACATGCGAGGTCGGCTCGACTCCCTCCAGATCGAGCTTCCCGATCCGGTCCACGTGCTCGAGGATCCCCGACAGCTCCCCCACCATCCGCTCGACTTCCTCATCTGAAAGCCGAAGACGGGCGAGCTTCGCCACGTGCAGCACTTGGTCGCGCTCGATCATGGCGGCGGATTGTAGTCGTGGCGCTTTTGCGAACCACTGGTTGACAAAAGCGCCCATGGCGACTGGCTGCTCAGCCAGTTAGAGTGCCCGCGATGCAGGGACCGCGCGCAGAGAGATTCGTCGTCTTCAACCTGCGCCTGCTCGCAGTTACCTTCGCGGTCGTCAGCGTCCTCTTCATCGCCGTGCCCAGCGGCGTCCTCGACGTGATCTCCGACGTCGGCGAATGGTTCGGCAACCACAACCGGGCGCCGCACACCCAGGAGGACCTCTGGCTGGCGCTCGCCTTCGCCTACATGGTCGCGATCACCGGGATTTGCCTCGTCGCCCAGGCCGACGTCGTCCGCTACCGCCCCCTGCTGCTCGTCCTCGCCGCCGGCAAGACCGCCTCCTCGCTCGGCTCGCTCGCCTTTTTCCTGATCGACGAACACGTCTTCATCTACCTGCTGAACTTCCTCGTCGACGGCTTCCTGGCCCTGCTCTCGCTCTACCTGTGGATGCTGGCAGGACGGGTCGGGCGCCCCGCCGCCCCCGGCTGAAGGCGCGCGCCAGGGCTCTCGGCCGCTGAGCAGCGCACCCTGAGCGCGATCTGCGCCGCGATGGCGCCGGGAATCGACGGCCTGCCGGCGGCAGAGCGCGACGTCGACGTCTCCGGTCCCGTCGCCGAGTTCCTGCGCTCGGTCCCGCCGCCGGTCCTGCTGCGGCTGCGCCTCGGGCTGCGCGCGTTCGAGTGGCTGCCGTTCCCCTGGCGCTTCAGCAAGCTCGACCCGGAGGCGGCCGATGATTTCCTGCGCCGGCTGGAGCGCTCGCGCTTCCCCCTTCACCACGAGCTGCTGCTGATGGCGAAGATCTTCTCGACCCTCGGCTATGCGGTGGCGCCCGCGGTGGAAGCGCGGATCGGCACCGTGACCAGCTGCGAGCTCGCCGACGGCTCGCTGCCGGAGCCGGCCGGCTCCCTCGGCGATCTAGAACCACGTGGCGAGGGCGAGGAATGCGACGTGGCGATCGTCGGCTCCGGCGCCGGCGGCGCGGTCGCCGCAGCGACGCTGGCCGAGGCCGGCCTCGACGTGCTCGTGCTCGAGGCCGGCGATCACTACAACCGCGACAACTACCCCGCCGACCGGCTCGAGGCGGTGACCACGCTCTACCGGGACGCCGGCCTGACGATCGCCGAAGGCCAGCCGCCGATCCCGGTGCCGGTGGCGAAGGCGATCGGCGGCACCACCGTGATCAACTCCGGTACCTGCTTCCGCGCGCCGGAGCTGGTTCTCGACGCCTGGCAGAGCGAGTTCGGCATCTCCTGGGCCGGCGACCTCGACGACGACTACGCCGAGGCCGAGGAGTTCCTCCAAGTCACTCAGCTCGACCCCGAGCGGATGGGCCGCAACGGGCAGCTGGCGATGGAGGGCGCGGCCGTCCTCGGCGTCAGCGGCGCACCGATCTACCGCAACGCCGGCAACTGCGTCCAGTGCAGCTCCTGTCCCTACGGCTGCGCGATCGACGCCAAGCGCGGCATGCACGTCAGCTACCTGCCGCGCGCCGTCGCGGCGGGGGCGCGAGTGCGGGCCGGAGTCGAAGCGCAACAGGTGCTGGTCGAAGACGGACGGACGACCGGCCTCGCCTGCCGCGCCCGCGACGCAAGCGGCCGCAGCCGCCCCTTCACCGTCCGCGCCCGCCGCGCCGTGATCGCCGCCGGCGGTGCGCTCGGCACGCCCGAGCTGCTGCTCCGCTCGGGCCTGGGGGGTCCCCACGTCGGCCGCAACTTCCACATCCACCCCGCCTGCTGGGTCGGCGCCCGCTACGCGGAGGAGGTGCGGGGCTGGGAGGGCGTGATGCAGAGCTTCTACATCGACCAGTGGGAGCCCCGGGGCGTGCTGCTGGAGGCGACCTTCACCCCCCTCGCCTTCGGCGGCGCCTGGCTGGCCGGAACCGGCGCCGAGCACCAGCGCTCGCTGCTGGAGTTCGGCCACGTCGGCTCGATCGGCGTCCATCTCTCGGACCTCTCGCAGGGCCGGGTCGGCCTCGGCAACGACGGCGCCCTCCGCGCCTCCTACAAGCTGACCCGCGAGGACGCGGACCGCATCCACTACGGGATCGCCCGCGCCGCCGAAGTCCACTTCGCGGCTGGCGCGGTCGAGGTTTACCCGAACATCGCCCGCTGCGTGGCGCTGAAGCCGAGCGGGTTGGCCGACTTCGAGGCGATGCGATTGAAGCCGTCGGAGCTGCGACTGGAGGCTTTCCACCCGATGGGCACCGCCCGGATCGCCGCCGATCCGCGCCTCGGCGCCTGTGCCCCCGACGGCTCCGTCAGGGGTACCCGCAACCTCTACGTCGCCGACGCCTCGCTCTTCCCCACCTCGGTGGGCGTCAACCCGATGATGACCATCATCGCCTTCGCCAAGCAGGTCTCGCGAGGAATCGCGGAGGAAAGCCTCAGCCCGCCGGAGGCGGTGGGGGCGGCGGCGTAGGCCCGTGCCCGCCGCTCGAGAGGCGGTCGCCGATCTCGCCGAAGCTGGAGCCTTCTTCCTGCATCGCCCGGTAGCCGCCGTAGGCGATCCCGGCGGCGGCGATCAACCCGAGGAAGATCCCGACGGCCGGATCGACGCTGATCCCGGAGACGCCCGAATCGGGCGGGTTGACGATCCGGTAGAGGATCAGGAGGACCGAAACGATGCCGAGGATCGCCACCACCGCGTTCATCGAGATCGCCGGCTCGAAGAGGGCGTCGGTGAGGCGGACCACCGCCACCCCGACCGCGGCGACGATCGCGAGCATCAGGATGATCGGGATCACGTCGAGAGCGTCCCAGGCGCTGCCGCCGACGCTGACGCTGACGAAGCCGTTCGAAGCACCGACGGTGAACCAGTCCAAGAACATGAAGATGAAGAGCAGGATCGCCGAAACCCCTGCGATCTTCTCTCCGGTACTGAGCCTGTCCACGTCCATCTCTTCCTCCTAGCTCGAATCCCCGGATCTATTCGCGGCCCGAGGGGATAAACCTCTGCCTGGCGGCTTGGAGGGTGTTGGAAAGCAGCATCGCGATCGTCATCGGTCCCACCCCGCCCGGCACCGGCGTGATCGCCGAAGCCACCTCGACCGCCGCCTCGTAGTCGACGTCGCCGGCAAGGCCGTCCTCCAGCCGGTTCATCCCGACGTCGATCACGACCGCACCGGGCTTGACCGCCTCCGCTCCCAGGAGTCGCGGCACTCCGACCGCGGCGACGAGGACGTCGGCGCGGCGGCAGGTCGCGTCGAGGTCGCGGGTCCTCGAGTGGCAGATCGTCACCGTCGCGTTGGCAGCGAGCAGCAGCCGCGCCACCGGCACGCCGACCAGCTTCGAGCGCCCGACGACGACCGCCTCGGCGCCCTCCAGCTCGACCCCCTCGTGGTTGAGCAGCTCCATCACCCCGGCCGGCGTGCACGGCACCAGGCCGGGCGTCCCGTGGGCGAGCAGGCCGGCGTTATAGGGGGTGAGGCCGTCGACGTCCTTCTGCGGGTTGATCGCGCCCACCACCGCGTCGGGGTCGATGTGGGCGGGCACCGGCAACTGGACGAGGATGCCGTCGACCTCGTCGTCCTCGCCGAGCCGGCGCACAAGGTCGAGCAGCTCGTCCTCTCGGATCGAAGCCTCGATCCCGTGGTGGATCGAGCGCATCCCCACCTCCTCGGTGGTGCGGCGCTTGTTGCGGATGTAGATCTGCGAGGCGGGGTCGTCGCCGACCAGCACCGTCGCCAGCCCAGGGGTCCGCCCCGTCTCCTCCTTGTAGGCAGCGACGTCGACCTTGACCCGCTCCCGCACCGCAGCGGCAACTGCTTTGCCGTCGATCACGCGCGCCGCCATCGGCTACCGCCTGCGGATCGGGGCATAGTCGGCCATCAGCTTGCGCTCGGTGCCATCACCGGAGAAGCGGACGATGATCACTCCGCCCGGTTCGACCCCGGTGACCACCCCGTCGCCGAAGCTGGCGTGGACGACGTCGTCGCCGGTCTGCAGTTCCAGCGCCGGCCCCGGATCGAGCGGCTGCACGGGTTCCACGGTGTTGGCGGTCGGCGTGCCCCAGCTCGTTCCCAGGCTCTGCGCCGCGGTCGAGTGGCGCTCGGTCAGTTCGACCGGGATCTCGTCGACGAAGCGCGAGGGCAGGTTGCGCTCGGAGCGCCCGAACAAGCTTCGTTCCCGCGCCCAGGTCATGTAGAGGCGGCGGCGGGCGCGGGTGATCCCGACGTAACAGAGGCGCCGCTCCTCCTCTTCGCCGCCCTCCTCCAAGGCGCGCATGTGCGGGAAGGCGCCGTCCTCGCAGCCGACGATGAAGACCGTGTCGTACTCGAGCCCCTTGGCGTTGTGGAGGGTCATCAGCGTCACCAGCTCCTGCTCGGAGGTCAGCGAGTCCTGCTCGCTATAGAGGGAGATCTGCTGCAGGTACTCCTCCAGCGGCGCGATTTCGCTCTCCCCCTCGCGTTCGCGCTCGACGTCGAACTCGGCGGCGCCAGCGACCAGCGCTTCCAGGTTCTCGGCCCGGCCTTCGGCTTCGACCGTCCGCTCCGCCGCCAGCGCCTCCAGGTAGCCGCTCTCGTTCAGCACCGCCTCCAGCAGCGTCGCCACCGGCCCTTCTTCGTCGGCGCGTACGCGCAGCGTCGCCATGATCTCGTAGAAGCGACCGACGTTCTTGATCGCTTTGCCACTCAGTCCCGGTACCTCCTCGACCCGCTCGATCACCTCCCAGATCGGTAGTCCGGTCGTGTTCGCGTGCGCGGCGAGCCTGCCCTGGGTGGTGTTGCCGATCCCGCGCCGCGGCGAGTTGACGACGCGCTGGAAGGAGACGAGATCGGCGGGGTTGACCAGCAGGCTGAGGTAGGCGACCGCGTCCTTGATCTCGGCCCGTTCGTAGAACTTGGTGCCGCCGATCACCTGGTAGGGCACGTCGAAGCGGTTGAGCGTGTCCTCCAGCACCCGGCTCATCGCGTTGGTCCGGTAGAAGACGGCGACGTTGGAGCGGGCGAGCCCCTGCTCCTCCCCCAGCCGCTCGATCTCGGCCGCGACCCAGCGCGCCTCCTCGTGCTCGTCCTTGAGCTCGGAGAGCTGGACCAGCTCGCCGCCCTTCTCTTCGGTCCAAAGCTCCTTCGGGCGCCGTTCGCGGTTGCGTTCGACGACCGCATTGGCGGCGTCGAGGATCACTTCGGTCGAGCGGTAGTTCTGCTCGAGCTTGACCAGCGCCGCCTGTGGGAAATCGCGCTCGAAGTCGAGGATGTTGCGGATGTCGGCGTGGCGGAACCCGTAGATCGACTGGTCCTCGTCGCCGACCACCATCAGGTTGCCGTGCTCGGAGGCGAGCAGCTGCAGCAGCCGGTACTGGGCGTGGTTGGTGTCCTGGTACTCGTCGACGAGGACGTGGCGGAAGGTGCGGCGCCAGCGCTCGCGCACGTCCTCGAACAGCTCCATCGCGTTGACCGTGCGGACGAGCAGGTCGTCGAAGTCCATCGCGTTGGCTTCGAGCATCCGCTTCTCGTAGAGCGGGAAGGCTTCGGCGACGACCTCCTCGAAGACGCTGCCCTGCATCTCGGCGTAGGCGGAGGCGTCCACCAGCTGGTTCTTGGCGCCGGAGATCTTCGCCCGCACCGCCCGTGGCGGGAACCGTTTCGGGTCGACCCCGAGCTCCGTGAGGCAGCGTTTCAGCATCCGCAGCGAGTCGGCCTCGTCGTAGATCGTGAAGCCCTTCGAGTAGCCGAGGCGCGCGGCGTCGACCCGCAGCATCCGCGCGCAGGCGGAGTGGAAGGTCGTCACCCACATCGCCCGCACCGAGCGGCCGATCAGCTGCCCAACCCGCTCACGCATCTCCGCCGCGGCCTTATTGGTGTAGGTGATCGCGAGGATCTCCCCGGGGCGCGCTTCTCCCGTCGCCAGGAGGTAGGCGATCCGGTGGGTGAGGACGCGGGTCTTGCCCGAGCCGGCGCCGGCAAGGACCAGCAGCGGACCGCCGCCGTGCTCGACCGCCTCACGCTGGGGCGGATTCAGACCTGCAAGCAGCCGCTCGACCCGGTCGGCTCCCGGCTCGGTCGGTGCCGCCGGCGGCTGCGGCGAGGCTTCGGCCGGCGCGTCGAACTGCTCCTGCAGGCTCACCCGCCGAGCATAGCCAGGCGCTCGGCGGGGCCCTGCGGGCGAGAAGCCGCTATTCGCAGCCTTCGGCTATTTCGACGATCGGTTCCGTGTTGTTTTCGACCACGAGGCTTTCGAGTTCGGAATCTGGCAGTTCTTCGATCCCTTCGACGATGCAGCCGGCCGTCTTCGGTTCGATGTTCGGTTCTTCTTCGAGTTTCTTTGCCAGGGCGGCGACGAGCTGCGTCGGGTCGAACTTGGCAAAGCCGGTCAATTCATTCAGCTTCCACTTGCCTTCTTCTTCGACCAGGGCGACTTCGACCGTCTGGCCGTTGAAGTTGCCGCCTTCGAATTCGACGTTCGCGGTCGCTTTTTCGCCATTGACTTCGACTTCGCTGACGTTCACCGCCTTGGGGTTGTCTTCACCGCTCTTCGTTTCTTCTTCACATTCCTTTTCTGCTTCCTTGCCGGTCCCCCCCGACGTCTGTTCCATGAAGGCCAGGGTCTGGGTTTCCTTGCAGTTGGCCGGGTCGGTGCTGGTGGCGGACCGTTCGATCATGCTGACGATCTTTTCTTCGTCGCTTTCGCCGCCGCCGCAGGCGGTGAGGCCGAAGACGCTGATCAACAGGACAGGCAGCAACAGCAGGCGCAGTCTTTGCACGAGAAAGCCTTTCGGGACGAAGGGTGGTCGGTGCGGCCGCAACCTACCTCAGCCGCCGGCCGAGGAGCGACCTTTGCGCGATTCGATCTTCGCCACCTCGGCAGAGGGCCCGTTGCCGCCGTCCAGCCGTGCCAGCCGCCGCTCGACCTCGGCGATCCGCTGCGAGAGCGCCTTGATCGCGTCGGCGATCGGGTCGGGGAGGTGGATCCAATCGGCGTCGGGGCCTTCGACGCGCTTGCCTTCGAGCTTCACCGGGTGACCGGGATTGCCGACGACCGTCGCTCCCGGCGGCACGTCCTCCACCACCACCGTGTTGGCGCCGATCTTGGCACCGTCGCCGACCGCGATCGGCCCCAGCAGCTTGGCGCCGCTGCCGACGGTGACGTTGTTGCCGAGAGTCGGATGGCGCTTGCCGCGCTGGAAGCCGGTGCCGCCGAGGGTCACGCCCTGGTAGAGGGTGACGCAACTGCCGATCACCGCGGTCTCGCCGATCACCACGCCGGAGCCGTGGTCGATGAAGAACTCCTTGCCGATCTGCGCCGCAGGGTGGATCTCGATCCCGGTGACGGCGCGAGTCAGATAGGCGATGAAGCGCGGCAGCAGCGGCACCCCGGTTTCCATCAAGGCGTGCGCCGCCCGGTGCGCCAGCAGCGCCTGCACGCCGGCCCAGCTGCTGAGGATCTCGAAGCTGGAGACGTTCTGGGCAGCGGGGTCGCGCTCGCGCGCCGCTTTCACGTCCGCGCGAATCTCCTTGAGCAGCCGTTTCCAGCGATTCATGGTGAGAAGAAGGGTAGGGACATGTAGCGCTCCCCCGAGTCGCAGACGATCGTCACCACCCTCTTCCCCGCCATCTCCGGACGCGCGGCCACCTCCAGCGCCGCCCAGATGTTGGCGCCGGCAGAGATGCCGGAGAGCACCCCCTCCTCCTTCGCCACCCGGCGCGCGGTCTCCAGCGCGTCCTCGTCGCCGACGGGGAGCACCTCGTCGATGACGCTGCGGTCGAGGATCTCGGGAACGAAGCCGGCGCCGATGCCCTGGATCTTGTGCGGGCCGGGTTTGCCGCCGGCGAGGACCGGCGAACTCGCCGGCTCGACCGCCACCACCAGCGCTTCAGGTGCCCTCTCCTTCAGCATCTGGCCGACGCCGGTGATCGTGCCGCCAGTGCCAACGCCAGTGACGAAGGCGCCGATCTGGCCGTCCGTCTGACTCCAGATCTCCTCGGCCGTGGTGCGCCGGTGGACCTCCGGGTTGGCGGGGTTGGAGAATTGCATCGGCATGAACCCTTTGCGCTGGTCGCGGATCTCTTCGGCCAAGGCGACCGCCTCGTTCATGCCCCCCAGCGACGGCGTCTCCCGCACTTCCGCCCCGTAGGCCCGCAGCAGCTTCGCGCGCTCGCGGCTCATCCCCTCCGGCAGGGTGAGGATCAGCTCGTAACCCCGCGCCGCACAGACCATCGCCAGGGCGATGCCGGTATTGCCGCTCGTCGGCTCCACCACCACCGAGTGACCCGGCGTGAGCAGGCCCTCCTCTTCGGCGGCATCGATCATCGCCACCCCGATCCGATCCTTCACCGACCCGCCGGGGTTGAAGTACTCCAACTTCACGCACACCTGCCCGGCCAGCCCCTCCCCCATCCGGTCGAGCTGGATCATCGGCGTATTGCCGACGACCGCGGAAGCCTCAGCTCCGATCTTCATCGACGAGATGACACTCAGCGGGCCTTGCGGGCTTTTCGTGAGAGGTGGCGTCTAAGAAATCGATAAAGCCGGTAACCAGGCGGCTTCGTCCCACCCTCTGGCGGTTCCTTGCCCCCCTCCCAATGTATGGGGGCAATGGTCTGGTCGAGCGGCACCCCCGGAGGAGGCGCCGATGAAGTCAAATGCTTACCCATAGATCGGCTCCAGAGCCAGCGTACCAAGCGAAATCAGAGTAAACCCGAGGCCCGAGAGAAAGGCATAGAGCGAAATGGCAATTGCTCGCGCGACTGCGTTTCTCTCTTCTTGCGTGTACCGGGTGATCGTCTCCAACGCTCGCAGGGACCGAACCTGGACCCGCCAGAGATCAGGCTCGCTCAGAAATCTGTCGGAAGCGTAGTTCTCGATCTCCTCGGCACCAAGAGCCACAAAGAGCCGCGGCTTGATCACGCCCCAGATAGCGATAGCAACAGATGCCGCCAAGCTGACGGCGACACCAAGCAGCGTCGCTCCAACCATCACCCTGCAATCTGACCACCCCGAACCCTCAGCGACTCTCCCCCCTCTGGGGAGATCAGATGAAGTACATGCCGCTGCCGGCCTCTTCGGCCTCGCGGCGGGCGACTTCGGCGATCGTCGTCTGGCCGAAGACCTTGCGCAGGGCGGCGACCCCCTCGGCCCAGATGCCGCCGGCCTCGTCGGCCTCGGCGCCGACCTTGCCGTCGAGGGCTTGGACGACTTCGAGCACGGTGATCTCTTCGGGCGGACGAGAGAGCGTGTAGCCGCCGCGCATGCCGCGGTGACTGGTCAACAGCCCCGCCCGGCGCAAGGTGGAGAAGAGCTGCTCGAGAAATTGCTCAGGGATCTCTCTCCTTTCGGCGAGCTCTTTGATCGGCACCGGCCGCTCCCCCGCCCGCGCCAACTCCGCGAGCGCAACTACCGCGTATCTCGACTTGGAAGTAACTGAGATCACCCGGACTTTCTACCGCACAGCTGCCGCGCTGGGCTAGGATCGGCCCGGATGCGCCCCCATTGCCTTGTGATCGATGGGCACCCGCTCGTCCGCTTAGGGATACGGGAGACGATCGAGAGCGACTTCGTCGTCCATGAGGCGCCGACGCGCGACGAAGCGATCCACCTGGTCCGCGACGTCGGCGACTT
This sequence comes from Solirubrobacterales bacterium, assembly GCA_051954115.1. Classification (GTDB taxonomy): domain Bacteria; phylum Actinomycetota; class Thermoleophilia; order Solirubrobacterales; family 70-9; genus VAYN01. The sequence goes on along the minus strand of JBQCIB010000037.1, from coordinate 114,847 downwards.
CGACGTCGCGATCGTCGACATGCGCTGGCGCGGCAACGGCGACGGCAACTCGGTCACCGGGCCAGAGGCGATCCGGCTGATGCAGCGCTCCGCACCCGGCCTGGGAATCGTCGCCCATGGCGAGCTGCCGGAACGGCATCTCGCCAGCGCCGCCCTGCAGGCAGGCGCCAGCGCCTACATCGCCCGCACGGCCGGTCCGAAAGAGCTGCAGCGAGCGGTTGCCGCCGTCGTCGCAGAAAAGAAATTCATCGACCCCGCCGTACCGCCAAAAGGCAGCCGCGGAAAATTGACCCGCCGCCAGCGGGAGATCCTGCAGCTGCTGGCCAACGGCGAGTCGACGACGGTCGCTGCGCGCGAGCTGGATCTCAGCGAGGAGACGGTGAAGACCCACACCAAGAACGCCCTCGCCCGCCTCGGCGCCCGCAATCGCACCCATGCGGTCGCGATCGCCTTGCGCGAGTGCCTGATCGACTAGCTGATCGAGCGCGAGCCGGCGGGCGCTAGATCCAGCCGCGGTCGCGGGCGAGGAGGACTGCCTGCGCCCGGTCGACGGCGCCGATCTTCCCGTAGACGTTGTGGAGGTGGGTGCGGATCGTCGAGACCGAGAGGTGCATCTCGGTCGCGATCTGCTTGTAGACCATGCCCTCGGAGAGGTGGCGGAGGACGTCGAGCTCGCGGGCCGAGAGCGGGCAGGGCTCGCTGATGCGGGTCGCGTCCTGAGCCGGCATCGGCAGTTCGTAGAGAAGGTCGCGCAATCCTTCCTCGCTGAGGCCGCAGCGCCCGGCGGCGGCGCGCAGGCGCTCTGGCGCGATTGCCTCGCCTTGGCAGTAGTGGGCGACCATGTCGGCGGTCGCGACCATCGCTGCGAGGCCTTCGGCTTCGTCGGAGTGATGGCGCTCGATCGCCACCGCGATCCGCTGCGGCAGGTTCCAGCGCCGGGCGAGGACGCCGCCGACCAGGGCGTGGTCGATCCCAAGCTGCTCGCGTTCCTCGCGCAAACGCTGCTCGGGGGTGCGGGAGACGGCGTCGAAGTAGACCTTGTAACCGGGGTGCAGCCTGGAGATCACCAAGCGGCCAACGTCATGGAGGAGGGCCGCCACCGCGAGCTCGTCGCGTTCGGCCCAGCCGACCACGCGACCCAGCCGATCGGCGGCGTGCTGCGTCGCCAGGGCGTGGACGCGGAAGCGCTCGGGCTTCAGCTCCCAGCCGTTGCTCGGCTCGAAGAAGTCGAAACTCGGTGCGGTGCCGGCGATGGCGAGCACTCCGGCGGGCTTCAGCATCTCGACTGCGGCCGGGATGCTGGCCACACCGCCCCCCGCGAGGGCTCCGCGATTGGTATGGCGCAGGACCGAGATCGCCAGCGCGACGTCGCTCTCCACCGCTTCGATGATTTCAGCAGTGCGGGCGGTCTCCGCCGTCGCGGCTGCGATCACGCGCTCGCGCGACTCGACCAATACGGGGTAGCGCTCGACGGCCTCGAAGGCCTCTGCCAGACGGCTGCCCGGTGCCGGCGCGGCACGCGAGCCGGCTTTGGCGCTCTCGTGCAGGGGCACCTTGCCGTTACTCTGCGCGGTGGTGACGCTCATTGGCACCCACATCGGCACTTGTCGCCCGCAGGTTTAGCCCACGGCTCTTTTCCAATCCCCAAAAGTGGGTGTTTTCGCCTCCTCAGGCAGCGGCGAGTCGACCGGCGGCAGCGCGAATGCGCGTAAGTGAACGTTCGCGTCCCAGCACCGCCAGCGACTCGAAGATGCCAGGCGAGACCGAGGTTCCGGTGATCGCGACCCTGATCGGCTGGTAGAGCTTCCCGGGCTTCAGGCCGAAGCGCTCCAGCAGCGGCGCCAGCGCCGCCTCGATCGCCTCCGGCTCGAAGGGATCGACGTTCTGCAGGGCCTCGGCCGCGGCCTCGAGGACCTCCCCGGTGCCCTCCTTCATCACCTTGTCCCAGGTCTTCGCGTCTTCGACCGGCTCCTCGAAGAGGAAGCGGATCAAAGGCCAGACCTCCTCCAGCGTCTGCGCTTTCTCCTGAGCGATCTCGCAAGCCGCCCGCAGCTGCTCGTCGGGCTGGCGACCGAGGTGACGGGCCACGGTGGCGACGTACTCGTCCAGCGACATCTCACGCATGAAGCGACCGTTCAGCCAGCGCAGCTTCTTCTCGTCGAAGATCGCCGCCGATTTGCCGACGTCCTCGACCCGGAAGCGACGAACCAGCTCGTCGGTCGACATGATCGTGGTGTCGTCGTCGGCACCCCAGCCAAGCAGCGCCAGGTAGTTGCGGACCGCGGCGGGCAGGTAGCCGGCGTCGCGCAGCTCCTGCACCGAGGCGGCGCCGTGGCGCTTGGAGAGCTTCTTGCCGTCGGGGCCGTGGAGGAGCGGCAGGTGGGCGTAGCGAGGCGGCTGGTGGCCGAGCGCCTCGAGGACCAGCAGCTGCTTCGGGGTGTTGGAGAGGTGGTCGTCGCCGCGCACCACCTCGGTGATCCCCATCTCGGCGTCGTCGACGGCGACCGCGAAGTTGTAGAGGACCGAGTCGTCGGCGCGGGCGATGACGAAGTCGTCGTAGCTGGCATTGGGGAAGGAGACGGGACCGCGGATCAGGTCGTGGACGACGGTCTCCCCCTCATCCGGCACCCGCAGGCGGATCGCGGCGGTCGGATCGTCGGTAGGAGTGCCGCGATAGCCGCGACCGCTCCCGTGCTCGGCCTTCCAGGCCTCGACCTCCTTGGCGGTGGCGTGGTCGCGGTAGGCGTGGCCGGAATCGAGCAGCTGCTGCAGCGCCTCGGCGTGGCGGTCGGCGCGCCCCGCCTGCGAGACCGGCCCGACGTCCCAGTCGAGCTCGAGCCATTCCATCGCGTCGATGATCTGGTCCCAGTTCTCCTGAGTCGAGCGCTCGCGGTCGGTGTCCTCGATCCGCAACACCAGCTCACCGGCGTTGTGGCGAGCCGCAAGCCAGTTATAGAGTGCCGTCCTCGCTCCGCCGATGTGCAGCGCACCGGTCGGCGAGGGGGCAAACCTGAGACGGGAGTTATCGCTTGGCATGTTGATCGGAGCGCATGTTTCCACCGGCGGCGGCCTGCCGAACGCAATCGAGCGCGGCAAGGAACGCGGCTGCGAATCTATCCAGATCTTTCACCAGAGCCCGCGCATGTGGCGGCCGACGAAATATGGCGAGGCCGATTTCGCCGCCTTCCGCGAGGCGATGGACGCCTCCCCGGTCGAAGCGGTGATCATCCACGCGGTCTACCTGATCAACTGCGCGACCAAAGACAAAGAGCTGCGGAAGAAGTCGCTGACCTCGCTGACGCACGCGCTGAGGATCGGCGACGGGATCGGTGCCGCCGGCGTCGTCCTGCATCCGGGAGCGCAGAAAGGCGAGCCCCACGGGCCGTCGATGAAACGGGCGGCGAAAGTGATCGCCGAGGCGGTAGAAGAGACCGACCACTGCCGCCTGCTGATCGAGCAGACCGCCGGCCACAAAGGCCTCCTCGGCCGCAACTTCGACGAGACCGCCCAGCTGATCGAGATGGCAGGCGGCGGCGAGCGCCTCGGCCTCTGCCTCGACTCCTGCCACCTCTTCGTCCAGGGCTACGACATCACCGACGAGAGCCACCTCGGCGCCGTCTTAGACGAAGCCGACGCCAAGGTCGGCCTCGACCGCCTAGGAGCTGTCCACGTCAACGACGCCGCCGTCCCCCTCGGCTCCTGCCTCGACCGCCACGCCAACATCGGCAAGGGCGAGATGGGCAAACGCGGCCTCTCCGCCTTCCTCTCCGAGCCCCGCTTCGAGGGCCTCCCCGCCACCCTCGAGACCCCCGGCCCGGAAAAGAAAGGCTCCTCCAAAGCCGAAGTGACCTATGCGAAGCGCCTGAGGCGCGAAGGGCTCAAACGGCGAGGGAAGTAGCCGTTGCCGATATGCGAGCTGACCTGAACCGCTTCCGACTTTCGCCCCCCTATAGCGGGGTCAATCTCGGAAGCGCTTGCGGAGTGTGAGCCTCTGTCCCGATGAGCGTGTGGCAAGGGGTCCGGTCGTCCTCCGCGGGAATGTTAGCGAAGCGGCGGAAATGCAATCCGGTTCCTGCCCGCCATAGGCGGGCTCTATCTGAGGGAGCTGCCCCGACATAGGGGCGCGACAAATTCACGCGGAGGACGACCGGACCCCTTTACCGACAGCGGCTTCAGGCAGGCGACGAGAGCCGGCTCCCCTGGAAGCCGGCTCTCGCTTCTCCCGCCGTCTGAACTATTTGATGTGGAAGCCTGAGATGGCTCGCGAGATGACGAGGCGCTGGATCTCGGAGGTGCCCTCGAAGATGGTGTAGATCTTCGAGTCACGGTGCATGCGCTCGACCGGGTACTCGCGGGTGTAGCCGTTGCCACCGAGGATCTGGATCGCCCGCTCGGTCACCCAGACGGCGACCTCGCCGGCCTTCAGCTTCGACATCGAGCCCTCGGCGTTTTCGAATTTGTGGCCGTTGCGGCCCATCCAGGCGGCGCGCCAGACGAGCAGCCGGGCGGCGTCGATCTCGAGCTTCATGTTCGCCAGGTCGAAGGCGATCGACTGGTTCTCGACGATCTTCTTGCCGAACTGTTCGCGCTCTTTGGCGTAGTCGAGCGCGTACTCGTAGGCAGCGCGGGCGATGCCGAGCGCCTGGGCGCCGACGGTCGGCCGGCTCGCCTCGAAGGTCTGCATCGCCGCCTGCGATTTGGCTTTCTTGCCCTCGCGAACGCGGGCGAGGCGTTCGTCGAGCTTCTCTTTGCCGCCCAGCAGGCAGGAGCCCGGGATACGGCAGTCGTCGAGGTGGACGTCGGCGGTGTGGGAAGCGCGGAGGCCGTGCTTCTTCACCTTGGCGCCCTGCTCACAGCCCTTCGTCCCCGGCGGGATGACGAAGGCGGCGTGGCCGCGCGAGCCGAGCTCGCGGTCGACCGAGGCGATGATCACGTGGACGTTGGCGATGCCGCCGTTGGTCGCCCAAGCCTTCTGGCCGTTGAGCACCCATTCGTCCTTGGCCTCGTCGTATTTGGCGGTGGTGCGGATGCCGGAGACGTCGGACCCCGCGTCGGGCTCGGAGGCGCAGAAGGCACCGAGCTTGACGTCGTCCGGGGTGCCGAAGCACTGCGGGATCCACTCCCCCATCTGCTCCGGGGTTCCCTGCCCGAAGATCGCGGCGACTGCGAGCGTCGTGCCCATGATCGCCATGCCGATGCCGGCGTCGCCCCAGAAGAGCTCCTCGTTGGCGATCGACAGCGTCAGCCCAGTCTCGTCGGCCCAGAACTGGCCGACGGCTTCGAAGCTGTAGAGGCCGATCTTCGCGGCCTCCTGAATTACCGGCCACGGCGTTTCCTCGCGCTCGTCCCATTCCTCCGCAGCCGGCCGGACGACGCCCTCGGCGAAGCCGTGCACCCACTCGCGGATGTCCTTCTGGTCTTGGTTTAGCTCGAGAGTGAACTTGGGTTCGCCCTGAGCGTCGGACGTGGAGTTGGCCTCGTCGAGCAGCGCGTTGGCGTCGACGTCGGCGACGGAGGAATCAGCCATGGACGCGAAGTCTACATTGAACGATGTCGCGTCACGAAGGGCGCAGGCACTTCAGACGTCGCGCAGATCGAAGGCGCGGAGCCCCTCGCTGCCCTCGTCGGTGCAGTCGAAGAAGCGGCGGTTGACGCAACCGTAGGGCTCGCCTTTGCCCTCGTAGGCGCGCTCGACCGAGAACTGGCAGTGGGGCAGCGGCTCACCGGTCATCTTCACGCCGCCGAAGCCACCCGGCTCGAGCACTGCCGAGAGCTCCACCTCCGCCCCGTAGACCTCCTGCATGCAGCCGACGTACTGCTCGCCGGTGAGGCGGTCAACGTAGCTGTAGAGGAAGCGGCAGCCGAGCTCGATGCAACCGCGCGGCTCGACCATCTTGTCGCAGAAGGAGCGGCACTGGCGGCACTCGCCGACCGTGGTGCGCGTTGCGGTCATTGGCAAAGTCTAGGGATGCGAGATCGCGGAACCAAGCGGTTCAGGCGGCTATGGCATCCGGGCCGAGGAGCTGGTTGAGCTCGTAGCGCAGGTGCGGCGAGACCTGAACGCGGTAGTCCTCGCCGATCTTCAGCTTCTTCTCCCCGCTGCTGGTCTGCATGACCAGGTGGACGTGGGCATCGCCCTTGTGGTCCTCGAAGAGGGACTTCAGGTCGTCCATCAAGCCCGGCGTCCTCAGCTTGTCGAGGGCGATGGAGACCTGCAGCGGCCCCGTCGGCAGCGCCGTCACCTTCTTCGCCGTCTTCGCCGCGCTGGCGATCTCCGCCTCGTCGGGTTCGAAGCGCTGCGCCTCCTGCACGACCAGCTTCGTCTCGCCCCGGTCCTTGTGGTCGAGGCGACCGCGGACGAGGACGATCGCATCGGGCTGGATCACCGCGGCGCTCTCGGACTCGTCGGCCTTGAAGACCAGCATCTCGACCTGCCCCTCGACGTCGTCGAGGGTGGCGAACATCATCTGGTTGCCGCTCTTGGTGCGGATTTTCTTGCACTCGACGACGATCCCGCCGACGGTCACCCAGGCGCCGTCGGGTTTCCCTCCGAGCTGAGCGAGGCTGCAGTCGACCCGCGCCCGCAGCGCCGGCCCCACCTCGGTCAGCGGGTGCGAGGAGAGGTAGGTGCCGAGCACCTCCTTCTCCATCGCCAGCATCTCGGCGCGGTCGAACTCGGCGGCCGAGATCGGCGGCCGGTGGTGCGCCTGGGGCGTCGCCGACCCTCCGCCGGCGTCTTCGCTGAAATCGAAGATCGAACCCTGGCCCAGCTGCGCGTCCTCCTGCGCCTTTTGCCCGGCCGACTGCGCCGCCGGCAACGCCTCCAGCATCCCTTTGCGGGTGGCGCCGGTCGAGTCGAGGGCTCCGCACTTGATCAGGCATTCAATCGCCCGTTTGTTGACGGCGCGGCTGTCGACCCGTTCGCAGAAGTCCCAGATCGACTCGATCGGCTTGTCCTCGCGGGCGCGGAGGATCGCCTCGACCGCCGCGTGGCCGACGTTCTTGACCGCGTCGAGGCCGAAGCGGATCGCGTTTTCGGAGACGACGAAAGAGTGGTCGGAGGAGTTGACGTCGGGCGGCAGCACGTCGATCCCCATCTCCGCGCAGCGATTGACGAAGAACGGCACCTTGTCTTTGGTGTTCATCACCGAGGAGATCACCGCCGCCATGTACTCGGCCGGGTAGTTGGCCTTGAGGTAGGCGGTGCGGTAGGCGATCAGCGCGTAGCAGGCGGCGTGCGACTTGTTGAAGGAGTAGTCGGCGGCGGCCTCCATCAGGCCCCAGAGGTCGGCGCCGACCTTGTCGGCGGTGCCCGACTCCCTCATCCCCTCGAGGAAGTGAGTCTTCATCGTCGCCATCAGGTCGCGCTTCTTCTTGCCGATCGCCTTGCGCAGGTCGTCCGCCTCCGACGGGCTGAAACCCGCCATCTGCTTGGCGATCTCCATCAACTGCTCCTGGTATAGGACGCAGCCGTAGGTCGACTCGGTGATCGGGCGCAGGCGCTGGTCCGGATAGGTGACCGCGGCCGGGTTGCGCTTGCCCTTGGCGTAGGCGGGGATGTAGGCCATCGCGCCGGGGCGGTAGAGGGAGACGAGGGCGACGATGTCGTCGAACTCGGTCGGCTGCACCTTCTTCATCGCCTCGCGCATGCCCTCGGACTCGAGCTGGAAGACCCCGGTCGAGTCGCCCTTGGCGAGCATCTCGAAGGTCTTCGCGTCGTCCATCGGGATCTCGGCGATGTCCAGCTTCTCCCCGCGCGAGCGCTCGATGATCTCGATCGCGTCCTCGATCACGTCGAGGTTGCGCAGGCCGAGGAAGTCCATCTTCAGCAGCCCGATCTCCTCGATCGGGCCCATCGAGTACTGGGTGACGATCTTGTACTGGCGCTCGGGCTTGCCGGAGCCGTTGCCGTTGCCGTTGCCGTTACTCGGCGCGGGAGCGCTGCGGTCCTCGGCCAGCTGCAGAGGCACGATTTCCTGCAGCGGCCGGTCGGCGATCACCACCGCCGCGGCGTGGATCGAGTTGTTGCGGATGATCCCCTCGAGCCCCTGGGCGACGTCGATGATCTTTTTCGCGTCGGGCTCGGCGTCGTAGGTCTTTTTCAGCTCTTCGCCGGGCTTGAGGCAGTCTTCGAAGGACGGGTTCCGCCCCATGATCGGCTCCGGGATCTGCTTCGCCAGGCGGTCCCCGGTGCCGTAGTCGAAGCCGAGCACGCGGGCCGCGTCGCGGGTGGCGGCGCGCGGCGCCATCTTGCCGAAGGTGATGATCTGGGCGACCGATTCGCGGCCGTATTTCTCGGCGACGTAGCGGATCATCCGCTCGCGGCCGCGAACCGAGAAGTCGATGTCGATGTCCGGCATCGATTTGCGGCCGGGGTTGAGAAAGCGCTCGAACAGGAGGTCGTTGGCGAGCGGGTCGAGGTCGGTGATGCTGAGGCTGTAGGAGACGATCGAGCCGGCAGCCGAACCGCGGCCCGGGCCGACGGCGACGCCGTTCTCCTTCGCGTAGCGGACGAAGTCCCAGACGATCAGGAAGTAGGAGGAGAAGCCCATCTCCTCGATCACCCCGAGCTCGAACTCGAGCCGCTCGACTGCCTCGGCGGGCGGCGGGTCGCCGTAGCGGGCGCGGAGGCCGTCGGCGGCAATCCGGCGCAGCATCGCCTCCGGCTCCTCGCCGTCGGGGGCCGGGTAGCGCGGCAGCAGCAGCTTGCCGAGCTCGATCTCGATGTCGCAGCGTTCGGCGATCTCCAGCGTCGTCGGCACCGCCTCCGGCCACTCGGCGAACGAGTCCGCCATTTCGGCGTTGTCCTTGATGTAGAACTCGTTGGTGTCGAAGCTCATCTTCGGCATCTGCAGCGTCGACTTGGTCTGCACGCAGAGCAGTGCCGCGTGGTTGTCGAAGTCCTCGCGCCGCAGGTAGTGGACGTCGGCGGTCCCGACCAGCGGCCGGTTCAGCTCGCGGGCGAAGCGGACGATCCCCTCGTTTGCCTTGTCCTGCTCGGCGATCCCGTTCTTCTGCACCTCGAAATAGACCTGCTCGGGGCCGAAGGCCTGGATCAGGTCGTCGAGATGGGCACGGGCGTCGTCCTCGCGCTCTTCGACCAGGCGCCGGCAGAAGCGCGACTGCAGGCAGCCGGTGAGGACGATCACGCCCTCGGAGTGGCGCTCCAGCAGCTCCAGGTCGACGTTGGCCTTGCCGCGGGAGAAGCCTTCGAGGAAGCCGGCCGAGGTGAGCTTGACCAGGTTCGCGAAGCCGGCGTTGGTCTCGGCCAGGAGAGTGAGATGGTTGCGCTCGTAGCGCGTCTGCTCCTTGATCGCGTGGCGGTCGTCGACGAGGTAGGCCTCAAGCCCGGCGATCGGTTTGATCCCGTGCTTCTTGCAGGCCTTGTAGAGGTCGACGGCGCCGTTCATAACGCCATGGTCGGTCAGCCCGAGGGCCGGCTGATCGAGCGCCGCGGCCCGCGCCGCCATCGCGTCGATCTTGCAGGCGCCATCAAGCAGCGAATACTCGCTGTGGGCGTGGAGATGTACGGCCGAGGCAGTGCTCACGGTGCCCGTCGATGATGCCAAGCCGGGCAGATGGCACCGCCCACTCTCGTGACACTTCCGCGCGATTTACGGGGTGGTTTGAGCTATCCCGCGACGATCGCGGTGATGATGCTGGCGACGATTCCCGTAAAGAGCGTGACGAAGCCGACGATCATCGTCCGCTGCATCGATTCGAAACGGCCGTTCATTTCCGACTGGAGCGCGTCGAACTTGCCGTCCACCCGCTCGAATCCCGCTTTCACCTCGGCGCGCACCTTGACGAATTCGTTTTTCATCTCGGCCCGCACGTTGACGAATTCGTTGCCGACCCGCTCGAATCCACGCTTCATGTCGGACCGGAGTTCGCGAAGGTCCCCTTCGACGCGATCGAACCGCTGCTCCGCCTGATCGAAGCGGTTGTTGACGCTCTCCTTGAGATCGTCCAGCCGCTGGTCGGTCCACTGTTCCCTTGCCATGACTGCCATGAAGGAGAGCATACGGAATCAATTGTCTACAGAGGCGCGCAGATTCTAAAAATTCACGCGCGCCTTTGCAGCGGATCTGTGACTTAGCCGCAAACCCAGGCGCTGGGGCCGGAATCGGCCCAGATTTCGCCGGCGATCCGGTCCTGTTCGGCCTTCGGAGCGTTCTGCGGTTCGCCCTTGCCGCCGTAGAGTTCCCAGGTCGAGGGAAGGATCTGGTAGGCGCCGCCGGCCCCGCTCGAGGGGTTCAGGGCGCTGTAGTTGCCACCCGACTCGCACATCACGATGTAGGTCGGGATCGCGTAGGGGCCGCCGAGCCAGCGGCCGACTTCTTCTTCGGCTTCGGCTTCCGATTCGGCCAGGCGCGCTTCCTGGATCTCTTCAACCCATTCGGCGATGTCGCCCTTCAACGTCGCCAGCGAGGCTTCGCGGCTGCCCTTCAGCGACTGCAGCCGCGCCGCCGAGGCCTCGGCGGCTTCACGCACTTCGGCGATTTCCGCCCGCGCGGCTTCGAGCCGTTCGTCGTAGGCGATCGCTTCGGCCTTCAGGCCGCCCACCTTCAGCACCTCGCGGTGAACCGCGGCGCGCACTGCGGCGACGCGTTCGGCGAGGGCGTTGTCGGCTTCGGAAATCGCCCGCAGGTAATCGTTGCGGGCGGCCAGTTCCTCGTAATCACTTGATTCGAGGACGAGGTCGGCGGCATCCGGCATGCCGCTCTCGTAGATCGCGACGAGCCGGTCGGCGAGCACCTTCCTCGCCCGCTGCAGGCGTGCCTTCTCGACCGCCAGGTGATGGCGGGTCGCCCGCAGCTCGCCTGCGAGTTCCGCGGCGCGTTCCCGGCCCTCGACGAGCATCCCGCTGAGCCTTTCCTCATGCGCCTGCGCCTGCTTGGCTTCGCCTTCGGCGCTTGCAAGTTCCGCCGTCGTCGCCTGCAGTTGCGATGAGAGCGAGCCCGCCTCGTCGCGCGCATGCGAAAGCTTTGCTTCCAGCTTGTCCGCCTTGGTCGCCCCGGCCGTGCCGACGGCGACGACCAGCACCGCGAGCAGCGCGCAGAGCGACGCTGCGGCGCAGATCCGGAACAGGTCCTTTCTCAGCTCGAGCGGCCGCACGAAGCGGCTGAGGCTAGCGAGCCGAGCCTAAAATTCCTGCAAGTTGCCGATAAACCGCAAGAAAGCTTGCGGATCTCAGCCTTCGGGTACTTCTCGCGTGGCCAGGTAGGCGGCGACGAACGCGACCAAGATCCCCAGCCCGAGCGCGATCCGCGCCTCACGCCGGTAGCGCCGTCGCACGTAGCGGAAGGCGAACTTCACCGAGGCTTTGCCAATCCGGTTGTACATCAGCCCTCCCCGTTCTCACCCTGGTCGCGGAGCCTGTGCGCCATCCGCGACTGCAGCGACCAGAGCTCGATGAACCCCGGCGAGGCGTTCTGGTCGAACAGGCCGCCCGACTCGGCGAAAGTCGCCAGCTGGGCGTCGTAGACGGCGTTGGGCGAGGAGCGGGTCACCACTCGCACCGAGCCCTTGAACAGGCGCAGGCCGATCTCCCCCGTCACCTGCTTGTTGACCGCGTCCATGTAGGCATCGAGATCGGAGCGCAGCGGCTCCCACCAGAGCCCGGCGTAGACGAGGTAGCCCCACTTCTGGTCGAGCGCCGGCTTGAACTGGTTCTGGTGGATCGTGCCGACCAGGCGCTCCAGCTCCTCGTGGGCGGTGAGGACGATCGCCGCCGCCGGCACCTCGTAGATGTCACGGACCTTGAGGCCGACGATTCGGTCCTCGATGTGGTCGACGATGCCGACGCCGTGGCGGCAGCCGATTTCGGCCGCGCGTTCGAGCAGCTCGACCAGGCCCAGCCGCTCGCCGTTCAGCGAGACCGGCACGCCGGCCTCGAAGCCGACCGTCACCGTCTCCGCCTCGTCGGGCGCGTCCTCGGGCCGGGTCACCAGCTGGAAGACGTCGTCCTCGGGAGCGTGGTCGAGCTCCTCGATCCAGCGCCCCTCCGACGACCGCCCCCAGAGGTTGTCATCAATCGAATACGGCGCCACCTCGGTCCCGCCCTTGACCGGGATCCCGTGCTCGCGCGCGTAGGCGATCTCCTCGTCTCGCCCCATCTCCCAGGAGCGAACCGGGGCGATCGTCTTCAGCTCCGGCGCCAGCGTCGCCACGGTGGCCTCGATCCGGACCTGGTCGTTGCCCTTGCCGGTGCAGCCGTGGGCGACGGTGTCGCAGCCGCTGCGGCGCGCGTATTCGACCGCGAGCTGGGCGATCAACGGTCGCCCGAGCGCGGTGAAGAGCGGATAGCCGTTGCCGTAGACCGCGTTGGCCTTGATCGCCGGGACCAGGAACTCATCGGCGAACTGCTCGCGGGCGTCGACGACGTGGCACTCGACGGCGCCGAGCTGCCGCGCCTTCGCTTCGATCACCTCGTAGTCCTCGCCCGGCTGGCCGAGGTTAACGGTGAGGCAGACGACCTCGGCTTCGTAGGCCTCCTGGATCCACTTCAGCATCACGCTCGTATCGAGCCCGCCCGAGTAGAGCAGGAGGACGCGATCGACGGTCGAGGGGTCGGCCTCGTAGGTGGCCGTTGGCTGAAAATGGGGTTGATCGACGCTCACAGGGAGCGGAAGTCTCGCACGCAGAGGCGTGCTCACGCTCTGCCGTTAAGGGGCTTCGACGCCGCCGGAGCCGCCTTCTTCTTCCGGCGCTTCCGGCGCTTCTTCTTCTTCGGGCGCTTCTTCGCCTTCTTCGGGCGGCAGTTCTTCTTCTTCGGTGGTCGTCGTTTCCGTCGTCGTCGTGGTCGTCGAGCTTTCGGTCGTCGTCGTTGACGGGACGGTCGAAGTGGTCGAGATGGTGGAGCCGGTCGAGCTTTCGCCGCTGTCGTTGCCCGCGATCACGATCACCGCGATCAGCAGGCCGACGATCACCGCGATCAGGCCGGCGATCAGCCAGCGCGTGTTGTTGTCGCGGTCTTCGGGTCCGCGGCCACCGGGGCCTCGTCCTTCAGGGCCCGGTCCCATGATCCGGGTGGGATCGTCGTGCATCGCTAGCTCACCTCAGTCCTCGGGTCCGAGAATCGCGTCGAGGATCGCTTTCGTGTCCTCGATTTCGAACCGGTTTCGCAGGCGCTCCTCGATCTCCTCCCTGCTGCTGCCGGAAACCGCCATCTGCGTGGCCAGCAGGCGAGCGCCCGCCGCATCCTCGCGATCGGAGCGGGGCGGCGATGCCGGCACCTCCTCCTCGCTCACCGCTCGCAATCGGGGAGCCTGTGGCTCATCGGCCTGCTCGACCCGAGGGAGCTCCGGAGAGCGGTGCCCCTCCCCGTCGATCCGGGTCCTCGCCTCTTCCAGCGCCGCCTGCAGGCGCTCTGCCTCTTGCCGCAGGGAAGCCGCCTGCCCCAGCAGGGTGTCGACCAGGTCCGAGAACTCGGTCAGCTGACCGTCCACCATGCGATCAGCCTCCGCTCGCGCCTGCGCCAAGTAATGGCGCGCCTGCGCTTCGGCGTCGTCGATCACGTTCTTGGCGGCCCGCTCGGCGGCCTCGACGATCGCCTCCAACCGCTCCGCGGTCTCGGCCCGAAGCTGGTTCTGCTTCTTCGAGAAGTCTCGACGTTGACTGGTACCCATCAGGCCGCGAAGCCTAGAAGGGATTCCTCGATCAAGGTAACTGCCAGGTCGACATGGTCGGAATCGATCACCAGCGGCGGCAGCAGGCGCAGGGTGTCGGGCCGGGGGACGTTGACGACGAGGCCGCGCTCGAGCAGGTCGGCTCCTACCGCCGCCGCGTCGATTCCGTCCTCGAGGCCGACTCCGATCATCAGGCCGCGACCCCGCGTCTCCCGCACGCCGCCGAGGCCGTCGAGCTTCTCGCAGAGGTAGGCACCGAGCTCGCGCACGTGGCGCAGCAGCACCGGGTCGTCGACGACGTCGAGGACCGCGAGCGCGGCGGCAGTGGCGACGGGACCGCCGGCGAAGGTAGAGCCGTGGTCGCCGGGCTCCAGCACGTCGGCGCAGCTGGGCGCGGTGACACAGGCGCCGATCGGGACGCCGCCGCCGAGCGCCTTGGCCGTGGTGAGCACGTCCGGGCGAACCGGCGTCTGCTCGTAGGCCCAGAGCGAGCCGGTGCGGCCGACCCCGGTCTGGATCTCGTCGAGGATCAACAGCGCGCCGACCTCGTCGCAGGCTTCGCGCGCGGCCTTCAGCGCCTCCTCGCTGGTCACGTTGACGCCGGCCTCACCCTGGATCGGCTCGATCAGAACCGCCGCCGTGCTCTCCCCCACTAACTCACGCAGGGCCGAGGCGTCGTTGTGGGGGACCGAGCGAAAGCCCGGCAGCATCGGCGCCAGCGCCTCGTTCGCGGCCAAGCCGGGGGTCGCCGCCAGCGCTCCGTAGCTGCGGCCGTGGAAGTCGCCCTCAAAGCTGACGATCTCCGGAGACGAAATCCCACGCTGATGGGCGTGCTTGCGGGCGACCTTGATCGCGCACTCGACCGCCTCGGTGCCGGAGTTGGAGAAGAAGACACGGCCGCCGAGGCTCGACTCCGAGAGCCGCTGCGCCAACTGCGCCATCGGCTCGCTGTAGAAGAGGTTGGAGACGTGCATCAGGCGCCCGGCCTGCTCGCGGACCGCCTTCACCACCTCGGGATGGCAGTGGCCGACCGAGGAGACGGAGATGCCGGCGAGGAAGTCGAGGTAGTGCTTGCCGTCGGCGTCCCAGAGCAGCGGCCCCTCGCCGCGGACGAAGTCGACCGGCGCCCGCTTGTAGGTGCGCATCAGGTAGCGCTGCTCGAGCTCCCGCGTCTCCTCCAGGCCGATGCCCTCGGCGACGTCGCTCATGGGGTGACCATCGTCCCGATCCCGGCATTGGTGAAGAGCTCCAGCAGGAGGCTGTGCGGGATCCGGCCATCGATGATGTGAGCCGACTGGGCGCCGCCATGGATCGCGTCGACGCAGGCTTGCAGCTTCGGCCGCATCCCCCCCTCCAGGCTCGACAGCTTCTCGTCGACCTCGCGCACGGTCGCCCGCGAGATCAGCGAGCCCTCGTCGCCGGGGTCGGCGAGCCAGCCCTCGACGTCGGTGAGGAAGATCGCCTTGTGGGCGCCGAGCGCGGCGGCGACCTTGCCGGCCGCCTCGTCGGCGTTGACGTTGTAGGACTGGCCGGAGCGATCGGAGGCCGAGGAGGCGATGACCGGGATGTAGTCGACGGCGATGTGGTTGAGGACGTCGACGTCGACCCGCTCGATCGAGCCGACGAAGCCGACCTGCTCGGCGTTGGCGACCGGCGAGACCTCGAAGAGGTTCCCGTCCTCGCCGGAGAGGCCGACCGCGGCTTGGCCGTGGCGGTTCAGCCTTTGGACGATTTCGGAGTTGAGCTTGCCGGCGAGGACCATCTGCGCCACCTCGACGGTCTCGGCGTCGGAGACGCGCAGGCCCTCGTGGAAGCGCACCTCGAGGTCGAGTTTCTCCATGTAGCGGGTGATCTCCGGTCCGCCGCCGTGGACGATCACCGGGTTCAGGCCCACGTACTTGAGCAGGACGACGTCGGTGGCGAAGTTTTCCCGCAGCTCCTCGTCGAGCATCGCCGCGCCGCCGTACTTGATCACGATCGTGCGGCCGTGGAACTCGCGGATGTAGGGGAGCGCCTCGAGGAGGGTGGCGACGCTGCCGCTGTCGTAGCGGGTGTTGTTGGTGTGATTCATGTTGGTGGCGCTCACGTCGTGTATTCCGCGTTGAGCTTGACGTACTCGTAGCCGAGGTCCGAGAACCAGACGTGGGCGCTGCACTCGCCACGGCCGAGCCGCAGGCCGATCTCCGCCTCCTCAACGTCGGCGCCGAGCTCGGCGGCGTCGATGTTCTCGGCGCCGAACTCGGGCATCTCCTCGCCGGCCAGGGCGGCGCCGGCGGCCTGGGCGATCCGGCCCCAGTTGGGGTCGCGGCCGAACAGCGCGGTCTTGACCAGGGGCGAGTTGGCGATCGCGCGGGCGACCCGCTCGGCCTCGGCCTGGGTGGCGGCCTCGGTCACCTCGATCCGGGCGGTGCGGGCGGCGCCCTCGCCGTCGCGTACGACCTCGATCGCCAGCTGCTTCAGCACCGCCTCGAGCAGGCCCTCGGGCAGCGGCTGGCCGGAAGCGCCAGAAGCTTGCAGCAAGACGGTGTCGTTGGTGCTCATCTGGCCGTCGACCGTGATCCGGTTGAAGGAGGTGTCGACGGCGGCGCGCAGGATCGCGTCGGCGTCCTCCACCACGGCGTCGGTCTGGACGAAGCAGAGCATCGTCGCCATGTTCGGCTCGATCATCCCCGCCCCCTTCGCCTGGGCCGAAAGCGTCACGCCGCCGACGCGCAGGGTGCAGCGCTTCGGCCAGCGGTCGGTGGTGAGGATCGCGTCGGAGAAGGCGGTGCCGCCCTGCTCGGAGAGCGTCGAGGCGGCCTCGGCGATCCCAACCAGGACCGCGTCAACGGGCAGCGGCACGCCGATCGTGCCGGTCTCGGCGACGGCGACCTGCGGCTGCTCCAGCCCCAGCTGTTTGGCGGCAACGTCGGACATCGCCAGCGCGTCGGCAAAGCCCTGTTCGCCGGTCTCGGCATTGGCGTTGCCGCTGTTGACGACGGCGGCGCGGATGTCGCCGTGGTCGCAGCGCTCGCGGCAGACCCGGATCGGCGCCGCAGCGGAGGCGTTGCGGGTCAGCAGCAAGGCCGAAGTGACCTCCTCGGCGTCGCAGACGATCAGGCCGACGTCGGTGCGGCCACCGCCCTTGAGCCCACAGTGGGCACCGCCCGCGCGGAAGCCGGGGGCGAGCTGGTTCGGGTCGAGCTCCTCGACGCCGTCGGGGGCGTCCACCCAGCGAGATCTGAAGAAACCAGTCGCCGGAATGCTCTGCATCGCGTCCGCTTCCGGCGTGCTCACAGCAAACCCTCCCGCTCATCCAGCCCCAGCATCAGGTTGAGGTTCTGCACGCCCTGGCTGGAGGCGCCCTTCCAGATGTTGTCGATAGCCGAGAAGGCCATCACCCTCCCCCGCTCCTCGACGGTGACGTAGACGTGGCACTCGTTGGTGTCGCGGACCGCGCGCAGGTTCGGTGGGCCGTCGAGGACGTGGACGAAGGGCTCGTCTGAATAGCGCTGCGCGTAGAGGTCGCGGATCGCCTCCTTCGAGGTCGGCTCGCCGAGGGTGGCGAAGCAGGTCGCGAGCTCGCCCTGGTCGAGCGGCAGCAGGTGCGGGACGAAGGTGACCGGCGCCGGGCTGCCCAGCGCCGCCAGCTCCTGCTCGATCTCGGGCCGGTGCCGGTGGCCCTCCGTCTTGTAGGGGAAGGCGTTCTCGGTCATGTTCGAGAAGTGGACGAGGTCGTCGCTGCTGCGGCCGTAGCCGGAGGTGCCCTGCATCGCCGAGATGAAGACCTCGGAGATCAGGCCCTGTTCGGCTAGCGGCGCCAAGGCCAGCACGCTCGCGGTCGGGTAGCAGCCGGGAGTGGCGACCAGCTTCGCCTCCCGCAGCTGATCCCGATAGAGCTCGCTGAGGCCGTAAACGCCGGTGCCGAAGAGCTCGGGAGCGCCGTGCTCGCCGTACCAGCGCTCGTAGGTCTCTCGGTCACGGAGGCGGAAGTCGGCGGAGAGGTCGACGACGAGGATGTCGGCTGCACGCAGCGCGGCGTCGGTCGGCGCGGCGGCGCCGTGCGGGTAGGCAACGATCGCCGCGTCGACCTCGGGCAGGTTCTCCAAGTCCAGTTCGGTCAGCTCGACCGGCACCCGGTAGCGCGGGTAGATCGCGTCGAGCCGCTTGCCGGCGTCGCTGCGCGAGGTGGCGGCGACCAGCTCCAGTCTTGGATGGCGCCAAATGATCTGCGCGGCAAGAGCGCCGGTGAAGCCGGAGGCGCCGGCAACGAGGACCCGGGCGGCGGGATCGCCGTCGAGCGGTTGTGCGCTGAGATCACTCACGCAGAGCACCCCCGATCTCGCCCAGCTTCGCCTTGATCGCCTCGCGCCGCTCGGCGACCTCCTCGTCGGTGAGGGTGCGGTCGTCGGCGTGGAACTCGAGGTTGAGGGCGAGGCTCTTGCGGTTCTCGCCGAGCTGCTCGCCCTCGTAGAGGTCGAAGACCTCGGCGGCGCGCAGCAACTCGCTCCCGCCGGCCATCACCGCAGCGCGAACGCCGGATGCGGGCACGTCGGCCGGAACCACGACCGCGAGGTCCTGGTAGACGGCGGGGAAGGTGGTGACGTCCTCGTAGCGCTCCTCGCCGACGGTGGCGGCGGCGAGGAGGGGTGCCGCGTCGATTTCAAAGGCGACCGCGGCGTCCAGATCCCAGGTGCGGCAGACGAGCGGGTGCACCTCGCCGAGCCAGCCGGCGGGAGCACTGCCGATGGAAACCGCAGCGGCGCGGCCGGGATGCAGGAACGGCTCCTCCGCAAGAGCGAAGTCAAGCCCGACGCCGAGCTGCGCCGCCAGCGCTTCCAGCACGCCCTTGAGCGCGAAGAAGTCGGCGGCCTCGCCCCCGCCCCGCCAAGAGCGCGGCGACAGCGGCCCGACCGCGATCCCCGCGAACCGGTGCGGCTCCGCGAACGGCGCCGGCTGATCCCCGGCGAAATGCCCCGCCAGCGGTTCAATCGTCTTTTCTGCGACTGGAGCCTCTTGCAGGTAGACGCGGGCGGATTCGAACAGCGCCAGCGCGTCGGCGCCGCGGGCGGTGTTTCGCGCGGCGATGTCGAGCAGGGAGCCCAGCAGGGTCGTCCGCATCGCCGACTGGTCCTCGGAGAGGGGGTTGGCGAGCATCACCGGCTTCGCGCGCCGGTCGTCCGCGGGGATCCGCAGGCGCTCCGCCTCGCCGGGATCGGTGAAGCTCCAGCCGACGGCCTGGTCGAAGCCGAGGTCCCGCAGACAGTCCTCGGCCCGCCGCCGAAGGCGCTGCTCGCGGCTGAGGCCGCCGACCGCGCCGCCGACCGCCGGCAGCGTCGTCGGCAGGTGCTCGTCGATGCCGTGGACCCGCGCCACCTCCTCGATCAGGTCGACCTCGCGGGTGACGTCGTAGTGGCGGTCGGGCGGGACGACGACCTCGAGGTCCTCGCCTGCCGGGGTGACTTCGAAGCCGAGACGCTCCAAGTAGGTCTGCTGGTCCTCCTGCGAGATGAACATCCCGAGCAGGCCCTCGACCCGCTCGGCCCGCAGGATCAGCCGCCGCGGAGCCGGGCTCTCGGCGGCGACGTCGATCGTCCCCGGCACCAGCTTGGCGCCGCAGAGCTCGACCATCAGCCGCGAGGCGATCCGCTGCGCCCGCATCGTCAGCTCCGGGTGCAGTTGCTTCTCGAACCGCGAGGAGGCCTCGGAGCGCAACCCCAGCACCCGTGAGGTGCGCAGGATGTTGGTCCCGTTCCAGTTCGCCACCTCGAGCAGGACCCGCGTCGTCTCCGCGGAGACCTCGGAGGTCTGCCCGCCCATGATCCCGGCGACCCCCGACGGGCCGTTGCGGTCGCAGACGAGGACGGTCTCGGCGTCGAAGGTGCGCTCGATGCCGTCGAGCGTCGTCATCTTCTCGCCCTCTGACGCCGTGCGAACGGTCAGCTCGCCGCCCGGAACCTCGTCGAGGTCGAACGCATGCAAGGGCTGCGCGGTCAGCAGCATCACGTAGTTGGTGATGTCGACGACGTTGTTGATCGGGCGCTGGCCGGCCGCGGCGAGGCGCGCCTGCAGCCAGGGCGGCGAGGGGCCGATCTTGACGTCGGTGAAGACACGGGCGGTGAAGCGCGGGCAGAGCTCGGGCACCTCGACCGTGATCGAGGCGTAGTCGGAGGCCTCCCCCTCCCCCTCGGCCGGTGCGTCCTCGGCCCAGGGATCGGCGGCGAGCGGCGCGCCGGTGATCGCGTGCACCTCGCGGGCGACTCCGTGGACGCCGAAGCAGTCGCTGCGATTCGGCGTCACCTCGATCTCCAGCACCGGCTCGCCCAGCGGCAGCACCTCGCCCAGCGGCGTGCCCGGCGCCGGGCCGTCGTCGAGGACCATGATCCCGTCCGCCTCCTCGGCGATCTCGAGCTCGGCGGCCGAGAGGATCATCCCTTCGGAGGGAACGCCCCGCAGCTTCGCCTTGCGGATCTTCATCCCGCCGGGCATGGTCGCCCCGGGCAGGACGACGGCGACGGTCTGGCCGGCGTCGACGTTCGGCGCGCCGCAGACGATCGTGCGCTCGCCGTCGCCGGTGTCGACCCGGCAGACGCTGAGCCGGTCGGCGTTCGGGTGCTGCTCGCGCTCGAGCACCTTGCCGACGACGAAGCCGGTGACCGTGGAAGGCCCGACCTGGTCGAGCCGCTCGACCTCGGTCCCGGTCATCACCAGGCGGTCGGCGAGCGCCACGGGCTCCATGCCCGGGTCGCAGTACTCGCTCAGCCAGGAATACGGCACTCTCATCCGAACTGCTCCAGCATCCGCACGTCGTTGTCGAAGAAGCGCCGCAGGTCGGGGACGCCGTGGCGCAGCATCGCCACCCGCTCGACCCCGATCCCGAAGGCGAAGCCCTGCACCCGCTCGGCGTCGTACCCGTAGCCCTCGACGAAGCCGAGCACATTGGGGTCGACCATGCCGGCGCCGAGGATCTCGATCCAGCCCTGTCCCTTGCAGAGGTTGCAGCGCTCGCCGCCGGCCAGCTCGCCGGTGCCGCCGCACTGGAAGCAGGAAACGTCGACCTCGACGCTCGGCTCGGTAAAGGGGAAGAAATGCGGCCGCAGGCGCACCTCGCGGTCGGGGCCGAAGATCGCCCGGCACATCGCCAGCAGCGTCCCCTGCAGGTCGGCGAGGGTGATCCCCTCGGCGATCGCCAAGCCCTCCATCTGGTGGAACATCGGGCTGTGGGTGGCATCAGAGTCGCGCCGGTAGACCTTGCCCGGGACGACGACGAAGATCGGCGGCGGCTGCGTCTCCATCGAGCGCACCTGCATCGGCGAGGTGTGGGTGCGCAGCAGCACGTCGGGGTGCGACTGGATGTAGAAGGTGTCCTGGAGCATCCGCGCCGGGTGGCCGGGTGGGTGGTTCAGCGCCGTGAAGTTGTAGTAGTCGTGCTCGATCTCCGGCCCTTCGGCGACGTGGTAGCCGAGCCCGATCATCGTGTCCTCGATCAGGCGGGTGGTGCGGGAGATGAGGTGCGCGTGGCCGACCGGCCGCGGCGGCGCGCCCGGCAGGGTGACGTCGATCCGGTCCTCGACCAATTTCGCCTCGAGCTCGGAGGCGTCGAGACGCTCGGCGCTCTGCTCCAGGAGCGCTTCCAGCTTCTTGCGGGCACGGTTGGCAGCGCCGCCCACCGGCCCCCGTTCCTCCTGGGGCAGCTCGGCGATCCCGCGCAGGATCGAGGTCAGCTCCGCTTTGCGGCCGAGGTAGCGGACCCGCATCTCCTCCAGCTCGGCGCTGCTGCCAGCGCCCTCGATCGCCGAGGTTGCCTCGGCCCTGATCTCCTCGATCCGCTCAAGCATCGCTCTGGGCCTCCGGCATAGCGAGCGAAGATATCCGCTGAGCGGCGATCGCAGCCGCCGCGGCGACGTTGAGGGACTCGGCGCCGCCCCGAAGAGGGATGGTGATTTGACGGTCGCATTGAGAGAGAACTTGTTCCGGCAAGCCCTGCCGCTCCGCGCCGAGGCAAACGGTGCAGGCACCTTCGAGGCCGTCGAGGTCGTCGCCTCCGTGGGCCACCATCGCCGCGCGCGGCTCTCGCGTGGCCTCCACCCCAGCCTTGGTCGGCGGCTGAGTGAAGATCGACCCCATGCTCGCCCGCACCGCCTTCGGCGAGAACGGATCGGCGCAATCGGGCCCGAGAACCACCGAGCCGCCGACCAGCGCATCCACCGTCCGGATGATCGTCCCGACGTTGCCGGGGTCAGAGATCCCGTGGAGGTAGAAGCAAGGAGTCGCCGGTTGCTCCGTCCAGGCCAATGACCACACCGCGATCACCCGCGTCCCGGAGCCCAGGGACGAAACGTCGGCCAGCAGACCGGGGTCGACTTCCTCACCTCTCAGGCCCGACCCCGCAGCGACCAGCACGAACCGCGGGTCCGCCCCCGCCGCCAGCCCCGCCTCCAGCAGATCCTCGCCCTCGGTCGCGAACAGGCCCTCGCGCTCGCGGTGCTTGCGGTCGCGCAGCTTGCGGACCAGCTTCAGCTTCTCGTTGTGGGGGCTTTCGATCATTTGGTGCTCTGTTCGGTGGTCTGGGTTTTTTCTTCTCGTCGGTTTCTTCTCCTGGAACGAAAAAGCGGGCCGATAAACGGCCCGCCCGGGAGAGAGAGGTGTCAGTGCGCGCTCAGGCGGCCGCACCCTCCCGGGCTATCTCCACAAATCGGCGGAAGGCGTCGCGGTCCGAGACGGCGATCTCGGCCAGCATCTTGCGGTTCACCTCGACTTCGGCCTTGTTGAGGCCGTTGATCAGTTCCGAATAGCTCATGCCCTCGAGCCGCGCGGCGGCGTTGATCCGGGTGATCCAGAGACGGCGGAAGGTCCGCTTTTTGTTGCGCCGGTCGCGATAGGCGTACATCCCCGACCGCTGCACCTGCTCTTTGGCGAAGCGGTAGGAGGAGTGCTTGCGACCGAAGTAGCCCTTTGCTTCCTTCAGCACCTTGCGGCGCTTCTTGCGCGCGTGGACGGAGCGCTTGACCCGGCTCACTTGCCACCCCCGAGGAGGGTCCGCACCTTTTTCACGTCTTGGCTGGCAATCTCAACCGGTTTGGCCATCCGCCGCTTCCGCTTCGACGACTTTTTCTCCAGGAGGTGGCTGGAGAACGCGCGCCGGCCACGGAGCTTGCCGTTGGCGGTCTTCTTGAAGCGCTTCTTGGCGCCGGAATGGGTTTTCATCTTCGGCATCGGGTCCGCTATTGAAGCAGACACCGTCAGTTTCCTGTCAGGACCCGTGCCTGAGGGATGTCAGGTGCCTGTCATACGCTGGCGCCGCGATGCGCATCCTCTACGTGGTCGGGACGCGGCCCAACTTCGTCAAGACTGCCCCCGTGATCGGGGCGCTGCGCGAGCGCCATCCCGAGGGCCGGCACACGATCGTCCACACCGGCCAGCACTACGACCGGCTGATGTCCGAGGTCTTCCTCGAGGAGCTCGGGGTGCCGGCGCCCGACTACATGCTCGAGGTCGGCTCGGCCAGCCACGCGGCACAAACCGCCCGCACGATGGAGCGGCTGGAGCCGGTCCTGGCCGACGAGCAGCCGGACCTGGTGATGGTGCCCGGCGACGTCAACTCGACCCTGGCGGCGGCGCTGACCGCGGTCAAGATGGGGATCCCCGTCGCCCACGTCGAGTCGGGCCTGCGCAGCTTCGACATGACGATGCCAGAGGAGGTGAACCGGATCGTCGCCGACCGCTTCGCCGAGTGGCTCTTCCTCCACAGCCCGGAGGCGGTGACGAACCTGCAGCGCGAAGGCATCTCCGACGAGCGCATGCACATGGTGGGAAACACGATGATCGACACCCTGGTGGCGCTGGAAGACCGCTTCCGGGCGGCGGGGACGGCGCCGCGGCTCGGGCTCGAGCCGGGCTCCTACGCCCTCGTCACCCTCCACCGCCCCGCCCTGGTCGACGGGCCGCTGCTCGGCGAGACGGTCTCGCAGCTGGCGGCGCTGGCGCAGCAGATGCCGGTCGTCTTCCCCGTCCACCCGCGGACGCGGAAGATGATGGAGGGACTGGAGCCCGACCACCCCGGCCTGCACCTGATCGAGCCGCTCGGCTACCTCGACTTCCTCTCGCTCCTGGCCGACGCCGGCGCCGTCCTCACCGACTCCGGCGGGATCCAGGAGGAGACGACCTACCTCGGCATCCCCTGCTTCACCCTCCGCGACAACACCGAGCGGCCGGTCACGCTCACCTCAGGGACCAACACCCTGCTCGGCCTCGATCCCGCCGCGATCGCCCGCATCCCGGTATTGCTTAGCGAGCGCAGCGAAGCACCCCCGGAGTCTCCGCCCCTCTGGGACGGTCGCGCCGCCGAGCGGATCGCAGACGTGCTCCTCGGTTAATCGGTGCCCCCTTCGCTCCAATCACTGAAGACGTAGTCGGCGAGACCGATACAGCCGGTGATGGTCTGCGGGTCGACTTCCCGACCCAGCTTCCCAAGCAGCCTCCCGTGCCAGCAACCGACACCGTTCACATGCACCCGATAGGGTACCGAGTCGCCGCTGGCCTCTTCGCCTTCGCGCAGGCATCGCCAGTAGCCGTCGCCCTCGCTGCTGCAGGTGTTTAGCTTCCCCCGGGCGCCCGCGCCGGCGATCGAGCGCTGCAGAGCCGCGCCGCTGACGCCGAGCAGGGGCGCGGGGCGCGCGCCGAGCAGGCCCAGTACGAGCACCGGCGCGATCGCCGCTGCCGCCGAGAGGGCAACCCATCGCCGGTCGCGCGGAGGCCCACCGGGGTCGCTGGTGAAGGCGCCGATGAACCAGGTGAGCCCGAGGCTGATCCAGCCCACCAGGAAGTAGAGCCACCGTTCCCGGAGGGCGCAGA
Organism: Solirubrobacterales bacterium; assembly: GCA_051954115.1. Lineage (GTDB taxonomy): Bacteria > Actinomycetota > Thermoleophilia > Solirubrobacterales > 70-9 > VAYN01. Next base: position 90,383 of record JBQCIB010000037.1, on the reverse strand, counting down.
TCGCTGCCGCCGGCACCAGCCCCAGCAGCCAGAAGAGAGCCAGGCCGTAGAGAAGGACTTCAAGGATCATCGCTTCCGATTTTCACCCCACTCGGGTGGGGGCAAACTCCGATGCGCTTAGGAGTCGGCTGAGGTCTCGGCCGAATCCTCGGCCTCGGCCTGATCGCGCTCGGCGAGTTTGTCGACCTCTTTGCTCGGGCCGAGCAGCATGCTCATGTTGCGCCCTTCCTGCAGCGGCGCCGACTCGATCGTCGCCAGGCCGTCGAGGTCCTCGAAGAGCTTCTGCAGCAGGTCGCGCCCGCGCTCCGGGTGGGCCTGCTCGCGGCCTCGGAACATGATCGTCACCTTGACCTTGTCGCGGTGCTTGAGGAAGCGTTCGACGTGGCCCTTCTTGGTCTCGTAGTCGTGGGTCGCGATCTTGGGCCGCAGCTTGATTTCGCGCACGTTGACCTGCTGCTGGTGCTTACGGGCGGCCTTCTGCTTCTGCTCCTGCTCGTATTTGTACTTCGAGTAGTCGAGCAGTTTGGTCACCGGCGGCTTTGAGTTCGGCGCCACCTCGACCAGGTCGAGCTCGGCCTCCTGGGCCTTCTTCAGCGCCTCGCTGGTCTCGACGATCCCCAGCTGCTCGCCGTCGGCGCCGATCAGGCGCACTTTCGGGACCCGGATCCGCTCGTTGATCCGAGTTTGGTCGCGCTCTGGGGGGCGCCGGTCGAACCTGCGAGGAACCGGCACTATCGCGAGAGGTGGGACTTCAAGAGGACGAAACCGGGGTCGGGCACGGGGCGCTCAGCGGCGGACGTGGTTGTTCGTGCCTGCGATCAAGTTCGGCGCAGTATAGAGACCCGGCGACCGCGCGTAAATGCGGCGCTCAGCGGGCCCCCGTCTCGGCCCGTACGCGCTCGGCGAACTCGGCGATCGGCATCGCCCCGAGATCGCCCTCCTCGCGGGAGCGGACCGCCACCGCGCCCTCCTCCTCCTCGCGGTCGCCGACGACCAGCATGTAGGGGTAGAAGCCGATCGTCGACGCGTCGCGGATCTTCTTGCCGATCGACTCGGAGCGGTCGTCGACCGCGACCCGCACCCCGAGTTCGCGCAGCCGCTCGAAGGCGCGGTGGCCGTAGGAGTTGTGGCGGTCGGAGATCGGCAGCACGATCGCCTGCACCGGCGCCAGCCAGGTCGGGAAGCGGCCCGCGTAGTGCTCGATCAGGATTCCGGCGAAGCGCTCCATCGAGCCGAGCAGGGCGCGGTGGATCATCACCGGCCGGTGGGCGGCGTCGTCGGCGCCGGTGTAGTAGAGGTCGAAGCGCTCGGGCATCTGGAAGTCGAGCTGGCAGGTGCCGCACTGCCAGGAGCGGCCGAGCGCGTCGGTGATGTGGAAGTCGATCTTCGGCCCGTAGAAGGCGCCGTCGCCGGGGTTGAGCGTGTACTCGCGCCCCTGACTGTCGAGCGCTTCGGCCAGCGCCGCCTCGGCCTTGTTCCACTGCTCCTCCGAGCCCATCGACTTTTCCGGGCGGGTCGAGAGCTCGACGTGGACGTCCTCGAAGCCGAAGCGGGCGTAGAGCTCGTCGATCGCCTCGCAGATCGAGGCGACCTCGGCGCCGATCTGCTCCTCGGTGCAGTAGACGTGGGCGTCGTCCTGGGTGAAGGCGCGGACGCGGAGCAGGCCGTGGAGGACGCCCTCGCGCTCGTTGCGGGAGACGCGGCCGAACTCGGCCAGGCGCAGCGGCAGCTCGCGGTAGGAGTGGCGGTCGGAGGAGTAGACGAGGCAGGCGCCGGGGCAGTTCATCGGCCGCAGCGCGTAGCCGCGGTCGTCGTCCTCCATGAAGTACATGTCGTCCTTGTAGTTGTCCCAGTGGCCGGAGCGGTGCCAGAGGTCGACGTCCATCACCTGCGGGGTGGCGATCTCCTGGTAGCCGCGCTTGCGCAGCTGGTCGCGGACCTCGGCCTCGATCGACCGCAGCAGCGTCGTCCCGTTGGGCAGCCAGAACGGCATCCCCGGCGCCTCCTTGCGCAGCATGAAGAGGCCGAGCTGGGGGCCGAGGCGGCGGTGGTCGCGTTCCTTGGCCTGCTCGAGCCGCTCCAGGTGCTCCTCCAGGTCCTTCTTCGAGAAGAAGGCGGTGCCGTAGATGCGGGTCAGGCTCTCGCGGTTCTCGTCGCCGCGCCAGTAGGCGCCGGCGACCGAGCTCAGCTTGATTGCCTTGATGCGGCCGGTCGAGGGTCCGTGCGGGCCGCGGCAGAGGTCCTCGAAGGGGCCGTTGCGATAGAGCGAGACGGTCTCGACGCCTTCGTCGCGGACGAGGTCCTCGATCAGCTCGACCTTGAAGTCCTGGTCCCGGGCCTTGAAGATCTCGATCGCCTCGGCGACCGGGACGTCACGGCGCGCGAACTCCTCGTCGGCGTTGATGTGCCGCCGCATCGCCCCCTCGATCTTCGGCAGGTCCTCGTCGGTGATACGGGTGCCGGGTGGGAACTCGAAGTCGTAGTAGAAGCCGGTCTCGATCGGCGGCCCGATCGTCACCTTGGTGCCGGGATAGAGGTCCATCACCGCCTCGGCCATCACGTGGGCCGCGTCGTGACGGATCAGCTCGAGCGCGTCGGGGTCGCGGTCGGTGAGGATCGCCACCTCTCCCCCGCCTGCCGGCAGCGGCGCCGCGAGGTCGCGCAGCTCGCCGTCAACCTTGATCGCCAGCGCGGCCTTGGCGAGGCCGGGGCCGATCGCCGCGGCGGCGTCGGCGCCCGTGGCACCCGCGGGCAGCTCCAGCGGCTTGCCGTCGGGCAGGGTGTAGGTCGTCTTCTCGGTCGCGGCCTCCATGCGTGGAGGCCATGGTACGGGGAGATCAGCGAGCGGGTCCCTGCCGCGCCTGCCGTTCGGCGATCAGCGGGCAGGGGCTCTTGCCGGCGGGCGGGTGCGCCACCTTACGCAGAGTCCATCCGCCTTCGTCTTCGATCACGAAGCGGACGCCGGCCGGCAGCTTCCCCGCTTCTTCGGTTGACTGAATGCAGACGCGACCGCCCCGCAGTTCCCAGGAGATAAATGGGCCGCCGTGTTCTTCTTCGAGCAGTTGCGGCGAAGCGATCACCAGCGTCGGCCCTTCGCCGACGAGCCTGCGGTAATCAGCAAGGGTCGACGAGTAGGAGGTCGGCCCGACGGGAGCGTTGGCAAGCGCGAGAAGCGAGCAGACGCCGGCGGCGAGGACGAAGAGCGCCGCCACTGGAATCCACCCCCGCTCGAGCTGGCCCGTGGCGCTTTTCCCAACCACAGGTTCGGAAAAGCGCCTAGCAACCTTGCTCATTAGCGGCAGGAGGATCGCGAGCGCAACGAGCGGCGAAGCGATCTCGATCGCCTTGGCAGCCGTGTATGGCGTACCGCCGATGCGCGCGGCGGCATAGGCGAGGGCGGCAGCGCCCACCCCGCCGAGGATCGCGATCTCGCCGCGACGCCACAGCTGCACGAGGCCGTAGACGAAGAGGACCAGGGCAAAGGCGATCCCGAGGTAGTAGGCGGCCGCCGGAACGGCGCCATCGCCCGGCGCCAAGCGGAAGTCTCCCGAGGGCCAGATGCCAAGCGCCGTGAACGGCGAGATCTGGCCGAAGAGGTTGCCGAGGCCGGGGCCGTTGGGGTTGAAGGTCTCGAAGCTGTGGAATTCGATCATCCGGCCGAGCTCGGGGGCCGTCAGGACGATGAAGGTGAGGAGTGCAAGACCTAGCGCTTGGCCAGCGGGTCCTGTCGCCGCAGGGGACCCACCACCCCCGAGGACACCTCGGGGGTGGTCCCCCCTACGACGCCACCCGCTGGACATCAGCAACCACAAGACAGCAGCTCCACCAAGCCAGATCAGCCCCGGGAAGCTGTAGGTGTAGACGGAGCCCACTGCGATCAGGGCAGCTGGGACAAAGCGCAGCGGCAAATCGCTCCAACTTCGCTCCGACTCGCGCAGGGCCAGGACGAAGGCGAGGAAGAACAGGGCTTGTATCGTCTCCTTGAAGGCGCCTTGGGCGAAGTAGGAGGCGACTACGTAGGCGAGGCCGACGAGGAGGGCGCCCGCGGCGCGCGGGAGCAACGGCAGCTCGGCGAATGCGGCGAGAGCCGCGAGGCAGGCGAGGGTCGCGACGGCGACCGTGAGGCCGCTGAAGCCCTGCACGAGCCCGATCCCGAGGCCCTTGTTCAGCGCGACGACCATCGAGTGCGGTCCGAGCGGATAGCCCTGGTTCAGCAGCTGCGAGGAGTGGCCTTCCGCCAGCCGATCCGCGGTCAGCAGGTGCTGCGACATGTCCGGGTTGAAGCCGGTGCCGAGGATGCCGAAGTGGCCTTCGACCGCGAACGGCAGCGACGCCGCAAGCAGCGCGATCAGCGCCACCGGCCAACCAAGCCGCAGCGCCTCCCCCGCCCCCTCGAGCCGGCCCCACAGATAGGCAACCGCCGCCACCGTCAGCACCAGCACCGCCACCGCCGAGATCACCCCGTGCCCCGGCAGCCGCACCGTCCCCCAGCACAGCGCACAGAGCAGCGTCAGCCCCACCGCCGGCGCCAGCCACGACCAGCGCCTCCCGCCGCACAAGCAGATCGCCGCCTGCCCGATCGCCAGTGACGACAGGCAAACCGCCGCCACCGCTGCATAGGTCCCGATCACGAGACCCGCGAGCCTAAACTGCCGACATGGCGTTCGTACCGCCCGCTCGCCTCCTGCTCCGGGCCAAGGATCTCGCCGACGCCCATTACGCCGAGCCGCTGGAGGTCGACGACCTCGCCCGCGCAGCCGGGCTCTCCAAGGCGCACTTCAGCCGCGAGTTCCGCCGCACCTTCGGCGAGTCGCCCTACGTCTACCTGCTGACGCGACGGCTGGAGCGGGCGGCGGCGCTGCTGCGCAATACCGATCACTCCGTCGCCGAGATCTGCCTCGAGGTCGGCCTGCAGGGGGTCGGATCGTTCACCACCAGCTTCAAGCGGATGTACGGGATGACGCCGACCGCCTACCGCGCCGCCGCTCCGCCTGCTTCCGCCCACGCTCGCGTCCCCGCCTGCATCGTCCGCGACTACGCCCGTCCCCAACACCGCACGTTTCGAGAAGACAGCGGGCCAGACCGCGCCTAGCATCGCCAGAAAGCCGATCCGACCCAAGGAGACGACGATGAAGATCGCAAACGCGCAGGTATGGGTGCACGACCAGGAGGAGGCGCTCGCCTTCTACACCGAGAAGCTGGGGATGGAGATCCGCTCCGACGTGACGCTGCCCGAGATGGGCGACTTCCGCTGGCTGACGGTGAGCCCTCCCGGGCAGGAGGACGTGGCGATCGTGCTGATGGCGATCCCCGGCCCGCCGATGATGGACGAGGAGACGACGCGGCAGGTCGAGGAGCTGATGGCCAAGGGCTTCGCCGGCACCGTCTTCCTCACCACCGACGACTGCCGCGGCGACTACGAGCAGCTGAAGTCGCGCGGGGTCGAGTTCACCGAGACGCCGGAAGAGCGCCCCTACGGGATCGACTGCGGCTTCCGCGACCCCTCCGGCAACAGCATCCGCCTCACCGAGGTGAAGCTGCCGGCGAACGTCTGAGGAGATGGGCGTTACTGGGCTCGAACCAGTGACCTCCAGCTTGTCGAGCTGGCGCTCTCCCAACTGAGCTAAACGCCCGGGAGAACTGAATCTAGCAATGGCCGGCGGGAGCCGGCCATTTGCTTTGCGGCCGCTTGTTCGAGGGGCTAAAGGATCGCTTGCAACGGTCGATGCAATCGGTGCAACTTCAACGACCCTCTGGTGTTTATGGGTCGAGCTTCAAAGCTTGAGGACCGACGAGCCAGCGACTTAAAACTCTCTGGTGGTACGTCCTTCGGAAACAAAGGGCCCCGGGCGGGGCCCTTTTCCGTTCTCCTGCCGCCCCTATGCTCCCGATCCCTTGAAGAAGCCCCTTCTCCGCCGGAACCTGATCGCGCTCTTGCCCTTGGCGCTGCTCCTGCTGTTGCCCGGTGCGGCCACGGCCGCCGACATCTACGAAGCCTCGTGGGACGGCGGTCATCTCACCGCCAGCGCCAACGCCGACTTCACCGAAGCGACGATCGAAAGCGTCGAAACCAGTTTCGACCAATGCGGGACGCAACCGAACGAGGTCTCCTGCGCCTGGGGGGCGACGGTGACGCTCCATTCAAATCCCGAAACCCGCTGCAACCCCGCCACCCCGGAAGACCAGATCGTCTGGGAAAGCGGCGAAGAGACCGACAATGGCACCATTACGGACGGCCCGGTGAGCTTTCCGCTGGAAGGCTGCCGCGGTCAGTCCCTCGTCCTCGAGCTCTGGTCTCACAAGACCTATGAAGAAAGCACTCCGCCGCCCTGGATCGTGATCAAAAGCGGCAGCATCTTCGGTCTCTTCACCTTCGGCTACCACCCGGTTGAAGAAGCCGATCGAGCGATCTCGACGGAATACAACCCGCCCGAATACGAATATCCGCCCTTCCAGCCCAACATCACGCCCGCCAAGACCTTCGCGCTGAGCGCCGACTGCGGGAGCCTGCAGCTCAACTCGACCCGTTACGCCTTCGCCTTCCATCGACTGGGCTGCTACAAGGCGGGCAAGCTGGCGCGGGCCCGCTATTTCTCCGGCGGCGCCCCCAAGGGCTTCGTCTGCCAGAACCTCTTGGGCGAAGGCGTGCGCTGCTGGCGGCGCCACCGACCCGCCAAGTTCTTCGAATGGCACCTGCCGCGCTCCCGCAGCTAGACGTGCTCGCTGGGGAGGTGCCAGCGGCGCGGCGCGATCAGATCCTCGATCTCACCCGGCCCCCAGGAGCCCGGCTTGTAGGAGATCGCCGGCGGCGGGTCCTCGAGCAGGGGCTCTGAGACCTCCCACAGCCGCTCGATCGCCTCGGAGCTGCTGAAGAGCGTGCGGTCGCCGACCATCACGTCGTGGATCAGGCGCTCATAGGGATCCAGCGCCTGGTCGGTGCCGCCGAAGGTGTCGGCGTAGCTGAAGCGCATGTGGGCCTCGCCGAGCTCGACCCCCGGGCCGGGGACCTTGGCGAGGAAGGAGGCGGAGATGCTGCCGGGGTCGCCGAGCTCGAAGGTGAGGTGGTCGTGGCCGAAGGACTCGGCGATCTGGTCGCAGTCGAGCGGGAACATCCGCCGCGGCGGCTGCTTGAAGGCGATCGTCAGCAGGTGCCGGCTCTCCGCCAGCCGCTTGCCGGAGCGCAGGAAGAACGGCACCCCCTCCCAGCGCCAGTTATCGACGAAGAACTTGACGGCAACGAAGGTCTCGGTGTCCGAATCGGCCGCGACCCCGTCCTCTTCGCGGTACCCCTCGTACTGGCCCCGCACGACGTCCTCGGGCCGCAGCGCCGGCATCGATTCGAAGACCTTCTCGCGCTCGACCCCGAGCGCTTTCGCCCCCAGCGAGGTCGGCGGCTCCATCGCGACGAAGCCGAGCACCTGGAAGAGGTGGGTGACGATCATGTCGCGGAAGGCGCCGGTTTCCTCGTAGAAGGAGCCGCGCATCTCGATCGAGAGCGTCTCGGGGACGTCGATCTGGACGTGGTCGATGTGGTTGCGGTTCCAGACCGGCTCGAACATCCCGTTGGCGAAGCGCAGCGCCAGCAGGTTCTGGACCGCCTCGCGCCCGAGGTAGTGGTCGATGCGGAAGATGCAGTCCTCGGCGAAGACCGAGTGCAGGCGGCGGTTCAGCGCCCGCGCCGACTCCAGGTCGGTGCCAAACGGCTTCTCGGTGATCACGCGCGCCCCGTCGCCGAGCCGGTGCGCGCCGATCTCCTCGACGGTGCCTTCGGCAGCTTGCGGGGGCAGCGAGAGGTAGAAGAGCAGTTGCGCGTCTTCGAGCCCCTCGCGGGCGCGCCGGATCTCCGCCGCGAGAGCGCCGAAGCCGTCGCCTACCGCGGCGAAGCTGAGCGACTCTTCGAACTCCTTCCACTCCTGCGGGTCGCCGGACTCGCGACTGGATTCGCTGACCGCCTGGCGGGCCAGGTCGCGGAACCCCTCGCCGCCGATGTCGCGGCGGGCGGCGCCGACGATCCGGAACCGCTCCGGCATCAGCCCCACCTGCCGCAAGTGGAACATCCCCGGCAGCAGCTTGCGCTTGGCGAGGTCGCCGGTGGCGCCGAAGAGGACGACGATCTGGTCCTTCGGAGTCAGCACCTGGCTTTGCTGAGGAGGCGTCATCGCCCTCAGCCTATGCTGCTTCCCGATGAGTCCCCAGACCAAGCGCGGAGCGCAGTATGACCCCGCCGCGCTCGACCGGGTCGAGCAACGCTTCTGGCGCGACATCTGGGAGTCGGTGCCGGCTGAGGTCGCCACGGAGCATGGGATCGAGCTGCGCCAGTTCGGGCCCCTCCAGGCCTCGATCACGCGCGACCTTCCGCAGGTCCCGATCCTCAACCTCCTACTCGGGGCTCCGGAAGCCGGTGGAGATGAGCTTGCCAGTGCGGTTGCCTGGGGCGAGGAGCGCGGCGCCACCCCCTGCGTCCCCGTCACTCCCGGCCTCCCTGGCTCAGCCGCCGCAGAGGCGTGGCTGCAGGAAAAGGGATTTCAGCCCGGCTACGCCTGGATGAAGTTCGTCCGCGACCCGCACCCGCCGCGCTTTCCGGCGCCCGACGGAGTCGAGGTCGTCGAGCTTGCCGCTGCCGACGAAGAGCCCTTCGGGGCGATTGCCGCGGTCGGCTTCGGCATGCCCTCCTGGGCGGCCGACCTCTTCGCGCACCTACCGGGGCGCGAGGGCTGGCGCTGCTACGTCGCCCGGGTCGACGGCGAGGCCCAGGCCTGCGCGGCGATGCTGACCGAGGAGGGGATCGCCGAGTTCGGGATTGCTGCCACGCTCGAGGCGGCACGCGGTCGCGGCTGCCAGACGGCGCTCCTGCACCGGCGCATCCGCGACGCTGCCGAGGCCGGCTGCCAGACGCTCTTCGTCGAGACGGGAGAGCGAGTGCCGGACCGGCCCTCGGCGAGCTATCGCAACATCCTCAAGGCGGGCTTCGAAGAGGCCTACCTGCGCCCGAACTGGCAGCGCCGCTCGAGGCACTAACGCCGACGGACCCGCTCGCCGAGCAGCTCGAGATCGTCCACGGGCCCCACCTCCCCGACCCACGGGGAGGCGCTCGCCTGGCCTCCGACCAGCAGGTTCAACTCCGGGTGCTCGCTGCGAACGTTGGTCAGCGCCTCTTCCAGCACCGAGGCCGATTCGGGCATCGTCGCCGAGAGGCCCAGCAGGTCCGGCGAGAGCGCCTTTATCACCTGCATCAGGGCCGCGGTCGGCACGTCGGCTCCCAGGTAGATGGTCTGGTAGCCGGCATCCTCGAGCAGATCCGCCGCCATCCTCAGGCCGAGCGCGTGCTGCTCTCCCTGCACCGCCGCGAGCATCGCCCGCGGCTTCTCCGACTCGGCTTCGAAGGGCTGGTCGAGGAAAGCAGGCGGCCGCAACGCTCCCAGCACCCGGTGCGTCAACGCCGTCGCCAAGTGCTCGTCGGCAACCGTGACCACGCCCTTTTCCCACAGCCTGCCCAGCTCGTACATCGCCGGGGTGATCACCTCCTGGTAGAGCGCGGCGAGCGACATCCCTTCGGCGAGCGCGCGCGAGGCCACCTGGTAGGCACCGGCCGCATCCGCGGCCCGCAGCGTTTCGAGGTAGGTGCGGGAGAGCTTCGCCGCTTGATGACCGGTGGCGTTGCGGGCCGAGTTATCAGCCCCTGCCGATTGCTCTGGCACCTCTGAAAGGCTACGCAGACGGCGAGGGCGTCTCAACTGACAAGGTCTGCTCCGGAGGCCGCGGGCGCAGGAGCTTGCGTTGGTAGAGCGCCGCGTCGGCGTCGCGGTAGAGATCGTCGAAGCTGGTGCCCTGCGCCGGCGCCGTCGCCAGGCCAAGGCAGTGCGGAGCGCGCTCGGCCAGGTCCGCCGAGAGCCGGCCCACCACCGGCTCGGCTGCCTCCGCCGCGGTGTCCGGCAACAGGACCGCGAACTCGTCGCCGCCGAGCCGCGCCACCGCATCCCCCGCCCGGATGCTCGAGGAGAGCCGCTCTCCGACCCAGCACAGCAGCTCGTCTCCGGCCTGGTGGCCGTGCTCGTCGTTGTAGGCCTTCAGGTAGTCGAGGTCGATCACGACCAGGGTCACCGGCCTGCCATGGCGGGCGAGGTCGGCGAAGGCGCGCTCGGAGGCCATCGCGAAGCCGCGCCGGTTGAGCAGGTGGGTGAGCGGGTCGGTGGTCGAGCTGCGGGCGAGCTCGCGCCGCCAGCCGGCGTGGTTGGAGGCCTGCCAGAGGGCCATCGTCGAGGTGCCAGCGAGAGCGGCGCCGAAGACGAGGACGTAGCCGCCGCTGTGATCCCCCCCGAGCGCCAGGCCGAGGAAGGCGATCTCGGCGAGCACGGCGGTGGCGACCACGAAGCGGATCGGGAAGGACAGCGAGGCGAAGACGACGGGCAGGAACAGCGCCAGCTGCAGCGGGCTTTCGCCGCCGCCGTCGACCATCGCCGCGAGCCAGATCATCACCACCGTCAGCAAGCTCCAGCAGAGGAAGACCGGCTCCCGCCAAGAGGAGGCAACGACCCGGCGCCAAGGGATGACGAACAGCGCCAACAGGCCCGAGACGCTGATCACCGCCAGCATCAGCCCCAGCCCCAGCCGGTGCGACGCCTGGGCGAAGAACCCGAGGTACACAAACCCCGCGACCGACATCAGGATCGTCACCCAGCCGCCGGCAGCAGCGGTCCTCAGCCAGTACTTGGTCTCGAAATCCTCGTGCGAGGCCCCCTGATCCACGGCATTCCTATCGACAAAAACCCCGTTTCTTCTGAACACCTCGTGGCCCACGGTGCACGCGCTCTCCCCGCCCCGCAGGCCCTCAAAACCTGACGCCGAGCGAAAAGATGTGGAAGGGACCTACGAAGCCGCCGGCTCTCGCAACGTGCGGCGCCGGTATCTGGATTCACCCTCACCGCACAAACAACTCGCGCTGCGGCGGATCGGCTCAAGCACTCTGCCAGCAGAGCGCCATCTTGATTGCGATTCCTTGGAGGTCCGAAAAGCGGTGGCTGCCACATGATCCAATGGCGACGCGGGCGCCCTAGCAAGCTCGCAGAGGCGCCCGCCAGGGGCTAGCCCTGCTTGGTCAAAGACACAACCGGAATGGCTGCGCCAATGCTGTTCAGCGTCATCGCCTTCACCCCTTCTCTCGGTCGTCGTGAGCTGGGAACACGTCCGCGGTGCAGTGAAGACCCGCTACCGCGCGACGACGAAAATGCTTCTCGACACGCCAGACTGGGAACGACTCAGCAAGGGCGTGAGAACCGGAATGAGCATCAACGCCGTCAACGAAGTCCTGCAGTGAGCAGCAGGGGCGCTTAGAAAAAGGAACCTTCGAGAAGCGGGCCGACCGCATTATCGCCACGATGAAAATGGACGTGGACGAGCAGGGCTGGCAGGACGTGACCAAAGCGGTGCGGACGGCGTATGACCGCATCACCGAGATCGAAGAGGAAATGGCGAACCGGATCGCCGAAGGCGCGAAGACGTTCCCGATGACGGCGTCTCTACTTTCGTACGAGTCGCCGGAGGAAGACAGCGACCAGCCGTAGCTCCAAGATCTTGAGGCGGCCGCCGATGGTGTTGTCGCAGTCTTCTACTTAACAGGCATGGCGGATTCCAAGTCCCGCCAGCCGCTGCAGATCCTCGTGAAAAGCGTGACACTGACTCAGCGCTCGCCGGCCAGATGTGCGAGATCTTCCCCAGAGGCGTCATCCTCAAGACCGAATGGGAAGACCGGCTCGGATTGCGGTTCGATCACGCTCAGCCCTCGTCGTCGGTGGGCAGCGACCCGAACTGGCGCTCGAACTCCTGGGGATCGAGCCGCTGCTCCCCGTGACGCGCGAGGATCGCCTCGACGGAGGTATCGCGTCCCTCAACCGCCTCAAGCGCAGCCAATGCCGCGTCCACCCGGTCCTCGGGGAGATGGTCAAGCACGGCGCGGGCTTTCTCGCGGGTCGTCACAACTCGGATTGTACCCCGGCGCCCAGGGACGCCAATGGAGTCCCTGGGAGCCGCAGGCGCTCATGCTCGTGCGCCAGTCGTGCGCCAGTGCGACACGAAAACAGCCGGTTTCAGCCGGAGACAATCGGACAAGGAGGTGGTGCAGAAACTGCCTGCAAACCGCTCTAACAAGCCAAAATCCCTGCTCAGACGAAAAAGGCGCCTACCGGAATCGAACCGGTGTAAACGGCTTTGCAGGCCGCTGCGTAGCCACTCCGCCAAGGCGCCGGGGGCGGCCTCAAGGGTAGCGGCGCTCAGGCGGCTTCGTTCGGTGGTTACTGCTCGTAGCTCTCGACCGTGCCGCCGTCGCGCATGCTGGCGTCGTCGGGGTCATCGCCGGCGCGGCGGAGGGCGCGGCGCTGGCGGAGGTAGTCGTAGGCCTTGTCGAGCTGGACCTGCAGCTCCTCGAGGCGGGCGTGCTCGTCGTCGTCGAGGCCCTCGCCCTCGTGGCGATGGAGCAGCGCCTCCTCTTCCTTGACCAGTTGATCGATGCGGTCGAGTACCTGCTGGTCGTCCATGGAGCGAGCCTACCCGGCGCGGCGGAATTGAATGCCGGCCTTCTGCAGCCGCCTGAGCAGCGCGTCGCCCATCGCCACCGCGGTGGTCAGCTGGCCGGCGCGCTCGGGCAACTCGTCGAAGGCGAGGCAGAGGCCGGACTCGGCCAGCATCTTCGAGGTCTCGCTGTAGCCGGGGTCGCCGCCGCTGACTTCGGTGACGATGCGCTCGCCGCCTCCCTCACCGACGAAGACGACCTTGAACCAGCTGCGCTCGCGCTCGGCCTCGCTCGGCCCCTCCCCCGGCGTTTTCATCTTCAGGAGGAGGTTGCGCGTCGGTGGCAGCTGGGCCAGCGCGAAGGCGGTACCGACCCCGCTGGCGACCGCCCCCACCGTCGCCAGGTGCTTGGCGACCATGTTGTGGCCGTAGGTGAAGTTGGGCCCATAGCGATCGAGCGCGGCGGCCGAGCGGCGGATGACGGCCCCGTCGATCGTCGGCAGCGGAACCGTCCAGCCGCCGAGCTCATCGCTGCGGTGGATCCGCGCCGGGGCGGCGTGGATCTCGCGGTCGGAGGGATGCGACTCGAGGCGTCGCCGCTCTTTTGCCGCGTTCAGCGTCTGCCGGGCCCGGGCGAAGCCGTTGAGGGCGGAGTGGTAGGTGCCCCCGGAGAAGCGGGCGTTCGTCTTCACGTAGCCGTTGACGGTCAGCGGCATGCCCTCGGGCAGCTGCTGGACCGTGAAGTAAGCGCCGAGGTCGTGCGGGATCGAGTCGAAGCCGCAGCAGTGGACGAGACGAGCGCCCGTCCGCTCCGCCTCGGCGTGATGCTCAACCCACATCCGGTCGACGAACTCGGGCTCGCCAGTGAGGTCGCAGTAGTCGGTGCCGGCGGCGGCGCAGGCGGCGACCAAGGGCTCTCCGTAGAGCGCGTAGGGGCCGACGGTGGTGATGACCACCCTGGTTTTCCCGGCGATCTCCCGCAGGGCGTCGCGATCGGCGGCGTCGGCGACCAGCACGTCCGGCTTCGGGGCCTCGGGCACAGCGGCGGCGAGCCGCGCGGCAACCGCGTCGAGCTTGGAGCGGTTGCGTCCGACCAGCGCCCAGCGCATCTCGGCCGGCGCGTGAGCGGCCAGGTAATCGGCAGTCAGGCCTCCGGTGAAGCCGGTCGAACCGCAGAGGACCAAGTCGTACTGGCGCGCTGCCTCCATCTGCGCATCCTCGCAGAGTCGCCCGGCGCAGGGCAAAGCACGTGCAACGGGCGCCGCAGACGACCAGTCAGCGACCACGACGCCCGTTGCACGTGCAGCGCTTTAACGACCGCTTTTGACAAACGTCAGGCCTAAGTCAAAGATCTTGATCTGGAAAATGGCCCTGCTTTCCCGCAATTTGCGGGAAAAGCGGTTGCGAAAAGCGAACCGGTGAGCGCTTCTCCAGCGCCAGCTCAGGCGGGAGAGGCCGCGGCCTCGGTGGCGCCGCTCTCGACCGGGTGCCCACCGTCGCGCCATGCAGGTAGGCCTTTGCCGACGTGGATTACGTCGAAGCCCGCGCGCTGGAGGATCGAGGCGGCGAGGCCGCTGCGTTTGCCACCGCGGCAGATGGTGGCGATCTGGCGGTCGCGGGGCAGCTCCTCGAGACGGCCGGCGAGGTCGCCGTAGGGGATGTGGAGCGAGCCTGGGATGTGCTCGCTCGCGTACTCGTCCTTGCCGCGAACGTCGAGGATCAGCGGGCCTGCGTCGCCGTCGACCCTGCGCGCCAGCTCCTCGGGGTCGATCAGCTCGATCCGGTGCACCAGCCGTTCCTCGGTGCGCCACGCGGTCATTCCGCCCTCGAGGAAGCCGCGGACCGGCAGCCCGACCGAGGCCAGCAGCTGCGCCGCGGCGCGCTCGTCGCTGTCGGCTGCGGCGACGATGATGATGTCGGTCCCCTCGGGAGCGACTTTCGAGACCTTGGTCGCAAAGCCGGTGTCGTAGGAGGAGGAGCTGAGCGCGCCCTCGATGTGGGCCTCGTCGAACTGCTCGTTGGTGCGGCCGTCGATCACCACCGCCCCTTCCTCGACCAGCTCTTCGACCTCGTGCGGGCTGAGCGGCGCCGGCGTGCCGAAGTCCTCGACGAGCGGACCTTTGTTGAGCCCGACGATGCGCTCGACGTTGGGTGGTTTGTCGCCGAGTGAGGAGACCTGGTCCTCGACGAACTCCGCCTCGTCTTCGATCTGCAGCGCCCGGTTGTGGCGGCGCTCGAAGCCGATCGTCGAGGAGGTCTTGAGGTCGAGCCCGGAGCCGCCGCAGAGCGAGCCGCCGAGGTGGCCGGGCCAGACCTCGACCTCGTCGGGCAGGGTCAGCAGACGATCGTGGAGGGAGCGGAACATGTCGGCGGCGCCTTCACGCGGCTCCACCGCCAGGTCGGGGCGCGCGACGTCGCCAATGAAGAGCGAGTCGCCGGTCAGGAGCGCCCACGGCGCCCCGTCGCGCCCCTTGTCGCTGAGCAGGAAGCAGGCGTGCTCGGGGCGGTGGCCCGGAGTGTGGATCGCCTCGATCGTCAGGTCGCCCAGCTCCAGCTTCCAGCCATCGGCGAAGGGCTCGTGCGGGTACTCGGCTTCGGCCAGCTCGTGGACGTGGACGGTTGCGCCGGTACTGCGGCAGAGGCGGCCGTGGCCGGAGACGTGGTCGGCGTGGTTGTGGGTCTCGAGCACGTGGCCGATGCGGACGCCGTGCAGTCGCGCCAGTCGCCGGTAGGGGTCGATGTCCCACTGCGGGTCGACGACGACCGCGACGCCGTGTTCGCGGTCGGCGACCAGGTAGGAGGCGCAGCCGAGGTCCTCGTGGATGATCTGGCGGAAGAGCATCTTCTCGAGGTCAGGCTAGCGCGCGGCCCAAGCGGGTAGGAGAATTTTCGTGACGAGGGAGGCGACCCTGACGACGGTGGAAGAGCTGCTCGCCGAGGCGGCGGCGGAAATCGACCGTCTCACCCCCGCGGAAGCGCACGAGGCAGCGCGGCACGGCGACCTCCTGATCGACATCCGCCCAGTGGAGCAGCGCCAGCGCGACGGCCTGGTCCCCGAAGCGGCCATAGTCGACCGCAACGTCCTCGAGTGGCGCCTTGACCCAGACGGCGAGCACCGCAATCCCGCCCTAGCCCGCCGCGACCGCCGCGTCATCCTCATCTGCAACGAGGGCTACCAATCCATCCTCGCTGCCGCCATTCTCCGCCGCTTCGACCTCGAGGCTTGCGACGTCATCGGCGGCGTCAAGGACTGGATGGCCGCCGGCCTGCCCCTGGACCCCGCCCCCGCCTGATCGAACAAGCCTCGGTAAACTGCCCTCCAGTGCGGCTGTAGCTCAGCTGGCTAGAGCGTCTGCTTGCCATGCAGAAGGTCGAGGGTTCGAATCCCTTCAGCCGCTTGTTACTTCCCGCTGTAGAGCCAAAAACGAAGGGGTGGTTCGTATCCCTTCAAAACTTGGCTCTACAGCTTGGATCGGTGGTCCTGCCCTCAAAGCCAGAGGAACAGGATCAGGAGCAGCCGATCAAGCAGGCGCAGACAGGCGAGTTGGCCGAATGGATGGGGACAGTGCCGCCCTTCGTGGCATATCTCTTTCATGGCCACTCGCGCAGGCAGAAAGCTCGCCGGGCTCGACGCGGCCCCTGGCCAGTTCCTCGACCTATTCGAGGAGCTACGCATGGACCTTTCCAATGAGCAGGTAATCGCTGAGGCGGTGCTTGTCAATCACGCGCACGTCGGCAAGGAGGCCACCCGCAACGAATACCGGGGCTTCCTAGTCCACTTCTCCCAATACCTCGCCAGCGTCCACGGCAAGACCTTCTACACGGCGCGGCGAAAGCACGTCCTCCTCTTCATGGCTCACTTGGAGCAGAAGGGTGGCGCGAAGCCCGACGAGTCGCGGCTGCATTGCGAGTGGTGCAAGGAGCGCGGCTACCCCGACGGCCGCAACGGGAAGGGCTACTCAGCCTCGACCCGCAAGGGCTACCTGTCGGCGCTGCGGTTCCTCTACCTCCACTTCCAGGTCGAAGACGATCTCCCCGACATAAACCCGACGGCGATGGTGCCCTCCCCCAAGGTCGTTCACAAGATGGGGTTCACGCCGACCCTTGAAGAGGTCAAACGGCTGTTCGCGGTCGAAGGACTCCCAAAGGCCAGGCTCCTCATCAAGTGGGCGTTCTACGCGCCGTCGCGCAGCCAGACGTTTGCGGATGCACGGTGGGCGGATATCGACCTCAAACGGGGCAAGTGGGAACTCGTCGGCAAGCGCGACAAGGTGGACGTATTCGACCTCGCCCCGCCGCTCGTCCGCGAGCTGCGGATGTATCAGCGCTGGCAGCTCGCCGAGGCCGCACGGTGCCCGGCGATGCGGGATGCCCTGAGCGACCCGGAGAAAGCCTTCGTCCTCCTCACCCGCGGAGGGAAGCCGATGACGAAGACGCAGATCTACAAGATGGTCCGCAGGATCGGGGTGAAGGCAGGAGTTGGACTGCGCAAAGCGCCGAGCGACTGGGATGCGGTGGACGGCATGACTTCGCTGGTCACGCCCCATGCGATGCGCCGTGCCTGGGCCACCATCGCCCTCAACGAGAAACAGCAGCCCATCGACGTCGTCTCAGAGGTGCTGCGCCACAGCGACATTTCAACGACGCGCCGTCACTACGCCCCTACGAAGTCCGAGCGAGCGCGGGACGCCCTGGTCAGCATGAGCATCGCCTGACGCACGTTCCTCGTCACAGGCCGATATCCATCCCCGCGCTGCGCTCAGCCGCGTGCTTCCGGTGCAGGCTGAGCCTGCGCTGCGCCCGCTCGATGGACTCCGTTGCGTCCCGTCGCTCGTAGCCTCGGTCGTGCTTCGGCTGCGGCCCGAGCGCGTTGTCTCTGTCCACCACGCCGTTTTTCAGTCGGTAGCCCTCGATCCCCCGCACCGCCTTGTCCCACTCGGCGGCTTTGGTCGGATCGCTCGGCCTCTCCCCCAGCTCACGAGTTATGTAGGCGGGGGGCGAGAGCCGCGCCGCCGCGACCGCCAGCCGCTCGCGTTCGGCGAGCATCGACTTGATGACAGCGCTTTCCGCGCGGGCCTCGTGGCGCACCTCGGATAGCTGCCGGGCTTCTGCCCGCAAGCGCTCTGCCCGCTCAAGCGCAGATCGTTCGCTGTGGTTCAGAAGGTGTTCCTCCCACTCCCGCTCCCAGCGCTCCTGCTTCTTTTCCCAACGCCGGGGCTCGGGCAGCTCTTCGCGTTCCCGGCGGATGCGGCGCAAGCTCTCGGTGTTCTCTTGCAGCTCCTCGGCAAGGTGGTCGTGGTTCCGCTCGTTGGCAGCCTCAGCCCCCGCCTCGGCGCTCAGCTCGTGCAACCGGCCGGCGAGCTGCTCAGAGGGAAGGTCGGCGAAGCGCGAGCGCAGCGCCGCATCGTGGGCGGCGGCCTGGGAACCGTCGCGCTCGGCGGCCGCGGCGATGTGGTCGAGCCCTTCGCGCAGGTAGGGCGAGGGCGGCGCGAACTCCTCGCGGTTGAACTGAATCTCGGGCGTGGCATAAAGGCGGGTCTCGCCGCTTGAGCGCGAGGCGGCGACGTAGAACTCCTGCCGGTCCATCGACGGATCGGCCATCACGAAGGCCGACTCCACCGTCGCCCCCTGGGCCTGGTAAGTGGTGGCGGCGTAGGCGTGTTCGATCGCCGGGCCTTTGTCCGCATCCCTCAAACGATTCAAATAGACGGACGCCGGGACTTCGCGTCCACCTCGGCCACCCGCCAGCGCTCGCGGTTGTAGATGCCGGCGCGCTGGTCGTTGATCCGGGTGATGATCTGATCGCCCTTGGCGAAACGGGCCTTGCCGACCTCGATCTCCTCTCCGCGCACCCGGCCCTCTGCCTTTGCCCTGGCCCGCGCCATCGCGTTTAACTCGGCGACCTCGGCGTTTCTCTTCGCGATCATCAGCGCGTCCTCGCCGCGGCTGTAGCTCTCCCACCAGTCGGCGACCATCGCCTCGCGCCTGGCGGCCGGATCGTCTGAGACCGTGACCCGCTGCGCGCCCTCGTAGATCGAAAGCGCCTCGCGTCCCTGCCCCTCGCGGATCAGCTTCGCGCCTTCGCGCTCCAGCTCATGCCGATGGCGGATCACTTCATCGAGCATCACCGGCTCGGTGCGCTTGGCGATGGCAGCGAAGAGACCGCCCGCCTCGATCTCGCCGAGCTGGGCGGGATCGCCGATCAGGACGAGCTTGGCGTCCGCCTCCTGGGCGTGGTCGATCAAGCGCGCGAGACTGCGTGAGTCCACCATCCCGGCCTCGTCGACCACCAGGACCGAGCCACCATCAAGGGCCTCCTCGCCCCGGTCGAGCCTGGCCAGGAGCAGGGCAACGGAGGTCGCGTCGAGCCCCTCCGAGCGCAGCACGTTCGCCGCGCGCCAGGTAGGAGCCGCGGCCCGGAGCGGGGCCTTGCCGTAGGTCCATCCCTGGGCCGCGGCGACGGTGGCGTAGGTCTTGCCGGTCCCTGCCTCACCGATCACCACGACGAGACCCTCGCCCCCTGAAAGCAGCCGCTCGACCATCGCCCGCTGATCGGGCTTCATCGACGGGCGCTGATCGAGAACGCGGGAGACGACGATCTCCGAGACCACGGCGCGGTCCGAGCGGGCGGCCATCGCCTCGGCGCTCGCGAGCGCCTGCTTCTCCAGCTCCCAGATGGCGCGGGTGGTGAAGCGCGGGCCTTTCGCGCTCTCGCCGATGGGGATCACGTCCGCGGTGGCGAGGTAGGCGTCGGCCATCTCCACGACCTCCTCCCCCGGCGCTCCGGCCGGCAGGCAGTTGGCGACGGCCTGGATCGCGTCGCGGCGGTCGAAGTGGGAAGCGTGGGCGGTCAGCGCCGCCTCCACCTCGGCGATGGCGACCCGGCCCTCCGGGGCCTGGCGCTCATGGCCGAGCACGTCGCGGATCGACTCCCGCGTCAGGCCGACCTCCGCGGCCTTCTCGCGCCAGAGCTCGCGCAGGCTCTCGGTGGTGAGGTCGCGGTCCTTCGCGGTCCGCGTCGTCAACGTCGCGATCTGCATCGCCCGCGCCGATGCTCCCTCCCCGCCCGCGGCCTCGAGGATCTCCGCGCGGCGGGTGGAGAAGGCGCGCAGTTGCTCGGGATCGAAGCCTTGGATCTCAGCGATGCCGTTCTTGACCTCCTGCCAGCGCACCCCCAGGCGGCGGGTCATCCCGTCGCGCAGGTCGGCCTCGTAGATGTAGCCGGCCGCTTTCGCGTGTTCGTAGATCGCCGGGTGGTAGAGCCGGGTCCAGCGACCCTCGGCAAAGGTGGCGTTGGCGATCAGGGTGTGGGTGTGGAGCTGGGGATCGCCGGCGCGGGAGGAGCGGTGGACGTAGCCGGTGGCAAGGAAGCCATTGCCGCGGAGGAAGAGGTGGCCCCCGGCTCCACGCCGGGTGAGGCAGGCGACCTCCTGCAGGTAGCTGAGCGCGGCTTCGACGGCCTCGGCATGGGCGGCTTTGACCTCGGCGGCGACCCCGCCTCCCCCGAGCGCCCAGAGCAGGGAAACCGACTTCGGCGCGGAGAAGGTCAGGTCGAAGCCGGGGACCGCGCCGCCCTCGACGTGGCGCAGGCCGAGCGGCTCGCTCGTGGCGGGGTTATCGCCGGTCAGCATCGAGACGAGCTGGGCGGGCTCGACCTTGCCCTCAAGGCCGAGATCTCGGGCGGCGTCCCCGAGCCAGTAGCCCTCGGCCTCGCCCTCGCCGGAGTAGTAGTCCTCCGCGCCTTCGGCGACCTTGTCGAGGTAGTAGCGCTCCTGACCTCGGCCGAGCTTGCCGATGGAGAGCATCAGCGCGGCGCTCCGGGGCGGGCAAGTGGCGGCGAGGCGGACACGCCTTTGAAATGCCGTCAGCGGCCCAGTGGCCCCGGCGAATCACGGCGGTGATAGTGCGTGAGGGGTCCTGCGGTTGGGGGAGGCGAGGGGTCCTGAGAGCCGTGTCTGCGGTCTGATGGGTAGGGCGGGAGGCTCGGTTCGTAGTTCTAGGTCATCTGCTCTGCGATGGCTTCTCTACGAGGGGTTCTGGCTGTCGGATGCTGAGAGGATCATCTTGCGAAAGAAGCCGCGCTCCGGTGCTACCCGGAACGCGGCTCCCAGTCGAACCGATCACAGCTCGGCCCGCTTAGCCTTGCTGGCCTCCGCGCCGGGCCTTCCGGGTCTGACTCCAGAGAAGGCCGCATAACTCTTCCGTTCCGATCAGGAAGCCAGACACGAACCTGTCCTCCTGGTCAAAAAGCGTGAAGATCAGGCCGTGACCTTCGGCGCCCTCCGTGTCCTGCGCTTGCAGGCGCAATTTGTAGACGTCGGTCACGGCGAGACCCTCCCCGACCGTGGGATGAGCGGCGGTATCGAAGCGCAGGTCGTCCTCGTCGCCTTCTGGCTGAAGGGGATACGCCCAAGCCACGCCTTTGGCAGCGGCCACTTTCGCGGCCATCGTGAGCAGCTCCAGCGGCGTCGGGGGTCGGTCGGGAATTGGGAATGGACTCATGCTCGATCCTCCAGTCCGAGCGCCGCCAAGACCCAGAGCGTCCCCCGCACCAGCTCGGTCAGCCGGTAGAAGTGGGCGACCGAGCCGCGCCGGGGCTCTTCCTCGGCGATCTCAAGCGCCCCGTAGTCGGCGAGGGTGCGGACGTGGTAGCTGACTCTGGAGAGGTGGGCTTGGAAGGAGCCCTTGCCCCGATGGGTCGCGAGCGCCAGCTCCTTCGGACTCTTTGGCTCCTCCGCCTCAAGGCAGAGCTTGAGCAGCTCCTTCCGTTGGGGGTGGCCCAGCGCCCTGATCAGCGCCTGCTCGGGATCGAGTTTCTTGGCAGCCATCAGTTGCTCCCCCTCTCCGAGCGAAGCAAGAAGCTGCCGCCAGCGGGCGGTCCTGGCGGCAGCCACTCGATCCCCGCGAGCAGCAATTGGGGCTCGACTTCAAGCGAGCCGGCGAGCTTCATCAGCGTGTCGATGCGGGGCAGGCGGTTCCCCCCTCCAGCGTCCCGATCTCGGTGCGGTGAAGGCCGGTGCGCTCGGCTACCTCTTCCTGGGAGTAGCCCGCCCAGCGGCGGCGACGGAACAAGTTTCGCCCGAAGTGCCTGGCCATATCGCGGTCAACCCTGCGGCCGTCCATCAGAGCGCTTCCAGCTCGTAGAAGCGCGCTGCGGCCCGCGTCGGCAGGACGAGATCGCCGGAGCGATGCAGCAGGCCGACCGCGATCAGCTCGCGAACGGCCCTCCGCACCCGGTCTTGCTCGGTGAACTCCTCGTCGCTCGCCGCCAGTTCGCGGATCAGGTCCGCGAAGGTCAAGAGCGGCGGGTCTACTTCTAGGACGTGGATCAGGACCGCGCGCTGGTCGCGGTCGTCTTCGGCGGCGGTGGTCTTGGCGCGTTCATCGCCCGCGCCACTAGGCTTGTCTTGCATGGGAAGGTCCCTTCCTGTGCCATGCCCCCGGCTGTTCACGCAGCGCGGGGGCGCTTTTTTCCGGTTCGCGGCACCGTAGCGCAACTAATCCTAAAGAACAAGTTCTGACAGTTCTGGCTTTTGAGACTTGTCTTTGAGAACGTCTGCTAAATGCCTAGACGAGACACCCGCGCCGCCCTCGGGAATGCGGTTCGACACTTCCGAACCGAGCGAGGCGACACCCAAGAAGCGCTGGCGCATGATGCCGGCATCACGGTCGGGCACCTGTCGAAAATCGAACGCGGCCAGGCCAACCCAACCTGGGAAACCATCCAGGCAATCGCAGATGCGTTGAAGGTCTCTGTTCCACAGCTAGCGGAACAGGCGGAAAAGTAGCCCTCAGGCTAACTCCGCGATGTGCCAGTCGCACCCCTGAATCACCGGAAACAACCGGCGGGAGCCGCAGATACGCCCTCTGTCCTCAGAAGGGCTGCGACTGATCCGCCTCGGGCAGCGGGTCCTGCTTGGGCGGGGCTACGGTTATCGGGTCCTGTGCGCCAAGAAAGACCCGGTAGAAGAGGTGCGTCACCTCTGACTCTTCCATGCTCCAAGGGCGGTTGTAGTTAGAAATCGTCCATCCCTTCGCCTGGGCTCGCTCGAAGCTCCTCCTCAAAGCGCCGATCCCCCAGCCGGTAGCTCTTCTCTTCTCGCAGCCTTCACGAACATAAAAAGCGGCAGCGTCTCGGGCTGCTTTCCAGATCAGGCTGTAGCCCTGCCCAATCGAGAGCTGAGCCGCCATCGAATCCAGAACTGCCCAGGTTTTCTCCGCTGGGGAGAACTGGAAGTGATGCTCTTCATATCGAGCGACAAGGTAGGCGGAAAGCTCATGAGCCGCTAAAAGCATCTGCAGGTGAGGCGCTTCGTCCTCCCAATGCTTTGGCCACTCGCGGGTCCCAAAAATCGCTTCGAGCTCGTCGGCAACCCTTTTTAGCTCACCGGCTGGACCAGGCAAGCGCCAAGCAACGGCATCCAAGTAGTACCTGTCCGGGTCCCCTGACTCGCCCCACACGAACGCTTCCAGCGACGACGTAGGATCAACATAAATCGTGCCCTCTCCGGCGAGATCCTTGAGCAGCTCGTAGATGTAGCCATTACCGGGAGCAAGGAGTCGTGCGGAAGTCGCAATGGGGCGAATCGCTTGAAGGCTCTCGTCTGCACAAAGACGAATTAGGGCATGCAAAGCGACGGCTTCTTCCAAGCCCAGCCTCGGCACCTCAACCAAAGGCCCCTCTGGCACCGTGTAGCCCTCTTCAATCTGCTTGCGCTTGTTTGAAAGCGCTTCTTCTTGCTCGCGAGCCTGTTCTTCGGCCTCCTTCGAGCGGCATAAGTCGCAGAGATAAGTTCGAGCCCATGCGGTACTGCGAGCAACGTCATGGCGGCTAACAAAAGTACGCGGAGATCCGCAACCAGAACATTGAAGAGCGACCGACTCAGCTACAGCTGCGGCATTGACTGCCTCTCGCACCTCTGATTCGGTCAAGTCAAAGGCATCGGCGATCTCCCCCACCCGATGTTCGAACTGCCCTTCCTCGTCTTGACTCCAATAAAGCTCCGCGATCTCGCGGAGTCGTGAGTCGTCAGCAACGAATCGGAGACGTAGACGCTCGGCCATCGACCGCGAGCCTAATACCATCCTCGGCGTCGATCCCTTGGATCGTCCCAATCAGCGGACTTTCCGTTGGACCTCGGCCTTAACCAATCGCCCTGATTCCGGATAGAGCCTCCGTCGAGGGTCCCGAAATCGCTCCACCTTGCGCCCAGCCCAGAAAGCGGGTGAGGTTGTTGTCCATGCCTGCGAATATCCACCACTGGCTGGAGGCTTTATCCGATGCGAGCCGACGCTATCCTGAGCGCATGGCCCATGCCACCAAAGCCGACAAAGCCGCTGTTGAGCGGCGAGCGGCGATTGAGCGGACCCGAGGCATGTTCGCTCACCTGGCACCTGGCGAAAGCCTGGCCGACGAGCTGATCGCAGATCGACGCGCGGAAGCCCGCGCGGAGGATCGAGAGGCCGCCGAAGAAGCTCGGCGTCTCCGTGGCGGGTAGCGAGGCGGCGGCATCGGTTCTCGATGCCTCGGCGCTGCTGGCTCATCTCAATGAAGAGAAGGGCGCTTCTGCTGTCCGGCAGCTCATGGCGGATGGGGCAGCGATCAGCGTCGTGAACTGGATGGAGGTCCTGTCCAAAATCGCCGAGCGGGGCGAAGACCCCGAACTCGCCGCCGCCGAGATGAAGGGCGCTGGCCTGATCGGCGGGGTCGTCACCGTCGAGGCCGTAACTGAACAAGACTCGATTGAGATTGCCCGCTTGCGGCCCCTCACCAAGGAGCAAGGGCTGTCTCTTGCCGACCGCTCCTGCCTGGCTCTCGCCACCCGCCTGGGGCTTCCGGTCGTGACTGGTGATCGGGCCTGGCAGAACCTGCCCAGGGTCGATGTCGCGGTCAATCTGATTCGGTAGCGTTCGTGCGCCAGCCATGCGCCGGCGCACCATTGAAATCAGGGGAAACAACTCCGCGGATGCGCCTAATAAGATGCAGTCATTCGGAGGGCGGCAGACTTCGATTCGGGAAGCGCAAACGAACGAGGGTTCGAATCCCTTCAGCCGCTCTAAGGAAAGCCCCGCTCCGGCGGGGCTTTTTCGTGCCCGGGCGGCGGCTATGCAACTGCCCCGACTTCTTGACTTCCGGCCTCGCTGCCCATTGCTGCCCAATTAGATGGCGCGATTTGCCTCGTTTACCCTGCCTCAGCATGCAGGAGGACGCATCCAAGAGTCGCCTGAGGCCAGACCGTGGGATGCTCCCCAGGCGATGAAGTTAGCGACCATCCACTTCGACGGTGGCGGGCAGAGCCCCGGCCCGGTAACAGCTGCCTGCACTGTCGAGTTGAGCGACGGCTCCTTCGACCAGGCCGTCAAGCGTTTCGACCAGGGGACCCACAACACCGCTGAGTGGCAGGCGCTGATACTCGGCCTGCGCCTGGCGCGCAAGCACGGCGAGCGGCATGTGGTGGTCAAGGGCGACTCGACGCTCGTGGTGAAGCAAGTCAACCGCGAGTGGAAGACGAAAAATCCGGCGCTGCTCCCTCTGCGGACGCAGGCAGAGGAGCTGTTGGCGCAGTTCGAGAGCTGGAGCGTCGAGTGGATTCCGCGCACTGAGAACCGGCGCGCCGACGAACTGGGGCGGGCCTTAACACCGAAGTCCGGATAAACGCGAAGCAATGGGTCTTCGCACTCGCGCCGACGAAGCGGAGCGCGAATAGGTGGCGCCGCGCCGCTAAGCAGCAGCAACGGCAGGTGAGTCGATTCCAACGAGGCCATCCAAAGCCGCGCCGTGATCCGTCTCAGATGCGATTACCTGGGCGTAGAGGCCAAGGGTCATCTTCGGGTCGGTATGTCCCGCCTGCGCCATCACGTAGGGCACATCGGCTCCTGCTGCGAGTAGGAGGAAAATGAAGGCGCGGCGTGGCGAGTGCGGCGTCACGTCCGGCATCGGCTCTCGCCTCGCCGCCCGCAATCGGCGTTGACAACAAGCCCCTGCCTGATTGCTTCCCCGACTCCTTTCTGCCAATTATTCTGCTCCGTAAGGTGACGGATGGCCGAATAGACCCTGAGCAGTCTTGGTTCGGGACGCGTGAATGGCAGCAGCGCGAGCGTGAAGCCGACGAGGATCTCGCTGCTGGCCGCGTGACGCGATTCGAAGGCGACGAGGAAGAGCTCAGGCGGCAGCTAGAGGCTGGGTGTCTCTGATCTCCACCTGATAATCGGCCGGAAGAGGCACGACAGGCTCACGGCGCTTACCTCTGGCCTCCCGACGCCGAGTCAACAGGTGCTCGAAAAATGCGAGCGCACCTCCACGGGGGGCGGCCACGATCTCGCGGCCATCGGGATAGACGATTGCTAATGGCCGATGGTCGGTCAGCGCCTCGGCCAGCGCTTCGCTGAAGCCCTCTTGGCCCGCGGCGATGAAGACGGTTCCCTGGGGATAGCGATCAGGGTCGATGGCAGCTTCGATCAATCGCTCGTTGGCGATCTCACCAGCCGCGGTGAACTTGCTTCGCTTTAGCTCTTCCATGACGCTGCGATTGCTTCCCAGTGATCGATCAAGTAGCGGATCGCCATTGGCGCGACCTCATTGACCGAACCCTCGGCGAACCGCTCTGCAGGCTGCTTCTCGGCTCCAGTGTAGCGGTGCATGTCATGGTCGCCGTGGGCATTGTCGAGCAGGCGAATCGTCTGCCAACGCCCCTCGATCCTCAACTGCAGCATGACCGCATACCTCGTCAGAGGACGGCCCTCCAACTCGACCAGGACGCGAGCATCGGCGGCGAGAGGACGAACGAAGGGATCGGTCATTGGCTTCCCGCTCTCACCGCCAGAGCTCGCGGCGCAGCATCTCGTTGCCGCGCTCGAGTTGGTCGATGGTGGCGCTGGCGACTGAGCGGGCGCGGGTGGCGCGGTTGATGCGGGCCTGGATCTCGCGGTGGGACTTGTTGGTGCGGCGGGCGACTTTGGCGACCAGGCGGCTGCGCTCGGTGCGTAGGCGCTCTCGGGCCGCGTAGGCCGACTCGCGCTCGGGTTGGGGGTCCTCAGGTGCGGCTTTGGGCTTGGTGGGGACGGCCGCCTTCTTCGACTTGGGTTCGTCGGTCGGGAAGAGCTGCAGGGCGGTCTCGCTCATGATCGCGTCATCCAGCTCGGCATCGCCGGAGCTCAGGGCGGCAAACCCTTCACCCGGCTCGCGCCGATCCGGACGCGACTCCTCTATCTCTTCGCCCTCTTCCTCCTCCCCGCTCGGCGAGAGGTCGAGCGCGTGGCGGCGCTCTAGCTCGATCTCGTGGGCCAGCGCCTTCAGCCGCGGGTCGGCCGGCATCAGGAGGTAGCTCATCTGACGGCGCGGCCTCGGAGTGCTCCGGATGAAGCGGCCGACCACCTGGCGGAAGAAGAGCTCGGTCCGGGCCGCCGTCGCATAGACGCCGACCCGCAGGCGGGGGATGTCGACGCCCTCCGAGACCATCAGGACCGAGACCAGCCAGCGCCGGCCCGAGGAGGCGAAATCGGCGATGCGGCGGCTGGCGCCGGGCTCGTCGCTCATCACCAGCCCGGGCTGCTCCCCCGAGATCGACGCGAGGCGCGCCGCGATCGCCCGCGCGTGGTCCTGATCGGAGGCGATGACCAGGCCGCCCGCGTCGGGGTGCCCGTCGGCGCGCACCTCGCTCAGCCTCGCATCCGCGTCGTGCAGCACCTCGCCCATCCACTCGCCCTCCGGCTCGAGCGCCGTCCGCAGGCGCCGGGCCGCCTCCACCGCCGGCAGGGCCAGGTCGAAGTCGGCGCTGCGCAGCCTTCCGTCCGAGACCCATTCCATCTCGCCGTCATATGGCAGGAAGGTGATCGGACGGCACACCCGGTCGACCAGCGCCTGCGGGTAGCCGTAGACGTAGTCGGCGCGGCTGAGACCGTCCTCGTCGTAGGTGACCCAGGGAATGGCCGAGTTGTCAGAACGGAAGGGCGTGCCCGAGAGGAGCAGCCGGAAGCGGGCGCCGTCGAAGGCCCTGCGGGCCTGCAGGCCCCAGGCGGCCTGATCGCCCATGTGGTGCGGCTCGTCGGCGATCAGCAGGGTCGGCCGGCGACTGGCGGCCAGCCGGTGCGTCTCCGGCTCGGCGGCGATCGTCTGGTAGGTGACGGCGACGCCGTGGAAGTCGCCGGACTCCGGCCCGTCCGAATTCGGCCGATTCGGCTCGAGGTCGATGCCGTAGCGCCCCGCGTCAGCAGCCCACTGGCGGCAGATGTGGGTGGTCGGGCCGGCGACGACGACGCGCGAGACGAACCCGGCGCTCAGCATCCGGTGGGCGATGTGCAGGCCGAAAGTGGTCTTGCCGGCCGCCGGCGTCGCCGAGGCCAGGAAGCTGGTGCCCGAGTGCGCCCGCACGGCCTCGGTCGCCTCCTGCTGCCAGGCGCGGAGGGGTCGGGCGCTAGGCCAATCCGGAAGCGACCGGGAGCGCGCCCCGCTGCCGATCAGGTGCTGAGAGGTGTCGTACAAGGGCGGCCACAATAGGGCCGCCCGCGGTCGGAGGGCGACCTAGGCGTCGCCGTCCGGTCGCGTCTTCGGCGGGGACTCGTACATCAACAGGCTGACCGAGGTGTAGAGCAACTCGTCCCCGCTCTCCTCCGCCCTCTGGACGGCGGCGGCCTGCTCGCCTTGGAGCCAGTCCATGACTTCGTCCAGTTTCTGCGACGCGGCTTTGAAGCCCGTCTCGTCCAGCATCAACCCGAGGTTGATGACGGTGCGCTCGTCGCGACTGTCGAAGGTGCCCGCCGAGACCGCTTCGGAGACCCGATCGAGGCTTTCTTCCACCGCCTTCACGCTGATCGTCGTCTTGATCTCCTGCGGCAGCCTCTTCCACGCCTCGACGTCGAGGAACATCCGGCTGATCGCCCGGTAGAAGTGCTCGATCGCCCCCCGCTTCGGGGCGCTTTTCACTTCTTCGATCAGCGCCAATTCCTCCAGAACGCGGGTGTGGTAGGCGATGTGGCTGAGATCGGCCTGCTCGCGGTCGCCCACTCCCGCCTTCTTCATTTCCGCCGGGCTGCTGACCGGGTGTTCGGTCAGATAGGCGAGGATCTCCGCCCGCAGCGAATGAGCCATCCCCCGCGCTACTCGCTGATCCAAGGGCGAGTTGGCGTTGACGGTGCCCTTGAGCGTTCTCGTTCTCCTGCGTCGCCTACCCATCGCTCTCCTCCGGTCCTCTTGATGACCCTGCTTTGCAGGACGGTATTTGAGCGTTCCTCACATTGCAAGCGCGGGTCCGACTTCAAGTGAACTCCATCTCATTGCTGAAAACTCTTCCAGCAAACTCTCGGTCAGGGCTGGCGGCTCGTTCGAGCCTCAGCAAAGCGACTGACCGGGGGAGGTGAAGCAATTGAAGATCGCCGACGTTGGCGCCGTGTTCCCATGCGGCCACACGACCAAGATGGCCTGAGACATGGCGTCAGGCTAGGTGAAATGGCCTAGCGCGCAAAGCCCGCAGCCGCGCCGAATCGGCGGCTGCGGGCTCTAGACCTATGCTCGTTGGGTTCCTCCTCAGGAGGCGTCGAGGTAATCCGGAGTGGTGACTTTCATGCTGCCCTTGAGGACTCCCTGGGTTCCGCAGAGAGCACTATCTGCGGTGCGAGGGATGACCACGCTGTTCATGTCGACTGTCGCTGTGCCGCCCGTGGTTTTACTGCCTGTTCCGATACCGACATCGGTGTTGCTGGTCGTATAGGTGCAGCTGAATCCAAGGGGGGTGTGGACTGTGGCTTCTGTCCCACTCGATGTGAGTGTCGCGTTAGCGGTGCCGCTGATCAGATGAGCTTCTCCGGTTCCGTGTTTAAGGATTGTGACCGTATAGCCGTTTGTGCAGCCGGTAACTGAATCGAAAAGCGGAAAGCCAACGGCTGTGACCGTGGGTCCGTGGCTTTCGATCTTCCCTTCCCCGGAAGCTTGACACTGGACTTTCAAGCCGATGTTGGTGTTTTCGAAGGTGAACTCACCCTCCGTTTCGACTTTGACGGTGCCTGTGTAGAGGGTGCCGGCGGGGGATGTGGCAACGGTTGCCGAGGCGGTGCCGGTAAACGCCGTCAGCACAGCTACCACCGCGGCAAGCAAGCTTGCCCTGATTACGTGCTTCATCTCATTTCTCCTTGACTCTTGCGCCGAGGCGCGTTTTGCGAGCTAGGAGTCGTACCGGCCCAGGAAACTATAGTCAAGAACAATTGAGTATGTTGCAAGCTCAGGGGCCGGCTATCGCCCGCGCCACCGGCAATTCACCCGCGACAACATCGAAGCTCTTGCCGATCGTGTTGCGCGCTTCCAGGACAGCGGCAAGCACCGCGGCGACGTCGGCGCGGGAGATCTCGGCCCGCTCGAGTCGCTCGCCGATCTGGACGTGGCCGGTAGGTGGATCGTCGGTTAGGCGACCGGGCCGGACGATGGTGTAGGCGAGGCCACTGGCGGCAAGGGCGCGATCGGCCTCGGCCTTGCGGCATCGATCAGCTTCAACGCCCCCGCCGAGGTCCATCGTGCGCTTGCGCGCGGCGCTGCTGCCAGGCCCGGCGCCAGCGGCGAAGACCACGGTCAGCGCCGCTGATCGCCTCGGCGACGTCGTCGTCGCCCTCGAGATCGCAGAGAACCGGCTCGACGCCGGCCGCATGAAGGTCGTCTTCCTGGTCGGGATTTCGAATCAGGCCGAAGACGGTGTGGCCGCGTTCAGCCAGCACTTTTCCCAGCAGCAAGCCGATCTGACCGTGTCCTCCAGCGGTCGCAACCTCCATCTCTGCCTCCTTGATCTTTGGATATGAAGATTTTTCTGGGTACGCGCGTTTGTCCTACCGATTTATGGGTATCAACTTCACGTTCCCACATTGATCCATCCCCGACGCGGCGCAGAGGAAGAGCCCTTTCCCCGTTTCGGCACCGTCGTTTTCCCTGGCCACGGTTGCCCTGACGCTCCTCCTCGGCGCCGCGTCTCTCTGTGCTCCCTTCCCTAGCCCTTCAGCTCGGAGATCAGGTCGTCTAGGTCAAGGGGAAAGGTGCCCATCGCCACCCCCTCGCCCTCCGGCGGCCGCGGCCACTGCTCGCGGGGGCGGTCCCAATAGAGCTCGACTCCGTTGCGGTCGGGGTCGGAGAGGTAGAGCGCCTCGCTGACGCCGTGGTCGGAGGCACCTTCGAGCGGCCAGCCGGCCTCGCTCAGCCGCCGCAGCGCGTCGGCGAGGGCCCGGCGGGTCGGGTAGCGGATCGCCGTGTGGAAGAGGCCGGTGGTGCCGGGAGGCGGCGGAGAGCCCCCTTTCGAGGACCACGAGTTGAGGCCGATGTGGTGGTGGTAGCCGCCGGCGGAGATGAAGGCGGCGTCGGCGCCCCAGCGCTGCATCAGCTCGAAGCCGAGGATGCCGCAGTAGAAGTCGAGGGCGCGGTCGACGTCGGCGACCTTGAGGTGGACGTGGCCGATGTCGACGCCGGGGTCGATCGGCTCTACCGGCCGTTTGGCATCGTCAGCCATCGAGGACCCCGTCGAGCGCTTCGTTGACAAGACGGTCGGCATCGGCGTTCTCCTTGCGGCGGACGTGGCGGATCGACCAGGAGTCGAAGCCCCGCAGCGCCCGCACCGCCTCGTCGTAGAGCTCTTTCATGCCCGCGTTCTTGACTTTGTAGCGCCCTTCGACCTGCCGCACCACCAGCTCCGAGTCGCCGATCAGCTCCAGCTCGCTTGCTCCGTGCTCCCCGGCGAGCTCGATCCCGCGCAGCAGCGCCCGGTACTCGGCGACGTTGTTGGTCGCCTTGCCGATCTTCTCCCCCACCTTCTCCAGCACCTCGCCGTCGCCGTCGCGGAGGACGACGCCGATCGCGGCCGGGCCGGGGTTGCCGCGGGCGCCCCCGTCGACGTTGACCGTGACCTTGCTCACCGCCGCGCCGGCTCTCCGGCGAGACTGAGGTGGCCGGCCCCGTCGACCGAGGCATTCCACTGCCGTGCCGCGGCGTCGAGCTGGTCGAGCTCGCGACCCTTGTCGATCTGGAAGACGGGACGCAGCTCGTCGCCGATGTCGACCCCCCACTGGTACCAGGAGAGCTCCCAGGCGACGGTGATCCTCACCTCGTCGGGAACACCGGCGGCAGCCCCTATCGAGACGTGGGGCTTGCCCAGCGTGCGGGTGAGGCCGGCCACCGTCCGTCCCGCCTCGCTCGAGTTGAAGCGGGCGAGGGCGCGCTCGAACGGGGTCGGAGCGTCGAGGTCGAGTGGCGGCATCGGACGTGGCCGCGGGCGTACGGGGACATCGTCGTTTCCAGAGTTTTCCTCGCTATGGGTCGGAAAACCCTGGAGACGATCCGCTGCGGGCGTCCCAGGGCGGCGAGGGCGGCGGCGCAGCAGCCCGCGCAAGCGCCACCGTCCCTCGTGCCCGTCCTCGGGTCGCTCCGGCTCCGCTTCGCCGGCGGGCCGCCAGCCCAGCCGCTCCGCCCGCGCCACGCAGAGCTCGCAGACCGACCGCTCCTCGTCCCCCTCGACGAAGCCGTGAACGCGCTCGCCGGCCAGGATCGTCCGGCCGCAGATCGCGCAGGGGGCCTCGGAGCTCATGCTGTCGCCAAGGTACCAGCGGGCAGGCGTCGCCCCCGGCGGATTCAGCCCTGCTGCAGATGCGATTTCAGCCGCATCACTGCCTTGGTGTGCAGCTGGGAGACACGCGACTCGGTGACGCCGAGGACCTCGCCGATCTCGCGCAGGGTGAGGTTCTCGTAGTAGTAGAGCGCGACCACCAGCTGCTCGCGCTCGGGCAGCGAGCCGATCGCCTCGGTGAGGCGGTCCTTGACCTCGGTCGTGGCGAGCGCCTCCTGCGGGTCGGCGGCGCCCTCGTCGGCGATCGTGTCGAGCAGCGAAACCTGGTCGCCGGAGGAGTCGGAGACGGTCCAGAGCTCGTCGAGCGCGTAGACCGAGGAGTTGGCGATCTCCAGCAGCGCGCTTTGCAGTTCTTCCTCGGTCATGTTGAGCTTGGCAGCGAGCTCGGCCTCGGTCGGCGCCCGCTGCAGCTCGTGCTCGAGCTTCGCCTGCGCAGCTTCGATTTCGCGGGCGCGAGAGCGAACCGAGCGCGGCACCCAGTCGAGCGAGCGCAGTTCGTCGATGATCGCGCCGCGGATGCGGGTCATCGCAAAGGTCTCGAACTTGATCCCCCGCTCGGGCTCGAAGCGTTCGATCGCCCCGATCAGGCCGACGAGGCCGTAGGAGATCAGGTCGGCGTCTTCGACGTGCGAGGGCAGCCCGGCGCCGAGCCGGCCGGCGACGAACTTGACCATCGGCGAGTAGGCGACGACGAGCCGCTCGCGGGCGCTGTCGTCGCCCTCCTGCTTGTAGCGGCGCCACAGGTCGCGGAGCTCTACCTCTTTCACACCCGTTTCCATTCAGGCGATCCTATGCGTGGTTGCGGGGATTTGTCTCATGCGCGGGGGTGGCTGGCGGCGTAAGTGTCACGCAGTCTGGCCGCGTCGACTCGGGTGTAAACCTGGGTGGTCGAGATCGACGCGTGACCTAGTAACTCCTGAATCGTACGCAGGTCTGCCCCGCCCTCGAGCAGATGCGTTGCAAAGGAATGTCTAAGTGCGTGCGGAGAGACGCCGGCCGCGAGCGCCGCCTCGCGGGTCCAGAGGCCGAGACGGCGGGTGACGTCGGAGTTGGAGAGGCGGCGGCCGCTCTTGGAGAGGAAGAGCGCCTGCTCGCGCGGATCGGCCGTAAGTGCATGCCGGCCTTTGTCCAGATAGCGGCGCAACGCCTTCTGCGCCGGCTCGCCGACCGGCAGCAACCGCTCCTTCGAGCCCTTGCCGAGCACGCGCAGTTGCTCGGTCTCGAAGTCGAGCGCGCCAACGTCGAGGTTGACGATCTCCTCGCAGCGCAGGCCGCAGGAGTAGGCGAGCTCGAGCATCGCCCGGTCGCGCAGCTCCAGCGGCGTTCGCGCCGGAATCCGCTCCAGCAGCGAACGCATCTGCTCGGTGGTGAGGACGTGGGGAAGCTTTTCCGAGCGCTTGGGGCTGGAGACGAGCTCCGCCGGATTCGATCCCGCGCGGCCGGTGCGGACGAGGAAGCCGTAGAGGCCGCGGATCGCCGCCAGCTTGCGGGCGACGGTCGCCGGCGCAGCGCCGGCGTTGGAGAGGCCGGCGCCGAAGCGGCGCACGTCGCGGTGGCGGATGCCAGCTGGGTCCAGTCCCTGCTCGCCCGCCCACTCGGCGAAGCCGCCGAGGTCGACCCCGTAGGCGCGCCGCGTCCGCTCGGCCGACCCACGCGCCCGCAGGTCCCGGTCGTAAAGCGTTAAAGCCTCCTGCCAGTTCACGGGAGGTTGTTTCTCCCCCGCCGCCCCGCGTCCTGCGCGATCAGTTGCCGATGTAGATGGGGGTTCCTACTTCGACCTGATCGTAGAGTTCGATCACGTCCGGAATCGCCATGCGGATGCAGCCGTGCGATTCGGCGTGGCCAAGCGACCAGGTCTCTTCGGTGCCGTGGATGCCGGCGCCTTCGTAGATGCCCATCCAGCGAGCCTTGATCGGGTCTTCGGGACCCGGCGGGATCGTCTTTCCGGCGAGACTGCCGGCCCAGGCCGAGTTCGGCACGTGCCAAACGGGGTTTTCTTCCTTTTCCTGGATGTGGTACAGCCCTTCGGGCGTTTCCAGCCCTTCCATCCCCACCGCGACCGTGTATTCCTTCGCCAGCTTCAGGTGCTTCCAGAGGCGCAGGGTGAAGGTGCCGCGGTCGACGGTGATGTAGGAGGGGTACTCGGCGGCGACCTCGCTCTTGGTGACTCCCGGCTTGGTCGCGTGGACGCGGGCGACGATCCTGTGGGGCGCGTTCGCGTTCAAGACCGCGTCTTCGAGGTCTTTCTCCAGCAGGTTGTCGCGCAGCTTGCGCCCGTTCTTCCCGGCGACCACTTCGAGCGAATCGGGACTCGGTTCGACGTCGGCGTTCTGCGGTTCGCGGTCGATTCCATCGGCGACGTGGCGGACGAAGCGGTTGATCGCCGGCTTCGAATAGGAGATCTGGGGGGTGATCTGTTCGTCGACTTCGCCGCCGCTGACGTAGCGGACGAGCCGGCCCGGGAAGCCGCCTTCCTGGCTTGCTTCGAGTGCTTCTTCGACCGCCGGGTCGACGTTGGCGCGAATCTTCAGCTTCTGCCCCGGGAGCTTCCACTTCTGCCCGTCGAAAGTCACGACGAGCGAGTGGCGCAGCGGCGCCAGCAGCTTGCGGCGGACCGCGGTAGCGGCTTCTTCTTCGCTCATGCCGCCGACGTCGACGCCGCCGATCGTGACGCCGTCGGCGATCTTGTCCTTCTGCGAGCTGTCGTAGGCGTAGGCGGCGGCCACCAGGACCACCAGCACCACGGCAACGACGATCGCCGCTATGGAAGTTCTCTTACCCATTGACTGGAAGCTCGCCTTCAGTACGTCAGTGGCCGGGAAACAAAAAGTCTAAGCATTGCCTCGGTCTTATCGGTAGGGCTGGTGGATATCTTTCGCCGATGCGCACGAAGGACGAAGTCCGCGAGGAGGTGTGGAAGGCGATGGAGCGCGAGGGCGTTTCCCGCTTTCCCGGCGCCGAGGGGCGCATCCCGAATTTCGCCGGCGCCAAACTCGCCGCCGAGAAGCTGGCTGGCCACCGGCTCTGGAAGCGGGCGCGGGTGATCAAGGCCAATCCCGACTCGCCGCAGACGCATGCGAGGCGGATCGCCCTCGAAGAGGGCAAGACAGTGATCATGGCGGTGCCGCGTCTGCGCGACCCCCACCCGTTCCGGGTGCTTGACCCGAAAAAGCTCTCGAAGGGGGCGATGAAAGAGGCGGCGACGATCAAGGGCGCGCTCAAGCACGGGCGCGTCGTCGCCCTCGACGACCTGCCGGAGATCGACCTGATCCTCTGCGGCTCGGTCGCGGTCAACCTCAGCGGCGCGCGGGTCGGCAAGGGCGGCGGTTACCACGACCTCGAGTACGGGATCCTCAGCCACGCCGGCAAGATCGACAACCACACCACCGTCGCCACCACCGTCCACCCGATCCAGATCCTCCGCCAGCACCTGATGGTCACCGACCACGACCTCCCCTGCGACCTGATCGCGACGCCCCGCGCGGTGATCGAGATCGAGCGCCAGTACCCGCGCCCGCGCGGGATCCTCTGGGACCACCTGCAGCCCCCGCAGATCCGCGAGATCCCGGTCTTGGAAAGGATGGGTTATGCCTGATCACGCCGAGGACCGCAAGGCGCTGCCCTTCCCCGGCAGCGATTACGGCAACCCGGACCCGCAGCCTGAATGGATGCGGATCGACTGGCGCGAGCACCTGCGGCAGGTGGAGCTGCCGGGGGCGACCGTCAACTACGCCGAAGTCGGCAGCGGCGAACCGGTCCTCTTCGTCCACGGCCTCGCCGGCTGCTGGCGCAACTGGCTCGAGAACCTGCCCCACTTCGGCCGCGAGTACCGGGCGATCGCCCTCGACCTGCCCGGCTTCGGCGACAGCCCGATGCCCTCCTGGGACATCTCGATGCCGAACTACGGCCGGCTGATCCACGACTTCTGCGAGCGGCTGGGGATCGACCAGGTGGCGGCGCTCGTCGGCAACTCGATGGGCGGCTTCATCTCGACCGAGGCGGTGATCCAGCGCCCGGAGCGGTTCCACCGGCTGGTCCTGATCTCCGCCGCCGGGGTCAGCTTCTGGGAGGCGAAAGACCGGCGGGTCCAGGCAACGGCGCGGATGATCGAGGCCGCCGCGCCGCACCTGCTCGACGGCGAGCGTAAGTTCTTCCTCACTCGCCCAGCCGGCAAGAAGCTCGCCTTCGGCCGCGTCTTCCGCAACCCAAACAAGCTGCGGCCGGAGCTGCTGAAAGAGCAGGCGCGGCCGGGGCTGAGCGCGCCGGGCTTCGCCGACGCGATGACCTCGATCGTCGGCTACGACACCCGCGAGCGGCTGCCGGAGATCGAGATCCCGACCCTGGTCGTCTGGGGCCTGAACGACAAGATCGTCCCGGTCGAGGCCGCGCTCGGGTACCACCGCCTGATCCCCCGCTCGCGCCTGGAGATCTTCGAGCGGACCGGGCACCTGCCGCAGCTGGAGCGACCGGCGAGGTTCAACCCGCTGCTCGAAGAGTTCATCGAGTCATCGCGCCCGCTGGAAGCGGCGCAGCACGACGACACGGCCATCGGGTAGCGCCACTGGTGAGTTAGCCCGTCTATAGGCAAGCTAACTCGCCACTCGTCAGCCCGTAATCGCCCCTTTGGCCGCGGACGAGACCGTCGCCGCGTACTTCGCCATGACGCCGCGGGTGTAGAGCGGCTCGGGCTGCTGATACTCGGCGATGCGCTGCTCGATCTCCTCGTCGGAGAGGGCGACGTCGAGGCGGCGGTTGTCGATGTCGACGGTGATCTCGTCGCCCTCGCGGATCGCCGCGATCGGCCCGCCCCTGGCGGCCTCGGGGGCGACGTGGCCGATCATCAGCCCGCGGGTGGCGCCGGAGAAGCGGCCGTCGGTGACCATCGCGACGCTCTCGCCGAGGCCCTCGCCGACGATCGCCGCCGTCACCTGCAGCATCTCCCGCATCCCGGGGCCGCCGACCGGCCCCTCGTTGCGGATGACGACGACGTCGCCGGGATTGATCTGCTGGTTCTTGACCGCGCGGAAGCACTCCTCTTCGGACTCGAAGACCCGGGCGGGGCCGGTCTGCTGGCGCCGCTCGGTGCCGGCGACCTTCACCACCGATCCTTCAGGGGCGAGGTTGCCGCGCAGGATCGCCAGGCCGCCTTCGGGCTTCAGCGGGTTCTCGACCGGGCGCACCACTTCCTGATCAGGCGCCTCGGTCGCCGCGGCGGCCTCCTCGCCGACCGTGCGGCCGGTGACGGTGATCGCCTCACTGTGCAGGATCCCCGCTTTGGCCAGGCGCTTGAGGATCACCGGCACGCCGCCGGCGGCGTAGAGGTCGGTGGCGACGAAGCGGCCACCCGGCTTGAGGTCGGCGAAGAGCGGCGTCTGGCGGGAGATTCGCTCGAAGTCGTCCATCGTCAGCTCGATCCCGAGCTCCCGAGCGAGCGCGATCAGGTGCAGGACGGCATTGGTGGAACCGCCGGAGGCGCAAACACAGGCGATCGCATTCTCCAGCGCCTCGCGGGTGATGACCTTGCTCGGCCGGATGTCCTCGGCGAGGACGTTGATCACCAGCTCGCCGACTTTCTCGGCCACCGTCTGCTTGTCGTCGTCTTCGGCGGGGACCATCGCCGAACCGCCAGCGCTGATCCCGAGCGCCTCGAACGCGCAGGCCATCGTGTTGGCGGTGAACTGGCCGCCGCAGGCACCGGCGCCGGGGCTGGCGACTCCCTCGAGCTCGTGCAGTTCCTCGTCGCTCATGTCGCCGGCGTTGTGGGCACCGATCGCCTCGAAGATGTCGAGGATGGTGACGTCGCGGCCGTGCCAGTGGCCGGGGGCGATCGAGCCGCCGTAGAGCAGCACCGAGGGTACGTCGAGCCGGGCCAGCGCCATCGCACAGCCCGGGATCGTCTTGTCGCAGGCGCAGAGAGCGACGATCGCGTCGAACTGATAGCCGCGCGCCATCAGCTCGATCGAGTCGGCGATCACCTCGCGGCTGACCAGCGAGGCCTTCATCCCCTGGGTGCCCATCGTCACCCCGTCCGAGACGGCGACCGTGTTGAACTCCATCGGGGTGCCACCGGCCGCACGCACGCCCTCTTTGACGTGCTCGGCGAGCGCCCGCAGGTGGAAGTTGCAGGGCATCGCCTCGGTCCAGGTGTTGGCGATCCCGACCGTCGGCCGGCTGAGCGCGTCGTCGTCGAACCCGATGCCCTTCATGTAGGCCCGCGCGTGGGCGCGGTCGGGACCGTCGAAGACGGTCGAGGAACGAGGCCGGGGAAGCTTGGTCGCGGTGTCGCCGTTGGTGCTCATAGCGCTCAATCTACTGAGGGGACGAAAGCCGCGATTGCAGCTTTTGGGGAAGCGAGAAACCGAAAATGCTCATCCAAGGCCAAAGACGTCGACGGGACCGGGACCAGAACCGATGTCGCGCAAGCCGTGACCGACCGCTGCCGAGGCGACCTCGCGGGCCCGGCGGGCGGCCTCGAGCGGCTCCGCCCCGCGGGCGAGGTACGCGGCAAGCGCGGAAGAATGGGTGCAGCCCGAGCCGTGCGCGGCGCCGTCGGGATGCCGCTCGCCGGGGATCTCGACCAGCCGCTCTCCATCGAAGAAGAGGTCGACCAGCTCCTCACTATGGCCACCGGTGACGACCACAGCCTTCGGCCCCAGCTCGAGGACCCCCCGCGCCAGCTCCTCCTGCGAGGCATCCTCGCCGAGCCCCGTCATGACTCGGGCCTCCGGAATATTAGGCGTGACCACATCGCAATTAGGAATGAGGTACTCCACCATGGCCTCTCTCGTCTCGTCGTCGATCAGAGCTGCCCCACTCTCGGCCACCATCACCGGGTCGATCACCACCGGCGCGAGCGCGACTCCGATGTAGGTAAGCCCGACCGCGACCGCATCGATGATCTCCGGGGAGCCGAGCATGCCAATCTTCACCGCGTCGGCCCGGATGTCCTCGGCTATGGCCAGGATCTGGCAGAAGACGAGGTTCGGCGAGACCAACTCGATCTTCTCGACTGCGCGAGTGTTCTGCGCCGTGATGGCCGTGATCGCCGTCATTCCGTGCACCCCGCAGCGCGCGAACGCCTTCAGATCCGCCTGAATACCGGCACCGCCACCGGAGTCGGAGCCGGCGATGGAGAGGGCGGTTGGAATTCGTCTGCGAATCATCGAAACGGGAGCCTAGAGAGAGATCCGGCCTGCCGATGGCATCAGCGTGCGCGAGTAGGCGCCGAGGCTCGAGCAGGTGAGGTAGCCGAGGAGCTCGAGGCGGGCTAGGGCGGAGGCGGCTGCGGGGCCGGGGAGGCCGGTGGCGGTGGCTACGGCGTCGCAGCTGGAGTGGCCGGCCTCGACGGCGGTGAGGACGGATTCGAGGGCGTGGTCGAGTTCGGGGCCGCGGTGCTCGATCTGTTTGCGGCCGGGGCCGAGCATCGAGTCGAGGACGTCTTGAGCATCGCGGATGACGCAGGCGCCGCCGGCGAGAAGGGCGTTGGGGCCAGCGGAGGCGCGGGAGGTGACGGGACCGGGCACCGCCCCGAGGTCGCGGCCGAGGTCGGCTGCCAAATCGGTCGTGATCAGCGAGCCGGAACGGGTCGCGGCCTCGACCACCACCGTCATCCCGGCGAGGGCGGCCATGATCCGGTTGCGGGCAGGGAAGGTCCAGCGCCAGGGCGTCGCTCCTGGTGGCAGCTCTGAGATCACCAGCCCGACCTCGCAGATCCGCCGCCAGAGCGAACGGTGGCTGGCCGGGTAGGCGACGTCGGGGCCGCAGCCGAGGACGGCGATCGTGCGGCCGGCGTCGATCGCGCCGCGGTGGGCGCAGGCGTCGATGCCGAAGGCGAGGCCGCTGACCACCGTCATGCCAGCCGCTGCCAGTTCCCGCCCCAGCTCGCGGGCGATTTCACGGCCGTAGGAGGTGGCACGACGGGCGCCAACGATCGTCACCGCTTCGAACGGCTCGAGCCCGTCGAGCAGCTTCGCGTTGCCGCGGCCGATCAAGGCCCAGGGGGCGTCGGGCGCGTCGCGCAGGGAATCCGGATAGAGGTCGCCGTGGCGGCAGCAGGCCCAGCACTCCGCCAGCAGCAGCTCTTCGATCAGGCGTTCCTCTGGCAGCGCATCGATCCTCGCCAGCAACTGCGTCGCCACCTTTGGCGCGGCGACCTCGACCAGCTCCTCGTTCGAGAGCCGCAGCAGTTCCGGCGAGCGCCTGCCGACCTCGCCGGTGGCGATCTTCTCCACATAGGGACCGAGAGCGGCGAGCAGCCAGGAACGCCGCAAGCAATCGGTGCAGGCAAACGGCTCAGCCATGGTCCCGCCTCCGCATCTGCAGGGCCTGCGCCATCTGCTCTTCGCCGATCTCCTCGACCCCTTCGAGGTCGGCGATCGTCTGCGCCAGCCGGAGCGCCCGGTCGTGAGCGCGGCCGCTGAGGCGATGTCGCGCGTAGAGGTCGGCCAGCAGCGCCGCCGCCTCCGAGCTGAGGGCGCAGGCACGGGCCTCCGCCGGCGACATCTCGGCGTTGCAGCGTCCTTGACCCAATCGCCGCTCCTGCCGCTCCCGCGCCTGGCAGAC
Organism: Solirubrobacterales bacterium; assembly: GCA_051954115.1. Taxonomy (GTDB): domain Bacteria; phylum Actinomycetota; class Thermoleophilia; order Solirubrobacterales; family 70-9; genus VAYN01. The sequence continues at coordinate 49,728 of JBQCIB010000037.1, read as the reverse complement.
CCGATCCCGTACGGCAATTGAAGACTCGCCAGGTGCTCCACCGATCTCCGATGCACTCGGCTGGCGCACCGCCGCGAGAATGTCGATCCGGTCCGCCAGCGCCCCGCTCAGCTTGCCCTGGTAGCGCTGCACGTCATAAGGGGCGCAGGAGCAATCTGGATCGGTTTCACCTCGCCCGCAGGGGCACGGATTGGCGGCCGCCACCAACATGAACCGGCAGGGCAAGCTGCGCTGGCCGCCAACTCGGGAGATCGCCACCTCCCCCGTCTCCAGCGGCGCTCGCAGCGCCTCCAGGGCATCCCGCCTGAACTCGCAGAGCTCGTCCAAAAAGAGAATTCCGCAGTGGGCCAAAGTCGCCTCGCCCGGACGCGGAGGGCTGCCGCCGCCGATCAGCCCGGCGGCGCTGATCGTGTGGTGCGGCGCCCGAAATGGCCTGCCCCCGGGAAGCCCGCTGCCGAGCCTGCCGCAGGCGCTGGCGATCCGCGCCACCTCCAGAGCCTCACCTGGCGCCAGCGGCGGCAAAATCGACGGCAGGCGACTTGCGGCGAGGGACTTGCCCGCGCCGGGCGGCCCGACCATGAGCAGGGAATGACCGCCGGCAGCTGCCACCTCCAGCGCGTGCCGCAGGTGCGGCTGCCCTCGCAGATCGGCGAGATCAGGTGCGCCCGGAGGCAGATCGAGCTGGAGGGGCAGCGGTTGCGGTTGGGTGGGCACCCACTCGCCCGCGACGAACGCCGGCAGCTGCCCTAGCGCCTCGACCGGGATCACGTCGATCCCGTCAGCTAGGGCGGCCTCTGCCCCGTTCTCCTCCGGCAGCACGATCGCCTCCGCCCCGCTCTCCCGCGCCGCCTCGGCCATCGCCAGCGCCCCCTGCACCGGCCGCGTCGAGCCGTCGAGCGCCAACTCTCCGGCCAGAGCCACCTGCGCCAGCCCCTCCCACTCCAACTGACCCGAGGCGCTCAGCAGCGCCGCCGCGATCGCCAGGTCCATTCCCGGCCCAGCCTTGCGCAGGCTGGCCGGCGCCAGATTGACGACGATCCGCCGCAGGGGGAATTCGAAGCCGCAGTTGACCAAGGCGGCCCGTACCCGCTCCCGCGCCTCCCGCACCGCCGCGTCGGGCAGGCCGACGATCGTGAAGTTAGGCAGGCCACGGTGGACGTCGACCTCAACCCGCACGGGCCGGGCGGAGATGCCGTCGAGGGTGAAGGTGCGGGCAGTTGCGAGCACGAGGGCGACGCTACGGAGCAAGGTCGCACGAGTGGCGCGCAGATTGAAGAAATTCAGCACCAGGTTCGTGACGCTTCTGAGACTTCTAAAATCGAGCCGTCCGAGGGGGGAGAGTTCGTCGCGCTGGACCCTTAAGTAGACATGACCGTCGCCCGCCGCCGCACCGGCCAGATCGCTGAGGACCTCATCGCCGAGCGCTTGGCCACTGAAGGCTGGGAGATCGTCGAGCGCAACGCCCGCACCCGCTACGGCGAGCTCGACATCGTCGCCATCGACGGCCGGGTTCTCGTCTTCGTCGAGGTCAAGGCGGCCCGCCTCGACACCAGCTTCGGCCCGGAGAAGCCGATCCTCTCGATCGACTTCCGCAAGCAGCGCAAGGTGCGCCGCCTCGGTACGGCTTGGATGGCAGAACGTCGCGACCTGCCGCCCTTCGACGACATCCGCTTCGACGCCGTCGGCGTCATCCTCGACCGCGCCGGGCGCGCCGTCGAGGTCGACCACGTGGTCGGCGCGTTCTAGCCGAGCTCAAGCTGCGAGTAGGCCACCGACTGGAACGACCGGCGGTGCAGCGGGGAGATGCCGATTTCCTCGATCGCCTGGCGGTGCTCCGGGGTCGAGTAGCCGACGTGCTCCTCGAACCCCCAGCCTGGGTGCAGGTGGGCGACGTCGCGCATGTAGCGATCGCGGGTGACCTTGGCGATCACCGAGGCGGCGGCGATCGCGGCGCTGGTCGCATCGCCCTTCACGACCCGCCGGTGCGGGACCGCGCAGTTCGGCAGGCGGAAGCCGTCGACGAGCGAGATCGCCTCCCCGTCCGGCGGCGCCAACCGCTCCAGGGCCAGCGAGAGAGCTTCGACGTTGGTCACGTGCAAGCCGCGCCGGTCGATCCCGGCCGCGCAGCGCACCACCACGCTCACCCGCTCCGCCGCCCGCAGCACGCACGGGTACATCTCCCAGCGGTGGGTCTCGGTCATCTGCTTGGAGTCGTGCAGGCCGCTGAGGGCGCGGCGGTCGGACTGCGAGAGGGACTCGTAGTCGAGCAGGACGGCGGCGGCGACCAGTGGCCCTGCCAGGCAGCCCCGTCCGGCCTCGTCGGTCCCCGCCACGTAGCGGCTCCCCAGCCCGCGGTCGAAGGCGAACAGGCGGCGGCTGCGGGCGAGCCGGCGCCGGTGCAGCTTCCCGGGCTTAGAGCCCGCCGATGCGGTCTGGGGGCCAGTAGGTGGCAAAGGCCTCACCGATGATCCAGTCTCTGGGTACGGGTCCCCAGAAGCGGCTGTCGTCGCTCGCTCCACGGTTGTCGCCCATCATGAAGTACATGTCGGGTGGAATCGTGATCGTCTTCGGCATATTGCACTGCTCTGCAGCGCCGCAGGGGTTGATGTAGGGCTCGTCTTTCTTCTCCACCCCGTTGACGACCGGGTGTCCTTCTTTGATCGAGAGCTTGTCCCCCGGCCCGGCGACGATCCGCTTGATGAAGTTCTGGCTCGACTCGCCCGCCGTCGGTTTCGGGCAGGGTTCGCCCCGTTTCGGCGTCACCCCGCATTCGGTGCCGTTATCAGCCCCCGCCGGCGGGTGGAAGACGACGATGTCGCCGGGCTTCGGATCCTGGAAGTGGTAGAGGAAGCGGTTGACGAGGACGCGCTGGCCGACGTCGAGGGTCGGCTCCATCGATTCCGAGGGGATCTGGTAGGGCTTGACGATCCAGGCCTGGATCGCCAGCGCCAGCCCCAAGGCCAGCGCAACGATGACGGCCAGCTCGATGAGCCCGCCGGCTTTGGTTTCGGGCTTCGGGATCAGGCGTTTCAGGCTGCCGAGTCCTCGTCGGAGTCGTCGGCCTCTGCCGGCTCCTCGTCCTCGGCTTGCTCAGACGCTGAAGTGTCCTCGGTCTCCCCGGCCTCGGGCGCCTCCGCGTCCGCCTCTGCCGCCGTCTCAGTCTCCGCAATCGCCTCGGGCTCCTCAGCCTGCTCGGAAGCCTCCGCCTCGGGCTGATCGGCCTCGGCCTCAGCCGCAGGCGTCTCCTCGGTCTCCGCAGCGGTCTCCTCGGCCTGCTCCTCGCCCTCGACGGGCGTCACCTCCGGCGTCGCCTCCTCCTGGCTAACGCCCTCGGCATCGACCGCCGTGCTCTCGCCCGACGCCGCCGCGGGCGCCGCGACCACGTCGTCGTCGATGCCCCAGCGCCGCTCGGCGACGCGGGCAGCCTTGCCGATCCGGCCGCGCAAGTAGTAGAGCTTGGCCCGTCGCACGTCCCCGCGCGCCGCGACCTCGAGTTTCTCGATCTTCGGCGAGTGCAGCGGGAACGTCCGCTCGACGCCGACGCCGAAAGACTGTTTGCGCACGGTGAAGGTCTCACGCACGCCCGAACCCTGCCGCCGCAGCACCACGCCCTCGAAGACCTGAATCCGTTTGCGGTTGCCCTCGACCACCTGGAAGTGGACGCGGACGCGGTCCCCCGGATCGAAATTCGGGAGACCCTGCTTCAGCTGGGCGCGCTCGATGCTGTCGATTACAGAGCTCATTTGACGAGAAAAAACCGCCGGACCCAGTGCGGGAGCCGCGCGGTCGCGGAATGGTAGCCCAAAGCGGCTAAGCGGGACCTTAAGCGCCGCCAGAGCGCGAGCTCTTTTTCGCCTGCTCGTAGATCTCGGCGCGCTGGCGGCTCTGCTCCAGGCGCCACTGGCGGACCTTCTCGTGGTCGCCGGAGAGCAGGATCTCGGGCACCTCCCAGCCGCGGTAGCTGGGCGGGCGGGTGAAGTGCGGGTACTCGGGCATCCCCTCCAGCGCATGGCTGAAGGACTCCTCGACGGCGGAGTCCTCGTGGCCGAGGGCGCCGGGGAGCTTGCGCATGATCACGTCGGCGACGACCATCGCCGGCAGCTCGCCGCCGGCGAGGACGTAGCGGCCGATCGAGAGCTCGTCGTCGGCGAGGTGCTGGTGGACGCGGTCGTCGAAGCCCTCGTAGCGGCCACAGAGCAGGGCGACGTGGGGCTCGGCGACCAGTTCGTCGGCGATCGGGTCGTCGAGGACGGGCCCGGTCGGCGAGAGCAGGACGATCCGCGGTCGCGGCCCGTCGCCGTAGGCGGCCTGCAGCGCTGCGTCGACGACGTCGACCCGCAGCACCATCCCGGCGCCGCCGCCGTAGGGCGAGTCGTCGACCTGGCCGGCGCCCAGCGGCGTCGTGTCGCGGTAGTTGAAGAGGTTGAGCTCGTTGCCTTCGCGCAGAGCGTTCTGGACCGAGCGCTGCGACTGGAACCAGTCGAAGGCCTCCGGGAAGAGGGTGAAGACGTCGAGGCGCACGCGGCGACTCTAGAAGGTCCGTTCCCGGATCAGTTCAGTCGAGGATGTCGACGATGACCCGGCGATCGATCCGCACCGCGGCGGCCTTGGCGATCGTGCGGATCGCGTTGGCGATCCTCCCGCCCTTGCCGATTACCCGCCCGAGGTCGTCGTCGGCGACGCTGATCTCGTAGACGAGGTCGCCGTCCTCTTCCAGCTCCTCGACCACGACCGCCTCCGGGTCCTCGACGAGGGCCTTGACAAGGAACTCGAGCAGCTCCGTCATCGGCGAGGCCAGCTAGCTGCCGGAGGCCTTGATGCCCTTGGTGCGCAGCAGGGTCGCCACGGTCTCGGAAGGCTGGGCGCCGTGCTCGAGCCAGTGGCGGGCGCGCTCCTCGTCGATGTTGATCGTCGAGGGCTCGGTCTGCGGGTTGTACTGGCCGATCGTCTCGATCGTGCGCCCGTCACGCGGCGAGCGTTTGTCGGCGACGACGATGCGCCAGATCGGGTTCTTCTTCGAACCCACTCGTCTAAGTCTGATTCGGACTGCCATAGGGTCGCGCAGCTTAGCGTCTACGCATCTTGGGACGCGGCGCGCGTTGGTTGCCGCCGGCGAGCTGGGCCATCTGCTGCGGCGTCGGCATCCGCCCGTTGGCCATCGCTTTCATCATCACTTTCATCTGGTCGAACTGCTTGACCAGCTGGTTGACCTGCTGGACCTTGGTCCCCGAGCCGGCGGCGATCCGTTTGCGGCGGGAGCCGTTGATGATCCCCGGGTGGGCCCGCTCCTGGGGCGTCATCGAGAGGATGATCGCCTCGACCCGGTCGAGCTCCCTTTCGTCGACGTCGGCGTTCTTCAGCTGCTTCAGCGCCCCCATTCCCGGCAACATCCCGAGGATCCCGCTCAGCGGGCCCATTTTGCGGACCTGCTTCATCTGCTTGAGGAAGTCCTCGAGCGTGAACTGGTCACGCCGCATTTTCTCCTGCAGCTCCTCGGCTTCCTTTTCGTCGACCTGCTGCTCGGCTTTCTCGATTAGGCTGAGCACGTCGCCCATGCCGAGGATGCGCTGGGCCATGCGGTCGGGGTGGAACTTGTCGAAGTCCTCGATCTTCTCGCCGGTCGAGGCGAAGAGGATCGGCTTGCCGGTCACGGCTTTGACCGAGAGCGCGGCGCCGCCGCGGGCGTCGCCGTCGAGCTTGGTCATCACGACGCCGTCGAACTCGGCGACCTCGGCGAAGGATTCGGCGACGCCGACGGCGTCCTGGCCGGTCATCGCGTCGACGACGAGGAGGACGTCGTGCGGGCGGGTCTGCTTGCGGATCTTCGCCAGCTCGGCCATCAGGTCCTGGTCGATGTGGAGGCGGCCGGCGGTGTCGACGATCAGCACGTCGCGACGCTCGGCGCGGGCTTCGTCGAGGGCCCAGGAGGCGATGTCGACCGGGTCGGCGTCGGTGCCGCGCTCGTAGACGTGGGCGCCAGCGCGGCCGCCCATCGTCACCAGCTGCTCGACCGCGGCCGGACGGTAGACGTCGCAGGCGGCGAGGGCGACGTCCTTGCCCTGTTTGCCGAAGAACTGGGCGAGCTTGGCGCAGGCGGTCGTCTTGCCGGAGCCCTGCAGGCCCGCCATCAGGATCACGGTCGGCCCGCTGGAGGCCATCGCCAGCTCCGAGCCGGTGCCGCCCATCAGCGAGGCCAGCTCCTCGTTGACGATTTTCACCACCTGCTGCCCCGGGTCGAGGCTCTCCAGCACGTCGGAGCCGAGGCAGCGCTCTTTCAGCGTCTTCGTGAAGGCTTTGACGACTTTGAAGTTGACGTCCGCCTCGAGCAGGGCGAGGCGGATCTCCCGCATCGCCGAATCGACGTCGGACTCGCTCAATTTCCCGCGCGAGCGGACCTCCGAGAGGGTCGACTGCAGGCGTTCTGAAAGCTGGTCGAACATCCCTGTCAGCTTAAGCGACTGATCGCCTGTTCCTTATGGCCGTACAGCGACCAAAAGGAACAGCTGAAGAAGACCTACTCCGCCAGCAGCGCTTTCGCGTAGTCGTCGGGGTCGAAGGGGCGGAGGTCCTCGAGGGTCTCGCCAACGCCGATCAGCTTCACGGGGATGCCGAGGTCGGAGGCGATCGCGAGGGCGATGCCGCCGCGGGCGGTGCCGTCGAGCTTGGTGAGGACGACGCCGTCGACCTCGACCGCGTCGGAGAAGACCTTGGCCTGGCGCAGGCCGTTCTGGCCGGTGGTGGCGTCGATCGAGATCAGGGTCTCGTGCGGGGCCTCGGGGATCTGCTTCTGGATCACCCGGCGGACCTTGGCGAGCTCGTCCATCAGGTTGTTCTGGGTGTGGAGACGGCCGGCGGTGTCGACGATGACGACGTCGGCGCCGCGGGCGCGAGCGGCGTTGATCGCGTCGTAGGCGACCGCGCCGGGGTCGGATCCCTCTTCGCCGCGGACCAGCTCGGCGCCGGCCCGCTCGGCCCAGGTTTCGAGCTGCTCGGCGGCGGCGGCGCGGTAAGTGTCGGCGGCGGCGAGGATGACCGAGAGGCCCATCTCCTTGGAGAGGTGCCAGGCGATCTTGCCGATCGTCGTCGTCTTGCCGGTGCCGTTGACGCCGACCACCATCAGGATCGCCGGCTCGGCGCTGAGGTCCATCGGCGCCCTACCGGTCGAGGCGACCTCGGCGAGGATCTCGATCAGGCGGTCGCGGACGGCGACGCCGTCCATCGGCACCGCCCCCGACTCGACCTCCTGCTCGAGCCGCTCCACCACCGCCGCCGTAGTCGGCGCCCCCACGTCGGCAAGGATCAACGCCTCCTCCAACAGCTCCCAGGTCTCATCGTCGATCCGATCGAAGAGACTGGCCGAGATCTCCTCGGTCAGCGCCTGCCGGCTTTTCGAAAGGCTCTCTCGCAACCGCCGGAACACGCCGCGTTTCTGCTCGGGCGCCTCTTCCTCAACTGCAACAGCTGCCCCCGGCTGCCGCGCCCCAAGGTCAACGATCTCCTGCCAGCTAGTAGCCATGGCGAAGAAAGGTAACGGCCCTGCTGAAGGGGGCGGGTGACCCTCGCCAGACACTTAACCTCGAGCCATAGGCGAGAGGTGTCTGGAGAGGGTCACTCGCCCCCTTTTCTAAGCGACTGCAGAAAGCCCCGGCGCCTGTCCTTCGTCCTGCTCGTCCTCGGCGATGTCGCGCGGCAGCTTCCGCGAAACTACCTTGGTGACGCCGTCGCCCCCCATCGAGACCCCGTAGAGAACGTCGGCGGCGTCCATCGTCCGTTTCTGGTGGGTGACGATGACGAACTGGGCGCGGTCGGAGAAGCGGCGGATCAGCTGCAGGAAGCGGTCGATGTTGGCGTCGTCGAGGGCGGCCTCGACCTCGTCGAGGATGTAGAAGGGGCACGGGCGGGCAAGGAAGACGGCGAAGACGAAGGCCAGCGCCACCAGCGACTTCTCGCCGCCCGAGAGCAGCGAGAGCTTGCGCGTCTGCTTGCCCGCCGGGGTGACCTCTATCTCGACCCCGAACTCTTCGCGCTGCTCTTCCTCCTCCTCGGGCTCCGGCTCGGCGTCGGTCGGTTCCTCCTGCTCGCCCGCCGGACGCTCGTCGTCGCGAACCGGCCGCAGGCTGACCCGGCGCAGGCGCCCGCGTCCGCCCGGGAAGAGGTGCTCGACCATCTCCTCGAAGTTCTTCGCGGTCGCCTCGAAGGTCTCCTCGAAGGCGCGCTCGATCTCCTCGTCTATGTCGCGGATCAGCGACTCCAGCTCGCGCATCGAGCGCTCGATGTCCTCGCGCTGGGCCTGTAGCGCCTCGACGTGCTCGCGCGCTTCCTCGTACTCCTGCTCGGCCAGCGGGTTGACCGGCCCGATCTGCGCCCGGCGCCGCTCCAGCCGCTCCAGCCGCTTGTCGATCTCCGCCCGCGCCTCGTCGGTGAGCGCCTCCTCAGCCGGCGGGATCTCCTCCCCCAGGCGCTCGGCGATCGAGGCCAACTCGCGCTCGGCCTCCGCCCGCCGGTCGCCGAGGTGGGCGGCCTCTACCTCGGCCCGGGTCAGCTCGTCCGAGGTCTTCTTCATCTCCGCCTGCAGCTCAAACTCCTGCTGCGAGCAGGTGCGCAGTTCCTCGGCGATCTCGTCGCCGTCGTCCTTGCCGCCGACCACCTTCTCCTCGATCCGCTCGACCCGGGCGCGGATCGCCGCCCCGGCAGCTTCCGCCGCCTTCAGTGCGCTCCGCACGTCGTCGAGCAACGCCTCGCCGGCGGCCAGCCTCGCTCGCATCGCCTCGCGGTGGCGCTCGCCCAGCAGCCCCTCGGCCCGTTTCGCGTGACGGGAGGCGCGCTCGGCGCCGGCGCGGACGTCGCCCAGCGCGGCCTCGCGTGCCGCCTCGGCCGCGTCGCCGGAGCGGGCGACGCGCAGGCCCTCGCTCGCGGTCCGCAGGCCTGCGTCGATTTCCCCCAGCTCTTCTTCGAGTTTCCGCGCCCGTTCGCCCGGAGCGCTTCCCGGCCCGACGTCGAGCGTCAGCGGCCCCAGCTCCGCGCGCATCTTCTCCAATCCCGCCTCAACCTCGGCCTCGCGGCCGGAGAGGTTGGCGACCCGCACCGCGACCCGCTCCTGGTCGCTGCGCAGCTTCGTCAGCAGGCCCCAGGCCTGGGTGCGAGCCCGGTCGCGCTCGGCGAAGCGCTCCTCGGCTGCCGAGCGGCGTTTGGAGACCTCGGCCAGCCGCTCCTCGAGCTGCTGCCGGATCCCGCGCGCCTTCTTCGCCGCCTCTTCGGCCGCAGCGGCGCGGTCGGCGCCGAAACGCAGTTCCTCGGAGACCAGCTGCGCCCGCAGGCCCAGCTCCTCGCGCTCGATCCGCGCACCGATTTCGGCCGCCTGCGCCTGGCGCTTCAGCGGCCGCAGCCGTGCCCGCGCCTCGCGCTCGACGTCGAGCGCGCGGTCGAGGTTGTCGCGCGCGCTCCGCAGCTTCAGCTCGGCCCGGCGGCGCCGTTTGCGGTGCTTGCCGAGGCCGGCCGCCTCCTCGATCAAGAGGCGCCGCTCGCGCGGCTTCGAGTGCACGATCGTCTCCACCCGGCCCTGGCTGATCACCGAGTGCATCTCGCGGCCGAGGTTGGTGTCGGAGAGGACGTCGGTGACGTCGGCGAGGCGGCAGCGGGCGCCGTTCAGCCGGTAGCCGCTGTCGCCGGAGCGGTCGAGGCGGCGCTCGACGGCGATCTCGGAGAACTCGCTGGCAGCGCGGCCGTCGGAGTTGTCGATCGTGACCTCGACCTCGGCGGCGCGGCGCTGACCGATCCCTTTGCCGCCGGCGGAGATCACGTCCTGCATCGAGGCGCCGCGGATCGCACCCGGGCTCTGCTCGCCAAGCGCCCAGAGCACGGCGTCGGTGATGTTGCTCTTGCCAGAGCCGTTGGGGCCGACGATCACGCTGACGCCGGGGGAGAACTCCAGGGTCGTCCGCTCCGGGAAGGACTTGAACCCCTTCATCGAAATCGATCTCAGATACATCTGCGCACTCCTTGCATCCCCCAAAGGCTCTCGCCTGGCTCGGACGCAAACCCGGGGCGATTAACCCCCAAGATGCGCCAAAGCCTCCTCGGCGGCGAGCTGCTCGGCGGCCTTCTTGCTCCGCCCTGTCCCCGTACCGACCCGCTCGGAACCGACGATCGCGGCCACCTCGAAAGTTCGCCGGTGCGGGGGTCCCGTCGCCGCGATCACCTCATAGGTTACGCGGGCGCCGCGCTGGGCCAAAAGCTCTTGCAGGGCGGACTTGAAGTCCATGCGGGTTTCCGAGGCGAGTTCGATCCGCGGTTCGAAGGCTTCCGCCACTGCCTCGGCGGTGCGCTCGAAGCCGAAAGCCACGTAACAAGCGCCGATCAGCGCCTCGGTCGCCTCCGGCAGCGGCCGCCCGCCTTCGAGCAGGACCTCGGCCGGGATAGCCGCGACCACGCCCTCGGGCTCGTTCTCCCGCAGCATCTCCGGCACCCCGAGTTGCAGGCCAATATCGGCGCAGGAGACGCCGCTGACGGCCTGGTTGTGGACCTTGGTCAGGCCGCCCGCCGCCAGCTTCTCGAAATTCTCGAAGACGCGGGTGGCGACGGCGAGGCCGAGGACGCTGTCGCCGAGGAAGGCGAGGCGCTCGAAGGAGTCGACGCGGCGCTCGGTCCAGGACGAATGCGTGAGCGCTTGGTGGCGCAGGTCGTCGGGCAGGTCGGCGATCAGCGCCGAGAGGGCGGCGACAGGCGATTCTCGGTCCGCCGTCAAAACCTCAAGCCGGAGCGTGCTCCAGCACGAACCCGACGGCGTCGCCGACGGTCTTGATGTGGGTCGCCTGCTGCTCCGTGACGGTGACCCCGTAGCGGTCCTCCAGCTCCATCACCAGCTCGTAGAGGTCGAGCGAGTCGGCGTCGAGGTCCTCCTTGAAGCGAGTCCCCTCGTCGATCCGCTCGACGTCGACTTCGAGCTCCTCGGCGAGGTGCTCGCGGACCAGGGTGAGGACTTCCTCGCGCGTCATATGGCCATTGTGTCTATCACGGGCCGTCGGAAGCGGCGAGCGCACCCCGCCCGGCGCCGCCCTCGGCCAGCAGCGCGGCGGTGCGGCCGACCGCGTCGACCTCGGCGCAGCGGGCGGCGAGGCGGACGGCGTTGGCGATCCCCTCCGGGCCGGAGCTGCCGTGGCCGACGACGGCGATCCCGCGCAGGCCAAGCAGGATCGCGCCGCCGGTGGTGTCTGGATGGAGCTCGCGGCGCAGGCCGTTCAGCGCCGGTTTCAGCAGCAGGCCGCCGATCGCGGCGAGCGGGTTGGAGCGGGCGGCGTCGCCGACGGCGGAGGCGACGGTCTTGGCCGTCCCCTCGAGCAGCTTCAGGGAGACGTTGCCGGTGAAGCCGTCGGTGACGACGACGTCGACGGTGGCGGCGGGCAGGTCGCGGCCCTCGACGTTGCCGGCAAAGCGGATCCCAGGCACCTCGCTGAGCAGGCGGTGCGCCTCGACCACCTCCTCGCGACCCTTGCCCGACTCCTCGCCGACCGTCAGCAGGCCGACCGAGGGGTCGCGGACGTCGAGGACGGCGGCGCTGAAGGCCGCGCCGAGGAAGGCGAACTGGACGAGGTGCTGGGCACGGACCTCGACGTTGGCGCCGACGTCGAGGAAGAGGACGGGTTTGCCGGGAACCGGGACCTGGACCGCGAGCGCCGGTCGCTGCACGCCTTTGAGGCGGCGCAGGCCGAAGGTGGCGGCGGCCATCGTCGCCCCAGTCGAGCCACAGGAGACGAGCGCCGCCGAGTTGCCCTCGGCGACGTCGCGGGCGGCGCGGACGACCGAAGCGTCCTTCTTCGAGCGAACCGCCGGGACCGGGTCCTCTTCGTTGCCGATCGACTCGGCGGTGTCGATGACCTCGATGCCGTTGGCGAGGCCGAGCGCGTGCTGCGGCCCGAAGACCCGCACGCCGATCCCGTCGGCAGCCGCGAGCCGCGCCCCCTCGGCGAGCACGTCGAAGCCCTGCTCCGCCCCGTAGCCGTCGAGGGCGACCGTCACCGCGCGGCTAGGCGCCACCGCTACTCGTGGTCGTGGGTGTGGCCGGCCGTCGGATCGACGATCCGCTGCTCGACGACCTGGCGCTTCGCGTAAGTGCCGCAAGTCGGGCAGACGCGATGCGGCAGCCGCGGGCTGTGGCACTGCGGGCAGCGGTTGATCGTCGCCTTGCCGGCTTTGTGCTGAGCGCGCCGCTTGTCGCGGCGAGCGCTGGAAGTTCTCTTCTTAGGGACGGCCATTGGTCGCGGGATGGTACAGGCTCGGGCGTCAGTACACAGCCCGCACTACCGCCAGGTCGTCGGCTTCCCAGGTCACTTCGCCGCCGGACCAGCTTGCTAAGTCAGATGCTTTCTCCGGGAAGTCGTAGTCCTCGTCGATCGGCGTCACCTGGACGTCGGCCTTGACGACGTCGCCGATCACGAAGGAACGGGCTTGCTCGCGGACCTGGCGGAAGAGGTTCTTCTTCTGCTCGGAACGCAGGTGGTGAATCGAGAGGACGCCGATCACGAGGTCCCAGGGACCCTCGGGTAGCGGGTCCTCCATCCGCGCCAGCTGCACGTCGTCGTAGTTCTCGCGCGCCCGGAAGACCATGTCGGCGCTGGAGTCGAGGCCGATCACCCATGCCTCCGGGTAGGCCTCAATCAGGCGCCGGGTCGTCTCCCCCGTCCCCATCCCCAGCTCCAGCACCCGCTCGGGCAGGAAGGGGATCGCCGCGATCGCCTGCTCCTGCAGTTCGTCGTAGCGGGGGACCTCGGAGCGGATCAGCTCCGGGTAGGCATCCGGTTTCCAGTGGAATTGGCCCATTTCGTAATCTCGTCGCGAGGCAGTCCATCGTAAGCGTCCCGACCAGCGGAGGTGCGGAAATGGCCCAGGTGCCGACCACGACCATCGATCTCTCCCGCCTCTCGCTCTCCCACGGCGAGGGCAAGCGCTTGGAGGTGCCGGTGCCGCTGGAGCCCTTCGAGCTCGGCGGCGAGACTTATGAAGCCGATCCGAACGCCCCCAAGGTCCGACTGGAGGTCTCGCGCCACAGCAACGGCTTCGCCTTCCGCCTCAACTTCCCGGTCCACCTCGAGGGGCCGTGCATGCGTTGCCTGGAGCCGGGCCAACTCGACCTCGACGTCGAGGCGCGCGAGGTCTCCCAGAACGGGACCGAAGACCCGGAGCTGACCAGCCCCTACGTCGACGACGACGAACTCGAACTCGGCCGCTGGGCCCACGACGCCACGATTCTCGCCTTACCCAGCCGCTTCCTCTGCCGTCCCGACTGCGCCGGCCTCTGCCCCGTCTGCGGCGAGTCGCTCAACGACAACCCCCACGAGCACGAGAAGCCCGTGGACGACCGCTGGGCAGCGCTGAAAGACCTAAAACTGGAGTAGCAGGCAGCGCTTCCGACTTTGACCCCACCCTGGTGGGGCAAATCTCGGCTGCGGTGACCAGGCCCGCCACCCTCTGCCTGGTCAGTTAGGCACAGCATCCTGTGCTCAAGTGACCGACGGTGCGGCTTAGCTAAGGCGCCTGGTCGAGTTCGGGCTGCGGTTCCTCCTCGCGGCCGGCGAGGCGGTCGCGGCCGCGCTGCACGGCGGCGAGGAACTTCTGCAGGTTCACTTCGAGGGTGTTGAGGATCTCGTCGGCGTAGTCCTCGGCGCCGAGGCGGATTTCGCGCTCGCGGGTGCGGGCGTCCTCGACGATCTCGTCGGCGGCGCGCTCGGCCTGTTTGGTGACCTCCTCGTCGGAGATCAGGCGGGCCTGCTGCTCGCGGGCCTCGCGGACGATCCGCTCGGCCTCGCGTTTGGCCTCCGCCAGCATCTCCTGGCGCTCCTTGACGATCCACCGCGCCTGCTTGATCTCCTCGGGGATCGTCGCGCGCATCTGGTCGAGGAGGTCATAGATCTCCTCGCGATCCACGCGCACCTGATCCGTCAGAGGGACGGGACGGGCGTTGTGGACGACGTCGTCCAGCTTGTCAATGAGGACCAGAACGTCCATTTTCAGGTCGTAAGCCTACGTGTATGCGGGGGTTTTGGTGGAGATGCGTACAGAGGACCGGTTTTTTGCAATGCGGCGCCCACTTGGACTGACTGGTCTTTCACAGCCTACCTGTCGCCCAGGCGGTCAGCCAGCGCGGTAGCGACAGACGCTGGAACGAGGTCGGAAACGTCGCCTCCGAAGGTGGCCATCTCCTTCACTCCGGTGGACGAGAGGAAGCTGTAATGGGGGGAAGCGATCACGTAGATGCTCTCGATCCCCGGGTCGAGCTTGCGGTTCAACTGGGCCATCTCGAACTCGTACTCGAAGTCGGAGATCGCCCGCAGGCCCTTGACGATCGCCTTGGCGTCGTTGTCTCGGGCGAACTCGACCAGCAGGTTGGCGAAGACCTGCACCTCGACGTTGGCGAGGTCGGCGGTCGCCTCCTCGATGAACTGCTTGCGCTCCTCCGCGCTGAAGAGCGTTTTCTGCTTGCGGACCGGGTTGTTGACGACGCCGACGACGACGCGCTCGAAGACCTTGGAGGTGCGGGTGATGATGTCGAGGTGGCCGTTGGTGACCGGGTCGTAGCTACCCGGGCAGACTACGGTTCCGTTGCGCTCGCTCACGCGGCCGCTCCGTAGATGGTGACGTCGGCGGCGCCGTAGCGGCGCTGGCGCAGCGGCTCCAGCGAGTCGATTCGCAACGGTCGTCGGGCGCCGCTCTCGACCGCGGCGCGGCCGTTCTCGGCAAGCAGCATCGGCAGATGTTCGTTCAAGTGACGGGACACGCGGTCGGCGAGTCTATACGGGGCGTCTACAAAGACGAGATCGAACTTTCCCGCTGCGTGCGCTGGCGAAACCTGCTCCAGCCAGCGGCCGATGTCCGCCCTGACCAGCTCCGCGCGGTCGGCGAGACCGAGGCGCTGGACGTTGCCGAGCGCGGGTCGGGTGTCCTGGTCGACGAGGACGGCGGAGGCGGCGCCGCGGGATAGCGCCTCGATCGCTAGGGCGCCGGTGCCGCAGTAGAGATCGAGGACGCGGGAGCCTTCGACGCGGGCGCCGAGGGCGGAGAAGACCGCCTCGCGGACGCGGTCGGAGGTCGGGCGGACCTTCCAGCCTTTGGGCGCGACCAGGCGCTGGCCCTTGAGCTCTCCGGCGATGACTCTCACGCCCGAAACCTAGTCGGCGTCGTCGTCCCTCGGTCTTATTTGGGCTTCTCAGGTCGGCGGACCACGAGTTCTGCAAGCAGGGCCTGGGGAGTGAGAATCCGGATGCCGCAATGCTCACGGAGAGGAAGCAGGTGCTTCCGATCGCCGGAGGCAAGAACCGAAACGCCTGCCACGCAGGCGCAGGCCAGGACAAGATCGTCATCTCTGTCACCGGAAATCTCCTCCGGTGGATCCGGGGGAGCGGGAACGGTCGCGACGGCAATTTCCCTGAGAAGCGCGTCGACTTCGCGAAAGCGACCCTCCTCGAAGTCCAGCTTCTGCCGAAGCACCCGCTCCAGCTCCACCATCACCGGTTCGAGCAGCACCAGCTCAATGCCCCCGTCGATTGCCGTTTCGAGAATGCGGCTAGGTGGACCCGCCGCGATGAAGGCGGAGACCAAGACGTTCGTGTCACAGGCGACGCGCAGGGGCAGCGTCACACACCACGGAGCTCATCGACGAGCGCTTCGCTGTCTTCGGGCCCGATCCCGCGAGTCTCGGCACGCTCGCGGCCGTATTCCTGCAGTGCCCTGAACCGGCTTAACCGCACCTGCCGCCGCAGCGCTTCACGCACCAATTCGCTCTTGGTCCTGCCGGTGTCCTCGACCAGGGAGTCAAGGGCCCCAGCAAGGTCATCAGGCACGGATACGGAGAGAAGACGGCTCATATGAAGACATCATATCCAAAGGCCCCCCGCTACAGGGGGATGGGATCGGCGGCGCCGGTGCCGAAGCGGTGGTGGGCGGCGTCGAGCAGGGGGCCGAGGGCGGGGTCGGAGAGGGAGCCGTGACGGCGCAGCAGCGCCTGCACCTCGCGGCGGGCTTCCATCAATAGGGGACCATCCTCGGGCAGCTTGGCGACGGCGAAGCGCGGGAGGCCGCTCTGGCGGGTGCCGAGGATCTCCCCCTCGCCGCGCAGTTCGAGGTCGATCTCGGCGAGCTTGAAGCCGTCGCCGGTCCCGGCCACTGCCCGCAGCCGCCGCTGGGCCAGCTCGCCCGCCTCTTCGGCGAAGAGCAGGCACTGGCTCGGGTGCTCGCCGCGCCCGACGCGGCCGCGCAGCTGGTGCAGCTGGGAGACGCCGAAGCGCTCCGCCCCCTCGATGACCATCACAGTGGCGTTGGGGACGTCGATCCCGACCTCGATCACCGTGGTCGAGACCAGCACGTCGGTCTCGTGGGCGGCGAAGGCGCGCATCGCGTCGGCCTTGTCCTCGGAGCGCATCTGCCCGTGCAGGAGCCCGACGCGGAAGTCGCGCAGCTCGCCCGCCCGCAGCCGCTGCGCCTCGACCTCGGCCGCTTTGCCGGCCATCTTCTCCGACTCGCTGACCAGCGGGCAAACGACGAAGGCCTGCCGCCCCTCGCGCAGCTGCCGGCGCAGGAACTCGAAGGCTTCGCCGCGCTGCTCTTCG
This sequence comes from Solirubrobacterales bacterium, assembly GCA_051954115.1. Classification (GTDB taxonomy): domain Bacteria; phylum Actinomycetota; class Thermoleophilia; order Solirubrobacterales; family 70-9; genus VAYN01. The sequence goes on along the minus strand of JBQCIB010000037.1, from coordinate 33,130 downwards.
GAGACCAGGTGCGTGGAGACCGGCTGGCGCCCCGCGGGCAGCTCGTGCAGGGCGGTCGTGTCGAGGTCGCCGTAGACGGTCAGCGAGAGCGTGCGCGGGATCGGCGTCGCGGTCATGTGGAGGACGTGCGGCGCCATCCCCTCCACTCCCTTCTCGTCGAGGGCGCGGCGCTGGCTAACGCCGAAGCGGTGCTGCTCGTCGACCACGACGAGGCCGAGGCGCGCGAGCTTGACGGTCGGCTCGATCAGCGCATGCGTCCCGACGAGGAGGCCGAGCTCGCCGGTGGCGAGGCGGTCGAGGGTCTCGCGGCGTCGCGGCGCCGGGGTCGAGCCGGTCAGCAGTGCGAACGGGGTCGCCTCTTCGGCCAGCAGCCTGCCGAGGGTGATCGTGTGCTGCTCGGCGAGCGTCTCGGTCGGCGCCATCAGCACCGCCTGGTAGCCCGCTTCCAGCGCCCGCAGCATCGAGTAGAGGGCGACGACGGTCTTGCCGGAGCCGACCTCGCCCATCAGCAGCCGCTGCATCGGCTCGCCGGAGTCGAGGTCGCCCTCGATCGCGTCGAACGCCTTCAGCTGGTCGCCGGTCGGCTCGAACGGCAGCGACTCGAGCCAGCGGCCGACGGGGTCGCCGGGCTTGCCGAAGCGCGGCGCGGGGCGCGCGGTGCGGTGGGTGCGCTTGCGGGTCGCGAGCAGGGCCTGGTGGAGGAAGAGCTCTTCGAAGCCGAGGCGCTGGCGGGCTTCGTCGACTTCCTCGGTGGTCTCGGGAAAGTGGACGACGCGGAGGGCGTCGCCGACCGCAGCCAGTTGCCGGCGGGCTCGCAGCTCAGCTGGGAGCCCCTCGATTGCGTTCGGGGCCCAGTCGACTGCTTGGGCTGCCCAATCGCGGATCTGTTGGGGACGGATGGCTTCGGTGGCTCCGTGGATCGGGACCATGGTCTCGGGCCGCGGGTCCTGACGAGGGCTGATCGGGGATGCCTGCGCTGGATGCTCGGCATCCCCGGCGCCCTCGCCACCCGCGAAAGAGAGGAGCTCCCATTCACGAACAGCAAAACCCCGGCCCGAGTACTTCCCCGTAAGTAAGAGGGCCGTCCCCGGGGTCAACTTCCCTGCTACCCAGGGTTGGTTGAACCAGGTGGCGCGGACATGGCCAGTTTCGTCGCCAACTTTGACCGAGACCATCCTCAAGCGACCTTTGCGGAAGGGGCGGGGTTGGGAGCCCTGGACCTCTACTTGGACAGTTGCCGTCTCTCCGGGCTGGAGGTCGCCCAGCTGCCTTATGCGGAGGTCGCGGTGGCGGTGGGGGACGTGGAAGAGGAGGTCGCCGACGGTGTCGATGCCTGCTTCGGCGGCGGCTTCGGCCGTTTTCGGGCCGACGCCTTTCAGCGCGCCCAGTCCCTGCTCGAGGACGCTCGGGCGCGGCCAGTGGACGGGCGCGGCGAGCAGGTCGGCGCGCTCTAGCTCTCGCACGCCGGCGAAGGAGCGGGTTACTGGGCGGCCAGCAGCCACCACCAGCTCGGCTGTCCCCCCTCGTGGGTCTCCACCTCGACGCCGTCGGGGACGTGGACTTCGATCTCCGCCAGCGGGATCGGCGCCCCCTCGCCGGCGATGATCGTGACGATCTCCGCCCCCTTGGCCAAGTGCTGCAGGGTCTTCTCCAGGGTTGAACCAGCGCCGCCATGGGCGGCGATCTCGCCGTTGACGAAGCCGACCGCGTCGCCCTTCTTGAAGCGCCCCTGGGCGTCGTCGCGGGCCGCCGGGGCAACGCCGCCGATCTCCACGTCCTCGATCGCCGCCCCCAGGCGCTCGGCGTTCTCCTCCAGCGAGGCCTCGGGATCGAGCTCGACCAGCGCCAGCAGGCTCGCCTGCTGCGAGGTCGCCGGCACCACCCGCGCCGGCTTGTCGGAGAGCTCGCAGGCCCGCTCGGCGGCCATGATCACATTCGAGGAGCTGGGCAGGACGAGTACCTCGTCGCTGGGCACGCTGTGGATGCCGGCGAGCAGCTCATAGGTCGAGGGATTGAGCGTCTCCCCGCCGGGAACGACGTGGGCGCCGAGCTCGCCGAAGAGGCGCTGCAGCCCGTCGCCCGCCGCCACCGCGACCACCCCGGTGCGGCCGCCGGCGCCGAGGCGGGCGTCGCGTTCGGCCATCTGCTCGCGCATGTCGGCGACGTCGAGGTTGGTCACCTCGCCGACGTCGTCGAAGACCTCGGTCGCCGCTTCCGGCTCGTTGGTGTGGATGTGGACCTTGAGCGTGACGTCGTCGCCGACCACGAGGACCGAGTCGCCGAGCCGCTCCAGCCGCGGCAGGTACTCGCGGTTTTCCAGTCCCCTGCCGGAGACGATGAAGTTGGTGCAGTAGCGGTAGCGGCTGTCCTCGTGGTGGGGGAGGCTGCGGCGCGGCGGCTCGTGGTGGGGGACCTCGGGCGCCTCCGCTCCGTCGCCGCGCAGGCCGGCAACCACCCCCGCGAGGATGAGGACGAGGCCGTGGCCACCGGCGTCGACGACGCCGGACTCGCGCAGCACCTCGAGCTGCTCGGGCGTGCGGGCGACGGCGCGCTCGCCGTCTTCGATCGCTTTCTCCAGGACCTGGGCGAGGACCGCGTCCTGTTCGGAGTCGCTGACGTCGCCGTCGAAGCGGGTCTTCTCGCGCTCCAGGTGGGCGAGCTGGCGCGAGAGCGAGTGGGCCATCTCGCGGAAGACGGTCAGCATCGTCCCCTCGGCCGGCTCGCGGACGGAGTCGTAGGCGGCGTCGGCGGCCTTGGCGAAGGCGGCGGCGACGAGGGTCGGGTCGACCAGCTCGCCGGGGCGGCTGGCGAGCTCCTCGGCGGCGCCGCGGACGATCTGGCTGAGGATCACGCCGGAGTTGCCGCGCGCCCCCATCAGCGCCGCCCGCGCCAGCGCCTGCACCAGCTCGGTGCGGCCGACCTCGTCGACCGACTGGCCGTCGAGACGGTCGAGCTCTTCCATCACCGCGCGCATCGTCATCGCCATGTTGTCGCCCGTGTCGCCGTCGGCGACCGGGAAGACGTTGAGGTCGTTGACCTCCTGGCGGCGCGCCTCCAGCGAGGCATAGGCAGAGCTGATGACCCGGCGGAAGCGGGCGATCGAGGGGTCGGACATCTGCGAGGAATCTATTGCCCGGGCGCGACGTGAAGCGTCTTCACACCCGACCGCCCCTCTCATTGGTACGGTGGCCGCTCCAATGCGCCGCTTCGCCAATTGGACCACCAGTCACCGTAAGACGGTCATCGCCGCTTGGATCGTCGGCCTGATCGCGATGGGGATCGTCGCGAGCTTCGCCGGGTCCGATTTCAGCGAAGAATTCAGCCTGCCCAGCTCCGACTCCAAGGACGCCCTCGACCTGCTCGAAAACCGCTTCCCCGCGCAGGCGGGCGACACGGTGCAGATCGTCTACAAGGCCGAATCCGGGGTCGAAGCGCCGGCGGTGAAGCGGAAGATGGAAGGCGTCTTCGAGAAGGTCGAAGCGCTGCCGCACGTGAGCGAAGTCTCCAGCCCCTACGAAAAGGGCGGCGCCGGAGCGGTCAGCGGCAACGGTGAAATCGCCTACGCGACCGCTCAGCTCAACGTCGCTACGAACAAGCTGAACGACGGCGAAGTCAAGAAGATCATGGACACGGCCAAGGCGGCGAACGGCGGCGGCCTCCAGGTCGAGACCGGCGGCAAGCCGGTCGAGGAAGTCCGGGGCAAGGAAGAAGGAGGCGGCCCTTCGGAGGGGATCGGGATCCTCGCCGCGGTGCTGGTGCTCCTGATCAGCTTCGGCTCGGTCGTCGCGATGGGGCTGCCGCTCCTGACGGCGCTGTTCGCCCTCGGCGTCGGGATCAGCGTCATCACGCTCTTCACCCACGTCTTCAACACCGCCGAATTCGCACCGCAGCTGGCGTTCATGATCGGGCTCGGCGTCGGGGTCGACTACGCCCTCTTCATCCTCACCCGCTTCCGCAACGGCCTCGACGAGGGGCTCGACAAGCGGGAGGCGGCGATCGCCGCCGTCGACACCGCCGGGCGGGCGGTGCTCTTCGCCGGGATCACGGTGATCATCTCGCTGATGGGGATGATGCTGCTCGGCCTCCCCTTCCTCTACGGGGTGGCGATGGCGGCGGCAATCGCCGTGCTGTTCACGATGGTCGCGGCGCTGACCCTGCTGCCGGCGCTGCTGGCGATCGCCGGCAACTGGGTCAACCGGCTGCGCCTTCCTTTCCTCGGCAGCGGCGCCCGCTCGATCGACGAAAACAGCTGGTGGTTCCGCTGGAGCGGCCGGATCCAGCGCCGGCCGTGGCTCGCGGCCCTGCTCGCCGGCGGCCTCCTGATCGCCCTCTGCATCCCCACGCTCTCGCTGCGGCTCGGCACCAACGACGCCGGCACCGACCCGGCTGGGACGACGACGCGCGAGGCCTACGACCTGCTCGCCGAAGGCTTCGGGCCCGGCTTCAACGGGCCGTTCGTGCTCGCCGCCGAACTGCCGGAAAAGGGCAACGACGAAGCGCTGCAGGACCTGCGCACGCAGCTGAAGAGCGAAGAAGGCGTCAAGGAAGTCACCGACGTCACTCTCAATCCCGACAAGACCGTCGGCGTCTTCCAGCTCTACCCGACCACCTCACCGCAGAGCGCGGCGACGACCGACCTGCTCGACCACATCCGCAGCGACGTGATCCCGCCGGTCGAGGAATCGACCGGCGCCCAGATCCACGTTGGCGGCATCAACGCGATCTTCGAGGACTTCGGCAACGCGATCGCCGCCAAGCTGCCGCTCTTCATTGGCGTCGTCGTCCTGCTCTCGGCGCTGCTGCTGATGATCGTCTTCCGCTCGCTGCTGGTGCCGCTGAAGGCGATCGTGATGAACCTGCTCTCGATCGGCGCCGCCTTCGGGCTGATCGTCGCCGTCTTCCAGTGGGGCTGGGGCGCGAGCCTGATCGGGGTCGACGCCACCGGCCCGATCATCTCCTTCTTCCCGATCTTCCTCTTCTCGATCGTCTTCGGGCTATCGATGGACTACGAGGTGTTCCTGATGTCGCGGATCCACGAGGAGTGGGAGCACCGCCGCGACGCCAGCGGCGCCGTCACCCGCGGCCTTGCCCTGACCGGCCGCGTGATCACCGCCGCGGCGGCGATCATGGTCACCGTCTTCGCCTCCTTCATGATCGGCGAAGACCGGATCATCAAGCTCTTCGGCCTCGGCCTCGCCTCGGCGGTCTTCATCGACGCGGTGATCATTCGCTCGGTCCTGGTGCCGGCGATCATGCAACTGCTCGGGAAGCGCGCCTGGTACTTCCCGTCCGGCCTCGACCGCCTTCTTCCCCGGCTCCACGTCGAGCCGGCAGAGGGCGATCCCTCGCCGACCGGCGAGCACCCCGTCGTCGCAGCGGCGGCGGCAAGCGAGTCCGAGGCATAAAGCCCAGTCAGCGACCACGGTCGCGGTTCGGAAGGTGGGGTCGTTGTCAGGCGGCCTTCTGAGCCTGCCTCAAAGCGCTGGCGACGTCGGCAACGACAAGCGCGGGCTCTTCTTCTATCTGCTTGTCCGCGAAGCGCAGCACGGTGAAGCCGCGCTGGCGCAGGTCGAGGTCGCGCGCGTAGTCGTCCTCGAAGGCGACCGAGCCGCGGTGGTAGGCGAAGGAGTCGACCTCGACGACGAGGCGCTGCCTACGCCAGAGGAAGTCGACCTCCCAGCGCCCGAGCTTGACGTTGGTCTCGGGGCACGGGAGGTGGTGGACGAGGGCGAGGAAGTCTTCCTCGAGGTCGGAGCGTTGGCGCTTGCGCTCCACTCCTTTGAGATGAATGCCTTTCAGCTCGGCTTGGCGTTTCGCGCGGCGAAGGAGGTAAGGGGCGACGGAGTCTTCGAGGTCGTCGATCGTGCGTTGGATGGAGGTGACGGGGATGTTGTGGCGGTAGGTCGTGATCACTCCTCCTTGCCAATTAGAGGGTGGCGAGGAGGAGTGATTGCCAAGAGAGGGGCAACGGTGGAGGTGGATGCCTCGCTGTGACTTGCGGCCCGAGGTGGATGGGACGGAGACGTGAATCGGCCCGTCGATGGCGCGCAGGAGCTCCCAGAGGGCCGCGGCGGATTGGTGGCTTAGGACTGCGCCCTCTCCACAAGCGAGCACCGCGGCCACCCAGCGCATATGCCAACTCGGCGCGCGGTGACCGACCGCGTAGACGCCGCGATGGAGGCGATGCAGACGCCCTCGTCTCGCACGCTTGTAGGCAGCCTCGCGCGTTACTCCCGCCTCTTCGAGTTGCTCCAGCGTGATAACTCCGTGCTGTCGTTCCGCGATCCGAGCCACCCGAGCATCGGGCGTGTCGCTTTTGTGGCCCATATGTCCACTAAGTCGACAGGGCCTCGGGCTCTCCCCCTGACCTGCTTCTTTTCGTCCCTCAGCGCGCTCTCAGCGCGAAAGAACTACGCGGCCTTTTGGACCTTGCCCGCCTTCAAGCACCTGGTGCACACGTAGGTGCGGAGGGGGCGGCCGTTCTCTTGGATCCGGACCTTTTGCAGGTTCGGGTCGAAGCGGCGCTTGGTGGCGACCATCGAGTGGCTTCGGGACTGGCCGAACGCGGGTCCCTTGCCGCAGCTGTGGCATACCTTGGCCATGAGGACGGTGGATGGTACCTGAGTCAGCCGATTTGGCGCTTGAGCAGGGCCATGCGGGCGACGGTGAGGGCGGCGTTGCGGCCCTGGTCGCGCTTGTCGCCGCCGCTGCGGGCCAGCGCCTGGTCCATGTTGTCGCAGGTGATCACGCCGAAGGCGCAGGGGACGCCGGTCTCCAGCTGCACCTGCTGGATGCCGCGCGCCGCCTCGGCGCAGACGAAGTCGTAGTGGTCGGTCTCTCCGCGGATGACGACGCCGAGACAGGCGACGCCCGCGTAGCCGTTTTCGGCGAACTGCTTGGCGGCGAAGGGCAGCTCGTAGGCGCCGGGGACCGAGACCTCGGTCACCGAGTCCGCCGAGACCCCCGCCAGCTCGAAGCCCTGCCTTGCCCCGCTCAGCAGCCGCTGCGCCAGGTCCTCGTAGAAGCGCCCGACGCAGACGCCGAAGTGCAGGGGTGCCAGCGTCGATTTCTCCTCGTCCCGGAATTCCTCCAGGAAGGCCCCCGCCTCAGCCATCGCCGCCCTTGCCGTCGCTGCCGTCCCGAGCGTCGCGCTCCTCCTCGTCGCGGATCATCTCCTCGTCGAGCGCCAGGCCCTGGTGGTGCAGCGAGTGGCCCATCTTCTCCCGCTTGGTGCGCAGGTAAGCCTCGTTGTGGGTGTTGGGGACCGATTCGATCGGCACCTGCTCGGTGACCGAGAGGCCGTAGCCCTCGAGGCCGACGATCTTTTTCGGGTTGTTGGTGAGGATGCGGATGCTGCTGAGGCCGAGGTCGCCGAGGATCTGCGCCCCGATCCCGTAGTCGCGCAGGTCGGCGGGCAGGCCGAGCTTGAGGTTGGCCTCGACGGTGTCGGCGCCTTCCTCCTGCAGCTTGTAGGCGCGCAGCTTGTTCAGCAGGCCGATCCCGCGCCCCTCCTGCGAGAGGTAGAGCAGGACGCCGCGGCCCTCGCGCTCGATCATCGAGAGCGCCGCTTCCAGCTGCTCGCCGCAGTCGCAGCGCATGCTGTGGAAGACGTCGCCGGTGAGGCACTCGCTGTGGACGCGGACCAGCACGTCCTCGGCCCCGTCGACCTCGCCCTTGACCATCGCCACGTGGTGTTTGTCGTCGACCAGCGAGCGGTAGCCGACGGCGGTGAAGTCTCCGAAGGCGGTCGGCAGCGCGGTGTCGACGACGCGCTCGACCAGCTTCTCGGTCCGCCGCCGGTAGGCGATCAGGTCGGCGACGGTGATCATCTTCAGCCCGTGCTTCTCGCAGTACGGGACCAGGTCCGGGACGCGGGCCATCGTCCCGTCGTCGTTCATGATCTCGCAGATCACGCCGGAGGGATGGAGGCCGGCGAGGCGCGCGAGGTCGACCGAGGCCTCGGTCTGGCCCGCCCGCTCCAGCACGCCGCCGTCTTTGGCGCGCAGCGGGAAGACGTGCCCCGGCTGGACGAGGTCGTGCGGCATCGCCCCGGGGTCGATCGCGACCTGGATCGTGTGGGCGCGGTCGTGGGCGGAGATGCCGGTGGTCACCCCTTCGCGCGCCTCGACCGAGACCGTGAAGGCGGTCTGCAGCGGCGCTTCGTTCTTCGCCGCCATCAGGTTGAGGCCGAGCGCGTCGCAGCGCTCGGAGGTCAGCGAGAGGCAGATCAGCCCGCGCCCCTCCTTGGCCATGAAGTTGATCGCCTCGGGCGTCGCGAACTGCGCCGCCATCGTCAGGTCGCCCTCGTTCTCGCGGTTCTCGTCGTCGCAGACGACGACCATGCGGCCGGCGCGGATCTCCTCGATCGCCTCCTCGATCGTCGCGAACGGGCTCTCCCCCGTCGCCGCCGAATTCTCTTGTCGCTCGGTCTCTGCCATCTGGCTCACGACTGCTCCTTTCCGGCGAATGGTGACATCAATCGCTCCACGTACTTGGCGATCACGTCGCACTCGACGTTCAATCGGTCTCCTGGCGCCAAATCGGCGAGGTTGGTCCGCTCCAGGGTCTCAGGGATGAGGGAAACCTCAGCCCAAGAATCGCCCAAATCCGCGACGGTGAGGCTGACCCCGTTGAGCGTGATCGAGCCTTGGGTGACGACGTAGCGGAGGAGGTCGGGTGGAAGCTCGACGCGGATGCGGCGGGCGAAGCCGTCGTCTTCGGTCGAGGCAACGGTGCCTACGCCGTCGACGTGCCCTTGGACGATGTGGCCGCCGAGGCGGTCGGAGGCTTTCATCGCGAGCTCCAAGTTGACGCGACTCCCTTCATCGACCCCGCTCAGAGCGGTCACGTCGAGAGTCTGGTTCATCGCCTCGGTCTCGAAGCTGCGATCGGTGACGGCGGTGGCAGTGAGGCAGCAGCCGTTGACGGCGATCGAATCGCCCTCGGCGATTTCGGCGGCGAGCTGGGTGGAGATGCGCATGCGCGCGCCGTCGCCGCTGCGATCGACCGATTCCACCTGCCCGATGTCTTCGACTAGGCCCGTGAACACGTCACCACTCCTTGAAGCGGGCCGTGATCAGCACGTCGTCCCCTACCTGCTGGGTTGACGACTCCAGTGCGCTCAGGCGCGCGGGTCCTGTCGCCGCAGGGGACCCACCCCCACCTGCGCGGCAGGAGGGGGTCCCCCCTACGACGCCACCCGCGCGAGGAGGCAGGTCTGGTTGACGACCTAGAAGCATCGGGGCGAGGAAGGTACGCGATTCGTCGATTTGGCCAGCGGAGAGGAAGGCAGATGCGAGGGTCTTACCGCCCTCGAGGAACAGGCTGGTGATGTTGCGGCGACCGAGATCTGCCAGCGCAGCCTCGATTCCGTCAGCGACGGCGACTTCGGCGCCAGCGTCGCGAAGAACGCCAGCGCGATCGGCGGGTGCGTCTGGGGCGACAACGACGAGCACCGGTGCTCGGTCAAGGGTCTGCAATAGCTGCGAATCCAGCGGCAGGCGGGCTCGAGAGTCGAAGATGACGCGGAGGGGTTGGCGGGCGCCATCGATGCGGGCGGTCAGGAGCGGGTCGTCGGCGAGGGCGGTGCCGATGCCTACGACGATCGCATCGCTTTCGCTGCGCCATTTGTGGACCAGCCCGCGGCTTTGCTCGCCGGAGATCCAGGGGGTGTCGCCGGGGGCGGTCGCGGTCTGACCATCGAGTGACATCGCCATCTTCAGGACGACGAGGGGCAGCCCCGTGCGGGCGTGTTTGCGGAAGGGCTGGTTGAGGCGGCGGGCCGCGGTTGCCTCAGCGCCGGTGGCGAAAGCGACCTCGACGCCGCCGTCGCGGAGGATGCCGGGTCCGCGGCCGGAGGCCTTCTCGCTCGGGTCCTCGGAGGCGATGACGACACGGGTGATCCCGGCCTGGAGGATCGCCTCGACGCAGGGCGGTTGGCGGCCCTGGTGCGCGCAGGGCTCGAGCGTCACGTACATCGTCGCCCCGGCCGGGTCCTCACCGCGCTCGCGGCAGTCGGCCAGCGCCGCCCGCTCCGCGTGCAGGTCGCCGAGTTCCGCGTGGAACCCCTCGCCGATCACCGCGCCATCGCGAACGATCACGGCACCAACTAGCGGATTCGGGCTCACCCGCCCCCGCCCGCGCTCCGCTAGCTCCAGAGCGCGCCGGAGATGCGCTTGATCCGTGGCAGTTAGCTGGGCTTCCATTGACTGATTGACTCGTCAATCAACCAGGAGTTTACCCCCTGCGTGGCGTAGTTACGGAGGTTTGGCCTAATACGCTGACGCGCCACCCATGAAGCTCATCATCCAAATCCCCTGCCTGAACGAGGAGAAGACCCTCCCCCAGACGATCGCCGACCTGCCGCGCGAGCTCCCGGGCATCGACGAGATCGAGCTGCTCGTCGTCGACGACGGCAGCACCGACCGCACGGTCGAGGTGGCGCGGGAGCAGGGCGTCCGGCACATCGTCCGGCTCACCAACAACAAGGGCCTCGCCGCGGGCTTCCAGGCGGGATTGGACGCCTGCCTGAAGCTCGGGGCCGACATCGTCGTCAACACCGATGCTGACAACCAGTACCGGGGCGCCGACGTGGCGAAGCTGGTGGCGCCGATCGTCGCCGGCGAGGCCGACATGGTCGTCGGCGACCGCCGCGTCACCGACATCGAGCACTTCTCGGGTTCGAAGAAGCGGCTGCAGCGGCTCGGCAGCTGGGTCGTCCGCCGCGTCTCCGGCACGCCGATCACCGACGCCACCTCCGGCTTCCGCGCCTACAACCGCGAGGCCGCCCTGCAGCTGCTGGTCGTCGACAACTTCACCTACACGCTGGAGAGCCTGATCCAGGCCGGGAAAATGCTCGTCGCCGTCGACGAGGTCGCGATCGGGACCAACCCGCAGACGCGCGAGTCGCGCCTCTTCGACTCGACCGGCGCCTACGTGCGCCGCAACGCGCTGGCGATCCTCCGCATCTACGCCCGCTACGAGCCGCTGCGGGTCTTCGCCACCGCCGCCGCGGTCGTCCTCACGCTCGCCTTCGCCGCCTGGCTGCCGTTCCTGATCGACTGGATCTTCAACGGCGACAGCACCGGCCACATCCAGTCGCTGATCCTCGGCGCTGTCCTCTTCATCGCCGCCGTCCAGCTCTTCGCCCTCGGCGTGATCGGCGACCTCCTCGCCGGCCAGCGGGTGATGAGCCAGCGCACCTTCGAGCGGGTGCGCCGGGTCGAGCTGGCGCTCGGGGTCGAGCCCTCCCACTACGAGCCGGGTAGCAAGAGGGACGAATGAAAAGCTCCGCCGACTACGGCAAGACCGCGAGCTTCCTCGCGGTTGGGGTCGGGCTGACCGGCGTCATCACCTACGCCTACTTCCTGCTCGCCTCGCACCACCTCTCCAAGCCTGACTACGGGCAGATCACCGTGCTCTGGTCGGCGGTCTTCATCACGATCTCGACCCTCTACCGGCCGATCGAACAGCTGCTCTCGCGCCACATCTCCGAGCGCCGGGTCAAAGGCGAGCCGGTGGGCCAGCCGATGCGGGTCGCCTCGACGATCCAGTTCGGCCTCTCGCTCTTCTTCGCCGTCGTCGCGCTAGCGCTGCGGGGCCCGATCCAGGACAGCCTGCTCGAAGGCAACGAAGCCCTCTACTGGGTCTTCTTCACCTCGGTCCTCTTCTACGCCGCCAGCTACTTCGCCCGCGGCTTCCTCGCCGGCGAGCAGCGGTTCGGGCTCTTCGTCGCGATGATCCTCTCCGAATCGTGCTTCCGCACGATCTTTGCGGTGATGGTCGCGATCGGCATTCTCAGCGGCCAGTCGGCGGTCGCGATCGGGATCACCGCGGCGCCGGCGCTGAGCCTGCTGGTGGTGCCCTTCGCCTTCGCCCGGCGCGCCCAAAGGGAGAAACAGGTCGCCGAAACCGCCCAGGCGACGCCCGGCATGCCCGGACGCGAAGCGGAGGACATGCCGGCTGAGGATTTCTCCTTGGCTCACGGTGGGGGCTTCGCGGCGGCGGTGCTGGTGATCATGTTCAGCGAACAGGCCTTCCTCAACGCCGGACCGCTGGTCGTCCGCGCCCTGCAGGGGGCTTCCGCCGCGGGATTCATCTTCAACGTGCTGATGCTGGCGCGGGCGCCGCTGCAGCTCTTTCAGTCGGTCTCGACCAGCATCCTCCCCCACCTCACCGCCCTCCACCACAGCGATGCCGAGGACGCCGAGCGCGAGTTCCACCACACGGTGCGGATGGTCCTGCTCGGAATTGCGGCCTTCACCGCCCTGGTCGTGGTCGTGGTCCTGATCGGCGGGCCGAAACTGATGCAGATCGCCTTCTCCAAAAAGTTCACCTATGACCGTGCCGGGCTGCTGCTGATCTCGATCGGGATGGGGCTTTACCTCTCCTCGGTGACCGTCAACCAGGCCTGCATCGCCCAGGGACAGGTGCGACGGGCGGCGCCGCGCTGGATCGCCTGCGCCGGCCTCTTCATCGCCTGGAACTTCGTGCCGCTGGTCAACGACGAGTTCCGCCGGGTCGAGATCGGCTTCCTCCTCGCCGCCGGCGCCCTCTTCTCGCTCCTCTACTTCGTATACCGCCACCCGCGCGAGCGAACTGAGGACATCCTCGAGCCCGGCTCGCCCGAGGAGCTCGAGGTGCGGGTGGGCATGCTGGACGAGAACGTCTGAGGACGTCGCCTTTAGGGTTCCCCGATGGGAGCCCACGACGCCCACCTGATCCTGATCGCCGGCGCCCTCCTGGCGGCGGGGATCGTGGGAGCGCTGCTGGCCGACCGGCTGCGAGTGCCGGGCCTGCTGCTCTTCCTGGCACTGGGGATGCTGGCCGGCTCGGAAGGGATCGGCGGCATCGAGTTCTCCGACATGGAGCTGGCGCGGACGCTGGGGACGATCGCCCTCGTCCTGATCATCTTCGAGGGTGGGCTGACCGCCGGCTGGAGCGAGATCCGCCCGGTGCTGGGCACCGCCGCCTCACTGGGGACGATCGGCACCGCGGTGACGGCGGTGATCGCCGGCTTCGCGGCAAAGCTCCTCTTCGACCTCAGCACCCTGGAAGGGATGCTGGTCGGGGCGGCGATCGCCGCGACCGACTCGGCGGCGATCTTCGCCGTGCTGCGCCGAAGCACGCTGGAGAAGCGCCTGGCGCGCTCGCTAGAGGGCGAGTCGGGGATGAACGACCCGGTTGCCCTGCTGCTGGTGATCGGCTTCATCGAATGGATCCAGCAGCCCGGCTACGGGATGGCCGACATGGCCGGCCTGCTGGTGTTGAAACTCGGCCTGGGGGCGGCGATCGGGTTCGCCCTCGGGCGCCTGGCCGTGCTGGCGCTCGACCGGGCGCAGCTGCCGAGCGAGGGCATCTACCCGGTCGCGACGATCGCGATCGCCGGCCTCGCCTACGGCGTCGCCGAGATCGCCCACGGCTCCGGCTTCCTCGCCGTGTACCTGACCGCGCTCGCCCTCGGCTCGGCCCGGATCCCGGCGCAGCGGACGGTTGTCGCCTTCCACCAGGGCCTCGGCTGGGTCGCCCAGATCTCGCTCTTCATCCTGCTCGGGCTGCTGGTCTTCCCCTCCAGCCTCGACAACGTGGCGCCCGAAGCGCTGGCGCTGTCGGCGGTGCTGATCCTCGTCGCCCGGCCCGTCGCCGCCCTCGTCGCCACCGTCTTCGCACCGCTGAACATGAAAGAGCGCCTGATGCTCGGTTGGGCCGGGCTACGCGGGGCGACGCCGATCTGGCTCGCGACCTTCCCCGTGGTCGCCGGGATCAAAGAGAGCAGCGTCCTCTTCGCGATCGTCTTCTTCGTCGTCGTCACCTCGACCCTGGTCCAGGGCGCCAGCTTCGAGCCGCTGGCGACGCGCCTCGGCCTCACCACCGACGAGCCGGCGCTGCCGCGGCGGCTGCTGGAGTCGGGCCGGATCCGCCGCATGGGCGGCGACGTGATCGCCTACCGGCTGCCGCCCGGCGCGGCCGCCGCCGGGCATGTAGTTCGCGAACTGGAGCTTCCCCGCGAGGCGCTCCTCAACGTCATCGTCCGCGACGGCGACGCGATTCCACCCAGGGGATCAACCGAGCTGAAAGCAGGGGATGAGCTCCACATCCTCGTCCGCAGCGAGCTTCGCGACGAGGTCGAGGCGCTGACCAAACGCTGGGCCGAGGGGCCGATCGGCCGCGAGACCCCACCCCCGCTCCCCCGCCGAGCGGCCTCTCAGGTCTTCACCGTGCGCCCGGCACGCGGCGACGGAGAACTGGGCCAGGAGATCGACGGCATCCCGATCGTCACCGTCCTCCGCGACCGCGGCGAGCGTTCTGCCTACCTCGTGGCCCTGGCCGACGGCCGTTACGCCGTGATCGGCGCTGGCTTGGTGGCGGTTGGAGGTCGCCGCGTCCTGGCCGACTGGTGCTCCAGACGCGCCGAAAGACCCGACGTAGACGGTGCAGAGCGCGCTTGGTGGCAAGAGGTGACCGGCGCCTTGATTGCGCGCGGCTGAGGGGGCAGCGTCTAAGAAGCTCCAGCTGCCTCAGCGATGGCCGTGTAAGCGGCAGCCGGATCGTCGGCGCCGAAGACTGCCGAGCCCGCGACGAAGAGTCGCGCTCCAGCCGCGGCCAGCGGACCCGCGGTCGTCTCGTCGACACCGCCGTCGACCTCGATCCTTGCTTTGCCGACCAGCGGCACCAGCTGCTCGACCTTCTCCGGCGAGGTCTCGATGAAGGACTGGCCGCCCCATCCCGGGTTGACGGACATGCAGAGGACGATGTCCGCTAAGCCGCGCAGCTCCTGGACGGCCTCTACCGGCGTTCCCGGGTTGATTGCGATCCCAGAGAGGCAGCCGGCCTCGCGGACCGCGGTGAGGGTTCGGTGGGTGTGCGGGGTCGCCTCCTCGTGGAAGGTGATCGAGTCGGCGCCGGCCTTGGCGAACTCCTCGATCTGGCGCTCCGGCGCCTCGATCATCAGGTGGACGTCGACGACGCCGCCCGCCTCGTGGACCTGGTCGGCGATCCCGCTCAGGACCAACGGCCCGATCGTAATCGGCGGCACGAAATGTCCGTCCATCACGTCGAAGTGGATGACCCGCGCGCCCGCGTCCATCACCTCTTCGACCTGCGCGCCGAGCCGGCCCATGTCGGCCGACAGGATCGACGGCGCCACCCGCGGCTCCGCCAGCAGCTCTGCCATCTGCTTGCTCATTGCCGTGAACCTAAAGGACGGTGCGGCGCTAGGCGGAGCGCAGCATCGAGGCCCCGCAACTCTGGCATTCCATGTCCGCCGTGTTGGTCATCCGGGCGATCGTCTGGTGCTCGCCGCAGTTGGGGCACTGCGAGACGAGTTCGAAGCGGTGCAGGCAGTTGACGCAGCGCAGGCGGCCCGGCAGCTGGGTCGGCCGCAGCCACGGCTCGCCGCAATTCGGGCACGGGGCTCTACCGAGGGGGTTCGACTCCCCCGTATCTGACTGGTTGGGGTGGCTCATCCCCTAATCATGCCGGGTCAGCCCGTTCTTGTAAGCCGGGCGATGAAGAAGCCGGTGGTGCGGTCGCGGTCGGGGCGCAGTTGCAGGCAGCGCGGCTCGGCGGGTGCGGCAAGCTCCGGCGCGCGGGCACCGAGGTCGTCCAGCTCCAGCGGCGGGACCTCGCCGGCGGCCGAAGCCTGCAGCAGGGCGGCGATCCGCTCCTCGTTCTCGCGGCGGGAGATCGTGCAGGTCGAGTAGACGAGCGTGCCACCCGGGCGCAGGACCGCGGCGGCATTGCGTAGCAGCTCGTCCTGGGTCTCGGCCAGGCGCTCGATCAGCTTCGGCGATTTGCGCCAGCGGGCGTCGGGGCGGGAGGCGAGGGTGCCGAGGTCCGAGCAGGGCGCGTCGAGGAGGATGCGGTCGAAGCCCGCTGCCATGCCTGCCTCCGTCGCGTCGGCCTCGATCACGCTGACACTGTGGAGGCCGAGGCGCGAGGCTTGGGCGGCGACTTCGCCGGCGCGGGCGGGGTCGAGCTCGACCGAGATCACCTCGCCGCGGTCGCCCATCCGCTCGGCGATCTGCCCGGTCTTGATCCCCGGGCCGGCGCAGAGGTCGAGGACATGCTCCCCCTCCTGCGGGCCCAGTACCTCGACCACGGCGGCGGAGCCGCGGCTCTGCGGGGTCAGCTCTCCCGCTTCGACCGCCGCGGGAACGATCTCGCCGACGCGGCCGTCGATCGCCAGCATCTCCAGCGCAGCGAGCGGCCAGGCGGCGTCAGGAGCGCGCGCCTCCACCCCGGCCTCCCGCAGCCGGGCGAGCATCGCCTCCCGCTCCGCCCGCAACGGATTCACCCGCATCGCCACCTCGACCCGCTCGTTGCAGGCGGCGAGGGTGGAGCGCGCCGCTTCCTCCCCCAGCTCCCGCCACCACATATCCGCCAGCCACTGCGGCGCCGAGTCGGCGACCGCGGCGGCGGCCGGGGTCGAGTCGTCGCCGAGCAGGTCCTGCGTCAGCTGCGCGCGCTCGCGCACCGCGCGCCGCAGGATCGCGTTGACGAAACCGGAGGCGTGGCCGGCGCGGGCGGCCTTGACCAGCTCGACCGCTTGGTCCACCGCCGCGTGATCGGGGGTGGCGTCGGCGAAGAGCAGCTCGTAGAGGCTGAGCCGCAGCGCCGCCAGGACCGGCGGGTCCAGCAGGCGGGTCGAACGCCCGGCGAGCCGTTCGATCGCGACGTCGCTGGTGCCGCGCCGCTGCACGGCGCCGTAAGCGAGGCGCTGCGCCTGGGCGCGGTCGCGACCGGAGACGTCGAGCCGGTCGGCCTCGGCCCGGAAGACGCGCTCGGTGAAGGCGCCCTCCTCGAAGGTGGCGCGAATGGTGGTATAGGCGAGCGAGCGCGCAGGCGCAACCCGATCGAACTGCATCAAATTCTCCACCCAGCAGAGGGAGAATTTGATGCAGTTCGGGTGGTGGAGGTCATTCGTGCTCCGCGCTCATAGCTGCGGCGGCTCGTGCCCGCGCAGGTAGGCGTCGGCGGGCATCTCCTTGCCGCCGGGAGGCTGCACCACATCGAGTTGCAGAGCCCCCTCGCCGCAGCCGAGCAGGAGGGCGCCTTCGCGCGCCTCCAGCGTGCCCTGCGGCGCGGCGGTCTCGACGGCGTGGGCGCGGCGGACGCCGAGGCGCTCTCCGGCGGCGGTCTCAAGGTAGGTGCCGACGTGCGGGTTCAGCGCCCGCACCTTCGCCGCCAGCTCCGCCGCCGGGCGACTGGGGTCGAGGCGCCGCTCGGCCGGATCGATCTTCTCCGCGTAGGTGACGCCCTCCTCGTCCTGCTCGCTGAACCCGAGGGCTCCTTCGG
Organism: Solirubrobacterales bacterium; assembly: GCA_051954115.1. GTDB lineage: Bacteria > Actinomycetota > Thermoleophilia > Solirubrobacterales > 70-9 > VAYN01. Next base: position 15,835 of record JBQCIB010000037.1, on the reverse strand, counting down.
CCTGCAGGTCGAGAGCGCGGACGAGCAGCTCGCCGCCGAGCGCGGCCAGCCGGGCCGAGAGCGAGGCGAAGTCCTCCTCCGGGTCGATCGGCGTCTCCTCGGTCAGCGCAACCGGGCCGGAGTCGAGTCCCGCGGTCAACTGCATGACGCAGACGCCGGTGGCCGGGTCCCGGGCCATAATCGCCCGCTCGATCGGCGCCGCCCCGCGCCAGCGCGGCAGCAGCGAGGGGTGCACGTTCAGCATCGGGAACTCGGAGAGCAGCGGCTCGCGGATCAGCTGCCCGAAGGCGCAGACGAGGACGGCCTCGGGCTCGGCGGCGCGGATCCGCTCCAGCGCCGCCTCGTCGTTGACGTTCTCCGCCTGCAGCAGGTCAAGTCCCAGCTCCTGCGCCGCAACGGCCGCGGGCGGCGGCTGCACCTTGCGACCGCGTCCCTGCCGGCGGTCCGGCGGCGTCACCACCAGCGCCGGCCGGTGCGGTGAGTCCGCCAACCGCCGCAGCACCGTGGCGGCGAACTCGGAGGTCCCCAGGTAGGCGGTTCTCACGCGTCGGTGCGCGGCTCGCGGAGCTCGCCCTCTTCGCCGATCTCCTCCTCGGCGGAGGGGCTGTAGCTGCCGCCCTCGCGCAGCGCCCGCAGCGCCGCCTTGCGCTGGGGGCGCACGGTCCGGTCGAGGATCAGGACACCGTCGAGGTGGTCGATCTCGTGCTGGAGAACCCGCGCCTCGAGGCCCGCGGCCTCGATCACGATCGGCGCCCCCTCGACGTCGCGGCCGCTGAAGCGCGCGTACAGCGGCCGCTCGACGTCCATCGTCACCCGCGGCAGGCTCAGGCACCCCTCCTCGGCGACGGCGGTTTCCTCGGAGAGCCACTCGACCTCGGGATTGACGATCGCCGAGGGCTCGCCGTCGGGCGCGGCCTGGAAGACGAGCAGGCGCCGCAGCACGCCGAGCTGGGTGGCGGCGAGGCCGACGCCGAGGCCGTCGCGCATGATCGCGAACATCCGCTCGACCTCCGCCTGCAGATCGGGGCCGAAGTTGGAGACCGGCGAGGCCTTGCTCTTCAGCACCGGGTCGCCGAACTTGACCACGTGGGCGAGCGCCGCTTCCCGGCGCTCGATCATCTCGACTTCGAGCCGGCGCTGCTCCTCGGCCTCGCGATCCTGCGTCTGAACTTCGTCACTCATCGAAAGCTGAGTCTAAGGATCGCCCGCGGTCTGATACTTCCTGCGACTGCACTCATGTCCCGGACCCGGATCGCCATCGCCACCTGCGCCGATTACGCCGGCCTCAAGGCCGACGACGGGCTGCTGCGGGCGGCCCTGGAGGAGCGCGGCTGCGAGACGCGGGCGGTCGTCTGGGACAGGGACGAGGTCGAGTGGAAGGAGTTCGACCTCTGCCTGGTGCGGTCGACCTGGGACTACCACGACAAGCACCCCGAGTTCCTCGCCTGGGCGCGACACGTCGAGGGCGCGTCGGCGCTGCGCAACCCGGCCGAGCTGATCGCCTGGAACAGCGACAAGCGCTATCTGCGCGAGCTCGGCGAACGAGAGGTGCGGACGGTCCCGACGATCTGGGTCGGCCGCGATTCGCAGCTCGGGCTGGAGCAGATCCTGGCGGGCACCGGCTGGGAGGAAGCCGTCGTCAAGCCGGTCGTCGACCTCGGGGCGCGCAACCTCCACCGCGTTCGTGCCGGCGACGGCTCAGCCGCCCTGGAGGCGGTGCTCCGGCGCAGCGACGCGATGGTGCAGCCGTTCCTGCCCTCGCTCGAAGAGCAGGGCGAGGTCTCGCTGATCTACATCGGCGGCAAGCTCGCACACGCGGTTCGCAAGCGACCGGCGCCAGGCGATTTCCGCGTGCAGTCGATCTGGGGCGGGACGGTGAGCCGCGAAGAGCCGAGCGGGGCCGAGATCGAGCTGGCGGAGGGAGTGCTCGCCGAGTTCAAGGAGGTGCCGCTCTATGCCCGCGTGGACCTCGTCGCGGGACTCGACGGCGAGCCCTGCCTGATCGAGCTGGAGCTGATCGAGCCGAACCTCTACCTCGGCGAGCACCCGGCGGCGGCGGAAGCGCTCGCCGAGGCGGCGCTACTGCGGATCGACGTCAACGCCTAGCGCGACGTCCTTCAGCGAGCGGTCCCCGGCCCGCCGCTCGACCGCCTCGCGCACCGCGGCGACCGTACCCTCACGGTCGTCGGCCTTGATCAGGATGCGGCGGCGGTGGCGGTTGCGGACGCGGAACATCGGCGCCGGTCCCAGCAGTTCCGAGCCGTCCGGGAGCGTGCGGCGCAGGTCCGAGGCGACCGCAGCGGCCACCTCGTCCAGCTTGGGCTTGAACTCGGAGGCGAAGTTGATCCTCGTCAGGTGGGAGTACGGCGGGTAGTGGAGCACCTTGCGCCGCTCCAGCTCGACTTCGAGGAAGCCGGCGGAGTCGTGGCGGGAGGCGTGCTCGATGCTGGAGGCGTTCGGCGCCAGGGTCTGGACGATCACCTCTCCCCCCGCCTTGCCGCGGCCGGAGCGGCCGGCGAGCTGGGCGACCATCGCGAAGGTGCGCTCCTCGGCGCGGAAGTCGGGAAAGCGGAGGGTGGCGTCAGCGTCGAGGATCGCGCTCAGCGTCACCTCGGGGAAGTCGTGTCCCTTGGCGACCATCTGGGTGCCGACGAGGACGGCGCTGGGGAGCTCGTCGAAGCGGGCGAGGATGCGGGCGTGGGCGCCGCGCTCGGCGGCGGTGTCGGAGTCGAGGCGCAGGACCGGCATCGGGTCGAGGCGCTCGGCCAGCAGCCCCTCGATCCGCTCGGTGCCGGCGCCGGCGCGGGAGAGCGTCGTCGAGCCGCACTCGGGGCAGGCCTGCGGCTGGCGCTCGACGTGGGCGCAGTGATGGCAGACGAGGCGGCCGCTGTGGCGGTGGACGATCAGGGAGACGTCGCAGTTGGGGCAGTCCCAGTGGTGGCCGCAGGAGCGGCAGGTGAGCCAGGGAGCGAAGCCGCGGCGGTTGATCATCACGATCGCCTTGGCGCCGGCGGCACGGACCGCCTCCAGCGCCTCCCAGGTCTCGGCGTGGACGGGGCCGGAGCGCGGATCCGCCTCGCGCATGTCAACGAGGTGGACCGGCGGCATGCGGCGGCCGTCGACCCGGCGCGGCAGCTCCAGCCGCGGCAGCTCCAGCCAGCTCTCCGGGCGCGGCGTCGCGGTCCCGGCGACGAGGACGGCGCTGCTGTTGGCGGCGCGTTTGCGGGCGACGGCGCGGGCGTCGTAGGTCGGGTCGCCCTCCTGCTTGTAGGAAGGGTCGTGCTCCTCGTCGACGACGATCAGGCCGAGGTCGCGGACCGGGGCGAAGACGGCCGAGCGCGGGCCGACGCAGACCTGCGCCTCGCCGCTGCGCAGCCGGCACCACTCGTCGTAGCGCTCACCGGCCGAGAGAGCCGAGTGCAGCACGGCGAAGCGGTCGCCGAGGCGGGCGCGGAAGCGGGCGACGGCCTGCGGGGCGAGGCCGATCTCGGGGACGAGGACGATCGCCCCCTGCCCCCGCTCCAGCGCCGCCTCGACGGCGGCCAGGTAGACCTCGGTCTTGCCGGAGCCGGTGACGCCGTGGAGGAGCAGCCGGCGCGGCGCGCCGGTCTCGCCGTCGAGGGCGGCGACGATCGCGGCGGCGGCTTGCTCCTGTTCGGGCAGCAGCTGCGGGTGGGCGGCGCTGCCACTGAGTCCCGGCTCGCCGGGGATGCGGCGTACGGTCGTGCTGCGGGTCGCGATCAGCCCCCGCTGCTCGAGCCGGCGCAGGGTCTGGCGGTCGGCGCCGACCGCGGTGGCGAGCTCACCGGAGGACATCTCGCCGGAGCGCAGCGCCTCCAGCGCCGCCCGCTGCTTGGAGCCGAGCCGCTCACCGCCCTCCAGCGCTGCCTCGCCGGCCGGCAGCAGCGCCGCCCGCAGCTCGGTCTTCGCCCGCACGGTGCGCCCGCCGCTACCGGTCCCCGTCCCCGGCGGCAGCACCAGCTGCAGGCCGCGCGAGGGGGTCGAGCAGTACTCGCGGGCGACCCAGAGGCCGAGCCGGACCAGCTCCCGCGTCGCCCCCGCCTCTAGCGCCTCGATCGGCTCGGCGAGACGCTCCGGCGGCAGCTCGGAGGCATCGGCGACCTCGACGACGACGCCGAGGATCCGGCGCGGGCCGAACGGCACGCGGACGACGCTGCCGACCTCCAGGTCCGCCATCGCCTCCGGCCGGCGGTAGTCGAAGGGGCCGCGCAGGGCGCGGGCGGTGGTCAGCGGCTCGACGCGGAGGATCGCCACCGGTCGAGGTTATGGACCGCGGAAGATGCCCCGGCGCGCTTTCCCGCACCTTCGGCCATTCCGTTGCCGAGCCGCCAGGCGAGGTCATATGCTGGCCCGCGATGAGCCTCAACCTCAGCCCCGGCGAGCAGGTGATCTTCGAGGGCCACCCGTCCTGGCGGGCGATCCTCGGCTTCTACCTCAAAGGGCTCCTGATCGCAGTGATCCTGGGAGTGATCGCCAAGCTCGCCTCCGGCGACGGCACCGCCTTCCTGGTGATCCTCGTCGTCCTCGCCCTGACCCTGCTGATCGGCTTTGTCAAGCGGGTCGCGACGACCTACACGATCACCAACCGCCGCCTCAACATCAAGCGCGGGATCGTCTCCAAAGAGGTCCAGGAGACCCGCCTGGAGCGCGTCCAGAACGTCAACTACCGCCAGTCGGTGTACCAGCGCCTGATGCAGATCGGGGACGTCGACTTCGACACGGCGGCAAGCGACGACTACAACTTCGTCTTCGCCGGCGTGGCCGACCCGGGCGACGTGGTCCATGCGGTCGACCAGGCGACCGGCGCCAACGCGGCGGGTACGCACGGCCTCGGTGAGGCGCAGCCGCCAACGTCATAGGCGAGGGCCTTCGCCCTCTCCGAACTTTTGGGGCTATGACCCCCACGATCTCGGAGCGGTGAACTTTGGGGCGGCCCGGGCGCGGCTCCCTGCACCCTTACCTGCTTTGTGAGGGTGCAGGGAGCCGCGCAGGTGCGTCACTGTCTTCTCGAGGATTTTTAGGACATGCCGCGGTTCGTACTTCACTTGGTAGTGGGAGAAGCGGAGCGGCGTTAGTCCGGCGGCGGTGTGTTCCTGGAAGCGCAACGCGTCGCGAGTCTGAGCGGCGGGCGTGCGGTGGTAGCGCCAGCCGTCGGTCTCGACGACGAGGCCGAGATCGGGCCAGAAGAAGTCAACCTCGAATTCGTTGACCTCGACTTTGGTGAGCGGGGTCGGCAGGCCGGCCGCTGCGGCGAGCGGGCGGAAGAGTAGTTCCAGTTCGTCGTCGGAGAGCCGGAAGGTGTGCTTGTCGAGGATCCGACGTAGCGGCCTGATACCTGGCTCTCCTCGGTGATCGTCAAGCGCCTTGCGGAGGGCGTCCGGGTCGATCACGTCGCGCTTATCCGCCTCGTTGATCGCCCGCTCCAGCCGATTCTCTGGAAGGTCAAGAGCGATGTCCAGAAACGTCTTAACGGGCTGAGTGACGGGGATGCCGCGACGCCTGCCGATGTCGCGATTCCAGATCCCGGCGCGATCGTGGACGCGAATGCCGGGCCGTCGAAGCGAGCAGTGGCGATAAACGCTCACGTCGATCCAGCCCTTCTTCTCCTCCCCAAACCCCCAGTGGGCGGCCGCACTGTGGTGACTAAGCAACGCTCCCTCCCCGCAAGCAAGTACAGCAGCCATCCACCGGCCCTCGCGGCTGAGCTCAGGTCTACCCACTGCATAAACTCCAGGCCGCACCTTGTTCAGTCGCCCATTTTGAAGCCGGTGTCGAACCGCCTTCGCGCTGAATCCCACGTCAAGCAACTGCCGGCGCGTGACCACTCCGTGCTGGCGTCGAACGAGCCTCCACGCCGCCTGACTCCTCGTTTCCAGAATCGTGGCCCCCATAGGGGCTCAAAGTCTGGAAACGACGCAACTCTCCCCCTGGATGCCTGCCTGGTCCGGCTTCGCTGCCGGTATTTGCGGCGCTTGGTGGTGCTACTTACGCCGCGGCGGTCTCGACGCCTGCGGCCTCGCGGAGGGCGTCAGCGCGGTCCGTCTGCTCCCAGGTGAAGTCGCTGTCGTCGCGGCCGAAGTGGCCGTAGGCGGCGGTCTTCTGGAAGATCGGGCGGTGGAGGTCGAGGTACTCGCGGAAGGCGCCGGGACGCATGTCGAACTCGGCTTCCACCAGCTGGGCGATCTTGGCGTCCGGGATCTTGCCGGTGCCGAAGGTTTCGACCATCAGCGAAAGCGGGTGGGCGACGCCGATCGCGTAGGCGACCTGGACCTCGCAGCGCTGCGCCAGGCCGGCGGCGACGACGTTCTTCGCCACGTAGCGGGCGGCGTAGGCGGCCGAGCGGTCCACCTTCGACGGGTCCTTGCCGGAGAAGGCGCCGCCGCCGTGGCGGGCCATGCCCCCATAGGTGTCGACGATGATCTTGCGGCCGGTGAGGCCGGCGTCGCCGACCGGGCCGCCGATCACGAACTTGCCGGTCGGGTTGACGAGGAACTGGTCCTGGAGCGAGCTCTCGTCGAAGCGCCCCGGAACCTCCTCCTGCAGGACCGGGAGGACGACGCTCTCCCACAGCTCCGGTTTGATCTGGGTCTGCGAGTCGACGCCCTCTTCGTGCTGGGTCGAGATCAGCAGCTTCTCGACGGAGACCGGCCGGCCGTATGCGTAGCGGACCGTCACCTGGGTCTTGCCGTCGGGGCCGAGATAGCCGAGCGTCCCGTCCTTGCGCACCCTCGCCAGCTGTTCGGCGAGCCGGTGAGCGATGTGGATCGGCATCGGCATCAGCGCCTCGGTCTCGTCGCTGGCGTAGCCGAACATCATCCCCTGGTCGCCCGCGCCGGCGATGTCGAGCTCGTCGGTGTCGGAGGGATCGACCTTGGTCTCATACGCCCGGTCGACGCCCTGAGCGATGTCGGGCGACTGTTTGTCGATCGAGGTGAGGACCGAGATGTGGTCGCAGTGGTAGCCGTAGTCGCCATGGTCGTAGCCGATCTCGCGCACGGTCTCGCGCACGATCTCCGGGATGTTGAGGTGCACGTCGGTGGAGATCTCCCCCGAGACCACCGCCATGCCGGTGTTGACCAGGGTCTCGCAGGCGACCCGGCCGCCCGGGTCCTCGCCCATGATCGCGTCGAGGACGCCGTCGGAGATCGCGTCGGCGACCTTGTCCGGGTGGCCCTCGGTGACCGACTCGGAGGTGAAGAGGTACTCGCCCTCGGCGAGCGGCTTGGAAGTCATGGCGGGAAGAGTAAAGGAATGTCGAGTGGGGGCGGTCGACCGCTACGAGTAGCGCCTGCGGCCCGATGCCGGCACGAAGTCGATGACGAGGGGGACCCCCTCCAGGGCGTAGGCCTCGCGCATCCGGTTCTCCAGGTGATAGGCCCAGTCGCGACTGATGAGTTTACGGTCGTTGACCTGGATCGCGACCCGCGGCGGGCTCTCTCCAACCTGCGCGGCGTAGTAGAGGCGCAGGCGCTTGCCGCGTTTCGAGGGCGGCGGCGTGCGGGCGACGACGTCGCTGACGAAGCGGTTGAGCTCCGGGGTCGGAATCCGCTCGGCGGCCTTGTCGGCTAGCTCGAGCGCCCGCGGCAGCAAGGTGCCGACGTTGCGACCGCGCTTGGCCGAGACGGTGATCACCGCCGGCCGCAGCCGCAATTTGCGCTCGACCCGGGCGCGGGCGTCGTCGATGTCGGTCAGGGTGACGTCCCACTTGTTCATCGCCAGGAGGGACGCGCAGCCGGCCTTCATCGCCATCTCCGCCACCCGCATGTCCTCGGTCGTGACCCCCTCGGAGGCGTCGCAGACGACGATCGCCACGTCGGCTCGCTCCACCGCCCGTTCCGAGCGCAGCTGCGCATAGTAATCGACGGTGCCGGCGACCTTGGAGCGGCGGCGCAGGCCAGCGGTGTCGACGAGGATCGCGCGGCGGCCGTCGACCTCGACCTCGGTGTCGATCGCGTCGCGGGTGGTGCCGGCGATGTCGGAGACGATCACCCGCTCGGAGCCGAGGAAGGCGTTGACGAGCGAGGACTTGCCGACGTTGGGGCGACCGATCACCGCGACCCGCGTCGCCTCGTCCTCCTCGGCCACCGGCTCACGGTCGCCGAGCGCGGCGGCGATCGCGTCGAGCAGGTCACCGGTGCCGAGGCCGTGGGTGGCGGAGACGGCGATCGGGTCGCCGAGCCCGAGCGCGTGGAACTCGGCGGTGATCGAGAAGTCGTCGGGCCGGTCGGCCTTGTTGACGACGACGATCACCGGCACCTGGGAGCCTCGCAGCGTCTTCGCCAGCTCCGCGTCGCCCGCGCGCAACCCGGCGCGCCCGTCGACGACCAAGACGATGACCTCGGCTTCGGCGATCGCGAGCCGCGCCTGCGCCTGCACGTCCAGCGCCAGCTCCGCCTCGTCGCCGAGGTCGATCCCGCCGGTGTCGACGAGCTCGAAGCCGATCCCGTTCCACTCGGTGGCAAGCCGCTTGCGGTCGCGGGTGACGCCGGGCTCGGGTGAGGTAACGGCCTCGTTGCCGCCGACCAGCCGGTTGACGAGGGTGCTCTTGCCGACGTTGGGGAAGCCGACGATGGCGACGGTCGGGAGGCTCATGCCCCGGTCCCCTGTTCCTTTTGGTCGCTATGTAGACAAAAGGAACAACTCATGCGAGGCCCCGTTCGCGGGCGAGCGCGACGACGCGGGCGACGACCTCGTCGAGGGAGAGGCCGGTGGTGTCGAGCTCGACGGCGTCCTCGGCGGCGCGCAGGGCGCCGTGCTCGCGCTCGGTGTCGCGGGCGTCGCGCTGGCGCTGTGCTTCGAGCACCTGCTCGACCGGCTCGCCGGTCTCCACCGCTCGCCGGTGCGCCCGCTCTTCGTCAGAAGCGGTGAGGAAGATCTTCAGCGGCGAGTCGGGGCTGACGACGGTGCCGATGTCACGCCCCTCGGCGACGTAGCGGCCAGCGACGATCAGCTGCCGCTGGCGCTCGACCATCGCCGCGCGCACCCGCGGGTGGACCGAGACCCGGGAGGCGGCGGCGCTGACCTGCGGCTCCCGAATCTCCTCGCTGACATCGTCGCCGTCAAGCAGCACGCGCTGCCCGTCGAAATCGATCTCGAGCCCCTCGGCAAAGGCCCCGACGGCTTCGCCGTCGTCGAGGTCGGCCTTGCCCTGCAGCGCCGCCAGCGCCACGCACCGGTACATCGCCCCCGAGTCGAGGTAGGTGAAGCCGATCTCCCCCGCCACCGCGCGCGCGACCGTGGACTTGCCGGCCCCAGCGGGCCCGTCGATCGCGATCACCATGACGGCAGCGTATTCAGCGCCGTTTCCGAAGTTCTCCTCCCTATAGCGAGGAAAAGTGCGGAGACGGTGTTCAGCGGCGAAGGAGAGAAGCGAGGTCGCGCTCGAAGCCGGGGTAGCTGACGGCGGCGGCGTCCATGCCGCGCACCTCGACGCCCTCCTTCGAGGCGAGGCCGGCGACGGCGCCGAGCATTGCGATCCGGTGGTCGCCGTGGGAGTCGATCGTGCCGCCGCGCAGGCCGCCGGTGCCCTCGATGACCATGCCGTCCTCGGTGGGCTCGACCTTGCCGCCAAGCGCCCGCAACGCCGCGGTGACCGTCTCAATCCGGTCCGACTCCTTGCGCCGCAGCTCCTCGGCATCGCGAATCGTCGTGGTGCCCTCTGCGAAGCAGGCGGCGAGGGCGACCAGCGGCAGCTCGTCGATGGCGAGCGGAATCTCGGCGCCGCCTACGTCGGTGGCTTGGAGGGGCGCGGGAAACACCCGGAGACGCGCGATTGGCTCGCCCCCCACATCGGTCTCCTCCTCACGAGTCACTTGAGCTCCCATCCGCTTGAGGATCGTGAGTAGACCGGTGCGAGTCGGGTTGACGCCGACTTCCTCGAGGATGAGGTCGCTGTCCTCCACCAGCAAGGCAGCGACAAGGAAAAAGGCCGCAGAGGAGATGTCAGCGGGGACGGCGAGAGGTCCTGGCTCCAGGCTCTCAGCCGCGCGTACCACGACCGCGTCACCATCGCGCTCGATCGAGGCGCCCGCCGCTTCGAGCATCCGCTCCGTGTGATCGCGGCTGGGTAGGGGCTCGATGACCCGCGTCTCCCCCTCCGCCAGCAGTCCCGCGAAGAGCAGGCAGGACTTGACCTGGGCGCTCGCGATCGGCATCTCGTAGGTGATGCCGTGAAGAGGTGCCCCCTCGATTTCCAAGGGTGGAAGGCGGTCTTCGCGGGCGCTGAGGTGCGCGCCCATCTGACGCAGCGGCACCGCAATGCGATCGACCGGCCGGCGACGGATCGAATCGTCGCCATCGAGAGTCCACTCCTCCCCTACCTGCCCCGCCAACCAGCCCGGCAGCAGGCGCAGCAGCGTTCCCGCGTTGCCGACGTCGATCGTCGCGGGGCCGGCACCGCGTAGGCCGACGCCGCGAATTCTCAATCCCAAGCTAGGCGCAACCGTCAGCGAAGGGGGGAGTTCCTTCCACCCGAACGAGGAGGACATCGTCATCTGCTGCGACCCGCATTCCACCCGAGCCCCGATTGCCTCCACCGCGGCCAAAGTCGAGCGCGTATCCGCCGCGTCGAGATATCCGTCGATCACTAACTCGCCCTCCCCCATCGCGCCGATCAACGCCGCTCGATGCGAAATCGACTTGTCCGACGGCGGGCGCAGCGCACCGCGCAGCGGTCCCGAGGGCTCGAAGCGGGTCATCGACGCGACCCTATTCGCCGCTGCCGCTGCCGAGGACCGTCACGGTGTGGCCGAGCTCCCGCACCAGCCCTTCGGCCTTCGCCGCCTGCTCGTCGCCGGCCACCCAGAGGGAGACCGCGCCTGAGGTCATGTCGGGGGCCGGGTGCAGCGCCATGTCCTCGATGTTCACCCCCGCCTCGCCGAGCGCCAGGGCCAGCTCGGCGATCGTGCCGGGCTTGTTGGCGACGACGATCCGCAGCTCGCGCAGCGGCCCCGCCTCCGACTCGGCTTCGAGCAGGCGCTGGCGCGCCTCGCCGGCGGCGCCGTGCCAGGTGGCGAGCGCCTCGCGGTCGCCTTCGCGGATCAGCCGCGCCGCCTCGCGCAGGCGCTCGCCGACCGAGTCGACCGAGTCCGCGACCGCCTCGCGATTGCTGGCGAAGATGTCGGCCCAGATCGCCGGGTTCGACCCCGCCACGCGCGTCATGTCGCGGAAGCTCGGCCCGACGTCCGGCAGCCGCTCGGAGTCCGCGGTCAGCGAATCGGCCGCCTCGGAGGCGAGCACGTTCGCCAGCACGTGCGGCAGGTGGCTGATCGTCGCCATCAGGCGGTCGTGACCCCGCGGGTCGATCGCCTGCGGCCGCGCTCCCAGCGCCGAGAGCGCCCGCTGCAGGCGGTCGTAGAGCAGGCCGCTCGAGCGTTCTGTCGGGGTCAGGTACCAACGCGCCCCCTCGAAGAGGTCCGCGCGCGCGTTCTCCACCCCCGCCGTCTCCGCCCCCGCCAGAGGATGGCCGCCGATGAAGCGCTCGTCGCCGCCGACCGCCTCGACCAGCTCGCCCTTGGTCGAGCCGACGTCGGTGACGACGGTGTCGGGACCCGCCGCCGCGAGCGCCTCGCGCGCCTGCTCCGGCAGCAGCGCCACCGGCCCGGCGCAGAAGACCAGGTCCGCGCCCTCGCAGGCCTCGGCCACGGACCTCGCGGCGCGGTCGATCGCCCCCAGCTCGACCGCCCGTGCCAGCCGCTCCGGGCTGCGCCCGCAGCCGACCACCTCCGCGTCCAGCCGCCGCCGCGCGGCGAGCCCGATCGAGCCTCCGATCAGGCCCACCCCGAGGACGGCGATCTTCATGGACGAGGGCGCGGCCTCAGGAGCCGCGCCGCGCCTCCACAGCCGAAGCGAGTCGCTCCAGCGCCTGGACGGTGTCCTCCCAGTCGATGCAAGCGTCGGTGACCGACTGCCCGTATACGAGCTCCTCGCCGGGAACGAGGTCCTGCCGCCCCTCGACCAGGAACGACTCCAGCATCACCCCGACGATCGCCTTGTTCCCGTCCGCGACCTGGTCGGCGATGTCCCCGGCCGCGAAGAACTGCTTTTCGGGGTCCTTGCCGCTGTTGTCGTGGGAGGCGTCGATCACCAGCCGCTCCGGCTGCCCGGCGACGCCGAGCGTGACCAGCGCGTCCTCGACCTCGGGCGGGTAGTAGTTCGGCTGCCCGTGGCCGCCGCGGAGGATGATGTGGCAGTCGGGATTGCCCGTCGTGTGCAGGATCGCCGGCATGCCGGCGTCGTCGATCCCGGCGAAGGCATGCGAGACCGCCGCCGCCCGCACCGCGTCGACGGCGACCTGGATGTTGCCGTCGGTCCGGTTCTTGAAGCCGATCGGCATCGAGAGGCCGGAAGCGAGCTGGCGGTGCGTCTGGCTCTCCGAGGTCCGCGCCCCGATCGCCCCCCAGGCGACGCAGTCGGCGATGTACTGCGGCGTGATCGGGTCGAGGAACTCGCAGCCGATCGGCAGCCCCGTGTCCAGCACTTCCAGCAGCAGCTTGCGGGCGATCCGCAGGCCGGCGTTGACGTCGGCGCTTTCGTCGAGGTGCGGGTCGTTGATCAGCCCCTTCCAGCCGGTCGTCGTCCGCGGCTTCTCGAAGTAGACGCGCATCACCACCAGCAGCTTGTCGCGCTGGTTGCGCGCCGTCGCCGCCAGCTTCGTCGCGTACTCCATCGCCGCTTTCGGGTCGTGGACGCTGCACGGCCCCACCACGACCATCAGCCGCGGATCGCGTCCCTGCAGCACCTCGCGCACTTCTTCGCGGCCCCGGACGACCGTTTTCGCCCGCTCCTCGCCGAGCGGCAGCTCCGCCAGGAGCTTTTCCGGCGGCACCAGCTCGACGACTTTCGCGATCCGCTGATCGCGGACGCCGTCTCGTTTCGTCCCCTCCATCCCGATGAACATTTTGCCCTCGCCTTTCTCCAAACCCCTGAAATCGTACTTTCCTGGTCGCTCGCTGCCGGGTCGGTTCGGCGCGCGAGCAGGTCGCGAACTCCCCACGGCGCCCGGCGGAAGATCCTGGTCTTCAGGCGGCACGGGGCCGCCAGGCCGGACGCCTAGCTAAATCGCCAATACCGATAGGTGAGGCAGGCTGGTGCGACGGCAGCGCCGAGCGCACTGGAGCCGGTCGCGGATGTGCCTTTGTCGTGCCTCACGCTGCCAAGGGTTGTATCACGGGCGCAGCTTTAGTCAAGTAATTCCGACAGGCCGCGCAGGAGGCGCGCGTTCTCCTCGGCGGTGCCGTAGCTGACGCGGATGTGGCCGGGGCCGCCGAGGGCCTTGCCGGGGCGGACGGCGATCTCGTGCTCGGCGAGGCCGGCGAGGACCGCGGCTTCGTCGGCGTCGCCGAGGTCGACCCAGGAGAAGTTGGCGTGGGAGTCGGTGGTCTGCAACCCGAGTTCGCGCAGCCCTTCCTCGACCGTGAGGCGGGCGGCGATCGTGCTCTCGACCCGGCGCAGGACGTCGTCCTGGTGCAGGACCGCCTCCGCTCCGGCCGCCTGGGCAAGGGCGTTGACGCTGAACGGCTGGCGGACGGCGTCGACCGCGGCACGGAAGTTGGCAGAACCGATCGCGTAGCCGACTCGCATCCCGGCGAGGCCGTAGCACTTGCTGAAGGTGCGCAGGACGACGAGGTTCGGGAAGTCCTTCAGCAGGTCGAGCGAGGCGTCGGGATCGTCGTGGGCCTGGAACTCGACGTATGCCTCGTCGAGGATGATCGTCACGTGGCTGGGGATCCGCTCGCAGAAGGCGGCGATCTCGGCCGCCGGGATGTGCGTGGCGGTCGGGTTGTTCGGGTTGCAGACGATCAAGAGCTGCGTCGCCGCGGTCACCTCGGCCGCCATCGCGTCGAGGTCGTGGACGTCGCCCTCGGCGAGCGGCACGCGGATCTCGCGGGCGCCGGTCAGCGCCGGCAGGTACGGGTACATCGAGAAGGCCGGCCAGGCGTAGACGATCTCGGCGCCGGGCTCGCAGAGCGCCTCGGCGGCGGCGAGGAGGATCTCGCAGGAGCCGTTGCCGACGGCGATCCGCCCCGGCTCGGTCTCGTAGCGCTCGGCGAGGCGGCGGCGCAGCAGGGTCGCGTCGGGGTCCGGGTAGCGGTGCATCGCCCCCGCCGCCTTCTGGATCGCCTCGACGACCTTCGGGTGCGGCGGGAAGGGCGACTCGTTGGAGGCGAGCTGGGCGATGTTGCCCGAGGCGATCGCCTCGGGCGCCTGCCCGGTCGGGACCCCGGCCTGGTAGCCCGGCATGCGGGCGAGCTTCTCGGCGAAGGTGATCGTCATCGGCAATCGATTCTGACGGACTGCGGCGCCGCTGCCCTACTGGGCGGCGTGCAGGTCGGCCCGCAACTGCTGCGCCGCGCCGACGTAAACGTGCTCCGGCTCGTGCCCGACCGGCGCGTAGAAGTGCAGCATCACCCGGATCACCCGCGGCATCGACCCCGGCACCGGGATCTCGCGGCAGCACATCAGCGGCACCATTGTCAGGCCGAGGTCTCGCGCGGCCACGGCCGGGAACTCCGCATCAAGGTCCTCGGTGGTCGTGAACAGACAGCTGACCATGTCCGCTGGCTCGACGCCATTGCGCTCGATCAGCTCCCGCATCAGCTCCTCAGTCGCCGAGAGAATCTCCTCCGGCTCGTTGGCTTCGGCCTGCACAGCTCCCCGCACGGCGAAGAGCCGCTGCTGGGGGGCTTGGTAGGCGCCGACTTCCAGGTTGCCGTTGCTTCCGTTGCCGCTCACTCCCTGAATCTTCTCAGAGGAGGGGGGCGAATCTCCGAGCGGTGTGCCTTATCCCCCTGATGACGGGGAAAAGGAACACCGCAAGACGCGAGCACCGCCTATCGAGGCTTGCGGCAGCCCAGCACGGCGTCATCTCCCGGGAGCAGATGCGCAATCTGGGCATGGGAGACAAGGCGATCGACCATGCGGTGGCAGTAGGACGGCTGCATCGTGTCTTTCGCGGCGTCTACGCATTCGGGCGGGCGCAGCTCAGCATTCGCGGCCGACTGATGGCTGCCGCACTTGCCTGTGGAGATGGCGCGGTCATCTCCCACCGCAGCGCAGCCGCACTTCTTGGACTCATCGATGACGGACCAGTGGTCATCGATGTCATCGCTCCTCCAGAGCGAGGTCGCAAGATCGACGGCATCCGCTTCCACCGCGTGCGGCCGCCGCGACCCGACGAGGTCGGCACCGTCAACGGCATCCCCTGCACGAGCCCGGCGCGGACGCTGGTGGACCTCGCGGGCACCGTGGGTGATTGGACGCTGCGCAGCGCCTTCGAGCGGGCGGCGCAGAAACGCCTCCTCGACATCCCGGCGATCGAGGCATCGATCGATCCCCGGCGGCGCGGGATGAAGAGCCTGCTCGCTCTGGTCGAGAAGTGGCGGGCGGCGGCGCCGCTGACGAAGACGCAAGGCAAGCTCAAAAGCCCGCTCGAGGCGAAGGTGCTGCCGCTGCTCGTTCAGCGCAACCTCCCCCCACCGCTCTTCAACGCCCCGGTCGAGATCGCCAAGGGCCGCATCGAGGTCGACTTCCTCTGGTCGGACCACCGCTTCGCCCTCGAGGCCGACAGCCGCGACTTCCATGGCACCGCAGTGGCCTTCGAGCGCGACCGCTGGCGCGACCGCGAACTGATGCGCGCGGGCTACTCGGTCCTCCGAGTCACCAGCCACGAAGCGGAACACGAAGCCGAGGCCGTGGCGGACACCGTCGCCTCTCGCCTCTCTCATGCGGCGCTGGGGTGGTGTGCAGGGGCGCCCGCCCCCCCTGGCCGGGGGCGGGGGGCGCTGCGCCGGACCCCGCAGGCGCGGCGGGGCCC
>JBQCIB010000036.1:0-47080 GCA_051954115.1 Solirubrobacterales bacterium | reverse complement strand
GGTTTATAAGAGATGATTTTTGTTTAATAAAAAATTACAATACTCCTTTTTTTTTTTTTTTTTTTTTGTTTTTGGCTTGTTTTTTTTTACGGCGCCCGCTTTGGGCGCCCGCTCAGCTAGACATGAATATCCGGTCTAGTGGCGGAAGTGGCGGTGCTTGGTGAAGACCATCGCCACGCCGGCGCCCTCGCAGGCCTCGATCACCTCGGCGTCCCGTTTGGAGCCGCCGGGCTGGATCACCGAGGTGGTGCCGGCCTGGATCGCCAGCTCGGGGCCGTCGGCGAAGGGGAAGAAGGCGTCGGAGGCGAGGGCCGACCCTGCTAGGAGGGAGTCGGCGTCGGCGCCGCGGGCCTCGCGGCACTTCTCGACCGCCAGCCTCACCGAGTCGACGCGGCTCATCTGGCCGGCGCCGATGCCGAGGGTCGCCCCGTCCTTGGCGATCACGATCGCGTTGGAGCGGACGCGGCGGCAGACGGTCCAGGCGAAGAGCATGTCCTGCCACTGCTCCTCGCTCGGCTCGTTGCTCGTCACCGCCTCCATGATCTGCCGCGGCTCGGGGTCGCCGTCGCGGTCCTGGATCAGGAGGCCGCCGGTCACCCGCTTGACGTCGCGCTCGCGCGGGTCGGCCTCGCGCCGCTCCTCCTCGCAGAGGATCCGGATCGCCTCCTTCTGCTGCAACACCTCCAGCGCCCCGTCCTCGTAGCCGGGCGCGCTCAGCACCTCGACGAAGTTCTCGTGCAGCCGCTCGGCAAGTTCCCGGTTGATCGGGCGGTTCAGGGCGATCACGCCGCCGTAGGCGGAGACCGGGTCGCAGGCGAGCGCCTTCAGGTAGGCCTCGAGCGCGTCGGCGCCGATCGCCACCCCGCAGGGGTTGTTGTGCTTGACGATTACGCAGGCGGGCTCGTCAAAGTCGTTGGCCAGGTTCCGTGCCGAGTCGAGGTCGAGCACGTTGTTGAAGGAGAGGGCGCGGCCGTGCAGCTTCGAGGTGCGGGCGAGGATGTGGGTCCGCAGCCCCGCCTCCGAGTAGAGCGCCGCCCGCTGGTGCGGGTTCTCCCCGTAGGAGAGGTCGATCACCTTCTCGTAGGCGACGGCGAGGTGTTCCGGGAAGTCCTCGTACTCCATCGAGAACCAGCGGCTGATCGCGGCGTCGTATCGGGCGGTCTGGGCGAAGGCCTCGTTCGCCAGCCAGTGCCGGGTCGCAGCGGAGATCTCGCCCTCGCTCTCCTCCAGCTCGGCCAGGACCGCGTCGTAGGACTCGGGCTTGACGACGACGGCGACGCTCTCGTGGTTCTTCGCGGCGGCGCGGATCATCGTCGGACCGCCGATGTCGATGTTCTCGATCGCCGCCTCGTGCGTCACGCCGGCCCCGGCGATCGTCTGCTCGAAGGGGTAGAGGTTGACGCAGACGACGTCGATCGGTTCGATCCCCTCGCGCTCCAGCGTCGCCATGTGCTCCGGGTCGCCGCGCCGCGCCAAGAGCGCCGCGTGCAGCCGCGGGTGCAGCGTCTTCACCCGGCCGCCGAGGATCTCTTCCTGGCCGGTGAACTCGGAGACGTCGGTGACCTCGAGCCCCGCCTCGCGCAGCGCGGTCGCGGTGCCGCCGGTGGAGAGGATCTCGACCCCCAGCCCGGCCAGCCCCTTGGCGAAGTCGGCGACCCCAGTCTTGTCGGAGACCGAGATCAGCGCCCGCCGTACCCGCACCTGGCCGTCGCCGCGGCTCTCCTGCGTGGTTTCGGTGGCGGGCTCAGTCATCAGAGGGGGCGGACGGGGCGATTGCGACCTTGCGCGGGTCGCTGGGGTCGATCCTAACCCGCCCCTCCGCGATCATGCGGATCGCCTCCGGGTAGAGCTCGTGCTCGACCGCGTGCACGGCCGCCTCCAGCTCGGCCCGCGCGACTCCCGCCGGCACCGGCACCTCGCGCTGGACGATCACCGGCCCGGTGTCGACTCCCTCGTCGACGAAGTGGACGGTGACGCCGGTCGTCTCGGCTTCGGCGGCAAGCGCCTGGCCGATCGCGTCGAGCCCGGGAAAGGACGGCAGCAGCGCGGGGTGGATGTTGATCACACGGTTGCGGAAGCGCTGGACGAAGGCCGGGCTCAGCAGCTGCATGTAGCCGGCGAGGACGATCAGGTCCGCTTCGCGAGACTCGATCCAGTCGCCCAGCGCCTCGTCGCGGCCAGCCCGGTCGGGATAGTCGGCCGCGGGGAAGACGGCGGTCTCGACCCCGGCCTGCCGGCCCCGCTCCAGCGCCCCCGCCGCCGGTTTGTCGGAGCCGACGCCGACCACCTCGATCCCGCCCTGCCCGTGCAGCTCGTCGAGGATCGCCTGCAGGTTGGTGCCGCTGCCCGAGGCGAGGACGACGAGGCGGAAGGAGCTCACCGACGCATCTTTTCGCAATAGGCTCCTGGCCGATGAGCTCCCACGACTTTTGGCAGGCGGTCCTCTACCTGCACTTGCTGGCGATGGCGTTCTTCGTCGGCGGCCAGCTCGTCTTCGGGATCGCGGTGGTGCCGATCCTCCGCAACGACCCGGACCCCGAGCGCGAGCGGATGCGCAGCGTTGCCCGCCGCTTCGGCTACGGCTCGCTGATCGCCCTCGGCGTCCTCGTCGCCACCGGCTGGGCGATGGCCTCGCACTACCACCTCTTCGAAAGCTCGACCCTGCAGTGGAAGCTGGGCTTGGTCGCGCTCGTCATCGCCCTCACCCTGCTCCACCTGCGCTGGCCGAAACTGCACGCGCTGCAGGGCGCGATCCTGCTCGCCTCGCTGGCGATCGTCTGGCTTGGTCTGGAACTCGCAACGTAATTCAGCACGAGCTGATACTCGAAAATTCTTGACTAAAACTCCCGCGGTTGCTACTTAGGGCCTTGGGATTCGTCCCACAGTCCTGGCCCGGCGCCGAAAGCCGGGCCGCCAAGGGAGATGAAGATGAACAAGATGAAGGTCCTTGCTCTGGGAGCGGTGGCTGCGGCCGTGCTGCTAGCAACCGTCGGCGCCGGCTCCGCTTCGGCCACACTCACGTCCCTCTGCAAGAAGAAAGAAACAGTCAACGGCATCCCGCAGTGCGCGAAAGAAAACGAGTACCCCGCGGGGACCAGGATCCACGCCGAACTGGAGGCGGGCACGGTGCTGAACATCGCGACCCCGCTCGGCGTCGTCGAATGCACATTCTCGACACTCGACGCCAACACCGAGCAGCAGACAGCAATTCCGCTCGGGGCAATCGTCAATGCGCTCGTCTTCGGCAACTGCCATCAGGGGCCGGAAGAAGTCGAAGTGGTCACCCTCAAGAACGGCACACTCGACATCGAACTGATCGACATCCCGGAATGGACCCACAACGGGACACTCACGTTGACAGGGACCGAAATCACAATCCGCTGGAAAAACACCGGCGCCCACTGCTGGTACGACGCTGGGCATACCGGAGTCCTCACAGGCGGACCGATGGCGACAATCGACTGGTTCGGCACCCTGACGAAGACAGGAGGAAACGTCCTCTGTCCGGAAGGGAACGCCAACTGGAACGGCGCCTTCACAGTCACAAGCCCGGAACCGCTCTGGGTCTCGATGTAACCCAGATCGCCTGAGCAGGCGCGGTCGCTTCGGCGGCCGCGCCGCTCTAACGCCTCAGCTCGAGGCGGCGGCGACGGTCTCTAACGCGAATTTGCCGTCCGCCTCGTCGGGATCGCCCAGCGGGTAGTTGCCCGTGAAGCAGGCGTCGCAGTGTTCGCCTGGGTCCCCGCCGATCGCCTCGTAGACGCCGGCGATCGAGAGATAGGCGAGCGAGTCGGCCTCGAGCTCGTCGGCGATCTCCTCGACCGAGCGATTGTGGGCGATCATCTCCTCGCGGGTCGACATGTCGACGCCGTAGTGGCAGGGGTTGCGGATCGGCGGCGCCGAGATCCGCAGGTGCACCTCCTTGGCACCCGCTTGGCGCAGCATGCCGACGATCTGCCGCGTGGTGTTGCCGCGCACGATCGAGTCGTCGACGACGACCAGGCGCTGGCCGGCGACGATCTCGGGCAGCGGGTTGAACTTCAGCCGCAGCCCGTGCTTGCGCAGCTCCTGCCCCGGCTGGATGAAGGTGCGGGCGACGTAGCGGTTCTTGATCAGGCCGTCGTCGCGCGGCAGGCCGGAGGCACGCGCGAACCCGGCCGCTGCCGGGTTTCCCGAGTCCGGCACCGAGATCACCAGGTCGGCCTCGACCGGCGCCTCACGCCAGAGGATCTCGCCCATCCGGCCGCGCGCCTGTTGTAGGACCTTGCCCTCGAGCCGGCTGTCGGGGCGGGAGAAGTAGATGTGCTCGAAGACGCAGCTGGCGCGGCGCTCGGCCTTCACCACCTGCCGCGTCTCCAGCCCGCGCTCGGTCAGCGAGACCATCTCGCCGGGATGCACCTCGCGCATCAGCTCGGCGCCGATGATGTCGAAGGCGCAGCTCTCGGAGGCGACGACGAAGCGGTCGCCGAGGCGGCCGAGGCTGAGGGGCCGGATCCCGTGCGGGTCGCGGAAGGCGACGATCGCTCGCTTGGTCATCACCACGGTCGAGTAGGCGCCCTGCAGCCGCGGCATCACGTCGGCGACCGCGTCCTCGATCATCTTCCCTTCGTGGGAGGAGAGCAGGGCGGCGATGACCTCCGAGTCGGAGGTGCCGCGGAACTGCAGCCCGCGCTCCTTCAGCTCCCCCCACAGCTCGACCGCGTTGGTCAGGTTGCCGTTGTGGGCGAGGGCGAGCTCGCGGCCGTCGTCGCGCCAGATCGGCTGCGCGTTCTCCCAGGAGCCGCCGCCGGTGGTCGAGTAGCGGACGTGGCCGATCGCCATGCCGCCGTGCAGCGCCTTCAGCTTCTCCTCGTCGAAGACCTGGGAGACGAGGCCGGAGTCGCGCAGGGTCGTGATCATCCCGCCCTCGCAGGTGGCGATCCCCGCTGACTCCTGGCCGCGGTGCTGCAGCGCGTAGAGGCCGAAGTAGGCCAGGCGGGAGACGTCGTGCCCGGGTGCGTATACGCCGAAGACGCCGCATTCCTCCCGCGGCCCCTGGCGATCGAAGCTGAACCCCTGGTCGGGAGTCAAAAGCGCGTTTTCCTCGCTGCTCGCCGTAATCGACAAAAGACGGACGCGCAGGCAGACACTCTGCCTACCGTGGGAGGGTAGCAGCGCCCTGCGGCTGCGCGATCCGTCTTCGGGTCCCGCAAATTGCTTGGTCAGGGACGACCTACGCGAGCTGCAGCGCCGTCTCCACCGGCTCCCCGACCACCAGGCCGAAGCGCTCCAGCAGCTCGGGGACGCTCTCGGGCTGCATCTCCAGTCCATAGCGGTCGTTGAGGGATTCCAGCTTCTCCTGCGTTGCGTTCACCACGCCGCCCATGTCGACCAGCTCCTCGAAGAAGTGCTCGAAGCCGGCGGGGGCGATGATCTCGAGGATCCGACAGGGCTCGTCGCCGGCGTTCCAGAAGGTGTGCCACTGGTTGCGGGGCTTGAAGACGAGGTCGCCCGGGCCGGCCTCGACCACCTCGTCGCCGAGCAGGCCGCCCATCCGTCCCTCGAGCACGAAGCTGTACTCGTCCTCGCGGGTGTGCCGGTGCAGCGGCGCCGCCAGCGCCCGCGGCGAGAGCGGGTGTTCGACCAGGGAGAAGTCACCGCCCGCGTCCTCGCCGTCGATCATGAACCGCACCCCGATGCTGCCGAGGAAGCCCGCCTTGCCGTCGCCGGGACCGATCACCGTTGCCATCTCTTTCTCCTTCACATTTCGTTGGACACTACTGTCGCGTGAAACTGTAGAGCACATCCTGCCGAGCTGTCAATATTCGAGCTACAGATATGTCCGATGAAAAACGTCAGTACCGGATGAAGCGCCGCGCCGAACAGGAGGCGCAGACCCGGCAACGGATCACCGAAAGCGCGGTCGCGCTGCACGGCACGCTCGGCCCAGCGCGCACCTCGATGAAGGCCGTCGCCGAGCACGCCGGTGTCCCGCGCTCGACCGTTTACCGCCACTTCCCTGACGAGGAGGCGCTATTCGGTGCCTGCTCAGCACACTGGGGGGCGGAACACCCGCCGCCAGACGTCACCCAATGGGAGAAGATCGAGGATCCGGAAGAGCGGATGCGGACGGCGCTCGAGGACCTCTACGCCTACTACCGCGGGGCGGGCGACATGCTCGACAAGCTCCTCCGCGACGAGGCCACGGTGCCGATGGTCGCCAAGCTGTTCGCGACGTATCACCAGTTCCAGGCGCTGATGGACGAGATCCTGATGCGGGGGAGGGGCCTGCGCGGCAAGTCCAAGACCCGGACCCGCGCGGCGATCGCCCACGCCCTCTCCTTCCGCACCTGGCAGCAGCTGACCGAAGAAGGTGGGCTGAAAGACGAGGAAGCCGCGGAGCTGATGCGCCGCCTGGTCGCTGCGGCGGCCTAACTAAGCCTCGGCCGGCTCACCCTCGGCATCGAAGGCCGGCAGGCCGTCGATGCTCTCGGCGTTCCTGGTGGCGACGTACTTCTCGATCTCCGCCTCGCCACCAACCCGTAGCTTCTTCTCCGCCCAGGCTTCCATGTGAGGGCGTTCGCCCTCGTAGCTCATCAGCGGCACGCCGTAGCCGCAGGAGTCGGCGATGCGCTTGACGTCGACGAGGATGATCGCCCGCCGCGCCGCCTCGACGTCATGGGGCGCCTCGAACCCGGCGCGCTCGTACAGCTCCTCGAAGCGAGGATCGCCGCTGGCGATCACCTCACCTCGCCCGTGCAGGCGCAGGATCCGCGGCGGCCCCTCGAAGGCGCAGAGCATCACCACGATCCGCCCGTTCTCCCGCAGATGGGCGACCGTCTCAGCCCCGCTCCCGACCATGTCGAGGTAGGCGACCGTGTGGTCGTCCAGCACCCGCAACGTCCCGATCGGCCCCTTCGGCGACACGTTCACGTGCCCGTCCCCATCCAGCGGCGCCGACCCAACGAAGAACAGCGGCTGCTCAGCGATCCACTCCCGCTGATGCTCGTCGATGTGGTCGTAAATCTTGCCCACGGCCTGAAGGTACCAGTGCCCTAAACGAGCTGTTCCTTTTGGTCGCTATAGCGCCAAAAGGAACAGCTAACGGCTCAGGCGGCGTCGTCGACGCGAGAAGCGAGCGACTGCCAGGCCCGCCTGGCCTCGGCAAGGCTGATCGAAAGGCTGCGGTCGCCGGCGCCGATCGAGATCTGGTCGCCGCCGACGGTGCCAATGAGGACGGCGCCTAGGTCTTCGAGGACGGCGCGGTCGCCGCTGACCAGGAAGCCCCCGGGGCCCTCGCCGAAGAGGGCTTGCTCGGGTTGGGCGCCGCGCTCGCGGAGGTGTTCGACGTTGGTCTCGCAGCCGATGTCGCCGGCTATCGAGCACTCGGCGATTGCGACGGCGAGGCCGCCGTCGGAGACGTCGTGGACGGAGCTGAGCTTTCCGGCGCGGACGGCGTCGCGGACGATCTGGCAGGCGGCGGCTACGGAGTCAATTTCGGGGTGGGGGAGGCCCATCTCGAGCTGGCCTCGCTGCTTCGCCAGCTCCGAGCCGGCGAGCACTGGTTCGAAGGGACCGATCAGGCCGATCGCGTCGCCCTCGCTGACGAAGGCGTTGCCGGCGACCTGCGTCGGGTCGGGCAGCTCGCCGACCATCGCCACTACCGGCGTCGGGTAGATCGGGCCGTCGGGCCCCTCGTTGTAGAGGGAGACGTTGCCGCCGACCACCGGCACCCCGAGCGCCTTGCAGGCGTCGGCGAGGCCGCTGACGGCGCGGTCGAGCTGCCAGGCGCCGGTCGGCTTCTCCGGGTTGCCGAAGTTGAGGCAGTTGGTCAGCCCGAGCGGCTCGGCGCCGACGCAGGCGAGGTTCTGCGCGCACTCGAGCACCGCCTCGATCGTTCCCGCGTAGGGGTCGCAGGCGACCCGCCGCCCGTTGCCGTCGATCGAGACCGCGATCGCGTTGTCCGCCTCGGGCAGCTGCAGCACGGCGGCATCGGCCTGCTCGGGCCGGCGCACCGTGCGCGAGCCGACGATCGAGTCGTACTGCTCGAAGGCCCAGCGCTTGGAGGCGATGCTCGGCGCGCTCAACAGCGCCAGCAGCTCCTCCTCCGGGGAGGCGCCCTCGGCCAGCGTTTGCCGGTTGCCGTAGATCCAACCCTCCGGCTCGGCCGGCTCGAGGTCGTACAGCGGGCAGCCGTCGACCAGCGCCTCGACCGGCATCTCGCCGACGACCTCGCCCTCGCGCAGGATCCGGATCGCGCCGCTCTCGGTCACGGTGCCGATCACCGCCGAGCCGGTCTGCCACTTCTCGCAGATCGCCCGCACCTCGTCGACCCGCGCCGGCTCGACCACGGCCAGCATCCGCTCCTGGCTCTCGGAGACCATGATCTCGAAGGGCTCCATGTCGGCCTCGCGCAGCGGCACCGCGGCGACGTCGACGTCGATCCCAACCCCGCCGGCGCTCGCCATCTCGCCCGCCGAGGAGGTCAGCCCCGCCGCCCCGAGGTCCTGCAGCGAGACCAGCAGCCCCTTCTCCAGCAGCTCCAGGCAGCACTCGAGCAGCTTCGACTCCTCGAAGGGGTCGCCGATCTGCACCGTCGGCCGCTTCGCCTCGTCGCCCTCGCCGAGCTCGGCCGAGGCCAGGACCGAGGCGCCGCCGATCCCGTCGCGCCCGGTCGATGCGCCCATCAGGACGATCGAGTTGCCGACACCCGCGGCCGCCGCCCGCACCATGTCCTTGGTCTTCGCGAAGCCGATGCACATCGCGTTGACCAGGCAGTTGTGCTCGTAGGGCTCCTCAAAGTAGATCTCGCCGCCGACCGTCGCCACCCCGATCGAGTTGCCGTAGTGGCCGATCCCGCGCACCGCCCCGTCGAGCAGGTGGCGCGAGCGCACCGAGTCGAGCTCGCCGAAGCGGAGGCTGTCGAGGATCGCGATCGGCCGCGCCCCGATCGCGAAGACGTCGCGGAGGATGCCGCCGACCCCGGTCGCCGCCCCCTGGAACGGTTCGACCGCGCTCGGGTGGTTGTGGGACTCGACCTTGAAGGCGACCGCGTAGCCGTTGCCGACGTCGACGGCGCCGGCGTTCTCGCCCGGCCCCATCACCACCCGCTCGCCCTCGGTCGGCAGCTGCCGCAAGAGCTTGCGCGAGTGCTTGTAGGCGCAGTGCTCGGACCAGAGCAAGCTGAACATGGCCAGCTCGACGTCGTTCGGCTCCCGTCCCAGCTTCTCGACGATCAGCTCGTACTCGGAGTCGGTGAGGCCGAGCTCGCGGTGTTTAGAGGTCTCGACGCTCATGCCGTGGGCGACTTTGTCAACCGATGGTTTGCAAACTCGACCACCCGCTCGAAGACCGCCAGCCCGTCGGTCGAGCCGGTTAGCGGGTCGACCGCGTGCTCGGGATGCGGCATCAGGCCGAGCACGTTGCCGCGCTCGTTCGTCACCCCGGCGACGTCGCGGACCGAGCCGTTGGAGTTGTGGCCGTCGGCGTAGCGGTAGGCGATCTGCCCGTTTGCCTCCAGCTCGTCGAGCATCTCCTCGGGCGCGTAGTAACGGCCTTCGCCGTGCTTGGCCGGGATCGAGAGCCGCTCGCCCGTCCCCTCTTCGACCAGCTCGACTTGGTGGCAGCGGAAGCGCAGCTCGACGTTGCGCAGCAGGGCCCCCGGCAAGAGCCCCGCCTCGCAGAGGACCTGGAAGCCGTTGCAGACCCCCAGCACCGGTGCGCCGCCCGCCGCCGCCTCGGCCACCGCTTCCATCGCCGGCGAGAAGCGGGCGATCGCTCCCGCCCGCAGGTAATCGCCGTAGGAGAAGCCGCCGGGGACGACGATCCCGTCGACCCCATCCAGGTCGCGGCTTTCGTGCCAGATCAACCGCGCGCCGTCGCCGTGGACTTCGCAGGCGTGCAGCGCGTCCCGCTCGTCGCAGGACCCGGGGAACTGGAGGACGCCCCAGATCACAGGGTCTGGATCTCGTAGTCCTCGATCAGGGGGTTGGCGAGGAGCTTCTCGCAGAGCTCGCCGAGCCGCTCCGGGTCCTCGGCCTCGAGCTCGACCATTCGCCCGACGTGGACGTGCTCGATCCCCTCGAAGCCGAGCGCCGGAAGCGCCCGCTCGACGGCCTTCCCCTGGGGGTCGAGGATGCCCTCCTTGGGGCGGATCAGCACGCGCGCCTTCACTGGGGCCAATCTAGCGACCGGCTCAGAACGACTCGCCGGTGATCCGCTCGTAGGCCTCGACGTATTTGGCCCGCGTCTGCTCGACCACGTCGGCCGGCAGCTCCGGCGCCGGCGGCTTCTTGTCCCAACCGGTCTCGCTCGCCCAGTCGCGCACGTACTGCTTGTCGAAGGAGGGGGGCGTGGCGCCCGGCTGGTAGCTCGCCGCCGGCCAGAAGCGCGAGGAGTCGGGAGTCAGCACCTCGTCGCCGAGGACGATCTCGGCACCGGCGCTGCGGCCGAACTCGAACTTGGTGTCGGCGAGGATGATCCCGCGCTGGGCCGCGTGCTGGGAGCCGCGCTTGTAGACCTCGATCGAGATCCGCCGCAGCTCTTCCATCAGCGCCCGGTCGCCGACGATCTCGGCCGCCTTGTCGAAGTCGACGTTCTCGTCGTGGCCGACGTCCGCCTTGGTGCTCGGCGTGAAGATCGGCTCCGGCAGCTGGTCGGACTCGACCAGGCCGCCCGGCAGCTCGATCCCGCAGACGGCGCCGCTTTCGCGGTATTCCTTCCAGCCCGAGCCGGAGAGGTAGCCGCGGACCACGCACTCGACCGGGTACATCTCCAGCTTGCGCACCCGCATCGCCCGTTCGGCGACCTCCTCGGGCACGTCCTCGGAGATGAAGTGGTTGGGGACGATGTCCTCGGTCAGCCCGAACCAGAAGACCGACATCCGGTTCAGCACCTTGCCCTTGTCGGGGATCGGCGTCGGCATCACCACGTCGTAGGTGGAGATGCGGTCCGAGGCGACCATCAACAGGTCGTCCTCCCACTCATAGATCTCGCGAACCTTCCCCGAGGAGAGGAGGTTCAGCTCGGCAACAGTCGTCATTGGCGCGATGCTAACCATCTCGGGAGCGGAGCACCTGCGATCCTTCCCCTGTGGCGCTCCCGCCCGAACCGAAGATCCCCCCGCTGCTGCAGACGTTGCGTTGGGCCTTTCGCCCGATCCCCTTCATGGAGGACTGCCGACGGCGCTTCGGTGACTCCTTCAGCCTCCGCTTCCTCGGCTTCGAGCGGCCGATGGTGCTGATCAGCGACCCGGCCGCGGTCAAGGCGCTCTACCGCCAGCCCGAGCAGGCGCTGCCGCCGGGCCGCAACATCATCCTCGAGCCGATCCTCGGCTCGAAATCGCTGCTGATCCAGGAAGGGGCCGAACATCTGAGTCGCCGCAAGCTGATGCTGCCGCCATTCCACGGTGAGCGGATGCGCTCCTACGAGGAGACGATGACCGAGATCGTCGCGGCCGAGATCGACTCCTGGCCGCTCCATCAGGAGTTCCCGATCCACGCCCGGATGCAGGCGGTGACGCTGGAGGTGATCCTCCGCGTCGTCTTCGGCGTCTCCAGCGGGCCGCGGCTCGACCGCCTGCGGGGGATGCTCTCGACCGTGCTGGCCGAAACCGCCTCGCCCGGGCAGCAGGTGCTGGGCCTGGCGCTGCGGCGCTTCGGCGGCGGCGGGCCGTTCGCGCGCTTCCAGGACCAGCTGCGCGAAGTCGACGAGCTGCTCTTCGCCGAGATCGCCGAGCACCGGGCGCGGCCGGACCTGGAGGAGCGCGAAGACATCCTCTCGATGCTGATGACCGCCGAGTTCGAGGACGGCTCGCGGATGGAGGACCGCGAGCTGCGCGACCAGCTGATGACGCTCCTTCTGGCGGGACACGAGACGACGGCGACGGCGCTGGCCTGGACCTTCGACCTGCTCCTGCGCCACCCGGCGGCGCTGGGGCGGCTGCGCGACGAGCTGGCGGCGGGGGACGAGGACTACCTGCGGGCAACGATCACCGAGTCGCTGCGGTTGCGGCCGGTGATCCCGCTGGCCGGGCGGCGTCTGGTGCAGGAGCTGAGCGTCGACGGCCTGACGCTGCCGGCCGGGACCGACGTGACGCCGGCGATCTGGCTCACCCATACCCGCGCCGACGTCTATCCCGAGCCGTTCGCCTTCAAGCCCGAGCGCTTCCTCGAGGAGGGGCCGGACACCTACGCCTGGATCCCCTTCGGCGGCAGCGTCCGCCGCTGCATCGGCGCCACCTTCGCCGAGTTCGAGATGCGGATCGTCCTGCGCGAGGTGCTCACCCGCTGCGAGCTGCGCAAGGCCGACCCCCGCCCCGAGCGCACCGGCCGCCGCAACATCACGTTGTCGCCGAAGGACGGCACGCCGGTGGTCGTCACCTCACGCGAGCCCGCGCGCGAACCGGCCGTAGTCTGACAACACATTCCGAAGCTCTTTGTCTACAATCCTCCCATGGAGGCGCTTCTGGAGAAGGAGGGGAACGTGGAGAACTGGAACGACGACCGTCTGGACGAACTGAGCCGGCGAGTTGACAATGGCTTCAAGGAGATGCGGGAAGGCTTCGCGCGGGTGGATGTGAGATTCGCCCAGGTGGACGCCAAGATCGACCGAATCGGGGGGCGGATCGACAAACTGTTCTACATCCAGATCGTTTTCATGGGGTCGCTAGCCGTCGGGCTGCTCACGAAAGTGATCTAGAGCGCGGGTGCTCCTTCGCCCAGCGGGCGATCGCGCCGGAGCCGGAGATCACTTCCCCGTTGTCGAGTACGAGGATCGGCACCTCGTTGGTGCCGCTGAGGCGCTTGACCTCCTCGCGATCGGCACCGCGGTTGCTCCAGGTCCAGGGCGCCATCCGGTAGCCGCCGACCGTCTTGATCTCGTACTCGTAGCCCGCCGCGTCGAGCGCCTTGCCTGCTTTGGCGCAGGGGTGGGCGAAGCCGGGGCCCGTTTTCTTCTGGCCACAGGTGTAGAGGACCACGTCGCAACCCTAAACCGCTTGCAGTTGTAACTCAATCGAGCTGCGCCGCCACCTCGTCCGCTGCGCGTTCGCCGGAGCTGACGGCGCCGTCCATGTAGCCGTTCCAGACGGTCGCGGTCTCGGCGCCGGCCCAGTGCAGGCGGTCGAGCGGGGCGCGCAGGGCGCGGCCGTATTCGGTCCAGCCCCCGGTCGTCATCAGGCAGCCGTAGCAGCCGCGCGTCCACTCCTCGTCGGCCCAGATCCGCTCGATGAAGTCGACCGGCTTTGCCGCCCGCGCCCCGAACAGCCGCGCGTGGCCGGCGAGGACCGCCTCGCGCCGCTCGGCTGCCGGCCGAGTCGCCCAGTGGCGGGCGAAGCGACCCTCGAGGAACCCGAGGAGGACGCCGGGGCTGCCGTCGGGCGGCGAGTTGTCGAAGGTGACCCGCGCCGGGCCGACATCGCTCGTCCCCTGTCCCGACAGCCCCTCCTGCCGCCAGAACGGCTCCTCGTAGATCGCCATCGTCTTGATCACGCTTCCCTGCGGCATCCGCTGGGTTAGCTGGTCGCGCAGCGCCGGCAGCGGCGGGTCGTAGTCGATCCGCCCAGCCAGGGTGGGAGGGACGGCGACGATCGCCCGCTGCGCCCGTACGCTCACCGAGCCGGCGCTGCCCCCTGCGGCATGGACGACGACGCAGTCGCCGCGGTGCTCGATCCGCCGCACCGGCGAGCCGAGCCGCACCCGCTCAGCGCCCAGCTGTTCGGTCATCACCGATGCAAGCCGCTGCGAGCCGCCGTGAAAGCGATCCTGTTGGGCACCACCCCCGGTGCCGACAAGGCTGTTGAAGCCGCCGCCCGAGCGCGTGTAGAAGAGGATGTGGAGGAGCGAGACGTCGGCTGGCTCGGCCGCCCAGACGGCCTCGGTCGCGAGCTCGAAGAGGCTGCGCGCGGCGGCAGTGCGAGTGTTGCGGCGGACCCAGCTGGCGAAGGTCTGACCGTCCCACAGACGCGCCTTCGGAGCATCCCATGGTGCCTCCAGCGGCACGCGCTCGGCCATCCGGTCGAGCCGGACCCTGGCCTGTTCGAAGTCGGCCAGGGCGAGGGGCGAAATCGCCTTCGAGAGGTTGCGGACCAGCCCGATGTTGGCATCGGTGAAGGAGCCGGCGAAGGTGGCGCGCTTGCCCCCCATCTCGATCACGTGCCGGCCCTCGTCAAAGGTCGGAAAGGTGCCGATCCCGAGCTCGGTGGCCAGCGCCGCGATCTTGTCCTGCGTCGGCCCGATCCACTGCCCCCCGACCTCGACGATCTTCCCCTCGCCGATCGGCTCGTTGAGCACCCGGCCGCCGACCCGGTCCCGCGCCTCTAGGACGAGTGGCCGAACGCCAGCCGCCACCAGCCGCCGCGCCGCCACCAGCCCGGCCAGCCCAGCGCCCACTATCGCGACGCCGGCTTCGAGCTGGGAGGCCATGGTCGACTCAGCATCGCAGCTTCCTTGCCCGTGGCCTAGTCATAATTGGAATGATTAAGAATGTTTTTGTCTGCTAAATTCATCGCATCATGAGCATTGAGGCTTCCGTCCAGGAACTGCGTGATTGCACTGACGTCCTGCTGCGGAAGGTCGAAGCAGGCGGGAGGGTCGTGATCACGCGCTGTGGGAAACCGGTGGCGGAACTAGTTCCTCACCAGAGTGAATCGAGCCGATGGCCAGCCCCCGACCGAGGTGATGGATAGGCGGCGCCAACCGCACCGTTGGTCACTTGAGCACAGGATGATGTGCCCAAGTGACCAACCAAGGGGCTAGCAGACCTCGCTGACCCTCATTGAGCCCTGAGGGCTTCCAGCCGCTCGAAGATCTCGGGCAGGTGCGTCAGGTAGGCGCTGTAGTCGAAGACGGCGTCGAGATCGAGGTCGGGGGCCGCCTCGGCAAGGAGGTCGCGGAACTCGGTGCGGGTGTCCCAGGCGCGCTGGGCGTTCTCCTGGACGACGCGGTAGGCGTCGTCGCGGGTCATCCCGGACTCGACCAGGGCGGTGAGGGCGCGCTGGCTGAAGAGGGCACCGTAGGTGAGGCCGAGGTTCTCGCGCATCCGCTCCTCGTTGACCTTCATCCCGGAGGCGACCTTGGCGGCCAGGTCCTGCATGTAGTCGAGCAGGATCGTCGCGTCGGGCAGGACGACGCGCTCGGCGCCGGAGTGGGAGATGTCGCGCTCGTGCCAGAGGGCGACGTTCTCGATCCCCGTCTGGCTGTAGCCGCGGAGGACACGGGCGAGGCCGGTGATCCGCTCGGTGCGGATCGGGTTGCGCTTGTGCGGCATCGCCGAGGAGCCCTTCTGGCCGGCGGTGAACGGCTCTTCGACCTCGCGCACCTCGGTTTTCTGCAGGTTGCGCACCTCGGTCGCGAAGCGCTCGAGCCCGGCGCCGGCGATCGCGATCGCCGTGAGCAGCTCTGCGTGGCGGTCGCGGGGGATCACCTGGGTGGCCACGTCCTCGCGTGCGAGCCCCAGCTTCTGCATCACCCGTGCCTCGACCGCAGGCGGCACCGAGGCGTAGGTGCCGACGGCGCCGGATAGCTTGCCGAAGGCGAGCTGGGCGAAGGCCTCCTCCAGCCGGTCGAGGTTGCGGTCGGCCTCGAAGGCGAAGCCGGCCAGCCGCAGCCCGAAGGTGGTCGGCTCGGCGTGGACGCCGTGGGTGCGGCCGACGCAGAGCGTGTCGCGGTACTCCAGCGCCCGCTCGACCAGGGCGTCGCGATAGGCGCAGGCGCTCGCGAGGACGGCTTCGCCGGCCTTGCGCAGCTGCAGCGCCAAGGCCGTGTCGAGCACGTCGGAGGAGGTGAGGCCGTAGTGGATCCAGCGGCCGTGCTCGCCGACCGAGGCGGCGACGACGTCGACGAAGGCGGCGACGTCGTGGTCGGTCACCTTCTCGCGCTCTTCAACCGCCTCGACCGCGAAGGCCGCCTTCGCCCGCGCCTGCTCCGCGGCCTCCTGCGGCACGACCCCCTCCGCCGCCCAGGCCTCGGTTGCGGCCAGCTCGACCTCGAGCCAGGCCTGCATCTTCGCCTCCGGCGTCCAGACCGCCCCGATCTCGGGGCGGGTGTAGCGGGGGATCACGCGTTGATTATCCGCGCGGCGAGGACGCCGGCGTTTTTGGCACCGTCGATCGCGACGCAGGCGACGGGGATCCCGGGCGGCATCTGCACCGCCGAGAGCAGCGCGTCGAGCCCGCCGAGGCTCTTGCCGAGGATCGGCACCCCGATCACCGGCAGGTCGGTGTGCGCCGCGGCGACTCCCGGCAGGGCCGCCGACATCCCGGCGCCGGCGATGATCACCTTCAGCCCGCGCATCCGCGCGTTCTGGCAGTACTCGCGGACCAGCTCGGGGTCGCGGTGGGCGCTCATCACCCGCACCTCGTAGCGGATGCCCGCTTCCTCGAGCGCTTTACCGGCCGGTTCCATCTTCGGCTTGTCGTTCTTCGAGCCCATGATGATCCCGACGTGCGGCTCGTCGACGTCGATTTCGGTGAAGGCTTCCTCGACGGTGGCCATCGTCGCCGTCTCGGCGGGGTCGGCAGGGCCGGGCTCGACGGCGCCGGTCGGCTGCGGCTCCTCGGAAATCTCGCTCATCTAGTTCCTCTCGGGGTTCTGTTGGTTAACTGGGGACCCGCTCGACGGCGCGGGCGGCGATGTCGTGCCGGATCTGCATTCCCTCGAAGGAGATCCGGGAGGCGGCATCGTATGCACGATCGCGTGCCTCGGCGGGACTCTTACCCAGCCCGGTCACGTTCAGCACCCGGCCGCCGGCGGTGACGATCTCCCCGCCGCGCTCCGCCGTGCCGGCGTGGGTGATCTCGGCGATCTCCGCCGCCTCCTCCAAGCCGTGGATCACGTCCCCCTTCGAAGAGGACTCGGGATAGCCGGCGGAGGCGAGGACGACGGTCACCGCCCAGTTGTCCTCGAACTCGGCCGAGGCGCCGGCGAGGCCGCCGGGCTCGCGGGCGGCGAGGAAAAGATCGGCGAGGTCGGAGCGCAGCCGCGGCAGCACCGCCTGCGTCTCGGGGTCGCCGAAGCGGGTGTTGAACTCGAGCACCCGCGGGCCGTCGGCGGTCATCATCAGCCCGGCGTAGAGGACGCCGTGGAAGGGAACGCCGCGCGCGGCCATCGCCGCGACCACTGGCCGGTGCACCTGCGCGACGATCTCCTCGACCTCGGAGGCGCCGAAGCCGGGGACCGGCGAGTAGCTGCCCATGCCGCCGGTGTTCGGCCCCCGGTCGCCGTCGAAGATCCGCTTGTAGTCCTGGGCGGGGGCGAGCGGCACCACGTTCTCGCCGTCGCAGAGCGCCAGCAGCGAGAGCTCTTCTCCTTCGAGGAAGTCCTCCATAACCACGGTCGTCGCGCCGAAGCGCTGCTCGGTGAAGAAGACGTCGAGCGCCTCGCGCGCCTCAGCCTCGGTCGAGCAGATGATCACGCCCTTGCCCGCGGCGAGCCCGTCGGCCTTGAGCACGGTCGGGAAGACGGCGCGGACCAGCTGCTCGTCGGCCTCCTCGCGGCTGCGCAGCAGAACGTGCCCGGCGGTTGGCACGCCGGCCTCGGCCATCAACTCCTTGGCGAAGGCCTTCGAACCCTCGAGCTCGGCGGCGGCTTTGGTCGGGCCGAAGGCGGGGATGCCGGCCTCCTCGAGCGCGTCGACCGCGCCGGCAACCAGTCCCATCTCGGGGCCTATTGCGACCAAGTCGACGGCGTTGCTCTTAGCGGCCGCGACGATCGCCGCCGCATCGTCAGCGGCAACGTCCGGCAGGCACTCGGCGTCGGCGGCAATGCCGGCGTTGCCCGGCGCGCAGAACACCGCCTCGACCTGCGGCGAGCGCCGCAGCGCCCGCGCGATCGCGTGCTCGCGACCGCCTCCCCCTACGACGAGTGCCTTCAACTGGTGCGCGACCTAGAGCGAGGAAGCGAGGTTCTCGGCCGGGATCGCGGCCAGCGTCTGGCTCGTCATCGTCCCGCGCGAGCCGAGCTCGACCGAGACCTTGGCCATCGTCTGCTCGTCGGGAGCCTCGACCACGGTGACGAAGTCGTACTGCCCGAGCGTCGCGTACTGGGAGACCACCTTGACCCCCATCTGTTCGACCTCCCGGTTCACCTCGTTGATGCGCCCCGGATTGTTCTTCAGCGTCCGCACGCCCTCCGCGGTCAGGTTCGTCAACATCAAAAACGTCGGCATCTCCGGCTCCTCCCAAGGTCTAGGTGGGGTACTGCTCCAACCGTACCCGCTCGGCGAGATTCGAGAGCGCTGGCGGGGGCCCCGGTCGTCCTCCGCGTGAATTTGTCGCGCCCCTATGTCGGGGCAGCTCCCTCAGATAGAGCCTGCCTATGGCGGGCAGGAACCGGATTGCATTTCCGCCGCTTCGCGAACATTCCCGCGGAGGACGACCGGACCCCCTAGCAATCCGCTTCGCACTTCCGTGGTTCGTTTCGGACGCATACCGTCTGAAAGGAACCACGCAACTGGCGGCTGAGCCGGAAAGGAGCTGTTAGCTGGGAGTTGAAAGACGGCTTCGAGGTGCGACGTCTGCCGGAGCTCTGTTGTGGAGGGGACGGGCATTCGCCGGACCGACCGGCGTCCTGTTACTCGCACCAGCGACGTTCGCGGTCAGCTGGCGGCGTTCCAGGCGAGTAACCCAGGGAGGGAGGGGAATGCCCGTCCCCTGTACCGAAAGCGGCTAATACCCCGGCGGATGCCGGACCACGAAGCCTTCGGGGTACGGAGGCTCGGTGTGCCACCGCGGCCCCGTCCCTTCGGCATCGCCGACCGTGTCCCAACGGAGGCCGGCGACCTCCATGTAGGTGTGGGTCGCGCTGGCGTAGATCGTGATCCACTTGCCGGGGCCGGGTTCGCCGTAGCTCTCGAGGGCGCCGGAGGTGAGGGGGGTATCGAGGAGGCCGCCGCCGTAGAGGGCGAAGCTGACGGCGCCGGAGCAGTCGTAGCCGTAGGAGTACCAGGAGCCGTGGCCGCCTCCCCAGACGTAGGGGGTGTCGGCGATCGAGTTGGCCGCGGCGATCACGGCTTTGACGGCGGGCGGGGCGCTGCGCGGTGCGGCGGCGAGGCCGCTGGGGGTGAGGACGGAGCTGGCGCCGGGCGCTTCGAAGCCGGTCGCCAGCGGCGCGATCCGCCAGTCGATGTAGCGGACTTTGCAGCCGCCTTCGATTTCGCCTGCCTCCTGCAGGACCTCCTGGACGTACCACTCGGCCTGGTTGTGGGTGAAGACGCCGGCCTGGATGCTGCCGCGCGACCAGATCATCCGCGCCAGGGTCGCCGCCGCGTCGGCGATGTCGCCGTGGCGGACCTTGCCGTCGTTGTTGCCGTCGACCGCGTAGCGGCGCCACTCCATCGGGTCGAGGCCGAGCGCGCTTTCGGTGTTCAGCTGGTGCTTGTCCATGCCGCGGCCGAAGTTCGACTCGAGGTGGGCGATCGCGGCCAGCGTCCAGACGCCGCGCTTGCCGAGTTCGTAGCGCGCCGCGGCGTCCTCGAAGGCCTGCAGGTATTCCTCGGGGATCTGTTTTTTCCAGCCCGGCGCCGCTTCACAGGTCAAGACCTGGATCTGCGGCCCGAGGCCGATCGCGCTGAAGGAGTTGCTGCCGACTTCGTCGGCGTAGCAGCCGGCGTTCGCCAGCACCTCTTCGACGTACCAGTCGGCGTGGTTATAGGCGTAGATCGCGCCGTAGGTGTCGGCGGGCATCCCCGCCGCTTTCAGGTAGTTGGCGGCGGCGAAGATCGCGTCTTCGGGGTTGTTCGGGTCTTTGACCCCGTCGCCGTTGGCGTCGACTCCGTAGGTTTCCCAGGTCGAAGGCATGAACTGCATCCAGCCGACCGCCCCGGCCGAGGAGGGGCCGAGGTTGGTGCCGAAGGCGGTCTCGACGGCGTTGATCCCGGCCAGCACCGCGGGGCCCTGCGGCCCGAGCCCGTATTGCGCCGAGGCGCGCTGGTAGATCGGGATCAGGACCGGCGGCACGCCGCTGATCGCGCAGCTCGAAGCCGGCAGCGAGGGGATCGCGAAGGTGCCGGCGGGGCTCGGTGCGTTCGTCGCCCCGGCTTCGGTTTCAGTTTCAGCTTCGGTTTCCACGCCGCCGGGAGCAGCCGAGGCGCTCTTGCCCTTGCCGGCGTTGACGCCGCCGCTGGGCGGCGGCGTGTGGGTGGCGGGCGGAGGCGGCGGGACCAGCGTCGCCCCGTGCTTGACCGACGGTTCCTTGCTCGGCGGCGGGACGAAGTGTTCGGCCGGTTCGGAGGTGACCGGCGAAGCCGGCGCCGTGGGCGCGGCCGGCGCGCTCGTCGAAGGAGCTTCAAGCGTCGACCCCGCGGTCGGCGCGGTGGCGTTTTCCGCCTCTGCCCGAGCGACCGCCACCGGGACGGCCAGGGCGGCGGTAGCCGCTGCGGTCGCGACGACCGCCCTGATCTTGCGCCCCCTCTCCATCAGCCGAGGACGTTGGTGACGCGCCAGCCTTTGTTTTTCAGCTGTTCCATTTCCAGCCGCAGCTCGCTGGTGACGCCGACCCGCAGTAGCGAGACGCTGAGCGGGTAGATCTTCCCGTGCGAGGGGGCCGGGACGATGTTGAGGACCTTCGCCTTCGGCACCTTCACTCCGGCCGGCTGGCGCGGCGGCCGGCGCAGCAGCGCTTTCGTCAGCTCCGGGGTCGCGGTGGCGCTGAAGGCCTGGCGGTAGTCGCTCTTTTCACCGCCGGTCTCGTAGACGACGAAGCCTTCGGCGAACTTGCGGGCGACCGCGATCGCGGCCGGGCCGGCGGGCGGGCCGTCGGCTTCGACGGGCGCAGCCGAGGCGGACGCAGAAGCGGAGGCCGAGGCGCCGGCCGGACGCGCGGCGGGGGAGGAGGAGATCGTGTCGGTGGCGGGGTTGCCGGTGTTGGCGGCAGTCGCGGCCGGCGGTGCGCTTTCGACGCCCTCGGCTTCGCCGAGCTTCGCCTGCCCCTTGTCCTTCGGCGGCTTGAAGACGGGAGTCGCCCCGTGCAGCGTCGGCTCGGGTTCCGGGGCCGGGGTGGTGGGGGCGGCGTGCGCGGTTTTCTCCGGCGCGACGGCGACGGGTCCCGCGACCGGTTCCGAGCCACCGGAGCTCGCCAAGGAGTAGGCGCCCACGCCGAGTCCGAGCGCCAGGACGACCGCGGCGCCGGCGACCGCCGCCCGCGCCTGGTCGCTCAGTCCCAGCAGCCGGTCTTCGAGCGGCCAGATCAGGTGCTCGCGCAGCGCCAGCGAGGCGTCCTCGAACGCCTCCGGGGGTCGCCACTTGGGCTGCGCGTTGATCGGAGTCTGGTCGTCGTTCATCGCCGTTCGGAGCTCTCCCTCTCCCAAAGATGGACAGGACAATTAAAGAGCACCTTTGTGCCCTTGTAGTTTCGGCAGGAACAGCCGGGAAAATAAGCCCTGAAACTGGGTAGGTCAGGCGGCACTCGCCGCGGGGGTTCCCGCCTTCTCGAAGACGATCTCGCCTTCGGCGGCGTTGACCCGCACCAAATCGCCTTCTGAGAACTCTCCCTCGAGGATCTTCAGCGCCAGCTTGTCGACCAGCTGCTTCTGGATCACCCGCTTCAGCGGCCGCGCCCCGTAGGTGGGGTCGTAGCCGAGGTTCCCCAGCAGCGTCCGCGCTTCGTCGGTCAGCTCGATCTCGATCCCGCGCTCGGAGACCCGGCCGACCAGCTGGTTTACCTGCAGCTCGACGATCCGGGCGATGTCCTGCTTGGAGAGCCGGTGGAAGATCACCGTGTCGTCGATCCGGTTGAGGAACTCGGGCTTGAAGGTCGCCGCCAGCACCTCTTCGATGCCCTCGCGGATTTTCTCGTCCACGGCCTCGCCGACGATCCGCTCGGAGCCGACGTTCGAGGTCATGATCAGGACCGTGTTGGTGAAGCTGACCGTGCGGCCCTGGCCGTCGGTCAGGCGGCCGTCATCCATGATCTGCAGCAGCGTGTTGAAGACGTCGGGGTGGGCCTTCTCGATCTCGTCGAGCAGCACCACCGCGTAGGGTCGCCGCCGCACCGCCTCGGTCAGCTGCCCGCCCTCCTCGTAGCCGACGTAGCCGGGGGGCGCGCCGATCAGCCGCGCCACCGTGTGCTTCTCCATGTACTCGGACATGTCGAGGCGGACGATCGCCTGCTCGGAGTCGAACATGAACTCGGCCAGCGCCTTCGCCAGCTCGGTCTTGCCGACTCCCGTCGGGCCGAGGAAGAGGAAGCTGCCGATCGGCCGGCTCGGGTCCGAGAGCCCAGCCCGCGAGCGCCGCAGCGCGTTGGAGACCGCGGAGATCGCCTCGTCCTGGCCGATCACCCGGTCATGCAGGCGCTCCTCCATGTGGATCAGCTTCTGCACCTCGCCCTCCATCAGGCGGCTGACCGGGATGCCGGTCCATTTGGCGACGACCTCGGCCACGTCTTCCTCGGTGACTTCGTCGGCGAGCATCGTGCCGCCGCCGGCATGGAGCTCTTCCAGGCGCGCTTCCTGCTCTTTGACCTTCGCCTCCAGCTCGGGGATGCGGCCGAATTTGAGTTCGGCGGCGCGTTCGAGATCGGTCTCGCGTTCGGCCTGCTCGACTTCGTGGTTCGCCTCGTCGAGCTCTTCCTTCGCTTGCTTGATCGCCTCCAGTGGCTCTTTCTCGTTCTGCCAGCGGGTGCGCAGCTCGGCCGCCTCCTCGCGCAGGTTGGCGAGGTCCTCCTCCAGAGTCGCCAGGCGCGCTTTCGAGGCCTCGTCGGTCTCTTTCTTCAGCGCCTCGCGCTCGATCTCCAGCTGCTGGATCCGCCGCTCGACCTCATCGATCTCGGTCGGCACCGAGTCGATCTCGATCTTCAGCCGCGAGGCCGCCTCGTCGATCAGGTCGATCGCCTTGTCGGGGAGGAAGCGGTCGGCGATGTAACGCTCCGAGAGGGTCGCGGCGGCGACGATCGCCGAGTCGGCGATCCGCACCCCGTGGTGCTGTTCGTAGCGCGGTTTCAGCCCGCGCAGGATCGCGATCGTGTCGTTCATGTCGGGCTCGCCGACCAGCACCGGCTGGAAGCGCCGCTCCAGCGCCGCGTCTTTCTCGATGTGCTTGCGGTACTCGTCGAGCGTGGTCGCGCCGACCGCGCGCAGCTCGCCGCGCGCCAGCATCGGCTTCAGCAGGTTGGCGGCGTCGACCGCGCCTTCGGCGGCCCCGGCGCCGACGATCGTGTGGAGCTCGTCGAGGAAGAGGACGATCTGGCCCTCGGCCTGCTGCACCTCGTTCAGGACCGCTTTCAGGCGCTCCTCGAACTCGCCGCGGTATTTGGAGCCGGCCAGCAGCGAGCCGATGTCGAGCGCGATCACCCGCCGGTCGCGCAGGCTCTCGGGCACGTCGCCCTTGACGATCCGCTGCGCCAGCCCCTCGACGATCGCGGTCTTGCCGACGCCGGGGTCGCCGATCAGCACCGGGTTGTTCTTGGTCCGGCGGGAGAGGACCTGGATCACGCGGCGGATCTCCTCGTCGCGCCCGATCACCGGGTCGAGCTTGCCGCTCTCGGCCTCGGCGGTGAGGTCGCGGCCGAATTTCTCCAGCGCCTGGGCGTTGTCCTCGGCGTTGGGGGAGGTCACCTTGGCGGGGCCCTGGACGGCCTTGACCGCGCGCTCGAGCTCGTCGCGGTCGGGCAGCAGGTCGGAGACGCCGGAGCCGTCCTCGGCCAGCGCCACCAGCAGGTGGCCGACGGTGATGTAGCCGTCGCCGAACTTCGCCATCACCTGCTCGGCGCTGCGCAGGACCCGCCCCAGGTTCGAGGACATCTGCGGCTCGGCGCCGCCGCTGACCGTCGGCAGCTTTCCGATCGCGTCGAGGGCCTGCGCCCTCACCGTCACCGGGTCGGTCCCGACCCTCTGCAGGACCGGGACCGCCATTCCTTCGGCCTGGTCCAGCAGTGCCAGCAGCAGGTGGGCGGAGGCGATCTCCGGATTGGAGCGGGTGCGCGCCAGCTCCTGCGCCGCCGCCACCGCTTCGCGTGATTTCTCGGTGAATCGATCCGCCTGCATCAGCTCTTCTCCCCGTTCTTCCGCTTCCTGGTCGCCTCGATCTCCTCGAGTCGCTTGCGCAGCCGCTCGTTTTCGGCCCGCAGCCTCTGCACCTGGCTTTCGAGCGCCAGCACCATTTCCACCCCGGCGAGGTTCAGCCCTTCGGCGGTCATCTGCTGGATCCGCCGCAGCCGCTCGACGTCGCGCTGGGAGTAGAGGCGGGTGTTCTTCGGCGAGCGCTTCGGCGTGATCAGGCCGCGCTGCTCGTACATCCGCAGGGTCTGCGGGTGCATCTCCGCCAGCTCGGCGGCGACCGAGATCATGAACACGCCCTGGTCCTGGCTGAACGTCGCTTTCACCCTGCGCCGGAAGGTCGCCATCAGCGCGCCGCCTTTCGCAGCAGCTCCGCCCGCGGGTCGCCGCCGTTCAGGGTTTCGGCGAGCTTGTCCACGGCCTCGCGCTGCTCGTCGTTGAGGTCTTCTGGCATCGCGATCTCGAGCCGGTAGCGGATGTCGCCGTTGCCGCCGCCTTTTCCCTTGCTTTTCGGCGGGCCCTCGCCGCGCAGGCGCTGGATCGTCCCGTGCTTGGTCCCCGGCGCGACTTTGATCTTTTTCGTCCCGCCCAGGGTCGGCACCTCGATCGTGCCGCCGCGCAGCGCCTCCGGCACCGTGATCGGCACCGCCACCTCGAGGTTGCCGTCGTCCAGGCGCTTGAAGACCGGGGAGGGGGCAACCCGGGTGGTCACGTAGAGGTCGCCGGGCGGGCCGCCGCGTGGACCGTCCTCGCCTTTGCCGGCGAGCCGGACCCGGTCGCCGTCTTTGACCCCGGCCGGGATGTTGACCTGCAGGCGCTTGTTCTGCTGGGTGAGGCCGGAGCCGCCGCAGGTGGGGCAGGGGTCCTCGATGACCTGGCCGGCGCCGCCGCACTGCGGGCAGGGCTGGCTGATCGAGAAGAAGCCCTGGCCCTGGGCCTCGACGCCGCGGCCTTCGCAGCGCGGGCAGGTCGTCGGGGCGGTGCCGGGTTTGGCGCCGCCGCCGTGGCAAGTGGGGCATCGAGCCGCCTTGGGCACGGTGAGGCTGATCCGGGTGCCGTTGATCGCCTGGTCGAAGTCCAGCTGCACCTCGGTCTCGAGGTCGCGGCCGCGCACCTGCTGGGCCTGGGCGCCACGACCGCCGCCGCGGTTGAAGACCGAGCCGACGCCACCAAATAAATCGCCGAGATCGAAGCCGCCGAAGCCACCGGCCTGTTTGCCTCCACCGAACGGTCCCTGGCCGCCGCCGAACCCGCCGAAGCCGCCGAAGGCCGGGCCCTCGTCGTACTCCTTGCGCTTCTCGGGATCGGAGAGGACGTCGTAAGCGGCGGAGATCTCCTTGAACTTGTCCTCCGCCTCCTTGTCGCCCGGGTTGCGGTCAGGGTGGTATTTCCGGGCGAGTTTCCGGTAGGCCTTCTTGATCTCGTCCTCGGACGCCTTCTTCGAGACGCCCAACGTCTTGTAGAGCTCGTCAGCCACTTTCCTCCTACGCGCTAACCACGACTCGCGCCGGCCGGACCAACTGGTCGCCCAGCGCATATCCCTTCTGCAGAACCTCGATGACGACTCCGCTCTCGGTGCCGTCGACCGGCTGGGTGGAGAGAGCCTCGTGCTGGTTCGGGTTGAACTTCTCGCCTTTGGGATCGACGGCCTCGATCCCGTTTCGCGCCAACGTCTCGCGCAATCCCCCGAGCACCATCTCCACACCAGACCTCAGTCCCTCGGGCTCTCCGTCCGCAGCCTCCAACGCCCGCTCCAGGTTGTCGACCGCATCAATGACTTCCCGAGCCACCTCGATCTTCCCCCGCACCTGCGCCGCCTGCACATCGGCAGCCACGCGCTTACGGAAATTCTCGAAGTCAGCTTTCGTCCTGCGAGCCAGTTCGAGGTACTCATCCCGCTCTTGGTGGGCGTCCTGCAGCAGCTTCTCGAAGTCCTCCTCAACCTCACGCGACCCGTCGTCCTGGTCAGAAGCATCTCCCGCGGGTGGCGTGGTAGGGGGGACCCCCCCTTGCTGCGCAAGGGGGGGTGGGTCCCCTGCCGCGACAGGACCCGCGGGCCGGCGCTCCTCAGTCCCTAGCTCGTCCTGCCGCTCCTCCTGAGAAGGACTCATTTGCCCTCCTCATCAACCACCTCAGCGTCAACGACCTCCTCCTCATCAGAGGCAGACCCCTCAGCACCCCCGCCGTCAGCCGAAGCCTGCTCAGCCGAGGCCGCCGCGTAGATCTGCTCCGACACTTTGGTCATCGCGGTATTGAGCGCCTCGATCTTCGAATCGAGCTCCTCTTTCGAGCCCGACTCGAGCGAGTCGCGGACGTCCTTGACGGCGCTCCGCACCTGCTCCTTCGAGGAGTCGTCGACTTTGTCGCCGGCCTCGTCGATCGCTTTCTCCGCCTGGTAGGCCGCGTTCTCGGCGAGGTTCCTGGTCTCGGCCAGCTCGCGCTGCTTGCGGTCCTCCTCGGCGTGGGACTCGGCGTCCGAGACCATCTGGTTGATTTCCTCGTCGGAGAGGCCGGAGCCGGATTTGATCTCGATCTTCTGCTCTTTGCCCGTGCCTTTGTCGGTCGCGGTGACGTTGATGATCCCGTTGGCGTCGATGTCGAAGGCGACCTCGATCTGCGGCATGCCGCGCGGCGCCGGCGGGATGCCGGTGAGCTGGAATTTGCCCAGGCTCTTGTTGCCGCTGGCCATCTCGCGCTCGCCCTGGAGCACGTGGATCTCGACGCTCGGCTGGTTGTCCTCGGCGGTCGAGAAGACCTCCGACTTCTTGGTCGGGATCGTCGTGTTGCGCTCGATCAGCTTCGTCATCACGCCGCCTTTGGTCTCGATCCCCAGCGTCAGCGGGGTGACGTCGAGCAGCAGCACGTCCTTGACCTCGCCACCCAGAACGCCCGCCTGGATCGCCGCGCCAACCGCGACGACCTCGTCCGGGTTGACGCCCTGGTGCGGCTCCTTGCCGGTCAGCTCTTTGACCTTGTCGCGGACCGCGGGCATGCGGGTCATGCCGCCGACCAGGACGACGTGGTCGACCTCGGTGTCGGCGTCTTTCAGCGCCTGTTTCACCGGCCCGACGACGCGCTCGAGCAGGGCGCTCGTCAGCTCGTTGAGTTTCGAGCGGCTGAGCTTCAGGTCGAGGTGCTTCGGCTGCCCCTCGACCGCGGTGATGAACGGCAGGTTGATCTGCGTCTCCTGGGTCGAGGAGAGCTCGATCTTCGCCTTCTCCGCAGCCTCGTAGAGGCGCTGCAGCGAGTTCTTGTCCTGAGAGAGGTCGACGCCCTGGTCGCGTTTGAACTCCGCCACCAGCCACTCGACGATCGCTTTGTCCCAGTTGTCGCCGCCGAGATGGTTGTCGCCGGCGGTCGCTTTCACCTCGAAGACGCCGTCGCCGATTTCCAGCACCGAGACGTCGAAGGTGCCGCCGCCGAGATCGAAGACGAGGATCGCGTGGTCGGAGTCCTCTTTGTCGAGGCCGTAGGCGAGCGAGGCGGCGGTCGGCTCGTTGATGATCCGCTTGACCTCGAGCCCGGCGATTTTGCCGGCGTCCTTGGTCGCCTGGCGCTGGTCGTCGTTGAAGTAGGCGGGGACGGTGATCACCGCGCTGTCGACGGTTTCGCCCAGCTTCGCTTCGGCGTCGGTTTTCAGCTTCTGCAGGATCATCGCGCTGATCTCGGGCGGGCTGTACTGCTTGCCGCGCGCGTCGACCCGCACGTCTCCGTTCGGGCCGGCCTCGACCGTGTAGGGGACGATCGTCTCCTCCTCTTTGACTTCCGCCTCCTTGCGGCCCATGAACCGCTTGATCGAGAAGATCGTGTTCTCCGGGTTCATCACCGCCTGCCGTTTGGCGACGGTGCCGACGAGGCGCTCGCCGCTCTCGGTGAACGCGACGACCGACGGGGTGGTGCGCCCGCCCTCGGCGTTCTCCAGAACGGTGGGCTCGCCGCCCTCCATCACCGCGACGCACGAGTTGGTCGTGCCGAGGTCGATACCGATCGTCTTTGCCACTTTTCGCTTTCCTCCAGGGGTTTCGTTGTAGAAGCTTTAAAAATCTAAGCGCCAGTATGGCAGATTTGTGAGAGATTGCAAACACGAAAAAGGGGCGCCCGCGGGCGCCCCTCGTGCCTCAATCGGCTTTGGCCGGATCAACGGCGGATCAGCAGCGAGCTGAACAGCCCGGCATGGTCGGAGTCCCAGTAGCCGTCGTGCTTCTGGCGCCCGGTGACCGCCGAGGAGA
Organism: Solirubrobacterales bacterium; assembly: GCA_051954115.1. Lineage (GTDB taxonomy): Bacteria > Actinomycetota > Thermoleophilia > Solirubrobacterales > 70-9 > VAYN01. Next base: position 18,881 of record JBQCIB010000036.1, on the reverse strand, counting down.
CCAGCTTCACCTGCTTCGGCGCGTTGGTCATGACGTGGTCGACCTTGTGGTTCATCTCCGCGACGCTGCCGGTCCGCAGGTCGTAGGAGCTCTCGATGCAGCAGCCGGTCGGCTTGTCAGTCGCCCGCTCGCGGAAGCCGGCCCCGAGCAGCACTCTGTAGGCCTGCCCGTCGCCCGGCTTCACTTCCGTCTTCACGTCGGAGTTGAGGTCGCCGACGAGGATCACCGGCAGCTTGCTCGTCGCCGGACCACCCGGCGCGACCAGCTCGCCAGCTTGCTGGGCGCGGATGCTCGGGACTTCGGCGGGATTGTCGAACGACTCGAGGTGGGTGTCGACGAAGTGGAACTTCCTGCTGCCGCGCACGGTCGCGTCGACGCTGGTCCAGCCGCGGGTCACGGCTACTTCTTTGGAGCCAGCGACTTTCTCGACCAGGAGGTGTTCGAAGTGGCCGCTCTTCGGGTTGGAGACGCGCACGCCCGAGTGCAGGCGCATGAGGATCACGTCGCGCATCGTCAGCCGCGCGTTGAGCTCGGCGTTGGCGAGGATGCCCTGGCCGCCGCCGGGCCCGTCGCCGGGCTGGCCGTTGGCGTCGGCGGGCGCCTCGAAGTCGAACTCGTCCTGGACGACGACAGGCTTGTAGAGGGTCTTCTTCTTGTTCAGCTGCGCCAGCAGCAGCTTGAGGAAGTCGTACTTGACCGTGGTCGCTTCCGGTTTGCCGGAGAAGACCGGGCCGAGCGAGGGCGGAGCGGTCCGCCAAAGCGCCACCTCCTGCAGGCCGACGAGGTCGGGTTCCTCTTCGAGGATCTCCTTGGCCAGTCCCTTGGCGCGGACCGGGAAGTTGGTCGCTTCGACCTGGCGGTAGATGCCGCCGTTTGCCTCGATGAATTCGGAGGTCGACTTCGATTCGATCGCCGGGGTGAGGTCGGCGCCGAGGTAGAGGTTGCGGGTCATCACGTTGACCGTCGTGCCTTTGGCCTTGCCCTTCGCCTGGGCGACGCCGCCGAGCGCGGTCAGGGCGACCGCTAGGGCAATCAGGGCGACGAAGATGCGCCGAGCGGGCGCTGATGGGTGGATCACGTCGGGACTCCTTCTCTCCTGCCTGGTTCTCCTTTACCTAGAGAACCCGAGAGAGCCGGAATCGAATCGGCCGCTCAGCCTTGGCCGGCGGTGTTGGCGACGAATTTGGCCACTTCTTTGGCCTGCGACTTGTTGAGGATCCCGGCGGGCATGCGGCCGGGAGTGGTCGAGCTGTCGACGCCGTTTTCGACCGCGTTCAAGACGCGGCCTTCGGTCTGCTTGATCGTTTCGCCTTCCAGCGGCCCGTTGGGCGCCAGCAGTTCGTCGAGGTTCGGGGCGTAGTTGCCGTCGGTCCCGGCCGAGTAGAGCGTGTGGCAGGTGCCGCAGTTGGTCTGGAACAGCGACTGGCCGGTCTTCAGGTTCGAGGCGACCTTTTGCTCGCCGTTCGCCGCATCCCCCTTGGAGCGGAAAGCCAGCCAGGGGATGACCACCGCGAGGACGAGGACGAGGATTCCGAACCAGATGAAGGTGCGCTTGCTCATTGGGCGGCGCGCATACTACTGGCGCTCGCAGTTGCGGCGCGGTGCTCGCGGTACCACGGGCACATCCGCCGCAGGGCGCACTCGCCGCAGCGCGGTTTCGGGCGGCAGACGGCGCGGCCATGGCGGATCAGGTTGACGTGGAGCTCGTGGGCGTCTTCCGGCGGCACGATGGCCAGCATCTCGTCGTGGGCGCGCTCGAAGGAGGCTTTTTCCGGGAAAAGCCCGAGGCGGCCGCCGACCCTGTGGACGTGGACGTCGACCGGGATCTCCGGGATCCCCCAGGTGAAGATGAGGACGCAGGCGGCGGTTTTGCGGCCGACCCCGGGCAGCCCGAGCAGGAACTCGAGCGACTCCTCGCGCGAGGCGGTCTCGGTCCAGTCGAGGTCGGGCGGGTCGCCGAGCTGTTCGAGGATCGCCTGGATCCGCGGCGCCTTCTGCTTCGCCAGGCCGCCGGGCCGGATCGCCTCCTCGAGCTCATCGACCGGCGCGTCCCGTACCTCTTCCCAGGTCGGGAAGCGCTCCCGCAGCGCCGCGAAGGCTTTGTCCCGGTTGCGGTCGTTGGTGTGCTGGGAGAGCACCGTCTTCACCAGCTCTCCCACCGGGTCCCCGTGCGGTTCGGCCTCCGGCACCCCGTACGTCTCCCGCAACCGGTCCCGAATCGCCCGCACCCGCCGCTTGTCCGGCCGCTTCCACGACATTGAGGCGAACCCTATTCATCCCGCAAAACGGGCCTTCCATGCCCTTCCACAGCCGTTAACGCCGGGGCTACAATTGGGTGTTCAGTGTCTCGCGCGATTGCCGCCATAGGAGCGAAGCTGCCCAAGGGCTGGGGCGATGCCGGGCGCCAGATTGCGGTCCTCGCCGGGGTCGACGCCCTTTACGAGCTCGCGCGCGGCGTCGCCGACTCCACCCGGGCCGACGCGATCGCCCACGGCGCCCAGGTCATCAACTTCGAGCAGTCGACCCACACCTTCTTCGAGCCCAGCTTCCAAGCGGCGTTCCTGCCCGCCCACTGGCTGATCGACCTCGCCAACCAGCTCTACCTGAACGCCCAGTTCTCGATCGCTCTCGGTTTCCTGATCTGGCTCTACCTCTTTCGCAACGAGTCCTACTACTTCGTGCGCAACATGTTCGTGGTCTCGATGGGGCTGGCGCTGATCGGCTACGTCGGCTTCCCGACGGCGCCGCCGCGGATGTTCCCGCAGCACGGCTTCGTCGACACGATCACCGACTTCTCCAGCGTCAACCACGACTCCACCCTGGCGAAGGTCTTCATCAACCCCTACGCGGCAGTGCCGAGCATGCACTGCGCCTTCGCGATGATGATCGGCGTCACCGGGGTCGCGGTCTCCCGCAACTGGTGGTCGAAAGCCTGGTGGGGCTTCTGGCCGATCCTGATCACCTGGGTGGTGATCGTCACCGCCAATCACTACTGGCTCGATGCCGCCCTCGGCTGGCTCGTCGCCTTCAGCGCTTACGCGATCGCCCAGGGCGCCCTCGCCCGCGTCAGGCCGGACGCGTGGGGGTGGCGCAGCCCGTTTCCGCAGCCCGAGGCCTGGCACCCGGGCCCGCGCGAAGCCGAGGCGTAATACCCTCACGCCCCGATGGGACCTTCGGCGCCACCCCGGCGCGGCAACCGTGCCGGCGCCCGTAACGGGCAGGAGCTGCGTGCCTATGCGCGCGAGCGGCTGATCGAGTCGCGGCTGACCCCGAACGCGATCTCGATGGTCGGCCTGCTCGGCAACCTGATCGCGGCGGCGCTGGTCACCCAGCGACTCTTCTTCCTCGCCGGCGTCGCCTTCGTCCTCGGCTCGATCTGCGACACGCTCGACGGGCGTTACTCGCGGATGTCGGGCAAGGGGACGCTCTTCGGCGCCTTCCTCGACTCGACGCTCGACCGGATCGAGGAGGGGATCGTGCTCGCCGCGGTCGCCGGCTACTTCGCGGTCGAAGGGCGTTCGTTCGCGGCGGCGATGTGCGTGGTCGCCGTGCTCGGCTCGTTGATGGTCTCCTACACCCGCGCCCGGGCCGAGGCCCTCGGGGTCGAATGCAAGGTCGGATTGGCGACGCGGCCAGTCCGCGTGGTGATACTTTCGATCGGCCTGATCTTCGCCAAGGGCGCCGGTTTGGGAGATTTCGAACTGCTGGCACCGGCGGTCTACGCGATCGCCGCCTTGACGATATTCACCACCTTCCAGCGGGTATGGCATGTGAGAAACGAGCTTTCCGGCGAGGTCTCCGGCGTCAAGAACGACGGCGGTGGCGGCGCTGGGGACGTGTAACCAGCGAAGCCACCCGGTGTCTTCAGCCACCCAGCGCAATCCAGGAGGACTTCCGAATCAATGAGTGAGAGCAACGGCCACAGCAACGGCAACGGCGTCGGCCGCACGGACGACAAGGTGCGCGTCGCGATCGTCGGCGTCGGCAACTGCGCTAACAGCTTCATCCAGGGCGTTCAGTACTACAAGGACGCCGATCCGGCCGACGAAGTGCCGGGCCTGATGCACGTCGACCTCGGCGGCTACCACGTGCGCGACGTCGAATTCGTCGCCGCCTTCGACATCGACGCCGAGAAGGTCGGCAAAGACCTCGGCGAGGCGATCTGGTCGGGGCAGAACGACACGATCAAGTTCGCCGACGTCCCGAATCTCGGCGTCACCGTCCAGCGCGGGATGACCCACGACGGGCTCGGTAAGTACCTGAAAGAGAAGATCACCAAAGCCCCGGGCGAAACCGCGGACGTCGTCGGCATCCTCAAGGAGACCAAGGCCGACGTGCTGGTCTGCTACCTGCCGGTCGGCTCCGAGGAGGCGACCAAGTGGTACGTCGAGCAGGCGCTGAAGGCGGGCGTCGGCTTCGTCAACTGCCTGCCGGTCTTCATCGCCCGCGAGGACTACTGGGACAAGCGCTTCCAGGAGGCCGGGCTGCCGATCATCGGTGACGACATCAAGAGCCAGGTCGGGGCAACGATCGTCCACCGCTCGCTGGCGCGTCTCTTCCACGACCGCGGCGTGCGGCTGGAGCGGACCAGCCAGCTCAACGTCGGCGGCAACATGGACTTCTACAACATGCTCGAGCGCGAGCGGCTGGACTCGAAGAAGATCTCGAAGACCAACGCCGTCACCTCGATCATGGGGCACGAGCTGCCCGACGACCAGGTCCACGTCGGCCCCTCGGACTACGTGCCGTGGCTGACCGACCGCAAGTGGGCGCACATCCGGCTCGAGGGCAAAGCCTTCGGCGACGTGCCGCTGACCGCCGAGCTGAAGCTCGAGGTCTGGGACTCGCCGAACTCCGCCGGCGTCGTCATCGACGCGGTGCGGCTGATCAAGCTGGCGCTCAACAACGGCATCGCCGGCCAGCTCGACGGCCCCTCCAGCTACCTGATGAAGAGCCCGCACACGCAGCGGCCCGACGACGAGGCTCGCGAGCAGACCGAGCAGTTCATCGTCGAGAACGCCCGCGGCAAGGGCGGTCTGCCCGGCGCTCCGGCGGAGTCGCCGAGCGCCACCTCCGCCTAGCCGCTTCCAAGCTCCCGGCCGGTTCCGTGGTTCCTTTGTCCTGTATATGCGGACAAAGGAACCACGGAGCTCTTGGTGGGGCTCTTATGCTGACCTCGTGACCTCCGAGCCACTCTCGATCGCCCAGGTCTTCCCGGTCCGCCGGGGCGGGACGAACGAGGCGGCGCGGTTCGCGGGCGCCGTCTCCGAGGAGCTCGAGCGGCGCGGGCACGAGGTTCTGCGGGTCTCCACCGGGGACCCGGTCAAACGCCTGCTGAAAGGTCGGGAGCTGGACGTCGTCCACGTCCACGACCCCTTCGCGCCGAGCGCCGCCTCGGCGGCGCTGCGCCATTCCTTCTCGCTCAACGTCGCCACCTTCCACGACCCGCGGGAGCGGGTGCTGGCGACCCAGGTGGCGCGGCCGCTGGTCGAGATCTTCTTCGGCCGGATCGACGCGCGGACGGTGACCCGGCCGCAGACCGCCGAGCTGCTGGAGCGCTACTTCCCGGCCGGTTACGAGGTGCTGGGGACAGGGGCGGCCGCAGGCGAGGAGGACTGGGCGGCGATCGCCGGGGAACTGGAGGAGATCTACCGGCGCCTGCTGGCGCGGCGGCATCCCGAGGACGGCGATCCGGCGATCCGCGAGCGGATCTCGCAGCGGCCGCTGATCGAGGTCGACCTGCACATGCACACCGACCACTCCGGCGATTGCGCGACGCCGGTTGACGTCCTCATCCACACCGCCCGCGACCGCGGGCTGGGGGCGATCGCGATCACCGACCACAACGAGGTCTCCGGCGCCCTGGAGGCGCGCAAGCTGGCCGAAGAGCTCGGCGACATCAAGGTGATCGTCGCCGAGGAGGTGAAGACCGCCGAGCAGGGAGAGGTGATCGGCCTCTTCCTCGAGGAGAAGATCCCGAAGGGGCTGACGATGGCGGAGACGATCGCCGAGATCCGCCGCCAGGGCGGGCTCGTCTACGTGCCGCACCCGTTCGACCGCTTCCACTCGGTCCCCGACTACGAGCACCTGCTCGACATGGTCGAGGAGATCGACCTGCTCGAGGTCTTCAACCCGCGGGTGGCGCTGACTTCGTTCAACGAAGAGGCGGTGCGGTTCGCGACCAAGTACCGGATCGTCCCGGCCGCCGGCTCCGACAGCCACGTCGCCCAGGGGCTCGGCAGCGTGCGGCAGCGGATCCACGACTTCGACGGGCCGGCGGAGTTCCTCGAGGCGATGCGGGACGCCGACATCACCCGCAAGCACAAGAACCTGGTCTACGTGCAGACGCTGAAGTTCCTGCAGACGACGGGGCGGCCGAAGGCGCCGAAACGGCGCGTGCCCGACGCGAAGCCGGTGCGGGGCGGGCGGCCGCGGCGCCCCGGGAGGACCCGCCGCGCGAGCAAGTCCTGATGCAGACGGACCGTCGCAAAGGAGCCGCCGCCGTCCCGTCAAAGAGTGCGCCGATGCGAAGCATCGACGACGAGATCCGCGAGAAGTACCTGGAGCGGGCGATCCGCGAGCTCAACCAGATGAACCGCGAGGTTCAGGACTGCCCGCACTGCCCGCGCGGCAAGCTGATGCCGGTGCTCGGCTCCGGCCACCCCCAGGCCGACGTATTCATGCTCAAGCAGGCGCCGCTGGCCTCGGAGATCGAGGAGGGGGTCGCCTTCTACGGCCGCTCCGGCAACGCGCTGATGAAAAGCTTCAAACGGCTCGGCATCGACCCGCTGGTCGTCTACGGCACCCTCTGCGCCAAATGCCCGATCCCCGAGCCCGACCTCGCCGCCGGCGAGTGCGTCGGCCGCCTGGTCGAAGAGCTGGCGATCGTGCAGCCGAAGATCGTCGTCGTCATGGGCGAACCTGCCCTCCGCATCCTCAACTCCCTCAGCGTCCCCCTTGCCCGCGAGGTCGAGCCCCGCGAGGGCGAAATCCAGCCCTTCACCCCCACCATCGACGCCCTCTACACCCCGGACATCGACATGTCCCTCGACGAAGAGGGCGCCAAGCAGCGCTTCTGGCGCGCCTTCAAGACGCTCGGCGTCTGGTACGACGACCTGCCGCCGTACTGATCCGCATCACTGCATCTTGATGCTAAGGTGCGGCCATGGCCAAGACGCGCACCACCCTCACCGTTGACGAGGAGGTTCTGCGGGCGGTGCGGATCAAAGCCGCCCGCACCGGCAAACGCGACTCCGAGGTGATCGAGGAATCGTTACGCCGAGATCTGGGTCTCGGTGAGCTCGAGCGAATCTGGGCGAGCGTGAAACCGGTGCCGGAAGAGGAGGGCCTCGCCCTGGCCTACTCGGAGCTGCGCGCGATGCGCAGGGAGCGCGATGCGGCGGGTGGTTCTTGATCCCGGCGTCCTTGTCTCGGCTCTGATCACTCCTGGGGGTTCTCCGGGGAGGCTGCTGGAGCGGACGCGAGGAGCGGAATTCGAGCTGGTCGTATCACCGCAGCTACTTGCCGAGCTGGAGGACGTTCTGCTCCGTGACAAGTTCCGACGCTACGTTGGCGTCGAGAAAGCGGAGCTCTTTCTCGAAATGGTTCGTCGTGAGGCGACAGTGGTGCCCGATCCTGTCAAGCCGGCTCCGTTGACGTCGAAAGATCCTAAGGACGACTACCTACTTGCCCTTGCCTATGCGCAGAAAGCTGTCCTCGTCTCCGGCGATTCGGACCTCCTCGAATTGACCGGCGGAGCTCCCATCTGCGCTCCGGCAGATTTCGGCAAGACCCCGAGTCGCTGATTCGCTCACCACTCGTTCAGCGACTCCGAGATTTTGGGGGCTATAGGCCCCCGAAGTTCGGAGAGGCGAGTTAGGCGGTGGGGGCGGCGGCCTCGGCCAGGGCGGTCATTGAATCGACCTTGGCCGAGGCGAGGCCGCGGACGACGATGGTGTCGAGGGGGCCTTCGTAGGCGCTGAGGGAGTCCTGGGCGGCGGTGGAGTTGGGGGCGGCGACGCCGACGGTTCCCTCGGACTCGCCGAGGCGGTCGAAGTGGTCGCGGTAGCCCTTGTGGAGGTCGCGGTAGAAGGACTCCTCCTTGGCCAGGCGGTCGGCGGCGTCGGGGCCGACGGCGGTGCGGACGTAGCCGAAGACGCGGGGGGTCTCGCGGCCGGCCGAGGCGGCGCCGGCTTCGACCTTCTCCCGGGCGCCGGCGGCGAAGTCCGGGGTCATCCAGTTGAAGAAGACGCCGTCGTAGGAGCTGCCGGCCAGTTCGCACATCTTCGGGCCCATCGCCGCCAGCACGAGTTTCACCTCCGGCAGCAGCTCGCGCAGTTCCGGCAGCGCCTCGCGCATCTTCGTCAGCGGCTTCTTGGTGAAGCCGGCGCCGACCCCGAGCCAGAGCTTGGCGGGGTCGATCCCGAGCTCCTCGACGTCTTTGGCGATCTGTTCGGGCGGGGTGCGGTCGAGGGCGATCACTGCCACTCCCAGATCGACCCCGGGCGCGGCGGCGGCGAACTCCGCCAGCGTCGCCAGGCCTTTCGCTCCCGGGTGGTCGTTCGACCACGTCGACTCGTAGCCGAGCTCGGCACAGCGCGCTGCCAGTGGCCGCGCCACTTCGGGATCGAGTCCTGCCGCAACTCCGAATGCGCGGCTCATCGTCAGGGGGCCTTACCCGTCTCGGCTCGCTCGAAAAGCGCGACGCACTCGATGTGCGGGGTCTGGGGGAACATGTCGACCGGCCTCACGCGCCGCAGCCTATAGCCGGCCTCTCCGATCTGGGCGGCGTTGGGCGCCAGCGTGGTCGGGTTGCAGGAGACGTAGACGATCTTCTTCGCTTCGCACTCGAGGACCCGGCGGACGATTTTCTGCGAGAGCCCCGCGCGCGGTGGGTCGACGACGACGACGTCGGGCTTGCCCGCCTTCTCGACCAGCGGCCGCACCCCGGTGCGCGCGTTGGCCACCATGAAGTGCGCGTTCTCGATCCCGTTGGCGCGGGCGTTGCGCTCGGCGTCGGCGATCGCCTCGGGGACGATCTCCAGGCCCCAGACCTCGCCGGCCCCGCGGGCCATCGTCAGCCCGATCGTCCCGATCCCGCAAAAGAGGTCGAAGACCCGCTCGCTGCCGCTGAGCCCGGCGAACTCGCCGGCGACCGCGTAGAGGCGCTCGGCCATCTCGGTGTTGGTCTGGAAGAAGGCGCCGTGGGACATCTCCAGCTCGAGGCCGCAGAGGTCCTCGCGCAGCCGCTCGGAGCCGAGCACGCCGGTCGGCCCGTCGGTGCTGCCAGAGTCGTCCTCGACCATCGTGTGCAGGTCGACCGGTGGTCGCGGGAACTTCGCTTCGCTCGTCACCAGGCGCGTCTGCACCTGCCCGGTGCGCCGCCCTTCCCGCACGGCGAGGTTGCGCAGGACGCCGCGGCGGCCGCGCGGGTCCCAGGCCGGCACCGCCTCCGCCCGCGCCCATTCGCGCACGGCGTTGCGCGCCTCGTTCCCGCGCTCGCTCGCGAGGTGGCAGTCGTCGGCGTCGACGATCAGGTCCCAGCGCCCGCGGGCGTGGAAGCCGAGCGTCAGCTCGTCGCCCTCTTCGCCGAAGGAGTACTCGAGCTTGTTGCGGTAGCGCCACTGCTCTACCGCCGGCACGATCTCCTCCAGCTCGAAGCCGGCGAGGTCGCCGATCCGCGCCAGGGCGTCGGCGACCTGCTCCTGCTTGTAGTGGAGCTGGCGCTCGTAGGGGAGCCCCTGCCAGGGGGCGCCGGGGCAGGGCTCGCCGCCGTGGACGCAGCGGTCGGGCAGGCGGTCGGGGGAGGCGCGGAGCAGCTCCACCGCCCGCGCCTCGGCGAAGCGCTTCTTGCCTTTCGTCACCTCGGCGCGGACGCGGTCGCCCGGCAGCGCCCCGGCGACGAAGACGACGAAGCCGTCGGCCCGAACGACTCCCCGCCCGCCGAAGGCGAGGGAGTCGATCTCGAGCTCCAGCTGCTCCCCCCGTCGAGGGGCATGGGCCGCCCTCTCAGTGCCGACGGCCCCCTCCACTTATGGCAGCGCTTTGCGCGCCTGTTTCGCCAGGCGTTCGAGTTCTTTCAGCAGCGCGTCGCGCTGTTTTTTGCCCCGTTTGACCAGCTCGCTGAGCAGTTTCTCGGCGTCGCTGCGGGTCATGCGGCCGCGTTTGACGGCGTCGTCGACGACGTCCTGGATGCGGTCGCGGCTCAGCGTCACGCTCTGCTCGAGGCTTTCGCGGAACTGCGCGACGCTCTTGTCGAGCCCGCTCGTCGCTTTGCTGGAGGCTTTGCCTTTCGAGCTCGATTTGCCTTTTGCGCCGCCTTTTTTCGCGCCCGCTTTCGAAGTCGTTTTTTTCGAAGCTTTCGCTGCTTTTTTGGTGGTGCTTTTGGCTTTCGATTTCGTCGCTTTGGTGGCTTTCGACGCTTTCGATTTCGCGCCGGCTTTCGCTTTGGATTTACTGCTTTTCGATTTGCCGGCCGCTTTTTTGTCCGCCATCTAGGTGTGCCTCCGTGGTAGTTGACCCGCTGGTGGAACCCGACTATCTCAATTCCGCAGGAGGTCTGGCTCGGCGGCAGCGAAAGTTGCTTGCACCGGAGCGTGATCGGAGAGGCGCAGCGCCCGCCCTTCGAGCGGCAGCTCGCGTTTCTCCGGCGGCCACGTCGTCGGCGCCTCGAGTACGTCGAGGCCGCGGCAGAAGACGTGGTCGATCGCATCGGGGGCGGTGACCGGGCTCGCGAACCCAAACTCCTCGCGCAGGCGTTCGAAGGTCCGGGGCTGCCTGCCGGGACGGAGGTTGAGATCGCCGCCGAAGACGAGGGGGGAGTTGCCGGCCCACTCGCTCGCCGCCCGCGCCGCCCGCAGCACGTCCTCTTCGGCCAGCCGCGGCCAGTCGTTGGTCGCGTGCAGGTTGGCGACGCAGACGCCGGAGGCGGTGCGGATGAAGGCCATCGAGCGCCGCTCGGGCTCGCCTTCGTGGATCGCGATCTCGCGCCGCTCGGCGATCCCGCCGAGCTTCCCCGGCACCCGCACCAGGGTTAGGTTCGAGCCGCCCTCGCCGGAGGCCATCAGGTCCGGGTTCTGCCGCGCCAGCAGCGTTCGCAGCCCGCCCAGCGAGTTGCGCGAGGTCAGCGCCCGGTGCCACTCCGCCCCGCAGGCTCGGGCCAGCGGCTCGGCGAAGCGGGGCGGGCACTCCTGCAGCAGCGCCACGTCCCACGCCGCCTCGGAGAGCAGCTGCGCGAACTCCGCGGTGAGGTCGCGGTTGACCTGGACGTGGGTCGCGTTGCGCTCGTCGAAGCGCAGCAGCCGCGAGCGCCAGGTCCGCAGCTTCGGGTCCGGCGGGTAATCGCGGCCGTGGAAGAGATTCCAGGCGAGGGCGGTGAACTCCATCAGGCCCGAACTGCATCAAATTTCCGGGCTGCGGGGCCGGAAATTTGATGCAGTTCGTCGCGTAGTATCCGAAAGCTTGTTGATCGCGAAGCGAAGCGGAGCGCACCCTTGATGAATTTCCTCACCGGCGAAGAGCTCGGGGCCTTCGAGCTCGGCAAGCTGCTCGACCGCGCGGCTGAGCTGAAAGCGGGGCGCCGCGCGGGCGTCGGCCGCGACTCGCTCGCCGGCCGCAGCGTCGCCCTCGTCTTCGAGAAGCCCTCGACGCGGACGCGGATCTCCTTCGACGTCGGCGTCGCCGAGCTCGGCGCCCACGGGGTGATGCTCCGCGGCGACGAACTGCAGCTCTCGCGCGGCGAGTCGGTCGGCGACACGGCGCGGGTGCTCTCCCGCTTCGTCGATGCGATCGTCATCCGCTCCGGCTCCCACGAGGCGGTCGAAGGGCTCGCCGAGGCAGCCGAGGTGCCGGTGGTCAACGGCCTCACGCCGCTCCACCACCCCTGCCAGGCGCTCGCCGACCTGCTGACGATGCGCGAGCGCTTCGGCGACCTCGACGGGCTTCGCCTCGCCTACGTCGGCGACGGCAACAACGTCGCCCGCTCGCTGGCGATCCTCGGCGAGCTGGCCGGGGTCGAAGTCGTGGTCGCGGCGCCGGCGGGCTACCAGCTCGAGGAGGGGCACGGCGTGAAGCTGACCGACGACCCGCGCGCCGCCGCGGCCGAAGCCGATGCCCTCTACACCGACGTCTGGGTCAGCATGGGCGACGAGGAGGAGGCGCAGCGCCGCCTCGCCGACCTCGGCCCCTACCAGCTCGATGCTGACCTCCTCGCCGTTGCCAAGGAGCGCGCGATCGCCCTCCACTGCCTGCCCGCCCACCCCGGCCAAGAGATAACCGCCGAGGTCCTCTACGGCGACCACTCCGCCGTCTGGGACCAGGCCGAGAACCGCCTGCACGCGCAGAAGGCGCTGCTGGAGACGCTGCTGCTCGACAGCGATTAGCCCGCCGTGTACCCGCACATCGACATCGGTCCGGTGACGCTGCAGACCTTCGGGATCATGTTCGCCCTCGCCTTCCTCGCGGCCGGGGCGCTGATCTGGAAGCGGCTGGGGGAGATCGGCAAGCCGCCCGACTGGGCCTACGAGATGGGCTTCGCGGCGTTGATCGGCGGCATCGTCGGCTCGCGCGTCTACTTCATCGTCCAGAACTACGACTTGGTCAAGCACGACCTGCTCGGCAACCTCTTCTCCGGCTCGGGGCTGGTCTGGTACGGCGGTGCGATCGGCGGCGCCCTCGCCGTCATCGCCTGGGCCTGGTACCGCGACTTCCTCGGCCTGGCGCTGCTCGACCTGGCGGCGCCGGCGCTGGCGCTCGGCTACGCGATCGGCCGCTGCGGCTGCCAGCTCTCCGGCGACGGCGACTACGGCAAGCCCTGGAACGGCCCCTGGGCGATGTCCTACCCGGAAGGGACGGTGCCGACCGACCGCACCGTCCACCCGACGCCGGTCTACGAGACGCTGGCGATGGGCCTCGGCGCCTGGCTCCTCTGGCAGCTGCGCGACCGGGTGCGGGCGGGGGTCCTCTTCGCTATCTACCTCGTCTACGCGGGGGCCGAGCGCTTCCTCGTCGAGTTCCTGCGCCGCAACCACCACGTGGCGCTGGGGCTGACCGCGGCGCAGCTGGAGAGCCTGGCGATGATGGCCGGCGGGCTCGTCTGGATCGCTATCGTGGTCCGCCGCCACGGAGGCATCTGGCGCCACGCGGCGAACGAGGCAGTCGGAGCTACGGCGTAGCTCCTTTCTTATCGGCTAAGCGACCCTGGTTAGGCTCATCGATGCTATCTTGCGCAAAATCTTTGGAGCGGTTTTATGGGGGAGGATGCGGGATTCAATGGCGGCAATCGACGTGAAAAGCGAGGGACCCTCGGCTCGTACCGTGGGCGCGATCCTGGACGACGCGGCTGAGCGGATCGGCGCCGCCGGCGTCGAGGACGCGCGCACCGAGGCCGAAATCCTCGTTGCCGACGCGCTCGGCGTCGCGCCCAGCGAGCTCTCGGTGGAGAGCGCCGGCGAGGTCGGCGACGAGGCTGCCGAGAAGATCGAGCGCAACGTCCAGCGCCGGGTCGAGCGCGAGCCGATGGCCTACATCCTCGGCCGCGCCCCCTTCCGCAACCTCGAGATCTACGTCGACGAGCGCGTGCTCTGGCCGCGCAGGGAGACCGAGCTCCTGGTCGAGGTCGGGACGACGCTGCCCGAGGGCGCCCGCGTCCACGAGGTTGGCACCGGTTCCGGCGCGATCGCGCTGGCGCTGCTCTCGGAGCGGCCGGACCTGCGGATCACCGCCTCGGACCTCTCGCCCGAAGCGGTCGAAGCCGCGCGCGAGAACGCCGAGCGGCTGGGCCTCGACCTCGCGATCACCGTCGGCAGGGGCCTGCCGGAGTCGGTCGAAGCCGAAGACGTCGACCTGGTGATCGCCAACATGCCCTACGTCACCGACGAGACGATCTTCGACCGCTCGCCGGAGATCCAGAAGGAGCCGCGGATGGCGGTCACCGGCGACTGCGGCGAGGACGGCCTCGGCGTGATCCGCAGCGTGATCGCCGAAACGCCCTCCGGCTGGAAGCTGGCGATGGAGCACGACACCCACCACGGTCCGGCGATGCGCGAGCTGCTGCGCGACGCGACTACGCTTCAGGACTATGAGGGGAACGATCGAGTCACCGTCGGCTACGCGCCCTGAGCGCATCGGTAGCCTATGAGCGATAGCCCGGCCGCCGAGGCGGCGACGCAATCCGGCGGCGACCGCTCGGTCGCGGTCTCGACCGAGGAGCAGCGGCGGGCGAAGGTCGAGCGGCTGCGCGCGGCCGGCATCGATCCCTACCCGCACTCGTTCCCGGACCGCGACCACGTCGACCAGATCGAACGGGCGCACGACCCGACCGAGCTGGGGGAGGGCGAGCACGAGAAGTTCGTCTACCGGGTGATGGGGCGCGTCACCGGCAAGCGCGGCCACGGCAAGACCGCCTTCCTCGACGTCCGCGACATCACCGGCACGATCCAGGCTTACGCGCGCAAGGACATCCTCGGTGATGAGGCTTTCGAGCGCGTCGAGGAACTCGACATCGGCGACCTGGTCGGGGTGGTCGGGCCGCTGCACGTGACCAAACGCGGGCAGCTGGCGATCGGCGTGCGCGAGTGTTTCCTGCTGGCGAAGGCGCTGAAAGACCCGCCCGATCTCTTCCACGGCATCTCCGACCCGGACACGCGCTATCGCCACCGCGAACTCGACCTGATGGCGAACGAGGACTCGCGCGAGATCTTCAAGAAGCGCTCGCAGCTGACCCTGGGGATCCGCAACTACATGAACGCGCGGGGGTGGGTCGAGCTGGAAACGCCGGTACTGCAGCGGCTGACCGGCGGCGCGGCGGCGCGGCCGTTCGTCACCCACCACAACGCGCTCGACCGCGAGCTGTTCCTGCGGACGGCGACCGAGCTGTATTTGAAGCGGGCGATCGTCGGGGGGTTCGAGGACGTCTACGAGTTCGGCAAGTTCTTCCGCAACGAGGGGATGTCGCCTCAGCACAACCCCGAGTTCACGATGCTGGAGATGTTCGTGGGAGGCGCCGACTACAACGGCGTCATGGAGTTCATCGAGTTCCTGGTCGCGCACGTCGTCGAGGAAGTGATGGGGACGACGAAGGTCGAGCGCGACGGGGTCGAGATCGACTTCGCCGCGCCGTGGCCGCGGGTGCGGCTGCGCGACGAGCTGCTGCGCGAGATCGGCCTCGACATCTATGAGGTGAGCCGGGACGAACTGGCCGAGGCGGCTGGCGACAGCGTCGACGAGAACGACGACTGGGCGGGGGTGGTGGACACGCTGCAGGGCAAGTTCGTCGAGCCGAAGCTGATCCAGCCCACCTACGTCATCGACCTGCCGATCGACATCTGGCCGCTGGTCAAGGTGCACCCGGAGAGCCCGCGCATCTGCGAGGCCTTCGACGGGATCGTCGCGGGGATGGAGATCGTCGGCGGCGGCACCGACCTCAACGACCCGGTCGAGCAGCGCGAGCGCTTCATCAAACAGCGCGAACGCCAGGAGAAAGGGGCAGAGCCCGACCCGCACCCCCACGACGAAGAGTTCGTGCGGGCGCTCGAATACGGGATGCCGCCGGCGAGCGGCTGCGGCCTGGGGATCGACCGCCTGCTGATGATCATGACCGGGGCGAAGACCCTGCGGGACGTGATCATCTACCCGGCAATGCGCGAGCAGTCGGGCGAGTAGCAGCCCCCTGGACACATGCCTTAAGGATCTTTGACTAAAGCTCCCACCTGTGGTACGAGACCCCCTCGTACACAAACCCGGGTCAGACCCGGAGATACAAGGGAGAAATCAATGAAGTACCTGAAGATGCTCGGCCTCGCCGTGGCGGCGGCCGCTGTGTTGGCGGCGTTCGCCGGAGCCGGTTCGGCCTCCGCAGCCGTCCTCTGTCACAAAGCGGAAACGGCTTGCTTCCAGAAGTGGTCGCTGGGGACCGAAACCGAATTCGTCGTCCGCTCCGGAACCAAAGCCAGATGGTTCAGCGGGATAAACACGCTGATGGAATGCTCGAGCGGGGACCTCAAGGGGACGGTCACGAACGCCGGCAGCGCGACCGAAGCAGTCAAGATCGGGATCACCGACTTCGCCTGGACCAACTGCACCGTTGGCAACTCGACCCTGGAAAAGGGAGAAATGGAAGTCAGTTCCATTTCGGGATCAACCAACGGCAACATGACGCTGAAGAAATTCACCAACAAAATAGAAACCGTGCAGTACGGCACCTGCATCTACACCTCTGGGTCGACGGGCACCCATCTTGGGACCCTGACAGCCAGCAGCACGGGCGAAGCGATCATCGACATCGAAACCACCCTGACGAGGAAGGAAGGGTCATCGGCCCTCTGCCCCACCACCATCGAATGGTGGGAGCAGTGGATCCAGACCAAGCCGAGCGGGACACCGCTCTTCGTCGAGCCGAGCTGATCGAGGATTGAACGAGAGCTGCGGCTGCCCGTGCTGGGGCGGCCGCAGTTCCCTTCTGCGGAGCAGGGACTAGTAGGAGCGCAGGAGGCCGCCGTCGATCGGGATCACGGTCCCGGTGACGTAGGCGGCGCGCTCGGAGCAGAGGAAGGCGACGAGGTCGCCGTACTCCTCGACCGTGCCGAGCCGGCCGGCGGGGACTTCCTTGCGGGCGGCCGCTTCGACCTCCTCCATCGAGCCGCCGAGCTCGGCCATGCGGTCGGTCTTGAAGCGGCCGGTGGCGACGGTGTTGACGGTGATCCCGTCGCCGGCGACCTCGCGGGCGAGGGTCTTGAGGAAGCCGACCGTGGCGAGCCGGTGGGCGTTGGAGAGGTTGAGGGCGGGGTTGACCTCGATCGTCGTCGTCGAGCCGACGTTGACGATGCGGCCCCAGCCGCGGCTGCGCATGCCGGGGACGACGGCGCCGGCAAGGACCCGCGGGGCGAGCACGAGCGACGCGTAGGCTTGCTCCCATTCTTCGAAGCCGTGGTCGAGGGCGCCGCCGGCCGGCGGCCCGCCGGTGTTGGTGACGAGGACGTCGAGCGAGCCCAGCGCCTCGGCGACCTCGAGCGGTAGGCGGGCGAGGCGCTCGAGGTCGGTGGCGTCGGCGACGAACGGCGTGGCGGCCTCGCCGATCTCCGCCGCGGCCTCGTCGATGCGCTCTTCCGAGCGGCTGGCGATCGCGACCCGCGCCCCTTCCCGCACCAGCGCCTCGGCGATCCCCCGCCCGATTCCCCTGCTCGCGCCCATGACAAGCGCGACGCGCCCCTCCAGTCCAAGCTCCATGCCCAGAGCCTAGCCCGCCCGAAGATGCTCAAAACCCGCTGCGCGGGTAATCTTCAGATCGAGCGCCCGTAGCTCAGTGGTCAACGGGTCCTTTCGGGGGCCCAAAGAGCGTCGGTCTTTCAAGCCGAAGGTCGCGGGTTCGACTCCCGTCGGGCGCATTCCTCGGTGTTCCTAGTGGTGCCGAGGATTGCGCTTGCTAGAGCGGGATCTTCGGTCTAGGGCCGGATCGGCGTTCCGTGCCGCTCCGGGCGATTCCGCTGCGTTCCGCGCGGTCTTGGTCTCATCCTGGTCTCATTTTCAAGCGCCCAATAGGGTCTCTGCGATGCCCCAGGAGAACACGAAGGCCCGCAAGGCTGTGCGTGCCGCTCAGAAACAGTTCGAACGCGAATCCGAAGCGGCCCACAAGGCGCGGCGCAAAGCCTTCGCCCTGGCTCAGAAGGAAGGGCTGTCTCTGCGGGAGATCGGCGAAGAGGTCGGCCTGCACCGCTCGCGGATCGCGCAGATCATCAAAGGCGAGTAGCGCGCTTTGTCTAGCTTTTCTCGACAGGGGTTGCTAGGCTGACGCCTCCATAAAAAGTGCCCCCGCGCTGCGCGAACAGCCGGGGGCGTGACACCAGGAGGTTGAGTCCTGATGCAAGACAAGCCTAAAGGCGCGGGCTATGCCAGCGCCACGACCGCCGCCGAAGACGACCGCGACCAGCGCGCGGTCCTGATCCACGTCCTCGAAGAAGATTCGCCGCCTCTGACGTTGACGGACCTGATCCGCGAACTTGCGGCGGGCGACGAGGAGTTCACCGAGCAAGACCGGATCGCGCGGGCCATCCGCGAGCTGATTGCGGTCGGCCTGCTCCATCGCTCCGGCGATCTCGTCCTCCCGACCCGCGCCGCAGTCCGCTTCTACGAACTGGAAGCGCTCTGATGGACAGGCGAGCGGCGGACAGGGCGCTGATGAGGGGGCCGGAGATCGATCAGGGCCTCCTGCAGGCGCTCCGCCACCCGCTGCGCAGGCGGCTGCTGGCGCTCTACGTGGAAGAGGGCGAGCGCCTGAGCCCGAAAGAACTGGCGCTGGTGACGCGGCAGCACCTCTCCAGGGTCGCCTACCACGTCCGCACGCTCGCCGCGCACGGCGCCCTGGTGCTCGTGCACGAGGAGGCGGTGCGCGGGGCGGTCGAGCACTTCTACGAGCCGACCGAGCTCGTCCAGGAGACGGCGTGGGTGCGGGCGGCGCTGGGACTCCCCGCTGCCGACTGATCACCTCCATCAGCAAGAAGCAAGGTCAGATGCCAAAGCTCAGAGCACGCCACCTCTCCGCAGCCGAGGGATCTGACCGAGCCCGCCGATCCCCTCGGAGGCCACCGCCCTCGCCCACAGACCTCCCTTCGGAAGGCCTGACACATTATGAACTGCGAACGCGTGTTCGAGTTTCGTGCCTGAGATGAATGATCTCGGACACGTCCGGAGCTTGACCTTCGGTCGGCCTCCCCACCGCCAATTGTGGCGCGGCTGCGCCGCGCGTTTGGCGGGTGGGGAGGCGTTCCCGAATGTGGTCTTCAGAGGAACTGAGCAGAACTGCCCGGGGCGTTTCGGCCGCGAAAGGCACTTCTATGGCATGGAGCGGAAAGCGCCCTCGCCCACCTTCTTCACCGAGCGCACCCTCG
>JBQCIB010000035.1:0-35448 GCA_051954115.1 Solirubrobacterales bacterium | reverse complement strand
GGTTCAGGCTCATCCCTTCGGGGAGGCTGACGGTGGCGTCCTTGAGGTTTGCGGTGGAGATCGTGAACGGGTTGTCCCAGGCCTGGGGCACGTCCATCGCGAAGTCAAGGCCGGTCGAGGATTCCGCGGCGTCGGTGGTGGCGGTGGCCTTGATTTCGGGGGTGAAGGGAACGCGTTCGCATTCGGTGATCGGGCCGACTTCGGTTTCGGCTTCAGACCATTCTTCCGGATGCTCCCATGAATCCGCGCGCATCCTCGCGGCAAAGGTGCCGCAGCTGGTGGGATTCGAAAGGTAAGGCTTTACCTGGACATGAACGGGGACAGAGGACCCTAGTTCATGACTGCAGTTGGCCGGAGCAGGTTCGAGGTCCCCGCCGCATACCACCGCCCGTTCGTCGTCATGTTCTTCGGAGGCCGGCAGCCCCCATACGGTCGCCGAGACGTTGCGAACTTCGGACCTGTTGATGTTGGGAGTGATTATCGTCAGACCTGAGTCCCCAGGGCGCATCTTTACGATCAGCGTCTGGGTAAAGATGACCGTCTTGAACCCGAACTCCGCCGCAATTCCGAAGCTCGTCGTTTCCATGTTGTAGAGCGGTACTTCGAACTGCATCGGCGGCTTGTTCGGACCTACGTTCGACACTTCGAAGCTGATGGTGCCGACCTGGCTCGCAACCGGGCATTCCGCGATGCCGTTGTGGGCGCCCGTGAAGGCGAGCAGCTGAGTGGTGTCACAGGTCGGCACCGCAGTGTTACTGCCGACGAAGCCAGGCGGCAGTTCCACTTCAACGCCGCGGAGGTCGTTGTACGTGGGGGCAGTCGAAGTGGATTCGTGAGCGACGTCGAACGTAGTGGTCAGGTTCTCGTGGGCGGAAGCTTGGGTCGTGGACGGTGTGATCCTGAAGCTGCCGGGCACAACTTCGAGCGACTTTTCGCTTGGCTCGGCGTTGGCATGCGGCACGGCGGCGAGCGACAGCAGGAGCCCGACAAGGACGACTCCAGCGCGAGCGCCTATCATTTTCGACCACCGTTCTTGGTTGCGGCCGAGTGCCTGCCTTTCGACTTATGTCTGTGGTGCTTGTGGCGGTGCGAACGCGGCTGCGCAGGGAACACGTTTCCGCGGCCGCCCGGAACCGATGTGCTGAGCGTGGGTTCAAGCGGCGAAGGCGGTGGGCTGTGGCAGGAGTCGCCTTCGCATTCGACCGGCGCGAGCGGCGCCGGCGGTTCGCCTCCGTCGATGCGGACGTCGTAGATGTCACCCGCGGTATCGGTGTCGCGCGGGCCGAGGCGGGAGTTGGTGTAGATGAAAACGTCGCGTCCTTCGTGGGCGCTGCCGAGCAGCAGGTTGTGAAAGCCACCGCGCCCGTCCGTGAGCAGGGAGAGACAGCCCCTGACCTGCGCGCAGTCGGCGACCCCTGCGTCACGCCACTCGTAAACGTCCGTTGATTGGGACTTGTAGCTGGTGGCTCCGACGACGCCGGGTGGGACTTCACCATCGACGTCGGAGGGCACTAGCGCCGCGGGGGTGTCGAAGAAGGCGAAGCGCCCGTCGTTGGAAACGAGCTGCAGTTTCGGCCGGGCGTTCGCGGTTTTCAACCGGCCTTCGTCACCGGAGATGTCGCCAAGCCTTGCGCTCAGGCGAGGCGCCGGATCAAAGGAGGAGACACAGGAGATGCAGAGTATGGATTCGGCCTCGTTGTCGTAGCGGAAGAGTTGGAACGATTGGTGGCCTTCATAGGCAGCGCCGGCGCTCATACCAGACACGGCCTCGGCTTCGAAGTAGGCGAAGCGCCCATCCCTCGTTATCGAGCCGAGCCCGCCTCCGAGGTTAGCCGGTGCCACCTGGGCGAGGAACGACAACCGTTGCGAGGAGAGGTCAAAGCGATACAGATCAAAACCGACGGTGTCGCCAACTACGCTATGGGAGACTTCACCTTCAGGCAGCGCGGCAGGCTCGGGGGCATCCGGCGTGAGTCGCTTTGGAGTCATAAGGTAGACAGTCGAAAGATCCCCGGATGCGGCCAGATTCCCACTGTTAACCCCTTCGCCAAGAGTGAGGATCGGAGATGGTTCAACACCCGTAGCGCTGTGGTAGAGATAGACTTCGCCTGTTCCCCCAGTGCCTTCGAGCAGGGCCTCGGTCCCTTCGTCGTTGGCGGCGAGGAAGCGGTAGCCGCCGATGCTCACAGTTTGCCCGGCTTCGGTGTCGCCGTCGATACGGAGATACAGGTCAGGAGCTTCGCTGCATTCGCTCCCAGGGTCGGCGACGAAGAAGATGCGGGAACCGTCGGCGGACACGGCGTGAGGGCTCGAGTTCGAACCAACCTCTTCACCCTCACCGCTCGCCAGGCGAGCGCCACATCGCCCGATCGTCTTGGCTCCGGCGCCCGCCCCGGTGACGTTCAGCTGGCGAAGCTGTCCGGCCGCGTAATCGTAGAGATCGCCACCGGATCTGGTGCCGGTCGAGGTGCCGAGCAGTTTGTGGTCTTCGGTCCGGAGGACAAGCGTGGAGAAGTCGCCGGAGGACCCAACCCAGCCGTCGGCGGCGCTCGTGGTGTTCGTACGAAGCGGCGAGGCGGCGAGCGCGTATGGTCCGCCCGGAGGTCCGGTGAGGAACTGGATCTCTTCGGACGCCGCTGCCGGCGAAGTGATCATCTCTGAACGGAGTGCCGTGCGGTTGAGATCCGGAGCGAACAGTTCCGGCGTGAGCAGTGACACCCCGCTAGCCGGTTGAGGCGTCCCGGGAGTGACTTCCCAACCGGCGCCGGACCGAGTGAAGAAGTAGGGGCCCTGCCCGTCGGCCGCCTTGGTGCCCCAGCTGACTGCGGGGGCTTTCAGGACCGCGCTTTCGCCGCCTTCGCCGGCGAGGAATCCGTCTTCAAGGGCCGCTCCGTAGTTGAATATTTCCTGCGCTCCTTCCTTGTCGGCCGGGGTGAGCTGTTCGTAGGCGCGGCAATCGGAGAGATGCGTCGAAGGTCCGACCCTTTCCGCTTCGTTTGGACAGCTGGCCTGTTCGACGCTCGGTGGCGTCGGCACGGTGAGCGTGCTTTCTCCCCCATCGACGACCGGGCTGCCGGGCGAGTCATTGGTGGCGACGAGGCGGTAGCGGTAGGTTTCGCCGGGGATCGCTTCCGGCAGGGCGACCGCGGGGAAGCGGGTCCGCACACCTGAGCCGATTTCCATATCGGGAGTGGATGCGGCGTGGTCGAACGGTTCGCCCCCTTCTTCTTCCAGCTGACGCTGCCCTTCGTATTCGAAGTGGGCGCGGGCGGGGAAGGATTCTCCGCCCTGCTGGGTCGTTTCGACGCTGCAGAAAGCGGATGCGGGTTCGAGCTCGGCGCCGTCACATCCGACCGGTGGCTGGTCCTCGCCCGCCAGCTCGTTCCGTTCACCGCCGAACCAGAGCATGTATGGCCCGCCGTCGGGCCCTTCGACGTGGACGCTGCCGTGGTCGGCTATCGCCGGCAGCGCGTTGAGGGCGTGACTGACGCTCTGCGGTCCCGTGGACGGAGCGTCGTAGGTGAGCGGCTGCGTGCCTTCGCCGGCGAAGGAAAGGACGAAGGAGCCGCCCCTCGGCTGCCCTTCGACGGCGATCGTCTGTTCCTCGTCCGTCGGCTGGCTGGAGGGATTCACCGAACCGATGAGCCGCACCGCTTCCCCTTCGAGGCCGTGGACGGAGAGGGTATGAGCGACCGGCGCGCCCCCGGTGGTGAAGGCGATCGAAAAGGGAAAAGAGGGCGGCCCGGAGACCAGGAGGCATTCGAGGTTCTCCCCGTGCAGAATGCATCCCTCCCCTTCGCCGGCTTCGTTTTCGGCGAAAAGCCGTATCCAGTACGAGGTGCCCGGGTCGAGGCCGACCAGGCGCGCGAAGGCCCTCGCCAGAGCGGGCTGTTCGCTTTCTTCTTCTTCGGCGGCGAGCATCGCTTCCGCTTCACTTTGCGAGATCACTCCGGTGCTGCCAGGGGTCCGCGTCCAAGGGCCGGATTCGGAGGTGGCCGTTTCGAAGGACCAACTGGTTTCGCTGCCGTGCGGCCTGATAAACCCGAGCGCGAAGGCGCTCGTCGCGCTCACGTTCCGGACAGGTTCCAGGTTTACGAGCGGTTTGGCGGTCGCCGTTTTGAAATGCGAGGTTTCGAGGGCGCCTGATAGCAGCCAACTGGTTACTTCGCGGCTGCCTTTTTCATTGCTGAGACGAATCCGCACGTAGTAGGTGGTTTCTGCGGCAAGTCCCGAGAGGACGGGGTTCGGCACCGACACGTCTTCGGCAACCGACACCGTGCCACTGGCAAAGGTCTGCCACGAGCCCGGATTTTCGGGGTCGGCCGTAAATTCGAACCGGTATTCGGCCGGTGCCCCGTTCGCCGCGACTTCCGCCCTGAACCTGGCAGAGTGCGGCTTTGCGATGCTTTCCGTGTCCGGGCCCACGAAAGTCGATCCGCCTGCCGGAACCACTGTCGTGATTTCCGGCGGGCTGGCAGGAAGCGTTTCAAGGGTGTAGGTCCTTTCCGCCTGACCTGCTTCGTTTTCTACCCTGATGCGAACGAAGTACTGCGTGCTCGTGCTGAGGTGATGGATCATCGTCCCCGCGCGGCTGTCTTCACCGCATTCGCCCAAGAACTGTTCAGTTTTTCCGCCACCCGCCGGCGTCCACGGACCCGAGAGCGAAGTTGCGTATTCACAGCTCCAGATGGCCGACGACGCGTTCGCCGCGAATTGGAATTGCACGAAGAGACGGGTCGGAAACACTTCTTCGTTGACCAGTTCCTGTCGCAGCGTGGGCGGTTCGGCCGCGAGCGCCCGACCCGGCGCGAAGACGCCAAGCGCAAGGAAAATCACCAAGCCGCAGAGAACAAATGCTCGAAGCTTTGGGGAACCAACGGCGAAGGGGCCTTCTCTGACAGGGATGCTGTTCACCTTCATCTCCTTCTGATGCGATCTCGCGACAGGTGGATCGATCCCGGAGCGGACGAATCCGCTCCGGGATCAGAGGCCCGTTCTATTCAGCGGTCACCGCCCAGGATCCCTGGGCGGTGACCGCACCGGCGCTTCCCGCTACTGCTCTGATGCCGAAGCCCGTAGTCCCGATCGTCCCTTGAACCGGGGAGGCCGCAGAGAGATCGACGATCTGCATCGGAAAGCCGGGGAAGAGGTTTTCAGCGGAGGCCGCGAAGACGCAGAGGTGCCCGGGGGCCGCTTTCGGATCTTGGACGGTACCGGCGCATTCCCCATTCTGGACGAAGGTCGACTCGTTCGGTTCCCCTTCGCCCCCTTCTACGGGAATGAAACGGGCGGCATTGGTTTCCGTTGCCGGGGGTTCAGCGAGGCGGATTGGGAACGACTCCGCCTCGAAGGCCAAGGGTTCGATTCCGTTAGCGGTTCCCTGAATGGCCCACTGGCCGGTCTCGGTTTTTTCCGAGGGCAGGGTTGACGTGAAGCCGGTCTGCCCGTTGCAGGCTTTGCCCGAACCGGTCGCATTGGAGAACTCGGTGCCGCCCTGAGGACATTCAGCGTTGCTTGCGGCACCGACCGTGACGCTTTCACCGTCATTGCCATTCGTCCCGTTGGTCCCGTCTCTGCCGGGGGCACCAGCAGGGCCGGGATTCCCCTGGGCGCCGGTGGCGCCCGTCGCGCCGGGTTTGCCGGCGAACTGCTTGGCGATCGCTTTCACTTCTTTCTTCTGCTTCGCGTTCAACCCCGCAGCGGCGAAAGCGGTGCCGCCGACGGCGGCGACCAGAGCGACGATCGCGACGATCAAACCGGCGGTGCCGAAGGGTTCGCGGACGACGCGAACGGGGTGGCGCAGGAACCTGTACATCAGAGACTCTCCCTTGAAGTTCGGTGGTCAGTGGTGGCAATCGGCTCTCCTCTGGCAGTTCGGCTGGCGTGCCCAACGGCCGGCGGAAGATCCGCTTCTATGACTGACCTGTCCCGAACCCCAGCCCGTGCGAGGGCGTCGCCCTCTCCGGAACCCTGGCCGGAATCTGTCTCTTTCCCCGCCTCCCTGGCGAGTGGAAGCGAGCTTAGAGCATTGCGTCTACAAATGTCAAGGTTGCTGTTTCGAATCGAGCACGAAGAGCTCGACGCAGAGGTTGGGCTCGATGTGGACCTGGCTAAGGTAGGCCAGCACCTTCTGCCCGGTGGCCGCTTCGACGACCTGGTTGAACTCGTCGGTCATCGAATCCTGGAAGGCGCGGCGCAGCTCGGAGACGGTGGCGCCGCGGCCGGTGGCGATCAGCGTCTCCTCCACCTGCGTGAAGCCGCCCCACAGAAGGCTGACGACGACGTCGTCGGCGATGTTGGTCTTGATCCTGGTCGGGCCCTTGCCGTAGTAGCGGGTGTGCAGCTGAACGAGGCCATTGGAGATGTCGGCCGCGATCTCGCCCTTGGTGCGGCTGTCGAGCATCTTTCGAGTCTAGGTCGTGCCGAAGTCTCGCGCCAGCTATGGTTGAGCGCACTGACCAGCATGCGGGCCAGTGTGTTTTCCCCTTCGGGGCACGGGTGCGAGGCGAGGGCCGAGGAGGCCGGCGCCGCGCGTCCAGACCACACGCGGCGCGGCTCGGTTGGCGAACAGAGCGCTATCCGGCGCCGCCGTCCTGGAAGGGCTGCGGCGAGGGAGCGGTCCCGTCAACGACCCCACCCCCGCCATGCACCTGAAAGACCCTTCATTCCGGCAAAATCCATCTCCCCTGGTCGAGCTCTCCAACGCAATGGTCACCCTCCACCGCGAGCACTGGGGCCGCGGTCCCGCTGCAGCGAGGTCGGTGATCGTCGAAGGTCTCGCCATCTGCACCCTTACCGACGTCTTCACCCGCTCCGAGCGCCGCCTGATCGAGGCCGGAAGAGGCGAGCACGTCCAGATCACCCGGATGCTGCACCAGGCCACCTGCGAGGAGGAATACATCGAGGCGGCCGTCAACGCCCTTGGCAGGCCGGTGACCGGAATGGTGAGCGCCCCCCACATCGACCCCGATCTGCTTTTCGAGGTCTTCGTCCTCGGATCCGCGCCGGACTGATCAGGCCGCCGCGTCGTCGACGACGAAGGTCTCTGCCACCCATGACCGCTCTTCGCCGAGGCTGAGGTCGCTCGAGGTGGAGCGCAGACGACGGCCCGTAGCCCGTTCGATCACCTCGCGGTAGTGATCGCAGACCGCCGCCGAGAACTCGCGCCGCGCCTCGCGCACGATCTCGCTGCGCCCGCGGCGGACGAGCTCCCGCTCGGCCTCGGAAAGACGGACCTCGCGGACCACGGCGACCAAGGGCTCGTGCAGCGCCACGTGCAGGCGCGACACCGGCCGCTCTCCAAGCCGTCCCAGCAGCTCGCGCAGCTCGAGCTCGATCTTCGGGCCCGCCCGCTCCATGCCCCTCATCTACCCGGCCGGCGGCGGGAAAACCACCGGTTCAGGAGCGGGCGATTCGCGCCGCCTCCCTGCGCCCGAGATAAGGCGCGAGGAACAGTTCGGTCAGATCGGGCACAACCTCTCCAAGCCGCTCCCCCTCCCCGGCTTCGACCTTGCGCACGATCAGCGCCGCCATGCCGCCGCTGACCGCGTTCAACACGTCGGGGCTCGGCTTCGCCGCCCTGCTGGGCGCTCCCTTCGCGAGCTGGGCGAGAACCCGCTCGGCGCCCACGCGGTAACGACCGGCTATGGCCTCCCCGGCACGCGGCGGCGCGACCAGATAGAAACGGACCAGGTCGGAATTCGCGGCGAAAAACTCCATGGCGCCCCCGATTTCCGCCCGAACCCGTCGCGCCCACGAGCGCTCGCGCTCGCCGGCCGCCAGCGATGCCTCCGCCAGGTGCCTTGCGATCACCTCGTAGGTCGCGAGGTAGGCGTCTTCCTTGGAGGAGAAGTGGGCGTAGAAGGTGCGGCGCGATACCCCCGCCGCCCGGGCGATGTCGGCGACCGTCGCGTCGCGGTAGCCCTTTTCAGCTATGGCAGCGATCGTGCCGGCCACGAGGCGGTCCCGCTGGTTTTCCTCGACGAACTCGCGGCGCAGCCCATGGCGACCGGGGGGAAGCCGCGCGAGCCTCGCCTGCTCTTCCTCTTTGGCCGAAGGGCGCCTGCTCACGTCGATGAACCCTAGCCGCAGGAAGCCCCCAGGTGTACTCGGGCGTTTCATTTGAGTTCGTTGCTGTTTCTGCACAGCGCCCAGGGGGCGTCGCGGGCGCCGGCCAAGGCCCCCTGCCGGCGACGGTTCATGTCTGCTCCCCGGGCGGAGGGATCTGCAACTCCTTGACGGCCTCGGCGTGGCCCAGGTAGGGGCGGACCGCCAGGTACATCAGCTCGGGTACGAACGACTCCGCCCCGCGCGTCCCGTGGCCCTTGGAGAGCTCACGCTGCAGAAGCTCGTAGATCGAGCCGATCACCACCATGGCGGTGTCAGGTGAGACCGAGGTCGGGTCCTCGAGTTCGCGACGGCCACCGTCGACGATCTCGGCGAACATCTGCAGGGCCATGTCGCGATGCGCGCGTGCCAGATCGGTGGCCCCGTTCATCATCGTCGTTGCGAAGAGGATGTAGCGCGGGTGGTCCCGGACCCAGCGGGCGGCGGCGTAGGCTGCGGCGCGCATCCCGTCGCGCCACTGCTCATGTGCTTCGAAGGCGGAGAAGACGACCTCCCGGAACTCCTCGACGCCCGCGTCCACCACCAAGAGGACGCACTCCTCCTTGCCGGCGAACCGCTGCTCGAACTCGACCCGGGAGATGTGGGTCCTGCAGAGCAGGGCATCCACCGTGACGGCCTCGTAACCGCGCTCGAGCACGAGGTCGATCACCGCGGCGGCCAATTCGCCTCCGATGCCGTCCCCCTGGCCGGGAGGAGTTCTGCGGTCGACCATCAGACCGCACCCCTTCGCGGGATGGGTGGGGTCAGGAAGCGAGCAGAGCGGCAGCTTTCCGCTGCCCGAGATAGGGCTCGACGAGAATCCCGACGAGATCTGGAAGCAACTCGTCCACGTCCCCGAGGTCGGCCGCGACGATCCGCTGGTGCAGCAGCCACGCGACCCCGGCGATCGATGCGTCCTCGAAGCTCTCGGGAAGCTCGGCGCCCTCCCTGCTGAGACCGCGCGCGCTTCGAAGTACGGGCGTCAGGCTCTCCAGCAAGGCCTCGTAGCGGGCGACAGCCTCGGGTCCCGCCGTCTGGGCCTCGACCAGCACCAGTCGGGCCGCCCGCGGTTCCTCGGCGATGATCTC
The DNA here is from genome assembly GCA_051954115.1 of Solirubrobacterales bacterium. Classification (GTDB taxonomy): domain Bacteria; phylum Actinomycetota; class Thermoleophilia; order Solirubrobacterales; family 70-9; genus VAYN01. The sequence goes on along the minus strand of JBQCIB010000035.1, from coordinate 26,254 downwards.
GAGCACCTCCCGCAGGGCCGCGACCGCCTGGTCCTCCCAGGGAGCACCGTCGGGAATCGCCTCGGCTACCCGCTCGCGGCTGCACTCGACGACCCGGTCGAACGCCTGCGCGAAGCAGGTCTCCTTGTCCTCGAAGTATGCGTAGAAGCGCCCCCAGCCCATCTTCGCGGCGGCGAGGATGTTGTCGATGGTCGTGTTCGGGTAGCCACGCTTGGCGAAGACCTCGATCGCCGCATCGAGGATTCTTTCGCGCTGGTGCTCGTCGACCACGTACGGAGAGATCCGCTCTCGGCCGACGGGGTTTTTCGACAGGTGCGGTGGAAGATCCGCCATCGAACAAGAGTACCCGAGTATCGAGATGTTCTTGATAGAGGGTCATGTTTACATCTAATAGTGATAGCGTCCTCGCGCGCATGACGGGCGCGGGGACTTGGGAATGAGCGATCCTCCGCGGGAAGAACTTGAGCGGCTGCTGGCCGAACGGCAGACGGCCGAGAGCGAAAAACGTGAGCGCCTCAAAGCCGCGGTGCTGGTCGTCAGCGGAGAGCGCGGTTACGCGAGGATGACCGTGCAAGACGTCCTGGAGCGGGCGGAGATTGCGCGAAGCCGGTTCTACCGGGAGTTCTCGAATCTCGACGACTGCTATTGCTCCGCCTACACCAGCGAGATCGACCGGGTTGCGGCTCAGCTCCTCGACGGCTGCGGCGGGGACTGGCGAGCGGGGCTCGAGCAGGCGCTGACGGCGCTCGAGGAGTTGGTCGTAGAACAACCGCACCTGGCCAGGGGGATCTTCGTCGAGGTCTTCGTGGCCGGTGGCCGTGCTCTCGACAAACGCCGGGAAGTATGGGAGCGCCTCTCCCACGCCCTTGACGGGGCGCGCCGCGAGACCGCTGAGCCTCGCCACTCTCCACCTCCGTTGACTGCGTCCTTCATGTTAAGCGTTTGCGAGGCAGCCGTGTGGAGCTTCCTGCTGGGTGACCGCAGCGGCGATTTCGGGGAGATCGTCGAAGAACTGAAAGCGTTGGTCGCAGAGGCCTATCTGGGCTCGCTGTGAGGCGGCAGATCAGACGCCGCAGCCGAACACACGAGGACCCGTGCGTCATGTAGGGAACGGCGCACGGGCTCTCTCGTGGACTTGGGAGGCCCCTCAGCAGGCACGCGTTCAGGAGACAGGGGAAGCCTCCCGAACCCAGGAGAGGGGAACTACAGCCCAACCAGGGACATTGGGCGCGACCATTATAGAGGTTAGCGTCTACAAATAGCAAGGCGACGGCCCAGGAACGGCGTCACGCCTGGGCGCCGGAAGCGGTCACAACCGCAACTCCTGTGAAAGGCGCCGAAGCCGGCGGGGAGCCGGCTTCGGCAGTGCGGATTCCTGTGGGGCAGGCTGTTCCGCAGGGATTGTCGGCGACGAAGTCGCCGATCAGGGAGTGCCCGACTCAGCTTTCGAGGACCGGGCAGGCAGTTAGTGTAGAGGATAGCGTCTCTAAATAGAAGTCCTCTGGGATACTTTCTTCTATGGCGCTTGTCATCCGTGATCTGCCGCGTGATTACCTAGTCGCAGCTCGGCGCCGTCGCGCCGTCGACGCGGTGGCCAGGATCGCCCACGAGCTCGGTCTCCAGGCCGTCACAATCACCTCGGTCTGCCGGGTTGCGAGGATGGCCAAAGGCACCTACTACGACATCTTCGACAGCGCGAGCGACTGCCTGTTCTACTCGTTCCGGCTCGCGCACCGGGAATTGCTCGGACCAATGGAGGAAACCGATGATGCCGGCGGCGGATGGCTGGCTCGCATCGATTTCAAGGTCGCGGCCTTCTATGACTCGATAGCTGCTCATCCCTTGCTCGCGGAGCTCTGCCTGGTCCATTGCTACGGCGCTATGGACAAAGCGGCCGACAACGACTACGAGGCGGTGGTGGACAAGGTCGCGCTACTGCTGGCGGCGACAAGGGAAGAAGACGGGAGGGATCGAATGCCGGTGATGGAGGAGTGCCTCGCCCGGGCGATCGTCTCGCTCGGGGCCTTGCGTACCTTGCAAGGCAGGACCGATGCGCTCGTGGCTGAGTCGCGGCCGATGGTCGCTCTGGTCGCCAGCTCATACTCGGCGGTCGACGATCGACTGACCGGTGCGGAGGCGACCGGGAACGGGGTCGCTAGCTTGAGGTGGATCTAGCGGGGTTATGCGCTCTCGCCGTGCCGTATCTCGGTCCGGTGATCGAGGTGCCACGCCATCCACCGGCAGATCGGCCTCGTGGCGCGCCAGCTCCCGTCAGCCCGAAAATGTGTAGAGAGGTTCTGGATCCGCTGCGGGCCGCGTATCCGGGCCGCCGCCGCAATCGCCGCCTCGGCCCCGGCCGGGTCCTCACCGGAAAAGAGGAAGAGCGTCGCAGCGCTCACCTTGGCGAGACCGTCGCCCGCGAGGTCCGGCCGTCCTCCCCGGATAGCCACTGCGCCCACCTGGGGCAGGGCAGCGGCGCCGACCAGCGCTGCAGCGGAGCCGAGGCCGGAGCCGACGAATCCCAGAGGTAAACCTTCCACCCCCCACTGCCTCAAGCTCCATTCTGTGGCACCGAGGAGACGCTCGGTCAGGATCTCCAGGTTTCTCTCGTCCTCGGCATCGTCGGCGGCGTCCACCAGATCGAAGTTCAGCGTTCCGAGGCCGCCGTTGTACAAGGCATGACTCAGATTGACCTGACGGCGGTCGAGGCGCATCAGGTTGCGATCGGTGGCGAACAGGACAAACCCGCGGGCCCGCGGCGGGACGTGGATCTCCCCGGCCAGTCGAGCGCCGGCAGCTTGAACACAGACACCTCGGTGAATCTCGGACGTGATCACGGCGATGGTCGTGGCAAGGCTAGCCATCGAGGGGCCCCCCGTCTATGTGCTCGGAGGCCCAACCCGCCAGGCGGGTTTTGCCGATGAGGGAGTGTTCTTTAGGTACGGGTACCGGTGCAATTTCCGGGTGGAGAAAGCACGATCACCGGTCCTCCAGCAAACGCTTGCCGTGAAGCGCCGGGCTGCTCGCCCGCACGAGAAAACGTGGACGAGGATCGCCCGTTCGTCTTGCAGTTCTTCGGCGGCAGGGTCTACTGCCTTACGCTGGTCGTGCATCAGGACTGAACCTCCTGGTGTCACGGCCGGGGGCTGTTTCGGCAGTCGCCCGGCCACTTTTGATTAGGACCGGGCGAACCTATGGAGGATCAGGGAGAGGGCGCAAGCCTTTCGCCAATCGTTTCGCTACTCCCTCCTAGCAACAGGCTCAAGGAGCGAAACGTAGCTTCGAACATCGCCGAGTGGTGATAGCCACTCACACGGGCTTCGGGCAGCGTGATGAGCGTGTTGTCGCTGAGGAGCCCAAAGACGCGATGCTGGCCGCCCATCTCATGTGCCTGCCAAGCCTCGCTGGGCTCAAGCAGAATGAGTTTTGCGCCATCCTCGATGCTCCAGGAGAGGGCGCCTTTAACGCTCTCTTGCTCTGGCAGGACGGAGAGATTGAACGTGGGCGACGGGGGAGCGCCCGGACCGCCTCTTCACCTCTGCTAGCCGTTGCTCCACCGGCCCACTCGGCGAGACACCGGCGCGCTCTTCGCCCGCCTCCGTCAATACCCAGATGCCTTCCCGCGAGCCGTTGGCAACCAAGCCGCGTTCGAGTAGTCGGCGACGGGCAACATCGACGTCAGCCTGCCAGCGGGGCCTGCCGCTCACGATCTCCAGGTCGCGGACGCCGAAGCGAGGGGTGAGCTCTGACTCGAGCGAGAGCATCACCTCCTTGCGCCTCGCGCTCCCGCCGAGTATCGACAGCGCCCGAAGAATCGGCTCCTGATAGGCCACAGCGCCGAGCCGCCCGAGCGGTGCGGGTCCCCAGCGGCGCTCCCCCTCCACCAGCGCCTTCAGCCGCTCGCGCTGTTCGGGGGAGCAGGCCATCATGTGGGTGTAGACATCGAGGGTGAAGGCGGCGCTTCGGTGGCCGATCTGGCGCATCACCTGGGCGGGGTCGGTGCCGAGGGCGACCAGGATCGAGGCGAAGGTGTGGCGCAGCTTGTGGGGGGAGAGGCCCTTCGGCAGCGGCAGCTCGCCGCGCTCGCGAAGCAGCTGGTCGGCGCGCTCGAAGACCTCCGCCAAGACGCGCTCCCGCAGATTGCTGCGGTCGCGCCTGCCGCCGGTCCCGGTCGGAAACGCGAGGGCGTCGGGGCCACCGGCCGCGGGCCGCGCCTTGTGAGCGGCGAGGATGTCGTGGAGGATCGGCAGGGTCCGGATCTCGCGCAGGCCCGCGGCGGTCTTCGAGCGGCCGACGAAGATCCGGGTGTTGGCGAGGTCGATGTCGCGTTCGAGCATGTAGCCGATCTCGTGGGCGCGCGGACCGGCGAAGATCAGCGTGCCGACGATCGCTTCGCGTTCGCAGCACAGGTGCCCCGGATCGCGATCCAGTTCGGCCGCGGCGTCGAGCAGCGCCTCGATCTGCTCGGCGGTGTCGAGGTGGACCGGCGGCTTACGCCGCGCCTTCAACAGCCGCTCCTTGCCGGCGGCTGCGTTCCCGGAGAGTCCTTTGTATTGGACGGCGAAGCCGAGAAACCAGGAGAGGCCCTTGATCGTCTTGTTGATCGAGGTCGCCGCCAGCGGCAACCGGACGCGCCCGCGCTGGTCGCGGTAGGGCTCGCCGCGGTCGATCGCCGCCTGCAGCCGCCGGCCCTCTTCGACCTTGGCTGCGCTGTAGGAGTCGACCGCTTCGGCGTCGATCTGCGCCAGCGGCCACTCCGCGAAGAAGGGCATCAGGTGCATCAGGCACCAGCGCAGGTTGCGATGGTGCGCCTCGCCGTGGTGGGCGCGGCGGACCTCGAGCGCCCAGGGCGCGAACTCCCCGAAGAGCATCTCCCCGCCCGCCGTCGAGGGTTCGATCGCGCCGCCACCGGCGGGACCTCGGCGCGATGGCTGCGGCGGCGCCCCTCCCCCGCCTTCGCCGCTCCCTCGGCGCGGCGGCACCCAGAGCCCGCGCCGCACGTCTGCGAGGACGTTTTCCAGCTCCTCTTGGGCACGCTCGGGCGTCCAGCCTTCGGCTTCGAGGCCGAGCGTCACGTAGCGGCGACGGCCGTAGGCGCTGAAGCGAAGGGCATAGCCCCTACCTGCCTTCCAGTCACGCACAACCACTTCGCCCCTCGCCCGCTTCGCCATGCAGATCATCTCCTCGCGTTCCGGCGCAAAAGGGGTGGTGGCGCGAACCCAGCGGGTCTAGGCTGTGAGTCGCGCCGAAGCATCTCCTTCGGCGCCGGGCCGGGGGCGTTGGCGCGCCCGCCGGCCGCATTCGTTTCGCTTTCGCCGACGGTAGCTCGACCTCGTGCATAAAGCGAGTCGGAATGCGGGATTTCGGCAATCGCGGTCAATCGCGACCTATCCCGCGGCGCACCGAGCCGCTCCTCAATCTCCTCGGGGTCGAAGCGAAGACGCGGCCGGGTGCCGCAGCCCAACCGCCGCACCCCGAGCGCCTCGGCATGGCGATAGACCCAGACCCGTGAGACACCCCATAGCTCCGATACCTCGGCCGGCGAGAGCATCTTCTTCTTGCCGCTTGCCGGTTGCTCTGGCTCTGATCCTGATCGGCCCAGCAGCTCGGCGAGACGGCTCGCGAGCGCCTCGATCGACTCCGGGGCGATGCGCAGCTCGCCGGTCTCCTGATCGGGGCCGCTCACCGGCGGCCTGCTCCTAAAGGGCGGTCGCCGGCACCTCCCACCCGGCGGCTCCAGTGCTCGATCCGCGCCGCCGCGATCTCCACATACACGGGCTCCAACTCGATGCCGCAGAAGCGCCGTCCCTCGAGCGCCGCGGCGGCACCGGTCGTCCCGGACCCCATGAAGGGGTCAAGGAGAAGCCCACCGGGTGGGCAGCCCAGTCGCACTAGCCAGCGCATCAGCTCAAGCGGCTTGACCGCGGGGTGGGGGTTCCGGGTGCGCCCGTGGGGTCTCGGGCCCGCATCCGGATAGAGATCCAGGATCCGCAACGGCAGCTCCTCGCAGCCGGCCTCGCGCTCCTCTCGGGAGACCCGCGGGCAATAGAGAAACCGAGACGGCGCCGTGCACGGGCCCGAAGATGCTCGCGCGTGGTCAGCCTGGGCGTCGAGTAGCGCCGCCGCGCAACCCGGCCCGCAGCCACCTTCTTCCTCCTCCTCGCAGTCGGGATCGTGCCCGACGAGGACGTTGGCGGGATAGCTTCCACCCGAGCGGCAGGCATCGACGTTGAGGGCGCCGGTTCCGAAGCGCTCGATGGTCTCCGGGGTCGTGCCGGCGAGCGGCTTGCGGGCGAGGAGGATCGGATCGCAGGCCGGCTTCAGCGTCGTCGAGCGGCCGCCGGGATAGCGGCGTGACCTGGGCATCCCGGTCCCGTAGATCCACATCAGCGTGTCGCGGATCTCCAAGCCGCCTGCTTCGAGACCGCAGGCCAGCCGGTGAAACGTTCGCCGGGCGCCGAAGGCGAGAAGATGGGCGCCCGGCTTCATCACCCGCGCGCACTGCGCCGCCCAAAGACCGCACCACACCTCGAAGGCTTCGTTGGAACCGAGGCGCTCCCGTCCCGTCCGGGCAGCGGCCTCGCGGATCGCGCGGCCGTCCCAGTCCTCGTTTTGCCAGTCGAGCCCGTAGGGCGGATCGGTGACGATCGCATCGACGCTCTCGGACTCGAGCTCGCCCAGGACCTCGAGGCAGTCGCCTTGCAGCAGCGGGCTCATAGGAGAACCTCCGCCGCCGTGTTCCCGAGCCAGTCCACCGCCCGGCCCGGATCGCGCACCTCGCGGAAGACCGGCGCGTAGGGTCCCTCCTGTCGGAGGTCCTCGAGCAGGCAGATCGAGATCGCCACCTCGGGGGCGCGCGAGAGCAGCGGGTCGCTTGCCAAGAGCACGCTCGCGGTGGAGCGACGGCGCAAAAGCGCCTTCCGCGAGGCGCCGGTGAGGACGCAGTGGACAGGCGGGAAGATGGGATAGCTCGCCCGCCAAAGCGGCTCCCGTTCTTTGGCCTCCTTGGCCCGATAAAGCTCGGCGTAGCGGGCGAGCTCGGCGACAAGCCGATCTACCGCGAGCGTCGCCCGGTCGAGCTCGAGGAAGCGCTGCTCGATCGCGATCTCAGAGCCGTCCTGGCGCAGATAGGTGAAGACGGCATCGGCGACGAGCGAGCGCCTGCGTCGCCCCCGCCCGCGCGAGAGCGGGTGGTAGATCTCGTGGCGCCAGGCGAGCGGGCCGAAGTCGTCGCCGCGCTCCGCCGCAGAGCGCAGGAAGCAGATCGCCGCCTCGTTCACCGCGAGCGTGTGGGGCGCCAGGGGCCCGGCGGCGAGCTCGGGCCCGGCCGGCGCCTCGCCCTCCAGCGCCCCCGCCTCGCGCGCCAGCCGCGCGCCCTGCTCGGTGGCGTGCCAGAGGCGCCGCCGCCCGTGCGCCGAGCTGACGTACTCGGCGAGGCCCGCCGCCCGCAGCCGCCCGAGAAGCTTTTGCACCCAGCGCGGCTCGGCGCCGCGCGAGTGGATCGCCTGGACCTGGGGCGTCGAGAGCACGCGGTGGGCCGCGAGCGAGAAGAGGACCTCGACCGCCTTCGGGGGCAGGGACCGGGTGGCCGCCTGCTCACTCATCGCGCTCGTCCTCCCAATCGGGCGCGCGCGGCGGCTCGGGGCGGCTCGCCCGCGCAGCCGTCTCTCCGCTATCTCCCCGCTCCTTCAACGCGGCCAGGATGCGGTCGTCGAGGCCGTCGAGATGGGCGGCCACCTCCTCCGCGGATCGCTCGGGTGCGCTGCTCGCGCGCCGAACCTTTTGGCTGGACCCCTTGGTGGCGGGCTCGCCGATGGCGTCCTCCACCTGCGCCCCGCCGAGGGCGAAGGGCGCGCTGAGCCTACCCTCGTGGGTGACCTGGGCGATGAAGCGAAAGCGCTCCAGCCTGGTCAGCGCCTCAGGGTTCACGCGCTTGCCCCACTCCTTGGTGACGAGAGCCGCGGCATGGGAGTTGAGCGTCGAGGCGAGAAGGTGCGAGCGGTTGGTCAGGAGCGCGTTCAAGGTCGCGGCGCTGAGGCGCTCGGGGTTCTGGTTCAAGAGCACCGCCCGCAGCCCGAACTTGGCGCTCTGCTCCAGCAGCGCGGCGAGGTTGCCCGAGGCGGCGCCGTCGTAGCTCTGCACCTCGTCGAGGAAGACCCAGAAGGGCTTGCGCTTCTCGGGCGGAAGGTCGGCCCGCCCCCGGGCGGCGTGGAGGAGATCGAAGAGCAGGAGGTTCGCGATCAGCCGGTCGCGGGTGCCGCCCGTCCCCGGACAGGCGAGGACGATCTTGCCCTCATCCATCGCCTCGCGGACCCGGTAGGTGCTCTGGCTCTGGCCGAGTAGCGCCTTGATCTGGGGTGAGCGGCGCAGGCGGTCGACCAGGTTGGTGACCGGGGTGATCGCCTCGGAGGCAAGGAGCGGAAAGCGGTCGGTCCAAAAGCGCCGGTCGGCCGCCGGCAGGAAGGGCAGCGCCGCCTCGCGCCACTCGGCGTCGCTCAGGAGCGTCGGGATCTGGAAGATCGTCGGCGCCAACTCCGCGTCCAGGCGCCCGGCGATCGCCGCGAGCGCCGCGGCTGCCTGCGTGGTGAGGTTGATCGCCCGGGTCGAGCGCTCGCCCCATTCGAGCGCCGAGGCGAAGGCGTCGACGACCGCCTCTACCCGCGCCTCGCTCTCGATCGCGTCGCCGCCGAACTCGAAGAGGTTCCAGCCGGGCTGGGCGGCCGGGGCGCTGCCGGGGCCGAGGTCGATCCGCACCACCCGCTCGGGGTCGAGGTCGGCGAGGTAGGGCTCGACCCGCTCCAGGCCGTCGCCGTGGGGGTCGAGGAAGAGGCCGCCGTGATCGGCCCTGACGATGTGGGCGAACTGGGCGATGGCGGCCTCGGTCTTGCCGTAGCGCGAGCGGCCGGCGATATAGGTGAAGAAGGTGTCGGCGGTCTGCACGCCGACGATCCGCTCGCCCGACTCCGTGCTTACCTGGCCGAGCGGGATCAGGTCTCCCCTCCCCTTCTCAAAAGCAGGGAGGTCAGGGGGCGGCGAGAGCAGAGCGCCCGATCGCAGGATGTCGCGCTCGCCGCAGTGGACGCTCGGCGGCTTCAGGAACCCGGCGAGCTCGCGCGCGGTCAGGATCGTCTTGCGGGCAGGCCGGAAGAGGCCGGTGGCGAAGCGGCGGTCGAAGCTCCCTCGCCGCAGCGGCAGGTCGGAGCCGAGGAATGCGAGGCCGGCGATCGGCAGGCCGGAGGCCTTCAGGTAGTTGCGCCCGGCAAGCGGCCGGAAGGCGGCGAGCAATCCCGACATCGCTGCTTTCGCCTGCCCGCGGGTGGGCGCGGCGCTGCGCAAGAGGATCTGCGCCTCGAACAGCTCGCCGGAATCCCGCAGCTTCGCGTCGACCGCCTGCACCGCCCCGCGCCGCTCGACCTGCTCCTGGGGGTCGGGCCTCCTTCGACGGTGCTCTTCGCCGTTCAGCAGCGCCGCCCAGTCGCGGCGCTCGCCGTGGATGCGGCGCGCCTCGCGGCGCAGCCGCCGTCGCAGGCGAGCCGCCCGGAAGCCGCTCGCCGGCAAAAGGTCGACGCAGACGCTCGCGTCCTCGCCGGAGCCGAGGCGGCCGATCGCTGCCGCGAAGGGCTGCAGCGGGTCGGGTTTTGGGGCAAGGCGGGTCAGCGGCTCGACGCTCGGCCGGGCGAGCACAAGCTCGGTGCGCAGGACGGCGCGCTTGTCCTGCCCGCCGTCGGCCTTGCCGAGCACCTCGGCGGCGGGCCGCTCCTCGACGCCTTCGAAACTGCGTAGCGCCGTGCGCAGCGCCTCACTGGCGCGCTCGGGGACTTCGATCAGGTAGACGAGCCGCCGCTCGGCATCGGCGGCGAGGCGGATGCGGATCGCTGAGGCGCGGCGGTCGACCCAGCCCGCGACTCTGCGCTCGGTGGCTGCGAGCTGGGCAGCGAAGCGCAGCACGGCGTCGGGCTCGGCGTCGAACTCGTCCGCAGGCACGATCGCGACCGCACGGCGCGATCGGAGCGTGGAGCGGGTTGCGAAGAAGCGGTGCGTAGCCAGCGCGGCGGCGATAGCGATGGCGCCAAGAGCGAAGGGCGCGAGTGAGCAGACAGAGGCGAGGAGCTGATCGACTCGGATGTTCGATATGAACCGCCAAACTGCGAAGAGCAGCGCGGCGGCGAAGATCGCCAGCATCGGACGAGGATCGGAGCGATCGCCACCCATCATGCACCGACCTTCGGGTGACAGAGGGATGTCGGCAAAACGCGAGCGCCGCATGCGACGGTGGACTGCGGAATCCGGCCGACAGCGCTCGCGACCGAAGCGGCCTCACGGATGGCCCGGCGGGTGGCCGCACGGCCGGCTCGGCGGGCGGCGCGTGATCTGGACGCTACCCTTGTGGCGATGGCTGCCACCGGGAAGACGAGCATCGAGATAGAAGCCGAGCTCCTGGAGCGCGCCCAGCGCGCTGCGCGCGAGCGGGGCGTCGAGGTTCCCCAGTTGGTGCGCGAGGCGCTGGAGCACGAGCTGGCCGGCGCCGGGACCGAGAGTCTCTCGAGGGTGACGGACGAAGGGGAGCAGCCGCCGCTCACCTGCATCGGCGCTTTCAGCTCGGGTCGCGGCGACCTCAGCAGGCTCGCCGCCGAAGACGTCTTCGAGCCCCGCCCATCGCGCTGATCCTCGACACGGCGGTCTTGGTCGGCGCCTTCGACCGCGACGACGAAGCGCACGAGCGCTGCGCGAAGCTCCTCGCCGAGACGACGCGCGAGCGGCGCGTCGTCCCCGCCCCGGTCTTGGTCGAGGTCGACCACCTGCTCGGCTCCTACACGCGCGAGGGCGCCTTCGGGGCGGTGCTCGAGCAGATTCGAAACGGCGCGCTGGTGATCGAGGACCTCCTCGTTCGCGATTACGAGCGGGTCGACGAGTTGCTGCGCACCTACGGCGATCTGAAGGTCGGCTTCGTCGACTGCGCGGTTCTCGCGGTGGTGGAGCGGCTCGGCGAGCTGAAGCTCGCGACGCTCGACCATCGCCACTTCGGCGTCATGCGACCTCATCACGTCGAGGCCCTGCAGCTCCTGCCGACCTGAGCCGTGCCGCGCAGTAACGCGACTCGTCCTTGTCTGCCCGTGAAGCGCGAGCATCACCGGTGCCTTGCCTTTACCTGCGCGGTCGCCTCGAAACGGATCAGATAGGCGCGACCGCTATCGCGGTAGCGCCCCAGAAACCGACGCCATCCCCGCCGTGCGTCGCTGACGGTGGGAGCGCTGACGCGCAGGACCGCGCGGTCGCCTCGCGCCCCGGCCAAGGAGATCCTCAGCTCGCCATCCCTATACGGGACGTGCTGGAGCGCTCGGTGGGATCGCAGAGCCCGCGCCGCGCGCCGGCCAGCGGCGGTGCCCTTCACGTCCTGCGGGTCCTGCCTCCGCGTGGACGCGCGGGTTTCGGGCTGCCCGCCTTCGCTCACCTCTGCCGGGGTGGCCGGCACCGAAGGGGAGGCGATCGATGACGGCCGCTTTGCGTTAGAGACTTGCCGATCCGGCTCGCCGGTGGCGAGCACGAACAGCGCCGCGAAGCCGGCGAGGATCGCGCTCGCGAAAAGGACCATCGCCCGCGCAGCGCTCGGGTCGAGCGGGCGGTCGAGGAAGGCGCGGAGGCGGTCAACCATTAGCGCCACCCTTCGTGCTCGGCGGCTGCGCGTAGCCGAAGATCGGCGCCGGCATCCCCCACTGCACAGCCTGCGAGGGGAGGAACGGCCCCGATCGCGCCACCCGGTCGCCGAAGTTGCCGTCGATCGTCGTGATCTGCCCGCCTCCGAAGACCCGCTCGACGATGCCGACGTGGTCGCTCGCCGTCGGCCCGGAGCCGTAGAGAACCGCGTCGCCCGGTGCCGGCGTCGCGCTCGGGGGCAGGACGCGGGCGCCGTTGGGTTCGGGGGTGGAGAGCGGCGGGTCGCCGGGAGCCGTTACCGCGAAGGGGCCGCCTTCATGGGCCTTGGCCCATTCGTAGATCGTCCCCGAGTAGGCATAGGTGGCGGTCGAGCCGTGGAGGGGGACGCCGGCCTTCTTCCAGACCCAGGCGACGAAGAGCGAGCACCATTCGACGCAGGGGCCGTAGGGGTTGCAGTTGGAGCCCGGCGGGCTCTCGGCGGTCCCCAGCTGGCTCTCCGCGATGCGGACGATTTCGCTGCCGCTCGCCCCACCCGACGAGGAGCCGCAGGCCGAGCCGCCGCCGCTCGCTTCCTGCCCGGTCGCGACCGGGCTGGTCGGCGCCGGCGAGCCCTTGCCGCGGAAGCCGTATTCGACGGCCCGCTGCATGACTTCGTCGGCGTAGTTGGCCGAGGCATCCGCGCAGGCGCCGTAGTAGTTGCAGGCGGTCTGCCGGTAAGCGGCGTAGGAGTCGCCGGCCAGACCGAAGACCGGGCGCATCATCCGCGCCGCGGTGAAGACCGCGTCGGCGGCGTCGAAGGGGCTCGCCCCGCCGCCGTCGGCGTCGACCTTGTAGCGGTCCCAGATCGTCGGTCCCGGACCGGGGCTGCATTCCGATCCGGGGACGATCGCGATCTGCATCGGCCCGCCGCAGCCCGACGGGTAGACGTGGGCGCAGGTGCCGACGCCGCACTCCTGGTAGCCGATCGAGGCGAGGAAGGCCCAATCGACGTCGAAGCGCTTGCCCGCTTCCTGGTAGATGCGCAGGCGCTTGGGCGGGATCGCCTTGACGGCGGTCTTCGTCGGCGGGGCGGCGAGGGCCGAGCCGCCCGGAGCGAGGCAGGCGAGGTTACCGCCGAGGACCGCCATCAGCGCGCCCGCCGCGCTCACCACGCCGACGAGCGCGACGGCGCAAAGCCCGCCGATCCAAAGCGACAGACGGGAGCTCCGGCGGCGGGTCATCGCCCCCGCCTCCTCCGCCACCGGCGCCGCCTCCTCGGCGGCGAGGCCGGATCGTTATCGCCCCGGGGCTCCTGCCGCCCGGGTCGGCGCTCGGGCGTCTGCTTCTTCGCGATCCGCTCGCGCTCGCTGCGAAGCTCCTCGCCGAGGCTCGGCTCGGACGGAACCTCGGCCGCGGGACCCGAGGGCGCAGGCTCCGCCCGACCGGCTCGCGAGGAGGGGCGGCGCGGCGCCGGCTCGGTCCGGGGCTCCTTCGCGGCCTCTTTCTTCGACGCGGGCTCTGCCGCGGGGGCCTCGGCGGAGGCTTTTCGTTGGCGCTTCTTGCGAACCCGTCCGCTCGCTCGCTCGCGCTCGGCCGCCGCTCGCCCGCCTCTCCAGGCAGCCTTGCGGGGCGACGGCTGTGCAGGGGACTCCGGTTTCTTCTCCTCGGCCTCGCCGGCCGACGCCGCCGGGCGTGGGCGCTCGGCCGGGCCGGGAGCGTCCATGCTCGGGACGCCGCCCTCGACCGGGGCGCTGTAGGTGGTGCCGAAGAGGGGTGCGCCGGTGCCGCGTCGGCTGCGGAGGCGCTCGCCGAGACGGCCGATCCCGCGCCCGGGGAGCTCCTGTCCGGCTCGCGAGGCGCGGCGCAGCCCGCGCAGCGGCCGCCCCATCGTCCGGGCGCCCGCGTAGAGGGCCATCACCCGCAGCGTCCCCTCGCGCCCCGGCGCCGCCGGGCCCGTGACGATCCCGACGAGGCTCTCGGCGAGGCTCTTGCGCTGCAGGAAGACCGCCCAGAAGAAGAGCGCCTGCAGCCCGAAGGACATCAGCCAGCCCATCGCCGAGGTCGCCGAGGCGAGCGCCCCCGCCACCGCGAGGAGGACGGCAAGGATCAGCGAGTAAGCGGTCTTCCGCAGCAGGTATCCGGCGAGCTTCTCCAGCCAGCCCTTGAAGAAGGCGTGGCCGCGGCCGGGGATCGCCGCCGCCACCAGCGCCACCGGGGCGAAGGCCAGCAGCAGGAGCAGCAGGACCTGGGCGAGGATGATTCCGACTGAGAGCGAGCCGAGCAAAAGGAAGGCGCCGAGCTCGCCGACGAAGACGACGAGCGCCAACAGGAAGCGCTGGTACTGGCCGCCCTCCTCCATCGCGTCGGTGGCGGGCTTGTCGGCGACGCCGAGCCGGTAGCCCTTCCGTTCGCTGTCGGCTTCCGGGACTTCCGAGGAGTCGCCGTGGCTAAGCGCTTCGTACTCCGCGTTCCGTTCGTCGGTTTCCAGACCGAAGGAGAGGAAGTGGCGCGCGTACTTGTTCGCGTTGTTGACGCAGACCTTGCCGTCCGCGGTGACCTCGGTCCCGGACTGTAGGCGGCGGCCGAGCTGCGCATCGCGGGACGGGTTCGAAGAGAGCGGCCTGACCGGAGCGGAGACCGGGTCTTCGCCTTCGCTGCCGGTGCCGGAGAGGACGCAGTGTTCGAGGCCGCCGAACTCAAGCACGACCCAGGGCTTGAAGACGAGAAGTTCGAAGAGCTGATCGGCGGCCCCTTCCTTCGCCTGCGCCCCACCAGAAGGGCTGCCGTGGTCGGCGATCGAGAGGAACGCCACCGACATCTGGTTCGTCCACTTCGAAGCGCTGCCGATCGTCAGGGCCGGCTGGGCGACGAAGAAGAGGGCGAGAACGACGTAGATAAGGGAAAGGCCAAGCGCGCCTGCCGTCTCCGAGTAGCGGCGCTGGACCAGCGCCTTCCACATCGCCCAGATCCCGACAACGGTGATCGCGAGGACGAGCCAGGGACCGCCGAAGACGTTGGAGTAGATCGCGTGGATCGCCGCCGAGACGGGGCCGAGCGCTCCAGCGCCGGCGGTCTGCGAGGAGCCGTTGACGAGGTCGAGGCTGAAGGCGAAGGAGAAGAAGGTGATCAGCGTGTTCGCCAGGAAGCTCGTCGCCACCCAGAGCAGCCCGGCGAAGAAGTAGGCGAGCATCGGCAGCAGGCCGCTGGTGTCGACGCTCGTCAGCGAGACGCTGATCGCGGTGAAGTGCTGGTCGAGGGTGTAGTGGTCGAGCGGGTAGCGGCCGAAGAGGCCGCCGGAGCCGAGCGGCGAGGCGGGCGCCACGTTCCCCCAGATGTCGGTGGCTGCCGAGGCGAGCGGGTGAGCGAGCAGGACGATGAGTCCGCCCAAGGCGACCGCGAAGCCGAGCCGGCGAGCCCGCCTCCTCATGCCCCGCTCCCCGGCGTCGTGTCGAGCGCCGCCAGCAGATCGGGCGCGACGTCGAACTGCACCTCCCCCACGCGGCCCTCGAGGTCGCGCATCAGGCAACGCCCGCCGCGGTATTCGGTCAGCCGCGAGCGCAGAGCGGCGTCCTCGGGATCGAGCCCGAGAAGAGCAAGCGCCCGTTCGGCCTCGGGACCTGAGTCCTGGCCGAAGATGAAGTAGACGCCGACGAGCTCGGAGAGGTCGCCGAGGTCCGCGAGCCGCTGGGTGGCCAGCAGGATCGTCGCGTTCATCGCGCGGGCAAGCCGCACCAGGCGGTTCAACAGCAGCCGGCCTTGGGTTGAGGCCAGCAAAAACCACGCCTCGTCCAGCAGCACGATCTTGTGTCGATTGCGGTTCGTGCTGACGAGGCGCAGAGCTTTTGCCGCGACCAGAGCGAGCGTCGCCACGGAGACGCGCTCGGCGCGGGTGTAGGTCTCGCGGGAGGCGCCCGGGTCGGGGAGCGCGAGCCCCGGCGTGCGGATCGTGATCACCGATGCGTCGGGCGCCGCGGCGAGCTCGGAGCCGCCACTCCCCTCCTCGGCGAAGCCCAGGCGCGCGAGCCCGAAGTCCGAGAGGACCTCCAGGGCCTCGCCCGCTTCGCGTGCCGCTTCGCTGTCGCTTTCGCGAAGACGGGCGACGACGCAGAGAAGACTCTCCTCGCCGGCGCGAACCGCGTCGCGCACGGCCCGGTCGATCGCGTTCTCCCAGGCGGGCGGCGGGTCGCGCAGCAGCTCGATCAGGTAGCTGGAGGCGAGTTCCTCGCGCAGCTCGGGCAACCCGATGACGAGTGGGTCGAGCTTTCCACGGTTGCGCGGATCGCCGGAGAGCTCCAGCACCTCGACCCTGCCCCGAAGCTCGCTCACGCCCTCGAGGTTGTGGTCGGGCTTGGGGTCGAAGGTGACCACCAGCGAGCCGCGCATCCCGCCGCCGAAGGCGATCGCCTCGCCCCCGACGGTCTTGCCGCTGCCGGGGGTGCCGGCCAAAAGAATGCCGGTGGGGCGCGAGAGGCGCGGCGCCTCGGTGGGATCGAAGCGGACCGGCCGCGGGTTGCCGACGGTGGTGTGGCCGACATACGGGCCAGTGGCCGAGCCGACCTCGGTGCTCGCCACCGGCACCGTCGCGCCGAGCTGCTCGACGGTCATCTGCTGGCGGTAGTCGGGCACCGAGCCTGAGTCGGTGCGCGGCAGGTGGTCGAAGAAGAGCCGGTGCTGCAGCCCGCGGGGGCGGTGCAGGCGGACCTCGCCGAAGCGCTCGCGCAGGACCTCGACCCGGCGCTCCAGCTCGGGCCGGTCGGGCGCTCCGACCGCGAGCGAGAGATAGGCCCGCAGCATCGGCGGGTGCGCCGAGGAGGCGAGGATCGCCTCGTACTCGCGCGCCAGCTCGCGGTCGTCTTCCGCCTGCCAGCCCGGACCCGCGCTCGCTCCTTCTGCCTGCTCGCGGTAGGCGTGCTCGACGTCGAGGATGCGCTTCCTGACCTGGCCGAGCGCCTCGCGGTTGCCGATCCAGCGGGCGTGCAGGACCGCGTCGACCGGGAAGCCGGCGTCCTCCAGCGGCGCGAAGAGCAGCTCGGCCGGACCGGGGAACTCGGCCTCCTCGGCGAGAGATCCCGCGCAGAGGATCGCCTGGAAGGAACGCGCCTCTTCGGCCTCGACCTCAAGCGAGGGCGGCTCGGCGGGGTCCTCGCTCATCGGCGCGTTCGCCAAGCGCCAGAGATCGTGTTCGAGCGGCTCGTAGGCGGGTGAGCCCTCGCCCTCGATCACGAGCGCATCGGGTTGCCAGGCGTCCTCGAGGCAGGGCTCGGCGACCCCGCGGCAGCCGCCGCGGCGCAGAAGCCACTGCAGCTCGGCGGTAGTTGCCCGTCGCAGCCGGGCGATGCCGGCGAGGCGGGTGAAGGTGCGCTCCTCCGCCTCGGCGAGGCTCTGCAGCTCAGAGCCGGAGATCGGCCGCGGAGCCCCCACCCCGGCCAGCTCCTCCACCCGCCGCCGGGCACGGTCGAGGCCGCGCAGGTAGCCCTTCGCCGGCTCGGCCAGCGAAACGGCGACGTAGATCTCCGGCAGGTGCGAGTCGAGTTCTGCGAGCCGCTCCTGGTGGCCCTCCAGGTAGCGCCGCCACCCCTCCGGGTCGGCGTGGTACTGATCAGCGCTTTCGGCCAGCTCGGCGGCGTAGCGCTCGGCCGGGTAGGAGCGCTGCACCCGCCAGATCGAGAAGTCGGCGCCGACGAGGTGGCCGAAGCGCTCGATGCGGTGCAGCAGCGCCCACTTCTCGGCAACCGGAAGGAACGGGTAGGAGACGGTCTCGGCGCGGTAGAGGGCGGCGGCCTCCCCACCCGTCCCGATCAGGAGGTTGCGCCTCGCGTAGCGCAGCGGGAACGCGTTCATGGCCGCACCTCCAGCTGCTCGCCCCCACCGATCAGCAGGCGCTTGGTAAGAAGTTCGCCCCGCCGTGAGGCTCGTCCGCGTGCCGGGCGCGCGGTCAACCGGCCTTGGCGCAGCGCCCCGCGCCGTACCCTCACCTCCGAGGCGAAGGTGGCGACGGCAGGACCCCCGAGCCGCGCCCGCCAGAGCCGAGGGCCGTGCTCGTCGGGAGCGACCCAGACCGTCCCACCGTTGATCTGCGGCACGCCTCGCGGCGGCATCCCGCGGCCGAGCGAGCGCCGCCGCGGCGCCAGGCGCAGCGCGACCCAGGAGAGGGCGAAGCGGTCGGCGCGGCGGCCGTCGGGCGTCGCCTGCGTGGCCAGGGTGGCGAGGGCGACCGGCACCACCACCAGCCGCAGCGGCCAGTCGAGCAGGCCGAGGAGAAGGCCGGCGACCCAGAAGGCCGCGAAGGCGCCGGCCGCGGCGGCAAGGGCTCCCGCCCGGTCCCCCAGGGAGAGGCCCGCCGCCCCCGCGGCAAGCGCGAGGAGGGCCGCCACCGTGGCCGACCCCGAGCCGACCACCAGCACCGCGACAAGGGCGGCGGTCGCGTAGGCGAGCCAGCGCAGCGGGATGCCGCCCGGGACCGGCAGCGAGCGGCCCTCGATCTGGTAGATCCGCCGCTCGGGGCGGAAGATCCGCTGGTAGGAGCGGATCGGCTCCCTACCGTCAGTCACGGCAGCACCTGCTGGCCGATCGCCTTGGCCGCATTGGCGACCTGGTCGGGGCTGAAGACCAGCCAGCCGACCATGATCGCCGCGATGAAGAACATCGCCAGCTCGGTGAACTTCCTGTTGAACAGGAAGACGAGCCCGATGACCGCGACGATGCCGCCGTAGACCTCGCCCGCGTAGTGGCGCAGCAGCGAGCCGAGGTTGTGGCCGACGTCGTTGCCGGCGGCGAGCGCGGCGGCCGGGAAGAGCAAGAGGACCGCGGCAACCAGACAGGCGGTGGTGGCGAGGCGGCGGCTCACGAGACCGCCCCCCGCACCGCGCGCACGTACCAGCGGGCGCCTTTGACCAGCTCCAGGCGGTAGACGACCGGGTAGCCGGCACCGCTCGCGGGATCGGTGAGCCTCGCCGCCGCCAGGACCTCGCGGCGGGGGCCTTCGCTGCTCCCGAGCTGGGTGACCCCGGAGACCGAGGCGAGGTCGAGACCGCCGCCGAGCGGCTGCACCGCCGACCCGGGGGCGACGAAGTAGGCGAGGTCGGAGGGTTCTGAGCCTTCGACGTAGGCCGGCAGGAACTTCTCGACGAGCGCCTGGATCGCGCCCGCGTCCGCTCCGGTCAGCGCCCGGGGCCGCTCAGGGTCGGCCCCGGGCAGACCGGGGGCCGCGACTATGGAGGGCGCGCCCAGCGCCGCCACCTCGCCCGCTTGCGAGCGGACGATCGGGACGGCGAGGTAGAGGGTGCGCGCGTCGCGGAGCTCGCAGGCGACGGTGAGGACGGCTCGCCGGTTGCCGAGTGGTTCGGATTCGGTGACCTCGGCCTGCGCGACCGCTTCGCCGCCGCCGGCCGAGCGGCCGGTCCCGACCCGAGCGCCTTCAGCGAGAAAGGGCGAGAGGGCGCTCGGGGAGGGGTCGGAGAGGTAGGTGCGGGCGAAGCGGATTGCGAAGGCCTGGCTCTGCTGGTCGGCGGGCGAAGCGGCGGCGGTAGGACGGGCCGTCACCTGGGACGCCGAGCCGGCGAGAGCGCCGCGGAGAAGAAGCAGGGCGAGGACGGTCCAGATCGCCGCGCGACCCACCCCTCGCAGGAGTGAGCGGAGGCTGGTGCGGCCGCGGGCGGGGACTCTGACGGTGGATGCGTTCATGCCCCTCCGTTGCGCCAGAGGGGCTGATCCCGTCAATTTTCAAAAAAAGTTGACGGATTTCGGCGCCTCAAGCAACGGAGAGGTGGAGGAGCCCGCGTTCGGGCCAGATCGACTTTTCGGCTACGGAGGTGTCTGAATGAACGAGAGGGGTAGAAGCTCTGCTGGAGGTAGGAAGTTGAAGGTCGGCGAGCTTGAGCAGCCTTTGCAGGAGACGGCGCTGCGAGAAATCGAGCGCTCCCTCCACGGCAAGCTCAAGGCCCACCGGATCTCAGAGAGCTTCATCGAGCGCTGCAGCGAGGAAGCGGTCCAGAAGGGACTGCTCGACTACCTGCGGGCGCGAGCGGCGGGTGAGGAGATCGAGAACCGCGACGCCTTCGTCGTCCACGCTGCCTTCTACCGGGCAATTCAGGAACTGCGCCGCGAGGCCCGCCAGGTCGACGGAGCCGCAGCGGAGGCGTTGCTGGCGAGCGGCCACCGCGCCGCGCCTCCGAGCGAGGAGCTGGCGCTCGAGGAGCTCCAAGCGCAGGAGCTGCACGCCGCCATTGACGAGCTGCCGAGCGAAACCCGGCAACTGCTCGCACTCCACTACTTCGAGCAGTTGAGCGCCAAACGCGCAGCCGAGGTCCTCTACCTGAGTGAAGCCACCTATCGAAGGCGGCTCAGAAGGGCGCTGACCGCCCTGGCAGCCCGCCTCGGTGTCCCCGCTCCCGACCCGGATTCCGAGCTCGCCCTCGAAGTCGGGTTTGCCGCCTGGACGAGCCTCGGCGGCGCCCGCGTCGCCTTCGCCCATGGACCGTTGGAGCAACTGGCCGGCCTCCTCGACCGGGGACGGGAAGGCCTCGCCTGGATCTCGGCACGGGTCCGCACCCCATTGGCCCGCGCCGAAGCGAGTGGCGCGACCGAACAAGCCGGCGCCATCGCGGGCGGTCCGGCGGGGAAGGTCCTCGGCGGCTGCGCGGCCGCAGCGGTCGTCTGCGTGGTGGGAGGTACCGTCGGGTTGAGCCTCGCCAGGCACCCCGCGGCGCCCGTTCACCAAAACGGCGCAGCGCCCGCAACTCAGAGGCTCAAGGTGCGAGCAGCACCGAAGGCGGCGGCGCAGTCTCAAGCCCCGATCGCACTCGGGCTGTCGAATACCGGGCAGCAGTACCAGACCCCTGCGGTCCAGGCCCCGGAAAGCGCGAAGCAGCCGAAGCCGCCGCCGAGCGAACGGCAGCGGGTCGAGCGACAGTTCTCTGGAATCACCCGGGCGGCGGCGGAATCCAGCGCCCCCACCGAAGCCGAAGCGAGCGCTGCGGGATCCGAAACGGTCGTCGTCGCCCCCGAAAGCGGCGGCGGCACCTCGTCCTCATCTGAACCCGCCCAGCAGGAGTTCGGGTTCGAAGGGAAGCCATGATCGGCGCTCGCAGGTCACTCGGATCGTTGATCGCCCTGCTGATCGTCTTGGGAGCGGCCCTAGCACCCCAGGCCGCGAGCGCGGCGCCGTCGAAGTTCGTCCAGGAGCTCTGCGACTCGGCGCTGCCTGGGGGCGGGGTGCCGGAATGGAGCTTCACCGCCAACCCGGGAGTGGCCTTCTCGCCGTTTGTGAGTTGTGCCGTTCCGGGCGGCTCGATGGGAATCTCACAGGGCCAGACCTCGGCCACCTTCAGCTACATGGAAATCGCCGTGGCGCCGACGCCGGGAGGATTCATCGAATCCGAGACGATCGCCGGCATCTCGCAGGGCATGAGCGCCGGCAATCACCTCAGCCACATCAAGGTCGAAGGATGGCCTTTCCTCAACAGCGGGGAAACGCGGCAGAGCTTCTTCCTGCGGAGCAGGCTCGACACCGGTTTCGTGCCGAGCAACAGCGGTAGCTTCAACATTGTGATGAGCTGCGACGGCAACATGAGCCCGTGCAGCGGCGGGAGTCTTTCTGCCCGCGACATCGCCGTCACGCAGGTCGACGTCACCCCGCCCGTCGTGAAAAACCTCGCCGGATCCCTGTTGAGCGGCGAAATCCTCCGCGGCCATCATGACCTGAGCGCCGAAGCCCTCGACCTGGGGGGCGGGGTCAGCAAAGTGGAACTGCTGGTGAACGGCCAACCGGCGGCGGGACCGGTAGCGGGGGCCTGCAACCTTGCCTCCGTGAAGAACCTCAGCTACGAAGGGGTGGTGGCGGTCACCCCCAGCCCCTGTCCCTCGGCGCTGAAGGGCAACTGGCTACTCGACACCGCTTCCCCGCCGTTCCAGAACGGGGCAAACACGGTGCAGGTCTGCGCGAGCGACTTCTCGACGCTCACTGATCCCAACCGCACCTGCAGCGCCCCGCAGCAGGTCGAGGTCGACAACTCCTGCACCGAATCGGCGGTGGCGGGCGGGCAGAGCATCTCTGCCCAGTTCACCCGCACCCACAAGGAAACGGCGACGCTGCCGGCGGGGAGCGCCGCCGACGTCGTCGGCGAGCTGACCGACGCAGCGGGCGATGCGATCAGCGGGGCGACGATCTGCGTGCAGGCGCAGGTCCAAGGCTCGGCCACGGGGCTGCAGCCGGTGGCCACGACGACGACCGACGCCCACGGCCACTTCGTCTACAAGGTAGATCCGGGACCCGACCGCAGGCTCCTGCTCGGCTACCGCCACGACACCTTCCAGGTGGCCCGCTCGGTCCGCTATCTCGCTCACGCGAAGGTGAAGTTCAAGATCACCCCGGGCCGCCTCCACAACGGTGGCGAGATCAAGATGTGGGGGAAGCTGCCCGGGCCGCGAGCCGCCGAACGAGTAGTCGTCCTGCAGGCCGGGGGCCTGCATTCTCCGAAGTGGTACCCGTTCGGGGAAGCGACGACGAACCGCAACGGCGTCTTCCACGCGCACTATCGCTTCCATGACACCCCGGAAACGACGATCTACAAGATCCGGGCGGTGGCCCCGCGGCAGCACGGCTGGCCGTGGGAGGCTGGACACAGCAAACCGATCCTCGTCGAAGTGCGGGGATAGCAGAAGGAGGAGTGAAAGATGGACGTAGCGGGCCGAACTCACGGACCGAGCCGTGCGACGGTAATGAGCGCGGTGGCGATGGTGGCGGCGCTCGGTGCCCTGGCGGTCTCCCTATCGGGAATCGCGGGCGCGGCCTCCAAGCACGTGTTCCTGGTCAAGCGCGGTGACATCGCTCCCGGTGCCGTCACCGCCAAGAGCCTTGCCCCCGGCTCCGTCCACGCCAAGGCCCTGGCTGCCTCGGCCGTCACCTCTCCCAAGCTCCGGACGGGATCGGTGAACAGGAGGGTCCTGAAGAAAGGCTCGGTTACCCCCAATGCGATCGCTCCCGATGCCGTGACCGCGGGGGCGATAGCGCCTGGGTCGGTTTACGGCGGAGCGCTGGCGGAAAGGACGCTCCATGTGACCTCGATCAAAGACCTCGATCAGGTGGCTGAAAACGGAACTTGGACTGGCGGGGATACGGGAACCTCGGTCTGTGGGACCGGCGAAGTCCTCCTCGGAACCGGTTTCGCGATGCCTCAGCCAGGGAACGGCGAAGTAGCCTGGATCGAAGTGCTGCCGTTCCTGGCGAGCACCGGGCAGGGTGTGAAGGGCCGGTACGTCAGTAACTCCGGCGGTTCGGCGGAAGGACAGGTGGTGGCCCTCTGCCTCAAATGAGGCGGTGGACCGGATCAGTGCTGCTACCGGCGACCTCCGACGACGAAGAGCAGGAGGACGATTCCCAGGAGTTGTTAGAAGTAACACGCGCGGGGGAATGTCCCGCATGCGGACCATCAAATTCACCCGCCCGGCGCAGGCGCTGGCAGCCCCCCACGCAGCTGATCCCGAGACGCACGGACCGGCTCCTGGCGGTTGCCCTCGTCCCCAGGCGGAGCGTTCCACTTGCTTCCGGACTTGGTTCAGGAGACGGCGACGGACCAAACCCTGGCTGCGGTTCGACCGTCAGCCCGCGACTGATCTGAATCCTTGTCGTCGTGTCTTCGCAGAAGTAGGTGACGTCGAAGCTCTCCCAGACGACCGTGGGCTCCCCCAGGGAGTTCAGCGCAACCCGGGGAACCTGAAACTGCTCTCCAAACGCGGAAACGTCCTCGACCCCTTCCGGTTCTCCCACCGAGTCGAGGATGTCTTCTTCGAAGATGACCAGCACTCGTCGTGCACCAAGGAGTTCTCGACGGCGCGCCCTTCTTCTAAGCCGAGGCCTGCAACGCATGAGTGCAGATGAAGAAGCTGAGGGGCGAGCGGAGGTCATTGGGTTGCTGCCTTCTTGTTGGCTCTTTCCGCCGTGCAGCTTGGCTGGTGCGGATCGCCGACGCCGTAACTGACCTCGAGCCGCACCGTGATTGGAGCTCCAGTTGAGCGGCCCAGGCCGGCTCTACAGCCGACCTCGATCGCCTGGAGGCTTGCTTTCAGGCTGGAAAGCGCCTCCCCGATCTGCTCGCCCTTGCTATCGACGTCGACCGTCACGACCTTCCTCCATATGACGGTCGACCCCCTGAGCGTGGCGCCGATCTCGCGCTATTGGTGCTCCCGCTGGCGTCTGAAAATCTCTGCGTTAGCTGCCAATGTCTTGAGGCAATTGCCGGAAGCTGGCTGAGGGATTCGATTCCCACTACGGCGCCCTCACCAGCCCCCGTGGCCTCCACAGCGCAGCCAGCCGGCACGATGATCATCTCGTCGCCGTCGGCAGCCGATCGTTCGACCATTGGCTGGGCTCCACCGATGGGTCGCGTTGACCCGTCGAGCGCGAGCTCAGATACAAGTGCCACCCGCGGCAGGCCCGTCCACACGAGCTGCCCGGAGGCACTGAGCAGAGCCGCAGCTATTGCCAGGTCCATCTCGGCGTAGAGCCTTCTCCGCGGGGGGAATCCCGGCAGATGGACGACGATGTGCGCGAACGGATAGTCAAAGCCCGAGTTGACGAGCGCGGCCCGGATACGCTCCCGCATCTCGCGGCTCTTGGGCTCCGGAATCCGCTGAGCTCGAAACGCGAGCTTCCTTCGAACACGCCCACTTCAACCCGGCCACCCATGATTGCAGAGCCGTCGCGGATAAACGTCTTCGTCGAGATCGTCATCCGACGATCCTCACCATGAGTTCCGTTGCGCCTTCCGCACTTCATAATTGCTCTCCGCCTTGCCAGCATCCCTGCTTCCACGATCTGGTAGCCGGGGAAATTGAGCGAACAGTACCTTGTTAAATAATGCGATCAGAGCAGCAACTACTATTACACCGCCGATATACAACACAACGCCACCATACGCAACGACTACCCCGAAAACAACGAAAAGCACGAGCAGAATAGCCGTTAGCAACACAGTGATCTTCCAACTCAAGGGCTCCATCGACCGAAGTATGTCCGCGCGCTCTTTCACAAGCTTATCCTCGTTGTCACCGCCGCTTCCAAACTGCTCGCGCCAACCTAACGCAAGCTCCTCGCGGAGATGCCAGAGCAGCGGTCCGATTAGAGCAAAGCCGATGCCCACCGCAAAAGGCACGATGAACACATAGCTTTTCATTGCGCCTTACCCATTGCTCTTGAGATCCCTCCACACACCGAGCCCCAGCGCGAAGAGCGTGAGAAACCAAGTCACCACCGCGCACGCCGTTACTGCTGGGTTGCCTGAGACCAGCACCAGACTAAGCGCGGTCGTCGAAAAGCAGACCGCACAGATGTGCATTAGCCGCATACGCCGCCGTTTCCGACTGTTGTCGGTGCAACTCACCATTTGGCCCGAGTCTATCCCTAGTTGCGCCATTGAGTCGTTTGATTCGCGCAAAGCGCTAGCACCACCCCGCATCGTGAGCCTCGTCCGCGCCGACTCCGGCCAAGTCTGCGCTGCCGCCAACTAAGGTAATTGGACCGCCCGCCGGTGCGCCGACCCCCGTGGCATCGAGGCCAACCCCGATCGTGCTCAAGATGGCGCCCACAGTAGATAGGCCAACGCCAGTAACTTTGCAGGGCGTCCATCCATTCTCTTCGGTCGGCTTTTTTGCGTGCGGATGAGCGTGTCGCCAACTGTTGTACCTCTGTTCGATGCGGTTAGCGACGCGGACGACATGTTCGGTTCTTTTCTTCAGGCCTCTTGCAGTATTTGCACAGACTTCGACGTTGCTCAATTCTGACAGATGGCGGCACAGTTTTTCCCCGCCTAGGTCGAACGCGTTCACCGGATCCTGGTCCGCATAGTCATAGGCGTTGGCCGAACCTCCCGGAACCGGATCGCGCGTTAGAAACCGCCCCAGCGTTGGCACGTAACTTCGCTTCCCCATCTGGATCACCCCCGACGGCAGTTCCGTCCGCCGCTGCTTGCCTCCGAGCCAGCCATAGCGCCCGGTGCTGCCCGCAACCGGATTCCCGAACTCGTCGTAGCTGGAGGTGCCTTTCAGGCTCGTCACTTCAGGATTAATCGCCGCAGCGGCGGAGACGTCGCCGTGAAGATTGGTCAGCTGCAGGGTGATTTCTTTGCCGCTTTCCTGGACCGCGGCTAGTTCCCCTCCTAGTCCAGCGATGTTTCGCGTCCAGGTCGAGCCGCGTTCGGTCCAGGCAGGTGCGTCGGAGGGGCCGTCGTAGTGGAAGACTTCGGTGCCTTCCACCCCACCACCCTGCAGGCGGACCCGTTGGCGCAGCGTGGCGTCGAGCTGGAAGTAGTTCGTGATGCCGCCTTGGGACTGGCTTGCGACCATGTCGTCTGCGAAGTAGCTGGTCGTCAGGGTTTTGCCGCCGGCGTAGGCTGCCGGCAGGCTCGTGATCCGGCCGAAGCTGTCGTAGGTGGGGCCCATCAAGCGGTCGGCGCCGTCGTATTCGTAGCTCTGCGTGGTTCCGCCGGATTCCGAGCAGACGCCGCCGATCCCGGGAGATCGGGTCGTCAGGGATTTGCGGTTGGAGTCGGCGTCGTAGGTGTAGGCGCGGGTGGTGCACTGGCCGCCTTGCGGGGTTTCGTCCGCGTAGGTCAGACGCCCGGCC
>JBQCIB010000034.1:0-199209 GCA_051954115.1 Solirubrobacterales bacterium | reverse complement strand
GGTGTGGGGGGGGGGGGGGGGTACCCCAATCTTGTTTGTTTGTTGTTTGTTTTTTGTTGGGGCCCCCCCCCCCCCCCCGACGATCAGTCCCGGATACCCGTATGGGGAGACGGCATCGCGCTCGCTGGTGCCCGGAATGTCGCGGACAATCAGTGGAGCAAGCAGCTCCCCTTCGTCAGTCTCGATCTTCAGCGTGTGGGTAACCCCCTCGGCGTCGAGGAAAGAGCGCGAGCGGAAGAACTCGGAGCTCGCGGAGGCCTCACCGCGGTCTTCGATTAGTTCGGCCCTGGCGCTCACTCGAGCAGGTCCGCGGTGGCGGCGCGGAACTCGTCGGGGAGCACGCCCCAGACCTCGCAGTCGTCCGGGGGGCCGTCGGCGCGGGCGAGGTGGGCGCGCATCGTTCCCTCGTGCTTCCACCCGAGGCCGGCGACGGTCTTCTTCGCCACCTCGTTGCGGGCGGGGATGCGGCCGTAGACGCGGTGGGCGCCGTACTCGTCGAAGGCCTTGGCGATCGTCAGCGCCTCGGCGCGGCGGCCGACCCCTTTGCCGCGGACGTCGTCGCCGATCAGGGCGCCGAGCTCTGGCGCCGTCTGCCGGAAGAGGCCGTAAAGAGCGGTGAAACCCACCGGCTCCTCATAACCCTCGACGACGATCGCGAACTTCCGGTCCTCGCCGGAGTCGTCCATCGCCCGCCGCGTCCACGCTTCCGCCTGCGCGAGCGTGAACTCGTCCCGCTGCTCCATCAGCGAAGCGGTCGCGGCGGGGTTGTTGAACCAGCGATGGACAGCAGGCGCGTCGTCCTCCTCGAACGGGCGCAGGCGAACTTCCGGTCGATCAGTCACGCGCAAACCCTATGCGCTCTTCCGCTTTTCGAACTGCATCAAATTCTCTCGCTGCTGGGTGGAAAATTTGATGCAGTTCAATCCGGAGCAAGACCCTGGCCCGTGAGGACGAGCCAGGCGGTTTTGGCGAGGATGCGGAGGTCTAGGGCGAGGCTGCGGTGGTCGACGTACCAGACGTCTAACTCGATTCGCTCCTCCCAGGGGATGCCGGCGCGGCCCTGGACCTGGGCCCAGCCGGTGATTCCGGGCAGGACCTCGTGGCGGCGTTTCTGGTGGGGCGTGTAGTCGTCGACCTGGGCTTTGATCGTCGGACGGGGGCCGACGATCGCCATCTCGCCGCGGAGCACGTTGACCAGGTTGGGGACCTCGTCGAGGGAGGTGCGGCGGAGGAAGCGGCCGGGAGCGGTGACGCGGGGGTCGTCGCGGTAGACGACCTTGCCGACGCCGACCGGGTCCGAGCCCTGGACCATCGTCCGCAGCTTCCACATCTCGAACTCGCGGCCACCGAGGCCGACGCGGCGCTGGCGGTAGATCACCGGGCCGGGGCTGGTCAGCTTGATCGCGATCGCCGCGATCAGGAGCAGCGGCGAGAGAACCGCCAGGGCGATCGCGGCAATGAGGAAGTCAAAGGCGCGTGGCATCAGCGGGTCCCCTCTGCCTTCTCCCAGCGTCCGCCCGCCCCGTGGCGCATGCGGTCCCAGAGGCCGGCGGCGATCGAGGCGGTGGTCAGTAGGTAGTAGCGGGCTATGCGAAAGAGACCGATCGGCACCGACCGCCCGAGCAGGGCGGCGGCGATGAAGGCGAGCTGGAAGACGAAGGTGAGGACGTAAAACCAGCCGCTGCCGAGCAGGAAGACGTTGGCAACGAAGGCGACGAGGTGGAGCAGCGGGCTGAGGTAGCGCAGCAGCCGGTGCGAGAAGACCTCGAACGCGTAGAGGGGCGGGTAGCGGCGCGGCGAGAGCATCCCTTCGCCGACGACGATGTCCCAGAGGCCGACCATCATCCGCCGTTTGCGGGCGAACTCGCCCTCGATCGTCGGCACCATCTTCTCCTCGGCGCGGGCCCCCGGCTCGTAAAGCGAGCGCAGGCGGCGCTTGGCGAGCAGGAAGGGGAAGCTGAGGTCGTGGCTGCCGGAGGGAGGCAGGGGGATGTAGGCGTCGCGGCGCACGGCATAGATTGCGCCGTTGCCGGCGGTGACGCCGGCGAGCGCCGACTCCATCTCCCGCACCGCCATCTCGTAGCGCCAGTAGGCGCCCTCGAGGTTGTTGCCCTCCGGGTCTAGGAAGCGCACCTGGCCACAGACGTAGCCGACGCCGGGATCGGCGAAGGGGGCGACGAGGCGGCGGAGTGCGTCCCGTGACCAGGTGCTGTTGGCGTCGGAGAAGACGAGGACGTCGCCGGCCGCCTGCTCGGCGGCGGCATTGAGGGCGGCGACCTTGCCGCCGGGCGGCAGCTCGAGGACGAGGCTGGCGCCGGCGGCGCGGGCGCGCTCGGCGGTGGCGTCGGTGGAGCCGTCGGAGGCGACGATGACCTGCAGGCGGTCGCGCGGGTAGTCGAGCGCGAGGGCGTTGGCGACTTTCTCAGCGATCACGTCCTCCTCGTCGTAGGCGGGGACGACCAAGGAGACGGTTGGGAGGGCATCCTCGCTTCCAAAGAGCGTCGGTCTTTCAAACCGAAGGTCGCGGTTCTGGCCCCTTACCCACACCAGAGCGGCCAGCACCAGCGGGTAACCCAGGTGCGTGTAGACGAGCAGGCCGGCGCTGAGCCAGAAGAGGATCGCGGCGACGGTGGTCATGCGCGCGCCTCGATCAGCTCGCGGTAGAGGACCAGGGTGCGGCGAGCGGCCTCGTCCCAGGAGAAGGGACCAGCGGCGGCGCGGGCGGCGGCGGCGGCAAGCTCGGCGCGGGCGGCCTCGTCCCCGGCGAGCTCCTCGATCGCGGCGGCAAGCGAGGCGACGTCGCCCGGCGGCACGAGGCGCGCGGCTCCCGCCTCCGCCACCTCGGGGAAGCCGCCGACGGCGCTGAGGACCATCGGCTTGCCGAAGGCGAGGCCGGTGTAGAGGACGCCGGAGTGCTCGGCATCGAGGTAGGGCAGGACGAGGAGGTCGGCGCGGCGGAAGATCGCCGGGATCTCGGCGTCCTCAACGAAGCGGGTGACGAAGCGGACGCGGCCGGGCGCCTCCTCCGCCAGCTTCCGCAGCGACTCGACGTCCATCCGCGGATTGCCGACGATCCAGAGCTCGGGGGGCGCGGGAACTGCCACTGCCATCCGCCGGTAGGCCTCGAGCAGGTTCTCGATTCCCTTGTAGGGGCGGAGCAGGCCGAAGGAGAGGATCACCGGCCCTTCCGCCCCCTCCAGCTCCGCCGGCAGCGGCTTCTCCTCGGGCAGCTTCGTCAGGTAGTCGAAGGCGCCGTGGGGGACGACGCGGACCTTGCCGGGATCGAGCCCGACCTCCTCGCGGAGACGGGTGGCGCCGTGCTCGGAGTGGGCGACGACGGCGTCCATGGCGCCGAAGACGCGGTGGGCGGAGCGGGCTTGGCGGCGGCTCGGCTGCGGCGGCAGGATGTAGTGGGCGGTCATCACGCGCGGGTGGAGCGGCGGCAGCAGGCGGACGTCGAGCGGCGGGATCGTCAGCCACTGGTAGTGGACGACGTCGGCATCTACCGTGCGGCGGAGGCGGAGCATGTCGGGAATGTGCTCGGCGGCCTTGAACGGGAGGCGCGCCGGCGCCTCGAGACCGCGGGCGGCGGCGCGGCGGTAGAAGAGCTCGTTGACGCGGTAGCCCTCGGCCGGCGGGACCGGGCCGTAGAGGAAGCGGGTGGTGAGCAGCTCGACCTCGGCGCCGGCGCGCGCGAGCGCGGCCGCGAGGGCGCGGTCGTAAGGCGGCGTGAACGCCGAGGGGTCGACGAGTTGAATTTTCATCAGCAGGATTGCTTCGGTCGAGCGATTAGACCCAGCGGCGGATTATCGTCAGCGCCTTGCCTCCCACGCTCTCCTACTGCGTCGTGAACACGAACGGCCGCGAGTACCTGCTCGCCTGCCTGGCGGCGATCGAGCGCGCGCACCCGAAAGACGTCGAGCGCGAGATCCTCGTCCTCGACAACGCCTCCGACGACGGCTCGGCTGCGGCGGTTCGGCAGCTTGGTGACGAGATCCGCCTGATCGCGCTCGAGGAGCGGACCGGCAAGGCCGAGAACGACTCGACGCTGATGCGCGAGGCGCAGGGTAGGTACTGCCTGCTGCTAAACGAGGACTCGGAGCTGCGGCCGGGAGCGGTCGAGGCGCTGCTGGCGGTGATGGAGCGGGAACCGAAAGCCGCCGCGGCAACGCCGCAATTGCTCGACCCCGACGGGAAGCCCGTCCCCTGCGCCTGGCGCTTCCCCGGCGTCGGCACGGCGCTCGCCGGCGCGTTCTTCCTCCATCGCTGGCTGACCGTGCAGAGCAAGGGACACGAAGTGCGGAGCGTCGACTGGGCGCAGTCGAGCGCGCTGATGGTCCGCCGCGAGGCGGCGGACGAGGTCGGGTACATGGACCCGGACTTCTTCGTCTACTACGACGAGTGCGACTTCGCCAAGCGCCTGCGCGAGGCCGGCTGGCACTCGCTCTACGTCCCCTCCGCCGAGGCCGTCCACCACGACCAGCTGTCGACCGACCTCGCCAAGGGCCTCCCCCGCATCGTCGAATTCCACCGCAACCGCGACCTCTACATGCGCAAGCACCACGGCCGCGGCGCGGCGCTGGCCGTCCGCGTCCTCACGGCCTGGTCCTACGCCCTGCGAACCCTCGCAGCGAGCCTGCTACCAAAGCAACCCGCCCCCGTCTACTGGGCCCACGCCCGCCAAGCGCTCTTCCCCAACCGCGGCGAGTCCCTCCGCGACCGCGCCACCCGAACTGCATCAAATTCTCCCTTTGGCAGGTAGAAAATTTGATGCAGTTCGATCAGAGGCGGGCGTCTTCGTCCATTCGCTCCGCCTCGTAGATCTCGGATACGTCCCCTTCGACCGCTGCCGGCTGGGCTCGCAGGGACGCTAGACCGGCGACGACGGTTCCGGGGTGGCGGAGGCGGGTGAGCCAGCGGCGCTCGCCTGCGCTGAAGAAGCCGGTCGCGAGAAGCAGCAGCGGGTAAGCCGCGAAGAGGGCGGCGCGGAGCAGCAGGCCCGCTGCGCCGGAGGTCGGCACGACGAGTTCGGCGAGGCCGACCAGCGCCGCCACCGCCAGCACCACCCGCAGCAGCCTCCCCCACTCGTAAGGCACCGGGAAGAGGCGCTGGGTGAAGACGTACATCAGGCCCAGCACCACCAGGTAGGAGGCGACGAGGGCGAGGCCGGCGCCGGTGATCCCCATCGCCGGCACCAGCACCAGGTTGAGGACGACGTTGGCGATCAGCCCCCCGATCGCCGCGGGGAAGTTGAACTCGGTGCGGCCCGTGCGGCCGAGGATCACCACCAGGACGAGGTAGAGCGCGTAAAGAGTGACGGCGGTGGAGATGAGGCCGATCGGCTTGTAGGCGCCGAAGAATTCCGGGGCCGCCAGGACGCGGACGATCCAGCGCGAGAACAACCACATGCCGGCGACGACCCAGGCGCAGCCGGCGGCGAAGAGGGTGACGATGGTGGCGTAGGCACGACGGGCCTCGTCGTCGTCGCGGATCGAGTAGGCGAGCGGCGGCCAGGCGAGCTGGAAGCCGCGGACGAGGACGTTGACCGCCTGCGCGAACTTGACCGCCAGCGAGTAGAGGCCGACCTCGGCGAGGCTGAGCGAGCGGGCGATGATCAGGCGGTCGACGAAGTTGAGCAGGTAGAGCGAGGCCTCGGCCGGCATCGTCGGCAGGCCGAAGCGGAAGAGCCGGCGCAGGAGGGCGCGGTCGAAGCGCAGCGAGAGGCGGCGCCACTGCCAGACGATCAGGCCGAGGACGAAGGCGGCGCCCGCCGCGTAGCTGCCCAGCAAAAGGCCGCGGGCGCCGTCTTCGAAACCGACGACGAGGACGACCGTGAGGCCGATCGAGGCGAGGACGTTGAGGAGCGTGGTCAGGAAGTAGGCCCGCGCCCGCTCCTCGAGCCGGAACAGGGTGAGCATGAACTCCCACATCGTCAGCACCCAGAGGCCGCCGATCGCGATCCGCGTCAGCTCGGCCATCTGCCCCACTTCGGCCGCTTTCCTGGGATCGAGCAGCGCTTCGGCGAGTGGGGTGGCGAAGGGAAGGAGGACGAGCGCGCCCAGCGTCGAGAGCCAGAAGAGACCGGCGAAGCTGCTCTTGACGACCTCCCCCCGGTCTTCGCCGGCCTGGTAGTAGAAGCGCAGGATCGCCTCGATCAGGCCGAAGCGGACGATGATGCTGGCGACCACCACCGCGGTGAAGAGGACTTCGGCGGCACCGTAGTCGGCCTTGGTCAGGTAGCGCGTGTAGAGCGGCAGCAACGCGACCGCGATGACTTTGGAGAGGATGCTGGCCGCGGTATAGGCGGCACCCGTCGTCGCCAGGCGGCGCAGGTATCCCGACATAGGCGTTGACCCTACGCGGGGCGGCGGATCACCGGCTCATCTCCGGCAGCGGCATGTGCCAAAGAGGCTCCCACCGCCAACAGCACCCAAGTAATCGGATCCTCGAAAAATCCCGCATACGCCAAGGTATGGACCAGCAGTGCCACGAACGCCGCTAGGACTGCTGCTCGGGCGGCTAGGCCGGCGGGTCCTGTCGCCGCAGGGGACCCACCCCCACCTGCGCAGCAGGCGGGGGTCCCCCCTACGACGCCACCCACCGGAGTAGCCGTCCAGAGGCCACGGCTCAGGGTTCCGAGCGCCACGACGATCAGGGCAAAGTAGACAGCTAAGCCGATGAGACCCTGCTCGGCTGCCACCGTCACGGGCTCCGTGTGAGAGACCGTTACCGGGAGGTCTTTGTTCTTGCGGTGTTCTTTGTAGGCGGCTTGAAACGACCCGGAGCCGTATCCCTGCAGCGGGCGTTCTGAGAAGAGGTCTACGCCGCCGGAGATGAGGCTGCCGCGGCCGCTGAGATCGACGTTGATCCGGTTGGGGGTGATCTTTCCGGAGCCGCCGACGAGGAGGACGACGAGGACGGCGCCGATCGCCCCGAGGGCGACGACGCCCAGGGTCCAGCGCCAGCTCCAGCGGATCGCCGCCAGCATCGCCAGGCCGGCGAGCAGGGCGAGGAAGCTGGATTGCGAGAAGGTCGGCACCAGCCCGATCCAAAGCACGAGGATCAGGCCGCAGAGGAGCCAGAAGGCGTTCCGCGTACGCGCCCACAACAGGGCCCCGGCCGCGATGACGGTTACGAGCGCCAGGTACCGCCCGTAGACGTTCGGGTCCCAGAAAACCGAGTTGACCCGGAAGTAGGTGTGGAATTCGTTCGACCTGATGATCTGGTCGTTCCAGAAGAGGCTCTTGACCGCGTACTCAATTGACCCAACGAGCACGAATGCAGCCGCCTCGACGCTGACCAGGATCAGCACCCAGCGCAAAAGTCGCGCATCCCAGCGCACGTCCCGCAGCAACGCAAACGCCACCGTGAACGGCACCAAGAAGAAGCAAACGTTCTGCAGCCCCTTGGAGAAGTCGTCCGAGTACAACGTCTGAACCGCATACAGGACCACTACCGCGGCCAGAACCCGCGGCAGCCAGACCGACCTTCCTCCGGTGGGTGGCGTCGTAGGGGGCACCCTCCCTTGCCGCGCAAGGGAGGGTGGGTCCCCTGCGGCGACAGGGGCCGGCGGCCGCAAGCCCCAGTCCCTCACCGCAGCGGCAACCACGCCCGCAGCGATCACGACGTAGAGCGGCACCAAGAGGTTGGCCGATTCACCGCCTCCATGAAGGGGCACCCGGAACGGGAGGACGAAGACGATCGCAAGGGGCAGCAGGAGCGGCCATCGGCTGAAGACGTAGGCAAGGGTCCCGAGGACGATGGCGCCGACAGCCCCCAGGACGACGAGCCGGGCGACGTGATGCCGCAGATCCAAGATCAGGGGGCTGTGCCACTGGTCGCCGGCGATCAGGACCGGGAAGAGGACCATCGCCGCAACCATCAGACCGGCCCGCAGGCGCCCTGGCGGCAGCAGGATCGCGGCGCCGCTGGCGGTGGCCGCGGCGACCAGGCCGATGCCGGCGAGGACATCGCTCATGGCCGTGACCTCTGCGCCGTATCCGATTCTTGGCCCACCGGGCTGTGTCCTGAATCGGATGCGGTGGTTGGACACCGGCGCTTCGCGCTCTTCGGCGCCGGGTGGAGGCGGATCGTTCCGGGCGTGACCAGCACGCGGTCGCCCAGCTTCACCCGCAGCTTGTAGCGGCCGGGCGGGGCGATGCCGTCGTTGCGCTGATGCCCGTCCCAGTAGTAGGTGTGGATCGTGTAGCGCTTGAGGAAAGTGTCGCGGGCGAGGGTGAGCACGACGCGGCCGCCGGGCTTGATCACCTGGACGGTCCCCTGGTCGGAGATCGTGGTGCGGAAGGTGATCCGGATGCGGTCGCGGCGGCAGTCGCCGTTGGGGGTGAAGCTGTGGACCTTCGGGGTGCCCTTGCGGTGCGGCGGGGCGATGAACTGGACCCGGTCGAGCACGAGCGGGTCGCGCTTGACCCGCTGCGCGTAGGCGAAGGCGACTACCGTGGCAAGGACGAGGGCCGCAAAGACCACCGCGGCCGCGCGTGGGGAGACGAGCGCCTCACCCTCATTCGGTCGTTTCGGCATTGTCCTCGCCGACGACCACGGCGACGGCGGCACCGGCCGAGACGGATTCGATTTCGCCGCTCATCAATTGGACCTTGCCGATCTTCAGCTGCTTCGCCACCTTCTTCGCTTCCGGCTTGTGGCCGCGCTTGAACATGACGACGCTGTCGGCGAAGCTGGCGCTGCTGTTGGTGACGGCGCCGAGCTTGAAGCCCTTCGCTTCGACTTTGTCGCCGAAGGTGGCGGCAAGGCCCGGCACCGCGGTGCCGTTCAGCACGGTGACTTCGATTTCGCTCGGCTTGACCTT
This sequence comes from Solirubrobacterales bacterium, assembly GCA_051954115.1. GTDB lineage: Bacteria > Actinomycetota > Thermoleophilia > Solirubrobacterales > 70-9 > VAYN01. The sequence continues at coordinate 190,382 of JBQCIB010000034.1, read as the reverse complement.
CGCCGCCGCCTGCTTGGCGCCCCCGCCCCCGCTGCCGCCGCCCCCGCTCAACAGCAGGTAGGCGCCGCCACCGACGACCACCACCAGGACGAGGAAGAGCGCCACCAGCGTCAGGGGGTTCGAGGCGATCTCGCCGGCGCCGGAGAAGCGCCGGCGCAGCCGCTCGCCGCGGCTCTGCTCCGGCAGCCCCTCCTCGCGCCGCCGCCGCCGTTCCTCGCGGCTGGAGACCGCCTGGTGTTCGGCGGTCCGCGCCTCCTGCAGCGCCCGCAGCTCCTCCGCCCGCTGCGCCGCGATCGTCGAGGTCTGCTCCTTGCGCTCGGCGTCGCGCTCAGGGGCCGACCCCGCCCACTCGCGCAGGCGGCGGATGTCGCGGCCGTGCGTGAACGAGAGCAGCGCCAAGATGGCGAGCCCGAGGAACGCGGCCAGGCCGGCGAAAGCGCCTATTTGTTCGATCACATGGACCAAAGTGGCTGCGAGAGCCTATTTGTCGGAGCCGACCCTCGCTGCGTCGCCGCCCGGGGCGGCGATCAGCTCGATGACGCGCTCCGCCAGATTGGCCTCGTCCCCGGCCATGACCAGGTGTTCGAGTGAGTTCAGGGTGGACTCGACCCACTCCTGGTCGCGCGGCTTCCGCCGCACTGCCCGGTTGATCCGCCGCGCCGCCGTCGGCTGCACTTCCTCGTCGTCGGAGAAGAGGACCTCGTGCAGCTTCTCCCCCGCCCGCGGCTGCGTGAACTCGATCGCGATGTCCTTTTCCGGCTCGTACCCGGCGAGCCGGATCATGTTGTGGGCGAGGTCGACGATCTTCACCGGCTCCCCCATGTCGAGGACGAAGACCTCCCCCTTGCCGGTGCCGATGTCGCCGGCGCGGATCACCAGCTGCACCGCCTCCGGGATCGTCATGAAGTAGCGGGTCATCTCCGGGTGGGTGACGGTCACCGGCCCTCCCCGCTCGATCTGGCCGCGGAAGATCGGCACCACGCTCCCAGACGAGGCGAGGACGTTGCCGAAGCGGACCGAGGCGAAGCGCGTCTCCGGGTACTTTTCCCCCGCCGCCTGGACGATCCACTCGGCCATCGCCTTCGAGGCGCCCATCACCGTCTTCGGGTTGACCGCCTTGTCGGTGGAGATGAGGACGAAGCGCTCGACTTTCGAGGCGGCGCCGGTCTCAGCGGTGACGCGGGTGGCGATCGCGTTGTTGCGCACCGCCTCCAGCGGGTTCTCCTCCATCAGCGGCACATGCTTGTAGGCGGCGGCGTGGAAGACGACGTCGGGCTTGAAGCGCTGCATCACCTCCAGCATCCGGTGCGGCTCCTTGCAGTCGGCCAGCACCGACTCGCAGCTGGCGAAGTGGCGCTCCTCGACCATCTCGCGGTCGATCTGGAAGAGGTTGTCCTCGGCGTGGTCGAGCATCACCAGCAGGCGCGGCCTCACCTGGGCGATCTGGCGGCAGAGCTCGGAGCCGATCGAGCCGCCGGCGCCGGTGACGAGGACGATCTTGTCCTGTAGGTAAGCGCCGACCCGGTCGAGCTCGCGGACGATCGGCTCGCGGCCGAGCACGTCCTCGACCCGGACCTCGCGCAGCTGCTTGTTGAGCTGGACGCCGCCACGCAGGAGCTCGAAGACGGTCGGCAGGGTGCGGACGCGGATCTGGCGCTCGCGGCAGGCGGCGACGATGCGGGCGCGCAGGGTCCCCGGTGCCGAGGGGATCGCGATAACGACTTCGTCGGGGTTGGTCTCGTCGAGGATCCTGTCGATCTCCCGCGTCGCGCCGAGCACCTTCAGGCCGAGGATCCGCATCCCCCGCTTGCGCGGGTCGTCGTCGACGAAGCCGATCGCCCCGGCGCCGAGGTTGGGGTTGAGCTGCAGCTCGCGGACGACCATCTGGCCGCCGGAGCCGGCGCCGATCACCAGCACCTCGTGCTTGGGCGCGCGGGCGCCGCGGTGCGGGCGTTCGACCAGCAGCCGCACGCCGAGGCGGGCGCCGGCGACGAGGATCAGGGTGAGGATGAAGTCGGTGACCTCGACCGAGCGCGGCAGCGTGTGGGCGAAGGGCTTGGCGACGGCGAACGTCACCACTAATAGAGCGCTGGCGACGGCGACGGCGCGGAGGATCAGCATGAAGTCGCGGCCGCTGACGTAGCGCCACCACTTCTGGTAGAGCCCGAAGGCGGCGAAGACGACGAGCTTGCCGGCGACGACGAAGCCGACCGACTGGGCGAAGAGCACCTCGTAGCGGTGCGGCCAGCCGTGCGGCTGGTCGAGGAAGCGCAACTGGAACGCGAGGAAGTAGGCCAGCGCGACGAGGACGGCGTCGGCCGCTACCTGCAGAACCCGGTTGCGGTACACGGGGTGGTTCAACCGGCTCATCTGCTGCTGAGTTTACGGCGCCTTGAGGTGAATCCGTACGATGTGGCGCGAATGGGCCCCCTCCTGCTCGCCTCGGTCACCGACAAGGTCGTCGAACCGATCATCGAAGTCGCCACCGAATTCATCGGCTCCGCCGGTGAGCTCGGCGTCTTCCTGCTGATGGTGCTCGAGTCGGCCTGCATCCCGATCCCGAGCGAGGCGATCATGCTCTTCGCCGGCTTCAGCGCCTCGAAAGGGGAACTGACGCTGGTCGGGATCGTCGTCGCCGGGGTGCTGGGCAACCTGGTCGGCTCCTGGATCGCCTACGCGGTCGGCTACTTCGGCCGCATCGACCTGCTGGAAAAGAACAAGCTGATCCACGTCAGCCCCAAGCACCTGAAATGGGCCGACGACTGGTTCGCCCGCTACGGCAACGCGACGGTCTTCTTCTCGCGGATGCTGCCGATCATCCGCACCTTCATCTCGCTGCCGGCCGGGGTGGCGAAGATGCCGTTCTGGCGCTTCACCGCTTACACGCTGCTGGGCTCGATTCCCTGGGTTCTGATGCTGGCGCTGGTCGGCGAAGCGGTCGGCGAAAACTGGGAAGACTGGCGCCACAAACTCGGCTACCTCGACTACGTGGTGCTGGCGGCGATCGTCGTCGGCGTCGTCTACCTGATCGTCAAGCGGCGGCGGGGGAACGGCGGGCCGGGCGACGGAGAGCCGGAGAGCCGGCCCGAGGCCGAGCCGGCCGGCACCAGGGGCGCTTGAGCAAGGGCGGGATCCCCGCCCCGCGCGCGGTCGCGCTGGGGCTGGTCCAGGGCCCGGCCGAGCTGCTGCCGGTCTCCAGCTCCGCCCATATCGTCCTCGTCCCCTGGCTGGCGGGCTGGGACTGGGACGAGGTCGACCCGGAGTTGCGCAAGAGCTTCGAGGTGGCGCTGCACACGGGCGCCGCGGCGGCGCTGCTGATCGGCCAGCGGCGGGTGATCGCCGAGGAGCTGCGCCAGTTCGACGGGCGGCGGGCGCTGCTGCTCGGCCTCTCCTTCCTGCCGGCGGCGGTGGTCGGCTACACGCTCGAGCGGCCGATCGAGCGGCGCCTGGGCGGGCCGCGGGCGACCGCCTACGGGCTGACCGCTGGCGCGCTGGCGATGCTCGTCGCCGACCGCCGACCGCAGCGGCGCGGGCGCGGCGACGCGACGCCGATGGACGGGCTGGCGCTGGGAGTCGCCCAGGCGGCGGCGCTGGCGCCCGGCGTCTCCCGCAACGGCGTGACGCTGGCGGCGGCGCGCTGGCGCCGCTTCTCCCGCGACCAGGCGAACCTGCTCTCGCGGACGATCGCCCTGCCGATCATCGTCGGCGCCACGGCGCTCAAGGGCGGCCGCCTGGCCAAGCGCGGCACCACCCCCGAGCTGCGCCGTTCCCTCGCCGTCGGCGTCGCCGCCTCCTTCGCCTCCACCCTCGCCTCCCAACGCCTGATCCAACTGGTCGAGCGTGACCGCGCCCTCTGGCCGTATGCCGCCTACCGGATCGGCTTGGCGGCCGTCGTTCTTGCAAAGCTAGGGCGCAGGTGACGGCGAGCGACGCTTACGCGAGGGCCGGGGTCGACCAGGGGGCGGCTGATTCGGCCGTGGCCGGGTTGGTGCGGGCACTGGGGGCGATCAACCTCGAGCGGCCCTCGCTGCAGGTGCCGCTGCCGGGGCACTACGCGAGCGTGGTCAAGTTCAGCGAGGAGATCGGGATCGCGTTCTCGACCGACGGCGTTGGCACCAAGCTGGTCGTCGCCGAGGAGCTGGGGAAGTTCGACACCGTCGGGATCGACTGCGTGGCGATGAACGTCAACGACGTGATCTGCGTCGGCGCCGAGCCGCTGGCGATGGTCGACTACGTCGCCGTCGACAAGGCCGACCCGGAGATTTGCGAGGAAATCGGCGTCGGCCTGGCGCGGGGCGCGGAGCTGGCGGGGATCGAGATCACCGGCGGCGAGCTCGCCCAGCTCGGCGAGCTGGTGCGGGGAGTTGACGTCTCCGGCGCCTGCATCGGCCGGGTCGCGCTGGACGAGATCGTCGACGGCTCGGCGGTCGAACCCGGCGACGTGGTGATCGGGCTCCCCTCGGCCGGCATCCACTCCAACGGCTACACGCTCGCCCGCTCGGCGCTGGCGGGGATCAGCCTCGACGAGGACCCCGAAGGGCGGCTCGGCTGCATCCTCGGCGAGGAGCTGCTGCGGCCCACCCAGATCTACGTCAAGCCTATCGTCGCCCTGCTGCGCTCCGAGGTCGACGTCCGCGGCCTCGCCCACATCACCTCCGGCGGCACCAAGAACCTGCTCCGCCTCGCCGCCGAGGTCGGTTACGAGATCGACGACCCGCTTCCCGTACCACCGATCTTCGACCTGATCCAAGAGCGCGGCGAAGTCTCCGACGAGGAGATGAGTGAGGTCTTCAACATGGGCTGCGGCTTCTGCGTGGTGGTTTCCGGCGCTGAAGAAACGCGGACCTTAGAACTTCTGAAAAAAAGCTACCCCGCGGCCCAGCGAATTGGTTTCGTGAAGAAGCCGCAGTAGGAATACCGGTAGGATTTAGGTCGAAATAAAGGTCGAATTTAAGGTTGAAATTCAACCTGAAATCCAGGTTTACTGGTAATCTGAAGCGCAGAGCTATCAGAAAGGCGCTGCAAAATGGCCAACGTTCGTGAAGCAGCTACCGATGCCCACAGGGCCACGGTTGAGTCATCAGTAGCCGACATCGCCGCGTTTTTGCAGGATGCCATGGGGCAGAAACTCGTGGCGTTCATGGTCGGGGTGGATGACCCCAAGACGATCGGCCGCTGGGCAAGCGAGAAGAGCGCTCCCCAAGATCACGAGGTAGAGCGCAGGCTTCGGGACGCCTACCAGATCTTCCGGCTTCTGCTGGCCGAGGAGAGTCCCTACACCGTTCGCGCCTGGTTCGTTGGGCTCAATCCTCAGCTCGACGACGAGCCGCCCGCCACCGCGATTCGAGAGGGGCGCACGCGAGAGACCCTCATTGCCGCCAAAGCATTTTTGGCTGGGGGCTGATTGGGGATTCGAATCAAAGCGCCGCCGAAGGGCGGCATTTGGCGGGTCGGCAGAGATCCCGATCCGCCCGCCGCCAGCAAATCCGGGGGCTCGTCTGAAGTCCTGAAGCCGGGAACGGGGAATCGGTTCGACAGCCCGAGGGGAAACTATGGGGTCCGCTACTTTGCGACCACCCTTGACGGCTGTTTCGGCGAGACCCTCGCCCGGTTTCGACCCGATCCCATGCTGTCGAATGTGATCGGGGACGAGTGGCGCGAATTGGGCTTCATGGAGGTGGGGGACATTCCGGCGGATTGGAGACAGCGCCGCACCGCTGTTCGGGTCGGATTTCCGAATGGGGGCCACAACGCGAAATTCAAGGGCGGTGCTCAGTTCTTGGACATCGAGAGCGTTGAGACGCGAGAGGCAATGCGGGGGGACCTTGGCGACCTTCTCGCCTACTACCGCTACGACGATCTCGACGTAGCGGTAGTAAGAGGACGGGACAGGAGAGTGACGCGGTACATCAGCCAGTGGGTCTTCGACCAGACGGATGAAGATGGGCGCCCCCTCTTTGCCGGGATCCGCTACCTCTCACGACTCAATACCAAGTGGGAATGCTGGGCGGTCTTCGACGATGTCGAACTAGAGGAGCTCGAGCGCCGGCCAATTCGCCAGGAGGAGTCCTCCTACCAGCGGATTGCCAAGCTCTACGGGCTCACGCCTCATTAGCCGCCTCCCAGATCGTGCCGGTCAGCGCCCGCACCGGGCGGAGGCGGTCTTCGGTGGCGAGGCGCCAGAGCTCGGCGCAGGTGGGTGGGCCGGGCTTCTCGTTGAGGACTTCGACCTCGCGGGTGGCCATGCGGCCGAAGCGGGCGATCGCCTCCAGGGGAGGCAGCGGGCCCTCGTTGACCTGCCTCGCCCCCGCTGCGAGCGCCGCCTCGCGGTAGGCCTCGAGCGGCTGCCAGCCCCAGACGCCGCGGCGCTCGCCGTCCTCACCGATGAAGACGGCCGAGGGGAAAGAGACGCGCTCCTGCCCTTCGGTGTGGCTGTGCTTCCCCTGCGCCCGCGCCTCCTCGGGCACCTCGCGCGCCTCCGCCATGTGCGCCTCGAGGGCTTCGACCGGCCGCTGAGAGTCGAGCGCCTCGGCGAAGCGCTCCCGGTCGAGCCCTGCCGGCTCCGCTTCGGCCAACAGCGCTTCGCGGTCGTCGAGCTTGCGCTGCTCGCAGAAGAGCCCCTCCCGCAGCCGTCGCAGGTAGCGGTAGCCGGCCTCCCAGCCCTGCTCGCTCGCCGCCTCGACGGCGACGCAGGCGGGGAAGGTGCTGTCGATCGGATTGGCGGTCCACAGCCGCGGGTCGCATGGCATGCCCGTGCGACCGGCTACGTTGAGCCAGTGAGACATCAGGTCCGCGAAGCAATCGGGGCCGGAGCCGATCGCCCCCTCCTCGTCGCGGTAGCCGCTGCCGTAGCGGCGCGCCAGCCCGCCCATCGCCCAGACGAACTCGAGCTCGCCGTCGAACTCCCAGATCAGCCGCCGCAGCAGCGGCTCGGCGCCCCAGGACCAGCTGCAGGCGGGGTCGGTGAAGTAGCGAACCTGCACGGACACGTGCTCGACGATAGCCATCGGCGCCGCTCGCGCCCGATGCGTCGTAACGTTGGCGCCCGACGTGACTAACCCGGCCTCCTCCAGCTCGCAGATGATCGGCACCGTGCTCTCCGGCCGCTACAAGCTGGAGGCGAAGCTCGGCAGCGGCGGGATGTCGACGGTCTACCTGGCCCGCGACACGACTCTCGACCGGCAGGTGGCGGTGAAGGTGCTGCACCGGGAGATGTCCGAGCAGGAGGACCAGCTGCAGCGCTTCCGCCAGGAGGCGCGGGCGGTGGCGAAGCTCTCCCACCCCAACGTCGTCGCCGTGATCGACGCCGGCGAGGACGGCGGCCATCCCTACATCGTCTTCGAGTACGTCGAAGGGGAGACGCTGAAGCAGAAGATCAACCGGGTCGGGGCGCTGGACGCGCAGGAGGCACTCGCCTACGCGATCGAGATCGCCCGCGGCCTCACCGTCGCCCACGGCCGCAACATGGTCCACCGCGACATCAAGCCGCAGAACGTCCTCATCGACTCCGAGGGGCGGGCGAAGCTGACCGACTTCGGGATCTCCCGCCAGCTCGAACAGGACGGGATGACGGCGACCGGCCGCGTCCTCGGCACCACCGACTACGTCGCCCCCGAGCAAGCGATGGGCCACCCGGTCGACCAGCGCTCCGACGTCTACTCGCTCGGCGTCGTCCTCTACGAGATGCTGGTCGGGCAGGTCCCCTTCAGCGCCGACAGCCAGGTCGGGGTGGCGATGAAACACGTCAACGAGGAGCTGCCCGACGTCCAGCAGCGGCGGCCGGAACTCTCCGCGGCGGCGGCGATGGTAGTCGAGCGGGCAACCGCCAAGGACCCGGCCGAGCGCTACCAGCAGGTCGGCGAGATGATCGACGACCTCTCGACCGCGCTCGAGGTCGAGGCGGCGCGGGCCGGCGCGGCGACCGGGGAGGCGACGAGCGTGCTGGAAGCGGTACCGTCGGCCGAACGCAAGCTCTCCAGCGGCGGGGGCGGCCGCTGGTCACGGGTGGCGGTCGTCCTGCTCCTGCTCGTCTTCGCCGCCGCGATCGCCGCCGTGGTGCTGATCAGCAGCGGCAACGGGCCCGGCGGCGGAGGCGGCGCGCTGAAGGGCAAGGGCAAGCCGGTGGCGATCTCCGGCGCCACCGACTACGACCCGCAGGGCGACGGCGAAGAGGACCCGGAAACCCTCAGTCTCGCCGTCGACGGCAACCCGACCGGTACCGCCTGGAGCAGCGAGCACTACGACACCCCGACCTTCGCCGGGACCAAGACCGGGCCCGACCCCGGCGTCGGCCTCTACGTGACGACGCAGTCGAGCGCGAAGCCGCGGGAGATGATCGTCCGCACCCCCACCCCCGGCTGGGACGCCCAGATCTTCGCCTCCGCCTCGGGGCCGCCGGAAGAACTCTCGGGTTGGGGCGAACCGGTCGGCGACGTCACCGACGCTAAGAGCCTCGAGGAAATCGAACTGCACCTCGCCTCGCCGGCCAAGTACTTCCTGATCTGGTTCAACAAGGCGGCCCCGGCGCAGGACCAGGAAGGCCGCTACCAGGTCGAAATCAGCGACGTGAAACTGGTCGGCTGACTCGTCTGAGCTTCTTCAACGCGGGTATAGGAGTGACCGTCTTCACAAAACGGTTGCACTGATTCATGTAGACATTCCCGAATGGCAGAGCGAGGCGCCATCCCAAACGTGCCGAAGGTGCGCCAGCGCGCCCTTCACGCCGTCCGCTCGCTGTTCACGCCGCTGCTGCCGGACGACTACCTCGAACTGATCAACCCGCTGTGGTCGACGCAGGAGCTGCGCGGCCGGATCGAGCGGATCGTCCGCGAGACCCCGGACGCGGTGACGATCCTGATCCGTCCCGGCTACGAATGGCCGGGGCACCGGCCGGGGCAGTACCTGCGGATCGGCGTCGTCGTCGACGGCGTCCACCACTGGCGCGCCTATTCGCTGACCACCGATCCGGGCCACCCGGAGGGGCTGATCGGAATCACCCCGAAGCTGGTCGAAGCCGGCAAGGTCACGCCCTACCTGGTGCACGGGGCGCGGCCCGGGGACATCGTCCGCCTCGGCGGCGTCGAAGGCACCTTCGTCCTTCCCGACCCGCCGCCGCGCCGGCTGCTCTTCATCAGCGCCGGCAGCGGCATCACCCCGATCATGAGCATGCTGCGCGCGCTCGATCGCGACGAAGCGTTGCACGACGTCGTCCACGTCCACTCTTCCCGCACGACCGACGGCGTGATCTTCGGCGAGCAGCTGCGCGACCTCGACTCGCGCTGCGGCGGCTACCGGCCGCACCTGCGGATCACCGGCGAAGCGGGCCGCTTCGCCCCGCACGAGCTCGACGAGCTCTGCCCCGACTGGCGCGAGCGCCACGCCTTCGTCTCCGGCCCCGGCGAGATGCTCGACGCTCTGGTCCAGCACTGGCGCGCCGAGGGCGATCCCGAGCTGCTGGAGATGGAGCGCTTCCAGCCGGTGATCGGCGGCGACGCCGTCGCCGGGGAGGGCGGCACCGTCCGCTTCCTCTCCAGCGGCGTCGAGGCCGAGTGCGGCGGCGGCACGCCGATCCTCGTCGCCGGCGAGGAAGCCGGGGCGGAGTTGCCGTTCGGCTGTCGAATGGGGATCTGCCACACCTGCATCGGCCGGCTCTGCGCCGGCGAAGTGAGGGACCTGCGGACCGGGGAGGTCCACGGGCAAGAGGGAGAAATGGTCCGGACCTGCGTCAACGCGCCCGAAGGCGACGTGGCGATTGCCCTATGAGAAAGAGGGGATAGAACCGAAGATGACTACCACCGTCCCGCCCACCACCGCACCGATCGACACCCACGTCGAGAGCCCGCTCGCGCACCTCTCCGAGGAGCAGCTGGAGCAGCTCGCGCGTGAGTTCGACGCGATCCGCGACCGCGTCATGGCCGACCTCGGCGAGCGCGACCGCCGCTACATCGAGAGCATGATCGAGATGCAGCGGCGGCTGGCCGTGCTCGGTCGCGCGCTGCTGCTCTTCTCGCGCAATCGCGCCGCCTGGGCCGCCGGAACCGCCTCCCTCTCGGCGGCGAAGATCCTCGAGAACATGGAGATCGGCCACAACGTCATGCACGGCCAGTGGGACTGGATGAACGACCCGCGCATCCACTCCTCGACCTGGGACTGGGACACCGCCTCCACCGCCGAGGCCTGGAAGCACTCCCACAACTACGTCCACCACACCTACACCAACATCCGCGGCAAGGACAAGGACCTCGGCTACGAGATCATGCGGATCGACCCGGCGCAGCGCTGGAACCCGGTCTACCTCCTGCAGCCCTTCTACAACCTGATCCTGATGGCGCTGTTCGAGTGGGGCGTAGCCCTGCACGACCTCGACTTCGAGGCGATCCGCAAGGGCCAGAAGTCGAAGGCGCAGGTGAAGCGGGAGCTGAAGGGGATCGCCGGCAAGGCGAAAGCCCAGGTCGTCAAGGACTACATCGCCTGGCCGCTGGTCAGCGCCCTCGCCGCGACGGCCGTCGACGCAGTGGTGGAGGCGCGGCGGCAGCGCAAGCGCCCGCGCGGGGTCCTCGGCCGGGTCTCGAAGCGCAAGCGCCAGGGCCGGTTCGCGCCGGTGGTCGAAGCCGCGCTGACGAGCGGCGCCAAGACCTTCCGCCAGACCGCCAAGGCCGACGCCACCGCCAACGTCGTCCGCAACGTCTGGGCCTACGCGATCATCTTCTGCGGCCACTTCCCCGACCAGACCTACACCTTCTCCCAGCGCGAGGTCGAGAACGAGAGCCGCGGCGGCTGGTACATCCGCCAGCTCACCGGCTCGGCCAACATCGATGGTGGCCCCCTCTTCCACATCGCCAGCGGCAACCTCAGCTACCAGGTCGAGCACCACCTCTTCCCCGACATGCCGAGCACCCGCTACGCCGAGATCGCGCCGCAGGTGAAGGACGTCTGCGAGCGCTACGGCCTCCCTTACAACACCGGCCCCTTCCTGCAGCAGCTGGGGATGGTCCAGCGGACGATCCTCCGCCTCGCCTTCCCCGGCGGCGAGCCCCGGCCGAAGCCGGGGCCCTACCGCGGCGAGAACGGGAGCGCCTGAACCAGAGCTAGCCGCCCTCGGTCGGGAGGATCGGCGTGCAGAGCGGGTGGCGCGGGTGCAGCGGGTCGAGCGCGGTGAGGACGTCGGCATCGGCGATGTGGTCGTAGGGCATCGAGAGGTGGTCGCCGAGGTCGAGGACGCACTGGTTCTGCAGCAGGACGTTGCGGACGTTCGGCCCCGAGAGGAAGGCCGAGGTGTAGGGGGTGACGACCTGGTCGTAGCGGGTCTGGATCACCGTGTATTCGACCCCCGGCACGGTGTCGCCGCCGCTGTTCAGTTCGGCGAGGAAGGACGAGCCGACGATCTGCTCCTCGCAGGCCGGGCAGAGGGCGCCGGTGAACTGTTCGCCGCCCGGGAAGAAGCGGGCGAGGAGGCCGATCCCGTCGACGGTGGTGCCGTGGTTTGAGGGCGAGAGGCCGACGAGGGTGTGGACCTTTTCCGCCCCGCCGAGGAACTTCAAGTAGTAGCGCGGCATCATCCCGCCCTGCGAGTGGCCGACGAGGTCGACTTCTTTGGCGCCGGTCGCGGCAAGGACCTGGTCGACGAAGGCGGAGAGTTCCTGCGCCGAGTTGCGGATCTCACCGGTGCCGTAGACGCCGATCGCACCGCTGCCGGCATAGGAGCCGTAGTTGAGGGCGAAGACGCACCAGCCGTTGTTCTTCAGCAGCGGCGAGAGCGCCTGCCAGTTGTCGGACATGTCGGCGAAGGTGCCGTGGACGAGGACAACGGGCCGCGGGTGGGCGGCGGTGGGCTGGCAGCTCCAGTCGTTGGCGCCGGGCGGGCTGGCGGTCGGGCTCTCGTGGGCATAGCCGTAGGCGCCGCTGTAGATGACCGGCAGGTCCGCGTAGGCGGGCGCCGCGGCCAGGCCGCAGAAGACGACGGCACAGGACAGGACGGCAAGGATGCGGCGCATGACTCTCCTCCGACTGGTCAGGACTGGTTAGACCAGCTTCTACCCAGCGACGCCCGCTCCCAGTCATCCTTGTCCGATGCAGATCGTCAGCTTGGTGCCCTCGGCGACGGAAATGCTCTTCGCGCTCGGCCTCGGCGAGAGCGTCGTCGGCGTCACTCATGAGTGCGACTACCCGCCCGCGGCGAATGCGCTGCCGCAACTGACGGCGACGGTGCTGCCGCCGGGGCTCTCCGCTGGGGAGATCGACGCGGCGGTGAAGGAGGTGGTCGGCGAAGGCCGCGCCCTGTACGAGCTCGACGAGGAGCGGTTCGCCGAAGTGGCGCCGGACCTGATCGTCACCCAGGCCGTCTGCGAGGTCTGCGCGGTCTCCTACGACGACGTGGTCAAGGTGGCGGCGCGGCTGCCGAGCCGGCCGCGGGTGCTGCAACAGGACCCAAGCACGCTTGGCGAGGTACTGGACGACGTGGCGAGGCTCGGCGAGGCGGCGGGGAGCGCGGAGCGAGGTCATGAGTTGCGGCAAGAACTCGAGGAGCGGCTGCAGGCGGTCCGCGCCGCGGTCGAGGGAGAGGACCGGCCGCGCGTACTCGCCCTCGAGTGGCTCGACCCGCCCTTCCTCGGCGGCCACTGGATCCCGGAGATGATCGAGGTCGCCGGCGGAGTCGACGTCGCCGGGCGGGCTGGCGAGAAGTCGCCGCAAGTGGAGTGGGAGGACCTGCGCGGGCTCGATCCCGACGTGGTCGTCTCGATGCCCTGCGGCTGGTACCTGGAGGAGTCCCGCAGACAAGCGCTCGAGCACCGCGAGCGACTTGAGTCATTCGGCGCCGGCCGCGTCTACGCGGTCGACGCCGCCTCGACCTTCTCACGGCCGGGCCCGCGGCTCGTCGACGGCGTCGAGCTGCTCGCCCACCTGCTCCACCCCGAGCTCGTCCGGCCACCGGCCGAGATCGGCTTCGCCGAGCTGACGGCTCAGATCTCGCGCTCGTAGAAGAGCATCGAAGGGCCGTCGGGCGAGCCTTCGCGGTTGGTGAAGCCCATGCTCTCGTAGAGGCCGCGGGCGGCGGTGTCGGTCTCGCCGGTGTTGAGGTCGATGCCGTCGGCGCCGCGTTCGCGGGCGAGTTCGATCGCCGCCTCCAGGAGGGCGCGGCCGGTCCCGCGGCCACGCAGCGACGGCATCACGTAGAGCTCCTGCAGGTGCGCTTCGAGGCCGGCGCTCCAGATGCCGGGGCGGAAGCGGAGCAAGGCAAGCCCATCCGGTTCCCCGCCCGCCAGGAGGACCGTGATCTCGCCGTCGCCGAGGAGACGGCCGATCGTCTTCGTCAGCTCCTCGACCCCCGGCGTCGGTTCGGAGTACTCGAGGTTGAAGGCGTGCAGGAGCCGGGCGATCTCGGCGGCGTCCCGCGCCTCCGCCCGCCGAATCTGTATCTCTCGTTTCTCCATGTCCTCAGTCTCCCTGCCCGACGAAGTCCGCGCCGCCTGCGCCTGGGTTGCAGAGCGGGCGCGATCGGTGCAGGTGGACGAGGAGGCGATCGAGGCCTACGCGGCGGAACTGCCGCATCCGGAGGACGGAGACGAGCCGCTGCCATATGCGGACGATCCCGAAACCGCCGCCGCCTTCGCGATCTGCATGAACGCGATCAACTTCGGCTCCGGCTGGTGGCCGACGATCCGCAAGCGTCCGGGCCACAGCGGCTACGCAACGATGGCCGCCGGCGTCACGGATCGGTTCGATGCGGGAGAACCCTGGGGTGTCGAAGAGCTGCAGGCGATGGACGCACCGGCGATCGCCACCGTGGTCGGCCAAGACCCGGAGCACCCGCTGATGGAGCAGTTCGCCGCGACGTTACGAGACGTCGGCGACCACATCGGCAATGAGCACGAGGGCCGCTTCCTTGGCCCCGCCGAAAGCGCCGAGTCGATTCCCGTCCTCGCCGGCACCTTCGCCAGCTGGGACGCGTTCGCCGACGTCTCCGCCTACGACGGACGCGCCGTCCCCTTCTACAAGCGCGCCCAGCTCGCCGCCGCCGACCTCCACCGCGCCGGCGTCGCCGACCTCCCTGGCCTCGACCGCCTCACCGCCTTCGCCGACAACCTCGTCCCTCACGTCCTCCGCGTCGACGGCGTCCTCCGACTCGACCCGGACCTCACCGCTCGCATCGAAGCCGAGGACCTGCTCGAGCACGGCTCCCCCGAGGAGGTAGAGCTCCGCGCCGGCGCCGTCCACGCCGTCGAGCTCCTCGCCGCCCACAGCCCCCTCACCCCCGCCGAGATCGACAGCGCCCTCTGGAACCGCGGCCGCGACCGTCGCTACAAGTCGCTCCCCCGCCCGCGGTCTCGCAACACCGCTTACTGACTGGCGAGTTGACTTGGCTATAGCGAGGTCAACTCGCCACTCGCCCTAGAACTCGTAGGCGCGCGACTGCTTGTGGCGCTCTACCGCCAGCTGCACTAAGCGGTCGCAGAGCTCCGGGTAACCCGTGCCCGTCGCCTCCCAGAGCTTGGCGTAGACGCTGGTGTCGGTGAAGCCGGGTATGGTGTTGATCTCGTTGACGAGGACGGAGCCGTCGGGTTCGACGAAGAAGTCGCAGCGGGCGAGGCCGGAGCAGCCGGCGAGCTCGAAGACGTTGACGGCCATGGCGCGGACGTTGGCGGTCGCCTCTTCGCCGATCGGGGCGGGGACGCGGAGCTCCATCCCGCCCTCGGTGTACTTGGCCTCGAAGTCGTACCAGGCGGCGTGGGCGACGATCTCGCCCGGCAGCGAGGCCTCCGGCTCCTCGTTGCCGAGGACCGAGCACTCGACCTCGCGCCCCGGCGAGGAGGCCTCGATGATCACCCGCGGGTCGTGGCGCAGCGCCAGCTCGACCGCGGCGTCGAGCTTGGCCATCTCGGCGACGCGGGTGATGCCGACGCTCGACCCCATCCGCGAGGGCTTGACCCAGAGCGGCAGGCCCATCTGCTCGCAGCGGCCCCACCAGTCGTTGCCCTCGACCGCGGTGAACTCGACCTGCGGCACCCCGTGGGCGGCGAAGAGCCGCTTCAGCGTCAGCTTGTCCATGCAGATCGCCGACGACAGCACGTCGGAGCCGACGTAGGGGACCTCGAGCCACTCGAGCAGGCCCTGGATGCTGCCGTCCTCGCCGAAGGCACCGTGCAGGGCCGGGAAGACTGCGTCAACCCCGAGCAGGCCGCCGCCGGGCACCAGCTCGACCGGGCCTCCCGGCGCTCGCCAGGCGCCTTCGCGGCCGATCGTCACCTCGACCGCCTCGTGCCCCGCCTCGCGCAGCCCCCGCGCCACCGCCGCCCCCGATCGCAACGAAACCTCGTGCTCGGAGGAGCGCCCGCCGGAGAGCACCGCCACCTTCACGGCGCTGCTTCCGTTTCTTCTTCGAACGATTCGGGCGCCTGCTTGCCGACCGTGATCGTCACCGTCGTTCCCGGTTCCAGTTCCTTGCCCGGCGGCGGGAACTGGTCGATCACGCGGCCGACCTGGCTCGGCACTTCGGTTTCTTCTTCTTCGACCGCGGGGCTCAGCCCGGCGGCGCGGATCGCTTCCACCGCTTGCCGCCGTTCCTGGCCGATCACGTTCGGCACCTTCGCCACTTCTTCTTCCCTGCCGCTGGAGACGACGATCGAGACGGTCGAGCCCGGTTCGACCGCGGTGCCGGCGCTCGGCGACTGGCGGATCACCTCGCCGACCGGCGAGCCGCTTTCTTCTTCGCTGACGCTCGGGGTGAGCCCGCGGCCGCGGATCTGCTGCACCGCGACCCGCCGCTGGGTGCCGACCAGGATCGGGACTTTGGCCAGCTTCGGGCCCTTGGAGACGAAGATGGTGACGGTGGAGCCGTGGGTGGCGCTGTCGCCGCCGCGCGGTTCGGAGAAGACGACCAGGCCTTCTTCGACCGACTTCGAGTTGACGTGTTCCACCGCGACTTCGAAGTTCGCCGCTTCGAGCTTCTTTTCCGCGGCGGCCTGGCTCAAGCCGTTGGTGTGCGGGATTTCGCCGCTGCCGGGCCCGGCGCTGACCGTCAGGTCGACCTTCGGCTTCGAGCAGAAGAGGGAGAGGAAGGAGCAGTCTTCTTCGGCCGAGCCGGGCAGGGGGTCCTGCTCCAGCACCGTGTTCTTCGGCGCTTCGCGTTCGACGAATTTTTCCTCCCCGACTTCGAAGCCCTTTCGTTCGAGCTGGGCAATCGCGAATTCGAGCTGCTTGCCGGTCACGTCCGGGACGTCGGTCTTCGCGCTGCGGGTCGCCAGCAGCCCGATCAGGAGGCCGATCACGATCGCCGCGATCAGCAATGCCCAGAGCCAGTTGTTGCGCCTGCGGTCTTCCTCCGGCGGCACCTCCTCGGGCACGGCGACGATCGGGGGCGCCGCAGCGAAGGCCGCCGTCCCCCCTCCCGCGCCCGGTTCTCTCATCGCTTGGTCGAGCGCGGCGATGAAGGCGTCGGCGCTCTGGAAGCGCTGGCCCGGCTCCTTTTCCAGCGCCCGCATCACCACCGCATCGAGCGCCGGGGAGACCCGCGGGTTGATCGAGCTCGGCCGCTGCGGCGTCTCGGAGACCTGTTTCATCGCCACCGCCACGGCGCTTTCGCCTTCGAATGGCACGCGGCCGGTGAGCGCCTCGTAGAGGATCACCCCGACCGAGTAGAGGTCGGAGACCGGAGTCACCTCGAACCCCTGCGCCTGCTCGGGCGAGAGGTACTGCGGCGTGCCCATCACCGAGCCGGTCTGGGTGATCTCCGAGACGCCGGCGCGGGCGATGCCGAAGTCGGTGACGACGGCTTTGCCCTCCTCGTCGACGATCACGTTCTGCGGCTTCAGGTCGCGGTGGACGATCCCGTTGCGGTGGGCGAAGCGGGCGCCCTCGAGCACCTGCCGCACCAGTCCCACCGCCGCCTCCGGCGTCAGCCCGCGTTCGATCAGCTCCTTCAGCGTCGGCCCCTCGACGTAGCGCATCGCGATGTAGTTGACGCCGTCGTCCTGGCCGCGGTCGAAGACGGCGACGATGTTCGGGTGCTGCAGGCCGGCGGCCGACTCGGCCTCGCGCTGGAAGCGGGCGACGAAGCTCTGGTCCTGGAGGAAGCGGCTGTGGAGGACCTTCAGCGCCACCTGCCGCTGCAGGTGCGTGTCCTCGGCGAGCCAGACGTCGGCCATGCCGCCGCTGCCGATCCGGCGCAGCACCCGGTAGCGCTTGTCGACGATGCCGCCCTCTCGTACCTCAGCCAAGCTTCCTCCTCATTCCCCGTTCAGGATCGTTTCGGCGACGTCGCGGAAGATCGGCGCCGCGACGTCGTTGCCGAACTGTTCGGTGCACTCGACCGAGGCCGCGATCGCGATCTTCGGTTCGTTCGCGGGAGCGAAGCCCATGAACCAGGCCTGGTTCTCGTTTTCGCCGCCGCCGCAGGCCTTGTTGCCGGGCGTTTCCGCGGTGCCGGTCTTGCCGGCGACCGCAATGCCGGGGATCGCCGCGTTGGTGCCGGTGCCTTCGCTGACCACGCCTTCCATCGCCGTCGTCAGCTCTTCGGCGGTCTGGGCACTGACCGCTTCGCTGTAGACGGAGGGGTCGAGCCTGTCGACCACGCGCCCGTCGGGGTCGATCACCCGGTTCCAGATCTGCGGCTTCATCAGCTTGCCGCCGTTGGCGATTGCCGCCGCCACCTCGGCCATCTGCAGCGGCGTCGCCAGCAGCCGCTCCTGGCCGATCGCGACCCGGGCGAGGTCGACCGGGTCGTTGCGGTGGAGGAGGTGGGCTTCTTCGTAGATCCCGCTCGGGAAGACCTCGCTTTCGGGCCCCTGGCTCGGCAGGTCGATTGCGGGGGTGGCGTTGAAGCCGAACTTTTCCATCGTCTCGAACAGCTGGTCCTGGCCGACTTTCTGGCCGAGCTGGCCGAACCAGGTGTTGACCGAGTTGGTCAGCGCGGTGTCGAGGGCGATCGGGCCGAAGTTCTGGTTGAAGTCGTTCTGCAGCGGCGTCCCTTCGACTTCGATCGAACCGGGAGCGTCGATCGTCGTTTCCGGCGTGATCACGCCGGATTCGAGGCCCGCCGCCGCGGTCACGACCTTGAAGGTCGAGCCCGGCGGATAGAGGCCCTGCGTCGCCCGGTTCAGCAGCGGGGTTTCGACGTTGTTGACGTTCATCTTCGGCAGCCGTTCCGGGACCGCGTTCGGGTTGAACGACTTGTTCGAGGCCATCACCTTGACTTCGCCGGTCTGGGGGACGAGGGCGACGACGGCGCCGAAGCCGGCTTCTTCGAGATCGCCTAGCGCCACCCTCTGGGCTTCGGTGTCGAGGTTGGTGACGACGTCGTTGCCTTCCTGCTTGCGTCCGAGGATCTGGTCGAGGACTGAGCTGAATTCCGATTCTTCGCCGATCAGTTCTTCGTTGTGGTCCCGCTCGAACTCGGAGTCGCCGTAGCGGACGAAGCTGTAGCCGATCGGGTGGCCGAAGAGCTCGCCCTCGGGGTAGCGGCGAACGTAGACCCGTTCCCCCTTCTTCCCCACGGCAACCGACTTCGCGATCACGGTGCCGTCGGCGGCGAGGATGCGGCCGCGCCGAATCTGCTGCTGCTCCAGCAGCGGCCGGCGGTTCACTTCCTTTTCCTTCAGTGCCTTCGCGTCGAAGACCGACCAGTAGGACGTGAAGCCGACGAGGACCCCGAAGAGGACGACGATGAAGGCGAAGAGCTTGACGATCTGCCGGTTCACGCCGGCGCTCCCAAGGCGGCCCGTCCCGCCGGCTCAGCCGCCTCGCGCCGCGCCCGGTCGCTGATCAGCAGCAGCAGCGCCAGCAGCACGAAGTTGGCGACGATCGAGCTGCCGCCGTAGCTGACGAAGGGCAGGGTGACGCCGGTCAGCGGGATCACCCGGGTGACGCCGCCGATGATCACGAAGGCCTGGATCGCGAAGACCGCGGTCAACCCAGTCGCCAGCAGCTTCGAGAAGCCGTCGCTCGCCAGCAGCGCGACTTTGAAGCCGCGGGCGGTGATCAGCAGGTAGACGAGGATCAGCCCGCAGGCGCCGAAGAGGCCGAGCTCGTTGACGATCAGCGCGTAGATCGTGTCGGTCTGGGCGGCCGGCAGCAGTTCGGTGCCGGTGCCGCCTGGCTGGCTGATCAACGCCTGCCCGAAGCCCTTGCCGAAGAGGCCGCCGTCGGCCTGGGCGAAGATCGACTGCAGGATCTGGTACCCGTTGCCCTGGGCTTCTTCGTAGGGGTGGAGCCAGATCTCGACCCGATCGTGGACGTGCGGCACGGTCGTCGCGAAGAACCAGGCGCCGAGGAAGAACATCGCCATCCCGATCACGACGAAGGAGAAGCGCCCGGTCGCCACGTAGAGCAGGGCGAGGAAGGCGGCGAAGAACATCAGCGAGCTGCCGAGGTCGCGGATGAAGACGAGCATGAACATCGAGGCGCCCCACACGACCAGCATCGGCCCGAAGTGCTTCAGCGGCGGCAGCGTCACCCCGAGCACGCGGCGGGCGCCGACGATCAGCACCTCGCGGTGCTCCCGCAGGTAGCTGGCGAGGAAGACGACGATCGCGATCTTCGAGAACTCGGCCGGCTGGAAGGCGAGCGGGCCGATCTTCACCCCGAGGTAGGCGCCGTTGACCTGCTGGCCGATCCCCGGCAGCCGCGGCGCCAGCAGCAGCAGCAAGCCGGCGACGGCGATCGTGTAGCGGTAGCGCTCCAGCACCTCGTAGTCGCGGAGGAACCAGATCGTCGCAGCGAAGAGGAGCAGCCCGAGGACGAACCAGTTGGCCTGGTCGCGGGCGAGCGTTTCGTCGATCCGGTAGATCATCACGAAGCCGAACGCAGTCAGGGTCGCCATCAGCGGGAAGAGATAGGGGTCGGCGTTGGGGAGGCGGAAGCGCAGGTAGACGTGGGTCGCCAGGCAGATCGCCAGGAAGTAGGCGCCGTAGATGAGGCTGAGGTTGCCGAGTTCGGCGTTGTCCTGGGCGAAGACGCCGGCGAAGCCGGCGGTCAGCAGGAGCGCGACGGGAACCAGGGCGAGGAGCTCCCGGTTCCGGGCAGCGGTCAACGCAGCCCCTTGTTCTTTTCGATTTCTTCCAAGAGCGAGACGGCGTCAGAGCGCGAGCGCAGGTCGTGGCCGGTGACCGCGTCTTTGCGGCGGCCGGGAAGCGATTCGGTCTGCACCGGGCTGGCGTAGCGCTCGCTGTAGAGCTTGATCCCAAAGGGCAGTTCGTAGGGGGCGCCGCGGTAGAGGGCGACGCGGCCGGCGTCGTCGGTGCCGAGGAACCAGATCTGGCGGTTGCCGTACCAGGCACCGAAGGCGATCGCCGCGATCACGATGACGGCGGCGAGTGCCTTCAGGGCCCGGCGCAGGCCGCGGCGCGGCTGGCGGGCCTCCGCTTCTTCGCGGCGCTTGCGGGCGGCCTCGGCGGCGGCGCGGCGGCGCACCTCGGTCGCGGTCAGGCCGGCGGCCTCGGCCTCGGAGCCGAGCAGGGTCGCCCCTTCGTCGGGGCCGGCGCCCGGATTGCCGGGAGCCGGCGCCGCGGTGTCCTCGAGCCGGAAGGCGACGACGGTGATGTTGTCGCGACCCCCCGCCCGGTTGGCTTCGTCGATCAGCGCCCGCACCCCGCTCTGCAGCGAGGTGGCGCGGTTGAGGATGCGGGCGATCTTCTCGTCGTCGAGCATCGTCGTCAGCCCGTCGGAGCAGATCAGGAAGACGTCGCCGGCCTGGGCGGGGACCGTCTGCAGGTCAACCTGGACCTCCGGTTCGGGCCCGAGCGCGCGGGTGATGATCGAGCGCTGCGGGTGGTCCTCGGCCTGGGCGTCGGTGAGCTGGCCTTTGCGCCGCATCTCCTCGACCAGCGAGTGGTCGCGGGTCAGCTGCTCGAAGCGGCCCCCGCGCAGGCGGTAGGCGCGGCTGTCGCCGACGTGGCCGATCGCCACCTCTTCGGCGTCGAGGTCGACGATCGCGGCGGTGATCGTCGTCCCCATCCCGGCCAGGCTCGGGTCCTTGCGGGCGAGCTCGTGGATCGTCCGGTTGGCGCCGGTGATCGTCTCCTCCAGCACCCGCTCCGGCGGCACCTCCGGCAGGCCCTGGGCGAAGGACTCCGCCGCCGCTTTCGAGGCAACCTCGCCGGCCTGCGCCCCGCCCATCCCGTCGGCGACGACGAACAGCGGCGCATCGGTGAAGTGCGAGTCCTCGTTGGCGTTGCGCTGCCGCCCGGTGTCGGTGCGAACGGCTTCCTCGGCGATCCGCAGGCCCATCGCTACCCGACCTCCAAGCGGAAGACCGTGTCGCCGATCTGCACGCTGTCGCCGTCGATCAGCTCCGCCTCCCCCTGCAGGGTGGCGCCGTTCAGCAGGGTGCCGTTGGTCGAGTTCATGTCCTCCACATAGAACCTCCCCTCGCGCGAGAAGACGCGGGCGTGGAGGCTGGAGGCATAGCGGTCTTCTATTCGCACGTCCGCCTCCTTCGAGCGTCCCACCGACAGCCCGCCGATCAGGTCGAAGCGCCGACCGTGCTCGAGGCCGCCGCCGCGCTCGACGACGAGCCAGCCGTCGGGCCCGCGCGGCGCCTCGGCCATCGCCGGCACGGCGTGGAAACCGGTGGCGTCGGGGGCCGGCGCGGTGGTCCGGCGCAGGTCCTTGAGCGCGCTGCGCGCGATCACGAGCACGAAGAGATAGAGCACGGCGAGGAAGCCGAATTTCAGCGCCACTGATACGGGGTCGTATTCCACGCGACAGGGACCTTAATGACGGCGGCAGCCGCCGCTACTGCTCGATGTCGAAGGTGAACGTGGTGGTGCCGAGGGTGACCTGGTCGCCGGGGCTGAGCCGGGTCGAGGGAACGCGGCGGCCGTTGACCTTGATCCCGTTCGTAGAGCCAAGATCGGCGATCTGCCAGTCGCCGTTCTCCTCCCGTCGCAGCTCGGCGTGGCGGCGGCTGACGTTGGGATCGGAGAGCACGCACTCGGCCGACTTCGAGCGCCCGATCGTCGCCCGCGGCCCGTCGAGGACGTAGCGGCGGTCGGCCAGCGAGATCACCGCGCGGGTCGAGACCAGCGCCCCCACCGCCTGCTCGGGCCGTTTCGGCCGGCTGCGGTCGCGCTCGCGAACCGCCGAGTAGACCATCGTGTGGCCCTCTTCGCCCTGTTCGGGCGCGGCGCCCTCGTGGGCGGGCGGCTTCACCAGCCGCGCCTGGATCCCGAACTCGCCCAGCCGCAGCCGTTCGTCGGTCTCGAAGTCGACCTGGGGGCGGGTCAGCAGGTCGTAGCCGCGCCGACGCGCGTGCTCCAGCAGGTAGCCGGAGAGCTCCTGCTCGAGCGAGCGCTCGTAGCCTTCGAGCTTGTTGCGGTCCTGGCGCGAGAGGAAGACCGTGTACTCGTTGGGGACGTAGACGCGCTGGACCGAGGCGGTCTTGTGCGCGTCCATTTCCTTCGCCAGTTTGCGGGCGAGTTCGACCGGCTGCACCTCCGAGCTGAAGGCACGGCTGAAGACCCCCTCGACGAGGCCTTCGAACATCGACTCGAGTCGACTTAGAGCACCGATGGCGGAATCCTAGGGATCGGTCCTCTGCGGGAGCTAAGGAAGCGCCGCTCCGTGCAGGGCCAGGAAGCCGCCGAGCGTGGCCGCGACGACCAGGGCGCTGAAGCGGGTGAGGAGGTTGCCGCGGGAGGCGGGCAGGTGGTCGGCGAGCTCGTCGAGCGAGTCCTCGATCGCGGTGCCGAGCTCCTCCAGCGAAGGGCGGTGGTTGGGGCGCGGGGACAGGCAGGCGTCGATCATGTCGGTCAGCTCACGCGGCAGGTCGGGGCGGAGCCGGCGCAGGCGGCGGGCGCGGGCGCCGATCGCCCGGGCGGTGGCAGCGGCGCCGGCGCGGCGGAACGGGTTCTCGCCGCTCCAGCACTCGTACAGGGTGAGGGCGAGCGAGTAGACGTCGGCCTCGGGGCCGGCCGGCTTGCCTTCGGCCTGCTCGGGCGACATGTAGGCGAGGGTGCCGATGACGTCGCCGGCCGCGGTCAGGGGCGAATCGCCGGCGAGGTGGGCGACGCCGAAGTCCATCAGCTTGGCGCGCGGTTCGGAGTCGGCGATCACCTGCACGTTCTGCGGCTTGATGTCGCGGTGGACGACGCCGCGCGAGTGGGCGTGGTCGAGCGCCTCGCAGAGGTCGGCGCCGATCTCGCCGATCTCGCGGTCGGAGAGCTCGCCGCGCTCGGCGAGGCGGGCGAGGGTCGAGCCCTCAACCAGCTCGGTGACGAGGAGCGCGTTGCCGTCCTCCTCGCCCATCTCGTAGAGGGTGACGATGCCGGGATGGTTGAGGCGGGCGGCGGCCTGGGCCTCGCGGAGGACGCGGCGACCGGCCTCGCCGCGCTGCTCGATCGCCTTCACCGCGACCGGGCGCTCGAGCCGGCCGTCCCAGGCCTCGTAGACGACGCCGAACCCGCCGCTGCCGATGCGGCGCTCGATCAGGAAGCGGTTGAGCACGAGCGAGCCAACCATCGCCGCACCACCTTCGCCGCAATCCGGCGCTCTCCTCCGTCTTGGATGGGAAAACCCCACCATTTGCGGGGTCTCCTGGCGTGGCGGCCACCGCAGCGTTCATACTTGCGGCCCCGTGGAGGACTTCGCCTCACGACGCCCGCCCCGGCGCGAGCGCCCCAAACGTCGACCGGAACGCCAGCAGATCATGCTGCGGCGCGCGCTTGCCCTCGGCGGCGCGCTGATCCTCCTGATCCTGATCGTGCTCGGGATCAAGGGCTGCCTCGACGCCCGCGCCGAATCCGAACTGAGCGACTACGCGCGCAAGGTCACCGAGATCGTCGAAGGAACCGAACAGACGAGCAAACGCTTCTTCACGAAACTGGAAAGCCCGGGCAACCTCTCCGTCACCGACTTCGTCAACGAAGTCAACGCCGACCGCAGCGCGATGGACTCCTACCGCTCGCGGGTCGAAGGGCTGGGAGCGCCGGGGGACATGAGCAGCCCCCAGAAGAGCCTCGAGCTCGTCTACGAGCTGCGGGCGAAGGCGATGGACGAAATCGCCGAAAAGATGCCGACGGCGCTCGGCGAAGCCGGGGCGGAGCGGGCGATGGGGGCGATCGCCAAGCAGATGCAGAAGCTGCTCGCCTCCGACGTCGTCTACGAACAGGTGGTGCGACCGGAAATCGACGGCGTCCTCGCCGCCAACGGGATCTCGGACAGCGACGTGCCGAAGAGCTCGGTCCTCCCCGACGAAAAGTGGCTGGAAGAAAGCACCGTCAGCGACGCCCTCGGTGCGATCAGCGGCAACAGCGGTGCGGCCACGTCGGGCGTGCACGGGCTCGAACTGGTCGGGGTCAGCGTCAACGGGACCGAACTGGTCGAAGGCGCCGCCGCGGCCGTCTCGGGCGAAGAAGGCGTCGAAGTCGAAGCGACGGTGGAAAACCAGGGCGAATCGACCGAGAACGGGGTGACCGTCGCGGTCACCGTCAACGGCAACACCCTGACTGGCGAAATCGACGAAGTCGGCGCCGGCGAACAGGCCACGACGACGATCCCGCTCACCCCGGCGCCGAAAGGCGAAGTCACGCTCGAAGTCGAAGCCGAACCGGTGCCCGGCGAGCAGGTCACCGAAAACAACGAAGCGACCTACACGCTGCTGGTCGAATAGGCGGGGCGTGGTGGGGGCCGAGCCGCAGCATTGGTCCGTTTGACGCTGAGTTGAAGAAAGCTCTGGTTTGATCTCCCCTATGCGGATTGCTTATTTGGGGCCTGCTGGGACGTTTACCGAGGACGCGCTTGCGGAGGCGATTCCCGGTGGGGGCTATGAGGCGTTGCTGACGCCGACGATTCCGGACGCGATTTTGGCGGTTGAGCGGGGGGAGGCTGGGCGGGCTTTGGTGCCGATCGAGAACTCGCTCGAGGGGTCGGTCCGGCCGACCCTCGACACGCTCGCTTTCGAGGCGAGCGCGGTGACGATCGCCGGCGAGCACGACTACCGGGTGCGGGTCCACCTGATCGCCCGCGAGGGGGTGCGGATCGAGGACGTCGAGGCGGTGCTCTCGCATCCGCAGCCGCTGGCCCAGTGCGCGCGCTTCCTGCGCGAGCGGCTGCCGGAGATCGAACTGCGCAGCGTCAGCAGCACCGCAGCGGCGGTGCGGATGGTCAGTGAGTCGACGCGGCCGTGGGCGGCGCTGGGAGCGCGGGCGGCAGCCGAGCTCTACGGCTGCGAGCTGCTGCTGGAGGGGGTCGAGGACCAGGACGACAACGTCACCCGCTTCGTCTGGATCGCCCCGCAGGGAACCGAGCCGATGGGTGAGGGACCGTGGAAGACCTCGCTGGTCTTCTCCGAGCTGGGCGCGGACCACCCGGGGGCCCTGGTCGACGCGCTGAGCGAGTTCTCGAGCCGGGGGATCAACCTGACGCGGATCGAGTCGCGGCCGCTGCGGCAGGGTCTCGGGCGCTACATGTTCTTCTGCGACCTCGAAGGCAAGGAGACCGACGAGCTCGTCGCCGAGGCGATCGAGCAGCTGCGCGCAAAGGCCGAATCGGTGCGGATCCTCGGGTCCTATCCAGTCGGCTGAGCCCGCCTGCGGTGCCTCCCCCGGCCCCGCTTCATCAGCCGTTGTGGCGCCTGCAACGAGCAACAGGCGCCGCGCCCCCTACAATTTCCCTCAACCAATGGCCAGGGTGCTGGTACTCAACGCGACGTATGAGCCGATCAACGTCTGCACGTTGAGACGAGCCGCTGTCCTTTTGCTGAAGGAAAAGGCCGAACTGCTCGAGCAGCGCGAAGGCGCCGCCCTCCACTCCGAGCGGCTGACGATGGAGCGCCCCGACGTGATCCGCCTCGTCAACTACGTACGGATCCCCCGCGAGGCCCACCGACGCAAGATCACCCGCCGCGCCGTCCTCGCCCGCGACTCCTGGACCTGCCAGTACTGCGGCTCGACCAAAGCCGGCCTCACGGTCGACCACGTCATCCCCCGCTCCCGCGGCGGTCTCTCGGTTTGGGAGAACATCGTCGCCGCCTGCCCCCCCTGCAACCGCCGCAAGGGCAACCGCCTCCCCCGCGAGATCGAAATGCACCCCGCAAAGACCCCGAAGGCGCCCCCACCGACGGTCTTCATCCAAGTCGCCAGCCCGAAGATCCCCTCGGCCTGGGAGCAGTACCTGCCCGCGGCGGCCTAGCTACTCCCCCGCGCCGTCCGGCGAGGCCTCGACCAGCTCGGCTTGGCCGTCGTCCTCGGCGACCGCGTCGGGGCTTGATTCCTCGGACTCGACGACTAGGGCGACGGCGCTGACGCGGTCGTCGTCCTTGATGTTCATGACCTTGACGCCTTGGGTGGCGCGGCCCATCTGGGAGATGCCGCCTACGGAGGTGCGCTGGACCATGCCGTTCTGTGAGATGAAGAGGAGATCTTGGTGCTCACCGACGATCAGGGCGCCGGCGAGGCCGCCCTTCTTCTCAGTCAGCTTCGCGGTGAGGACGCCTTTCGTGCCGCGGCCCTTGACCGGGTACTCGGAGACCGGCGTGCGCTTGCCGTAGCCGTTCTCGGTGACGACGAAGAGTTCGGTGTCGTTGCGGGCGACGTCCATTGCCAGCACGCGGTTGTCCTTGCCGGAGACGTTCATGCCTTTGACGCCGCTGGTGTCGCGGCCCATCTCCCGCACGTGCTCCTCGGAGAAGCGGGAGGCGTGGCCGGAGTGGGAGACCATGAGGATGTCGTCTTCGCCCGAGGTGAGCCGAACCTGGACCAGCTCGTCGCCGTCGCGGACCTTGATCGCGATGATCCCGTCGGCCCGGATCGGCGTGTTGTAAGCGAGGAACTTCGTTTTCTTGATCAGCCCCTGGGCCGTGGCGAAGGCGAGGTACTCGTTCTCTTTGAAGTCGCGGGTCGGGATCACCGCCATCACCCGCTCGCCTTCGCGCAGCGGCAGCAGGTTGTTGAGCGAGCTGCCTTTCGCGGTGCGCGACCCCTCCGGCAGCTCGTAGACCTTGAGCCGGTAGACCTTGCCGCGGTTGGTGAAGAAGAGCAGGAAGTCGTGGGTCGAGCAGATGTGGAGGTGGGCGATGTAGTCGTCCTCTTTCAGGTTCATCCCCATCACCCCGACGCCGCCGCGGCGCTGCTGGCGGTAGGTCGCGAGCGGCAGCCGCTTCACGTAGCCGGAGGCGGTCAGCGAGATCACCATCTGCTGGTCGGCGATCATGTCCTCGATCCCGACGTCCCCCTCGAAGTGGGCGAGTTCGGTGCGGCGCTCGTCGCCGTAGGACTCGACGACTTCCGCCAGCTCGTCCTTGACCAGGCCCATCACCTTGGCTTCGTCGCCGAGGATCTCTCGCAGCTCGCCGATCCGCTCCATCAGGTCGGCGTGCTCGGCGCGGACTTTGTCGGCCTCGAGCGCGGTGAGGCGCTGCAGGCGCATGTCGAGGATCGCCTGCGCCTGCTCGCGCGAGAGATCGAATTTCGACATCAAGCCGTCGCGCGCTTCGTCGGGATCGTTCGATCCGCGGATCAGTTTGATCACCGCGTCGAGGTTGTCGAGCGCGACCAGCAGGCCCTCGAGGATGTGGGCCCGCGCCTCCGCCCGCCGCAGTTCGTACTGCGTCCTGCGGGTCACCACCTCGCGCTGGTGTTCCACGTAGTGGTGGATCAGTTCGCGCAGGCTCAGCGTCTTCGGGACGCCGTCGACCAGCGCCACCATGTTGGCGCCGAACGTCGACTGCATCGCGGTTTTCTTGTAGAGGTTGTTGAGGACGACTTTCGCCGGCGGGCCGCCGCGCTTCAGCTCGATCACCAGGCGCATCCCGGAGCGATCGGACTCGTCGCGCAGGTCGGAGATCCCCTCGAGTTTCTTGTCGCGAACGAGGTCGGCGATCTTCGTGATCAGACCGCCTTCGCCGCCCTTCTTGACCATGAACGGCAGCTCGGTGACGACGATCGCCTCCTTGCCCCCCTTCAGCGGCTCGACGTGGGCGCGGGCACGCACCCGGATGCTGCCGCGGCCGGAGGCGTAGGCGTCGCGGATCCCCTCGCGGCTCATGATCCCGCCGCCGGGGAAGTCGGGGCCCTTGACGTGCTGCATCAGGCCCTCGAGGTCGATCTGCGGGTCGTCGATGTAGGCGGTGACCGCGTCGGCGACCTCGCGCAGGTTGTGCGGCGGAATGTTGGTCGCCATCCCGACCGCGATCCCCGAGGTGCCGTTGACCAGCAGGTTCGGGAAGCGCGCCGGCAGCACCAGCGGCTCCTGCGTCGACTCGTCGTAGTTGGGACCGAAGTCGACCGTGTCGGCGTCGATGTCCCGCAGCAGCTCGGTGGCGAGACGGCCGAGGCGGGCCTCGGTGTTGTGGCTGACGAAGCCGTTGGTGAGAAACGAATGGTCTTCGCTGTCGACGCGTATCGAGTAGACCGCCTGGACTCCGGCGTCGACCACGGACTCGACCTCCGCATAGAAGTAGTCGCCGCTCACCAGCGGGGCGACGACGTCGCGCGCCTCCTGAGACGGGATCCGCTCCATGATCGCGGTGCCGCCTTGCTCCCAGCGCTCGATCCGGTCGATGTTGTGGCGACGCAGCCAGGTGCCATCAGGGCCTGGCCCGGTCTCGTCACGAACGTAGTCCGCCATGAAGGGGACGTGATCCCGACTGAGAGCACGGCTGCTCTCGGGAACCTGCCGCAGATCAGCGCTCAGTTTGGCCTGCTTTGCGCCGAGGAAGCCGACGTTGCGCTCGAAGATGCGTGCGTCGCGGCGATTGCTGATGACGACCTTGTACTCGCCCTTCGCATAGCGGCAGATCCGCGAAACGACCCCCGCCTCGAGAAGCAGAAGCTGGACCTCTCGCGCCAACTGCTCACTGTAGGTGGAGTACGAAACCTGGATGGTGTTGCGGGGCAACAGCGAGGACGAGCCGTCGCCCGTGAAGAGCGAGCGAAGGAAGTGCCGTTTGAGAGCAGGGTTTGAGCGCCATACGAACTCCGGCACCGTCTTCTCGCGAGCAGCCCCCCGAAGCTCTGCCAGGGGAGATGCCTTTAGGTGCTGGAGGTTCTGAATATCCAGCTCGTGGATAAGGCTGCCTGACTTGATCACTCGCGAGTACACGTATCTCGGCCCACCGACGAGCTCGTCGTAGGCGTTCAGAACCGCATCGAAGTAGTCACGGTCGACGTTGTTGAAGCCGGCGCGCGTCTCACTGACCCATCCCTCGGAGATAAAGGCCCCGGCCAGCAACGCGAGCCGCTCTTCCTCTTCGCTCAGCGTTCCAGCCTCCTGCTCAGTCCGTGAGATGAGGACCCGATCTCCG
The DNA here is from genome assembly GCA_051954115.1 of Solirubrobacterales bacterium. Taxonomy (GTDB): domain Bacteria; phylum Actinomycetota; class Thermoleophilia; order Solirubrobacterales; family 70-9; genus VAYN01. The sequence goes on along the minus strand of JBQCIB010000034.1, from coordinate 161,149 downwards.
GGCTGGATCTCCTCGAGCAGCTTCCACAAGAGGAGTGGGACGCCGGCCATGTCGACCAGGCAGAGGACCGGGTGGTTGTGGGTCCCGGTCAGCTCGTGTCCTTGAGCGGTGCGAAGTCGCAGCGTCGGGTGCTCGCCCGAGTGAAAGAGCTTGCTGGCGTGAACCGGGCGGCCGAGGCGATCTAGCACCTCCATGTCCAGATCGACCTCGGAGTCCGGATCGACACCCTCGGCGATCGAGTCGATACGCACCGTGCCCTTCGGCGTGGCGACGCGGGTGTCGCCGGTAACGCAGTACCGCATCGCCGCTGCCGGGTCGTCGTCGATCGAGCCGAAGTTGCCTTGGCCGTCGACGAGCATGTAGCGCAGGGAGAAGTCCTGCGCCATCCGCACCAGGGTGTCGTAGATCGCCGAGTCGCCGTGCGGGTGGTACTTGCCCATCACCTCGCCGACGATGAAGGCGCACTTGCGGTAGGGGCGGGTCGGCTGCAGGCCGATGTCGTGCATCGCGTAGAGCACGCGACGGTGCACCGGCTTCAGCCCGTCGCGGACGTCCGGGAGCGCCCGGCCGACGATCACGCTCATCGCGTAATCGAGGTACGACGAGCGCATCTCCTTCTCGAGCTCGCGCTCTTCTATGCGCCCTCCGGTGAGGACGTTGGCGTCAGACATCGAGGAAGCGCACCTCCTTCGCGTGTTCCTCGATGAAGTCGCGACGCGGGCCGACCTGGTCGCCCATCAGCATCGAGAAGATCTGGTCGGCAGCGGTCGCGTCCTCGAGGGTGACGCGGGCCAGGGTCCGGGTCGCAGGGTCCATCGTCGTCTCCCGCAACTGCTCGGCGTTCATCTCGCCCAGCCCCTTGAACCGGGTCAGCTGCACGCCTTTACGGGCCAGCTCCAGCACCGCCCCGCGCAGGGCCTGAAAGGAGAGCGCGACGTTGCGACGGTCGCCGAACTCGATCTCGAACGGCGGCCGCCCGACCTGTTTCAGCAGCGCCTGGTGGACCTCGACGAACTTGCGGTAGTCGTGGTGGGTGAAGAGCTCGGCCGGGAAGCGGTGGGTGCGGGCGAGGCCGCTGCGCCGCTCGATCGCCTTGACGACCAGGTACTCGTCGCTCTTCTCCAGCACCTCCGTTTCGAACGGCTCGTCCTCGGGAGCTTTCTTGCTGAGCAGTTTCGCCGCGGCGGCCACGGTCGCCACGCCCTCGTCGAGCAGGTTCGACTCCTCGAGGAAGCGCACCGCCTCGTGGCCGAACTCCGCCTGCAGCGAGGAGCTCCAGCCCTCGTACTCCTTCGAGCGCCGCACGTAGCCCTGCCAGCGGGCCTGGGTCAGCTTCGTCTTCTTGCCGTTGGCGTCGACGAGCTCGAAGTCCTCGAGTTTGTCGCGCAGCAACAGCTCCTCCAGTTCGGACTCGCGCTCGAGGTAGGTCTCTTGGTTGCCCTGTTTGACCCGGTAGAGCGGCGGTTTGGCGATGTAGACGTAGCCGGCGTCGATCAGGTCCGGCATCTGCCGGTAGAGGAAGGTGAGGACGAGGGTGCGGATGTGGGCGCCGTCGACGTCGGCGTCCGTCGCCATCACGATCTTGTGGTACCGGGCGTCCTCGAGGTTGAACTCGTCGTGCACGCCGGTCCCGATCGCGGTGATCAGCGCCTGGATCTCGTTGTTGGCCAGCACCTTGTCGATGCGGCTCTTCTCGACGTTGATGATCTTGCCGCGCAGCGGCAGCACCGCCTGCGTGTTGCGGTCGCGCGCCTGCTTGGCCGAGCCACCTGCGGAATCGCCCTCGACCACGAAGATCTCGGCCAGGCTCGGGTCTTTGACCGTGCAGTCGGCGAGCTTGCCCGGCAGGGTCGAGTTCTCCAGCGCCGACTTGCGCCGGGTCAAGTCGCGGGCCTTGCGAGCGGCGTCGCGGGCGCGGGAGGCGTCGATTGCCTTGTTGATGACCCGCCGCGCGTCGCCAGGGTTCTCCTCGAGGTACTCGGCCAGTTTGCGGTTGACCGTCTCCTCAACCAGGCCTTTGATCGGCGGGTTGCCGAGTTTGGTCTTGGTCTGTCCCTCGAACTGCGGGTCGTGCAGTTTCACGGAGATCACCGCGGTCAGGCCCTCGCGCACGTCCTCGCCGGCGAGGTTGTCGTCTTTGTCTTTCAGCAAGCCTTTGTTGCGCGCGTAGGCGTTCAGCGTCCGGGTCAGCGCCGCGCGGAAGCCGGAGAGGTGCGTACCGCCCTCGTGGGTGTTGATGTTGTTGGCGAAGCTGAAGATCGACTCCTGGTAGGAGCTGTTCCACTGCATCGCCAGCTCGACTTCGCCGGCCTCCTCTTCGCCTTCGAAGAAGATGACCTTGCGGTGGAGCTCGTCCTTGTTCTCGTTGAGGTGACGGACGAAGTCCTCGATTCCGCCCTCGTACTGGAAGGTGACGCTGTTGGTGGCGCCGCGCTCGTCGATCAGCTCGATCTTCAGCCCGCGGGTGAGGAACGCGGTCTCGCGCAGCCGCTCGGCCAGCGTCTGGAAGTCGAACTCGATCTCCTCGAAGATTTCGAGGTCGGGCAGGAAGGTGATCTTGGTGCCGTGGGCTTTGGTCTTCTCGCCCTTGCTCAGGTCGGTCTGCGGTTTGCCGCGCTCGTAGTCCTGCGACCAGACGTGGCCGTCCCGGCTGATCTCCAGGTGGAGCCGCTCGGAGAGGGCGTTGACGACCGAGACGCCGACGCCGTGCAGGCCCCCGGAGACCTTGTAGCCGCCGCCGTCCCCGAACTTGCCGCCGGCGTGGAGAACGGTCAGCACGACCTCGGCGGCCGGCCTCCCCTCTTTCTCCATCGTCTCGACCGGGATGCCGCGGCCGTTGTCCTCGACCGTGCACGAGTTGTCCGGGTGGAGGACGACGCGGACGCCGTCGCAGTAGCCGGCGAGGGCCTCGTCGACGGAGTTGTCGACGATCTCGTAGACGAGATGGTGCAGGCCGCGCGGGCCCGTCGAACCGATGTACATCCCGGGGCGCTTGCGAACCGCTTCCAGTCCCTCGAGGACGGTGATGTCTTTGGCGCCGTAGGAGTCGCCGGCTTTTTTGTCAGGCAAGGAGTCCCTTCCGATTAATACTCAGACACACAAAGCCCCGACGCCCGGAGACTCGCTCCACGGTTGGTCGGGGCATATTGCGAGTTGCCATAAGAATATCAGTTCGGGGCCGCGGACAAGCTGTCCCAAAGGCAAAATTACCCTGCAAATCGTGAAAAAAGAGTGCTTAGAAGCGCGCTGAGTTGACACGGAAGCGCAACGAGCGTGGAGCCTGGTCCCCGACCTCTGCTTTCAGCCGCTCCAGCAGGGTCTCTTGCATCAGGTCGAGCTCCTGCGCCCAGACCGCATCGGCGCACTCCACCGTCAGCGTCCCGTCCCGCTCGGAGGCCGGCGCCGCCACTGCGGCCAGCTGCTCGCCGACCGCCCTCGCCCAGGCAGCCTGGACGGCGGCCAGGGGCGTCTGCGGCGCGGCTTTCTCCAGCGCAGTCCGAAATGCGTTCGCCGCCGGCCTCGGTGCCCGCCGCCGGCTCATCCAACGTCACTTTCTGTCTGCGGCAGGGGCATTGGCACCACGGTCTCGCGGGCGGCGGCGGGCACCGAGGCCTCGTCGGCTGCGGTGATCAAGACCTGCCCGCCGTCTCCGAGACGGGCGACGAGGCGCTCGCGGCGGCCCGGATCGAGCTCGCTCATCACGTCGTCCAGGAGAAGGAGGGGCGTCACCCGTCGCGCCGCCAACAGGGCCTCCCGCTCGGCGAAGAGGAGAGCGAGGAGGCCGGTGCGTTGCTGCCCCTGCGACCCGTAGCGCCGCAACGACTTCCCCCCGGCCGACAGCTTCAGCTCGTCGAGGTGCGGGCCCCATGAGCTGCGACCCAGGCGGATGTCCTGCTCGCGGCGCTCCTCCAAGCCCGCTCTGAGCTCGTCCGCATCGCCCTCGGCCCGCGGCGCGTACGCGAGCTCGGCGTCCTCGAGGCCGAGCTCGGCTGCCGCCCCTGCGAATGGCCCCGCCAGCTCGGCGACCGCCTCCGTGCGAGCCTCGATCAACGGCGCGGCGGCATCGGCCAGGCCCGCGTCCCAGATCCGCAGATCCGCAGGAGACCCGTAGCCGGCGCTCAGCCGCGAGAGCAGCGCGTTTCGCTGCGCGACCGCCTGTCCGTACCGCTTTCGCAGCTGCGCCCGCGCCGGCCGGCGGGCGGCGATGAAGCCGTCGAGGTGCGCCCGCCGCTCGGCCGGCGGGCCCTTCACCAGAGTCAGCCGGTCGGGAGCGAAGACCGCCACCGGGGGCCGAGCACGGGCGAGCGTGCCCGGGTCGGCCGGGTTGCCGTCGAGCAGGTGGCGGCGGCCTTCGCTGCGGCTGACCGCGGCCATCAGCGTGTGCTCGATCCCGTCCTCGTCTTCGATCGTGGCTTCCGCCCGGGCCAGCGTCCCCCCGAAGGGGATCATGTCGCGGCGGTCGCTGGTCCGGAACGAACGGCCGGTGAGAGCGAAGTAGAGGGCCTCGATCAGGTTCGTCTTGCCGGTTCCGTTGGGGCCGATGACGCTGACGATCCCCGCTGCCAGCTCGATCCGGACCCGATCGAGGTTGCGCAGGGGCTTTGCCTCGATCGCAGTGACGAGCATCGCCGGCTCAGTCGGCGGGCGCCGCCACGGCTAGACGTTGAGGCGGATCGGCATCACCAGGTAGCGGAAGTCGGCGCCCTCCACCGGTTCCAACAGGCCCGGCCGCAGCGGCGAGATCAGCCGCACCAGGATCTCCTCGCCCTGCACGCTTTCGATCCCCTCGCGCAAGAACTCGGGGTTGAACCCGATCTCCAGGGCCTCCCCCTCGAAGGCGGCAGGCATCGTCTCCCGCGCATCGCCGACGTCGGGGGTTTCCGCCGCCACGGTCAACTCTCCGGACTCGAACGAAAGCCGCAACGGCGCATTGCGCTGCGCCAACTGGCTGACGCGGCGGGTGACTTCGAGGAAGTCGGTCCGCGGCAGCCGCACGTCGTGCTCGTAGGACTCGGGCAGCAGCTGGCGGAAGTTGGGGAACTGGCCGTCTATCAGCCGCGTCGAGAGGAGGATCGACCCGGCGACGAAGACCGCCTGGTTGGGGAGCAACGAGATCGACGTCTCGCCGGCGCCTTCGGAGGAGAGGATCCGGCCCAGCTCCCGCAGGGCCCGCGCCGGGATGTTTGCCTCGAGCTCGCCGCCGAGGTCGGCCTCGAGCTCGGTCCGCTTGACCGCCAGCCGGTAGGAGTCGGTGGCGACCATCGTCATCTCCTTGCCGCTGGCGGTGACGAAGACGCCGGTGAGCACAGGTCGCATGTCGTCTTTCGACGCAGCTCGCGCGACCAGCTCGATGCTCTCTTCCAACGCCGCCGCCGGGATCTTCAGCGCTCCCTCCTCCTGAGGCGGGGGGAGCTTCGGGAAGTCCTCGACCGGGAGCACGCGGAGGTGGAAGCTGGAGCCGCCGCTGCGGATCTCGACGTCGTGCTCGGCCTCGCGGGACTCGATTTCCACCACCGGGTCCGCCAGCGAGCGCGCGACCTCGGCAAACAGCCGGCCGGGCAGGAGAACTGCCCCGCCATCGGCGACCTCCGCCTCGAGCGTCGTCTCCAGCCCCAGGTCGAGGTCGGTTGCGGCCAGCGTCACCCTTCCCTCGGCGGCATTGAGGAGGACGCCGGAGAGAGCCTGGGTGGCGGCGCGAGTCGAAACTGCGCGGGAGACGATCGAGAGCTTCGAGACGAGATCTTCGCGTTTGGTCGTGAGCTTCAAGAGATAGATGCCTTCTTAAGTGGGGTTAGGTCCTGTGGAAAGAGGTTGGGAGTTGGGGCATTCGGCCTAGGGGCGCGGTTTGCGGGGTGTGGACGGCGCTGTGGGAGTCTGGGGATTCTTACAGCGCAAGCGGTTGTCAGCGCTCGTCGGTAACAGGGTTGTGGATAGCTCCGCGCAACTCCCGGATCTTCTCGGCCAGATCGGAATCCTCGTCGAGGCCGGCTTCGACCCGGCGCAGGGAGTTGAGGACGGTGGTGTGGTCGCGGCCGCCGTAGAGACGCCCGATCTGAGGAAGGGAGAGGTCGGTCAGGTCGCGGGTGAGGAAGATCGCGACCTGACGGGCTCGCAGGGGAGTGGCGGCGCGACTCGAACCGACCAGCTCCGCGCGCGAGATGCCGAAGCCTTCCGCTACCCGCTGCTGGATTTCCTCGACGGAGGTTGGTCGCTGGGAGCGAGCGCCCGGGATCACCTCGGTGATCAGGTCGGAGCTGAGGGGGCGGGCCATCAGGGAGGCGTGGGCGATCGCTTTCGTCAGTGCTCCGTGCAGCTGGCGCACGTTGGCGTCGATCCGGTTGGCGAGCTCGACGAGGGCGCCCTCGTCGTCGATCTCCACGCCTGCCTCCTCGACCAGTCGGCGGAGGACGGTGAGGCGGGTAGCGAGGTTGGGCGGCTCGACGGGCACCGTCAGCCCCCACTCGAAGCGATCACGCAGGCGCGAAGCCAGCGTCGAGAGCTCGCTCGGGATCCGGTCGGCGGAGAGGACGAGCTGGCTGCCGGCCTCGTACAGGGCATTGAAGGTGTGGAAGAACTCCTCCTCGGTCGCCGGCTTGCCCTGGAGGAACTGGACGTCGTCGATCAGCAGCACGTCGATGTCGCGGTAACGGGCCTTGAAGGCCTCGCTCCCGGAGGTCTTCAGTGCTGCGACGAACTCGTTGGTGAAGGACTCGGCGGTCGTGTAGCGGACGCTCAACCCCGGCGCGTTGTTGCGCAGGTAGTTGGCGATCGCCGCCAGCAGGTGGGTCTTGCCTAGCCCGGGAGGGCCGTGCAGGAAAAGGGGGTTGTAGGCCTCTGAGGGGGCCTCGGCAACGGCGAGGGCCGCGCCGTGAGCCAAGCGGTTCCCCGGCCCGATCACGAAGCGATCGAAGGTGTAGTTGGGATTCAGCTCCAGATCGGCTCCGGGATCGGGAGCGGCGTCGGGGGGCTCGGCGAAGCTGACCTGCTGCACCGGCGAGTCGACCGCCGCGAGCGCTTCGGCGATCAGGTCCGAGTAGCGCCGCTCGGTCCAGGCGCGAATCCCGTCGGGGGCCGAGAGGAAGAGGGTTTCGCCTTCGACGCCGGCCGCTTCCAGCGGCTCGAGCCAGAGGCGATAGGTCGACTCTGGGACCGAAGTCTTCAGCCGCTCCTGGACCGCCCGCCAAAGGGCTTGGAGTTCGTTTCTGGGAGAGTCATCGGCCACCGGCTGGCGACCATAGCGCCGTGCCTGAGAGGCCAGTTTTGGTGCTGCGCAAATCCCGCAGAAAAGATTTTGCGGCCCGTCCGTATACTCCGCCGCCATGAAGCGCACCTACCAGCCAAAGAAGCGGAAGCGGGCGAAGACCCACGGCTTCCGTGCACGCATGAGCACCCGCGGCGGCCGCGCCATCCTCAAGCGCCGCCGGCGTAAGGGCCGGAAGCGCCTCACCCCGTAACGGCATGGCGTCGAAGCGACGGCGCCTCTCGCGCAGCGGCGAGTTCGACCGCGTGTATCGCGACGGCTCCTCGCACGCGACCCGGTACCTGGTTCTCTACACCTTTCCTCGCAAGGAAGAGGACCGCGACGACGTGCGCCTCGGGGTTTCCGTTAGCCGCAAGGTCGGCGGGGCTGTCGATCGCAACAAGGTGAAGCGCCTCTTGCGAGAGGCTTTCTGGGCGCTTCACGAGCAGCTGCCCCCGCGTCACGACTTCGTCATCGTCGCCCGGGCCGAGATCAACGACTTGATCGAGAAAGAAGGGCTCGAGGGCCTGAAGGCAAACTTGAAAGAGGCTCTGGGGAAGGGGCGTTCCACGTGAAACGGCTCTTACTGGCTCCAATCCGCACCTATCAGCGCTGGATCTCACCGGCTTTTCCGCGCCGCTGCCGGTACGAGCCCACCTGCTCTGCCTACGCCGTAGAAGCCGTCGAACGCTTCGGCGTGATGCGGGGATTCCTCCTTGCTGGATGGCGGCTGCTGCGCTGCAATCCCTTCAGTCACGGCGGCTTCGACCCCGTCCCCGATAGATTCACGCTCCGCACCGGGCCCACGCACCCGGCCGAGTACCACCGCACCCACCCATGATCCTCCCCGCCGCCAACATCCTGCAGCCGCTGATCAACGTTGCCAACGCGGTCCTGAAGTTCTTCCACGACAACGCCGGCCTCAGTTGGGGGATGTCGATCATCGCGCTGACCGTCGTCACCCGCGCGGTGCTGATCCCGCTCACCTACAAACAGCTGAAAGGGATGCGGGCGCTGCAGGCGCTGCAGCCGCAGATCAAGGAGCTGCAGGAGAAATACAAAAACGACAAACAGCGCATGCAGCAGGAAATGATGCGCTTCTACAAAGAGAACAAAGTCAACCCCTTTGCCTCTTGCATCCCCCTGGTGGCGCAGCTGCCGGTGTTCATCACCCTCTTCTACGTGCTGCGGCACGAGCTGCCGCCGGACATGGGCTGCCCGGAAGCCGGCCACTGCGCCGCCTACGGAGCCGAATTCTTCTTCATCAAGGACCTGACCGCGAAGGCAACCGGGGGCGAACTGATCACGCTGCTGATCCTCTACGTCGGCACGCAGTTGATCTCGGGGATGGTCATGTCGCTCTCGGCGGACAAAAGCCAGCGGACGATGATGTTCCTGCTGCCGCTGATTTTCGTCCCCTTCATCCTCAACTTCCCGGCCGGTTTGATCCTCTACTGGATCACCACCAACATCTGGACGATCGGGCAGCAGCTGGCGATCCGGAAGATCATCCCGGTACCTGTCGTGGCCACTCCTGAGGGCGCGGCCGCGATACAGGCGGCCAAACCGCCGCCTCCGCCGCCGCGGAAAAAGAAGAAGCGTCGATAAACGCTTGGCGGTACGGGGATCGGCACTCCCCTTCACTCAACTTGCTCGGGTGGGGCGCCTGCGGCAGTCCTAGAGGTGCCTTGACCGAGAAGTACAAGCCGTTCAGGGGAGTGCCGATCCCCTTTCAACAGCTGGTGGGAGTTCGTTAGCCCTTGGGGCGTTTCTTGGCTATGCCGGGCTTGCGGGGAAGATTCGGGGGCGTAGGGCCCGTCTTGCGGATTACGTGTAGGTGGCGGTGTTCGCTGCCGGCTCGGTTGCCTACGTCGAGGATTTCCTCTGGGGTCATGGCCAGGTCCGCGGAGGCGTTTGCGAGCTGCCGCTCCTCTTCGGCGTCGCGCTTGCCCTTCCAGGCGACGAGTACTCCATTTGGCTTCAGAAGTGGCGAGGCGAGCTCGGCTAGGGTCGAGAGGCGGCCGACGGCGCGGGCGGTGACGGCGTCGTAGGCCTCGCGCCCCTCGGAGGCGGCCCAGTCCTCTGAGCGGGTGTTGAGGACCGTGGCGTTGGGAATCTCCGCCGCCTCGATCGCGCGGCGCATGAACTCGCACTTGCGGCCGACCGACTCGATCAGGTCGACTTCCGCCGCGGGCAGGGCAAGGGCAAGGGCAAGACCTGGAAAACCGGCCCCCGCGCCGACGTCGGCGATCCGCCTGGCTGGCCGCAGCTCCGGCACCTCCAGTCCCGTGAGGCTGTCGATGACGTGCACCTGCCAGGCCCGCTGATCCACCACCGAGCTGACCGAGGCCCGCTCCTCGGCAAGCAGGGCGAGGACGGCCTCGAGCTTTTCCCTCGCGGGGGCGTCCAGCTCTGCGGCTGGGTCCAGGTTCACTCGGGCAGCAGCGGCGCCACGATCACGCAGCGGCGGGGCTCGTCGCCCTCGCTGTAGGTCTCGACCCCGGAGCGGTCTTTCAGCCGTTCGTGGACCACGCGGCGTTCCTGCGCGCTCATCGGGTCCATCTCGACGACCCGGTTGTTGGTCAGAGCCTGCTCGGCGGCGCGGTCAGCCCGGCCCTCGAGCGTCTCGCGTCGCCGCTCCCGATAGCCCGCCGCGTCGACCACGACCCGCTTCCGCTCACGCATGCCGCGGAAAGCCGCCTGGTAGCAGAGCAGTTGCAGGGCATCGATGGTCTGGCCGCGTTTGCCGATCAGCAGCCCGTAATCGTCCTCTCCCTCGACGGTGAGCAGGATCCTTTCGTCGTCCTCCTCGACGACGACCTCGCCGTCGAGGTCGAGCTCATCCAAGACCCCCTCGACGAGCTCTTGCGCTCGCTCCGCGGGGCTGTCGGGCCAGTCGAAGCTCTCGGACACGTTTGGCAGGCTATCCGACCGCTTCAAAACGCGCCGGGAGTCCACTCTCTAGGCTGAGCGGCAATGGGCAAGGTCTACGCGATCGCGAACCAGAAGGGCGGCGTCGGGAAGACGACCACCGCCGTCAACCTTGCTTCCTGCGCCGCTGCCGAGGGTCAGCAGACCCTCCTCGTTGACCTCGACCCCCAGTGCAATGCGACCGTGGCATTGGGGGGAGGCCGCGACCTGCATCCCTCCTCCTACGACTGCCTGACCGGGGACACTTCGGTGGCAGAGGCAGCGCGGCCGGCCGGCCCGGACAACCTCTGGCTGGTCCCCGCCAGCCGCGACCTCGCCGGCGCGGCGGTCGAGCTTCCTCGCATCCAGGGCTCTGAGACCCGCCTGCGCGAGCGGCTCGGGCCCGTGCGTGAGCGCTTCGCCGTCGCCCTCCTCGATTGCCCTCCCTCCTTGGGGCCGGTGAGCGTCAATGCGCTGGTGGCGGCGGATCGGGTCATCGTGCCCGTCCAAGCGGAGTACCTGGCGCTCGAGGGGTTGGTCCAGTTCCTGGAAACGCTGAGCCTGATCCGACGCGAGCTCAACCCTCAACTAGAGGTTTCGGGTCTGCTGATTACCATGCACGACGAGCGCACCCGCCTCGCCCAGGACGTCGAGTCGGAGCTGCGCGACCACTTCGACGGCATGGTCTTCGAGACGGTGATCCCGCGCAGCGTCCGAGTCGCCGAGTCGCCGAGCTATGGTCTGCCCGTGACCGAGCACGCGCCCTCTTCCCATGGCGCCGTCGCCTACCGGGCCCTCGCGAGGGAGCTGGCGAGCCGTGGCTAGCGGCCGGCGCGGAATCGGCCGCGGGCTGGCGGCGATCCTTCCCGAAACCGAGGCGACGGACGCCGGCGAGCTCCGCGAGCTGCCGGTCTCGTTGATCAGGCCCAACCCGTCGCAGCCGCGCACCAACTTCGACGAGGAGGCGCTGGCGGCGCTCGCCGCGTCGATCGAGGCGAGCGGCGTCGTCCAGCCGCTCTTGGTCCGCCCTCTCCCCGACGGCAGCTACGAGCTCGTCGCCGGCGAGCGCCGCTGGCGTGCCGCCCAGCAGGCGGGGCTGGAGAAGGTGCCGGCGGTGGTCCGGGACCAGGCCGAAGCGGAGCGGTTGCAGGCCGCCCTGATCGAGAACATGGTGCGCGAGGACCTCAACCCGGTCGAGGAGGCAAAGGCTTGCGCCGCCTTGGTCGAGGATCTCGGCCTGACCAAAGAGGAGCTGGCAAAACGCGTCGGCCGCAGCCGCCCTGCCGTCTCCAACCTGATCCGCCTGCTCGAGCTGCCCGACGAGGCGCTCGAGCTGCTGGAGAAAGGCGACCTCAGCGAGGGACACGGGAAGGCGCTGCTCGGAGTCCAGGGCAACGACGCCCGCCGCCGCCTGGCGAGGGACGCCGCCCGCAGCGGCTGGTCGGTCCGCGAAACCGAGGAGAGGGTTCGGCTGGCCAACCAGCCAAGAGCAAAACCAACGCGTGCTCCGATTGACCCAGACGCCCTCGCCGCCCTCCGCGACGTCGCCGACGCCCTCGAGGAGGCGATCGGCCACGAAGTGACGGCCCGGGCGAAAGGGGAGAAAATCGTCGCTGAGCTCAGCTTCGACGACGTCCGCGACGCCCACGCCCTCGCCCGCCGCCTCCGCAAGCGCAGCGGCTGAGGCCCGCTACATGGGGCGACGCTGAACGACCTTGTCGGCAAACTCCAACAGGGCCTTCGTCTGTCGCAGCGCAGCCTGAAGATCCTGTCCGCTGACATCGAACAGGCCATAGTGCGCTTCGTCCTTGAGGCTCAGCAACCGGCGTAGTGCTTTGGCCGCTTGAGCGCCGCCCGGAGCGATCTGCTCCACGAGGTCGACTGCCTGCAGGTGATCCTGTCCGCGAGAGCGCCGGCCAAGAGCCGTGCAGCATGCCGCGTCTGAGGCGGCTATCCCGGCCAGGACCGCAAGAGCGGCCGCGGCGCTGGCGTACTCCAGGTCTCCTGTTTGCCCGGCGACCAACTCCGCGACCTCGAGGAACTTACGAGCGTGCTCCAGGCGCGTACGAGCTTGCGCAGTTGAGCAGGGCTGGGTGCGCGTGGCGCCACGGCTGGCCATTCAGGACTCGCCCAACAATGCTGCCGCCTCACTTCCGGCGACAGTGATCGCATCCTTGCGAAGCTCGCTGAGAATCGGCGGCTTCTCTTTTCGCAGCCGCGCGATCTCGTCCTTGCCAACCTCGGCGATGCCCGCCGGGTTTCCCGTCCAGCGCCGGACTTGGCGAGCGAGCAGATCGAGTTGTTCCCGCCACCGGGGGTCCTCGCGTTCCACCTTCTTGGGTCGTATGACGAAGAGGTCGATGTCGCTGCCCGTATCTCCCTCACCCCGAGCGAACGATCCGAACAGCGAAACATGGGCCGCTGCGATCTCCCATGAGCCCACTGCGCGACGGAGGCGATCTAAGAGCTCATTCCGCATGTCGGCGAGAATGTCGACCGCGGGAGCGGCAAGGTGCTCACGGTTGAGCGTGAATAGAAGTGCTCGCCCGGCCTCCTCTCTATCTACGACCCCCTGGTCCGCAAGCCGGTTCAAAGCAATGAGGACTCCGCTGTGGGAGGTGCGACCCATAAGGCGAGCGATTTCACGCCCAGTCATCGGCCGCGTGGTGCCGGCAAGCACGCTCAGAGCTCCCCCCTCAAGAGGGGGACAGATCGCGGTGTACGGGCGGGTAAGGTCCATCTATGGACAAGATATCATCCATATGGACATATATCCATCCACATGGATTACTTCCAATCCAAGAGAAGCAATGGGGTTTAGCGGCCCTTGCCTGACGAAGGCAAAGTTGCGTCGCTACGTCGCTACCATGTTCCGCCTGCGAGGGCGATTAGCTCAGTTGGTTAGAGCGCGTCTCTGATAAGGACGAGGTCCCTGGTTCGAATCCAGGATCGCCCACTCGACTTCGCGCGGTTGGGCACCCCTTGGGGACGGGTAGAAGCTCGACCTATACTTCGCCTTCCAACCAGGTCGGGAGCTTCTCTTGCAGCAGATGCAGATCTACGGCGTCAGTTTTGACATGGTCGGCAAGCAGCCGATCGTGTTGCTGAAGACCGTGGACGGCAACCGCTTCCTGCCGATCTGGATCGGCCATCCGGAGGCGGCGGCGATCCTGATGAAGCTGCAGGGCGCCTCGACGCCGCGGCCGATGACCCACGACCTGCTCTCCGACGTGCTCGAGAACCTCGACGCGAAGTGCGAGCGGGTGGCGGTCACCGAACTGCGCGACAACACCTTCTACGCCTCGATCACGGTCTCGATCAACGGCTCCGAAGTCGAGATCGACTCGCGCCCCTCCGACGCGCTTGCCCTCGCGGTCCGGGTGGCGGCGCCGATCTTTGCCGCCGAGGAGGTGATCGAGGAGTCGGCGATCGAGTTCGAGCACGAGGTCGAGGACACCGAGGAAGTCGTCGACAAGTTCAAAGAGTTCCTCGACGAAGTAACTCCCGAGGATTTCGCCCAAGGCGATTCCTAGGGCTGCAAAGCGGCGCATCTCGGCGTCGTCGTTCGGTCACGTGCAGAGCACGCTCCCTCGCTCCTCCTTGAGCTGCTTGCTTTTCGCTCCTAGGAGACGCCCTGGGGGCGGAGTGCCAGGTCGAGGATCCGCTCGACTAGCTGCTCGAAGCTGAGCCCCGCTGCCTCGGCGGCCTGGGGGAGGAGGCTGGTGTCGGTGAGGCCGGGGATCGCGTTGGCCTCCAGCAGCCACGGGCCCTCCGGGCCGAGGATCAGGTCGACGCGGGCGAAGCCGGTGCAGCCGAGCGCGCGGTATGTGGCGAGGGCGGCCTCGGTGACGGCGCGCTCCTCGTCGGCGCTCAGCTCGGCCGGGCAGACGAAGCGGGTGCGGCCGATCTCGTAGCGGGCCTCGAAGTCGTAGCGGTCGCCCTCCAGCAGGATCGCCTCGACGACCGGCAACGGCTCGTCGCCGAGGATGCTGACCGCCAGCTCGCGGCCGTCGACGAAGCGCTCAAGCAGGATGCGGTCGTCGTAGCTGAAGGCGGAGACCAGCGCCTGCGGGACCTCGTCAGGCGAGCGGGCGAACTTCACCCCGAGCGAGGAGCCGCCGCGGCTGGGCTTGACGACGAGCGGGAAGCCGAGCGTCTCCTCCAGCCGCCCGAGCGCGTCGGCGGCGCCGAACTCGCGGAAGGCGGTCTGGTTGAAGGCGAACCAGTCGGGAGTGGGGAGGCCGGACTCCTCGATCGCGTCCTTGGCCTGGACCTTGTCCATGCAACGGGCGCAGGCCGCCGCGCCCGGGCCGGTGAAGGGGATGCCGAGGATCTCCAGCAGCTCCTGGACGGTGCCGTCCTCGCCGCCGACACCGTGCATGGCGACGAAGGCGACGTCGGGCCGCTCGGCGACCAGGCGCTTGACCAGGTCCGGGCCGACGTCGATCGGCAGCACCTCGTGGCCGAGCCGCTCCAGCGCGTCCTCGACCCGCGCCCCCGAGCGCAGCGAGACGCCGCGCTCCAGCGACCGCCCGCCTTTGAGGACTGCGATCTTCACGCCTCCTCCGCCTTGCGGAAGGGGAGCACGTTTGGCTGCGGCTCCGCCGCCGGCTCGGGCAGCCGCTGTTCGCCGGTCAGCGTTCCGTAGAGCTCGACCTGCTCGGCGATCACCTTGCCGATCCGCCGCACCCCCTCGCGGATTTCGTCCTCGTCGACGCCGGAGAAGTTGAGCCGCATCGAGTGGGTGCCGCGGCCGTCGACGTAGGCGCCCTGACCCGGGACGAAGGCGACGTCGGCGCGCAGCGCCTTCGCCAGCAGATCGTTGGTGTCGATGTAGTCGGGCAGCGTCGCCCAGATGAAGAGGCCGCCCTCCGGCTCGGTCCAGGTTGCCTCAGCGGGAAAGTGCATCCGCAGCGCCTCGATCATGACGTCGCGCCGCCCCCGGTAGATCTCGACGAGGTCGTCGACGTAGTGCTGCCAGCGCCGTTCGGCGAAGTACTCGCGGACGAAGTACTGGGTCAGGGTCGAGGTGCAGAGGTCGGCGGCCTGCTTGCCGAGGACGATCTTCTCCATCACCGGCGGCGGCGCCACCGCCCAGCCGAGGCGGATGCCGGGGGAGAGGATCTTCGAGAAGGTGCCGAGGTAGATGACGAAGTCACCGCCGTCGAGCTGGTAGAGCGGCGGCATCGGCTCGCCGCTGTAGCGGAGCAGCCCGTAGGGGTTGTCCTCGACGACGAGAATCTCCTCCTCGCGCGCCAGCTCGACCAGGCGCCGCCGCCGCTCCAGCGACAGCGTCACCCCGGCCGGGTTCTGGAAGCTCGGCACCGAGTAGATGAACTTCGGCCGCCGCCCTTCCTCGCGCAGCTCGCCGAGCAGCTTTTCCAGCACGTCGATCCGCATCCCGTCCTCGTCGCATTCGACCTGGATCACGTCGGCCTGGTAGCTGCAGAAGACCGGGACCGCGCCGGGGTAGGTCGGCGCCTCGCAGATGACGACGTCGCCGGGGTCGACGAGGGTCTTGCAGACGAGATCGATCGCCTGCTGGCCGCCGGTGGTGACGATGACGTCGTCGGGGTCGGGGAGCATGCCCTCCGCTCCCATCACCTCGAGGATGCAGTCCTTGGTCTCCTCGAAGCCCTCGGTCGGCCCGTACTGGAGCGCCTTCGCTGCCGACTCCTGGGCGATCCGCGTCATCTGCGCGGCGAAGCTCTGCGGCGGGAAGGTCGAGGTATCGGGGAGGCCGCCGGCGAGGGAGATCACTTCCGGGCGGGCGGTGATCGCCATCAGGTCGCGCATCGCCGAGGAGCGCATCACCGTGGTCCGCTCGGCGAAGAGGCCGGCGTAGCGCTCGAGGTCGCGGGTGCCGGCGTGGGCGCGCCTTCTGTGAGTCGGCTCGGGCACTTCGCTCATCGGTGAAGTGTGGCGGATCGACGCGCTGTCGCCAGGGCGGTTAGGTTTTCGCACGTGGACATTCTCACCGACCTCGGGATCGGCATCGCGATCGGGATGCTCGCCGGCACCGCCGGCACCCACGGCTCCGCCCGCGGGCGGATGACGATCCTCGCTGCCGTGATCGGCCTCGTCGCCGGGTTCCTGATCGACGGCATCGTCGGCGCCCTGGTCGCCGCGGTGGGCGCGGCGCTCGGCTGCATCGTCCTCAGCGACGTCGTCTACGGCGCCAGCCGCCGCGAGGGCAGCGGCGCCGGCGCGCTCGCCTTCTTCGTCGCCCTGGCGGCCCTAGTGGTGATCGCGCTCGCGCTCTTCGTCGAACCGGTCGTGATCGTCTTCGCGCTGGCGCTGATCTGGCTCGGCGTCTCTCGCTACCGCCGCGCCCAGCGCAAACACGCCGGCCTGCGCGTCCTCCGGTAACGCGCCCTTCGGGCGCCAGCCGCGGCGGGCATCATTCGGACCATGGCTTCTCGCAAGAAGCTCGTCCTCGCCTACGTCGACTCGCTGCGCACCGACATGCTCGAACGCGCCGTCGAGGAGGGCCGCGCCCCCACCTTCGGGGCGCTGATCGAGCGCGGCGTCCTCGTCCCCGACTGCGTCTCCAGCTTCCCCTCGGTGACCCCGGTCGCCTGCTCGGAGATCGTCACCGGGGTCGGTGCCGACCGCCACTGGATCAGCGGCATGAACTGGTACCACCGGCTCGAGCGGCGCTACGTCGAGTACGGCTCCTCGCTGGAGGCGACGCGCGCCTTCGGGGTCTTCCGCGCCCTCTACGACCTCGTCTACAACATGAACCTTGGTCACCTCAGCCCCGAGGTGGAGACGCTGTTCGAGAGCCTCGAAGACGCGGGGGCCCGCACCGCCTGCACTCCGTTCCTGATCTACCGCGGGCGCCGCCGCCACGAGGTCTCGCTCGACGGCTTGCTGCGGCGGGCGGTCGACGCGACGAAGCTGAAGTTCCACCACCATACCTGGGGGCCGACCGACCTCTTCTACGGCGACCTCTACGCCAGCCGCGAGGTTCCCTGCCGCTCGACCTCGATCCCCGGCAACCGCGACGGCTACGCCGCCTGCTGTGCGGCGGAGCTGATGAAGGAAGACCTCTACGACTTCCTGCTGCTCTCGCTGCCCGACAACGACCACTACTCCCACCACCACGGCCCCGAGGCGACCGTCGAGTCGATCGCCAGGGCCGACGCGAGCTTCGCCACCTACGCCGAGGAAGCGGGCGGGCTCGACGAGTTCCTCGAGGGCCACGCGGTGATCCTGCTCGCCGACCACTCCCAGACCGACGTCCACCGTGGCCTGCCGCTGGCCGAGCTGCTGAGTGCGGAGTGGTCGGTGCTGCAGCCCTCCGAGGAGCGGCCGGAGCACTCGCAGCTGGCGGTCAGCCCGACCGGCCGGGCCGCCCACGTCTACCTGCTGCCCGGGGAGGGGGAGCGGGCCGAGCCGCTGGAGGTGGCGGCGCGCCTCGGCGTGATCGAGGGGGTCGACCTGGTCTGCCGCCTGGAGGGAGCCGACGGGATGCCGCTGCGGCGAGAGAGTCCCGGGATGCCGTTCGCCGGCGACGAGTGGGCGGTGGTCGAACGGCGCGACTGCGCGCTGCGCTTCCGCCCCGGCGGCGAGGTCGGCGACTTGCGCGGCGGCAGCTGGGAGGTGGAGGGGGACCTGGCGGCGCTCGAGACCTCGGTCGCGGGCGGGCGGCTCAGCAGCGAGACCTACCCCGACCCGCTGGCGCGGGTCTGGTCGGCGCTGACGGCCCCGCACTCGGGCGACTTCGTCGTCTCGCTCGCCCCCGGCTTCGAGGCGGTCGACTGGGGCGGGGTCTCCCACGCCGGCGGCGGCAGCCACGGCGCCCTGCACGCCGGCGACTCGCTCGGGCCGCTGCTCTTCGTCGGCTGCGGGCCGGACTCCGCGGGGGAGCGAGAGCAGTGGACGTTGCGTGACGTCGCCCCGATCGTCCTTCAGCACTTCGGGGTGGCGGCGCCAGGGTGAGGCGCGCCGCGCTCTTCATCGCGCTGCTCGTTGCGCTGGCGCTGCAACCAGCGCCAGCGGGTGCCGCGAACGCGAAGACGCAGGCGCAGGTCTCGCGGACCGAAGCGATCGCAATCGCCAACCACGACTCCAAGGTCGTCGGCGAGAAAGAACGGCACCCGCACCTCGGTCCCAGCGCCACCCGCACCGAAGGGCACTGGGAAGTCGCCTACTTCGAAGACGGCAAGGAGCTGGCGGTCGTCCTCGTCGATCCCCACAGCGGCGAAGTCCTCGAGTCCTGGACCGGCTACCAGGTCGCCTGGAAGATGGCGCGCGGCTATTCCGGCGCCTTCGGGCACAAGCTGAACGCGCCCTACGTCTTCCTGCCGCTCTGCGCGGTCTTCCTCCTCGGCCTGGTCGACTGGCGGCGACTGCGCCGCCTCGCCAACCTCGACCTCCTCGTCCTGCTCGGCTTCGGCGTCTCCCACTACTTCTTCAACCGCGCCGACATCGGCCTCTCGGTCCCGCTCGTCTACCCGGTGCTGCTGTACCTCCTCGCCCGCAGCCTCTGGATCGGCTGGCGGGGGAGGGGAGAGGGGCTGCGGCCGGTCTGGCCGACGATGTGGCTGGTGATCGCTGCGCTCTTCCTGATGGGGTTCCGCGTCGGCCTCAACGTCGCCGACTCGGGCGCGATCGACGTCGGCTACGCCGGCGTGGTTGGTGCCGACCGGATCAGCCACGGGGAACCGATCTACGACAACTTCCCGAACGACATCTCGCAGGGCGACACCTACGGCCCGGTCAACTACCTCGCCTACGTCCCCTTCGAGCGGATCTGGCCCTGGTCGGGTCACTGGGACGACCTGCCCGCCGCCCACGCCGCCGCGGTCGTCTTCGACGTCGCCACCTTCGCCCTGCTCCTCCTGCTCGGCATCCGCATCCGCCCCGGCCCCGAAGGCCAACGCCTCGCCGCAATCCTCGCCTTCGGCTGGGCCGCCTACCCTTACACCGCCTACGTCCTGGAGTCGAACTCCAACGACTCGCTGGTTGCTGCGCTGCTGGTGGCAACGCTTGTCTTAGCTGCGAGACCCCTCGCGAAAGGTGCAATGCTCGCAGCGGCCACGTGGGCCAAGTTCGTAGCCGCGCCGCTCACTCCGATGTACCTGACCTACCGAAGCGGCCCGAGTTCGCCCGAGGGTGTCCGAGCACGACCCCGCGCGCAGGACACCCTCGGGCGCCCAGCCCTTCTGTTCATTCTTGGTTTCCTCCTAGTGACTGCCGTAGTGATGCTCTGGCCCGCAATCGATCCCGGCCTGAAGACGTTCTACGACCGAACGATCGCCAGCCAAGCCGGCCGCTCTTCCCCTTTCAGTATCTGGGGGCAAGCACCGTCACTGGAACCGATCCGCATCGCTCTTCTTGTAGCTACCGGCGCTTTCGCCGTTGCTCTTGCGTTTCTTCCAAAACGCAAGAGCCTGGTCCAGCTGGCAGCTCTCTCAGCAGCGCTGCTGATCCTGCTCCAGCTGACCCTCCACCACTGGTTCTACCTCTACATCGTCTGGTGGTTCCCGCTATTCCTCGTAGCCACGGCCGCGATCCCCAACTCAGCGGCTACGAACCCTCGACAGCCACCATCACCTGCTCAAACGAGTCAGCCAGCCCCTGCTGGTTGACCTCGACCAACGCCCCCATCACCCAGACGTCGTCCTCCGCCGTTTCGAACCGGGTCGGCATCTGGGTGATCAGCGAGCGCAGCGCCTGCTCGGGCTTGACCCCGAGGACGCTGTGGCGGGAGCCGGTCATGCCGACGTCGGAGACGAAGGCGGTGCCGCCGGGGAGGACCCGGCCGTCTGCCGTGGGGACGTGGGTGTGGGTGCCGAAGACGGCGGCGACGCGACCGTCGAGGTGCCAGCCCATTGCCACCTTCTCGCTCGTCACTTCGGCGTGGAAGTCGACGATCACCGCGTCGGCGTCGTGGTGGCTGAGGATCGAGTCGACGGTGTCGAAGGGGGAGCGGGCGACGCGGAGGCCGACGCCGCCGCTGAGGTTGATGACGCGGACCCGCATCCCGCCCGCCTCGAAGACGCCGTGGCCGCGGCCGGGGTTCGCCTGCGGGTAGTTGGCCGGCCGCAGCACCCGCTCCTCGCGGTCGAGCCAGTCATAGGCCTCGCGGTGACGGTAGACGTGGTTGCCGCTGGTGATGACGCCGGCGCCGGCGCCGAAGATGTCGTTGGCGGTGCGTTCGGTGATCCCCATCCCGCCGGCGGAGTTCTCCCCGTTGACGATCACGAGGTCGGGCTCGTAGCGCTCGCGCAACCGCGGCATCGCCTCCCGCAGCCCTTGCCGGCCGGGGCTGCCGACCACGTCGCCGATGAACAAGACCTTCATGCTGCGTTGACCCTATCTGCGAGATTGAGCGAGATGGCCGATCCAGGGGAGACGGCAGCGATCTTGGCGCGAGCGCTGGCCTATCCGTACGCGACGCCGGAGCGCTCCTACCTCTTCCGCGACGGCGCCGCGACCGAGCTCCCGGAGGACTTCGATCTCGGCGACCGCGCGCCGCTCCTCGCCTACGGCGCCAACGCCGCGCCCGAGGCGCTCGCCTACAAGCTCGCCGCGCTGCCGGGGGAGGAGATGCCGGTGCTCCGCGCCGAGCTCGAAGGCTTCGACGTCGTCTACTCGGCCCACGTCTCTCCCTACGGGGCGGTGCCGGCGACGCTGCGCGAGAGCGCCGGGACGACCGCCCCGGTCTTCGTCGTCTTCCCGAACCCGGAGCAGCTCGCGCTGCTGACCGCCTACGAGCTGAACTACGACCTGGTGGCGCTGAGCGGGGTCGCGTGCCGCCTCGAGGACGGGACGGTGGTGGAAGAGCTCTCCGCCTATCGCAGCATCCACGGCTGCCTCTCGCTCGAGGGCAGCGAGGTGGCGCTGGCGGCGGTGCGCGCGAGCAGCCGCACCCTCCCCGAGCTGGACCAGCCGGCCGTGCTCGAGCGGGTGCGCGCGCAGCTGCGGCCGGAGCTGTCGCTGGAGCGCTTCATCCACGCCTCGATCGAGCGCGGCGGGATCAGGCCGCTGCCGCCTTTGACTTAGCTACCTCTGAATACTTAGGGTTCCTGGGAATGCCCGACCACCCCCGCGACCCGATCTTCATCCTCGACTCGGAAGAGGAATTCCGGCCGATCGCAGTGGAGAGCGTCGAACAGGTGCCGGCGACGCTGATCCGCGCTGACGGCAAAAACGAGGGGATCGTCAAACTCGATGCCCTGCCTGCCGACGGCGGGTGGATGGACTTCCCGCCCCACCCGAAGGAGGCCGAGGACCGACTGCAGCCGACCCTCGGCGGCGTCGCCTACCGCCGGCAGGTGGAGGGCGGCGGCCTCACCTGGGTGCAGTACTGGCTCTGGTACCTCTACAACCCGAAGCGGATCTTCATCACCGGCGAACACGAGGGGGACTGGGAGTTCGTCCAGGTCGGCTACGTCGACGAGACGCCGGTCTGCATGACGCTCTCCCAGCACCATTCCGGCGGCGCCCGGATGTGGTGGAACGTCGAGCGCCGTGGTGGCCGCCCAGTCGTCTACGTCGCCCGCGGGTCCCATGCCCACTACTTCCGCCCGGTGCACGGGGTGGGCGAGTGGGAAGACCAGGCCGACGGCCAGGGCGACGAGCTGGGGGACCTCGAGTGGCGGGACTTCGGCGACTGGGCGACCTGGTCCGGGCGCTGGGGCCATTCGACCGGCGAGGGCCAGTCGCCGCAGTCGCCGGGTTGCCAGGGCGATCGCTGGAACGCGCCGCACCGCTTCCACAGCAAGGCCGAAGTTCAGCTCTGAAGCGGCCTTAGACCGCCGAGAAGCGGCGCAGCGCCAGCCGGGCGATAAGGGCGTAGGCGGCGAAGAGGATCGCCAGGTGCAGGAGCGGCCCGCCGATCCCCGGGCCCGCCTCGTCGAGCGCGGCGGTGATCGCCTGCAGCGCCGGCTTGAAGGGGAAGAGGGCGGTGAAGTAGCGGATCAGGTCGAAGACGGTGGGGCTGACCGCGCCCGAGGGGACCAGCGAGAGGAAGGCGACGGGGAGGGTGACCATGAAGGCGAGCAGGGAGACCGCGCGCACTTCGCGCGCCGCCGCCCCCAGCGCCGCCCCGGCAGCCCCGAGCGCCGCGCCGGCGAAGAGGATCGCCACCAGCCAGAGGCCGATTCGTCCCAGTTCCAGCGGCACGAAGACCTGCATCCCGAAAAGCATCAGCAGAGTGACGACGAGGCCGACCGCAACCCCCAGCAGGACCTTCTCGCCAAGCAGGCCGCCGGTCGAGATGAGGCCGCGGGTCAGGCGCGGGAAGGCGTTCTCCTCGCGCTCCAGCGCCAGCGATCCCGCGACCAGGAGGACGACGACGAAGGCGAGGGTAAGGGTGGCGGCGACGGCGATCGCGAAGATTTCCAGCGGCGGGCTCTCGCCGCCGACCACGACCTTGTCGACCTTGATCGGCTGCGCCAGCCGGGCGATCAAGGGCTTGGCGACGTCGAGGTTGTCGCGCGCCTGCGCCGCGAAGTTGGCGACTTCCTTCAGCGACGGCTGCAGGCTCTTCGGCAGCGCCGGCGTCACCGCTTCGAGGATCCGGGCGCTGGCCCGCAGGCCGAGGATGTGGAAGCTCCCGCCCAGCGCCTTGAACTCGCCGCCGTTGACGATCAGGTTCAGATAGCGGCCGCCTTCGGAGCCGATCCGCCGCGCCACCGCCAGGTTCGCCTGCGCCAGCAGCGTCGTGATCCGGTCGTCGACCAGTTCCGCCTTGACCGCGTTTTCCTCGTTGACGAGGACTTCGACTTCCGGCACGCCCGGGGTCAGGGTCGAGAGCGAGTTGATCTTGTTGACGAGGTCGGCGGGGAGGACCAGCGCCGCCAGCGCGTCCCCCGACTTCACCTTGTCTTCTGCCTCCTGGCGGTTGGAGACGAAGAGGCATTCGACCCGCTGGCAGATCCGCCCCTTGACGTTGGCCGAAGGCAGCTGCGCGCCGCCGACGGTGATCCGCGTCCCTGCCGGCACTTCGTTCAGGAAGGCGACGCGCGGCTTTTCCGGCCCGCGCGAGATCGCGAAGCCGACCAGCACCGCGATCAGGATCGGATAGGCGACCAGCAGCACCGCCTGCAGCGGCGAGCGCCGCAGGATCTGCAGGTCCTTCAGCAGCAGCCAGCGCACGCCTCGCATCAGTGCCCCCGGTGGTGGAGGTAGGCGACGAAGGCGGTCTCGAAGTCGCGGTCGGCGGCCTCGGGCGCCTCGGCGCGGACCGCCTCGCGCAGGCCCTCGGGCGGGCCGTCGAAGAGCGCCTCGCCGTCGGCCAGCACCAGTAGCCGGCCGCCGTAGCGCTCGGCCTCCTGGATGTCGTGGGTGGAGAAGATCACCGTGGTGCCGCGGCCGGCGAGGGCGGAGACGAACTCCCAGAGGCGGGCGCGCTGGCGCGGGTCGAGGCCGACGCTCGGCTCGTCGAGCAGCAGCACCGCCGGCCGCGAGAGCAGCCCGATCGCGATGTTAATCCGCTGCTGGTTGCCGCCCGAGAGCCGCGCCACGATCTCCCCCCGCCGCTCCCGCAGCCCCGTCAGCTCCAGCATCTCCTCAGCCGAGGCGGGCGGGTCCTCGTGCCCCTCCAGCCGCGCGAACAACAAGAGGTTCTCCTCCACCGTCAGCCGCCGGTAAAGCGCCGCCTGCTGCGGCACCCAGCCCACCTCGCCGTTCGTGGAACTCACCTCGCCCTCGTCAGGCTTCGAGATCCCCGCCAGGATCGACAGCAACGTCGTCTTCCCAGCCCCGTTGGGACCGATAACTGCAACCTGCTCTCCGGGATCTGCCCTAAACGAGACGCCCCGCAGCGCTTCCCGCGCGCCATAGCGCTTGACGATGCCCGCAGCTCGCACGCGGGGAACGCTACTGGCGCTCGTGAAGGAGAGAGGACATCCCCGTACGGACACTCCCCAAAGCGAGCGAAGCGAGCGCGTCCGGTAGGGGATGTCCTCTCTCCCCCAAAGGGCCCGGTAGGAGACACCCCCGCCCCTTCCCTAGACTCGGGGTTAATGGCTTTCCCCGCAACGCGCATGCGCCGCATGCGCCGCACCGACACGCTCCGCGGCTTGGTCCGCGAAACCGAGCTCTCACCAGCGCACCTGATCCAGCCGGCCTTCGTGATCGCCGGCGAGGACGTGCGCGAGGAGATCCCCTCGATGCCCGGCATCGAGCGTTTCTCGATCTCGCACCTCGTCGAGGAGGCGGGGGAGATCGCCGAGGCGGGGATCGGCGCCGTGATGCTCTTCGGCGTTCCCGCGGTCAAGGACGAGGTCGGCTCCGGCGCCTACGACGAGGAGGGTGTCGTGCAGATGGCGGTGCGGGCGCTGAAGGAGGCGCACCCCGACCTGGTCGTGATCACCGACGTCTGCCTCTGCGAGTACACGACGCACGGTCACTGCGGGGTGATGCGCGAGGGCAGCCGCGAGGTCGACAACGACGTCACCGTCGAGCTGCTGGCGAAAACCGCGATCTCCCACGCGGCGGCCGGCGCCGACGCGGTCGCGCCGAGCGACATGATGGACGGCCGGGTCGGCTCGATCCGCTACCAGCTCGACGAGGAGGGCCACCCGAACACCCCGATCGTCGCCTACAGCGCCAAGTACGCCTCCGCCTACTACGGGCCCTTCCGCGACGCGGCCGAGTCGACGCCGGAATTCGGCGACCGTCGCGGCTACCAGATGGACCCGGCCAACGCCGCCGAAGCGGTGCGCGAGGCCGAGCTCGACCTCGACGAGGGCGCCGACATGCTGATGGTGAAGCCGGCGCTCCCTTATCTGGACGTCGTGCGGCGGGTGAAAGAGGCGACCGGCGCCCCCGTCGCCGCCTACCACGTCTCCGGCGAGTACTCGATGCTGAAGGCCGCTGCCGCCAACGGCTGGCTCGACGAGCGCGCCGCCGTGGTCGAGGCGCTGACCTCGATCCGCCGCGCCGGCGCCGACGCGATCGTCACCTACTACGCGAAGGAGGCCGCGGCATGGCTCCGGTGAAAGTCCCGCAGTCGAAGGCGCGCAGCCGCAAGGACGGCTCGGCGATCCCGCTCGACGAGACCGACAAGCGGCTGATGAACCTGCTGCAGTCGAGCTTCCCGCTCGACCCCGAGCCGTTCGCGCTCGTCGCCTCCGAGGCGGACCTCGAGCTCGACGACGTGCTCGCCCGGACCAAGCGCCTGCTCGACGGACGGATCATCCGCGAGATCACGCCGATCTTCGACACCCGCGCGCTCGGCTACGAGTCGATGCTGGTGGCGGCGAAAGTCGACGCCGAGCACCCGCAGCGGGCGGCGCAGATCGTCAACGCCCACCCCGGCGTCTCCCATAACTACCTGCGCACCCACGACTTCAACCTCTGGTTCACGATCGCCACCCCGCCCGACTCGAAGCTCGGGCTGAAGGGGACGCTGGAAGCGCTGATGGAGGAGACCGGGGCGGAGTCGATGCGGGAACTGCCGACGCTGACCCTGTTCAAAATCAACATGAACCTGGAGATGGAGAAGGGGACCGACGCGCTGGCGGCGCCGGTCGAAGCCGCCCCTCCGCGAGAGCTCGAAGCGCAGCCCTACGACGAGGACGACATCGCCCTGATCCGCGCCCTGCAAGGGCCGATGGAGCCGGTCGCCCGTCCTTACGATGCGGCTGCGGCTGAGCTCGGCATCTCGACCGAGGAGATGCTCGACCGCCTCCGCGGCATGGTCGACCGCAAGATCCTGCGCCGGGTGGCGGCGATCCTCTACCACCGTCGCGCCGGCTTCTCCGCCAACGGGATGGGCGTATGGAAAGTGCCCGAGGACCAGGTCCTCGAGGTCGGCTCGAAGATGGCTTCCTTCCGCGGCATCTCCCACTGCTACCAGCGGCCGACCTATGAGGATTGGCCCTACAGCGTCTTCACGATGGCCCACGGCCGCTCGAAGGAGGAGTGCGACGCGATCCTCGACTCGATCGCCGCCGAGTGTGGGATGGGCCCCGACGACCGCGCCACCCTCTACTCCTCGACCGAGTACAAGAAGATCCGCCTCCACTACTTCACCGAGGACTACGCCCGCTGGGAGGCGGAACATTCCTGAGCTTCAGTTGTTCCTTTTGGGCGCTCAGCAGCCAAAAGGAACAGGCGAGCGATGACGAGCGGCCTGTTTCAACGCGCGCAGCAAGTTCTCCCCGGCGGGGTGAACTCGCCAGTCCGGGCGATGCGGCAGATCGGCCGCGACCCGCTCTTCATCGAACGCGCCGAGGGCTGCTGGCTGTTCGACGCCGAAGGCAACCGTTACCTCGACTGGATCGGCTCCTGGGGGCCGATGATCCTCGGACACGCCGAGCCGGCGGTGGTGGCGGCGGTGATCGAAGCGGCCAAGCGCGGGACCAGCTTCGGCGCGGCGACGCTGGCGGAGGTCCAGCTCGCCGAGGAGGTGGCGGCGCGGGTGCCCTCCGTGGAGATGCTGCGGATGACCAGCTCCGGCACCGAGGCGGCGATGAGCGCGGTGCGGCTGGCGCGGGCGGTGACCGGGCGCGAGGTCGTGGTCAAGTTCGCCGGCGCCTACCACGGCCACTCCGACGGCCTGCTCGCCGACGCCGGCTCGGGCCTGGCGACGCTGGGAGTGCCGGGAAGTCCCGGGGTGACCGCGGCGCAGGCCGCGGCGACCGTGGTGGTGCCGTGGAACGACCGCGAGGCGGTGAGCCGGGCGCTGCAGGAGCACGAGGTGGCAGCGCTCCTCGCCGAGCCGATCGCCGCAAATATGGGTGTGGTGCCGCCGGCCGAGGGCTTCCTCGAGTTCCTCCGTGAGGCGACTCGCGAGGCGGGTGCGCTGCTCGTCTTCGACGAGGTGATCACTGGCTTCCGCGTCGCCCGCGGCGGCGCCCAGGAACTGTTCGGCATCGAACCCGACCTGACCGTGATGGGCAAGGTGCTCGGCGGCGGCCTGCCGGCGGCGGCCTACGGCGGGCCGCGCGAGCACATGGAACGGATCGCCCCGGCCGGCGACGTCTACCAGGCGGGAACCCTCTCCGGGAACCCGCTGGCGGTCGCCGCCGGGCTGGCGACGCTGGAGCAACTCGACCCCGCCGCCTACGAGCGGCTGGGCGGGCTGACCGACCGCCTCGCCCGCGGCTTCGAGCGACTGGCAGCGGACCGGCCGCTGCAGGTCGCCTCGGCCCCGGGCCTGGCGACGCTCTTCTTCAGCGAGGCCCCCGTCGTCGACTTCGCCACCGCGACCGCCTGCGACACCGAGGCCCACGCCCGCTTCTGCCGGGCCCTGCTCGAGCGCGGCGTCTACCCACCTCCGGCCCAGTACGAGGCCTGGTTCGTCTCCCTCGCCCACGACGAGTCGGCGATAGACCAGACGCTGGAAGCAGCCGCCGAGTCCCTCGACGAGGCACTGCGGTGACGAGTGGTCGATTCGACACAGCATCCGATGTCGAAGTGACCACTCAATCGCCTGCCGAAGCGCTTCAGGCCCTCGCCGACCATCTCCGGGCCGAGGACACGCCGATCGCCCCGCACGTGATCGACCCGGCTGAGCCGCCGGAGCTGGGTGAGCTCGCGGCCTCAGGCCCCGGCACCGCCGCCGCGCCCACCGAGTACGCCCTCGTGATGGAGGCCGTCCGCGAGGGCTACCTCCTCCACTACGAGCAGCCGCGCCTACTCGCCGACCACGACCCCGACCTCGCCCTGCTCGCCGGCGACTACCTCTACGCCCTCGGCCTCGACCGCCTCGCCGCCCTCGAAGACACCCGCGCCATCGCCATCCTCTCCGACCTGATCAGCGACTGCGCTCGGCTTCAGGCAGAGGAGAACATCGACCCGATCCCGGACCTCTGGCGCAACGCCGCCGAAGAAATCGCTTCAGGCTAGGCGACAGGCATCGGGGCGCTACCGGCGCCGAGCCGCTTCGCGCAGGTCTTCGAGGAGCCTCTTGGTCGTCGCGGTGTGGATGGCGTCCAGTCGGTCGTATTCACGCTCGAGAGCATCGACCCGCTTGAGCGCGGCGCGATTCTGCGCCAGCGTTAGCTCGATTTTCTTGTCTAGTTCCTCGTGGGTCACAATCCTACTTCTCTGTAGACAAAAGAATCCTATCGCAGCTTTCGAAGGTTTTCCGCCAACTCGTCGGACTGCCTAAGGCGTTCCCTCAGGTTTCTGATCTCCTTACGTCGCTCGAGCGCAGTCCGATGCCAGTACTCGATTTCGTCCTCGGCCTGGCTCACCTTCCCTTCGGAGATCTCGAATGGCCCCGCCCGGCGCAGCCACTCTCCGTTCTTCATCCGGATCCCAATGGAAACGACTATGAAGATGCCGCCGAAGGCCAGAACGCCCGCCGCTGAGACCAGCAGCAGGCGCGCAGCCCAGAGGACGCCCCTGTTGTCGAAGACGTTGTCGACGAAGTCCGGGTTCCGGCTCTCGGGAAGATCGGCCGGATAAAGGCCCTTGACGAGCAGCACGACGACGACGCAGGCTGCCACCAGCCCGAGGCTGACGACGGTCCTACCTGCTCCGCGGCCTCTCCTCATGGGAGGTAAAGGAGGCAGCCTTGTCGAATTCTCCCCCCGCCTTTGCGCTTCTACCGTGATTTGACCCTCCGTGACGCAAGTCACAGCCCCTAAGCAATAGACTTCAGCGCCCTTACGCGAACCGACTGTGGCTGACGACGCGAAACAGGTAAACGGGGCCTCCGAACCCCCCATGCAGGAGCGGGCGAAGCCCGACCCTCCCGGCTACTTCGAGGGAGAGTCGATGACGCGCCGCCGCGCCTTCACGGTCGGCGCCCAGGCACTGGGCGGCCTGGCCGGAGCCGGCATCATCCTGCCCGCCGTCGGCTTTGCGATCGCCCCGATCTTCCATCGCGGCAAGGAGCGCTGGGAGGCGGTCGGACCCGTCTCCGACTTCGTCGAAGACACCTACCGCCAGGTTGTCTTCACCGAAACCGAGGGGATCGGCGATGCTGGCAAGACCACCGCCTACGTGCGCAAAAGCTCGAAGGAACTGGGTGAGGAACCCGGGCAGTTCATCGCCGTCTCCAACCGCTGCGCGCACCTCGGCTGCCCGGTCCGCTTCTCCGAGGCCGCCGGCAACTTCATCTGCCCCTGCCACGGCGGCGTCTACGACTTCCAGGGCAAAAGGATCGGCGGCCCGCCCGTGCGCCCGCTCGACCACTTCCAGACCCGGGTCCGCAAGGGCCAGGTCGAACTCGGCCCGCGCTACAGCGTCACCTCCCAGCTCGAACCGGTTCGGGCCCGCGATCCCGGGGAGTTCACCGGCGGGATCTGGGAATACCTCTACCCGCCCCGGCCCTCTACCTTCCCGCCGCCCTGATGCCGAGCTTCCCGAAACCCAAGATCCCCGACGCGATCGTCCCGCCGCCGTTGCGCAAACCCGGCAAGCCCGGTGCTGCCGGCACGCCCAAGGGGCAGGCCCCCGCGGACCTGAAGACGACGCCGCCGGAGCGCCAGTCGCACGGCGACAAACTGCTCGAGCGCGGCAAAGAGGCCCCGATCGACGCCCTCGCCTGGGTCGATCAGCGCCTTGCCGCCAGCGGCTTCCTCACCGGGATGCTCTACCGCAAGGTGCCGAAGGGGACCAACTGGTTCTACACGCTCGGCTCCGCGACCCTCTTCGCCTTCGTCGTCCAGGCCGTCACCGGCGTCTTCCTGGCGATGTACTACACGCCCTCGGCCACCCAGGCCTACGCCTCGATCGCCCACATCAACAACGACGTCCCGCTCGGCCAGTTCGTGCACGGCATGCACAAGTGGGGCGCCAGCGTGATGGTGATCCTGATCTTCCTCCACATGGGGCGCACCTTCTTCTTCGGCGCCTACAAGTACCCGCGGGAGCTGAACTGGGTGATCGGCGTCGTGCTGCTGATCCTGACGATGACGATGGCCTTCACCGGCTACCTGCTGCCGTTCGACCAGCGCTCCTACTGGGCCTCGATCGTCGGCATCAACATCAACGGGACGGGGCCGGTGATGGGCCCGTACCTGAGCGACTTCCTGCGCGCCGGCCCGGAGCTTGGAGCGACGACGCTCGCCCGCTTCTACGCGATCCACATGCTGCTGGTGCCCGGGGCGATCATCGCCCTGATCGGCGCCCACATGTACCTGGTCGTCAAGCTCGGCACCACGGCGCCGCCGTGGGTCAAAGCCGAGCGGCCGAAAGGCGCGATGCCGATGGCCGAGCTCGAGGCCGGCGGCAACGGCAACGGCCGGGTCAACGGCAACCGCGTCAGCGGCGCGCCGGTCTCCGGCGAGGGGAACGGAGCGTCGGCATGAAGCCGCAGGACAAGCAGGCCTATCTGGAGGAATACGAGCTTCTGAAGAAGAAGGGGAAGCCGTTCTTCCCCTACGCGGTGATGAAGGACTCGGTGATGGCCTGCATCGTCGTCGCCGTGATCATCGCGATGTCGCTGATCCTCGGCGCCGAGCAGGGGCCGAAGGCGGACCCGACCACGACCACCTACGTGCCGCGCCCGGAGTGGTACTTCTTCTTCCTCTTCGAGCTCCTGCGCGTGATCAAGCCGCCGGAGCTGGTCCCGATCGCGACGATCGGCATCCCGACCATCTGCATGGTCCTGCTCCTGCTGTTGCCGTTCTACGACCGCAATCCCGAGCGTCGCCCCGAGCGTCGGCCGATCGCGACCACCGCCGGCTGCCTGACGATCATCGCGATGGGCTACCTCACCTACCTCGGCGCCACCGGGGGTTCGCCGACCGAGATCGACATGAAGGTGCCTCCCCAATACGAAAAGGGGAAGGAGGTCGTGGCGGGCTCCGGCTGCCTCGCCTGCCACAAGCTGGGTGAGAACGGCAACAACGGCCCCGGCCCCGAACTGACCCATATCGGCGCACGAATCCCGCGGGCTGCGATCATTCGCTCGGTCGAAATCGGCCCGGGCATCATGCCCTCCTTCCGCGAACTGCCGAAAAAGAAGATCGAAGCCCTCGCGGACTTCCTCTCGTCCCTCGACTAGACAAGCGGCCAGGGAGGGGCCCCACCCCGATCCCATGGACACGATCAACGACAACCGCCGCTCGCCGGACTTCGCCGGTCAGGTCAACCGCATGTTCGACCGTGTGGCGGGCCGCTACGACGCGCTCAACTCGCTGATGACGGCGGGGCTGCACCACCGCTGGCGCGAGCGGGCAGCGGCGCGGACCCGCCTGCAGCCCGGGGACTCTGCGCTTGACGTCTGCTGCGGCACCGGCGACCTGGCGCTCGAGCTGGCGAAGCTGGTCACCCCCGGCGGCCACGTCGTCGGCTGCGACTTCTCCGAGCCGATGCTCGACCTGGCGCGGGAGAAGGCAACGGCCCGGAGCGCCGAGGGTGTCCGCTTCGAGTGGGCCGACGCGCTCGAGCTGCCCTACGACGGCGAGCGCTTCGACGCCGTCACCGTCGGCTTCGGCGTCCGCAACCTCGCTGACCTCGACCGCGGCCTGCGGGAGATGGCGCGGGTGCTGAAGCCCGGCGGCCGCGCCGTGATCCTCGAGATCACGCAACCGACCCGGCCGCCGCTCTCGCTCTTCTACTCGCTCTGGTTCGACCGGCTCGTGCCCCTGCTCGGCGTTTTCTCCAGCAATCCCGAGGCCTACTCCTACCTGCCGGAGTCGGTGCGCAGCTTCCCCAGCCCCCGCGGCCTGGCCGAGAAGATGGACGACGCCGGCTTCAAAGCGATCCACTACACGGTGCTCGCCGGCGGGATCATCGCGATCCACAGCGGCACCCGTGGGTGAGGCATTGTCGCTTTAGTGGCCATATAGGCCACAAAGTCGACATGGAGCCCCGATGACCCGGCCTTCCTCGGTACCGCCCCCGGTGACGGCGGTCCTCGACGCCTCCAGCCGCTGGTTGCCGGCGCGCCTGGGCGAGGTCGAGCAGCTGCTGCGCGGGGCGATCGCGGGTCACGGCGAGCTGCTCGGCAGCGACGCGGCGGCGACGCTCGACGCCGGCGGCAAGCGCCTGCGGCCGATGCTGGTCCTCCTCTGCGCCGGTCCCGAGCGCAGCGCGAAGGCCCTCCGGGCCGCCGCCGCGATCGAGCTGATCCATATGGCAACGCTGGTCCACGACGACGTCCTCGACGACGCGCCGCTGCGCCGCGGCCTACCGACCGTCGCCGCCACCTCCGGCCGCGAGCGCGCGGTCGCCACCGGCGACCTGCTCTTCTCGCGCGCCTTCGCTCTCCTCGCCGAGGACGGCGACGCCCGCTCGGTGGCGCTGCTCGCCGACGCCTCGGTGGCGCTGGCGCGCGGCGAGCTCGCCCAGCGTCGCGACGCCTTCGACCTCGGCGTCACCGAGGAGCGCTACCTCGAGCGCTGCCGGCTGAAGACGGCGCGGCTCTTCGAGTGCGCCTGCCTGCTCGGCAGCGGCGACGAGCAGCTGCGCGAGTTCGGCGCCGGGGTCGGCCTCGCCTTCCAGCTGCTCGACGACGTCCTCGACGTCAGCGGCCCGCCGGAGCGGACCGGCAAGGCGCGCGGCACCGACCTGCTCGACGGCACGGTGACGCTGCCGCTGATCGAGGCCGCCGAGAGCGACCCGACGATCCGCGAAGCCGACCTGCAAGCGCTCGACCCCGCCACCGCCGAGGCCCTCTGCGAGCGGATCGAGGCGACCGGCGCGCTCGAGCGGGTGCGCGCGCGGGCGCTGGCGCTGGTCGCCGATGCCAAGCAGTCGCTGGAGCGAGCGGACTTCGCCCCCGAACAGCGGCAGCTGCTGGCGCTGGTCGCCGACGGCGTCGTCCAGCGCTACAGCTGAGCGGGCCTATACCCGGGCCCGGAAGTCGTCGGCGCCGATCAAGTCCTGCCAGAGGGCGATGATGAAGGCGTCGGCCATCTCGCTCATGTTGGCGTGCTGGAGCGCCCGCAGCTCGTCGGCGAGTTCGTGGGCGCCGAGGTCGAGCTGTTCGTCGTAGGCGTCGACCGCGACCTCGTCGTGCACGCCCTCGGTGGCCCACTCGCACTCGGGGCAGCGCCGCCAGACCCGCCAGTGGGAGCGGTTGCTCTCCTGCTCCCAAGAGGTCGGCTGGACCAGGCCCGAGCCGCAGTCGGGGCAGATGTGGAGCGAGCGGTCGGCTGAGCGGTTGGTGGTGGCGTCCTCCATTGCCGCAATATCGAGCAGCAGCGGGTTTCGCAGATCCGTAATTCGCCTCATCGTCTGCAACAAAACCCCGCAGAAGTCGATCGGAAACCCGCTCTGGGCTGATCCGGCCGCCCCTCGGCCCCGTTACCATGGTCGAGATGCCAGGAAACATCGGACTTCCAGAGATCGCGATCGTCCTCATCATCGCCCTGCTCGTCTTCGGGCCGAAACGCCTGCCGGAGCTCGGCCGCAGCCTCGGCCGCGGGATCCGCGAGTTCAAAGGCTCGATCAGCGGCGAGCACGACCATGACGAGGACGAGAAACCCCGGCTCGAGTCGGAGTCGGCCAAGGTCCACGGCGACCCCGCCGACGCGGAGATCCTCCGCAACAAGTCAGGCTGAGGCGACGCGAGGATGTCGCCTCGCGTCAAGGCGGTCTCACACGAGGATCGCCTCACCCTGGTCGAGCACCTCGACGAGCTGCGCGCGCGGCTGATCGTCTGCATCGTCGTCCTCGGCGTCGCCCTGGCGCTCTGCTTCTGGCAGAACCACCTGCTGCTGGAAATCGCCCAGGAACCGCTGCCCTCGAACCACCACCGGCTGATCACCTTCGGCGTCACCGAGCCGTTCACGACCACGCTCACGGTCTCCGCCTACGGGGCGCTGGTGCTCTCGCTGCCGATCGTCCTCTGGCAGCTCTACGCCTACGTCCTGCCCGCCTTCAGCGCGGCGGAGAAACGGGTGATCCTGCCGATCCTCCTGCTCTTCCCGCTGCTCTTCGTCGCCGGCCTCGCCTTCGCCTACTTCGTGGTGATGCCGGCGGCGATCCACTTCCTGCTCAACTTCAACGACAACCAGTTCAACGTCCAGGTCCGCGCCCGCGACTACTACAGCTTCTTCTCGATGACCGAGGTCGCCTGCGGGCTGATCTTCCAGCTGCCGCTGGCGATCATCGCGGTGACGCGGCTGGGGATCGTCAGCGTCGAGCAGCTGCGCAAGAACCGCCGCTACGCCTATCTGGTGATCTCGATCGTCGCCGCCGCACTGCCCGGCGTGGACCCGGTTTCGATGCTCCTGGAGATGGTCCCGCTGCTTGCTCTGTATGAGTTGAGTATCGTCCTAGCGCGAGTGTTGGGACGACCGCGGGGCAGCAGCCCGATGGCCGAGCCCTCACCGCAAGAGTAGAAAGGGAGAGATTTGGCTTCGGGCGGCAAAGAGCACAGGATGGTCTTCGACATCCGCGGACGGCGGAAGATCGCCGTCAAAGTCGTCTACGCCGTGCTCGCGGTGCTGATGGGCGCCAGCCTCTTCCTCGTCGTCGGCCCGCTCAACATCGGCGAACTCTTCAACAGCAACTCCAGCGGCTCAGGCGAAGCGGCCAAGCCCTACGAAGAACAGGCGGAACGGGTGGAAGTGAAACTGCGGAAATCTCCGGAAGACCCGGAGCTGCTGCTGTCGTTGGCGCGAGCACGCGCAACCGCCGGCAAGACCCAGGCCTCGCTCGAACCCAGCGAAGAAGACCTCGCGAATGCCCATCAGCAGTTCCAGCAGGCTAGCTCTGCCTGGTCGGAATACCTGAAAGTGACGGACGAACCGAACGCCGGGGTAGCCCAAATAATGGTTTCCGCCCTGATCTTCCTGGCGGAAGGGTCCCGCAGCTATCCGGAACTGACCACCAATCTCAAGGCCGCAATCGAAGCGGAGGAAATCGTCGCCGACCAGCGGCCGACCTTGAACTCGCTCAGCACGCTCGCCCGCTACCTCTACTTCAGCGGAGACTTCGCGGCCGGAGAAAAGGCGCAGGCCGAAGCGCAGAAACTGACTAAGGAAAAATTCGAACGCGAAGAACTTGATAAACAGATGACCGAAGTCAAGAAAGCCGCGAAAGAATTCGTCGCGCGACGCAAGAAAGTCGAAAAGGCCGAAAAGGCCGCCGCCAAATCCAACAAAGGCAACCCCGAAAGCCTCGAACACCCGACGACCCCGCTCAGCGGCGCCTTCGGCGGCGGCGGACTCGGGGAATAGCCTTCCGGGGCTTGGCGGCTCCTCATCCGAGCTGCCGACCTTCCTATACTTGCCGGTCCCGGGCCGTTAGCTCAGTTGGTAGAGCAGGAGACTCTTAATCTCAAGGTCGTAGGTTCGAGCCCTACACGGCCCACTCTCGGTCACTTGCTCCGGCAGTACTTTTCGACCAGGCCGGAGATGACGGTGCCGTCTTCGAAGGCGAAGCGGCCGTGGGTCTGCAGGACGTTGTCGCTGCAGCGGGCGGAGACGTAGCTGCGGGGCTTGCCGCCGGCGCGGTAGCGGCGGCCGAGCTTGACGTCGATGTGGGTGAGGGCGCCGAGGCCGCCCGCGATCGGGGGGAGGTCGATTCGCGCCCGGTAGCGGAAGCCGCCGGAGAGGCGTTCGATCGGGACGACGATCGCGTAGGTCTGGGTGGCCGGAACCGTGGTGCGGGCGTGGAGGATCGCGGTCGGGTTGCCTTCGAGGCGCGGCCCGTTGAAGATCGTCAACGGCGAGCCGGCGCGGACGGTGCCGCCGGGGAGGGAGACGAGGGCGGCGATGTGACCCGTGCCGACGATCGCCCCGCGGCAGAGCCGCCGCGCTTCTTCGGTGCTCGCGCCGGCGATCGTTTCCGGCGCGCAGGTGGGCAGGCCGGCGACGCTGAGGCGGCCGTCGCGGTCGAAGTCGATCAGGGCCTGCTGCAGGGGCGAGGGCCTGCCGCCGTCTTTGGCGGTGACGTCGACGTGGCCCTGGAATTCGATCGGGGCGTAGCGGTGCCGGGGCAGCGTCCGCGGCTGGAAGCCGCCGTCGGCGCGCAGGACGAGGTCGTTGACTTCCACCAGCGCGCCTTCGCCGCTGGCCGAGGCAGCGAGGAGCACCGCCGCCACCAGCGCCAGCGCGACGACCCGGATTACCTTGGGAAGTGGCATGGCGAGGTAAGCGTCACCGGGAAGAAGTCGCCGTTGGTGAACCGCGCCGTCCCATAGACCTGGAGGCGGCCGCCCGAGCAGTGGGCGTTGACGTAGCCGACGGTCTTGCCGCTGCGCTTACGGATGGCGCCGATCGTCGCTTCGGCGAGGGTCGGGGCGCCATAGCCACCGGCGATTTCGGGGAGTTCGACCTTGGCGCGGTAGCCGTAGCGGCCGCCGGAGATGCGTTCGATCGGGATCGGCACCAGCACGGTCTTCGGCACCGGCGCCGTCTCGTAGCCGTGGGCGATCAGCGTCGGCATGCCGCCGGAGCGGGGGCCGTTGAAGAAGGAGAGGGGAGAGGCGATCCGGAACGGCGCCTCCCCCGGCATCGTCACCAGCGCCTTCGCGGTCCCGGTGCCGACGAGTGCACCGGCGCAGCGCTGGCGCGCCTGACCAGGGGTCGTTCCTTCGAGCTTGGCGACCGTGCAGGTCGGCAGGCCCTTGGTGTCGACGGTCCCGTTCTTGTCGAGGAGGAAGAGGAGCGTCTTCAGCGTCGGCGGCGTCGAGCCGTCGTGGGTGCCGACCCGGGTGACGCTGGTGAGGGTGATCGGCGTGTTGCCGTGGCCCGGCTTCGGCAGCTCACGCGGATGGATCGTCGCCGTGGCGCTGACCCAGACCGGCCCGACTTCGGCGGTGATCGCGTAGGCCGTCGCGCAGGCCGCGGCCGCCAAGACGACGGCGAGGGCGGCGGCTCTGCGAAACGGTCCTCTCAATCAGGTCCCCTTGCAGGTTTTGAACACGGAGCCCTGCAAGAAGGTGCCGTCTTTGAAGCGGAACTGTCCTTTCGCTTGCAGGCGACCGTCGGGGCAGCTGGCGTTGGCGTAGCTCAGCGTCTTGCCCTTGTACTTCCAGGTGCGCCCGACGCTGAGGCGGGCGTAGAGGGGGATCCCCGCCCCGCCGGCGATCTTCGGGATCTTCGCTTCGGTCTTGAAGCCGTAGCGGCCGTCGTGGACCTTCTGGATTTCGATCGGGACGACGAAGGTGGTCGGCCCGGGCACCGTCAGGTGGGCGTGCGCGAGGATCACCGGGTTGCCGTTCCTGGGCTTCGCGTTGAAGAGGGTGATCGGCGAGGAGGCCGGGATCGGCCCCTGTTCGGGGAAGATGACGACGGCCTTGCCGAAGCCCGTGCCGATGATCGCTCCCGGGCAGAGTTTCCGCGCCTGCTTGGTCGTCGTCGCCTTCAGTTTGCCGGGGGTGCAGGTGGGCAGCCCGCGGGTTTCGACCTTGCCGTGCTTGTCGAACCAGATCGTCACCGTTTCCAGCACCGGCGGCGGCGACCCGTCTTCGGTTTCGATCTTGCCGAAGCCGTGCAGCTTGATCGGGGCGAACCCATGCTTGGGAAGGGTCGTCGGGGTGAAACCGCCGTCGGTGGTGATCACCAGGTTCGCCGCATGCAGCTTGATCGCCAGCGCCGAGCCGACAAGCACGAGCAGTAACGCCACTGCCAGCACATTCGCTCTTAACAAAGTCTTCCGCACCAGATTCTCCCTCCCGTAGGCCTCTACCGCCAAACTACCAGCCGTGGGAAGGAGGATCGGCAGGGGAAGGAAACGCTCTCTGAGCAAAGGGACGCGGCACGAGCAGCCGCTGTTGCTGCGGCACCCGCGCGTCGTCCTCGCGATCGCCGCGGTGCTCCTCATCGTCCTCGGGGCGATCGGGACCGGGGTCAACCACCGGCTCGACCCGACCACGCTCGACGTGCCGGGGACCGAATCCTTCCGCGGCAACGAACTGCTGCACGAACACTTCGGCGATTCCGCCCCCTTCGCGATCCTGCTCCAGGGGCCGCCAGCGGCCCTCGACCGCCAGGGCCCGCAGCTGATCGCCGCCCTGCGCGAAGACCCGCGCGTCACCACGCTCTCGCCCTGGGACACCGGAGCCGTCCAGCGCCTGCGGCCGCAGCCGAACCGGGCGCTGGTCCTCGCCGACTTCCACGTCGACGTCAGGACTGCGGTCAACGACACCGTGCCGCACCTGAACCGGGTGCTGGAAGAGAAGATCCACGCGCCGGTGCGCGCGACCCAGACCGGCTACGCCAGCCTCTCGCGGGCGATCCAGGACGAAAACCTGAAGGCGAGCGAGCGCGGCGAGCTGATCGCGCTGCCGTTCCTGCTGATCATCCTCCTGCTCGTCTTCCGCTCGCCGATCGCCGCGGCGATCCCGCTCGCCTTCGGCGCCATCACCGTCGTCGCCTCGCGGGGGATCCTCTACTTCTTCGCCTCGTGGTTCGACATCGACGCCTTCGCGCTCACCGTCTGCTCGATGATGGGGCTGGCCCTGGGCGTCGACTACGCGCTCTTGATGGTCTCGCGCTTCCGCGAGGAGCTGGCCGGGGGAGCCGAGCCGGTCGACGCCGCCCGAATCACCCGCCGCCATGCCGGGCGCACGGTGATGTTCGCCGGCAGCACCCTGCTGCTCTCGATGATCGTCTCGCTCTTCATCCTCCCGGGCTCGCTGCTGGCCTCGCTGGCGGGGACGGTCTGCATGGTGGTGATCCTCAGCATCTCGGTTGCCACGATCGTCGGGCCGGCGATCCTCACCCTGGTCGGCCCGCGGGTCAACCTCTGGCGGATCGGCGGCGCCCCGGCGCCGGGGCGCTCGCGGCTGATGGCGATGGTCTCCGCCGCGCTGCGGAAGCCGGCCGTGGCAGCCTTGCTGATCGGCGCGGTGCTGCTGGTGCTGGCTTCGCCGGCGATCGGGCTGAAGACCGGGCCGCCTAGTACCGAACAGCTCTCCAAGGACTCGCCCGCGCGCCAGGACTTCGAACTTATCGTCAACACGATCGGCCCTGGCTGGGACGCGCCCTTCCAGGTGGTCGCCGTCTCCCGGGAAGGGCCGATCACCGAACCCGAGAGCATCGCCGCGATCGAGAGCTTCCAGAAGCGGCTGGCGAGGATGCCGGGCGTGCAAGCGGTGATCGGTCCCGGCAAGGCGACCAAGCGGGTCGACCGGCTGCAGCAGCTCGGCAACGCGGTGCTCTCCTCCAAGGGCAACTACGGGCCGGTCAAGCGGCTCGGCAAGCTCGGCCGCAGCCTCGCCGTCGCCGCCGGCGGGGTCGGCCAGCTGCGCGAAGGGATCACCGAAGCGAGCGACGGCGCCGGGCTGCTGGCGACGGGGGCGGACCGCGCCGGCGAAGGGGCGCTGCAGATCGCCCGCGGGCTGAGCCGGGCGACCAGCGGCAGCGGCCGGGCGATCGAGGCGCTCGATCGCTTCGCGAAGGGGACGAAGCGGCTGGCCCACGCCCTGGGAACGGCCTCGATCGGGTCGCTCTCGCTGAAGCTGGCGCTGCAGAGCGAAATCCCCAACGTCCGCAACAACCCCCTGCGGCGCTCGCGGGTGCTGCAGAAATCGCTGAACGAAGACGCCAACGAAAAGGTGCCGCAGCTGATCGGGCCGGCCAAGGAAGCCGAAGAAAAGCTGGCCGAAGCGCTGGCGCGGCTGCAGGCGATGACGGTCGGCAAGAGCGATCCCGAATACGCCGCGGCGCTGGCGGCGGTGCAGCAGGCCGGGAGCTCGGTCGACGGGCTGTCGGCTGAACTGGCGGCGCTCGACGAACGCCTGCTCGCAGACCACCACGAAGCGAAGGAAATCACCTTCTGGCTGGGCTCGACCAAGCACCACCTGCAGGAAATGTACGGCGGTGCCACCAAGCTGACGGAAGGGCTGGAAAAACTGCACCGCGGCAGCAACCAGCTCGCCGCCGGCGCGGCCCGTCTCTCCAAGGAAGCGCGCCGCCTGGGCAGCGGCCTCTCCCGCCTGGCCGGCGGGGCATCGGCGCTGGTCGGTGGCATCAACCGCCTTGGCGGCGGCGCCGAAGCCCTGGCGGAAGGGCTCCTCGACGGCGCCGGCGAAACCGCGCCGCTGGAAAGCGGGCTGGAAGAAGCGAGCGTGCAGGTGCTGGCCGGACGCGCCCGGATCCGCCACCAGGCGACCCGCGTCGCCCGCTCGACGCCGGGCCTCTTCAACTCCGGCTACTTCGTCCTCTCCGCCCTCGACGGCACCCCGCCGAGGGCCCGCGAAGCGGTCAACGAAGCGATCGACCTCCGCAACGGGGGCCAGGCGGCGACGATCCGGGTGATCACCGACTACAGCTTCAACACGCCGGGGTCGATCCGCCTCAACCAGAAGCTCAACCGCGACGCCGCCGAACTCGGCGAAGAAGCCGATCTCACCACCGGCGTTGCCGGCGGCGCCGCCCAGCTCAACGACTACAGCCACGTCACCCGGGCGCGGATCCCCTGGGTCGTTTTCGCGATCACCCTCGCCACCTTCCTGGTGCTGACGATCGTGCTGCGGGCGCTGCTGCTGGCGGCGCTTGCCGTCCTCCTCAACCTGCTCACGGTGGCGGTCGCCTTCGGCGTCCTCACCCTCCTCTTCCACGTCCCCCAGGACTGGCCCCTCGGCGGCCACAACTACGTCGACGCGGTTGGGGCGACGATGATCTTCGGCCTCGTCTTCGGCCTCTCGATCGACTACGCGGTCTTCCTCCTCAGCCGGATGCGCGAGCACTACGACACCCACGGCGACAACGCCGCCGCGGTCCACTTCGGCCTCGAGCGCACCGCCGGCGTCATCACCGGCGCCGCGGCGATCATGATGGCGGTCTTCATCGCCTTCGCCGGCGCCCCGATCGCCACGGTCAGCCAGCTCGGCGTCGGTCTCACCGTCGCGGTCCTGCTCGACGCCACCGTCGTCCGCATCGTCCTCCTGCCGGCACTGATGCTCCTCCTCGGCGACCGCATCTGGTGGCTGCCGAAGTCGCTGGCGCGCGCCATCCCCAAGCTCAGCGTCTAAAAAAACGCGCTCGTTCGCAGAGGAGCATCTATGGTCTTCTATTGGAGAAAGGTGAAGCCATGGAAGGTTCCGGCATGCGCTCGGGTAGCAGGCCCTCGCTCCGCGCGGGCGGGACGGCTCTGACCCTGCTCTCGTCCTCGCTCAACCTCGAAGTCCTGCGGACATTGGCCGAGGGGCCGCAGCCGCTGCAGGAGCTGATGCACCGGCTGGGCTTCCCCCCGCGCAGCACGATGCGGCTGTACCTGCGGACACTGGAGCAATTCGGCACCGTCGAGCGCAAATCGCGCAACGAGTTCCCGACTTCGGTGGATTACGGGATCAGGCCTGGGGGAGAAGCGCTGCTGGAGCTCGCCGAGATCCTCCAAGCGTGGATCAGTCATTCTCCGGCCGGCTCCACAGAGCTGGGCAGCACCGCGGCGAGGAGCGCGATCAAAGCCCTGGTCGAGGGGTGGGGCAGCAACGTCGTCCGGGCCCTGGCAACGCGCCCGCTTTCGCTCACCGAGCTGAACGGCTTGATCCCGCGGATCAGCTACCCCTCGCTCGAGCGGCGGCTGACGGCGATGCGCCAGGTGAACCTCCTGGAGGTCCAGCGAACCTCAGGACGGTCGAGCCCCTACGAAGTGACGGATTGGCTGCGGATGGCAGTCGCACCCGTCACCGCTGCGATCGGCTGGGAGCGCCGCTACGCGGCTGATGCCACGCCGGACCTTCGCCGTCTCGACGTCGAGACGGCGTTCCTCCTTGCGGCCCCGCTCATGCACCTGGGGGAGGGGGTGAATGGAAGCTGCCGGCTGGCGGTCGAGGTGCACGATGGGGTCTCGCCGCTTTTCGCCGGCGTCATCGTCTTCGTCGAGAAGGGAGAGGTGACCTCCTGCTTGCCAAGCCTCGACGGCGAAGCAGAAGCCTGGATATCGGGAGATCTCCCCGCCTGGGTGGGGCGGATGAACGGCGCTTCGGTGGGCGAGCTCGAGATCGGGGGCGATAAGCAGATCGCCCAACCCCTCATGGATGCACTCCGGCGTACCGCAACCGAGCCGCAGTAATACTCGTCCGCAGCGCATCATCTCGCAAAAGATTACGCGCGCGAAAGCCTGCACAACTGGCGTTTGCAGGTACTTCCCTCTCTAAACCCTATCTAAGGGCAACGAATTCCTATTTAGGAACTGCCTTGTGTTTTGAAAGTTGTCACCCGAGGCCCAAGAATGGGGAGGAGAGTCCTGCGCACTCCTGCGCGGGCGGCGATCTACCCAGGTGTCGATCTGAACCAAAAAGCCCCTTATCCCCGTGAGCCGCGACTCGCCTCGGTGGCCAGATGAAACGCGCTGGATCGGTAGCTCTTACCCTCTTGGCGGCCCCCTTGAACGTCCACATCCTCCGAACATTGGAGGAAGGGCCGAAAGCCTTGCTGGATCTGCGCCGGGCGGTCGGGTCCCCGCCGCAGAGCACGATGCGCCTCTACTCCCGCACGCTGACCGAGCGGGGGGTGATCGACCGCCGCCGCCGTTCCGAATTCCCCGGCTCCGCCGAATACGAAATCACCCCACCTGGTCGCGACCTGCTCGGAGTGGCGGACGTCCTCCACGGCTGGCTGCAGTTGGCGCCCGACGGGGCGGTCCCGCTCGGATCTCCAGCAGCCAAGAGCGCGACCAAGGCCTTGGTCGAGGGCTGGTCGACCAACATCGTGCGGGCGATCGCGGCCCGCCCGCTCTCCCTCACCGAGCTGAACCGCCTGATCCCGAAAGTGAGCTATCCCTCGCTCGAGCGCAGGCTGGGGAGCATGCGGCTGGCAGGGGTGGTCGAACCGCACCCGGGGGATGGCAGGGGCACGCCGTACACGGCCACGGATTGGCTGCGCCGCGCGATCGTCCCGCTGGCCGCCGCGGCCAACTGGGAGCGCCGGCACCGTCCCGACGGCGCTCAGCCGATCGGCCGGCTCGACGTCGAGGCGGCGTTCCTCCTCGCGATCCCGTTGGTAAGCGTGCCAGCGGACTTCGACGGCAAGTGCCGCTTGGCGGTCGAGTTGCAGGGCGGCAGCTCTCCCATCTTCGCCGGCGTGGTGGTCTGCTACGAAGAAGGAAAGGTCGTCTCCTGTTCCTCCCGGCTCGAAGGCGAGGCCGAAGCGTGGGTTTCCGGAAGCCCGGTCGCCTGGCTGAACCGGCTGAATCGAGCCGAGAATAGAAGTCTCGAGTTGGGTGGAGACATCGCCATGGCAGAGGCGATCCTCGATGGCTTGGGCGGGATCGCAGCTGCCCCCGTCAGTTAAGCGCCCCGTTTCACCCGTTACCGCGCTCGCATTCCACACTGATACCAGTGCGTTCTTCTATGCGCGCGCAGATATGCCACCGCCATTTGCAGGGAAAAAGCTGACGATAAAGCGAATTTTCTTAGGTACTCCGGTGTAGAGAAGTTTTCGCTTGTGAGGCCGATGCGTTCCTGCTCAGATTGAACTCTGATGCAGCCGCGAGAGACGGCTTCATTATTTCTCCTTGAAAAGGCGCCCCTCCCCGGGGCGCCTTTTCTCTTTGGTGGATCCGGCTCGGGCTATGCCCGCTGCTTGCAGGTCTGCTTCGAGTAGGCAGTGAGCGATTCACCGTCGCGGAAGGTGAATTTCCCGCGCGCCTTCAGCTTCTTCGAATTCGGGCATTTGGCGGAGATGAAGCTCCGCTGCTGGCCCTTGTAACTCCATTTCTTGTTGATCGTCACCTGGAATTCCTTCAGGGCGCCGGTGCCGCCGGCGATCAGCGGGATTTCGAGGTCGAGTCGCGGGCCGTAGCCTTCCTTGTTGTAGTTGCTGACGGTGCCGACGAGGACCAGCACGGCTTGCAGTGGCGTCGTCCCATAGGTGTGGAGAATCACGGTCGGTTTGCCGCCCTTCGGCGTGCCGTTGAAGGCGGTGACGGTCTGGGGTACTTCGTAGACGCGTCCCGACCGCAGATAGGCGATCGCGTGGCCGCTGCCGATTTTCGCCTTCC
Source organism: Solirubrobacterales bacterium (assembly GCA_051954115.1). GTDB lineage: Bacteria > Actinomycetota > Thermoleophilia > Solirubrobacterales > 70-9 > VAYN01. The sequence goes on along the minus strand of JBQCIB010000034.1, from coordinate 117,234 downwards.
CGCAGATCCGTTCGGCTTCTTCGGTTGACTTGCTCTGTACCTGGCTGGGATTGCAGGTCGGCAAACCCTTCGTGTAGAGGACCGCGTTCCTGTCGAAGTCGATCGTCGCGTGGATCGCGGGACTCGGAACCCCGCTCGGGTCGGTCGTCGACGTCGTCAGGGTGGTGACGCTGAGGGTTGCCGGGGTCAGCTCCTTCTTCGAGAGCTTCTTCGGCTTGATCAGGGAATCGATCGATTGGGTGTTCCCGTCAGGGCCCGTGACGACGGGTCCCGCCAGGGCGGCCGTTGCTGCGATCGCGGTCGCCAGGACGGCGATCGCCGCGATCAAAAAAGGACGTCTGCGCATTGCTCGCTCCTCGGGTCGAAGTTCGGCGGCGCTCTCCCAATTACCCAACCGCTCCGAAGGGTCAGAGTAGCGGGCGTTGAATTCGAGTTAAGTCCCTGCTCAGAGGGGTCTTGGCCGGGACCCCCTCGGATACGATCTTGCAGCCGTTCTGCCGGGTCGGAGGGGCCGGCGAACCTGAAAGCAAGCGACGATCCGTGGCTGCCAAACCTGTGAGCGAGGAGAGGGGCCCGGCGGCCAGCCGGGGAACTAGTCCAGCGCGGATTGCGACGATCGTCGCCCTAGCCGCTGCCGTGATCGTCCTCGCCGTCATCCTCTTCGGCGGTGGCGGCGGCCACAAGTACACCCTGATCTTCCAGAACGCCGGCCAGCTCGTGCCCGACAACCAGGTGCTGATCGGCGGCTCGCCGGCCGGCACGGTCGAAAGCATCGGCCTCACCGACAACAACCTCGCCGAAGTCAAGGTCGAAGTCGACCAGGAACTGCACGAAGGCACGACGGCGGCGATCCGCGCCACCTCCCTCTCCGGCGTCGCCAACCACTACGTCTCGATCAGCCCCGGGCCGAACAGCAACCCGGCGCTGGAAGAAGGCGCCGAACTCGGGCTCTCCTCGACCACCACCCCCGTCGACATCGACCAGTTCTTCAACACCTTCCCGCCGCGGACCCGCCAGGCTCTCGGCGAATTCATCAAGGGCAACGCGACGATCTACTCGGGCGAGGGCAAGAACGCCAACGAGTCCTACAAATACTTCGGCACCGCGCTCAACCGGGCCAGCGCCTTCGCCCGCGAACTCAACGCCGACCAGCGGCTGCTCTCGCGCTTCATCGTCAGCTCCTCGCGCCTGACCACGGCGATCGCCGGGCGCGGCGAAGCGCTCTCGAGCGCGGTCTCCAATGCCGACACCGCCTTCCAGGCGATCGCCAGCCAGAACGAAAGCTTCGACGCGACCCTGCGCGAGCTGCCGCCGGTGCTGCGGCAGTCGAACACCACCTTCGTCAACCTGCGGGCGGCGCTCGACGACCTCGAACCGCTGGTCGAAACCGCGAAGCCGGCGACCAAGGAACTGGCCCCCTTCCTCGCCGAACTGCGGCCGGTCTTCCAGAAGCTGGTGCCGTTCACCCATAACCTGCGCCTGGTGGTCAGCCGGCCGGGCAAGGGCAACGACGCGGCAGACCTCCTGGCGACGCTGCCGGCGGTGCAGAACCAAACGTCGAAGGCCTTCCCCCACGCCGAAGCGGCGATCCGGGCCTTCCAGCCGAACCTCAACTTCATCCGCGCTTACACGCCGGACTTGTTCAACGCGATCGGGAAGTTCGGCCAGGTCGCTGGCTATTACGACGGCAACGGGCACTACGTGCGCGCAGTGACGTCTGCCCAGAACCTCTTCCGCTACAACGAATCGAGCGGGGAACTCGAACCGATCACGAGAAAGCAGCAGTACGAACCGTTCGGCTCTTCGGCCCATGTTCACCGCCGCTGCCCCGGCGGCGCCACCCAGCCTGCCCCCGACGGATCCAACCCGTGGGTCGGCGGCGGCAGCGTCAGCTCCTCGGAATGCAACCCCGGCGACGTGCCCCCCGGCCCATGATCAGGCGCCTCCTACTCGCAGCAGCGGTGGTCGCGGCGATCGTCGTGGTCGTCCTCCTCGTCTCGGGCGGCGGCGAATCGGGCGGCTACCGGGTGCGGGCGATCTTCGACAACGGCTCCTTCATGGTCAGCGGCGAGCAGGTGCGGGTGGCCGGCGCCAACGTCGGCGAAATCGAATCGGTCAGCGTCTCGATGCCGGGCGAAACCGTTGCCTACAGGCACGGCAAGCCGGTCGAAAAGCCGGGCAAAGCGATCATCGTCATGAAGATCACCGACCCCGGCTTCCAGGACTTCCGGGCGGACGCCAGCTGCCTGATCCGGCCGCAGTCGCTGATCGGCGAGAAGTTCGTCGACTGCCGGCCGACGCTGCCGCGGGCGCCCGGGACCGAACCGCCGCCGGCGCTGAAGCAGATCCCCAGCGGCCAGCCGGGAGCAGGCGAGTACCTGCTGCCGCTCGGTAACAACAGCACCAGCGTCGACCCCGACCTGATCAACGACATCCAGACCCTGCCCTACGCGCAGCGCTTCCGGCTGATCCTCAACGAACTCGGCGGCGGCCTCGCCGCTCGCGGCAAAGACCTCGAAGTCCTGGTCAAGCGAGCGAACCCGGTCCTGCGCGACGTCGACCGCGCCTTCGGCATCCTCTCCGCCCAGCGCAAGCAGCTGGCGCAGCTGGCGAGCGACTCGGAGGAAATCCTCGCCCCGCTCTCGCGCGAGCGCGCCCACGTCGCCGGCTTCATCGCCAACTCCGGCGCTGCCGCCGAAGCGAGCGCTGAAAAGGGCCCGGAACTGGAAGAAGCGCTGCAGAAGTTCCCCACCTTCCTGCGCGAATTCCGCCAGACGATGGTCAGCCTCAAATCGTTCTCGGACGCCGGCACGCCGCTGTTCGAAGACTTCGGCACCGCCGCCCCGTCGTTGACCGACGCGACCCGGACGCTCACCCCCTTCTCCGAATCGCTGACGGTGGCGCTGAAGAGCCTCGGCAACGCCGGCGAAGCCTCCGGCCCCTACTTCGCCGAAGCCGATCCGGTGGTGAAGAAGGCAGCGACGCTGGCGAAGTCCGGGGTGGTGCCGACGGGCGAACTGGCGAAGCTGCTGGTCAGCCTCGAGAAGACCGGCGGCTGGGACGGGCTCACCGAACTGATCTACAACACCACGGCTTCGCTTAACGGATTCGATCAGTACGGACACTTCGGGCGGACCCGAGTCACCCTCTCGAGCTGTCTGGAATATTCCGCTCGGAAAGCTGGGACGGAAGGCGGGGGTTGTGCGGCCCGCTTCCACGGTCCTGGTGTGGCGGAAGGCGAAGCAAGCACCAGTAGTGCAGACCTCTTCAGTCTCCTCCAGCAGCAGATGGAAGAACACAATGGGGGAACGGCTACCGAACCCGGCCCTGCAATCGGCGTCGGCCAGGGCAGCAGCACCGGCCCTGAACCCGAAGGCGAAGCCGGCATCTCCCAGTCCTCGAAAACCGCGAGCGGCACCGAACCGCTCCTCGACTACCTCCTGGGCCCATGAGGAACCGCAGCGGCATCAGCGGCATCGCCAGCAGCCCGATCCTGGTCGGCGCGGTGACCGTGCTGGTCGTGATCGTCGCCGTCTTCCTCGCCTACAACGCCAACAACGGCCTGCCGTTCGTCTCCACCTACAACCTCAAGGCGCGGGTCCCAAACGCCGACGCGCTGGTCAAGGGCAACGAGGTGCGGATCGGCGGCGTCCGCGTCGGCATCGTCAAGAAGGTCGTGCCGGTGCCACTGGGGAATGGCAGATTTGCGGCCGAACTCTCGCTCAGCCTCGACAAGAGCGTCGAACAGCTGCCGGTCGACTCGACGATCACGGTGCGGCCGAAGTCGGCGCTGGGCCTGAAGTTCCTCCAGGTCACCCCTGGTAACTCGAAGAAGGGCTTCAAAGCGGGCGAAACGATCCCGGTCAGCGCCGCCCATCCCGAACCGGTCGACATCGACCAGTTCTTCGACATGTTCGACGAAAAGACCCGGCAGGCGATCCGCCAGAACCTCGCCGGCTTCGGCAACGCCCTTGCCGGCCGCGGTCCGCAGATCAACGAAGCGATCGGCGCCCTCAGCCGCTTCGCGGTCGACAGCCAGCCGGTGCTGCGGACGATCGTCGAACCGAGCACCGACTTCGCCGGCTTCTGGCGCGCGCTCGAGGACCTCTCGGCGACGGTTGCCCCGGTGGCCGAGACCCAGGCGAGCCTCTTCGTCGCCCTCGACCGCACCTTCTCCGCCTTCGCCCGCGTCTCCCGCCCCTTCATCCAGGAAACGATCGAAAAGAGCCCCGGCACCCTGACCGAGGTCAACGCCGACCTGCCGGCGATCGACCCCTTCCTGCGTGACACCGGCCGTTTCTTCACCGCGCTTCGGCCTGGTGTGAAAGCTCTCGCCGAAACCTCGCCGATCATCGCCGAATCCCTTCACGCCGGGGTGCCGGTTCTGAAAGCCTCGCCGGTCCTCAACGCGCAGCTGCAGCCGACCGCGGAAGCGCTGGTCGACTTCCAGGAAGCGCCCGGCGTCTTCAACGGCCTCGAACTCCTCACCGACACCAACCGGCTACTGAAGCCTTCGCTCACCTACATCGCCCCAAGTGAGACCGTCTGCCATTACTGGACGCTGACCTTCACGCAGATCGCCAACGCTTCCAGTCAGGGCAACAGCAACGGCAACTGGCTCCAGTTCATTTCCTTTGCGCCGCCGGAAGGGCCGAACAGCGAGAGCACCTTCGCCAGCGCCCCGGCGAATGGAGGGCCTAAAGAACCAGAAAACCATCTGCATTACAACCCCTATCCGAGGACGGCAGCGCCTGGGCAGGAAGGCGTTTGCGAAGCTGGAAACGAGAAGTACGTCACGGGCAAGACGGTGATCGGCCACGCCCCCGCACTTTGGGGCACCACGACCCGCGAACTGGGAAAGAAATGAGCCGACTTCCCGAGCGAGACAGGCGAGCGGCGGCCGCCAAGGGCGGGCGCTTCAGGTGGCGGCCGAGCAACGCCCTGATCGCGATCGTCTTCATCCTCATCTTCACGATCGGTCCCTACCTGGCCTTCACCAAACACGTGCCGTTCACCAGCTACGGCTACGAGCTCCACGCCACCTTCTCCAACTCGGCCAACATCGCCACCAACTCGCCGGTGCGGATCGCCGGCGTCGACGTCGGCAAAGTCATCTCGACCAGCCGCGATGGCAACAACACCACCGTCACCTTCACCGTCGACGGCTCCGGCCGGCCGATCCACAACGACGCCTTCGCGGCGATCCGGCCGCGCATCTTCCTCGAGGGCAACTTCTTCGTCGAACTCGACCCCGGCAGCCCCAGCGCGCCGGAAATGTCGAGCGGCGACACGATCCCCGTCAGCCGCACCTCGATCGCGGTCCAGATCGACGAAATCCTCACCGCCCTGCAGTCACCGGTGCGCGGCGACCTCAGCCGCCTGCTGGAGAGCTACGGCACTGCCCTGAACCACAAACCGACTGCGGCAGAAGACGAAACCCAGCTGCCCGAGGTCAAAGGCAAGAGCGGCGCCGAAGCCCTCAACGAAGCCTTCCGCTACGGCGGCGACGCCGGCCGCTACAGCTCCCAGGTCACCAACGCCCTGCTGGGTACGGAAAAACGCGACCTCGAACGGCTCGTCTCCGGCGCCGGCCGCGCCTTCGGCGCTTTCGCCAGCCGCCAGCGCGACCTCCAGGGCCTGATCGACAACTTCAACGTCTTCACCGGCGCCCTCGCCAACCAGTCGACCAACCTCTCCGCGACGATCCGCCTCCTGGCGCCGACGCTGCGCATCACCCACGCCTCCCTGGTCAGCCTCAACCGGACGCTGCCGCCGCTCCGCACCTACGCGATCGAGCTCGAACCCGCGATCGAAGAGCTGCCGGGCCTGATCAGCTCCTCGAAACCGTTCCTCGCCCAGGTGCGGCCGCTGCTCTCTGCCAAGGAGGCCGGCGGCGTCGCCAAGCTGCTGCGCGAATCGACGCCGTATCTGGCGGGCGCCGCATTGGTCAGCAAGCGGACGACGGTCCCGCAGCTCAACCAACTGAGTGTTTGCACGACCAAAGTCATGGTCCCGACCGGCAATGAGGTGATCAACGACCGCTTCAGCACCGGCGGACCCAACTACAGGGAGTTCCTCTACAACCTCGTCAACTTCGCCGGGATGGCGCAGAACTTCGACGGGAACGGCCCGTATGCGCGAGCCCAGGTGGGTGGAGGAAACGTCTTGGTTGGCGAACCGAACCCGCATGGAAATCCCGCCACCTTGAGCGACGCGATCAACTACGCGCACACGATCGAAGATCCGCTGGGAACGCAGCCGCAGCTCGGCGGTAAGCCGCCGCTGAAGCCCGATGTCCGCTGCTACACGAACAGCGCGCCCGACGTGAACGGGCCGCTCGGGCAGGTCGGTCCGGCGTCGCCTTCCGTCGCAGGGGTGAACCCGTGAGCCAGCCGACCAACGGGCGCGGTCGGGTTGGCCACTTTTGGGCCTGGCTGACGCGCCAGGCCCGCGGCCGCCGCAAGGACACGATCGCGATCATCGTCCTCGCGATCGCCGGCATCGTGATGATGCTGGGGATCTTCGTCAACCAGAAAGCCTCGCTGCCGTCCTGGCTGCCGTTCGTCGGCGAAGAATTCGAACACATCTCGGCCCAGTTCTCGACTGCGCAGGCAGTCACGCCAGGCCAGGGCCAAGCGGTCGACGTCGCCGGCATCCAGATCGGCAAGGTCACCTCGGTCAACCTCGAAAACGGCCACGCCGTCGTCGGCATGGACATCGAGCCGAAGTACATGAAGCTGATCCACCCCGATGCCAGCTTCCTGCTGCGCCCGAAAACCAACCTCAACGACATGGTTGTCGAGATCGAACCAGGACACGAAAAGGGGCACGTCGAAGACGGGGCGGAATTCACCCTCGCCCAGACCGAACCGAACACCAACCTGGACGCCTTCCTTGCGACGCTCGATGCCGACACCCGCCAGTACCTGCAGTTGCTCCTCGCCGGCGGCGCCGAAGGCATTGGCGGGCGCGGCAAGCAGGTCTCCAACGCCTTCCGCCGCTTCGAGCCCTTCGTCCACTACACCGCGAAGCTGAACAAGGCCATCGCCGCCCGCCGCGTCGCCCTCTCGCGGGTGATCCACGACTTCGGTCTGCTGACGACGGAACTCGGTCGCCACGACGCCGAGATCAAGCGCTTCGTCACCTCCTCCCGCGCGGCGCTTGGGAACTTCGCGAACCAGCAGGAATCGGTCCAGTCTGCCTTCGAAGAATTCCCCGCCACCCTCCAAGCCGCCAAAGCGGGCCTCGCCAGCTCCAGCCGCTTCTCGCAGGTCGCCTATCCGACCCTGATCAAGCTGATCCCGCAGGCTCAGGCTCTGACGCCGGCCTTCAAGTCGACCGAGCAGCTCTTCCGCGAAACCACCGGCCCGATCCGCGACCAGATCCGTCCCTTCACCCGTGAAATCCGCCCGGTTTTGAACCACGGCGCCGAAGCCGCGAAGCCGTTCGAAGAGACCGTCCGCAACTTCGGCAACTCGCTCGGCGGCTTCAACTCCTTCCTCAATGAGCTTTCCTACAAGCCAAAAGACTCAAAGCAGAGTTATCTGTTCTATCTCCCTTGGCTCAATCACGACTTCAACGCGGCCTTCAATCTCCAAGATGCAGGCGGCCCGATTCTGCGCGGCCTTGTCGTGATCTCCTGCACCGGCTCCGACCTCGGTTATGGGCTCGCTGGACAGCAGACGCTCCTCAATGGACACCCCTTCTTGCAAACGCTTATCGAACTCGTCTCGATTCCTCGCAACACCGAAATTCCAGTCTCCTTCCCCACCAAAGAACCTGGGAATACCTGTCAGTACATACCGAGGGCTAGTAAATGAGCAAGCGCGCCCCCAGCACCACCCAGCTCTTGGTCATCACCGGCTTTGCCCTGTCCTGTTTCGGGATCCTCCTCTTCCTCTGGGTCACCTTCGGCGGACCGACGCCCTTCCGCGCCAAGAGCTACGAGCTGAAGGTTCCGTTCAACGAGGCGACCCAGCTCGCCGAACAGTCCGACGTCCGCATCTCCGGCGTCAACGTCGGCAAAGTCCAGAGCATCGATCTCTCGCCTAACGGCAAGCAGGCGCTGGCGACGGTGGCGATCGACGACCAGTACGCCCCGCTGCCGGAATCGACGCGGGCGATCCTGCGCACCAAGACCCTCCTCGGCGAGACCTACATCGAACTCACGCCCGGCTCGCGCCATGCTCCCGAGCTCGGCGACGGCGCCACCCTGCCGGAGGCGAACGTCGCCGAATCGGTCCAGCTTGACGAGATCTTCCGCACCTTCAACGCCCGGACCCGCGCCGCCTTCCAGGAATGGATGCAGGAAGCGGCGGTGGCGATCAACGGCCAGGGCCAGAGCCTCTCCTACGCGCTCGGCGGCCTCGAACCGACCTTCACCGAATTCGACAAGCTCTTCCGCGTCCTCTCGAGCCAGGAACTGGCGGTCGCGCAGCTCTTCCGCAACGGCGCCACCACCTTCCGCTCCCTGCGCGGCCGCGAAGGCCAGCTCGCCGGCCTGATCCAGAGCTCCAACGCGGTCTTCCAGACGACGGCCCGCCGCGATCGCGACATCGAAGCGCTCTTCCGTGCCTTCCCCACCTTCCTCGACGAGTCGAAGCTGACCGTCAGCCGGCTCAAAGGCTTCTCGCTGAAGGCCGACCCGCTGATGCGCCAGCTTGTGCCGGCGGCAGAACAGCTCTCGCCGACGCTGATCTCGCTCGCGAAGCTGGCGCCCGAATCGAAGGCTTTCTTCGAAGGGCTTGGCCCGGTGATCAAACGCGCCCCGGCCGGCTTCGCGGCCCTGCGGAAGATCTTCGCCGACGAATTCCCGCCCCTGCTGCGCGCGATCGATCCATTCGCCCGCAACCTCAACCCGATCCTGGTCGGGCTCAAGCTCTACCGCCCCGAGGTCACTGCCTTCTTCGGCAACTTGGCGGCCACTTTCAGTGGCGAACTTCCGCCACAGGTCCCGGGTGAAACCGAGCACCCCCACTACCTACGGGTAATTGGGGGAATGAACCCGGAAACCCTGTCTACCTATCCACGCCGCCTGGCGATCAACCGAAATAGCGCCTACAGCCCGCCGAAATGGGCAGAAGATCTGGTCAGCGGTGCCCTGCCGGGCTTCGACATCCGCCAGTGCACCACCGGGATCATTGCCACCCTCAATCCGGAATCAGGGAAGAGCGAAACCTTCAAAGAACGCGCAGTTCCGACCGAAAGTAAATCGGCCGAAGAAAACGCGCAGATCCTCTTTGAACGAGTAAGGGAATACGCCTTCGCCGGCAAGAACAGCACCTCCGAAATCGCTGCGCCAGAATGCAAGCAGCAGGCCCCCTTCAAGCCGATCTACGGCACTGGCCCCGCAACGCAGTACCAGCACACTTTCGAACAACCCCAGCCTTAGGTATCCGGCCATCGGGGACGGCCAGGTTGGCCCGCCAAGGTTATTTTGAGCGTCAAAGTGGCCAAGTTGGCCTGCGCCTCCCTCTGAAAGCATTTCTGCTGGGAGATACCCCTCTTCGTAAATGAGCGCTGCTTAAATGTCAACACCGTCACCGAACTCTGACCCGCCCCCTTGCTACAGCCGAGATCTACGGCGATGACAACTCTGCGGGTTTCGCTAGGAGGAGGCGTCGCTGCTGCAGTTAGCGCAGCAGCTCTTATGGCCGCAGGTTGCGGTGGTGCGCAACAGCCAGATCACAGCAAAGCCGCAGCTCAAGCAGCTGCTACTCAGCAATGGAATCAACTGCGTATTACCGCTGAAAACGAAGCTCGCTCAACTGGAGCGGTAGGGCGCTGGCCGTTTTCCGCCATTCATTTCAGGAAAGACGGACTACCTACGGCCTTAAGACAAAGGGCGCGGGAAGCTTTAGGCGAGCCCGAGCAGCTCAATTTAAAATTCAATGCTGCAAAATATGTCACCACGTCGACCCATGTTCCTCTTTGGGTGGTTGGGGGTCATGATGTCCTCTGCCTCTTTCAGGGCATTACGATGGCAGTCGCATGTACGTCAGCAGTAAACGCCTATCGCCACGGCGTGGTACTCCAAACCTATCGTTCGAGCCGCGGTGAAAGCAATACTCCGACGATATTCACAACGCTAGGTATTGCTCCGGATAGAGTCAAGACTATTCCTGCACGGATCGGGAAACACTGGACGACGATCCCTGTGCGTGACAACACGTTTGTCGTTGCCTCCAAGAAGCCAATAGGCGTCCCGTTGTCTCTAGCAGAGCCTTCAGCTGCACACAGCGCTAAGAAAGGCTGACGGCAAAGTAGCCGGTAGGGGAGGCCTGCAGTGGCCACCTTGGTCGGTCGGTAAACCGAGTAAAGCCGAACAATATGGGAACCGATCCAACAAGGAGGTAACCTAAAAGTGAAAGCAAGAAAGCGCTCCCTTACGGCAATGGCCACTGCGCTAGTCGCAAGTCTAGTACTGATGCTTACGGTGGCTAGCGGCGCTCAAGCCTCGGAACATTCATTTTGCTCCGGAGTGTGGCTTGCTGGCTACAACCAGCAACAGTGTCCCAGCGGTTACTGGAACATGAACTCAGGATACGCCAGCAGTTTGGAAGGGGGGGCGTGCATTCAGCTACTGGCAGGTGGAAACTACCTGACGTGCAGCAACGCTGCCAACCAAGGGGCGTACATCAACCAGGGGTTCTGCGGTTATGGCCGGGCCTTAGTGAGCAACCCCACTAGTCACTACGAGCATGTCTACGGTACCTTCTGGACGTGCTGACCGCCGTAGGTAACTGAATCCAGCTAAAGCAAGTGAGGTCCTCCGCTCTCGCCCTCAAAGCCTTGAGGAAAAGGGCGGAGGACCTTCCGCGCGTTGGTCCTTTGCTTTTCGGATATTGCGTTAGATCGCAATGAAGCCAAGCTCAGTGAGCTGGAGGGCTAAATCCAGTTCGGTGCTGCAGCTAACTAAAGATCGGCCAAGTCGCGTCTCTACCTCACGGATCCTGTTCGTAATGGTATGACGCTTAACATTTAAAGCTGCAGCGGTGGAAGACGTATTGCCTTCGAGAGCAAAATAGGTGCGAACCGTATGGTGAAGAGCCTTCCCCCCGTCTCTCTCAGATAGGAGAGGCCGTAGGTACCGGTTCTTAAGAGAATTCAGAAGAAGCGGATCACGGATCGCGGAGGCAACCAGCGCGACATCTGAGTGATGCACGACCTTGCTTTGCCCTTGGAGCGCCACCGGGAAAGCGGCTACCGCTTGCCGATGCGTTTCTCGCCATCCAACGAGTTTCGGCAAAGGATCTCCAATCGCAAGGGATACCGAGTTCAGTAGCCCTGCGTCGGTTAACCGGGAAAGATCTGAGTGCGAAAGGGCTTCGCGAGTAGCGATCCATGCCCATAGTCGATCCGGTGATGGTCTTAGCACCAACAAGCGTCCGTCGACATTACGTGCAAGACCACGCACAACAGCCGCAGCATTATCACCAGTAGCAATCAAGCCAATATGAGTTGCACCGAAGTCATAAGGAAGATCAGGTGCACCCAATAGATCACCTCTCAGCAGTGCTTTAACTTGGTCGAGCTGCCGCAACGTGCTCGTTCGCCGCATTGTCTCGAGCTCACGCTGGTACTCATTTCCTACAGCTTCAATAAGTCTCTCAAACGCGCGATCGGTTGACCCTGCAAGCTGCCTGAAGTGGAAAGGAATAGTACGGCCTTCGACGTTATTAAGAAGAAAGTCTTTGAAAAGGGAATAGCTGGCTATGTACCGTGACAAGAGCTTCTGCAGTGGAACCGAGCTCCACGCCGCTTTTCGGGCATGAGCTAGAACCACTGGCGGCGGAGCAAGCGAGTAGTCGTTGAGTTCAATCGATTCAAAGGCATGTCGGAGCATCCCCCGAATTAGCTCTCGCACGTTGTGCACCCAAAGGGGGCTAGTGTCGGTCGTTGCTTCTTCAAGGGCGCTTATCCGGTCGAGGATCGCCTCCTCAAGTTCCGCAGCACTTCCGCGTAGCTGACTAGCGAGGTTCCGCCGATAGTTGCCGGCCGAGGTTGAGTTCAAGAGTCCCCTGCGAGTTTAGGAACTGAGCTGTTCACATCAGTTCCACTTATTGATCCAAAATCACTACAAGCATTACAGGAACTAGAGAGCACAGCAAGCGAGACTGATTTATCGCTTTATGATGTTTAACCGCTTCAGAGCGCCACACCCTGAAATCGCTTCGGCTGCGCCAGCGCCCTACAGGTGGACCCCTGAAGATGGCTTCTTGCTTCATCACTAGAAGACTTGCTACGTCACGCCTGGCCCGCATCGCTGATTGATGCACTCCTCAGGCATCGAGCCCTTCATCGAATGGCGGGACGGTCTTCTTCGGTAGAAGTCGCCGTGAGGTGAAACGGGCGCGCAACGCCACTGCAACATCTTCTGCAGCTCCCGGGGCGCTTTGGGCGGGGGCTGCCAACCCCGCAGCAGCCCCCGCCCAGCCTTTAGTTGCTCTTGGTCATGGACAGCAGCGGAATGGCGTTCTGCGAGCTTGCGATCTTCACGTACCTCACCTCCCTTCCCTCTTTCGGGGGTCTGAGGTACGATCAGTAAAAATGCTTTAAGCGTTTAAAGGAAGCTGGCGAGGTACTTGAGGAGAAGCGCAAGCCCCTACCCTCCAACCACCGGAACGGGCCTTGAACAGAAAGGCGGAGGGATGGAAGAACCATGGGAGGGCAGCCCGGATTACGTCGATGCACGTGTGGCGCGTGCGATGGCGCACCCCATGCGAGTGCAGATTCTCGCCGAGCTGAATAAGCGGGCGATGTCGCCCAGCGAATTCGCGAAGCGGTTCGAAAGGAAGCTGCCCAACGTCAGCTACCACTTTCGCGCGCTGCAGAAGCTTGACTGCATCGAAGAGGTCGAAACCCAGCCGGTGCGTGGCGCCATCGAGCACTTCTATAAAGCGACCAGGCGGGCGCTGTTTGACGGCAAGCCGTGGGACGATTTGCCCCCGTCGCTCAAGGAAGGAGCCAGCGGCAGGGCTATCGGCGATCTCCTCGGTGCAATCGCGGATGCGATGAAAGCTGGAACCTTTGACGCTCGCAACGAGCGGATGCTGGTCTGGGTGCAGCGGCGTCTCGACCAACAGGGATGGTCAGAAGCGGTCAAGGCTCATCGCGAGCTGGTCCGCAGTATGGAGGGCATCTACAAAGACTCGAAGCTCCGGCTCAGCGAAGCAGGGGATCCGGACGGGGGGCTGCTTGGCACGTATGCCGTGCTTCTGTTCGAGTCGCCTCCACCCGCGCCTGGCGAGGACTCATAGGCCCTTTTGCGACTGACTGGCGGAGCCGGGCCTCTCGACCGGGTGTTTGAGCCGAAGCGATTGGAGCCGCCCGGGGCGGAGGAACTCCGCCACCCGCCGCTAATTGCTCTTAAACACCAAGAGCAGCGGGGCGGACTGCTGCGCGGTTGCAAGCTTCATGCGTGGTCGAGGCGAGGATTGCTAAGAGGTCCGCTGCTATTCGTTGCGCATTGGGTGCTTCGAGACCAGCCGTAGATCCTCTTCGGCGACCTCGAGCAGATCGAGCATCACGCCTCGCCTGTCTGAAACCTCGACTAGCTTCGAGGGGCCGTGATCGCTGACCGCCGCCCCAAGCGTGCCGGCAGGCCATTTGCCGACCGTTCGAGCAAGCTCAACGACGTCGTTCTCAGTGATCAGGTGCTTGACGGTGGCCATGGCGGTGAGTTTAAGGCTTAAGAAATGCGCTTACCAGGCGAGGGGCAGAGTCTGGTTCGGCGAGCTCCCAGATCGTGCGGAGCTTAACTGCGCGGCTGCCATGGGCGCCAATTCCCCGCAGCGTGAACTCGACAAGGCAGTTGACCCCATAAGAAGAGTTGTTACGGACGTTGCGAATCGGAGTTATCCGAATCCCGGCTTCTATCAGGTCTTCGAGCTTTCCCGGTTCATGTCCCGCGTGGCCGAGGCCGGCCGTCGCCGCCGCGGTGCCTGAGCTCGACATCCAAGCAATCCTCCGGGAGCTGGTGGAGGGGAGGGTCGAGTTCCTCCTCATCGGCGGCGTCGCTCGGTTGCACGCCACTAACCGACAGGAAAGGTAACCGACACTAACTGTCGGCGACAGGTGATGTCGGTAAGCTTTCGCCATGGCCTTCATCAATCGTGAAGCCGAGCTGGAGCAGCTTCGAGCTTGGTGGGACTCTGCCGGTGCCGGGATGGGAATCGTCTGGGGGCGGCGCAGGGTGGGGAAGACGGCGCTGCTCCAGCACTTCGCCTCTGACCTTCCGGCTGTCTTCCACACTGGCGCCGGCCGGCCGGCGGAGGCTGAACTGGCTGCGCTCTCGCGAGCCGCTGCGCCCTTCGTCGAGGACAGCCTGCGCGATCTCGCGGCGCGGCCGTTCGTCGATTGGGAAGACGCTTTCGAAACCATCGCGACGGCGGCGCGGAGGCGTCGCATACTTCTCGTCCTCGATGAGTTGCCCTCCTTAGAGGAGAGCTCCCCCGGGTTGCCCAGCCTGATCCGCGCCCTCTGGGATCGTCTCCAGTCGCAAACCAAGCTGAAGCTGTTGCTCTGTGGGTCGGCGGTGCGGGTGATGGAGGCGATGCAGGAGGAGCGCTCGCCTCTATACGGCAGGCTCGAACTCTCGCTGCTGCTGCATCCCTTCCGGCCCCATGAGGCAGCTCTCATGCTGCCTGCGCTGCGCCCGGCGCAGCGGGCTCTCGTCTGGGGCCTGGTGGGAGGGATGCCTCTTTACCTCCGCTGGTGGGATCAGAGGGCGAGCGTGCGCACGAATCTCCTGCGCCTGGCCTGCACGCCGGGCGGCCAGCTTCTCAGCGAGGGCCAGCTGGTCCTCGCCACCGAGGGCGAGGCCGGAGACCTGGCACGTCAGACGCTCTACGCACTGGCATCCGGGAAGACCAGGTTCAACGAGATCGAGCAGGCGGTCCGGGCCGATCCTGGCCGCACCCTCGACAGATTGGTCTCCCTGCGGCTGGTGGAGAGGGTCGTCCCCGTCACCGAGGATCCACGGCGGACGCGCCGCCGGATCTACCGCATCGCCGACAACTTCCTTGCCTTCTGGCTCGGCCTGCTCGACCGCTACCGCCCGGAGATCGAGCGCGGCCTTGGCGAGAGCATCCTCCCCGTGCTCCTCGAATCCCTCGACGATCACATGGGCGGGCCCTGGGAGAGCGCCTTTCGAGACCACCTCCGGCTGCTGGCCGCTCGCGGTGAGCTCGGCGACGGGGTGGTGGCGGTTGGGCCTTGGTGGAATGCGGCTCGAGATCCAGCGGAGATCGATGCCGTGGCGCTGGCGGGCCGATCCAAGGAGGCGGTGCTGCTCGGAGAGGCGAAGTGGCGAAAACGGGTCGACGCCCTTCGCATTCGTGGCGAGCTCGAGCGCAAGGCGGTCAATCTGCCCAACCTCGTAGACACTCCGACCTTCGCGGTCGGCGCCCGTGAGACGGTCGACAACGCCGACGGCATCCTTGCGGTCACGGCCGAGGACGTCTTCTAGGCCTCGTACCGCAGCAGCGAGATGCCGTCGCCGACGGTCTTCGCCTCGATCAGCTTCAGGCGGTGCTTGGCCTCGCCTTCGGGGAAGAGGCGCTTGCCCTCGCCGAGGAGGACGGGGAAGACCATCAGGCGCAGCTCGTCGACGAGGTCGTTTTCGATCAGCGACTGGACGAGGGTGGCGCTGCCGGCGACGAGGATGACGCCGTCGACCTCCCGCTCGAGGGTGGCGACGGACTGGGCGGGGTCGCCGCTGAGGATGGAGGTGTTCTGCCAGTCGGCGCGGTCGAGAGTGGAGGAGACGACGTACTTCGGCATCTCGTTCATCTTCTCGGCGAAGCCGGCCTCGTCTTCGATCGTCGGCCAGGCGGCGGCGAAGCCTTCGTAGGTGACGCGGCCGAGCAGCTGCGCCTCGGCCTCCTGCAGCTCCTCGAGCTTGAACTTGTCCCCCTCCTCCCCGCGCTCGATCTCGAAGGTCCAGCCCCCGTGACGGTAGTCCTCGGCTCCGCCCGGGTCCTCGATCACTCCGTCGAGGGAGATGAACTCGGTGACGACGATCCTTCCCATGGTCTTCCTCCTTCGCTCGCAAGGCCGGTCCTTCCGGCCCCTTTTACCTCAACGACGAACAGAGGGGGGAGAAATCGACATGGCTCGCGACTTAGACCCTCGATGGATGCAATTGCACCGAGAAGCCGCTGGTACTCTTGGCTCATGCCGACGAAACATTCCTGTATTCAGGTGACGATCGACCCGGAGCTTGACAAAGCCCTCCGGGACGCTGCACCACGCCTGAAGCCGGGGATGTCCGTCTCTCAGCAGATTCGGGAGCTGGCGATCATCGGATCGCAGAATGTTCCCGATCCGCCACCAGACGAGGCCGAGATGCAACGCGGCTTGGAAGGGTTGGTGGAACTGTTCCACGACCCCGAGAAGGGCGGGCTCGACTGGGACTTGCTGAGAGACGGGAAGGCAGATGCGTGGCGCTTCCGTAAGTAGCCCGTGGGGTGTCCTCCCGCTCGTCGCCGATACCTCTGCTTGGGTGCGCGGAGATCACCCTGCCCTCCAAGAAGCCTGGGATCGAATGATCCTCACGAAGCGCCTGCGTCTCTCACCCCTTGTCCGACTCGAGGTGCTGACGACGGCACGGAATCTAGGAGCCTTCGACGAGTGGAACGTCAGGCTGTCTGCCGTATTGCCGGCCCCTCTCGATGCCTCGATTGCACGTGCGGCGGAAGCGGGAATGCGTGCCCTCGCCACCCGCTCAGCCGGCAGCCACCGCATCCCCGTCGTCGACTACTTCGTTGCGGCAGCCGCCGAGGCAATCGGCGGAGGCGTCCTTCACTACGACCACGACTACGACACCCTCGCCCAGGTCATGGCGTTCGAGTCGATTTGGATCGCGCCACCGGGTTCGATCCCCTGAATCGACAAGAGAAGGGGAGAATCGACATGGCTCGCGGCTTGGCCTTGCGTGCCGCGACGAAAGCTCAGGAAAGGCCGGGCGCTGCGGGTCGAAGAGCCCGAATGGGAGCCGCTGCTCAACGTTGCCCCCGACCATGTCGGTGACGAGGAGGCCAAGAAATGGCAAAGGTGAGAAAGGCGAAGGTCGTAGACGACAAGGATTTCGGACCGATGGACGTCTACAAAGCCGCCTGGAAACGCGCCGACGCAGAGGGGCGCTCGCTCAGCAGCCTCGCCCGCGAGGCGCTGGAGCGCTACCTCGATTCGTAGCGGCAGCGCCTGATCGGCGGTACGGTTCCTCTTTATGGAGAGGGACGCGGCGCTTGAGGCTGTGTTCATGCCGGTCGAGCCGGCTAGCACGTTCGAGGAGACGGTCGAGCGCTTGGGCAGCGCGATCCGCTCCGGGCTGCTGGCGCCGGGAAGCAAGCTGCCGCCCGAGCGGGAGCTGGCGAAGCGGCTGAAGATCTCGCGCTCCACCCTGCGGCAGGCGCTGACGGCGCTGGTGCAGAGCGGCCACCTGGTCTCGCAGCGGGGACGCACCGGCGGCACCTTCGTCGCCGAGCAGCCGCCGCTGAGCGAGCACGCCGACGAGCCGCTCGACCAGGGCGCATGGGCGGTGCTCGATTACCGGGTGGCGATCGAGACCGGCGCCGTGGTGCTCGCCGCCGAACGCGGCAACGGGCAGCAGTTCGACCGGCTCGAGGAGCTGGTGGAGAAGATGGGCGGCGAGCTCGAGGACTTCGGCGAGTTCCGGCGCACCGACATCCGTTTCCACATCGGCATCGCCGAGGCCGCGCACTCGCCGCGCCTCTTGAGTGCGATGACCGACGCCCAGTCGCAGATGAGCGACCTGATCGCGCTGATCGCCCACCCGCCGGAGGTCCTGACCAGCTCCAACGAGCAGCACGCGCGCCTGGTCAAGGCGCTGCGCAAGGGCGACACGGCGCGGGCGGTCCGCTGCATGCGCGAGCACACCGAGGCGACCGAGCACATCCTCGCCGGGCTCCTGCCGGCGCCGGTACGGCTCGGGTCGACCGGCGCCTAGCGCGCCCTCGAGCCGGGTAGAAGATTCTGCACCCGGCCCATTGACAGCGGTCGAGCGCAGGATTTAGGCTCGGCTTCGGGTTATTAGGTCGGTTGGACAGACCTTTTGGGAAAAAGGTTCGACGAAGGGAAGCCGTATGGAGACCAGCGTTTCGCCTCCCGCCGGAAGTGACGAGCAGCGTCTCGCCGAACTCGGTTACAGCCAGAAACTGAACCGGGCCTGGAGCGGGTTTTCGAACTTCGCAATCTCGTTCACGATCATCTCCGTCCTCGCGGGCTGCTTCACCACGTACTTCATCGCCTGGAACAACGGCGGCCCGATCGCGATCTCCTGGGGCTGGCCGATCATCGTCGGGCTGATCCTGCTGGTCGCCTTCTCGATGTCCGAACTCGTCTCGAAGTACCCGACCGCGGGTGGGATCTACTGGTGGTCCTCCACCCTCGGCAACCGCGTCTGGGGCTGGTTCACCGGCTGGTTCAACCTGATCGGCCTGGTCGGGATCATCGCCTCGGTCGTCTACGCATCGGCGCAGTTCGCCTACGCGCTGCTCAACCTCTACGGCCTCGACCTCGGCTTCATCAACTTCGGCGACAGCCAGCACGTCCTCGCCGAGACCTTCGCGCTCTTCGTCCTCTTCCTCGGCATCCACACGATCATCAACATCTTCCAGTCGCACCTGCTCGCCGTCCTCAACAACATCTCGGTCGGCTGGCACGTGCTCGGGGTGGCGGTGATCATCGGCATCCTCGTCATCGTCCCCTCCCACCACCAGAGCGTCGACTTCGTCTTCACCGAAACGAACAACAACTCCGGCTTCACCGGTGAATCGACGAGCACTCCCTTCTTCTGGTTCTACGTGCTGCCGCTCGGCTTCCTGCTGACGATGTACACGCAGACCGGGTACGACGCCTCCGCCCACATCTCCGAGGAGACGCGCGGCGCCGCGCTCGGCGCCGCCAAGGGCGTCTGGCGCTCGGTCTTCTGGTCGGGCGTCGTCGGCTGGATCGTGCTGCTGGCGATCACCTTCGCGGCGACCGACACCGGCTTCATCAACAACGCCGAAAACGGGATCGGGCTCGGCTCCTCGCTGGCGATCTTCGACAGCGCCCTCGGCTCGGCCAGCGCCAAGGCGGTGATCCTCATCGCCACGATCGGCCAGCTCTTCTGCGGCATGTCCTGCGTCACCGCCGCCTCGCGGATGTGCTTTGCCTTCTCGCGCGACCGGGCGATGCCGGGATGGCAGATCTGGTCGCGGGTCAACAAGAAACACGTGCCGGTGTGGGCCGTGATCTCGATGTCGGTGGCGGCGCTGATCATCACCCTGCCGGCGCTGGTGGGCGACGAAAACAACTACACCTACGCCTTCGCCGCGGTGGTGTCGATCACCGTCATCGGCCTCTACATCGCCTATGTGATCCCGGTCTTCCTGCGCTGGCGGATGGGCGACTCCTTCGAACCCGGGCCGTGGAACCTGGGGCGCAAGTACAAATGGGTGAACCCGGCGGCGATCGTCTGGGTGATCATCTGCGTGATCGTCTTCAGCCTCCCGCAGGCGCCCACCGGCGTCCCCTGGAACGAAGGGTTCGACTGGAAGTACGTCAACTACGCGCCGTTGACGGTGATCGGGGTGCTGATCATCACCGGCGTCTGGTGGCTGGCCGACGCGCGCAAACGGTTCAAGGGGCCGGTGCGGGAAGTCGATGCCGAGAGCCCGTTCGGGACGGAGGCCGCGTCCGCCACCGGCGAGGCCCCGGCCGGCTGACGGCTGCCGCGGCGTAACGTTCCGCTGGTGACGGTCGAGGAGCTGAAGCAGGCGGTCGCGGATGGCACGGTCGACACCGTGCTGCTCGCGATCGCCGACATGGAGGGACGCCTGCAGGGCAAGCGGCTGACCGCGGCGCACTTCCTCGGCGACGTGCTCGAGCATGGGGCGGAGGGCTGCAACTACCTGCTCGCCGTCGACGTCGACATGGAAACGGTCGGCGGCTACGCGATGAGCTCCTGGGACACCGGCTACGGCGACTTCGAGATGGTCCCCGACCTCGACACCTTGCGGATGGTGCCGTGGCTGCCGGCGACGGCGATGGTGATGGCCGACGTCCAGTGGGGTGACGGGCACGAAGTCGCCCCCTCGCCGCGGCAGATCCTGCGCCGGCAGCTGGCGCGGCTGGCGGAGCGGGGGATGAGCGCCAACGCGGCCTCAGAGCTCGAGTTCATCGTCTTCCGCAACACCTACGAGGAGGCGTGGAAGAAGGGCTTCCACGACCTCGAGCCGGCCAACCTCTACAACATCGACTACTCGCTGCTGGGGACCTCGCGGGTCGAGCCGCTGATCCGGCGCATCCGCAACGAGATGGCCGGAGCGGGGATGAGGGTTGAGAACTCGAAGGGCGAGTGCAACCTCGGCCAGCACGAGATCAACTTCCGCTACGACGGCGCCCTGCGCAGCGCCGACAACCACGTCGTCTACAAGAACGGCGCCAAGGAGATCGCCGCCCAGGAGGGGCACGCGATCACCTTCATGGCCAAGTTCAACGAGCGCGAGGGCAACTCGTGCCACATCCACTGCTCGCTGGCGTGGGAGGACGGCTCGAATGCCTTTGCCGCTGACCAGTCGCTGTTCGAGAGCTTCGTCGCCGGCCAGCTCGCCTGCATGGAAGAGCTGACGCTGCTCTACGCGCCGCACGTCAACTCCTACAAGCGCTTCGCCAAGGGCTCCTTCGCGCCGACCGCGATCGCCTGGGGGCACGACAACCGCACCTGCTCGCTGCGGGTGGTCGGGCACGGCGAGGGGCTGCGGGTCGAGAACCGGCTGCCGGGGGCCGACGTCAACCCCTACCTGGCGCTGAGCGCGATGATCGCCGCCGGCCTGCACGGTGTCGACGAGGGCCTCTCGCTGGAGCCGGCGTTCGAGGGCAACGCCTACGAGTCCGACAAGCCGCGGGTGCCGTCGAACATCTACGACGCGCGCGACTGCTTCGCGGCGAGCAAGGTGGCGGCGGAGGCGTTCGGCGAGGAGGTCGTCGACCACTACCTGAACCGGGCCACCGTCGAGATCGAGGCCTTCGAGGCAGCCGTCACCGACTGGGAGCGCTACCGGGGTTTCGAGCGCCTCTAATGGATCCCGTCATCGGCATCTGCGCGGCGGTCGAGCGGGTGTCGTGGGGGGTGTGGGACGGCTACGAGGTGACGCTGGTGCCGCGCAGCTACGTGCGCTGCGTGCAGCGGGCGGGCGGGATCGCGATCGTGTTGCCGCCCGACGAGGCGGCGGTCGAGGAGCCGGACATCCTGCTCGACCGGGTCGACGGGCTGATGCTGGCCGGCGGTGCTGACATCGATCCCGCCAGCTACGGCGCCGAGCCGCACCCGGAGACGAAGGGGACCTGGCCCGACCGCGACCGCTTCGAGTTGGCGCTGGCACGGCGGGCGCTGGAGCGGGACATGCCGGTGCTGGGGATCTGCCGCGGCATGCAGCTGCTGAACGTGGCCCTGGGCGGGACGCTTATCCAGCACCTGCCGGAGGCGCTGGGCAACGAGGCGCACCGCACCGTCGCCGGCACCTTCTCCGAGCACCACGTGCGGCTCGACCCGGAGTCGCTCGCCTGCTCGGCCGCCGGCGTCGAGGGCTTCGTCGTCTGGTCTCATCATCACCAGGGGGTGGACCAGCTCGGCGAAGGGCTGAAGGTGACGGGCTGGTCGGCGGAGGACGACCTGCCCGAGGCGATCGAGCTGCCCGGTAGGCGCTTCGCCCTCGGTGTCATCTGGCACCCCGAGGAGGACGAGCAGAGCCGCGTGATCGCGGCGCTGGTGGAGGCGGCGCGGGGCGACTTTGCAAACCATGAGTTGACAAAAGCGCCCCCCGTCCCGGAGGCCCGGCGATGAGCGCGATCGAGGTGATCGAGCCGGCGACCGAGCGGGTGATGGCCGAGGTGCCGCGGGCCGGGGTCGAGGAGGTCGACGCGGCGGTGGCGCGGGCGAAGGCTGCGTTCCCGGCTTGGCGGGCGGTGGCGCCGGCTGACAGGGCGTACCAGCTGCGACTCCTCGCCGGCGCGATCGACGCACAACGAGAGGAGCTGGCGCAGCTCGAGGCGCGGAACGCCGGCAAGCCGATCGGGGATGCGCGCGGGGAGATGGAGATGGTCGTTCAAACCTTCGACTACTACGCGGGCGCGCCGGAGCGGCTGCTGGGACAGACGATCCCGGTTGCCGGCGGCGTCGACATGACCTTCCGCGAGCCGCTCGGCGTCGTCGGCTTGATCGTCCCCTGGAACTTCCCGCTGACGATCGCCTCCTGGAAGGTGGCGCCGGCGCTGGCGGCGGGCAACTGCGTCGTCCTCAAGCCCGCCGAGCTGACGCCGCTGACCGCGCTCGAGCTGGAGAAGATCGCGCTCGAGGCCGGTATTCCGGAGGGCGTGCTGAACGTGGTGCCGGGACCGGGCAGCGCCTGCGGCCGCCGCCTGGTCGAGCACCCCGACGTCGCCAAGATCGCCTTCACCGGCTCGACCGAGGTCGGCCGCGGGATCGCCGCCGGGGCGGCGGAGACGATCAAGCGGGTGACGCTGGAGCTCGGCGGCAAGTCGGCCAACGTCGTCTTCGCCGACGCGGACATCGAGGCGGCCGCGGCCGCCGCGCCGATGGCGGTCTTCGGCAACGCCGGCCAGGACTGCTGCGCTCGCTCGCGGATCCTCGTCGAGCGAGGTGCCCTCGACGACTTCCTCGCGACGCTGCAGCCGGCGGTGGAGGAGCTCGAGGTCGGCGACCCGCTCTCGGAGTCGACCCAGATGGGTCCGCTGATCTCCGCCGGTCAGCGGCAGACGGTCGCCTCCTACGTCCCCGAGGACGCGCCGGTGGCGATCCGCGGCAGCGCCCCCGACGGTCCCGGCTACTGGTTCCCGCCGACGGTGCTGGCGCCTGTCTCCAACAGCGACCGCGCCGCCGCCGAGGAGATCTTCGGGCCGGTCGCCTGCGTCATCCCCTTCGACTCCGAGGAGGAGGCGGTACGGCTCGCCAACGAGACGATCTACGGCCTCTCCGCCTCGATCTGGACCCGGAACGGCGCCCGGGCGCTGCGGGTCGCACGGGCGATCGAGACCGGCGTGATCTCGATCAACTCCAACACCTCGGTCCGGGTCTCGACCCCCTTCGGGGGCTTCAAGCAGTCGGGCGTGGGGCGGGAGCTGGGTCCCGATGCGCTCGACCACTACACCGAGGTGAAGAACGTCTACTACGCGACGGAGGAGGGCTAGCCGATGGCAGGACGGCTGCAGGACAAGGTCTGCGTCATTACCGGGACCGCGAGCGGGATCGGGGCCTCCTCGGCGCGGCTGTTCGCCGCCGAGGGGGCGAAGGTCGTCGGCATCGACCTCGACGCCGAGCAGGCGGTCGGGGCGCTGACGATCGCTGCTGACGTCTCCGACGAGGCGCAGGTGCGCGCTGCCCTCGCCGGGGCGCGCGACCAGTTCGGCCGCATCGACGTGCTGATGAACAACGCCGGGATCAACCCGACCGACGACGGCTCGGTCCTGGAGACCAGCCTCGAGTCCTGGCAGCGGGTCCAGGACGTCAACCTGCGCAGCGTCTTCCTCTGTTGCAAGCACGGCATCCCGCACCTGCTCGAGGCGGGGGGCGGCTCGGTGATCAACGTCGCCTCCTTCGTCGCGGTGATGGGCGCCGCCGTCTCGCAGGGCTCCTACACCGCCTCGAAGGGCGCGGTCCTCTCGCTCTCGCGCGAGCTCGGTGTCGAGTTCGCCGGCCGCGGCGTCCGCGTCAACGCCCTCTGCCCGGGTCCCGTCAACACGCCCCTCCTCAAGAAGCTCTTCGCCAAGGACCCCGAGCGCGCCGCCAAGCGCCTCGTCCACATCCCAATGGGCCGCTTCGGCGAGCCTGAGGAGATCGCCAAAGCCGCCCTCTTCCTCGCCGGCGACGACTCCAGCTTCGTCACCGCCAGCACCTTCCTCGTCGACGGCGGCCTCTCCGCCGCCTATCTGACCCCAATCCAGGTCGACTAGATCGCGACCCCGCTCGAATTGCACTGTAAGGTGCGGAGCGGGAGGTGGTGATGGGTGTTGTTGGGAAGGTATGGATTGACGGCGGTGGCATTGATCGTCACCTCGGCTTTTGGAGTAAGCCCTCAGATCGAACCGGAATTCAGCGCGAGCTTCGCGCCGGTGAAGCTCTCCAGGAGTGAGCAAACCCCGGTTTCGCTACATGCGGCGATGCGGTTCAAGACCTCCGACGGCACGCCGCCGCCTGCTCTGCAGGAATTCGAGATCGACGAGGACCGGCACGCGGTCTTGGACTTGAAGGACGTGCCCGTATGCCCACGAGGAACTGTCGAGAGCCCGCCGCCGCAGCAGCGGTGCAAGGACGCGGTGATCGGCAACGGCAAGATGACCGTCAACATCCACTTTCCGGAAGCGGAGCCGATGGAAACGAAAAGCGAGCTGACTGTCTTCAACAGCGGACTCCGCAAAGATGTCAGAAACCTCTTGATCGTCGGTTACCTCGAAGTGCCCACTTCGGCGGAGATCGTCATCTCCGCTTCGGTACGGAGGAGCAAGCCCGGCCACTTCAAGCTGAAGCTCGTCGGCTTGATCCCGAAGATCGCCGGCGGCAGCGGCTCGGTCACTTACCTTGGGCTCCAATTCCGCAAGGGCATCTTCTCCGCCCGCTGCGAGGACCGGCGCCTCGAAACGGGCCTGGGGGCGAAATTCATCGACGGGAGCTTCCTCACCGGCAAGGTCCTCACCTCCTGCACACCTTTACCTTGAGCTCTGCAGCCAGCGACGGCAGAGATCGCGCCCTAAGTCGTTGAAGGCGCCGATCTTCTCTTCGGTCTCCGGTCCCAGCACGGCGGGGTCGATGCCGATGCGGACGGCGTCGGGGTCGGCTTCGAAGTCGTCGATCCAGTGGAGGGCGTCGGCGTTGCTGACCTCGGGGTGGAACTGGAGCGCCCAGGCGCGCTCGCCGAGGCGGCAGGCCTGCAAGCAGACCTCGCTGTGGGCGAGCGGGACCGCGCCGGGCGGCAGCGGGAACCCGTAGCTGTGCCACTGGAAGGCCTCGAAGGCGGGGGCGAGGGGAGCGAGCAGGGGGTCGCCTTCTCCCTCTGGCGTTACCTCGACTTGGTGCCAGCCGATCTCGGGTAGGGAGGCGCGGCGCGGTTTTGCTCCTGCCGCCGCCGCGAGGAGCTGGCCGCCTAAACAGAGTCCCAGCAGCGGTACCTCGCGCTCGAGCAGTTCCCGCAGCAGCGCCTCCTCTTCGGCGATCCAGCCGTGGCGCTCGCCTTCGTCGACGTTCATCGCGCCGCCGAGGACGAGGACGGCGTCGTAGCCGAGCGGGTCGGCCGGCGGCTGCGGCCGCTCGGCCAGCGTCCACTCGTCGAGCTCACCGCCCGCACCGGCGATCGCCTCGGCGAAGACGCCGGGGCCGGCGTCGCGCTGGTGGACGATCGCCAGGACCCTCATGTCTGAGGACCGTATAGGGTCATCGCCGGGAGGTAGTCAATGAATAAACGAATTAGTCGTGTGTGTGCGGCTGCGGCGCTTACCGTTGCCGTGGTCGTGTTTGCAAGTGGAGTCGCCGCCGCCGAAAAACCGGTGCGCAGCGTCTCCGGGAGTATCGAAACGATCTTCAACGGCGGCTTCTCACCGAAGACGCTCTCGAAGAAGAAGCCGACGCCGATCAGCTTCAACATCTCCGGGGTGATGAAAAGCCTCGACCCGGCCGAACCGCACCTGCCGGCGCTGAAGGAATTCCTGCTCGAAGGCGACAAGCACGTCTCGATCAGCGTCAAGGGGATTCCGGTCTGCAAAGCGAACAAGTTGCAGTCCACCGACACTGCCAGCGCACGGAAAGCGTGTGGCCCTGCGTTGATCGGGACCGGCAAGACCGAAGTCGGGATCAAGTTCCCCGAACAGACGGAAATCCCGGTGAAGAGCGAACTGCTCATGTTCAACGGCGGCGTCAGCGGCGGTGTGACGACGCTATTCATTCACGCCTACATCACCGTTCCCACCCCGGCTGCGATCGTCACCACCGTGAAGGTGAAGAAGATCCACGCGGGCCGCTATGGGCTGGGCTCGGTCGCGACGATCCCGAAGATCGCCGGCGGCTCTGGCTCGGTGAAATCGTTCAGCCTCACCCTGCAGAAGGGCATCCTCTCGGCGACCTGCCCCGACGGGCACCTGAACGCTCGCGGCAGCGCCGTCTTCGCCGACGGCACCAAGGTCTCGGGCGCGGTCGTCCGAACCTGCACCGGCAAGGGCTGAGAGTCAGCTCACACCGACCGGCTGCGGCTCCTCGACCTGCGCTTCGGCGGGTCGAGGAGCCGCCTCGCCGTGGCCGAAGCGCACGTCCGGCAGCACCCGCCGCAGCCAGCGCGGCATGTACCAGGCGGCGTTGCCGGTCAGGCGCAGGAGGACCGGGAGCAGGAGCAGGCGGATCAGGAAGGCGTCGAGGAGGACGGCGATGCCGAGGATCGTGCCCATTTCCTTCGGCGGCAGCGGGCCGGAGAGGGCGAAGGTGAAGAAGACCGCGACCATCACCGCGCCGGCGGCGAGGACGACGCGGCCGGAGTGGGCGAGGCCGCCGATCATCGCCTGCTTGGCGCTGCCCGACTCCTCCCAGTGCTCGCGGGCGGAGGAGAGCAAGAAGACGGTGTAGTCCATCGCGATCGCGAAGACCATCGCGAAGAAGAAGACCGGCGCCAGGCGTCGAGGAAGCCCTGCGATTCGAAGCCGAGCAGGCCGGAGAGGTGCCCGTGCTGGAAGACCAGCGTGGCGACGCCGAAGGCGGCCGCGGTCGAGAGCAGGTTGGTGAGGACGCCGAGCGCCGCCACCAGCGGCGCCTGGAAGGCGACAAGCAGGAGCAGGAAGCCGAGGCCGAGGACGACGCCGATCACCAGCGGCGTCTTCGCCGAGAGGGCCGATTCGAGGTCGTGGTTTTCCGCGGCGGGGCCGCCGACCAGCGCGGCCGGGGGTAGCTCGGCACGCACCCGGTCGAGGGTGTGGTTGTAGGCGACGGTCGAGGGGCCGGCGGCCGGCATCGCTTCGATCAGGGCGAGGCCGTCGCCGCCGGTCTGGGGCGGCAGCGTCGCCGCGATCCCGGGGTCGGCCTGAAGCCGCGCGGCCACCTGCCTGGCCTCGCTCTGGGGCGCCGTCACCTGCAGCAGGCCGGGCGCGCCCGGGCCGAAGGCGGCGGTCATCTGCTGGTAGCCGACCCGCGAGTGATCCCCCTGCGGGACGACCTTGATCGAGGGCATGCCGGTGCGCAGGCCGAGGATCGGCAGGCTCAGGGCGACCAGGGCGACCAGGGCCAGGCCGCCGAACAGCACCGGCCGGCGCCAGAGCAGCTCGCCCCAGCGGGCGAAGCGCGGCGAGCGGTGGTCGCCGGAGTGCGCCCAGGGCAGGGAGAGCTTGTCGACCCGCGGGCCGAGCTTGGCCAGCACCGCCGGCAGCAGGGTCAGCGTCGCGGCGAGGACGAAGGCGACCGAGATCATGATCCCGAGCGCGACCGAGCGGAAGGCGGGGCTGGGGACGAGCATCACCGCCGCCAGAGACACCATCACCGTGAGGCCGGAGAAGAGGACCGCCTTGCCGGCGGTGTCCATGGTCGCGCCGACCGCCTCGGCCGGCTCGAGCCGCTGGCCGAAGAGCGCGTTGCGGAAGCGCATCACCACGAACAGGGCGTAGTCGATCCCCAGCGCCAGCGCGAACATCATCGCGAAGTTCATCGCCCAGATCGAGATCGGCGAGAGCAAGGTGCCGAGGTAGAGGACGCCGGCGGAGAGCACGAGGCCGGCGATCGTCAGCATCAGCGGCAGCCCGGCGGCGACCAGGGAGCCGAAGGCGAGGACGAGGATCGCCAGGGTCACCGGCCAGGAGAAGAGCTCGGACTTGAGCATCGCTTCGCGGTTGGCTTCGTTGAAGTCCGACCACATCCCGGCGGCGCCGGTCAGGTTAGCTTCGACGCCGGGGGCGGCCGCGGCGGCGAGCTCGGACTTGAGGCCGTCGGCGGCGGCGACCATTTCGTTCGGGTCCTTGGCCGCGGTGGCGCGGACGACGGCGGTGTGGCCGTCGCGGGAGATCGAGACGCCCGGCCGCGGCGGCACGACCTTGCCGACCGCCGGGTCGGCGGCGAGCAGGCGCTGGACGCGGGCGAGGGAGGTGCGGAAGCGCGGGTCGGCGGCGACGTATTCGCCGGAGTGGACGGCGACCTGAAGGCCGTAGGCGCCGCCGCCGCCGAAGGAGGCGTCGATCTGCTTGCGCACGGCGACCGACTCCGAGCCGCTCGCTTCCCAGCCGGCGCCGGAGAGCGCGGTCTCCACCCGCGGTGCGAGAAAGCCGAGGCCGACGGCGAGGAGCGCCCAGATCGCGAAGGTGGCGGCGCGATGGGTGGCGGCGAGGCGCCCGAGGCGCCCGATCGGACCGAGGGCTGCTCCGGCTTCAACCGGTCGATCCTTCAAAGTTGGAGCTACCTGAACGGACACCTCGATCTCCTCTCTACTTCTCTACGCTTATACAGCTACACAACTTAACAGTTGTAGAAGGTACAATAACATAGAGATGCAGAGCCCGCTGAATCCCGAGGCTGCCGAGCTGATCGCCCGGCGCTTCCGAGCCCTCTCCGACCCGACGCGGCTGCGCATCCTCGACTACCTGCGCAACCGCGACGAGGCCTCGGTGGGGGAGATCACCGAGGAGCTCGGCACCTCGCAGCAGAACGTCTCCAAGCACCTCTCGGCCCTGCATGCCGAGGGCTTCGTCGCCCGCCGCAAGCGCGGCACCAGCTCGCTCTACCGGATCTCGGACCCCGGCGTCCACGAACTCTGCGACGGCGTCTGTGCCGGCATCGAGTCCCAGCTGGCCGAGCTAGAGGCCGTCCTCAAATAGCGCGTTTTCTTCGTCGCCGCGGGGGAGAGCCTCGAGGCTGGGCGACTTTGTCAACCAATGGTTGGCAAAAGCGCCACGGCGAATTCGGCGATCCGAAGGATCGCCCGCGAGCAGCACGGGATTGTGACGACGCGGCAGCTCGTCGCGTGCGGGTTGACGAGAGCGGCGATCTCACAGCGCGTTAGGGCGGGACGTTTGTACCGCGTCCACCAAGGCGTCTATGCAGTCGGCCACGATGGGTTGAGCCAAGAGGCGAGGTGGATGGCGGCGGTTTTGGCCTGTGGGCCTGGCGCCGTTCTCAGCCACGGGTCGGCCGCGGTGCATTGGCAGCTGCTGCGCCCCCTCGAAGGTCCAATCGATGTGAGCGTCCCAACCCGCAACGGTCGCGCCCGCCGCCGTGGAGTTCGCATCTACCGCCGAGCCGATCTCGCCGAGCGGTCGAGTTTGTCAACCAATGGTTTACAAACTCGCCCACCGCACTTGGTGACCGTGCGCCACAACATTCCGGTGACGACGGTGGCGCGGACGCTCGAGGACTTGCGGCGCTCGACGATGCGGCCGTCGCTCGTGCGCCGGGCGATCCGGCAGGCTGAGTTCCTCCAACTGCCGATGGGCGAGATCGAGACGGACGGCACTCGCAGCGACCTGGAGCGTGGCTTCCTGCGCCTGTGGCGCCGCCACCGTCTACCGCCACCCGAGGTCAATGCGCCGATCGGCAAGGTGACCGTCGACTTTCTCTGGCGTCGCGAGCGCCTGATCGTCGAAACCGACAGCTACGCGACTCACGGTGGCTCGATCGCCTTCGAGGACGACAAGGCGCGCGACATATATCTGCGCCGACTCGGATACGCCGTCCATCGCTTCAGCGAACGGCAGCTGGAACTCGAACCCGCGGCAGTTGCCGAAGACGTCGCGAGGGCGCTGGGCAGCCGACGCGCTTCATAGTTTCTCCCTGTGACCGACGTGCCCGCGATCGAGACCGAGGCGCTGACCAAGCGCTACGGGCGCCACCGCGGGATCGAGGACGTCAGCTTCGCGGTGCGGCCGGGGGAGGTCTTCGGCTTCCTCGGCCCCAACGGCGCCGGTAAGACGACGACGATCCGGACGCTGCTGGACCTGATCCACCCGACCTCGGGCTCGGCGCGGATCTTCGGCCTCGACAGCCGTCGCGAGAGCGTCGCGATCCGGGCCCGGCTCGGCAACCTCCCCGGCGACTTCGGCTTCGGGCGGGAGGCGCCGGGCCGGGAGGCGGTGCGGCTGCTCTCCCGCTTGCGCGGCATCGACGGCGTCGCCCGGGCCGAGGAGCTGGCCGAACGGTTCCGCGCCGACCTCGACCGCCCGCTCGGTCAGCTCTCGCGCGGCAACCGGCAGAAGATCGGCCTCATCCTCGCCGCCTTCCACCGGCCCGAGCTGCTGATCCTCGACGAGCCGACCAGCGGCCTCGACCCGCTGATGCAGGAGGAGTTCCTGGCGCTGGTCGCAGAGGAACGCGAGCGGGGGGCCGCCGTCTTCCTCTCCTCGCATGAGCTCGACGAGGTGCAGCGGGTCTGCGACCGGGTGGGCATCGTCCGCGGCGGCCGCCTGATCGCGGTCGAGCGGATCGCCGACCTGCTCGGCAAAGCGCGCCGCCGCTTCACGGTCGAGTTGGCCGACCCGACGGGGCTGGAGCGGCTGCGCTCGCTGCCCGGCGTCGCCGACCTCGAGATCGCCGGCAGCCGCGCCACCTTCACCGCCGCCGGCGACCTCGACGCGGTGGTGCGGGAGCTGGCCGGTCACCACGTCGTCGACCTCGAGGCGACCCATCCCTCGCTGGAGGAGGTCTTCCTCGGCTACTACGACGAAGGGGAGGCGCCGTGAGCGGACGGCGTTCCTCTCTGAGCACTCAGGTCGGGGCGCTGGTCGCCACCCACCTCTCCGACCGCCGCCGCTCGGTCCTCGCTTGGGGATTGCCGCTGGGCCTGATGTCGGCCTTCATCGTCGCGATCTTCCCCTCGGTCGAAGAGTCGCTGACGAAGGCGATCCGCGGCTACCCGCAGGGCCTGAAGGAAGCCTTCGGGATCGGCCAGCTGAGCAACGTCGAGCAGTACCTGCACGCCGAGATGCTGAGCCTGATCGTGCCGCTGGCGATGGGCTACCTGGCGGTGCGGGCGATCGCTAGCGGCCTTACCGGCGCCGCCGAATCGGGGCGGCTCGACGTGCTGCTCTCGGCGCCGGTCTCGCGGGCACGGGTGGTTGCCGCGGGGTTCCTCGCGACCGCTGTCGAGCTGGCCGAGGTGCTGCTGGTCACCGCCCTGCTCTGCGGCCTCGGCAGCCTCCTCGCCGGCTCCGGCCTCGACGCCGGCCGCGCCGCCGAAGGCTTCGCCAACGTCTGGCCCCTGGCCCTGCTCTTCGCCGGCTTCGGCGCGATCGCCGCCGGCTTCTCCCTGCGGACCAGCGTCGTCACCGGTTCGGTCGCGGGCCTGCTGGTGGCCATGTACGTCATCGACCTGATCGGCCGCCTCGACACCAGCCTCTCCGGCCTCCGCTACGCCTCTGTCTTCAAGTACTACGGCAACGCGATCGAAGGCGGCATCGACCCGGTCGCCTTCATCGGCGTCACCCTGGCCGCTTGCGCCCTCGCTGCGCTCGGGGCATGGCTCTTCGAACGGCGGGATTTAGCGGCTTAGCCGGCCGGTTGAGCGCAAGTACGAGTTCAACCGCTTGCTCGATTTCGGACATCTTCTCGGGACCGACTTCCCCTACGCGGCGCAGGAGGCGGGTACGTGAAACACCACGCATAGCTGGACAGACCGCGGCGCTGGAATGGTCGATCCCCGTCTCGGGTCCGAGGTGCGGACGTAGTTCGGAAGGCAGCCGCGATCGCGAGAGAGGCACGACGACGACCAGCTTGTCGTTCTCGGCGCCGAAGGTTCGATCGGCGGAGATGACAATCGCGGGACGGTTCTTGCCGGGCTCGCCACGGCGGCCTGCTCCCAACGAAGCGAGCCATATATCTCCCCGTCGAGGATCAGATTCCGTCACCCAGCGTCGCCTCCCACAACCGATCCTCGGCTTGCACCTCAGGATTTTCCGCATCTGCTTTGGCTGCTTCGCGCTCGGAGCGGTAAGCCGCCTCGAGCTCCGCCTCGGTGAACGCTCTTTGCGCCCATTCGGTGATCAACGCTGAGAGGGAGATGCCACTCTCCTCTGCGAGGACCACCAAGCGGTCGCGCGTGTCCCTCGGGACGCGGATGCGGATGGTTGCGGTTGGTGACGCCATCGATGGCGATGGTAGCGCCGCAACCTTCTCGTTTCCTTGAACGGGCATCCCTTGTTCAAGGTCTGGCGCAGCTGAGTTCTCCCCCCGCGTCTCGAATGTCTTCGAGGGTGCTTGCCGCAACGACCGAGGAAATCGCGGGCGGCGGCGGTCCCTTCAGGGCGTTCTGCCCGACGATCAGGTGCAGGGGCTTGCCGGCGGCGGCGCAGCGGGCGGCGATCGCGCCGACGACCTTGCCTTCGAGGCTCTGGGAGTCGAAGCGGCCCTCGCCGGAGACGACGGCGTCGGCGCGGGTGAGGCGGGCGTCGAAGCCGAGGGCGTCGAGGACGAGCTCGGCGCCGGGACGGAGGGTGGCACCGTAGGCCCAGAGGCCGCCGGCCAGGCCACCCGCAGCACCCGTCATCGGCACCCCGCGGGGGTCGCGAGGAAGCCCGCCGGCGAGGTTGTTCAGCCGTTCGGTCAGACGCTCGATCGCCCCAGGGCCGGCGCCCTTCTGGGGAGCGAAGACCAGCGCCGCGTCCTCGTAGGGAGTCCGCACGTCGCAGAGGACCTCGATCCGGGCCTCGGATTCGGCGTTCGTCCTTTGTACTTCGTGTGAGGTACGAAGGACGAACGCCGCATTGCTTTCGCGCAGGGCCTCGATCGCGCCGCGGCCGCCGTCGGTGGTGGCGCTGTCGCCGACGGCGACGAGGACGCGCTTGGCGCTTGCCGCGACCGCGGCGGCGATCAGCTCGCCGGTGCCGAAGGTGTCCGCCCGCTCGGCGTCGCGCTACTCCGGCGCCAGCAGCGACAGCCCCGAAGCCTGCGCCATCTCGACGATCGCGGTCTCGCCGCCGGCGAGCAGCCCGAAGCTCGCCTCGATCGGCCGCCGCAGGGGATCGTGGACCTGGACGCTGTGTTGCTCGCCGCCGAGCGCTCCCAGCAACACCGCCATCGTCCCCTCGCCGCCGTCGGCGACCGGACAGCGATCTGCGGCACCGCCCGCCGCCTCGATCCCGGCGGCGATCGACTCGGCCACCGCCACCGAACCGAGCGTGCCCTTGAAGGAATCGGGGGCGACGAGGAATCGCTTGCTCATCTGCATCAACTTCTACACCCAGCAGAAGTAGAAGTTGATGCGGTTCGCTCAGCCGGTGGGCGGCGGCACCTGCGAGGCCATCTGCGCGTAGCCGGCGGCGCTGGGGTGGATGCCGGTGTCGCCGCTGATCACCCAGGGCGGCCCGACCGGCGGTCCTTCGCAGAAGGAGAGCGGGTGCAGGACCGCGAGCTCGTCCTGGGTCGGGACCGACTGCACGCTCGGGCCGTCGACTTCGTAGCCGAGGCTGGAGCAGGAGTAGCGCGAGGGGTAGACGGGCGAGATGTCGATGCCGACGTTGAAGTGCGGTGGCGTCACCACCACCAACCGCTGCGGGTTCACTTCGGCGGCGACCTTGGCGATTTCGCGGTTCAGCAGTTTGCCCATCTCGGCGATCTGGGTGGCGCTGTAGGCGAGGGCGACCGACGGGACCGCGAGGTGGTACTGCATCAGGTAGATCGTCGCGTCGGTGTGCTGGACGAGGTCGGCGTAGAGGCGCTTCAGGTTCGCCTGCAGCTGGACTTCGGCGAATGCCTTTTCGATGCATTCGCTGTAGTTGCCGAAGACGTCGGAGTAGATCGCGCAGCCCATGTGGTCGATTCCGAAGAGCATGTTCGAGAGCAGCGGGTTGGCGCCGATCGTCATCAGGATGTAGTCGGGGTCTTCGGCCTCGATCAGTTCGGTCGTCTTGTGGAATTCACCTGCCGGTGCCCAAGCGGTCTTCGGCGCCCAGTCAGCTGGTTCGGAGCCGCTGATCGCGAAGTTCTCGAAGTTGGCGATCGCGTTTTCGTTCGCCCACTGCGCCGCCCAGGAGATGTCGTTCGCGAGCCCGTAGTCGGGCGCGTATTCGAGCGGCCCTTCGTTGTCGGTGACGAGGGAGTTGGAGGAGCAGGCGTCGTCGAATTCCTTGCTCGGCGGCCGGCATTCGAACAGGTGCCCGATCGTCATCGGCGTGCCGTTGCCGTAGTAGCCGAAGCCGGCGGTGACCGAGTCGCCGAGGGCGCGGACGACCGGTTCGCCGCGCTCGCCGACCGCGAAACGCACCTGTTGCCCGCCGCTGAGGGTGAGCGTGTCCGCACCGCGGAACTTCGGCCCGGAGCGATAGACGAGGCTGCCGCCTTCGACGTGGGCGCTCCCGTGTTCGGGCTGTTCGGTGATCCGCCAGTGGACCTGGGAGGTGCAGGCCGGCAGCGGCACCGTCGTGCGCCGGCCGGGCCGGGTGCGGCTCAGCGCCGGCGTGCTGCACAGCCGCCGCGGCGCATCGAGGGGAAGCGCTTGGGCGGCGCTGTCGCCGCCGCTGATCTCGGGCGTGCCGTCGGCGTTGACGTCGACCCGCCCCTTGGCCCGCACCGTCACTTCCATGCCCGCCCCGATCGGCACGGGCGGCACGTCGAGGAGGTCGACCCGGTGGACGAAGGTGAAGCGCCGCCGCCGCTCCGGGCTGCGCAGCTTGCCGGCGCTGAGCCGGACCCGCACCTTGCGCTGGAAGACCCGTTCCCCGGCGCTGTTTCGCAGCGTCACTTCGAGCGGCGTCGTCCGGCCGGCGAGCTGGATCGGGTAGGTGACCGGCACCAGGATCGAGGGATGGCCGTCGGCAGTTCGGCCGAGGACGGCGTGGCCGATCTGCACCCGCGCCGGTCGCTTCGCCAGCGCCGGCCGTCCGGCCGCGGGGGCGGCGACGACCAACGCGGTCAGGAGCGAGAGGAGGATCGGAAGGACGCGGCGGGTCGACGGCTTCCTCAGCATGGTCTGCTCGAACGGTAGAGCCAGTGGCGGAAGAACGATTCGAGGTCCTGCCCGGAGATCTGCTCGGCCAAGGCGACGAATTCGGCGGTGTCGGCGCTGCCGTAGCGATGGTCGGCAACCCAGGCCCGCAGCAGTCGCAGCATCGGCTCGGTGCCGATCCGCTGCCGCAACGCCTGCAGCGTCATCCCGCCGCGGACGTAGACGCTGGGCGCGAACAGGTTCTTCGGCGAGCGCGGGTTGCCCGCCGGCGGCCTCCACCATTCCGGCTCGGAGGGCAGCAGCCTGCAAGCCTGCCTCAGCGTCTGCGCCGCGCTGAAGCCGCCGTGCCGCTCTTCGTAGAACCATTCGGCCCAGGTCGCGAAGCCCTCGTTGAGCCAGATGTCCGGCCATCTCTTCAACCCCACCTCGTCGCCGAACCATTGGTGGGCCGTCTCGTGGACCACCGTCGCCAGGTCGACGAAGGTGTAGATCGGGCGGCTCTGGGTCTCCAGGGCGTAGTCCCACTGCGGTTCGTAATCGACCGCCGAGCCCGCCGCTTCGAAGGGGTAGGCGCCGAAGATCCTGCTCTCGAAGCGGATGACCTGCGGCAGCTTCGCCAGCACCGGCAGCGCCTTCCTCGCCAGCCGCGGATCGACCAGCGTCCAGGCGGGGAGCTTGCCGATCCGGCTCTTGTGGATCTGCCCGCGGCCGATGTCGAGGAGGGCGAGGTAGGGGCTCATCGGCCGCTTTTCGCCCCAGTAGTAGGTGGCGTGGCCGGCCCTCCGCTTCACCCGGTGGAGGCGGCCGTTGGCGATCGCCTTCAGCCCCTGCGGGACGGTGATCTCGAAGGCGAAAGTGGCCTTGTCGCCGGGGACGTCGTTGCAGGGGATCCAGGTTGCGGTGCCCAGCGGCTCCCCCGGCGCCATCGCCCCGTCGGCGGTGCGGGTCCAGCCCTCCTGCGAGCCGTCCGGGTCGGTGATCGCCTGCGGCCGCCCCGCGTAGGCGACCGTTGCGCGGAAGCTGCTTCCCGCGGCGATCGGGGCGGCCGGGACGATCCACAGCTTGCCCGCCCTGCGCTTGAACGTCGCCGCCCTGCCGTCGACCCTCACCCGGAGGACGCGCAGCCCGAAGAAGTCGAGGGAGAAGCGGTCGAGCTCTCGCCTGGCGACCGCGGCGACGGTCGTCGATGCCTTGATGCGGCCGCCCTCGTGCGGCAGGTAGGCGAGCCGCACCCGATAGCCGCGGGCGTCGTAGGCGCTGGTGCCCGCGTGCGGGAAGAAGGGTTCCTCGACCCCGCCGGCAGCGGCTGCCGAGGCGACGAGGGAAGCGCCGAAGCAGAGGACCAGAAGGCTGATTCGGCGGACGCGCAAGGGCCGCATCCTACGATGGGCAGGTGGCGGCGGAGATCGAGCGCAAGTTCCTTCTCGAGCAGTTGCTGGTTCGCCTGAGGGGGCCGGTGGTATCCGTAGGGAGATGACTTCGGATTCGGGCCGGTCCTACGGGCTGGGCAGAGACGAGGAGCTGGCGGCGGGCTTGACCCGCGTCGCCATCGGGCGGGCGGAACAGGCGGTTGAGCGCTTGCGCCAGAGCCAAGTGGGCGAGAACGAAACCGCCGACGCCGTCCACGGCGCCCGCAAGGACATGAAGAAACTGCGCACGGTCCTGCGGCTGTTGCGCGACGAGCTCGGCGGCAAGCGGTACAAGCGCGAAAACGCCCGCTTCCGCGACGCCGCCCGCGCTCTCTCCGAGACCCGCGACGCGGAGGCGAAGCTGGGGACGCTCGACGCTCTCGCCGAGCACGAGGACGGGCTGCCGGAGGACGCGGTTGCCTCCTGGCGGAAGATCATCGACCGCGATCGCGAGGCCGCTGCCAACGCCGCCTGCGACGAGTCCGCGATCGCCGAGGCGATCTCCCAGATCGAGGCGGGGCTGGAGGAGATCGAAGGCTGGGAGATCGAGGGCGACTCGTGGCAGTTGATCGACCGCGCCCTCACCCGCACCTACCGCCGCGGCCGCCGGGCGAAGGAGGCGGCGGCGAAGAGCCGCAGCGAGGGGGGCTTCCACGAGTGGCGCAAACGGGCAAAGGACCTCTGGTACGAGCTGCGGCTGCTGAGCTGCGCCTGGAGCGGCCCGCTGGAAGCGACCGCGGAGGAGGCTCACCGGCTGACCGACCTGCTCGGCGACCACCACGACCTCGCGGTGCTGCGCGAAGACCTGCGCCAGCGCAATCTCGGCGAGGGCGAGACGGTGGCGCTCGAAGCAGCGATCGGCCGCCGCCAGGAGGAGCTCGCGGCGGCGGCGTTCCCCCTCGGCCGCCGCCTCTACGCCGAGCGCCCGCAGGACTTCAACCGTCGCCTGCGCCGGTACTGGGAAGCGTGGCGCGGGTAGAGGCTCGGCGGGCGAGTTTGCAAACCATTGGTTGACAAAGTCGCCCAGCAACGCGACATGGGACTCGACGCTTACAAGAAGAAACGCGATTTCGCGAAATCACCCGAGCCAAAGCCCAAAAAACGTCGCAAGAAAAAAGGCGCGCCGCGCTTCGTCGTCCAGGAACACAGCGCTCGCCGCCTGCACTGGGACCTGCGGCTCGAGCACGACGGCGTTGCCGCCTCCTGGGCGATCCCCAACGGCATCCCGGAGACTCCCGACGAGAACCGCAAGGCCGTCCACACCGAGGACCACCCGCTCGAGTACCTGAGCTGGGAGGGGGAGATCCCGAAGGGCGAGTACGGCGCCGGGACGATGAAGGTCTGGGACTCCGGCACCTACGAGCTGGAGAAGTGGGAGCCGGGGAAAGTGATGGTCGAGTTCCACGGCGAGCGGCTGCAGGGCCGCTACGCGCTCTTCCGCGCCGGCAAAGCCGCCCAGGACTGGATGATCCACCGGATCGACCCGCCCGCCCGCGAGCGTGACCCCTTCCCCGAGAACGTGGTGCCGATGCTCGCCCACCTCTCGACGCTGCCGCGCGACGACGGCAAGTGGGCGGTCGAGGTGAAGTGGGACGGGATCCGCGCGATCGCCTACTGCAAACCCGGCCGGGTAGAGCTGCAGACGCGGAACCTCAACGACGTCACCGTGCAGTACCCCGAGGTACGGCGGATCTCGCGGGCGCTCGGCGCCCACGACGCCGTCCTCGACGGCGAGCTGGTCGCCTTCGACGAGAACGGCAGGCCCAGCTTCGAGCGCCTGCAGCAGCGCATCCACAACACCGACGAGAACGTGGTCCAGCGGCGGATGAAAACCCACCCTGTCGTCTACGTCGTCTTCGACCTCCTCTATCTAGACGGCCGCGACCTCACCGGCGAGCCCTACACCCGCCGCCGCGAGCTGCTCGAGGGGCTGGAGCTCTCGGGCGAGCACTGGCAGACGCCGAGCTACTCCGTCGGCCACGCGAAGGAGCTGCTGGCGGCGAGCAAGGAGCAGGGCCTCGAGGGAGTGATGCTGAAGCGGGTCGACTCCACCTACGCCCCCGGCAAGCGCACCGGCGCCTGGCTGAAGGTGAAAAATGTCAGCCGCCAGGAGCTGGTGATCGGCGGCTGGACTCCGGGCGAAGGGCGTCGCAAGAAGCACCTCGGTGCCCTCCTCGTCGGCTACTTCGAGCAGAAGAGTGGCAAACAGGTGCTTCGCTACGCCGGCAAAGTCGGCACCGGCTTCAAAGCCGCCGACCTCACCGCGATCGCCGCGCGGCTGGCGCCGATGGAGCGCAAGACGAGCCCCTTCGGCGCCGGCCCGAAACCGCCGAAAGGCGCGACCTTCGTCGAGCCGCGCCTGGTCGCCGAGATCGAGTTCCGCGAGATCACCAAGGAGGGGATCCTGCGCCACCCCGCTTACAAAGGCCTGCGCGAGGACAAGGAGGCATCCGAGGTGGTGCTGGAGCAGGCGAACGACCCGGAGGGGGAGTCGTTGACCGCCCGCGCAAGTAAGCGACCGCGCAACAAAGTCGCGGTGACGATCGAAGACCGGGAGCTCGAGCTCTCCAACCTCGACAAGGTTCTCTACCCGAAGACGGGCTTCACCAAGGGCGAGCTGATCGACTGGTACGCCCAGATCGGCGAGGTCCTGCTGCCGCACCTGCGGGGCCGGCCGCTGACCCTGAAGCGCTATCCCGAAGGCGTCGAGGGCAAACACTTCTACGAGAAGCGCTGCCCCAGCCACCGCCCCGACTGGGTGACGACGGCAAAGGTGTGGAGCGATCGGCACAAGGGCGAGATCGACTACTGCGTGGTCGAAGACGTGGCGACCCTGGTCTGGCTGGCGAACCTCGCCGACGTCGAGCTCCACACTTCGCTCTCCAAAGCAGACGACATGGAGCGGCCGACGGCGATGGTCTTCGACCTCGACCCCGGCGCGCCCGCCGGCGTCCTCGATTGCGCTCAGGTAGCCGTCTGGCTGCACGGCCTCTTCCAGCAGCTCGGTCTCAACAGCTACCCGAAGACCTCCGGCTCGAAGGGGATCCAGCTCTACGTCCCCCTCAACGGCGAGGTCGCCTACGAGCAGACGAAGCCGTTCGCGAAAGCCGTCGCCGAGACGCTGGAGCGGAAATTCCCCGAGCGCGTCGTCTCGCAGATGTCGAAGGCGAAACGGCCCGGCAAGGTGCTGATCGACTGGAGCCAGAACGACCGGCACAAGACCACCGTCTGCGTCTACTCGCTGCGGGCGAAAGAGCGGCCGACGGTCTCGACCCCGCTGGAGTGGGGCGAGCTGGAAGCGGCTCTCGCCGCCGGCGATCCCGAGGCGCTCGTCTTCGACTACGCCGCCGTGCTGGAGCGGGTCGAGGCGAAAGGCGACCTCTTCGCGCCGCTGCTCTCCGAAGAGCAGCATTTGCCCCCCTCGTGAGCGGGACTAGTAGGTACCGAAGGAGGCTATGCAAGCCAAAAACTCCACTCGGTCCGGGGAGACCAAAGGCCCCACGCGATCCGGGGCAACTGCTCTGGAACTGCTGGCTGCACCACTGAATCTCCAGATTCTGCGAGGCCTCGAGGGCGGAGCGAAATCGATGGGTGACCTGCGGGGCGAGATCGGCTCGCCGCCTCAGAGCACGATGCGCATCTACCTGAAGACACTGGAGGGGGTGCAGACCATCGAGCGCAACCGCCAGGCGCAGTTCCAGGGCTCGGTCGAGTACTCCCTGACCAAGGCCGGCCGCGCCCTGCTCGACGTCGCCGGAACCCTCCAAACGTGGCTCAACTCATCGCCCCGCGGGCCGATCGAGCTCGGCACGCCCGCGGCGAGAAATGCGATCAGGGCACTGGTGGAAGGCTGGTCTTCGAACATGATCAGGGCGCTGTCCGCGCAGCCGCTTTCGCTGACCGAGCTGAGCCGGCTGATCCCGAAGATCAGCTACCCCGCGCTCGAGCGGCGGCTGACGGCTCTCCGCCTGGTCGGTTTGGTCGAACCTCGCAAGGAAGACGGGCGATCCACCCCCTACCGGCCGACCGACTGGCTCGGCCGCGCCGTCGCCGTTCTCACCTCTGCGAGCGAATGGGAGCGAGAGTGCATACCGGACATAACCCCGCCGATCGGCCGCCGCGACGTCGAGGCGGCCTTCCTCCTCGCGGTGCCGCTGATGAGCCTGCCCGCGGACATGAGCGGGAAGGTGCGGCTTGCGGTCGAGGTGCAAGGGGGGTCCAGCCCGGTTCATGCCGGAGCGATTCTGCACATCGCAGAGGGGACGGTCGAATCCTGCTCGGTGCGGATGGGCGGAGACGCCGACGCCTCCGTCTCGGGAACGGCGATGGGATGGCTCCGCCAGATGAACGGGGGCTTTCCGCGGCGCTTCGTCGAATTCGGGGGCGACCAGGCCCTCGGCGAGGCGGTCATCGTGGCTCTGCGCGCCACCGCCCTCGACGCCCCGCTCGCCCTCGAGGGCTCAGCCGACTAGCGGAGCTCCTTACCTGCATCTTGGGGGAAGTGCAAACGTAGAGATGCACGAGCCTGTTCTCTCGCAGGATGCAGCCCTTTCTGGCCGGTGAGGCGACCTTCCAGGTGAGGTTGAGCCTTCGGGACCGCCGCTGCAGGCGAGGCCTGTTTACAACTGTGACTGACCTCTTACGAGGTTCTTGATGCGAAGGGATCCGTGTCCCATGGACCTCTTCACATTTCTCCTGAACCAGGAGGGGGACAGGGCCCGTCCCTCTCCTGCCAGCTCCTTTGGGGCAGCTCCGCAAGGCTTAGGACGCGCGGAAACGGGCAATAGGGGAGCACGATGTCCCCCCGTACCGACAACGGCGCCAGGGCGACGAGTCCGGAGGTTCGCCGCGACTACGCGCCCGAGGGGGCGGCGGCGAAGACCGGCCTCTGGCCGACGCTGAAGCGAACGCTGACCGAGTTCCAAGAGGACAATCTCAGCGACTGGGCGGCGGCGCTCACCTATTACGGGCTGCTCTCGCTGTTCCCGGCGCTGATCGCGATGGTCTCGCTGATCGGGATCTTCGGCGACCCCAAGACGACGACCGCGAAGCTGACCGAAATCATCACCGAAATCGGGCCGCAGTCGGGTGCGGAAACCTTCGAAGGCCCGATCAAATCGATCGTCGAAAACCAGACCGCCGCCGGTTTCGCCTTCGTCTTTGGCCTGCTCGCCGCGCTCTGGTCGGCTTCCGGCTACGTCGGCGCCTTCACCCGCGCCTCGAACATCATCTACGAGACCCCCGAGGGACGCCCGTTCTGGAAGTTGCGGCCGCTGCAGATCGGGGTGACGCTGGCGATGATCGTCATGATGGCGCTGCTCGCCGTCGGCCTCGTCCTCACCGGCCCGGTCGTCGAAGCGATCGCCAACCCGATCGGCCTCAGCAGCACCGCGGTCGACGTCTGGAACGTCGCCAAGTGGCCGGTGATGGCGGCGATCTTCATCCTCATGGTCGACGTCCTCTACTACGCGACGCCGAACGTGAAGCTGCGCGGCTTCAAGTGGGTCACCCCCGGCGCGATCCTCTCGATCGTCGTCTGGGCGATCGCCTCGGCCCTGTTCGCCTTCTACGTCGCCAACTTCAGCTCTTACGACAAGACCTACGGCACCCTCGCCGGTCTCGTCGTGCTGCTGCTCTGGTTCTGGATCACCAACCTGGCGATCCTCTTCGGCCACCAGATGAACGCCGAGCGCGAGCGCAGCGCCGAGATCGCCGAAGGCCACCCGCGGGCCGAGAAGGAGATCCAGCTCGAACCGCGCGAAGAGCCGAAGGAACAGAAGACGACCTGAGAGGAGAGAGCGAGATGCAAGCGACCAAGAAGGTGTCGAAGACGGCTTCGCAGATCCAGCCGATCGTCAAGCAGCTGGCCGAGAACGAGTACGCGCGGGAGAAACTGCTGAAAGGCGCGGAAAGCCTGCGCGAG
Organism: Solirubrobacterales bacterium; assembly: GCA_051954115.1. Taxonomy (GTDB): domain Bacteria; phylum Actinomycetota; class Thermoleophilia; order Solirubrobacterales; family 70-9; genus VAYN01. The sequence continues at coordinate 74,986 of JBQCIB010000034.1, read as the reverse complement.
GGAGCGCGGGCGATCTCCGACCACCGGCAGCACCCGAAGCGCAAGTGGCCGAAACGGCTCGCCGCGATGGGCCTGGCCGGCGCGGCCGGTGCCGCGGCGATGGCGGCCAAAGGCTCGGGCTCGGACGGCACCCGGAAATGAAGCTGATCTTCGCCCCGATCAGCATCGTCTTCGGGCTGATCGCGGGGGTGCTGGGCAAGAAGATCTTCGAACAGGTGTGGGGCTTGGTCGACGACGAAGAGCCGCCCAAGCCCGAGCACCGCGAATTCTCCTGGCCGAAGCTGGTCACGGCGCTGGCGGTGGAGGGGGCGATCTTCCGCCTCGTCAAAGGCCTGGTCGACCACGGCACCCGCACCTCGTTCGCGAAAGTCACCGGCAGCTGGCCGGGCGAGGAAGCGCCCGAGCCGGAGTAGATCGGCCCCCGCGCGGGTACCTGTTGGTTAGCAGCACTCGTCCAATAAACCACCGAACGGAGGAGCAGATGAACACCAGGGCAGATAGAGGAGCCGGCGTGGGGGGCATTTCGCTGGGAGGCATCCTCGTGATCATCGGGATCGTGCTGATGATCGTCTGGAGCTTCTGGATCGGGTTGATCATCGCCCTGATCGGGCTGATCGCCTTCGGCGGCTTTGCCCGCGGCAGGTGGTACTAACGATCCAACCGAACCTCGACTGTCTTCAGGTCAGGTCGATCGCCCGCATCTGACCTCCGCGGACCTGCAGGAACCCGCCCGCTGTCCCCGCCCCGGGAAGCGGGCGGGTCTGTAAGGTCAGCGCAAGTTGTCAGGGGACTCCTCGCGCATCGTTCGCATCGTCTGCATCGCCGCCGCGGTCGTCGCCGTCTTCGTAGTCCTCGCGCTGACCGGCTCCTACAGCGCCGGCGTCGCCTTCTTCTTCTGCCTGCCGATCGGCCTCGCCGCCTGGTGGTTCGGGCCGCGGGCCGGGCTGCTGCTGGCGGCGGTCTGCACCGGCCTCTTCGCGATCGGGGACGCGATCAACCCGGTGCCCGAATTCGTCCTCTCCCTGGTCGTCCGCGGGGTGTTCTTCCTCGCGGTGGCGGCTGTCGTCTCCTGGCTCGCCGAGCGGGTGCGCGCGCTCGAGCACTCGGCTGAGGAACTGGAGGCGATCAGGGCGGCGCTGGCGCCGGCGGACCTGCCGGACGTGCCGGGGGTCGACGCGGCCGCGGCGTTCGTCCCCTCCGAACTCGGGGTCTCCGGCGACTTCTACCTGCTGACCAACGGGCCGGACGGCTCGACGGTCGCGATCGTCGGCGACGTCGTCGGGCACGGGCCGGCGGCGGCGCGGCTGGCGACCTTCATCCGCGCCCGCTTCGCTGCCTTCGCGGCCAGCACCAGCGACCCCGCCGAACTGCTGACCCTCGCCAACGCGGCGCTGGCGGAGCGGCCCGGCCACGGGCACGAGCTGGTGAGCGCCCTGTGCGTGCGGCTGGGGCCGGGAGAGTCAGACGTCTGCTGGGCGCGGGCAGGGCACCCGCCGCCGCTGCGCCTGCCGGAGCTGGGCGAGCTGCCGAGCGACGGCTCGACCTTCCTGCTGGGAGTCGACGAGCGCCTGGAGCTGGAGAACACCGAAGCCACCCTGGCCGGCAGCGAGGGCCTGGTGATCTACACCGACGGCGCGACGGACGTCAGGCAGGGGCGGGAGATGCTCGGGCTGGAGGGACTGCGGGGCCTGCTTGCGCCCCTCTCGGGCCTGGCGGCGCGGGTAATCGCAGCGGAGATCGAACGGGCGGTCCTCGCCTGGGCAGACCGGCCGATCCGCGACGACTTCTGCCTCGTGGTGCTGAAGCCCGAACACGGGTGACAGATGTAACTCGGTTCCCTCTGGCACCTGCGAAGGGGGGTACTCGCGCGGTCTTGAAGTGGAGACCGAGGCGTGCGAAAACCCTTCGGCTTCATTATTTCTCCTGGCTCCCGAGGTGCTCCTTTCAGGTACATCTCGGGAGCTTCTTCGTTTTCCGGGGCGGTGAGGGCGATAGCTTCCGGGGATCGCTAGCGGCGCTCCTACCTTCGTCGTCACCAACCGGCTGCCGGCGCCGGCGATCGAGCTGCTGCGGGCGGCGGGGGAGGTCCGGAGCGACGAGCGCGAGGTGCCGGTGCCGCGGCAGGAGCTGCTGGAGTTGGTCGCCGGGGCAGACGCCGTTCTGACCCTCTTGCAGGACCGGGTCGACGAGGAGCTGCTGGAGGCAGCGGGCCCGCAGCTGCGCTGCCTCGCGAACGTCGCGGTCGGCTACGACAACGTTGACGTCGAGGCGGCTACGCGGCGGGGGATCGTCGTGACCAACACGCCGGGGGTGCTCGACGACGCGACCGCCGACCTGACGCTGGCGCTGATCCTCGCGGTGACGCGGCGGGTGGCCGAGGGGGACCGGCTGATCCGCGCCGGGCGACCGTGGACCTGGGGGATGCACTTCATGCTCGGCAGCGACCTGCGCGGCAAGCGGTTGGGGATCGTCGGCCTCGGCGGGATCGGCCAGCGGGTGGCCGAACGGGCGCGGGCCTTCGGGATGGAGATCGCCTACCACTCGCGGCACCCGGCTCCGGGTGAGGTGGTCGCGGAGCTGGAGGCGGAGCGGATGCCGCTGGAGCAGCTGCTGCCCAGTGCGGACGTGCTCAGCCTGCACTGCCCGCTGACGCCGGAGACGCACCACCTGATCGGTGCCGCCGAGCTTGCCGCGATGAAGCCGAGCGCGGTCTTGGTCAACGCCGCCCGCGGCTTGGTCGTCGACGAACGGGCGCTGGCGGAGGCGCTGGCGGCGGGACAGATCGCCGCCGCCGGCCTCGACGTCTACGAGCACGAGCCGCGGGTCGAGCCCGCCCTGCTCGAGCTCGACAACGTCGTCCTCACCCCTCACCTCGGCTCCGCCACGATCGAGAGCCGCACGGCGATGGCCGAACTGGCGGCGCGCAACGCGATCTCTGTACTCCAAGGCCAAGGGCCGCTGACGCCCGTCGCGTAACAATGGCTTGGTGAGCCACACCCCGCCAAACCGAACTGCATCAAATTTTCCTCCTGCTGGGTGGAGAATTTGATGCAGTTCGAGAGAGTCGTTCGGCACCGGATCGGCGGGGAGGAGACGAGCGGCGAGTCGACCCGCACTGCCCCGGTCTATGACCCCGCCACCGGCGAGGTCCAGGCCGAGGTATTGCTCGCCGAGCCGGGTGACGTCGGCGCCGCGGTCGCGGCGGCGCGGACCGCCTTCGCGGAGTGGTCGGAGGCCTCGGTCAGCCGCCGCGCCAAGGTGATGTTCGCCTTCCGCCAGCTGCTGAACGAGAACGTCGACGAGCTGGCGCGGATCGTTTCCTCCGAGCACGGCAAGGTGTTGGAGGACGCGAAGGGGGAGGTGCTGCGCGGGCTCGAGGTGGCCGAGTTCGCCTGCGGCGTCCCGCAGCTGCTGAAGGGCGAGTACTCCGACCAGGTCTCGACCACGGTCGACGCCTTCTCCTTCCGCCAGCCCCTTGGCGTCTGCGCTGGGATCACCCCATTCAACTTCCCGGCGATGGTGCCGATGTGGATGCACCCGGTGGCGATCGCCTGTGGCAACGCGTTCGTCCTCAAGCCGTCCGAGCGCGATCCCTCGGCCTCGAACCTCGTCGCCGAGCTCTACGCGGAGGCGGGGCTGCCGGAGGGCGTCTTCAACGTCGTCCACGGCGACAAGGTTGCGGTCGACGCGCTGCTCGACCACCCCGACGTGGCGGCGGTCTCCTTTGTCGGCTCGACGCCGATCGCGCGGTACGTGCACGAACGGGCGACCGAGAAGCGCAAGCGCGTGCAGGCGCTGGGCGGGGCGAAGAACCACGCGATCGTGATGCCGGGCGCCGACCTCGGCTACGCCGCCGACCAGCTCGCGGCCGCTGGCTTCGGCTCCGCCGGCCAGCGCTGCATGGCGGTCTCGGTGGCGGTGACGGTGGGGGAGTCGGGCGACCCGCTGGTCGAGGAGGTGGCGCGGCGGGCGCGCGAGATCAAGGTCGGCCCCGGGCTCGATCCCGCTTCTGAGATGGGGCCGGTGGTGACGGCGCAGGCGCGCGAGCGGATCGTCGACTACATCGGCCAGGGTGCTGAGGCGGGCGCGCGGCTGACCGTCGACGGGCGCGAGCTGGAGATGGACGGCGGCGGCTTCTGGGTCGGGCCGACGGTGATCGACCGGGTGCAGCCAGAGATGTCGGTCTACCGCGACGAGATCTTCGGCCCGGTCCTCTCGGTCGTCCGCAGCTCCAGCCTCGACGAGGCGATCGAGCTGGTCAACCGCAATTCCTATGCCAACGGCGCCGCGATCTTCACCGGCTCGGGCTACGAGGCGCGCCGCTTCCGGCGCGAGGCCGAAGTCGGGATGATCGGCATCAACGTCCCGATCCCGGTCCCGATGGCCTTCTACTCCTTCGGCGGCTGGAAGGACTCCCTCTTCGGCGACCACCACATCCACGGCCCCGAGGGCGTCCGCTTCTACACCCGCGGCAAGGCAATCACGAGCCGCTGGCCGGCGACGCAGACCAGTTCTGGCAACTCAGGCTCGCTGAACTTCCCGACTTCAAGCTGAACTGACCTTCATCCCATATTCCAGATTTTGGGATATGGGATGAATTCTGCTACCTTGAGGAAGTGCAACCACGAGATCTACTGGTGCTGCTGAAACTGGCGGAGGATGTGCCGTCTTGGACCTTCGACAGCATCGCCCACGAACTGAACATCTCCTCGTCGAGTGTTCACAGGAGCGTGCAGCGAGCGATTGAGGCGGGCCTGTTCGACAGCCATCGGCGAAAGGTGAACTACCCTGCCCTGCGCGAGTTTGTGATCCATGGGGCGCGCTACGTATTCCCTCCCAAGTGGCAGGGAGAAGCACGGGGCCTTCCCACCGCTTGGGCAGCTCCGCCACTCGCGGATCAGATCCTCTCGTCCGGGAACAACCCCCCTGTCTGGGCCGACGCGCAGGGAACCGTTCGCGGGATCGCGCTGCAGCCCCTGGATCCTGCGGTGCCCGACGCGGTTCGCAAAGACCAAGATCTATGGGAATTGCTCTCGCTCTTCGACGCGATCCGCGTGGGAGCCGCGCGCGAACGCAACATCGCTAAGGAAGAGCTCGACAAGCGGCTTTCCCAGTGAACCCCGAGAATCTGAAGATGCTCGAAGAGTCCATCGAGCACCTGGCTCCCGTGCTGGATGAAGTCGTCTTCGTCGGAGGTGCGACGGTCGAGCTGTGGATCACCGACGAGGCGGCGCCGGAATTTCGGCCCACTATGGATATCGACGTGATCGTCGAGGTAACGACGAGAGCGGAGTACTACCGCTTTGAAAAGAGGATCCGGGGAGTCGGCTTCGAAAATGACCACACGAGCCGGGTCATCTGCCGCTTCAAGCATCCTGAATCGGGATTGATCCTGGACGTGATGCCGACCGAAGCCTCCATTCTGGGATTCGAGAATCGATGGCAGAAGGAGGCCTTTGTCCACGCGATCGACGCCTCGCTGCCGTCAGGCAAGAAGATCCAGGCGATCCCGCCGCCGTTTCTGGTGGGAACGAAGCTGGAGGCTTTCACCACCCGAGGAAGGAATGACTTCTTGTGGAGCCGCGACTTCAGCGACCTGGTGACGTTGATCGACGGGCGCGAAGAGTTGCTGGAGGACGTAGCTGCTGCACCCGACGAACTACAGGTCTATGTAGGGAAGCAACTGCTCCAGCTTGCACTGCATCGCGACTTCGATCGAGGTCTGGAGGGCGCACTTCCTTCCAGTCCCGAATCCCGGGGACGCGTCGATCGAGTGATATGGCCAAGGGTTAGGCAACTGATGATCGCTGGCGCGTCGACCGGTTCAGGTTGACGGCGGCGGAGTGCCCTCGACCCACTCGGCGCGGTCGCCTTCGACCTCGCGCTTCCAGATCGGGGCCTCGGCCTTGATCCGGTCGATCGCTTCGCGGGCGGCGGCGAAGGCGGGGCCGCGGTGGGCGGCGGCGACCGCGACGACGACGCTGGGCTCGCCGAGGGGGACGGTGCCGGTGCGGTGCTCGGCGGCGGCGCCCTCGATCTCGTGGCGGGCGAAGGCATCGCTGAGGATCGCCGTGATCTTCTCTTCCGCCATCGGCTCGTAGGCCTCGTAGTCGAGTCGCTCGACGTCGCGGGTGGTGCCCTGGAAGGTGACGATCGCGCCGGTGTGGTTGGTGGCGACGGCGGTGCAGAGGCGGTCGGCGGATAGCGGCTCTGCGGTGACGCGCACGTGGATGTCCTGCTGGCCGCCGCTGACCGGCGGGATCAGCGCTAGCTCGTCGCCGGCAGTGAGCGTCGTGCCGTCGTCTACGTAGGAGCGGTTGACCGCCATCACCACCGGCATCGCCTCCAGCGCTTCGGCCAGTGGCTCGCTCCGCGCCCGCAGCGCCCGCAGCGCCTCGGCCACCGTCGCCCCCTCGGCGACCTCGATCTCGAGCCGGTCGCTCCCCGCCCGCTCACGCAGGACGGCGAACAGGCGCACTTGCAGGACCATCGCTCATATCCTAGGTAGATGACCGAGCCCGGCAACGGCGGCGCAGGCGACCTCACCCACCTCGATGCGAGCGGCAGCGCGCGGATGGTCGACGTCAGTGGGAAGCCGGCGACCCGGCGGCACGCCCGGGCCGAGGTGACGGTGCGGATGTCGCCGCAGACCGCGGCCACGGTGATCGCCGGCGACGCGCCGAAGGGGGACGTGATCGGCACCGCGCGCCTGGCCGGCATCCTGGCGGCGAAGCGGACCTGGGACCTGGTCCCGCTCGCCCACCAGCTGCCGCTCTCGCACGTCGACGTCGCGGTCGAGGTGGACGGCGAGACCGGCGAGGCGCGGATCGAGGCCGAAGCGGCGACCACCGCCGGCACCGGCGTCGAGATGGAGGCGCTGACCGCCTGCTCGGTCGCGGCGCTGACCCTCTACGACATGGTCAAGGGGATCGAGCGAGGCGTCGTCGTCGACCGGCTGCGGCTGCTGGAGAAGAGCGGTGGCAAGCATGACTGGCGCGCCGACGAGTAGCGGGCCGCTGCGGGCGGCGGTGATCACCGTCAGCACCTCGCGGGCGGCGAGCGGCGGCAGCGACGAGTCCGGCGATGCGCTGGTGGCACTGGTCGGCGAGATCGAAGGGGAGACGATCGGCCGCGAACTGGTGAGTGACGACCAAGGCGAGATCGAAGCGGCGCTGCGGCGCTGGGCCGACGAAGGCGCCGACCTGATCCTCACCACCGGCGGCACCGGCTTCGCCGCCTCCGACGTGACGCCGGAGGCGACCGAGGCGGTGATCGAGCGGTGCGCGCCCGGTATCGCCGAGGCGATGCGCGCCGCCTCCGCCGAGCACACCCCGCACTGGATGCTCTCGCGGGCGACCGCGGGCATCCGCCGCTCCACCCTGATCGTCAACTTCCCCGGCAACCCGAAGGCGATTGCCGAGACCGCCGCCGCGCTGGCGCCGGCGCTGCCCCACGCGGTCTCGCTCCTGCGCGGCACGCCGACCGCGCACCGCTCGTGAGCGAGCCGCTGGCGCCGGAGGCGGCGCGTGAGGTCGTGCTCGGGGAGGTGGTGCCGCTGGCGAGCGAGGAGGTCCCGCTGGAGGAGAGCCTGGGCCGCGTCACCGCGAGCGAGGTCAGGAGCAAGATCGCGATCCAGCCCTTCGACAACTCGGCGATGGACGGCTACGCGCTGCGGTCCGCCGAGGCCGAGGCAGAGGCAGAGGCCCCGCCCCTGCGCCTGGTCGGCGAGTCGCGCGCCGGACATCCCGCGCCGGTACCCGTCGGTGAGGGAGAGGCGATCTGGATCTCGACGGGCGCGATGGTCCCCGAGGGCGCCGATGCGGTCCTGCCGGTCGAGGACTCGCGCGAGGAGGACGGGGAGCTGCTGCCGGGGCGCCCGGTACGGCCCGGGGAGAACATCCGCCGCACCGGCGAGGACGTCAAGGTAGGGCAGGTCCTGCTCGAGCCCGGGCAGCGGATCGGCGCCGCCGAGGTCGCGGTCCTGGCCGCGGCCGGAGTGGTACAGATCGAGTGCGCCCAACTCCCCCGCGTCGCCATCCTCGGCAGCGGTGACGAGCTCGTCACGCCCGGCGAGCCGCTCGGCCCCGGCCAGATCCACGACTCCAACAGCTACGCCCTCAGCGCCCTGGTGCGCGAAGCCGGCGCCAACCCCGTCCACGTCGCCCACCTCCCCGACGAGCCCGCCGCGACGCGCGAGGCCATCACCGCCGCCCTCTCATCCGAACTGCATCAAATTTTCCCCCTGGCAGAGGGAAAATTTGATGCAGTTCGGGGAGTGGACGTTCTCCTAGTTGCGGGCGGCGTTTCGGTCGGCCGACACGACCACGTCAAGGACGCGCTCGCCGAGCTCGGCGTCGAGGAGCGGTTCTGGCGGGTGGCGATGCGGCCGGGCGGTCCCACTTGGTTCGGGGTGCTGCGCCGCGAGGGCGCTCGCCCGACCCTCGTCTTCGGCCTTCCCGGCAACCCCGTCTCGGCAATGGTCACCTTCCACCTCTTCGCCAAGCCGGCGCTGCGGGCGCTGGCGGGCCTCGACCCGCTCGCCGGTCGCACCCATGCCGCCATCGCCACCGCTTACCGCAAGAAGCCCGGCAAGGCCCACTACCTGCGCTGCCGTCTCGAGCTCACCGACCAAGGCTGGCGCGCCCGCCTCACCCGCGAGAGCCAGGGCTCCCACGTCCTCACCTCGATGCTCGGCGCCGACGCCCTTGCCCTCATGCCCTCTGATCGCGACGAAATCGCCGCCGGCGAGCGGGTCGAGGTCGAGCTTTTGCAGTAGTCGACGAGCGGCTCGAGCTCCCCGCCTCCGGCTGCAGGTCGCTTACTTACCCTCGCAAGCAGCCCCGAGTTCGTGGTACCCGTGGGCTTCCGCCAGCCATTCGGCGGCGAAATCAGGGTGGCCCCGTTCTGCGGTTTCGGCCGCAAACAGCAGGCAGAGATGCTCTTTGTGCCACCAGTGAGAGCAGTCTTCGTCGGCAACCAGAGGGCGGGGTTCGCCTAAGTCCAGGAGTAACCTGCGCCTACGCTCGCTGTCCAGCACCGCCGCCACCGCGTCCGCCAGTCGCGCTCGATCGGCAGCCAGTGCCGCTCGTTCGTCCGGATCGTCGTAGGCGCGCCGCGCCTCTTCGGCCAGCTCTCGGGGTTTCAGATCGGTTACCCGCTCAGGTCGCACGATGGAGACTCCTTAAGTACTCACAGATCTCTAATAAAAAAGAGAGCGTACCTGTTGCGCTGCAGGCGTCAACCCTCCTGCATGTTCGCCGCCTAGGCTTGACGGCATGAAAGCTCTAGACAAGAAACCCCTCCACGAAGGCAGGCACGTCGATTTCGTCGTCAGGCGCTACCGGCGCGCCGACGGTGCCGAGGTCGAGCGGGAGGTCGTCGAGCATCCGGGGTCGGTGGCGGTGCTCGCCCACGACGAGGAGTTCGCCTACCTCGTCGCCCAGCCGCGCGAGGCGGTGGAGGAGGACGAGCTGTTGGAGATCCCTGCCGGCACCCTCGACCACGAGGGGGAGAGCGAGCTCGAGTGCGCGAAGCGGGAGCTGGCTGAGGAGGCGGAGCTGCAGGCGGAGGAGTGGAGCGTGCTGCACGTCGTCTACCCCAGCCCCGGCTTCCTGACCGAGAAGGTGACGATCTTCGAGGCGACCGGCCTCTCGCCCGCCGGCGGCGAGCGCGACGACGACGAGGAGATCGAGATCGTCCGCCTCGACCTGGCGCAGATCGACGAGGCGCTGCCGCAGATCCGCGACGCCACCACCGTGATCGCGCTGCTGTACCTGCGGCAGAAGCTCTAGGCCCTCGTCTACGCCTTGAAGTTGAGCCGGGCGGCGCGCTTGGTCAGGTAGTCCCGCTCGGGAACGCTCTTGGTCAGCGCGGCTGCGCGCACGTATTCGGCAATCGCGGCATCGAGGTCGCCCATTTCCTCCAGCAGGTGGGCGCGGGCGGAGATGAAGCGGTGGTGGTTCCCGAACTCTTCCTTCAGCTCGTCGAGGAGCGCGAGGCCCACTCGCGGCCCGTCGGCCATCCCCACCGCGATCGCTTTGTTCAACGCGACCATCGGGTTGTGGGTGCCCTGCTCGAGCAGGTCGTAGAGGGCGGCGATCTCGGCCCAGTCGGTGTCCTCGGGGCGCTCCGCCTTGACGTGCTCGGCGGCGATTACCGCCTGCAGCTGATATTCGCCGATCGCGCGATGGGCGAGCGCCTCGGCGAGCACGGCCCGGCCCTCGTCGATCAGCCCACGGTCCCAGAGCCCCCGGTCCTGCTCCTCCAGCCGGATCAGATCGCCCCCGGCCGCCGTGCGCGCCGGCCGCCGTGCCTCGTTCAGCAGCATCAGTGCGAGCAGGCCGCCCACCTCGGGCTCGGCCGGCATCGCCAGGTGGACGATCCGGCCCAGCCTGATCGCTTCGGCGGATAGGTCCGGGCGCAGCAGGTCCTCGCCGCCGCTCGCCGTGTAGCCCTCGTTGAAGATCAGGTAGACGGCTCGCAGGACCATGCGCAGCCGTATGTCCCGTTCCTCTGCCGCGGGCATCCGGAACGGCTCCCCCGAGGCCTCGATCGTCTTCTTGGCGCGGCTGATCCGCTGGCCCATCGTCGCCTCCGGGACCATGAACGCGGCGGCAACCTGCGCCGTGGTCAGCCCGGCGACCGCGCGCAGGGTGAGGGCGATCGCCGACGCCGGGCTGAGCGCCGGGTGGCAGCACATGAACATCAGCGTCAGCGTGTCGTCGGCGTCGCGGCCCGGGGACGACCCGGCCGCGAGCCCGGCCGCGGTCACCTCCGCCGCCACCGCGTCCTCGCGCCCGCGACGGGCCGACTCGCTGCGGATCCGGTCGGTCATCCGCCGCGAGCCGACGTGGACCAGCCAGCCGACCGGGTTCTCGGGCACCCCTGCGGCCGGCCACTGGCGGGCGGCGTCGATCATCGCCTCCTGCGCCGCGTCCTCGGCGTCGGCGAAGCTGCCGAAGCGCCGAATCAGCGCAGCGAGGACCCGCCGCGCAGCCTCGCGCAGCAGGACCTCGATCGCGACCGGCCCGGTGTTCCCAGCCATGCTCAATGCTCGATCGGCCCCATCACCTCGCGGACCTCGATCACCTGCTTGATCGGCTTGCCGCCGGGGCCGGGAGCGGCGGAGCCCTTGGCGGCGACCTCGATCGCCCGCTCGACCGACTCGACGTCGATCATCCGGTAGCCGGCGAGCAGCTCCTTCGACTCCGGGAAGGGGCCGTCGGTGACCACCGGGGCGCCGCCGTCCTCGAAGACGACGAACTTGGCCAGCTCCGGCGCGGTCAGCGCCTGCGCCTCGACCAGCTCGCCGCGCTCCTTCAACTCCGCGTTGAGGTCCTTCTGGTAGGTGATGTGGGCGTCGATCTCCTCCGGCGTCCACTCGCTCATCGGCGGCACGCTCTCGTCAACGCCCCCGTAGTTCTGCAGCAGCATGAACTTCATCGGTTGCCTCCTGGATTTGCGCGCCCCATCCGCAGGGCGCGTTCACCAGTCTGTCGGAGCCGCCGTCGCGTTTTCGACATCGGGCTCCAAAAGAACCGAGAAAGCCGCTGCGAAGGAGGATTTAGCGAGAGATCAGCCGCGTGGCCGGCGCCGCACCTGCCGCTCGCGCGCAGCGATTTCGCGCATCCGGCGCTGCGACTCGGCTGCGTTGGCGAGGGTGAAGCTGGCGAGGAATCTCATGATCGGCTCCTTTCGGGGCAGTGGCGACACCGCCTAAATAGATTTGCCAGTGTTCTCAACACTAGCTAAACTGAATAGCTGGTGTCAAGCGAAGTTCAAAAGAATGCCCTGCGGCCCGAGATCGACCTCCTCGTCGACTTCGTCAACACGCGGGATCTCGAGGAGGAGACGGACGCGATCGCAGATCCCGACCTGCTGCGCGCCTGGATCGGCGAGCATGCCGGCGAATACCTGCCGGAGTTGGAGCATGAGGACCTGCAGCGGGTGCTGGAGGTGCGCGAGGCGCTGCGGGCGCTGCTGCGGACCAACAACGGCGGCGAAGTCGGGGAGAGCGAGCTCGAGCCGCTGCGCGAGGCCGCCGAGCGCAGCCGCTACCGCCTCGCCTTCGGCCCCGACGGCAACCTCAGCCTCGCGCCCGCCCGCGCCGACCTCTCCGGCTTCGAATCCCGTCTCCTGCTCGCGATCGAGCGCCTCCAGTGCGAGGACGCCTGGCCGCGCCTCAAGGCCTGCACCGACGAGGGATGCCAGTGGGTCTTCTACGACGCCACCCGCAACCGCTCCCGTACCTGGTGCTCGATGGACGTCTGCGGCAACCGCGAGAAGACCAAGCGCTACCGGCAGCGCAATGCGAGTCACTGAGATGCCCTCCGCCGGGCCTTAGGTGGGGATCGCGTAGATCTGGCCGCCGGCTTCCATCACCTTTTTCGGTTCCAGCGGAGCGGGGGGCGGGCCGGCGATCACTTCGCCGGTTTCGGCGCTGTACTCGCCCCCGTGGCAGGGGCAGACGATCGTGCCGTTTTCGTAGCCGACCGTGCAGCCGGCGTGGGTGCAGACGGCGCTGAAGGCTTTGAGGCTGCCGTCGGAGCTGCGGATCAGGATGTCCGGCGAGCCGTCGGCCGGATCGCCGTAGGTGGCCGCCTGTCCCTTCGGCAGCCGCTTGCCCGGGCCGAGCTTGACGGCGTTCGCGGGGACCTTTCCAGGGCTCGCGGTGCTCGACGCCGGAGCGGTGTTGGAGCCGCTGGCGCCGCCCGCCTTCGAGCCGCCGCCGCTGAGCGTGCGGGCGGCGGCGGCGTAGCGTCCCTTGGCGAGCGCCGAGATGCCGGCGATCGCCAGCGCGACGCCGGCGAACTCCGCCAGCAGCACCCGCCGCGTCGTCCTCGCTGCCGCCTCGGGCCCCTCGTCGGGATCGGGTGGCCGCAGCCGCGTGCGTCGCAGCAGTCCCTCCGGCGGCCGCAGGACCAGGTTGTCGAGCGCCGGTTGGCCGCTGGCCCCGGTGAGGACGAACGGCAGCCAGGCGAAGGTGAAGACGAGGTCCGGGCCGAGGAAGTAGGGCGTCGTGTTCCAGCTGGCAGTGAGGAAGAGCAGGAAGTTGAGGCACATTCCCCCGACGGCGGCGAACTGGGTGAAGAACCCCGCGGTCGCCAGCAGCCCGATCAGGATCTCGGTCAGCGCCACCCCGACGCCCGCCACCGTGGGATGCGGAATCGCGAACGTTCGCAGGATGAACCCGCCGGGGGTGCCGTTGGCGAAGCCTTCCAGCTGGGTGCCGATGTAGGTGGAGGCGCCGGGGTGGAGGAAGCCCGGGTCGGAGAGCTTCTGGATGCCGGCGTAGACGAAGGTGACGCCGAGGAAAAGGCGGAGCGGAAGCAACGCGATGCCGGGAGGGAGTCGAGTCAGCCGCGGTGACATCCGCTGCCCACTATCGACCCCCTTGCTTAACCGCTGATAAGGGTGGGTACCTTGAGGTCAACCCCAAGGTTCGAGCGCGGAGGCGGCGATGCACAGGGTCCCGGTGGAGTCGAGCATGATCGACTCGGTTGGCTTCGAAAAGAACGTCCTCGAGGTCCGCTTCCGCAACGGCGGTCTCTACCAGTATCTGGACGTGCCGGAGTCTGTGCTCGCCCTGCTGATGCAGGCCGGTTCGAAGGGACGCTTCTTCAACGAGCACGTCCGCGGCCGCTATCCGGTCGTGCGGCTGGAGCGGGGGCAGGCGACCGTCGCCCGCTGATCAGGCGAGGCCGATCCGGGCGACCGGCTTCTCCTCTTCCTGCTTGGCAGCCGCGACCGGTTTCGTCTGCGCGCAGAGGGCGGCGAACTTTTCCAGCAGGCCCTCGAGCTTCGCCGGCGGCAGCGCCGTCCGCTGCGTCCCCAGCGGTTCCTGGTGGGCGCCGCCCGAGAGCTCTTTGACCGCCGCGTCGATGTCGCGGGCCAGCTCCGGAGTCCACCTGACTTTGTGCAGGTTGCGGACGCGGATGTTCCGCGCCTGCCGCTCGACGGTGCCGCCGAGGACGTAGACCTCGATCATCCGCTCGTAGCTCTTGCGCAGCTCCAGCTTCCAGCGCTGCGCTTCGGCCTCGTAGCGCGGGTCGTTGCCCTTGTAGAGCGGCGTGAGCTTGCTCTTCAGCTCGTGGCGCAACGCTCTCGCGCGCTCCATCGGCGACCGCGCCTCCCACGGCAGGTCCGCGGCGACGACCCCGACGTTGTGGAAGGCGCGCTCCAGCGCCTGCCCGTGCAGCTCGACGCCGAGCTCTTCGGCCTTCTCCTGCAGGTAATAGACGAAGACGAGGTCGTGGGTGAGGACGACCACCTGGCGCTTGGCGGCTTCTTCGACCAGGCGGGTGGCGAGGTGCTCGCGCCGCTGGTGGTCGAGCGAGGAGATCGGGTCGTCGAGGACGATCGCGCTGCGGGCGCTGCTGACCTCCAGCTCGGCGAGGAAGAAGGCGGTCGCGAGCGCCGTCTGCTCGCCGGTGCTCAGGACGTTGGCGACCCGCTCGCGCCCCTCGCTGCGCAGCTTGAAGCGCACCGACGGCTTGCCCTTGCTGGCGGAGGCGCCGAGCTCGACCCGGCTGGCGATCGGCTCCAGCTCCGCGATCTCCGCTTCCAGGGCCTGCTGGAGGCGGCCGGTGATCGCGAGCTTGCTCAGCTCCCTGATCCGGTGGGAGATCGTCGTGGTCGAGAGCTGCTTGCGCGCCCTCTCCCGCGCGGCGATCGCCTCCAGGCCCTCGACGTGGGCCAGCACCTGCTCGAGCTCCTCCTCGATCCGGCGGCGGGCGCGCAGCTCGCGCAGGCGGGTCTCGACCCGCACCCGCTCCTCCTCGTTGCGCAGGACCGCGAAGCCTTCGGCCTGGGCGACCTGGACGGCGACGTAGTCGCGCAGCGGGCGGAGGTCGAGGGCCTCGATCGACGGCTGGTCGGCGGCACCGGTGGCGATCGCCAGGCGGTCGGCGAGGGTGTGCAGGGCGGCGTCTGCCGCCTCCTGCAGCTGCTCGCCGACGGTGGCGACGGCGACCTCGGCGTGATGGAGGATCTGCTGCAGGTCCGGCAGCGCTTCCAGGTGCTCTGTGAGCGCGAGTTCGACCCGGTGGACCTGCTCGCGCAGGTCGCCCGAGACGAAAGCCTCGAAGCGCTGCATCCGCTCGCGCGCCGCCGCTTCCAGGTCCTGCTGGCAGAGCGGGCAGGTCGCATCGGGATCGTCGTTCGGGAAGGACCCGTCCTCGGCTTCGACGAACCGCCGCGCCGCCTCCCACATCTCCCGCCAGACCTCGCTGCCGGTGCCGGGCTGCGGCTGGTCGGCGAAGGCGCCGCCGGCGACCTGGTCGACCGCGGCGGAGGCGCGGGAGAGGCGCCTGCGCAGGTCGGCGATCTCGCCGAGCGCTTCGTCGTCGAGTCGGTCCCAGGCGTCCTGCAGCTCGTCGGCCAGCTTCTCGACCGCGGCGGCGCGCTTACGCGCCTCCCGCTCCAGCGCCTCGCTCTGGTCGGCAGCGATCGCCGCCTCGGCCTTCTCCAGCTCGCCCAACTCGTTTTGCTCCTCCTCGCTGAGGCGGGCGAAGCTCTCGACTTCCTCCCCGCACGCTTCACCGGCTTCGACCCGCTCCAGCAGCGCCGCCACCTCGGCGTCGTCCAGCTGCGGCAGCGCCGGCAGCCCCTCGCGCAGCGTGTCGACCTGCCGGGCGAGCTCGTCGGCCAGCTGGTCCTGCGCGTCGGACATTTCCCGCAGCAGGCGCAGCGGCCGCGGCGTGTGTTCGATCGTGTTCGACTTGCTGATGCAGAACTCGGCGCAGGTCGCGTCGAAGGCGGTCATCGCCGAGAGCAGCCGCGGTGCTTCCTCGTTCAGGTCGACTTCGACCACCCGCTCCTCGCCGTCCACCGCCAGCACGAACTCGGCCGCCTGCGGCGCCTCGGCCTTGCCGGGGTCGAAGACGTCGTGCAGCACCTCGCCCGGTTCCGCCGCGCGGCAGACCCGCCGGCAGAGGCGGCCGTAGCCGCTCTTCCCGGTGCCGTTCTCGCCGAAGACGATGTTCAGGCCCGGCTCGAACCGCAGCGCCTGGTCTTCGGCGAGCCGGTTGACGTTGCGCAGGTTGCGGATCTCCCGCAGTTCGACCGTGCCGTAGTCGGTCTCGTCGGCGGGCAGGTTGGCCAGCTCCAGCGGCGGCAACTGCGCCGCGCCGTCCTCTCCGAGCAGCACCGCGAGCACCTCTGCCCGTCCCGCCTCGTCCAGCGGCCCGTCGCAGAGCTTGCGCATCAAACCCCGCTGCCAGTCGGGCAGGCTGCGCGACCAGTCGAGGATCCGCTTCTGCAGGAAGACGTCCCGGTCGGTCATCCAGGGAAGTTTCTCAGAGCCGCGCCTTCCCCCGCGCGGACCGGCGAGCTGCTCGCGCCCACGACGATCCGCTGGCGGGGGCGAAGGAGAGGAGCACGGCGCAGGTCCAGATGACGGCAAAGATCCAGCCATCGACCCATAGGCGCGGCCGCTTCGCCAGGTAGGCGAAGGCACGCAGCCACCGCCCCCGCTCGCCCTCCGGCAGCCTGTTCTCCGCCCGCCGGACCTCGCGCCCGAGTCGGCACCACCGCGCTCGGACCCGCACCAGCTCGATCAGCGAGGTCGGGAAGAAGACGTTCATCGTCGCCGAGCGCACCACCCGCTTTTGGTCGCTGCCGAACCGAAGCCGGACGAAGGTGTCGTCGGCGCCGAGGGGAGGGAACTCTCCCCATAGCCTGCGCCCTTCCGCGTTGACGGCGTAGCACCCGACCCCGAGGACTTCGTTCCTGACATACGGGAGGGAGGACCAGATCCTGACGAAGGAGCTGACACCGGTCGCTGCGTTCGCGGCCGGCGCGATTCTCGGCTGCACCAGGTATGGCCCCTCGACGCTGAGAGCCGCCGCCAGCTCCCCGATCGCGGACGACTCGAGAACTATGTCGGCGTCGAGATATATGCGGATGTCCGCATCGACGCGGGCGTCGGCAGCGTTCAGAGCCCTGCACTTCTCGGCTCGCGCCAGCTCGATCACGGTGACGGTCCAGCCGGCCGGCAGGCGGGAAGCGCTTGCGCGCGCGACGGCAGCCGTGCCATCGGTGCAGCCATTGGCCGCGACGACTACTTCCACCTCGCCGGCGTAGTCCTGGGCGGCCAGCGCCCACAGGCTGTCCTCGAGTGCCCGCTCCTCGTTGTGCGCCGGAATGATGATGCCGACCTTCGCCATGCCTCAGCCTCCATCCAGTCAACGAGAGGAAGACCGCATCTTTTACGTTTGACTGATCAGTCAGCCAGCCCCAGCGCGACCTCGAGGTCGGTCGCGAACTCCTCGAGGGGGCGGCCGAAGAGCTCCTCGACAGCGCGAAGGCGATTGGTGACCGTGCGGCGGTCGACGCCGAGCACGGCGGCGGTCGAAGAGGCGTTTCGGTGGCTGGCGAAGTAGGCGCGCAGAGTCTCCCGCCCTGCCTTGCCGCCGTCCCGGGTCCTTTCGAGCGGCTCGAGGTAGAGCTGGCGCAGGGAGGTCCTGCCCAGGTCGTCGCGGAGGATCGCGGCTAGCACGGCGACATCGGCGTAGCGAAGGACCGGCCGTCCCTGGCGCTCGGCGATCGGCAGCGCCGCCTTGGCCTGGCGGTGGCTGAGTCGCCAGCCCAAGATCCCCTCGCCGGGCTCCCCGAGGCCGAGGACGACCGGGCGCGGGGAGACGTCACTCATCACTCGCAGCGCTTCTTCGGTTTCGAGCGGGCGCCTGCCGCCGAGCCAGCATGCCCACAGCGGCTCCCCGCCGCGGCGGTCCGTGAGCAGGCGGCGGTCGAGTCGTCGTGCCAGCTCGCGCACAGCCTCGTCGGCTCCCTCTCCTTTCGCCATCAGGCCGACGTGGTGACCGTCGAGGTCGTAGCCGAGCTCGGCCGCGTCGTCGGGCTGCCGACCGGCGAGCAGCTCTTCGATGTACGCATGGCGCCACTCCGCGGTCGTCGTCGGTCGGTTCCTAGCCTCGCGGGCATACTCTTCGCTCACTGCCGCGTGCAGGCGATCGAAGACCGTCGTCTGCCGGTGCAGCAGACGGCGAAGGGCGGAGGGCGAGGCTTTCGCGCGCTCCGCCTCTTCGACGAGGATGTCGCCGAAGAAGGCGTTGCCGGCCGAATAGCGCCGCAGAACCGCGTCGAGGGTGACGCCGGCGCGGGCGGCCAGGCGGGCCGCGGTGAGCACGGTCGCGGGAACGTCGGCGGCGCGGCGGTCGCCCAGCTCGATCACCGCGAGGCCGTACTCGAGGACCGCGGCGCGGTTCGCCGGCAAGCTGTCCAGATAGTCGAGGTAGATCGGGTCGTCTACCCCACGGGAATTCGGGTCGGCCTCGATCAGGTTCGCGAGGTTCTCTTCCATCTCCGCGAACCTGGCCCGCAGCCGGGGTACAACCGCGGCGCAGACTTCCTCAAACGAGCGTGGGGCAGCCGAATGGGACCCGCGCTTGTTCACGCGCCCACCTTAGTGGCGTGCGGGATCGCTGTCAGTGTGCTGACCAAAGTGACCACGAAGAGGGATTTCGAATTTTAGCCGTATATCCAGGGATTTTCTCTAAATGTCATCCGGCGGGATCCCTCAGCCCTAATGCTCGACTGAATAGTCGCCGACATTCTCCTTATGCTCCCGCGCTCCTGCGGTTCGTCCTTGTCAGCCAGTCGGTAGGGGAATTTCTTGGTCGCTTCCAGTCTTTTTCGTGTCTTGAACCTGCGTCGGCGTGCCTTCGGGGCGCTGGTGGCATTACTCGCGCTGGCCGTGCCGGCGCTGGCGTTCGGCGCCTTCAACAGCTCGAGCTCGAGCTCGGGGCCGACCTGCCTCGGCCTTGAAGTGACGATTGCCGGCACCTCGGGCAACGACCTCCTGCGCGGTACCCCTGGCGACAACGTGATCGACGGCTTTGGCGGCAACGACCGGATCATCGGCGGCGGCGGGATCGACGTCGTCTGCGGCGGCTCCGGCAGGGACTACATCACCACCGGGAAAGGTCCCGACAAGATCACCGGCGGCTCCGGCGACGACAAAGTCAACGCCCGTCGCGGCCCCGACCTCATCTACGGGCAGGGAGGAGATGACCTCCTGATAGGCGGCCCGGGCTTCGACCGCATCCGCGGCGGCAGCGGCGACGACAAAGAAATCGGTCGCGAGAAAATCGCGCCGCCGCTGGGGAACGGCAGCCGCGGCGGCTGCAACGACCAGGGCAACGGCAAAGGCGAAGACCAGGGCAAATGCAAAGGCCATAACCACGCTCCGGGTGCGGTGGGCGACACCGCCACCACCAACGAGGACACGGCAACGTCGATCGACGTCCTCGCCAACGACACCGACGTCGACGGCGACTCCCTCACGATCACTTCAGTCGACACCGCGGGCACCCGCGGCGCCGTCGCGATCGCCGAAGGCGGCAAATCGGTCACCTACGACCCGCGCGGTCGCTTCGACGAACTTCAGGCCGGCCAGACCGCGAACGACGGCTTCGCCTACACGATCAGCGACGGCCACGGGGGCACCTCCACGGCGACCGTCGCGGTCACCGTCACCGGGGTCGACGACGCGCCGAAAGCCGTCAACGACAGCGTCAAGCTGAAAGAAAACGACCCGGCCACGGCGGTCGACGTCCTCAGCAACGACACCGACGTCGACGGCGGGCCTAAGAGCGTGCAGTCGGTGACCAACGGCGCCCACGGCACGGTCGCGATCACCGGCGGCGGCACCGGCGTCAGCTACAAACCCGACGCCGAATACTGCGGCTCCGACAGCTTCACCTACACCCTCAACGGCGGCTCGACCGCGACCGTCTCGGTGGAAGTCGAATGCGTCGACGACCCGCCGGTCGCCGTCAACGACTCCGCCAACGTCCAGGAGGACGATCCCGGCGCCGCGATCAACGTCCTGGCGAACGACACCGACACCGACGGCGGCCCCAAGCAGGTGGAATCGGTGACGCAGCCTGCACACGGCACGGTCGCGATCACCAGTGGCGGCAGCGGCGTCAGCTACAAGCCGGATGCCAACTACTGCGGTCCCGACAGCTTCGAATACGAACTGAACGGCGGCTCCAAAGCCGAAGTCTCGGTGGAAGTCGAATGCGTCGACGACCCACCGGTCGCAGTCAACGACACGAAGACGGTCGTTGAGGACTCGGGAGCGACGGAAATCAACGTCCTCGCCAACGACACCGACATCGACGGCGGCCCGAAGAAGGTCGAATCGGTGACGCAGCCGGCCAACGGCACCGTGGTCATCACCGGTGGGGGCGCTGGCCTGACCTATGAACCGGCGGCCAACTACTGCAACGAACCTCCGGGCACCACGCCCGACAGCTTCGAATACGAACTCAACGGCGGCTCGAAGGGAACCGTCTCGGTCAAGGTCGAATGCGTCGACGACCCGCCCGTCGCAGTCAACGACACCAAGAGCGTCAACGAGGACTCGGGCGCCACTTCCCTCGACGTCCTCAGTAACGACACCGACATCGACGGCGGCCCGAAGAGCATCGAATCGGTCACGCAGCCGGCCAACGGCACGGTCGTCATCACCGGCGGCGGCACCGGCCTGACTTACGAACCGGACGCCAACTACTGCAACGAACCGCCTGGCACGACGCCGGACACGTTCGAATACGAACTCAACGGCGGCTCCGAAGCCACGGTCTCCGTCAAGGTCGAATGCGTCGACGATCCGCCGGTCGCCGTCAACGACACGAAGACGGTCGTTGAGGACTCGGGAGCGACGGAAATCAACGTCCTAGCCAACGACACCGACATCGACGGCGGCCCGAAGAAGGTCGAATCGGTGACGCAGCCTGAAAACGGAACCGTCGCGGTCACCGGCGGTGGCACCGGTCTCACCTACGAACCCGACGCCAACTACTGCAACGAACCTCCGGGAACCACGCCGGACAGCTTCGAATATGAACTCAACGGTGGCTCGACCGCGACCGTCTCGGTGAAAGTCGAATGCGTTGACGATCCGCCCGTCGCCGTCAACGACACCAAGACCGTCGAAGAGGACTCGGGAGCGACGGAAATCAACGTCCTCGCCAACGACACCGACGTCGACGGCGGCCCGAAGAGCATCGAATCGGCGACGCAGCCGGCCAACGGCACCGTCGTCATCACCGGTGGGGGCGCTGGCCTGACTTACGAACCGGACGCCAACTACTGCAACGAACCGCCTGGCACGACGCCGGACACGTTCGAATACGAACTCAACGGCGGCTCGACCGCGACCGTCTCGGTGAAAGTCGAATGCGTCGACGACCCGCCGGTCGCCGTCAACGACACGAAGACGGTCGAAGAGGATTCCGGCGCGACGGAAATCAACGTCCTCGCCAACGACACCGACATCGACGGCGGCCCGAAGAAGGTCGAATCGGTGACCCAGCCGGCCAACGGCACCGTCGCGGTCACCGGCGGAGGCTCCGGTCTCACCTACCAACCCGACGCCAACTACTGCAACGAACCTCCGGGAACCACGCCGGACAGCTTCGAATATGAACTCAACGGTGGCTCGACCGCAACCGTCTCCGTGACCGTCGAATGCGTCGACGATCCGCCCGTCGCCGTCAACGACACCAAGACCGTGGAAGAGGACTCGGGCACGACCTCGATCAACGTCCTCTCGAACGACACCGACGTCGACGGCGGCACCAAAACCATCGAATCGGCGACCCAGCCCGCCAACGGCACGGTCGCGATCACCGGCGGCGGCTCGGAACTGACCTACACCCCCGACGCCAACTACTGCAACGAACCGCCTGGCACCGAACCCGACACCTTCGAATACACGCTGAACGGCGGCTCAACCGCAACCGTCTCCGTGACCGTCGGATGCGTCGACGACCCGCCGACGGCGGTCAACGATTCCGCCACCGTGCTGGAGGACTCGGGCGCGACGGCGATCAACGTGCTGGCCAACGACACGGATCCAGACGGCGGCACCAAAACCATCGAATCGGCGACCCAGCCCGCCAACGGCACGGTCGCGATCACCGGCGGCGGCTCGGAACTGACCTACACCCCCGACGCCAACTACTGCAACGAACCTCCGGGCACCACGCCGGACACCTTCACCTACGAAATCACCGGTGGCTCCGAAGCGACCGTCTCGGTCAAGGTCGAATGCGTCAACGACCCCCCCACCAACCTCTCGCTCTCCAGCTCCTCGCTGAAAGAGAACGAACCGGCCGGCACCGAAGTCGGAACCTTCTCGACGACCGATCCTGACGTCGGCGACACCTTCACCTACAGCCTCGTCGCCGGCGAAGGCTCGACCGACAACGGCAGCTTCGAAATCTCCGGCAACAAGCTGAAAGCCAAAGAAAGCTTCAACTACGAGGCCAAGTCGAGCTACTCGATTCGCGTCAAAACCACCGACAACGGTGGAGAAAGCTTCGAAAAACAGCTGACGATCACGGTCGAAAACGCCAACGACCCGCCCACCGATCTCTCCCTCTCGAACTCGAAAATCAACGAGAACGAACCGGCGGCCACCGAAGTCGGGACCTTCTCGACCACTGACGAGGACGTCGGCGACACCTTCACCTACAGCCTCGTCGCCGGCGAAGGCTCGACCGACAACGGCAGCTTCGAAATCTCCGGCAACAAGCTGAAAGCCCAAGAAAGCTTCAACTACGAGGCCAAGTCGAGCTACTCGATCCGCGTTCGCACCACCGACAGCGGCGGCAAAACCTTCGAAAAGCAGTTGACGATCACGATCCTCGACGTCAACGACCCACCGACGGTCGTCAACGACAGCTACACCGGCGCGGTCGGCAACACGACTGCCGTGCTCGGCAACGTCGTCTCCGGCCCGAGCGTCTCCCTGAGCGGCGAAGTCCCGCTCGCCAACGACAGCGACGAAGACGCCGGTGACACGATCAGTGTCGTGCCGGAAACCGTCTCCACCAGCGGCGGCGGCAGCGTCACGATCGACTCCGACGGGACCTACACCTACACCCCCGGCGTCGGCGACAAGAACCAGACCGACAGCTTCAACTACAAAGTCACCGACGGCGAAGCGACGAGCACCGGCAAAGTCTCGATCGGGATCGAAAACACCCTCGTCTGGTACGTCAACGGCAGCGCCGCCTCCGAAGGCGACGGCCGCTCGGCGACCCCGTACAAAACGCTTGCCGGGATCAACGGCGCCGGCGGCGCCGGCGATGCCGACGGCTCGTCCGACTACATCTACCTCTACGGCTCCAACACCTACTCCGGCGGCCTGCCGCTCGAGTCGAACGAGAAGCTGGTCGGCTCGCCCGAAGGCCTCAGCGTGCCCAACCACCCGAACCTGGTCTCGGCTTCCGGCACCAACCCGGTCGTCACCAACTCCGGCGGCGACGCGATCGCCCTCGCCAACGGCTCCGAAGTCCTGCGGGTCAACGCGACCGGCGCCAGCGGCGCCGGCATCCGCGGCACCTCGGTGACCACCGCCACCGTCGGCCCGAACACGGTCGTCAAGGAAAACAGCGGCGGCGGCGTCATCCTCAGCGGCGCGGCCGGCGGCGAAATCTCGATCGGCTCGACGATCGAAAGCCAGACCGGAAGCGTCGTCTCGGTCGCCAACCGCAGTAGTGGCACCGTGACCCTGAGCGGCAACATCACCTCC
Source organism: Solirubrobacterales bacterium (assembly GCA_051954115.1). Taxonomy (GTDB): domain Bacteria; phylum Actinomycetota; class Thermoleophilia; order Solirubrobacterales; family 70-9; genus VAYN01. The sequence goes on along the minus strand of JBQCIB010000034.1, from coordinate 51,420 downwards.
AGCAACGGCGGTGTCTCGGCGACCAGCAACACCGGCGCCCACGTCGCCTACACCGGCACCCTGAACCTCACCCGCACGAGCGGCGAAGCCTTCACCGCCACCGGAGGCGGCGGGGTCAAGGCCACCGGCTCGGGCAACAAAGCCACGACCACGAGCGCAACCGCCGTTCGCGTCGCCAACACGACGATCGACAGCGGCGGCGTCAACTTCCAGAGCGTCAACTCCACCGGCGCGACCAACGGCGTCGTGCTTGAAAACACGGGCTCGACCGCGGGCCTCACGGTCAGCGGTACCGGCAGCGCCGGCACCGGCGGCACGATCACGACCTCGACCGGCCCCGGCATCCTGCTCAGCAACACCGCCAACGTCAGCCTCGCCTCGGTCAAAGTCACCAACGGCGGCGACGACGGCATCCGCGGCAGCAACGTCAACGGCTTCTCACTGACCGGCTCCTCGGAAGTGAGCGGCAACGGCAACGCCGTCACCGAGGACGGGCTCGACTTCACCAACCTCACCGGCACGGTCAACCTGACCAACGCAACCGTCTCCGGCAGCGCCGAACGCAACGTCTCGGTTATCAACGAATCCGGGACCCTCGCCGCGACCTTCTCCGGCGGCACCTACTCGAACACCAACAACTCCTCGGTCGGCGACGACGCGCTCTTCTTCGAAGGGACCAACACGGGGACGATCGGCGTCACGGTCGAAAACGCGACCTTCAAAAACAACCGCGGCGATCAGGTCCAGGTGACCACGGACGGGTCGAACACGGTGGCCGAGAACGTCGCGATCAAAAACAACACGATGCAGGACACCACCAGCGAACTCGGCGGCGGGATCACGCTCAATCCCGGCGGCGAAGCGACGATGGAATCGTCCGTCCTCAATAACACGATCACCGGCGCCAACATCGAGGCGATCACGGTCGACACCCCCGGAAGCCAGAGCTCGCCTCAGCCGGCGAAAGTCAACGTGACGATCAGCGGCAACCACATCGGCGAATCGGGCGTATCCGGCTCCGGAGCGGCCACCGGCAACGACATCGGGGTGAGCTCCAACGGCGCCGCCACCGTCAAGGCCCTGATCACGGAAAACACCCTGTACCAATACCTGAACCTCGCCGGTCTCGAACTCGTCCAGGGAGACGGCTCGGGCACTCTGGACGCCACCGTGCGCGGCAACACGGTCTCCCAGCCGGCGCCGAGCGCGGAAGCGGAACCGCTGCAGTACGGGATATTCGCGAGCATCGGCATCATCTCCGGCGACAAAGGCACCTCCTGCCTGGACATCGGCGGCGCCGGTGCGCTGGCCAACAACCTCAACGGCTCGTCCAGCACCGGTTTCCCGAACATCCGCTTCAAGATGAAGGGTGAAACGACCGCGCAGCTGGCCGGCTACACCGGGGGCGCCCACGAAACCTCGGCGGTGAACACGTACCTGGCCGGACGCAACACCGCCCCGAACGGCGTCGAATCGACCCAGGGCAATGCCAACGACAACTACGCGCAGACGTCGTCCTGCCCGATCCCATAGAGTGACCGCTGCAAATGGCTGAACCATTCCTCGCCGAGCTGCGCCTGATGAGTTTCAACTTCGCCCCGAAGGGGTGGGCGCAGTGCAACGGCCAGCTGCTGCCGATCAACCAGAACCAGGCGCTGTTCTCGCTGCTGGGGACGACCTATGGCGGTGACGGGCGGGTCAACTTCGCGCTGCCGGACCTGCGCAGCCGGGTGCCGCTGCACGAGGGCAGTGGCTTCACCTTGGGCGAGCGAGGCGGGGAGGAGTTCCACACCCTGAGCCTGGGCGAGATGCCGGCCCACAACCACATCATCCAGGCCTCTTCGCAGAACGGCAACCAAGCGGCGCCGTCGCTTCTCGCCGCCACCGAAAACACCTACCGCGAACCGACCGACCTGACGCCGATCCATCCCTCGACCATCACCTTCACCGGCGGCTCGCAACCGCACGAGAACCGGTCTCCGTTCACCGTCCTCAACTGGTGCATCGCGCTGCAGGGAATCTTCCCGAGCCCAACCTAGAACTGAGAGTCAGGCATGGCACAACCCTACGTAGGCGAGATCAGGATGTTCGGCGGGACCTTCAACCCCGCCGGCTGGGCCTTCTGCAAAGGCCAGCTGCTGCCGATCTCCGAATACGAGACGCTCTTCAACCTGATCGGCACCACCTACGGCGGCGACGGCCAGGAAACCTTCGGCCTGCCCGACCTGCAGGGCCGCGTCCCGGTCCACATGGGTCAGGGGCCCGGCATCAGCCAGAACTACGTCATCGGCGAAAAGGGCGGCGTCGAGGACGTCACCTTGACCAGCCAGCAGCTTCCGAAACACAACCACTCGATGCTCGCCTCCACCGGGCCGGGCGGCAAAACCAACCCCGCCGGGAACCTGATCGGCTCGCCCCCCGCCGTCAACCTCTTCGTCGCCGAAGAAGTGCCGGCGAAAGCGATGGCGTCGACGATGGTGGCGCCGGTCGGCGGCTCGCAGCCGCACGAAAACCGCATGCCCTACCTGACGATCACCTACATCATCTCCCTCTTCGGGATCTACCCCTCGCCCACCTGATATGGACCCTTTCGTCGCTGAGATCCGCGTTTTCGGCTTCAACTTCGCCCCCAAGGGTTGGGCGTTCTGCGATGGCCAGATCCTGCCGATCTCCCAGAACACCGCTCTCTTCTCGCTGCTCGGCACCAACTACGGCGGCGACGGCAGGGTGACCTTCGCGCTGCCCAACTTCCAGGGCTCGGCGGCGATCGGCCAGGGAGAAGGCGCGGGGCTCTCCCCGTACTTCGTCGGCGAGGAAGGCGGCGTCCCCTACGTCACCCTCAACCAGACGGAAATCCCTGCTCACACGCACCAGGCACAGGCCAGCAACGAACCGGCGGAATTGCAGGCGCCGGCCCCCGAAAGGGCCCTGGCGCGCTCGAAACCGGGCACGGCCTACCAGTCCGAAACGACGAGCAACCTGGTTCAGATGGCTTTCCAGTCGACCAACATCGTCGGCTCGAGCCTGCCGCACAACAACATGCCGCCGTACCTGACGCTCAACTTCTGCATTGCCTTGCAGGGCGTCTATCCCCCGCGCGAATAGATGAGCGGGCCTGAGCCCGCGGTGACGCTGCGGCCGGCAGCGGACGAGGACCGGCCCTTCCTGCTCCGCGTCTACGCCAGCAACCGCGAACCGGAACTGGAGGCATCAGGGCTGCCCCGCGAGCAGTGGGGGGCGTTCGTCGAGCACCAGTTCGCCGCCCAGAGCCAGGCCTACGCGAGCTACCGCGGCACCAGCTTCGAGGTGGTGCTGGTCGACGGCGCGCCGGCGGGGCGGCTGATCGTCGCCCGCTGGCCCGAGGAGCTGCGGATCGTCGACATCGCCCTGCTGCCCGAGCACCGCGGCCGCGGCATCGGCGCCACCCTGCTGCGCCCGCTGCTCGAGGAGGCCGACGAGCGCGGCGTCAAAGCCTCGATCCACGTCGAGCGCTTCAACCCCGCCCAGCGCCTCTACGCCCGCCTCGGCTTCCGCCCCGTCGCCGAGACCGGCGTCTACCTCCTCCTCGAGCGCCCTCCCAGGCCGGATCAGGCGAAGAACGCCTCGTAGACCGACCCGTGCTCGTCCTGTCCCAGCGGCACGATGAAGATCTCCATCACCCCTAGCGACCCATGCTCGAAGCGATAGGTCCCCTGCGCCAGCAACGGCTCCGCAGGCCCATTGAAAAGCAACGAAAACGGCGGCCGCGGAGCATGCGGCCCCGCATCCTGCGGACTCGCCTCGACCAGCAGCAGCTCAACCCTGGCGCCCCCCTCGCCCCCAACCCTGAACGCCTCGCCAACGGCGGGCCGGAAGGTCTCGAGGGTCAGCTCGGCTGGCATGAGCAGCAGCGTATTGGAGCCCCCAGGCTCAGGTCATGGAGGGCGACCAGGTTGGCGAGCGCCTCGGCAACTTCTTGACGGGGGTAATAGGGAGTGGCATATGCCCACTTCGAAGACCAGACGCCGGGAACGTCGTCGGCTGAGGCGTAGCTCGCCTTCCATTCGGCATGCGTTCCGTTTGGCGTCGGCCTCGCAGGCTCGCAGTAGAGAACACCGTTGCGGCCGAGATATAGAGGATGGCTATCGATCGAGAAAGTGTCGGCTACGCCACTGCCAGATCGCAGCGCCGCTTTCGTATTCCACGCCGGAATACCTAGCCGATCGACAGCGGTATTCCACCTAGTCAGGCTTCGCTCCCTCAGCCAGCCTTGAGAGCGTGGCCAGCGCGATGGCAGCTCATCGAGGCGGTACTGATCGAGGACCACAATGTCTGCTGGAGGGTCCTTTCCCTTCAGGGCGTTGAAGACCGCGATCCAAAGATCGCGCAGGGGAAGTGGGCCACGTTGCTCTGTCGATCCGAGCGCGGTGCCGACGTCGACCAAGCCCGTCTCGTGATTACGAGTCGTCTCTTCCTTGCGAAGCTGCTTCTGTGCAAGCCGTTTCTGCCGGCAGCTCTCACAAAGGAAATCGTCTTTACCGGAGCTGTGGAGACCGCACAAAGGCTGCCTGCAGTCCACGCACCGACCGACCGATTCCCGCCCGCAGGAGCAGCGCGCAGTCCTCGTATCCGTGGCGATCTGGAAGAGGTGGCCACATGGACGCATGGGCGGAAAAGGCTCTGCTTCAGGAGGGACGAGGCCGGCAGGGTGAGGCGTCACACATTCGAACTCGCTTGGGGTGATCTGGCGTACCTGCCTGCCTCCGCAGTGTGGACACGTCGCCTCCCGTTGCATGAGGCGAACCCTAGCGGCCTCGCAGGTTTGCCTGTTCGGTACGGGGGTCATAGGCACCCGGCCGCCAAGCGCCCTCTACGACGTGGTGTATCTCGCGCTGATAGGTTGGCCTCGCAGGGATCGTCCGTACGTGTGGCGATCAATTGTCAGTCACAAACGAGGGAATGTGGAATGGCTAACTCGGGTGCACCGCTCGCGGACGTAGGTCTGATGGATGAGATTGGCAAGTTCGCCACTTTGTTGGGGCTCGGCGAGTCGATTGCAAGTCTGTTTGGTGACAGCGGCCCGAACATGCAGGAATTGATGGCGAAGCTGGAGTTCGAAATCAAGGAAGTCTTTCGAACGGACCTGGCTGACGCTGCCGTCCACCAGGCCACCGGAGTAGCACAGGCCGCGAGCGACTGGCTAGCGATTGATTACGTCAACGCGGTCAATGCGGGCGAGACGACCGCTCAACTGTGGAACATGCTGACCGGAGATTCCGCTGCCCCACGTCTCTCAGATCTTCAGGCCACCGCGTCGGAGATGATCGCCTGGGCATCCGACAATCCCAAGGCGATCGCCCAGCAGACCCTCTCGTTGTCTCTCACGGTCAGCAGCCTGATTGTCACCTATCACCGCGAGCGCGCGACAAACGCGCCGGACAAAGCAGCTCAAGGCGCTGAAACAGCCGACATGAAGAGCTACGCCGGCAATGCTGTCACGCGCGTCAAGCCACTGTTCGACAAGGTTCACGCCGCTCGGTTGGGGGGTATTAGTCAACCCAACTCGTCGACGGGTGGTGACTTCCACCAAGCCGTGGTAGTTACCGATAGCTGGTACGGCTACTGGGGATCGGCGGATCCGATCATCATCGGTGGCCTCGCGTGGGGTAATGAATTCGGTGGGCCCACGTTCGAAGACTGCCAGAGGCAAGTCTCAACGGCGTACGACGCCTATTTGGAACTCCTCAACTCCGGTAGCGACAACGATTACAACACGCTGCGCACGGCGCTCCAGGGTGACGTGTTCGTTGGGTGGAGCGAAGGCGGCAACGCCCCCTCAGGGCAGGATGTCATTCAGAACGATCTACCGGGGATGAAGCAATCTGGACAGTGGTACACCCAAGGACAGGCTGCACTCCAAGGCCTCACCACTATCGCGAACGGCTAGATACGCCGGTGGGGTCTACTGCAGCAGCTCGTCTGACCGCCGAGGTAGCTCATGTTCACCTGAGCACTCGCGACGTCGACACGCGCTACGGGAGGTACTCGAAGGTCGCGGGCGGGCGGGCGGATCCCAGATCGGCAGCTTGAACGGGATTGCTACACCTCCGGGGCGCTAGGGGCTCGGGAGGAATTGCCAGGGCGGCCCGGCGTTGAGCCCGCTGCCGTCTTCGAGCGGTTTCTTCAGCAGCGCTTCCGCTTCCTGCTTGATGTGGATCATCGTCCCGATCGCCGCGCCGACCGCTTCCGGCTTCCCGTCGATCCCTTCTTGCAACTGGGCCAGCAGCTTCGCGTAGTTGCGGTTGAAGCTTTCGGCCGCTTTGCGCAGTTCGCCCGTGAGTTCTTCGGCTTTCAGATTCGGCTTCATCGGGAGGACCGCGCTGTAGTCGACTTCAATCGTCGGGCCGGTCGGTTCGTCGGGCGAGTCCCCCTTCACGTATTCGCGACCGACGTAGAGCTCTTTGAACCGGTAGAAGTGCGCCAGCTCGCCTTCGGGGTCGAACTCTTCTCCTGGCCCGGGTTTGTCCGTGTCACCCTCGCCCTGCTCGATGATCTGGTCCAGCGCTTCCAGGGCGGTTTTGAGGTTGGTGACTTCGATCAGGACGCCGCCGCCGGCCCCTTCGTAGAACTTTGCCAGGATCTGGCGGCTGCGGTCGGGTTTGAAGATTCCTTCGCCGAGCGCCTTCAGTCCTTCCTCGATCGCGCGATAGAAGGCACCGATCGTTTCGTACCCGTTTTCTTCTGCCAGCTCGAGCACCCGGGGAATTGCCGCGTCCGGGCCCGCCGCTGCCGGTTCCACCCCGGGCCGGTTCGGTTTCTCGATCGCCATGAAGGTTTCCAGCGCGGATTTGCTGAACGGACCCAGGCCGACCGCGAAGGTTCTCGGCTTGTGGAACGGCAGCGCCGCCGGGTAGCGCGGGACGTAGCCGCCCCCGGTCAGGTTGGGATGGCCGCCGACCGCATTGAAGACGTTGGAGGCGAGGGCGAAATGGAGCATCTCCTCCATCGCCACCGAGTGGATGATTTCCGCGACCCTGGTGTTCTTCCCCGGCACCAGTGAGAACAGCGCCGTCAAGTAGGGCGGGAGCGTCAGCAGCTCCAGCTCGATCGCCCCCATCAAGTGTTCATTGAGATCTTCAAGCGTCCATTCGGATGGTTTCTTGCCGGCCATGGTTCTCCCTCTAGAACTTGATCAGGGTCCCAACCGAGATGTGGGGCCAGTTGATTTCCTCGAACTGAAGGACCACCGTCTGCGTGTACTGCAGCTGCAGCAGGGTGCCGCCGGTGGGGAGCTGCACGGTCTCGATCCAGAAGATCGCGTTCATCGAGATCGCGTTGGCGTTCTCGACCAGGAAGGGGATGTTCTCGATCCCGCCGCTCGGCTGGGTCGAGATGACCAGGACCACCGTTTCGGTGATGTTCTGGCCTTTGATCGCTTCGGTGAGGACGAGGTTGGGGTTGGCGACGGCGCCCTGTGGGATCCCCTGGGGAAGTTCTGCGTTGTGGAACGGGTCGAGGTACCCGAGCTGCGTGAACGGTTTGCCGTCGACCCTGGTCGGAGTCGAGCTGACCGGCTCGATCTTCGGCCCTCCTTCGACGGTGAAGCCTTTGCCCTGCGCCAGCAGGGAGTTGCCATGTGGCACCGTCGCCAGCCGGACGACGCTTGCTTCGGCTTGCGGCGCGGTCGTCGCGGGAACGCTGAGCCAGATCCCCGGCTCGATGTGGAGGCCGCCGTTGGTGAAGGCGTCATTGACCCGCTGCAGGTAGGTGAGGCCGAGGAACGAGATGTCGTCCTGCTCCGAGCCGCGGTTGGGGATCGGCCCCGAGATCGGGGTGAATTCGAGCGTCTCCTTCGTCGCGTCGAGCTCGAGGAAGAAGGGCCGGCCTTCCTGTTTATCGGGACGGGCGATCAGGTTGAAACCGTTCCCCACCCAGGTTCCGGGGAGCTTCGCCAGCGCTCCGAGTTCCGCTTCGAGGGCGACGCCGCCCCCACGTGGGATCCCTTCGGCCGGGACTTCCACGGGCGCCGGTTCGGTCACCTGACCGAGGCCCTGCCTTTCCACCTCGGTGTCGAGGTACTGGGGGCCTACCGTCATGTTCACCGCGCTGGAGTCAGTCATGCGCGACATCCTATCCCGATCGATTGTCTACATATGAGTATTTAAAGAACATTCCGACAAGCGGTCACCCCAGACGCGACCCCCGCTGTCCACAGCGAATCACCGCGCTGGTCCGCTCGATCTGCTCGAGGTCAAGCAGCTGCGCAGCAGGCATCCTTCCTCAAAGTCTTCATTGGCCGACGAGGAATTACGGGTGCGGCGCTGTCCCCCGAGTTTGAAGCGGTCACGCGAGACGCCTTGGCCGCGCGGCTTGATTCTGGCCGTGTTTGCCCCGAGACGACGTAGTGGAGCTAGGCGTATTCGAACCGCCGACCTCCTGGGTGCGATCGCTGGTTACTCGCCTTCCGCCTGAATTCCGCATAGCAAGCGGCTTTGCGCAGCTCGCGACTTACCAATGGATTGAGCGCGATACGCGCGGATATGCGGCGATTGTCGGGGTGTTCAGGCAGAAACGCCGATTTCTGCCTGATAGGGCCATCTTGGGTTCAAGTCACTTCTTGTGAGAAGTCCTAATCGTCGGAGAACTCGCTCTTAACGACCGCAATCATCTTCTCGAGGAAATCCAACTCTCCCGCCTCTACGTCTAGAGTCTCGATCACCTCCTCCACCATCTGTTGCCTTATGGCCGCATAGTTGGGATGCACTCGCATCCAAGCGATGCCCTTGGCTAGCACTAAAACCAGCAACCTGATGAGGGCATCGTCATCTCCCCCAAGGTTGGCGGTGATGCTGCGGAGCGCGCAGGTCACCGCAATAGCCTGCAGCGAAATGGCGTCTTCGATGTCGCCTCCAGCTGCGATAAGGGCTTGTCCGCAATCAGCAATCTCTTCTGCGCAGTTGCGATCCCAGCCGATCCTGCCACTGAGGTCGATAAGGCGCTGAATCTCCTCCTCGACAACCCTTCCGCGAGAGGCTCGACTCAGCGCTAGTCCACCGAGATCCTCGACCAGCGCAGTTGAGGTAGCGTCACCATATTGCCTTATCGCCTGCTCGAAACGCCGCTCGGCTTCTCCGTAGCGACCTCGGCGGAAGGCGATTCCCGCAAGGCCACCGAACGCATCAGCCTGAGTCTTTTTGTCTTTTAACCGCTTGCCGAGCTCCAGTGCATCTTGGTATGAGCGTTCAGCGCCGTTTAGATCACCCATGTCGACACGCATCAAGCCCAGCAAGTTCAATACCGCCGCTCGGTCGAGATCGTCGTTGGCTCTTTCGGCCCGCTCCAAAGCGTTTTGCAAGTGCGCTTCACTGGAGCCAAGGTTTTTACGGCGTCGCTCGAGCTCGCCAAGATTCATTTCGGCCTGAAACTGCAATCGCCAATCGCCGATCTCTTGCGCAATCGCAAGGGCGGCCTTCATGTCGTGCACCGCAGCCGTTAGAGCGCCGGTATTACTTAGTGCGATACCACGATCGTTGCGCGTATAGAAGGCGCGGCGCCGGTCTCCGTTTCGGGCAAAGACGCGAAGTGCGAGCGTGAAATACCTAGGCGCCGCGGCAGCCTGGGAGGAGCCACTTAGCTGAGCCCCAATCATTGCCGCGCGCCAAGCGGCGTCGACGCTAGTGCCGGTATCTCGTTGTAGATCAAGTGAGCGCTGTAGAAACCCATCGGCCTGATCGCCTAACCCTGGATGTCCGAGCGCTATCTCCGCACCTCGCTGCAGAGAGGAGTCCTTCAACTCCACGTCCTCGGCGAGCCGGGCGGCTTCATCGAGGCGTCGCAGCGCCTCCTCAGGCTTTCCGAGTCGCTCAAGCACCTCCCCCAGATTGCGCAACTGGCTCGCTCGCGAGTCAGGTGATCCACTGGCTTGGGGATTAGAGAGGGCTTGATCTATGAGGCGCAATGCCTCCTCGGGTCGGCCGAGTTGCAGCCAGCAGGCGCCGACGTTGGCCCAGGCCTGCACTTCGGAAGGCAGGTCCCCGAGGCTCTCAGCAAGACGCGCGGCTCGGGCGAACTCTTCGGCCGCCTCCTCCCACTTCTCCGCTTTTGCAAGGGCACTGCCCAAAGCATCGGCCAGAATTCGCAATCGGTAACGATCCCCGAGGCTTTGCGCGATTGATTCCGCTTTTCGATACCAGCGCATAGCCTCATACGGCTTCCCGCGCTCCATCGAGTTTGCCCCAAGGTTTTGGAGTGCGAGCACCTGACGGCCTCCAGACTGTGCTCTTCTGGCGTGTCGGAGTGAATCGCCAAACTCAGTTCTGGCCTCGTCAAAGCGCCCTTCACGGGAGAGGATCAGTCCACGCTGGCCGCTGATGCTGGCCCGAAGGCCCGCGCTTTCGGGCCCGCAGATGTACGGCTCAAGGTCGTCGAGTAGTTCTCTGGCCACCTTGAAGGAGCCTTCGCCGAGAAAAACGTTGCACATATTGAGGGCAATCTGAATTGAGCCATATGCATCACCGGTCTCTCGCTTCAGCTCGAAACTGCTTCGAAAGTACTTTTTGGCTGCGGCGTGTTCGCCAGCGATCACTGCCTGAACCCCAAGGTTCTGGTATGCGGTGGCGACGAGTTCGGGTTCGTCCGTCGCTTTCCCTATCTGGCGCATCTGCTCGAAGTACTGGACGGCATCATCGTTTCCACGACCGCTAGCGATTCTTCCTTCGAGGTTGAGGATCCAACCCCGGGCTACTTCGTCTATCGAGTCAGAGGGAATGATCTCCCGCAGCTGGTCTAGGAGAAGCGCGGCCAGCGGAAAATGATCCTCGGCGGTGGCGGTTGCCGCCCAGCCGTAGATCTCCCACATGGCCTCCTCTGCGTTCCCCTCCTCGACCTCGCTCCGTAGCCGCTTCAATTCCTGCCGCAGATCGCTCGTCGATCCGTCGCGAGTAAGTTCGGCTGACTCCAGAAGCGAGAGGTCGGTGGAGGCCCGCCGCTGCTCTTGAACCTGAAGTCCGAGAGTTCGTCCGCCTCTAACGAACCACTCCCAGAGTGCAAGGTCGACCTCGGCCTTTAGCTCGTCTAGGTCGGAGAACTCTTTCGTTATCGTCCGCCCGCGCATGTGGCTGATAAACCGGGTGAGCTCTGGAGTTCGCTTGATTCCCCGTCGAGCGAGCACGATGACGGTGGCAGCTCCTTTCTCCGCGGCTTCAAACTCCTTCCGCGTGACTGGAGTTAGCTCGTCCTCGACGATTAGGACTAGGGCATCGCTGGTGCGCGCCCGTTCTACGCACTCCTCCTCGGAATAGAAGGAGCCTGCTGGCGCATCCTTCTCCCAAGCCCAAGCGCGTGCCGGACGAAATTCTTCTACCGCCGCGATTGCTGCTTCGCGCTCAGCTGTGAGCGTTCCCCCCGCCATCTTCGAAGAGATGAAGACGATGAAGGCACGTGGACGGCCATAGAAACTTTCGCGAGACTCATACTCTTCGAGCATGACTTCAGGCTGCTGGAGCGTGAGTTTTCAGTGGAGTTACCGGAACGATCTCTCGGAAACATTGTTGAACAAAGAAACGGCTACTTGAGAACTCAAAGCTCCGCAATTAGTTGTGCCTTCAGCTAGGGGTGTCATGTGAGTCAAGCAGGAAAGCGCGAAGCACCTCAAGCGTTTTACGCACCTGATCTCGGTCACTCTCCTTCTCGTTATCTGACAGCTCGTCATAAGGCGTTGTGATCTGAGCGGACCATCGTCTGACGAGCTCGGACGGGATCGTCAGGCTCCCGTCGTCGCCCGGGCGGCACTGAGAGTGCAGGTAGCGTTGCCAGTGAGACCACCGCTCATGCTCAACCGCGGCTAGTGCCTCCAGCAGCTCCTTGTGAGCAAGCGCAGCAGATACTTCTTCGCCCGACGATGGCATTCAGATCTGTCCCTCTTTGACGAGACGCCAGTAATGTTGACCTAGGACCGTGAGCTCGCAGCTTTTGCTCTGCATCGCGGCATGCCACATGTGCGGCGCGCCTACGGGGCGGACAAGGTTGACGCGCACGTAGTTCTGCAGGATCTGGAACGTGGCAGTGTTTTGGGGGTCGGGTGATGGGATCAAAGGGTCGTCTACCTGTTCTTGGGAGCGCTCGGGCTCAAACGACGGGTCGAGCTGCAATGCGTCGGCCGGCGTCGGAAAGATCGTCGTCATCGCCTGCAGGTCTTGGAGCGAAATCGGTGGGTCGCCCCTTCGAAGGGAAACAAAGGTCTTGACGTTGGTCTTAAACACCGGACGTTGTGCCCACGGACCTAGCGACTGGTCAATGTGGGCGTAGACGCTACCCGGGGTGATGTCGCCGACAAGGTTAGCGGCCGCGCCGCCGAGCGCATCGACAAAGAGACCGGTGTATACGCCGCCGCTGCCGGTGGGGTTCTCTAATGCGTACTGACTAGCGGTAGAGGCAGTCAGGATCGTCACTCCGTCTTTGATCTCTGCATATCCTCCAAGCGGATGGTCTCCGGCGATCCCACTGTGGCAACTGTCTAGAACAATAACTTTGTTGCTCGCGATCGATTTGTTCGCGACTGACATGACCTCTGCCAGCGCCACCCCATCATCCCCGGCGTTGGAATCGCTGGCACAGAGATACCCACCAGTCTCTTCGACGTGACCGTGCCCGGCGAAGTAGAGGAGGGCTATCTCTGCATCATCGGCGAACAGGGTGCGAATCGCCTCCTTTAGCTCTTGCTTTAAAACCGCTTGGCCTGAGGCGGTCCCGACCAGCACCTGTGGCGCAAAGTTGACCGTGCCGTCGGCATTGCGCTCCAGCACACCTTTGACCGAGTAAGCATCATTCACGCATCCCGAAAGACTACTGAGGTGCTGGTAGTAGTCGATCCCAACGATCAGCGCCTTTCGCATGGCTCAGAGCGAGTCGATGAAGTTGGCGACGTTGGCGTCGGTCCAGACGACGGTCGTGACGCCCTCGATCTTAGTTCGGTCGTCTCTATATGCCCAGATTCCCATGACCTTCTTCTTCTCTTCTCTGGCACACTGGATCTCCCACTGCTGACCACTCGACTTCAGCGAATTCTTGCTCACTAGCACGATCACACCGTCGGAGCGACGGATGCGGGTGCGCACCTTTTCCTTCCATTCAGTCTCATACGCTTCCTTGACTGACATATCGACGAACGTGTACGGTTGCCGGGGGTGCAGTGACTGCCCTTTTAGGAAGTCACGTTGACGCTCGTCCTCGATCGCAAACGCAACGAACACCACTTTCTCCTGCGCCATTCTAGCTCTCCTTGCTTCTGTCTGGACTCGCTCTTCGATGTCCTTTGAACCCTTCAGCCAAGTGCGGAGGGCGCGCTCAAGCCAAATTTCATCGCCCGCGTACCGCTGTCGCAGAGCATATCTGTGAGGTCAATCAGGAAGTCTCAATAAATAATGATTCCCAAGCTTCCCGCTATGAGGCGCTGGCCGGGTTGATGGGGCTTTTTCTGGCTTTCGACGAGGAACGTCGAAACGGCCCTGATCGTGGCGGTTGCCGGGCCAATTGCGGTATGCCGGCGCTGGCCGCATCCACGAGGGCAAGGAAGCTGCTGGCGAAGGAAGCGGGCGACGAGTGAACCAGTAGCGCCCCCGCCGCGGTGGTGTCGTGGTTGGAGCGCAACAGGAAGTCGGCGAGGCCTCCCGGACGATCCGGATACCGTCCTCTACCCGTCGTGTACTCGAGCATGCCGATACGCTCGGGCCGGTCGGGGATGGCGACGAGCATGCCGCATTGCATCGCCTCCAGCGGAGTAATGCCGAGGGTCTCATAGTTCGAGGGAAAGCCGAAGATCGCCTTGCCGGCCGCCGCCTTGAGGTTGACGATGAGCTGATCGTGAGTCCAGCGCGGAACCACCTGCACTGTGTGCCCTGGCTGGGACGCGAACGAGCTGCGCAGCGTCATGCGGGCCTCGTCTTCGCCGGCGTCCCCAGCCGCCACGAACAAGGCAATTCGTCCCTCTGAGATGTGCGGAGCGAGTGACTTGACGGCGCCGCTGATGCCCTTGAAGTCGTCGAGTCGTGCGGCGGCGATGAGTAGCTTGACCTTGGACCCGTTGCTCAGCCAGCGGCTTAATGACCGGGAGGGTTGCAGTTGTTTAGGGGTCGCCACCTCTATCGGTGCCGGCACCATGTGACAACGGGCTGGCGGTACCCCACGCGCCACCAGGCGCTCTCGCTGCGCGCTCGAAAGCTCTATGCACAACGAGTTCTGTGACCGCTGCAGCCAGGCAATCCCTCGACACTGAAGCGCGGATAGCGCCCTTAGCTTCTCGGGGTTGCCGCCAAAGGCAGCGAGGGCATAGGGCGATCCCATCTGTCGAACCACGTCGTCGACGAATGGGGCGTGGTGGGTGATGGCGCAGCGTGCCCCGGAGGGGGTCAGGGAAACGGTTGCGCTCGACTGGTGGTAGATGAGCATTGCCCTGATATCGCCGTAAATCTGCTCGACGGCATCTCTGAATCTGTTGGCAACCGTATGAGGATCTTGCAAATAGGAGAAGCCAAGACAGAAGCTCCGCCTTCCCTGCAGGTCCTCATACCGAACGTACGGCCGATTACCGGGGGCTTGCTCATACGTGGCGAGTGAGACTTGGACACCGGCTCTCTCCAAAGCGGGTGTGAGGGTCTGAACGAAGCCGGCTGCTCCGACAGGGTGCCCCTGTCCGGTAAGGCCCGGGACGAAACGGCGGTTCATCACTATCAGAAGGCGCATCGTCCGAAGCAGGCTTGGTTATGAGTAGAGCACCGTGGCCGTGTGAATGTCAGGCACGAGGATTCTTCGATTGGCGAGTATCTCCACGGGGAAGGCGATCTGGAGTGAGTCCAGCTCCGGGAGCCTGCGAGGCGAGACAAGGTCTTCGAGGTGGCGAGTGTTCCTGACCGCTTGGCTCGAATCGGCCAGTATGCCTGCCGCCGCAAGCGTTCCAAAGGTGTAGAACCCTTGGCACAGAACCACGTGATGACTACGGTCGAATGGATTGCGAAAGCGGCCAAAGTATCCTGCGTCGCGAGATGGCCTGCCTCCTTCGCTCGCCAACTGGAACTGGGCCCCCTCGCCGAGGCACATCCGTTCCTTGACCAGATCGAAGGTGAGCGGGATCTCGAGCGCCCGCATGAGATCTCGAGTGACGTGATTGTTCATCGGGCCACCGAGGACGACGATGTCTGACGAAAGAACGTCCGGGGTTATCGTGCTCGATGAATGCCTGACGATTTGGGTTCTGGGAAGTGCTCGCGACAGGAACATCGCCAGCTCCATCAGGGCGTCCCGATCCTCAAGGCTGTCGATGAAGAGATAGTTCTCCGCATCGACATCGGCGAAACGGCTCATCTCGGGCTCGGGTGCGCAGATGACATGGATCTCACGGCAGTCGGTATCGAACCAGAAGCATCGTTCGCGAGGCTCGTATGCAGTTGACCCATCGCTAAGCAGCTCATCGAGCTTGCTCTGGAGCGAGGAGGCAACTTGGTCTTGCAGCGAGTCGGTGTCGGTGTACGTGCCAACGATGAAATCGGCGACATCGCGCGGCACGTCGTCAACAGACTCGCCGCAGTAGGTGAAGAGGAGGGGTCGGCGCATGCCATGGGCATAACCGAGCTCGTAGAAGACGTTGGGGGAGAGGCCGGATCCGTCAATCAGCACGATGTCCGCCATCGCGAGTTGGCGCCGCACCTGCAGCGGGAGCAGGCGGCCGATCTGCCTATCCTCGAAAACCGGGTCTATCCGGATTCCGAGATCGGGCCAGCGTTGGGAGATGCTCACATTGACGCTAGAGACGGCGTCCTTCACCGCCTGCCGAAAGGCCGCCACACCGGTTGAATGGTCGTTGTCGCTGAAGCTGTGCCCCACGAAGAGACGCATGTGTATTCCGCTTACCGCCGCGAGGTGATGAACCCTCGAAACAGCGAGAGGGGGGTGGCTTTCCTATCGCGAAATAGGCAGTAACTGGGAACGTTGCAGCGCACCAGCTCGCCGGCGGCAACGTACGCTCCAATCCCGATCTCGATCCCTCCGACTAGAAGGGCGTTCTCGCCGATCACGGCGCCTTCGCCGATCACCGGGGAGGGAACGGGGGCCGAGTTCCAGTTGTCGATCGGCTCCGGGCGCCGGTAGCTGTGTGCCACGACTCCCATGAACGTGACGTCGTCCCCGATCTGGGTCCAGTTTGCGATGGAACCCGCGAGAAGGCAGCGCTGTCCTACCCGGACTTCCTCGTAGACGCGGCCTCCGTAGAGGACTTTAGTTTGGGGTCCAATCACACTGCCTCTTCCCACGAGGCAGTAGTCGTCGATGGTCACATCGTCCCCGAGCGTTACACCTCCCGCGATAACCGCGTGATGACCGACGGAGACGTTCTTTCCGATCTTGATCGGTTCGTCGGCATTCGCTTCGATTACGGTGAATGCTCCGACGCTGAGTCCGACCGCCTCGCGGGACAGGGGCTCGCTGGAATGAAGCGGACGCGAGATCTTCATTGAAGGTGACTGCGCAGGATGGCGGCAGTTCGATCAGAGGCGATTCGCTGGTTCTCCCGGCTCTGCGCCGTTTTTCGATTCGGGTCGCCGGGCGCCGCCCAGCAGTGGTCCATGCTCGGGAGGCCGATCAGCTCGCCCTTGGATGGCGAACTTGAAAGGAATTGCTCACTCGCGTTGAATGGAACGTCGGTGTCGGCTTCACCATGGAGGATCGTCAGCGGCTTGTTGGTGTGAGCCCGGGCGATCAGCTCGTCCGCCGCGAAGAAGTCAGCTCGTATAAGCCCCGGAAGCTTCACTGGACCGTATGGGATCGACTCATGGAGGGGCCGACTAGACCATCGGTCGTTGACGCGCTCGATGTCGTCCACGTAGGAGAGCACGGGCATAGTCAGGACGATTGCGGCGACGCGTGCCTCGGCAACCCCAAATAGATAGGACATGCCCCCTCCGAAGCTATTGCCAACTATCGCCCGCCTCAAAGTGGAGGGAACGGACCCGTCGAGAAGCTCGAAGGCCGCGGTGATGTCGAGGCCGACGCCACTGAGCGTCAGGTGATCAACCTGATAGGCGGACTCCCCGTGTCCGCGGTAGTCAATTGCCAGGCTGGCGATCCCCGTCTCAGCCAACTGGTCGCGGAGGACGTCGAAGTAGCCCCACTCGCTGCGATCTGCGGTGATGCCATGGACGAGCAGGACGGCGGCGACAGGGTTTTGGGGAACGCTCAGGGTGCCGTAAACGACGTGTCCGTCGGCTGCCCGACACTCAACTGCCTCATTCATGGAGTTTCTCCAGGTAGGTCGCGATCCCTTCGATGCTGGTGACCAGCTCGAAGACATCTGAATTGACGATTTCTACGCCCGTCTTCTCTTCCAAGGCTACGACGAGCTCCAGGTGACCGAGGCTGTCCCACTCGGGAAAAGAGTTCAGGCCGTCACTGTCCCGGAGGTCGCTCTCAGGAATCAGGAAAGTGGTCGCCACTATCTGGCGAGCGCTTGCCAGCCGCGTTATGGGGTCGACATCCAAGCTCGAAGGCCCTTCGAATCTATCTTGCCGCTGGGAGTTCGGGGGAGTCTGGCTGTAAAAAGCACTCGGGAGGGCAACGCGTATGAGGGAAGGACGGCTTCCAGGCGGCTCGTTATGTCCCTGCTGGAGAGACTAACCTCGGACTCCAAGATGAGCGTCAGCCTGCCTTCGTGCAGCAGCGCAATCGCTCGCGGCAGCCCGACCTGCCCGCAGGCATTGGCTATTTCGGTCAAGTCTATCCGGTTGCCGTTTACCTTTACTTGGGTGTCTTTGCGGCGACTGAAGTAAGTGTGCCCACGGCTGTGCCTGAAGTAGTCGCCGGTGTCAAAGGTGGACAACCCTGCGTCATTGAGTCCGAAGCTGGGAACGGACTCATTCAGGTATCCGGCCGCGAGGTGATGTCCGGCGATCACCAGGCGACTCTCGCCCTCGTTGCCCTCCGGATGAAAGGTGAAGGACCAGCCCGGAATGGGCTCGCCGATCGGTACCGATGGCACAAAGGAGTAATCGAGATCCTCTTCGGTTAGCTCATGTGCCGAGCAGAAGAGCGTTGCCTCAGTGGGACCGTAGGTGTTGACGATGCGGCTGTGGGGCAGCGTTCCGCGCAACTCCGTGCAATGGCTGCGGAGAAGCGGCTCGCCGCAAAAGGAGAGGCACGTGAGCGAGTCGAGGTTATGGCTCCCGGCTTGGAGTAGATGAGGAATCATCGACGGAACCGAGTGCCAGTGAGTTAGGTTGTGCACACTGACGAAGGCACCCGGGCGAAGACGCTCATGCAACCCCGAGAGGGCGACGAGGGTTCCGCCGCCCAAGATGACGGTCAGAAGGTCGACGATCGTCAGGTCGAACCCCGTGCTCGAAAACTGTGACCAGCGGGTCTCAGGCGATATCTCATAGAAGGGGACCGACCAGTCGACAAAGGCATGCAGCGCCTGTTGGCGTCCGGCCACCAGTCGGGGAGCACCCGTGCTGCCGGAGGTGGAGATGTAGTAGGACCCCTCGCTCTTGGACTGGGGGCCCTCAGACGGCGAGCGGCCCGTGGCATTCGAGGCCATGGTGATGCCGTCGGTTTGGGTTGGTGAGACGGAGCTGACGCAGTCGTGGAGCTGATGCTCATTGTCGGTTACCAGAAGCGGCCGGCCAAGGCCCTGAGCCACGGAACGCACTCGTGCTTCCGGAACGCTGCTGTCTAAAGGGCAGAAGTCATGTTCCGCGCTGAGGGATGCCAGCACGAACTCGTAGAACTGTCGCGACTTTCCCAGCCATAGAAGTAGCGGTTGCTGTGAGCATTCAAGTTCTCGACTGAGGGTTTCGATGCGAGCGAGCAGTTCAGCTCTGGTCACGACTTCATCGCGGGACGGGACTTCGAGCGTGATTCGCCCTAATTCAGGCTCCAGCGCCCGCGTGATCCGCTCTTTCCACGTAAAAGCCCGTAGCGAGGGAGGTGGGCTCATGGCCGGCGGATGACTTTGGTGAGGTTCCCAACGTCCATAAGTGCTCAAGATATATGAAACAGTTAGGACGCAAGGAGACACCAGCCCTCTTGCGATCGGAGATTGGCCTTCCAAGCGGTCTTGCTGACAAGACCTGGGTGACGACGATCGAGTCGCCGTGATTGTGCCTCGGCCGGGGATGTGGTCAAGGAGTTCCTAGTTCGGCGTCCACGTTGACGGCGCCAACTCCAACACCGGCCTCCCGGCCGGTCTGTCCTTCGCGCGCTGCTCGACACGTTGCATGATCAGTATCGGTCTCGATACTCGAGGCATCCGTCGCACTTTTTGGATCTCGATGATCGCGGCGCCAAGAGTTGACGCGGATCTCTCGGCGCTGCGGGAGATGACCACGGAGGACAGTGAAGTCCACAATCTGTCGATGCTGGTGGCAAGAGACGATTTCCTTTGGGATCACCTTCATGACGAGTCCGACCCCTGATATCCGGCGGCTGGAAGAGCGTCTCGGACCCCTGCACCACGCAGCTAGAAAGCACCAAACTGGTCTACGGCGACGGGTTTCATTCGGTTGGTCTGTCCGCACCCCTCATCTCCTCGATCTCGTCGTGCTGATGATCGGTGGTGCATCCAGACCCTAAGCTGGATGGATTACTTGACGACATGTCTCGATCGTTCCGGGGGTACGGATGACTCTGATCGGAAGCCGTTCTTCAGGGTCCCGCAGGCGCCGCAGCGTCCGCCTGCTGGGAGGAAAATGCCGGTGCTCACTCAAGTGGGCTAGAGGGTTGATGGGAAAGGGGTATCTCCGCCTCGCGCTTCACGGGCTTATAGATCGAGCAGATCAGCAAATTTACTGGCTGCCATCCGCTCGCGGATTTCGCGGGCATGACGAGCGTCGTCGAAGAGGTGCGTGTAGACGTCGAGGGTGATTGTGATGCTCGCGTGGCCGAGGATGCGACTAACCTGGGCAACGTCAAGGCCGAGGTCGATGATCAGGTGGCTGGCAAAGGTGTGGCGCAGGTCGTGGAAGCGGAGCGACCGCCGCTCTCCGTCGTTGAGGCCGGCGGCGTCGGCCGCCCTCTTTAGGACCCGCCTCGCGACGTTCCGCTCGCAGAAGGGTGTCCCGCGTGAGGTCGCGAAGACCCAGTCCGTGGCGGTGGCGAAGGGCGTCGCCTGACGGTGGGCAGCAAGGTGCTCGGCCAGCTGTGGAACCAAGGGGATCTCGCGCACCGAGGCCGCTGTCTTCGGCGCTACCCGCCGCTCGATTTCGGCCCGCCCCAGCACCCGGTTGCGCGGGTGTCGTGGCGGCCGCGGCCGCTCCTCGGGCTCAAGCAGTTCGACCGGGTCGGCGGTGATCCAGCCGCGGCGGCGGGCGAAGCGCAGGAGGCTGTGCAACGTGGCGAGGGCGTTGGCGGTGGTCTTCGGCGAGCGCCCGGCGGTGCGGAGTTCGCGGATCAGATCGGCGACGTCCTCGACCCCGAGCGATCCGATCCGCCTGTGGCCGAGGCGGGGCAGGATCTCGTGGTCGAGGTGGAAGCGGTGCGCCTCGTATGTTCGTTGGTGCCGCTCTCCGGCCGCCACCATCGCCTCGAAGCGTGCGCTCCAGCGGCCGGCGACGGTGTCGAGGCGCAGGCGCGGCGAGGCCGGCACCCGGCCCGCCTCCAGGGCTGAGATCAGATCCTCGCGGGCGTGGCGCACCTCCTCGAGGTTCGTACCGGCGGTGCGGAAATGGAGCCGCCCGCCGCGGCGGGCGCAGACCGCGTACTTGCCGTTCGGCTGGCGGTAGATGCCGCGCTCGACGCGGGTGCGGCCACTCGGCCTTTCCGCCATCGGGATGCCTCCGAAGTTGACCGGCCGTTGACTTCTCCCACCAGCCTGACGGCGGCGGTCTCCGGCGTCAAGGGAAATCTGCGCCAACGCAGGGACTTTGCATGGAGCTAGGCGGATTCGAACCGCCGACCTCCTGGGTGCGATCCAGGCGCTCTGCCAGCTGAGCTATAGCCCCGGGCTCTGCGGGATGGGAAGTTGCTCCCATTGCCTCGCAAGCGACAGGATAACCCCATAGAGTTTGGGAGCCTCCTCTTGGGGACTGGCCGCATGAGCATTCTCGACGACGCAATCCGTGAGCACCTGGAGCTGAAGCGCGCCCATGGCGCGGACGAGGCCGAGCTGAAACGGCTCGAGGACGAAGCCTTCGGGCCGCCCGGGCGGCCGGAGGAGCCCGATCCCTTCGCCGAGGCGCCGACGGAGTTCATGGCGACCGAGGCCCCCGAGGCTGCGGAGCCCACCGAGGAGGAGGGCGGACGGCGGCGGATCAACATCGCCGACCTGCAGGAGCCGCCCCCGCCGGAGCGGGCCGAGCAGCGCGAGGAGCCGCAGGTGGAGAGCGCCTCGGCGATCGAGCCGGAGGCCGAGGCCGCCCCGATCGCGCCTGCCGAGGACCCGCCCCAGGCCGCGCCTCCGGCCGAGGAGGAGCCGCCGGCGATGGAGCACGAGATCGTCGCCGAGAGCGCCGAGGCCCCCGCCGAGGCACCGGAGCAGGACGAGCGCCAGGCGATCGCCGAACAGCCGACCGAGCTCTTCGACATCGAGGCGGAGATGGGCAGCGAGGACGCCCCCGTCGCCGAGTCTCCGAGCCCCTCTGACGAGGAGATCGCCGCCGTCGAGCTGAGCGAGCCGAAACTGGCCCCCGCCGAACCGGCGACCGAAATCCACGCCTCCCGCGCCGAGGCCCCCGCCGAGGACGAAGAGGAGGAAGAGGACGAGGAGTTCTGGAGCGAGCAGCGCCTCTCCGACGAGCTCGACCAGGCGCTCGAGTCGCCGCTGACCGAAGAGCACGAGCTGCCGCCGCTGACGGACGAGCACGAGGCCCCCGCCGCCGAACCCGCGCCCCTCTATGAAGAGGAGGACAGCGAAGAGCACGAGCAGCCCCAGGCCGACTACGACCCCGACACCGGCCACGAGGACGTGCTCGAAGACACCCCCGACTTCCTCGAGGACGCCCCGGAGGACGACGAGCTCTGGTTCGAGCAGAAGCCCCCGAAGGACTTCGACTTCGACGACTGAGAAGTGGAGCCAGCCGGAATCGAACCGGCGACCTTTCGCGTGCAAGGCGAACGCTCTGCCAGCTGAGCTATGGCCCCGTCCCACGGATTGTAGGGCCCTTTTCTCGATCCATTAGGCAGGCGTTGCTCCTACATTCAAGGTTCCTCTAGGGTACGGGCGATGTTCGCCGACCTGCATGCGCACTATCCGATGCGGGTGGTGGCCGGGATCGACCCCGGGACGACGTCGGAGCTGATGCGGTCGAAGCAGCAGGAGACGCTCGGCGGTCGCTTCCAGGCCTGGGTCCTCCGCCTCGCCAACAGGATCGGCAACTTCCCCACCTGGAACGGCACCTACCGGATCGATCCGCAGAAGCTCGCGCAGGGCGAAGTCGGGCTCGCC
The DNA here is from genome assembly GCA_051954115.1 of Solirubrobacterales bacterium. Lineage (GTDB taxonomy): Bacteria > Actinomycetota > Thermoleophilia > Solirubrobacterales > 70-9 > VAYN01. The sequence continues at coordinate 29,018 of JBQCIB010000034.1, read as the reverse complement.
CTGTCGGTCCTCTTCCGCCCCTTTCAGGAGATGGACCTCGGCAAGCGGTATGCGGCGCCTCCGGACCCCTCCTACTTCGGCAAGCTGATCGAAGACCTAGAAGCAGTCGAGCAGGAGGTCCAGGAGCACGGCCCGAGCGTGGTCCGCATCGCCCATAACCGCGCCGAGCTCGATGCCGGCCTCGCCGCCGACGTTCCCACCCTCGTCCACGCGGTCGAGGGGGGCTTCCACCTCGGCGACGGCGACGCCGAAATCGAAACCAACTGCAGGGAGCTGGCGAGGCGCGGGGTCGGCTACGTCACCGTCGCCCACCTCTTCTTCCGCCAGGTCGCGACCAACGCCAACGCGGTGCCGTTCATCCCCGACCCCCTCTACGCAATCGTCTTCCCGCAGCGGGGCCGCGACCGCCTCACCCCCCGCGGCGAAACGCTCGTCCGCAGCCTTATCGAGAACCGGATGCTGGTCGACCTCAGCCACATGGACCCGCCGGCGATCGCCGAGACGCTCGCCTACATGGACGCGATCGACCCCGAGCGCACGATGCCGGTCCTCTCCACCCACGCCGGCTACCGCTTCGGCAAGCAGCGCTACATGCACGACGCCGAGACCCTGGAGAAGATCGCCGCCCGCGACGGCGTCGTCGGCCTGATCATGGCCCAGCACCAGCTCAACGACGGGCTGCGCAGGAGGGGCGAGGAGACGACGACCCTGGAGGAATCGCTGCCGATCCTCTTCGAGCACGTCGACGCGATTAAACAGGTGACCGGCAGCTACGACCACATCGGCATCGGCAGCGACCTCGACGGCTTCATCAAACCGACGATCGGCGGCATCGAGAACATCTCTGACCTGTCCCGCCTCGACGCGCCGCTCCGCGACCGCTACGGCGACGAAGCGGCGGAAGCGATCATGGGGAAGAACGCGCTGCGGGTGCTGCGAAAGCTCTGGACATGAACGCCCAGGACCCCGCCCCCGCCGCCGACGGCTTCTACCACCCCGCCTCGGAGGCGGACCTCGTCGAGCTGGTGCGGCTGGCCAACCGCAAGGGCCTGCAGCTGCGGGTGCGCGGCGCCGCCCACTCGGTCTCCCGCGCCGTCTACACCGACCCGCAGCGGCCGGACCCCGACCGGGTCACCGTCGAGACGCCGCCCGCCGGCCCCAACCTCAACGTCATGCTCGACCTCTACCGCGGCTGGCGCGTCCGCGACGAGGCGCGGCGCCTGGTCGAGGCCGACGCCGGCATCCACCTCGGCCCAGACCCCCACGACCCGGCCGGCACCGCCAGCCTCGAGACCAGCCTGCTCTGGCAGCTGGCGACCGAGAAGAACTGGTCGCTGGAAGAGACCGGCGGCATCACCCACCAGACGTTGAGCGGCTTCACCGCGACCGGCTCGGCCGGCGGCTCGCTGCACTACGCCGCCACCAACAACCTCTGGGGCTTCCGCTTCATCGACGGGCGCGGGCAGGTGCACGAAGTGACCCGCGACGACGCCGACCCCGACCTCTTCTTCGCGATGTGCCCCAACCTCGGCCTGCTCGGGATCGTCTCCAAGGTGATCCTCCAGTGCACCGAGGCCTTCAACGTCAAAGGCGAGGAGGCGATCACGACGGTCGAGACCTGCCCCGCCGACCTTTTCGGCGACGGCGCCCCGGGCCGCCCCTCGCTTGAGCAACTGCTGCAAGAGAGCGAATACGCGCGCCTGGTCTGGTGGCCCGAGCGCGGCGCCGACCGCGTGGTCACCTGGCGCGCCGGCCGCATCGCCCCCGAACGGGGCTTCGAGCCCAAGCCCTACACCCAGTTCGGTGACCATCCCGAAGCCGAGCAGTACCTGACCGGCCTCCTCTTCACGATCGTCGGCAACCTCGACGACATCTCCAAGGCCAAGGCCAAGCTCGACCCCGACTTCGACCAGCTGAAGCAGGTGCTGGAGCTGCTCGGCGAAAAGGACCTCGGCGCGGTCGGCAAGGTGCTGGGCGAGGCGGTCGCGGCGCTGATCAAGGGCGGCGTCGACCTCGCGATCACGGTGCTGGAGCCGGCGGCGGCGCTGATCCGGCGCGAGCTGCCCGACTTCCTGCCGAAGCTGATCGCCGCCTTCAACGAACTCGACGCCGACAAGAAGGGGCCGGAAAAGGGCCAGCCGCAGCGGTTCTGGGACTACGGCTGGCGCGGGATGCCGATGGACAACCAGGCGAGCGACGTGCTGATGCCGACCGAGTTCACCGAGGCGTGGCTGCCGCTGCCGCGCACCGGCGAGGCGATGCGCCTGCTGCGCGACTACTTCGGCGAGCCGCACGACGCCGCCGAGGCGCTGCGCCGCACCGGCACCTTCGCCTGGGAGCTCTACGCGACCGGCCCGGAGCGGTTCTGGCTCAACGCCGCCCACAGCGACGGCGAGGACGAGTGGCGCAAGGGCGTCTTCCGGATCGACCCCTACTGGTTCGTCAACAACAGCGAGGACCCGGCCGAGACGTTCTACGCCGCCTTCTGGAAGCTGCTGCGCGAAGCGGAGATCCCCTTCCGCCTCCATTGGGGCAAGTTCCAGCCGCACTACCCCGAGGGCGACCGCAGCTGGGTCGACTTCTTCCGCGCCCAGTACCCGCGCTGGGACGACTTCCTGCGGCTGCGCGCCGAGCGCGACCCGAACAACGTCTTCCTCACCGACTACTGGCGGGAACGGTTCGGCCTCTGGGACGAGCCGCAGCCGCGGCCGGTCGAGCTCTAGGGCGAGCGCCCGCTAAGAAGCCAGCAGGCTCTCGGCCCGCTTGCCCTCCGGCAGGTTCTGGTCCGCGTGGTAGCTGGAGCGGACCAGTGGCCCGGCGGCGACCGACTCGAAGCCGAGGTCGTATGCCGCCTTCTCCAAGGCCGCGAACTCGTCGGGGTGCCAGTAGCGGACGACGGGGAGGTGGTTCTCGGTGGGGCGGAGGTACTGGCCGACGGTGAGGACCTGGACGTGGTGCTCGCGCAGGAGGCCGAAGGTGTCGACCATCTCCTCGAAGGACTCGCCGAGGCCGACCATCAGGCCGGACTTGGTGACGACGTCGGCGCCGCCCATCTCCTTCGCCATCTTCAGGACGCGGGCGGAGCGCAGGAACTGGGAGCCGCGGCGGGCGATCGGGTAGAGGCGCGGCACCGTCTCGACGTTGTGGTTGAAGACGTCGGGCCGCTCGTGGATCACCTTCGCCAGCGGCATCTCCTGGCCACGGAAGTCCGGGGTGAGGATCTCGACCTTGCACTCGGGCGCGAGCATCCGGATCGAGCGGATCACGCCGACGAAGGCGGAGGCGCCGTAGTCGGGCAGGTCGTCGCGGTCGACCGAGGTGACGACGGCGTGGCGCAGCCCCATCGCCTTCACCTGGTTGGCGACGCGCAGCGGCTCCAGCGGGTCGTTCCAGGTCGGCTTGCCGGTCTGCACGTTGCAGAAGCCGCACCGCCGCGTGCAGACGTCGCCAAGAATCATGAAGGTCGCGGTGCCGCGCTCCCAGCACTCGCCGACGTTCGGGCAATTCGCCTCCTCGCAGACGGTGTGGAGGTTGTCGGAGCCGATCTTCGCCTTCAGCCGCCGGTAATTGGGCCCGCCCGGCGCCGGCACCTTCAGCCACGGCGGCTTGCGGGCGCGGCGGAAGGGGACGGTCCCCTCGGCCTCGGCGGCGGTCCCGCCCGGCTTGGCGCGGGAGCGGGTGACGTGGATGCGCTCGGAGGTCTCGCTCATCTGCTCACCTGAGCGTAGCGCTCAGCGGGTGGGCGACTTTGTCAACCACTGGTTTGCAAAAGCGCCCCGTGGTCGGCGGCGACCGGCTCGCGCTCGAGCACGCGGCCGTAGGCGGCGACGAGGGTGTCGGCGAAGGCGTCGAAGTCCTGCTCGGCGCCGAGCTCCCGCGCCAGCGAGGTCATCGCCACGCCCTCGATCCCGCACGGCACGACCCACTCGAACGGCTGCAGGTCGTTGTTGACGTTGACCGCCAGCCCGTGCGTGGTGACGCCGCGGCTGACGTGCAACCCGATCGAGCCGATCTTGCGGGCCGGGTTGGGCGAGACCGTGGGAGGAGGCTCGCCCTCGGTCCAGACGCCCGTCAGCCCCTCGATCGTCTGCGCCGCGACGCCTGCGTCGCCGAGCGCCTCGATCATTGCCCGCTCCAGCCCGCGCACGTACGCGTGGACGTCGTCGCCGTAGGCGCCGAGGTGGACGATCGGGTAGGCGACCAGCTGGCCGGGCCCGTGATAGGTGACGAGGCCGCCGCGGTCGGTGTCGCGGACTTCGATCCCCTGCGCTTCGTACCACTCGACCCCCATCGGCAGCTCCCCGGGCTGCGAGCGCCGGCCCCGCGTGTAGACGGGCGGGTGCTCGAGCAGCAGCAGCACGTCCGGGACCTCGCCGCGCTGGCGCCGCGCCGCGATCTCGCGCTGCAGCTCCCGCGCCTCTTCGTAGGGGACGGTCCCGCAGCGGACGACGAGGATCTCAGCGGCCATTTACGAATCGTTGCAGGAGGCCGACGTATCCTTTGGCCGCCCCTCCCCATGGTCCAGACCAAGGCCCTCCGATTCGAATGGCTCCCGGCCGTCGCGCTCAGCTCGCTGCTGGCGCTGGCGATGCTCGTCTGGAGCCCGCCCGTCGGCGACCTCGCCGCCCAGGTCTTCCGCACCGAGCTCTTCCAGAGCGCCGGCCTCGCGATCTGGAACGGCAGCTGGTACGGCGGCCACTACACCCTCACCTACAGCCTCCTCTTCCCGCCGCTGGCGGCGCTGCTCGGGCCGCAGGTCGTCGGGATGCTGGCGGTCATCGCCTCCTCCTACCTCTTCGACCGCCTCGTCCGCGACCGCTGGGGGGCCGAGGCGCGCTGGGCGACCCTTTGGTTCGCGGCCGGCGTCGTCACCCTGCTCGCCGACGGCCAGCTCACCTTCGCCCTCGGCGTCGCCTTCGGCCTGGCGGCGCTGCGCTGCCTGCAGACGAGACGGACGCCGCTGGCGCTCGCCGCCGCCGCGGCCTGCCCGCTCGCCAGCCCGGTCGCCGGCGCCTTCCTAGCCGGGGTGGTGATCGCCGGCGCGGTCGAACCGGGCCGCCGCCTCAACCGCGTCGCCCTTGGGGCCGGCGCCCTCGCCCTCGCCCTCACCGTCGCCCCCAACCTCGCCTTCCCCGAAGCCGGCGAATTCCCCTTCGCCTTCTCTTCTTACATCGCGATCCCGCTCTGGTGTGCCGGGGCCTTCGTCCTTACCCAGGGGGTGCGGCGGGAGGAGCGGCAGCTGCGGCGGGTGCTCGCCGGCTACCTGCTCGCCTCGACCCTGATCTTCCTGATGCCGAACGCGATGGGCGGTAACGCAGTCCGCCTCGGCGCCCTCTTCGGCGGTCCGGTCCTCGCGGCGGTGCTGCTCTCGCGCCGGCCGCGCCCCACCGTCCCCACCTGGGCCTTCGCCTCGTTCCTCGGGCTGGCGATCGCCGGCAGCCTCTACTGGCAGTTCGACGCCAGCGTCACCCAGATCGCCCGCTCGGTCGGCGATCCCTCGACCACCCCGGCCTACTTCGAACCAGCGGCTCGCTGGCTGCGCTCCCACGGCGCCGAGGGAACCCGGATCGAGGTGCCGCCGACCGCCAACCACTGGGAGTCCGCGTACCTGGCGCCGAAGTTCGAGCTCGCCCGCGGCTGGCTGCGGCAGCTCGACACCACCCGCGACGACCTCTTCTACGACGACGGCCCCCTGACGCCCGCAGCCTACGGCGCCTGGCTGCGCTCGAACGCGATCTCCTACGTCGCCCTGCCCGACGCGCCGCTCGACTACTCCTCCGAAGAAGAGCGGCGGTTGATCCTCAGCGAACCCTCCTACCTGATCCTGCGCTTCCGCTCCCAGCACTGGCGCATCTACGAAGTCCGCGACCCGAAGCCGCTGGTCGCCCCGCTCGGCACCGCCGCAGCGGAAGTGCTCTGGTTCGGCCGCCAGGGCTTCGCCCTTGACGTCAAGCGCCCAGGCGAGTTCCTCGTCCGCGTCAACTTCACCCCCTACTGGTCGATCTCCCGCGGCGCCGGCTGCATCATCCGCAGCGGCGACTGGACCGTCGCCCGTGCCTCCCATCCCGGCATCTTCCGCGTCGCCGCCGACTTCTCGGTGGGTCGGGCATGGAACGCGGTCACCGGCGCCAAGAAGACGTGCTGAAACTGTGAACCGATTTGTCCCCGATATGCGGGGACAGCGGGCGGGCGTTGTCTAGGGCTGACCAGGCGGAAGCCCGGCGTCCCTCATCGCCAGCGAGAACTTGACGAATTCTTCCTGGAAGTCGTGCAGCTGCATGGGATGTCCGACGCCGTCGGGTGAAGGCGATGGCTCGCCATCTCCGGCTTGGCGCCTGCGCCTCGCTTCCTGCTGCCAGTTCGCCATCTCCTCGCGCAGCTGATCGGGCGGCTCGAGGTCGGACCGCGGTTCGGGTTCGAGCAGCATCCCCAGGTGGGGCGCTCGCTGCACCCGTTCGGGCATCGCCGCGATCGCATGGTCGGGGTTGGCGGCGAACCGCCGCAGGATCGTCGCGATCAGGCTCGTGTGTTCGAGCACCTCGTGGCAGACGAACTTGCGCACCCGCGGCCCGACCACCAGCGCCGGCACCCTCACCCCAAGCGTCTTGTAACCGGAGCGATCGTTGACCGGCGGCGGCGCGACGTGGTCGTAGAAGCCGCCGTGCTCGTCGTAGACGATCACCAGCACCGTGTCCGCCCAGTTCGGGCTGCTCGCCAGCGCTTCGTAGATTTCCAGCACCAGCGCCTGCCCTTCTTTGACGTCGGAGGGCGGGTGGTCGTCGTTGGAGGTCGACTCGTGCATATTGAGGTCGATGAAGTTGGGGTCGATCCAGGAGACGTCGCGCAGCTCCCCCTTGGCGGCGTCGTCGAGGAAGCTGTCGTGGGTGACGATCGCCAGCTCGGCGGCTTCGGTCTCCCAGCTGATCTTCTTGCGGTCGAAGTAGGTGAAGTTGTCCCGCTTGAGGTGCCGGAAGTCGCGGTAGTAGGCGTCGGCCGCGCGCAGGGTGGCGGGGTCGTGCGAGTACCAGCGCCACTGCGAGTCGTGCAGTTGCCGGGTAAAGGCCTCGACCTCGAAGATCGGCGCGCCGGTGATCTTGCCGATCGCCGGGATCCCCTTCACGTCCTTCAGCAGCTCGCTCAGCACCCCCGGCTTGTGCCCGATCGAGGGCCCATCCCGCCCCGCCAGCGAGTAGAGGCGGTTGGGCCAGGTGTCGCCCGGGATCGAGGAGTGCCAGCGATCGCAGACGCAGAAGTTGTGGGCGAGGTGCCGGTAGACGGGCAGATGCTGGGCACCGAAGTGGCCCATCGGCACCCCCAGGTACTCGGGTTCGAGCCCGACCTTGTTGCCGGCTTTGTCCCTGCGGGTAGCGGCGAAGTTGCGGACGAAGCCGCCGTTCTCGCGCTTCAGCTGGCTGCCGACGCAGGCGGGGGAGTGGCAGGGATCGAGGATCTTCGGTTCGAGCCCCGGCGGCGTTGGCGGCATCGTCTGGCCCGGCCCCCATTCGAACGGTTTGTATTCGTTCCCATCCGCGTCGAAGTTCGGCTTCGCGCCGGCGATCCCCTCGACGTCGAGCCCGTCGTTCTGGAGGAAGCCCAGCATCTGGTCGAAGGACCGGTTCTCCATCATCAGGACGACGATGTGCTTGACCTGCTGCAGGCGCTGCAGAGCCTCGTCTTCGCCGGGGTGCATGAGAGCGAGGCTCTCAGACAGTCACTGACTACACAAGTGTTTTCAAAAGCCGAGGGAGGCGGATCGCTAATGAGCGCCCTGAAGAGTCGCCAGCGCCGCTTTCACCACGTGCTCCTCATGCGGGATCGCGGCCTGCTCCAAACGCCGCGAGTAGGGCATGTGGACGTCGGCGCCGGTGACGCGCTGGATCGGCGCGTCGAGGTAGTCGAAGGCCTGCTCGGTGATCAGGGTCGAGAGGTTGGCGCCGACGCCGCCGTGGGGCCAGCCCTCCTCGACGACTACGGCGCGGTTGGTCTTGCGGACCGAGGCGAGGATCGTGTCGAGGTCGAGCGGCCGCAGGGTGCGCGGGTCGATCACCTCGGCCTCGACGCCGTGCTCCTCCGCCAAAGTCGCCGCGGCCTTCTCGGCCACCTGGGCCATCTTCAGCACGCCGACGATCGTCACGTCGGTGCCCTCGCGCCGCACCGCGGCTTCGCCGAAGCGCAGCGGCTTGGGTCCGTTGCCGTCTCCGTCGGGCACCTCGCCGCGCGTCCCGTAGAGGCTCTCGTGCTCGACGAAGATCACCGGGTTGGGGTCGCGGATCGCCGCCTTCAACAGCGCCTTGCCGTCGGCCGGGGTGGAGGGGCAGGCGACGAGCAGGCCGGGCACCTGCAGGTAGAGCGCCTCGAAGCTGTGCGAGTGGGTGGGGCCGAGCTGGTGGCCGCCGCCGCCCGGCATCCGGATCACCATCGGCACCCGCGCCTGGCCGTTGAACATGTAGGGGATCGCAGCGGCGTGGTTGACGATCTGGTCGAGCGCCAGCAGGCTGAAGTTGACCGTCATCAGCTCGACGATCGGGCGCAGCCCGTTCATCGCCGCGCCGATCCCCATCCCGACGATCGTGTTCTCGGAGATCGGCGTGTCGCGGACGCGGCGCTCGCCGAACTCGTCCAGCAGCCCTTCGGTCACCTTGAAGGCGCCCTGGAAGACGGCGACGTCCTCGCCCATCACGAAGACGCTCTCGTCGGCGCGCATCTCCTCCGCCATCGCGTCGCGCAGCGCTTCCCGCATCCGCAGTTGCGCCATCAGTCGCGCTCCTCGTTGATCGCGGCTTCAGCTCCTTCGTCTTCTCCGCCCCCGGATGCCGGTTCGGGCTCGTCGCCGACCTCGTACTCAGAGCTGACTCGCGGCTCGACACCCTCCTGGGCGTCGCCGTGGGTGGCGGGATTCGGCCGCTCGCCGGTGGGCTGCTCCGCGTAGGCGGCGCCGGCCTCGGCCAGCTCGCGGGCCGCCGCGGGCATCTGCGCCTCGTGCTCGCCGCGGTGCGGCTCCGGGCTGCGCTCGTCGACCGCGTACCAGCCGCCCGGGTCGGTGTGCGCGTAGAGGCCTTCGTACATCGTGTCGAGCGGCGGCTCCGGCGAGCTCTCGGCGAACTCGACCGCGGCTTCGACCTCCTCGTCGGCCTTGTCGCGCACTTCCTGCACCTCGCGCTCCCCCAGCACGCCCGCCTCGACGCAGCGCCGCGCGAAGGTCTCGATCGGGTCTTTGCGCTGCCACTCCTCGACCTCCTCGCGCTCGCGGTAGACCTCGGGGTCGGCGGCGGAGTGGCCGCGGTAGCGGTAGGTGAAGGCCTCGAGCAGCGTCGGCCGCTGCTCCTCGCGCGCCAGCCGGATCCCCTCGGCGACCGCCTCGCGCACGGCGACCACGTCCATGCCGTCGATCCGCGTGCCCGGAATCCCATAGCCCTCGGCCTTCTTCGAGAGGTCGGTCTGGGCGGAGTGGCGCTCGACCGCGGTTCCCATCCCGTAGAGGTTGTTCTCGACCAGGAAGAAGACCGGCAGCTTCCACAGCGCCGCCAGGTTCATCGTCTCGCCGAAGTTGCCGGTGTTGGAGGCGCCGTCGCCGAACATGCAGACGGTGACCGCGTCTTCGCCCTTGTACTGGGAGGCGAGGGCGAGGCCGGCGGCGATCGGCAGGTTGCCGCCGACGATCCCGTAGCCGCCCATGAACCGCTTCTCGGCGTCGAAGATGTGCATCGAGCCGCCGCGGCCGCCGCTGGTCCCGTCGACCCGGCCGAAGAGCTCGGCCATCACCCGCCGCGGCGCGGTGCCGCGGGCGATCGCGTGCCCGTGCGTGCGGTAGGTGCCGATCAGGAAGTCTTCGTCGCGCATCACCGAGGTGGTGCCGACGATCGTCGCCTCCTCGCCGATCGCCAGGTGCAGGAAGCCGCCCGCTTTCGCCCGCTGGTACTGGCGCCCCGCCTCCTCCTCGAAGCGGCGGATCAGCGCCATCCGCGCAAGCAGCTCGTAACAGGTGGCGGCGTCAGGCAACTCAGCCATCAGAAGTCACCTTAGATGACAGCCCTCCCTGCCGAACTGCATCAAATTTTCCACCTGCCATAGGGAGAATTTGATGCAGTTCGGAGGGCGTGCCTGGGCTAGGCGCCCGCCGCGGCTTCGACCGCGTCCTCCAAACGGTCGTCGCCCCAGAAGACCTCTTCGCCGACGGCGACGGCGGGGACGCCTTCGACGCCGAGGTCGCCGGCGCGGTCGGTCGCCTCCCGTAGTGCCCCTTTGACGGCTTCGGTTTCGACCGCTTTCAGCAGCGCCCGCGGGTGCAGCTCGCAGGCGGCGCCGGCGATCGCCACGTTGTCGACGTCGCTGAGATCGCGGCCGGCGGCGAAGGCCTGGCGGAAGGCGGCGAGGGAGAAGGCGATCGTGCGCCCGGTCTGCTTGGCGAAGGTCGCCGCGCGCATCGCCACCAGCCCGTTGTTGGGCCACGGCTTCGGCCAAACGATCGGCGGCAGCCCGTACTCGGCCGCGCGCCGCTCGATCTCCGCCATCCCCTCGGCCCGCGCCGGCGTCTCCGCCCAGGAGCCGCGATCGAAGCGCCGGAACAGCCCCCCGAGCAGGACCGGCTGCCACTCCGGCTGCTCCAGTCCCGCCTCCGTGAACAGCCCGCTGATCCGCTCCGCGGACAGATAGGCGTAGGGAGACCCGAGGTCGTAGTAGAAGACGGCGCGTTCGCTCACGCGGCGATTATCACCTGTTCCTTATGGCCGCCGTACGACCAAAAGGAACAACTACGCGTGGATCGCCCAGCCGTCGACGGCCCTTGCGGCGTCGAGGATCGCCTCGGAGACGGTCGGGTGGGGGTGCACCGTGCGCGCCAGCTCTTGGTAGCCGCCCTCGAGCTCTATCGCGGCCACCAGCTCGGCGATCATGTCGCAGGCGCGGTTGCCGACGATGTGGGCGCCGAGGATCTCGCCGTATTTCGCCTCGACGACGAGCTTGACGAGGCCGTCTTTGTCCTCGTAGACGGTGCCCGCGCCCTCGCCGGCGATTTTCTGTTTGCCGACCTTGACCTCGTGCCCTGCCTCTTTCGCCTGCGCCTCGGTGAGGCCGACGCTGGCGACCTGCGGATGGCAGAAGGTGGCGCCGGCGACCAGGTCTTGCTTCACCGGCTGGGTCTCGACCCCCGCCGCGGCCTCGACCGCGACCACGCCCTCCTCGGACGCCTTGTGGGCGAGCGCCTTGCGGTTGACGAGGTCGCCGATCGCGAAGACCTTCTGGTTGCTGGTCCGCTGGAACTCGTCGACTTTGATCTTGCCGTTCTCCTCCAGCTCGATCCCGGCCTCCTGCAGCCCCAGTCCCTCGACGTCGGGAGCTCGGCCGCCGGCGATCATCAGGTAGTCGACCTCGGTCGTCGTCTCCCCGTAGCTGAACTTGACGCTGCCCTCGCCGGCCTCGACATTCTGGACCGGCGTGCCGGTGGAGATCTCGATCCCCTGGCGCTTGAAGACGCGTTCGACGACTTTGGCCATGTCGCGGTCCTCGGCGGGGAGGATCTGGTCGAGCATCTCGATCAGCAGCACCTCGGTGCCGAAGCGCGCGTAGGCGGAGGCGAGCTCGGCCCCGGAGGCGCCGGCGCCGACGACGGCGATCCGGTTCGGCCGCTCCGAGAGCGACCAGGCGCCCCAGGTGTCCAGCACCCGGCCGCCGAACTCGACGCCGGGTATCGGCAGCGCCACCGAGCCAGTTGCCAGCGTCACCGCTTTCGCCTCGTAGACCTCGTCGCCGACCTTGACGTTGCCGTCGCCGGTCAGCGAAGCCTCTCCCTGGATGAACTCGATCTTGTTTTTCTTCCAGAGGCCTTCGACGCCGCCGGAAAGTTGAGCCGAGACTTCCTCGCGGCGCTTGTGCAGCGCCTCCCAGTCGAGCTCGACGCTGCTGCCGACGACGCCGAGGTGCGCGCCGTTGCGGGCGTCGTCGTAGAGCTCCGCCGTGCGCAGCACCGTCTTCGCCGGGATGCAGGCGTAGTTGAGGCAGCGCCCGCCGGCCTTGTCGCGCTCGACGACAGCGGTCTTCTGGCCCAGCTGGGCCGCCCTGATCGCGGCGACGTAGCCGCCCGGCCCGCCGCCGATGACGATCTGGTCGAAGGAGTCCGCCATGCGGAATCTGAGCCTATAGAAGGCGAGCGCCCGGCACGCGCCGCGGCGTCTCCCTAGTGCTTTTTCTGACCGGGGACGCGACTGGCCAGCCGCGCCATCGGCTCGACCGCCCCCTGCAGCGTCTCGACGCTGTCGTTGAGCCCGCCGACCGCCGTGAGGATCCGCTCCATCAGGCCGCTGAGCCGGTCGATGCCCTCCTCGAGCCGCGTGATCCCCTCGTCCAGGCGCCCCATCGTCTCCGGCAGCTGCGCCAGGTGCTTCTGGACTTCGACCAGGACCGGCATCGCCGCCTCGATCGTCGCCATCCGCTTGTCCATCGGCCGCAGCGCCCCGGTGTCGGCGGAGACCCGGTCGAGCGCCTCGGCGACCCGCTCCAGCGCCGCCGTGTGCTCTTTCATCGCCCGCGTGTTCTCGGCGATCTCCGGCAGCTTGCGCAGCGCCGCGATCGCGTCGGCGGGCAGCCCGGTGACGCCGCTGATCGATGGCAGCTTCGGCGCCACGCCTAGTCCCGCGGCACTCGGGTCGGCATCTGGATCCGCGCCATCGCCTTGACCATGAAGTAGAAGAAGGTACCGGCGACGGCGAGCAGCGCCAGCGTGCCGATCACCTGGCCGACGCTCGAGGCGCTGACCAGGAGGCCGAAGAAGGCGCTGAAGATGAGGAAGACGAGGATCAGCTGGAAGCCGAGCACGGCCCAGTAGCGGGCGTGCCACATCCCCCAGGCCATGACCCCCATGATCATCGCCGGCGCCAGCACCTGCGGCAGTTTCGGCACTTCGCCGTTGACCTTCACCCCGGCGAGGTAGCCGACGACGATCGAGAGTGCGATCAGGGCGGCGACGACGGCGCCGATCGTGACCACGGTCGGGCGCTCGCCCTCGGCCAGCGGCTCGAGCGATTCCCGCGCTTCCTGGTTGCGCTGCTCGGCCCGCGCGTAGCCGCGGGTCATCGCCTCGGCGCCGCGGCGCTTGCGCTTGACGGGCGCCTCGCCCGTTGGGCTGTGTTCCTCGCCCACCGGAGGCTTCCCCTCGCTCTCAGCCACCGGGCGCCACGCCCTTCTCTGCCGCGGCGAAGGCCTGCCGCAGTTCCGCCGCCGCGGCTCCGGGGTCGGCGGCGTCGCGGATCGCCCGCACCGCGCATAGCCGCTCCGCCCCGGCCTGCACGACCTCCTTGGCGTTGCCGGGGTCGATGCCGCCGATCGCGAAGAAGGGATGCGGCGCCTGCTCGGCCGCGTGGCGGATCAGCTCGAGGCCAACCGCTGGGCGCCCCTCCTTCGTCGGCGTCTCCCAGATCGGGCCGACGCTGATGTAGTCGACCGGCCGCTCGGCGCTGGCGGCGATCTGCTCCTCGGAGTGGGTCGAGAGGCCGACGATCGCGTCGGGCCCGAGCAGCTCCCGCGCCTGCTCGGCGCTGACGTCGTCTTGGCCGACGTGGACCCCGTCGGCGTCGCAGCTGCGCGCCAGCTCGGGGTCGTCGTTGACGATGAAGAGGGCGCTGAAGGTGTCGGCGACGCGGCGGAAGGTCTGCGCGGCGCGCTCGATCTCCCTCCGCCCGAGCTCCTTCTCGCGCAGCTGGACGATGTCGGCGCCGCCGGTGAGCGCCGCCCGCAGCAGCGCTTCCAGGTCGGTCGCCGGCCGCGCCTCGCAGACGAAGTAGAGGCGGGCGGTGCGCAGGCGCTCGCGGCGCAGCGGGCCGTCTCCCTCGGGCAGCGACAAGCTCATTGCGTGATTATGGCTGGCCGGGCCGGTCTGCCGGCCCCGCCGGAGGGGTAGCATCGGAGATGCACCAAGTGCGCGGGAGCCCGCGAGGGCTGAGAGGGTGGCATCGAGGCCACCGACCGTCTGGACCTGATCCGGGTAATGCCGGCGGAGGCAACGCAGTGACCGAGAAGCGCAGTTTCGACGTGGTGGTTGTGGGCGGTGGCGTCATCGGCCTGAGCTGCGCCTGGCGGCTGGCCCAGCGCGGTGCGCGGGTCGCGGTGGTCGAGCGGGGTCATCCCGGCGAGGGGGCGACGCGCGTAGCGGCCGGGATGCTGGCGCCGGTCGGCGAGCTGACCTTCGGTGAGCCGGAGCTGCTGGAGCGGACGCTTGAGGCGGCGCGGATGTACCCGGAGTTCGCGGCGGCGGTGGAGGCGGCGAGCGGGATGAGCACCGGCTACGAACGACTGGGGGCGCTGCACGTGGCCCTCGACCGCGACGAGGCAGCCCAGCTGCGGCGCGTGCACGACCTGCAGCGCTCACTTGAGCTCGAAGCGGAGTGGCTGCCGCCGCGCAAGTGCCGGGATCTGGAGCCGGGCCTGACCCCGTCGTTCCACGGCGGCGTCTTCGCGGCGGGGGAGGCGGCGGTCGACCCGCGGGCGTTGACGCGGGCGCTCGTGGGAGCGGCGCGAGCCGAGGGCGTCGAGGTAATGACGGGAGAGGAGGTCGTCGAGGCAGTCTTCGAGGGCGAGTGGCTGAACGGGTTGCGAACCCGCGACCGCGAGCTGTCCGCCGAGACGGTGATCCTCGCCAGCGGCGCCTGGTCCGGCGCCGCCGAATGGCTCCCCGAGCATGCCCGCCCGCCAGTGCGCCCGGTCAAAGGCCAGGTCCTCGAGCTGCGCCGCCGCGACGGCGAGCCGCCTGCCCGCCACATCCTCGCCTCCGAGCGCGTCTATCTGGTGCCGCGCAGCGACGGCCGCCTGATCGTCGGTGCCACGGTCGAAGAAATGGGCTTCGACACGACGGTGACCGCCGGCGGCGTCCATGAGCTGCTGCGCGAGGCCTACCGCCTGCTGCCCGACGTCGCCGAGATGGAGCTCCTCGACGCGATCGCCGGCCTCCGCCCCGGCACGCCCGACAACCTCCCGCTCGTCGGCCCCGGCGCGATCGACGGCCTCGTCCTCGCCACCGGCCACTTCCGCAACGGCATCCTCCTGGCGCCGCTGGCGGCTCGAGCCGTCACCAATCTCCTGTCCGCGGATCGGCGTTCGTCCTTTCTCGCCCAGGGGGCGAATAAAGACGAATGCCAGCTCAAAACGGGGATCGGCCGATGAGGATCGAGCTCAACGGGCGGCCGCACGAGCTGCCGGACAGGGCCATGCTCGACGCCGCGGTCCGTGCGACCGGCGCGGGAGAGGGAGGACGCGGGGTCGCCGTTGCCCTCGATGGCGAGGTCGTGCCGCGCTCGGAGTGGGAGCGGACGCCGCTGCGCGAGGGGCAGGCGGTCGAGGTGCTGGCGGCGATCCAGGGCGGCGCGCCCGAGTCCGACGGGGAGACCTGGGAGCTCGGCGGCCGTCAGTGTTCCTCGCGCCTGATCGCCGGCACCGGCGGCTTCCGTTCGCTGGAACAGATGGAAGCGGCCCTGCAAGCGGCCGGGACCGAGATCGTCACCGTCGCCCTGCGCCGCATCGACCCCGCCGCCGAGGGCTCGGCCCTCGACGTGATCGACCGCCTCGGCCTCTTCGTCCTCCCCAACACCGCCGGCTGCTACACCGCCCGCGACGCCATCCGCACCGCCCAGCTCGCCCGCGAGGCCTTCGGGACCGACTGGATCAAGCTCGAGGTGATCGGCGACGACCGCACCCTCTACCCGGACGCGGTCGAGCTGGTCGACGCCGCCGAGCAGCTGGTCGGCGACGGCTTCACCGTCCTCCCCTACACCAACGACGACCCGATCCTCGCCCGCCGCCTCGAAGAGGTCGGCTGCGCCGCGGTGATGCCGCTCGGCTCGCCGATCGGCTCCGGCGCCGGCATCCGCAACCCGTACAACATCGCGATCATCACCGAGCGCGCCGAGGTCCCGGTCGTCCTCGACGCCGGCATCGGCACCGCCTCCGACGCCGCCCAGGCCCTGGAGCTCGGCTGCGACGCCGTCCTCGCCGCCAGCGCCATCTTCGGCGCCGCCGACCCGGTGGCGATGGCCACCGCCCTGCGCCGCGCCGTCGAGGCCGGCGCCCTCGCCCGCCGCGCCGGCCGCATCCCCCGCCGCACCCACGCCGAGGCCTCGACCGCCTACGAGGGCCTCCCCGACCTCTCCTGAACCTCCGAGCGCCTCGGTCAAGCTCCCTCTACCATGGGCACTTCGCCCCTGTAGCTCAGCTGGTTAGAGCGGCGGCCTTTTAAGCCGCGCGGCGCGGGTTCGAGTCCCGCCGGGGGCACTGCTGCACATCGATCCTGCTGACGGAGACGCCACCAAGGTCAGTTGGAGGTCAAGCCTCCTCGGGCGCCTCGCGCGGCACGGGGAAAGGATCTATCGCACGGCGCTCGGGTTCTGGCTGCGGTTCGGTGAGCTGATCGGATGGCGTGTCCTTACCGGTTCGAGCGAGGTGGTAGACGAAGGCGGCGATCGCGGCGGCGAGGACGAGGCTGACCGGGCCGGTGCCGAGGGCGAGGCCGCCGCGGGCGTGGGAGACGGCGAGCCAGTCGGCGACGGAGGCGCCGAGGGGGCGGGTCACCACGTAGGCGAACCAGAAGCTGAGGATCGGGTTCCAGCCGAGGCGGAAGTAGCCGAGGGCGGGGATCGCGATGATCGCGGCGAAGAGGAGGATCGAGCCGAAGTAGCCGATCCCGACGGTGACCGCGGTGAGGTCGCCGGCGGCGGTGCCGAGGGCGAAGGTGGCGAAAACCGCGGCCCAGTAGAAGAGCTCGCGCCGCGGGGTGGTGATGCTGTGGATCGAGAGCGTGCCCTCGACTCGGTACCAGGTTCGGAAGACCGCGGCGAGGACGATCGCGTAGAAGATCGTCGAGGCGATATAGGGGACGCCGAAGCCGACGTGGAGGACGTCGGCGGCCATCGTGCCGAAGACGCCGACCATCGCCACCGCCAGCCAGTAGGCCCAGGGCACGTAGCGGTCCTTCGTGAACTGGACGTAGAGGGCGACGACGAAGGCGATGCCGCCGAGCACCACCGCGACCTGCGGGACCATGGCGTGGACCAGGAAGTCGGAGGTCGACTCGCCCATCGCCGTCGTCAGCGCCTTGACGATCCAGAAGAAGGCGGTGACCTCCGGCACCTTGGAGAAGGCGTGCCGGGGGCGGCGGCGGGGTTTGCTGAGGGTCTGGTCCATCGGTGGCTGAGAGCGGACGAGACCTCAGGCGCCGGCAAGCTAGGCGGCGACTCTTAAGCGCAGATGAAAGCGCCGACAGCTCGACCGTGGACCTCATCAGCCGTTTAGGCGGACCCCCTAACCTGGATACCTCCAAACGCGAGAGGACGCGATGAATTACCTGCGACGCATCTCCACGCTGCGGCTGCTCGTCATCGGGGCTGCGGTGACGCTGTTCGCAGCCGCCACCGCCGTGATCGCCCTGGCCGCCACGGGCGGCGGGCCGACGCCGCCCCCGAAGCCGCTGGACGTGGCCGTGCACGACGCCCTCGCCGCCCCGGCCCCGCCCGGCGTCAGCGCCCGCGTCCACTTCACCGACAACCTGGTCGGCGAATCGGTCCTCGAAGGCGCCGACCCGCTCCTCGGCGGCGCCTCCGGGCGGCTCTGGGCGACGGCGGACGGCCGCCTGCGCTTGGAGCTGCAGGCCGACGTCTCGAAGGGCAGCGCCGGCGACCTCGAGCTGCTCGTCGACAAGCGCCACTTCAGCCTCTACGACCCTGGCACCGAAACCGTCTACGAAGGGACGCTGCCCAGTCACAAAGACGAAGGCGGCGAAGAACCGCCGTCGCTCGGCCAGGTCCAGGAAGCGATCGAAGAAGTGACGCAGCACGCCGACCTGAGCGGCGCCAGCCCCAGCGACGTCGCCGGCCAGCCCGCCTACACCGTCCGCGTCTCGCCGAAGGCCAACGGCGGTCTCATGGGCGGCGCCGAGCTCGCCTGGGACGCCGCCAACGGCGCGCCGCTGCGCGCCGCCGTCTACGCCAAGGGCGAAAGCTCGCCGGTACTCGAACTTGCCGCCACCGAAATCAGCTTCGAAGCCGTGCCCGACTCGGTCTTCGAAATCTCACCGCCTCCGGGCACGAAGACGGTCCAGCTGAACCCGTCCGAAGAAGGCACCGGCGAGGGCTCCGAAAAGCCCGTGACCGGACTTGAAGCGGTCCAGGCGAAGACCTCCTTCCAGCTCAGCGCCCCGCCCGCCCTCGCCGGGATGCAGCGCGACCAGGCGCGGCTAATCGCCAGCGGCGAAGAAGCCGGCGCGCTCGTCACCTACGGCAAGGGCCTCGGCGGCCTCGCGGTGATCGAGCTGCCGGCGAGCGAAAGCGGCGAAGAGGAAGGCGGCTCCGAAGGCCCGCAGCTGCCGAGCGTCTCGATCCCCGGCGCCACCCAGGCCCAGGAGCTGGAAACCCCGCTCGGCACGCTGATCCGCTTCCGGCGCGGCGGCGTCGAGTACGCCGTCGTCGGCTCGGTCACCTCCGCCGTCGCCCGGGAAGCCGCGCAGGGCCTCTAGCCGCGTGTCCGAAGCGGCGCCGATCGAGGTCCGCGGCCTGGTCAAGCGCTACGGCGAGCTGACCGCGGTCGACCGCGTCGACCTCACCGTCGAGCACGGCGACGTCTTCGGCTACCTCGGCCCCAACGGCGCCGGCAAGACCACCTCGCTGCGGATGATGCTGGGACTGATCCGACCCGACGAGGGCTCGGTGCGTCTCTTCGGCCGCGACCCGCAGCTCGGCGTCGCCGCGCTGGAGGGGGTCGCCGGGTTCGTCGAGGCGCCCGCTTTCTATCCCTACCTGAGCGGCCGCGAGAACCTGCGCCTCTGCGCCGCCCTCGACGGCCACGAGGCGGCGAGCCGCATCGACGAGGTGCTCGAGGTCGTCGAGATGCGCGAGCGGGCGAAGGACCGGGTCGGCGGCTACTCGCACGGGATGCGCCAGCGGCTGGGGATCGCCGCGGCGCTGCTGCGCCGCCCCCGCCTGCTGCTGCTCGACGAGCCGGCCACCGGCCTCGACCCGGGCGGGATGCGCGACATGCGCGAGCTGATCCGCGACCTCGCCAGGCGCGGGATCACGGTGCTGCTCTCCAGTCACCTGCTGGTCGAGGTGGAAGAGCTCTGCAACCGGGTCGCGATCGTCCGCCGCGGCGCGGTCGCCTACGAGGGCGAGCTGGCCGAGCTGCGCGACCGCGCCGGCGTCAGCTACCGTCTCCGCACCACTGCCGACGAGCGCGCCCGCGGCGTCTGCGCCGCCCAGCCCGGGATCGAGGACGTGCGCGAGGCGCCCGGCGGCGGGCTGCTGTTCCGCGCTGGCGGCGAGGCCGCGGTCGGCGAGCTCTCGCTGGCGCTGGCCGAGTCGGGGGCGCCGGTGCTGGAGCTGACGCCGCGCCAGGCGAGCCTCGAGGACCTCTTCTTCCAGCTGACCGAGGGCAAGGACGCCGACGGGGCGGCGCGGATCGCGGCCGCCGCCGAGGAGCTGGCCTGATGCCGGGGACGCTCACCGTCTACCGCTGGGAGCTGCGCAAGCTGCGGGCGCAGAAGCGGACCTACCTCGGGCTCGGGGCGGCCGCGGCGGTGCCGATCATCTTCGTCGTCGCGCTGGCGATCCGCAACGGCGAACCGCGTGACGTCGCCTTCGGCCGCTACGTCCACGACACCGGCCTGGCGATCCCGCTGGTGCTGCTGCTGTTCGGCTCGGTCTGGCTCTTCCCGCTGATCACGGCGCTGGTCGCGGGCGACATCGTCGCCGCCGAGGACCGCGACCGCACCCTGAAGACGATCCTCACCCGCTCGGTCGAGCGCCAGCAGGTCTTCGCCGCGAAGACGCTCGCCGCCGTCACCTACGCCGTCGCCGCGATCGCCCTCAGCGGCGTCGTCGCCCTGGTCGCCGGGATCATCGCCTCCGGCTTCAACCCGATCGTCACCCTCTCCGGCGCCCGGGTCTCCGCCCCCCACGGCCTGGTCCTGGTCGGCGCCAGCCTCCTCGTCTACCTGCTGCCGATCCTCGCCGTCGCCAGCATCGGGCTGCTCTTCTCGACCGTCTTCCGCAACAGCGCCGCGGCGATCGTCGGCACCCTGATGTTCTCGCTGCTGCTGCAGCTGATCGGCATCCTGCCCGGCCTCGGCGGCCTGCAGCCATACCTGCTGAGCACCCAGTTCCAGGCCTGGCAGGGCTTCCTCCGCGTGCCGGTCGACTGGGCGCCGATCGCCCGCGCGCTGTGGACCTGCGCCCTCTACGCGGTGCCCTCGCTCGTGGTCGGGATGATCGTCTTCCTGCGCCGCGACGTGGCGGGCGAGTGAGGGTGCTACTGCGCCGCGGCCACCGCCAGCGTCGGGTAGCCGAGCTCGGAGACCCGGTGCGGCAGGTCGACGTGCAGCCAGTGCGAGAGGTGGCTCGGCGGCGTCTCGATGATGATCTCCGAGTAGGGCTGCGCCTCGAGCTCGGCGATGATGTCGTCGTAGGCGTTGGGGCTGTTGGCGACCCTCGCGGTGACCTCCCCGCCGGCCGCGCCTCGCAGCTGGGGCAGGGCCTGCGCCAGCAGCGCCTCGCCCGCGCTCGTGTCGGGGCTGTTGCGGTCGAACGCAAGGTGGTCCGGGTTGGGGACGAGGACGAAGAAGCGCGCCGCGCCCTTCGCCGCCCGCTCCGCCACCGCCTCCAGTAGCGGGGCGGTGGCGTCAACCTTGTTGAGGACGACGAGCACCGCCGGCACTCCTTCCGTTGACGCCGCCGCCGCGGTGGGCAGCGGCCCGGAGCGGATCACGTCCCGCTTGCTGATCGCCAGGTAGACGACCAGCGCCAGGATCGTCGAGAGGAAGATGATCGAGGTGAGGTTGGTGCCGAGGCCGAGCCCGCCTTCGTGCACAGGCGAGGCGAGGTAGTCGCCGATCGAGGCGCCGAGCGGGCGGGTGAGGATGTAGGCGAGCCAGAAGGAGAGGATCGCGTTCATCCGCAGGCCGAAGTGGAGAACGGCGACGACGACGATCGCGCCGGCGAAGATCCCCAGCGCCGCCAGGTATCCGAGTTCGAGCTGCTCGGAGAGGAAGTCGCCGGCCGAGGTGCCGAGGGCGAAGGTGAAGAGGATCGCCAGCCAGTAGAAGGTCTCGCGCCGGGTGGTGAAGATGGTGTGGACCGAGAGCGTGCGCTCGACCGCGTACCAGGTGGCGAAGACCGCGACGAGGGCGATGCTGAAGGCGATCGTCGTCGTTTCCAGGGCGACGCCGTAGTTTTCGACCAGGTTGTCGCTGACCAGGGTGCCGACGACGCTGATCAGCACCACCGCCAGCCAGTAAATTCCGGGGACGTAGCGGCGGGCGCGGAACTGGAAGAAGAGGACGACCAGGAGCGCCGCTCCCATGATGTAGCTGGTGTTGGTGAGGCCGAGGCCGAGGTTTTCGTTCAGGTTGTCGGCGAAGGTCTCGCCGACCGTCGTGCAGAGGACCTTGATCACCCAGAAGAAGACGGTGATCTCGGGGACCTTGTTCAGCATCCGGCGGCCGAGCGAGCGGGCCGAACCACCTGGGGGAACTGCGGCTGGGGACATCGTGGCGGAGGTCATGGCGCGGCAGGGTGGAGGAGGCGGCTAAATCCAAGATGAAGATTCGGGCGTCTCAGCGAATGTTCTTCGACGGCGCATCGCCGAGTGGTGCTCGGCTGAAGGCGGGGCGGCTGCCGGCGCGGACCGAGCGGTAGAGGATCGCCAGGACGAGGACCGGCGGCAGCACCCACGCCGGCAGGCCGGTTGCCGTGGCGAGTGCGGTCAGCGCCAGCGAGGCGGCCACGGCGACGGCGACGTGCCAGTCTTCGCCGACGGCGAAGCTCCATACGGCGATGGCGGCGCGGCCGATCATGCGCTCGCCGTCGCCGTCCCCGTGCGTCGTCGGCGTACGTCGCGGACCATTGCCAACGAGGCGGCCAGGATCAAGAGGAGAAGCGGCGCCAGGGCGACCTCGCCTCCGGGCCATGGGGCGCCGGCTCCCTCGGTGCTCCAGAACACGCCGAAGGTCGTCAGCAGCACGCCGACCGCGAATTTCATCGCGTTCTCCGGGACCCGGGCCAGGGGCGCCCGGGCTGCCAGCCCTGCAAGGACGACGAGAGCGACGGCGAGCGCCGCGGCGCTCGCGGCAAGTGGGATTTCTCCGCGGTTGGCGCCGAAGGTGACGACGATGAAGGCGACCTCCAGGCCCTCGAGCAGCACCGCTTTGAAGGAGATCGCGAAGCCGTAGGAGTCGAAGCCGCTCGCTGCCGGCGCCAGTGCCGCCGCTTCGCGCTCCTCGGCGAAGATCGCCAGCTCGTCGTGCAGCGCCTTCGCCCCCGCGGCCCGGAGGATTGCCTTGCGCAGCCACTGCAGGCCGAAGATCAGGAGCAGACCGCCGACGACCAGCCGCAAGACGTCGATCGGGATGCCGACGAGCGCCGGCCCGGCAATCGCGACGATCGCCGCCAGTGCCGCTAGGGCCGCGCCGACCCCCGCCAGTGCCGAGGACCAGTGCCGGGCCGAGCCGACGGCGAGCACGATCGTGAAGGCCTCGACCACCTCGACCGCGCTGGCGAGGAAGACGGAGATCGCGAGACCTGCCTGAGCGCCGCTCATCGTCTGTCGGATGCGTCAGGGTCAGCCTTGCCCATGCGCTAATGGTGGCTGACGAGAAGCGCTGACCTTCTCAGCACGTTTTTAGGCTCCTCCACTAGCCTGTCCGGCGCAAGCAGGGCAACGAGGCATGACGGCCGGCTTTCACCGCCTCTATATCTCCCGCCGCCCATGACCACGACTCCCATGCCCACTTCCGCCGCGCCTGGCGCCGTTCCGGACTCGGACCGCCTCTACTGGCGACAGTTCGTAGCCCGGCACGAGCACCCCTCGCTACGGCACGGCCTCCTCGACCTGGCGACGTCGGCGCTGCCGTACCTGGTCCTGACCGTCGTCATGTACCTCTGTCTCGAGGTCTCGGTCTGGATCACCCTTGCACTGGCGATTCCGGCGGCGGGCTTCCTGATGCGAACGTTCATCGTCTTCCACGACTGCGCCCACGGCTCGTTCCTGCCGACGAAGCGAGCGAACCTGTGGCTGGGGCGGTTCACCGGCCTGCTCGTCTTCCAGCCGTTCGCGAACTGGCGCCACAACCACGCCGTCCATCACGGCACCGCCGGTGACCTCGATCGGCGGGGGACCGGGGACATCGCAACGCTGACGGTCGAGGAGTACCTCGCCCGCCCCTGGAAGGCGCGGCTGGGCTATCGCCTGTTCCGCAGCCCCGCTGTGATGTTCGGGATCGGGCCGATCTGGTCGCTGATGATCGGGCCTCGCATCTGGTCGCAGAAGATGCGCCCGCGTCAGCGTCGCAGCGTGATCGCCACGAACCTGGCGCTGGCGGTCCTGATCGGCGCGATCGTCTGGTTTCTCGGCCCGCGGGCGTGGTTGATCGTGCAGATGCCGACTGCGATCCTCGCCGGCACCCTGGGCGTCTGGATGTTCTACGTCCAGCACCAGTTCGAGGACGTCTACTGGGAGACCTCGGAGGAGTGGAGCTACGCCGCCGCGGCGCTGCGCGGGAGCTCCTACCTGAAGCTGCCGAGGGTGTTCCAGTTCTTCACCGGCAACATCGGCCTGCACCACGTCCATCACCTCAGCGCCAAGATCCCCAACTACAACCTTCAGCGCGCCCACGACGAGAACCCGATCTTCCACGACGTCCCGGTGCTGAGCGTGCGAGACGGGCTGCGCGCGATCCGCTTGAAGGTGATCGATCCGGCGAGCGGAAGACTGCTGACCTGGAGCGAGGTCAGGGCCCGGACCGGGCGCCCGGGCCTCTCGACCAGCTGAAGAAGGTAGTTTCCTCCTCCGGCGCTGACCGCCTTCCACGGCGAGGAGTTCGCCCAGCGGTTGGCCGCGCTCATCGGCTGGGTAGTCATCGGAGGATGAGTCGGGGCTACCTCGGACTACTCGATCGCTGGGCCGGTCGCGGCATCGACGCGGCGGTCTGCGCCCATCACCGCCGCCGTCTCGAGCGGGTCGGGCGAGCCGACCAACTCGAACCCCCCGAAGACGGGCGACTCTGGGCAGCGGGGCATCCGCCGCCGCGGGCGGGCTGCGGGCTGCAGATCCTAATCGACGGCGCTGAGGCTCTGCCGAGGATCGCCGAAGCGCTGGATGGAGCACGCTCGGAAGTCAACATCGCCGGCTGGCACATCGCCCCGAGCTTCGGGCTCAGGCGCGACGACGCGGCCAGGAGGCTCCGCGATCTCCTCGCGGAGCTGGCCGAGCGGGTCCCCGTGCGGGTGCTGCTCTGGGCCGGCGCCCCGCTGCCGGTGTTCTCACCGCGACGGGCACAGGTGCGCCAGGTCCGAGACGAGCTGACGCGGGGCACGAAGGTCCGATGTTTCCTCGACGCCCATGAGCGACCGATGCACTGCCACCACGAGAAGCTGGTGATCATCGACGGGGAGATCGCCTTCGTCGGTGGGATCGACCTGACCTCGCTCGGCGGCGATCGTTTCGACACGGGCGAGCATCCCGCCCGCGGAGACATCGGCTGGCACGACGCCTCCACCCGTCTCAGCGGTCCCGCCGTCGCCGACGTCTCGGCCCACTATGCCTCGCGCTGGCAGGCGGTCACCGGCGAGAGGATCCCTGCCGCTCAGCCGGCGCCTGCGACGCCGGAGGGAGATCTCGAGGTGCAGATCGTTCGCACCGTGCCCGAGAAGATCTACGACTTCCTACCGCAGGGAGACTTCACGATCCTCGAGAGCTACCAGCGAGCCCTGCGCTCGGCCCGCTCGCTGATCTATCTGGAGAACCAGTTCCTCTGGGCGCCGCAGGTCGTCGAGATCCTCCTCGACAAGCTCACGAACCCCCCATCCGATCGATTCCGGCTGGTGATCCTGCTGCCGTCCAAGCCCAACAACGGCGCCGACGACACGCGCGGTCAGCTCGCGTTGCTCGCCGAGGCGGACGACGGCGCCGGGCGCTTTCTGGCGGCGACTCTCTCGAGCCGGACCGGCGGCCTCTCCGGGCCGCTTTACGTCCACGCCAAGATCGGCATCATCGATGACGCGTGGCTCACGGTCGGCTCGGCAAACCTGAATGAGCACTCCCTCTTCAATGACTCCGAGATGAACGTCGTCAGCTGCGATCCCGGCTTGGCGCGCGACACCAGGCTCCGCCTCTGGGCCGAGCATCTCGAGCGCCCGATCGAGGCGGTCAGCGGAGACCCGACCCAGGTCGTCGACGAGCTCTGGAAGCCGATCGCCCGGGAGCAACTGGAACGCCGGAGCCTGGGGGAGGCTGCCACCCACCACCTGCTCGAGCTGCGCGGGGTTTCACGGCGCTCGGCCGCGATCCTCGGCCCCCTGCAGGGCTTCGTCGTCGACGGGTAGCCACCGCCCCGGCCCCGGCCTGACGTCCGCCGACGCATCGAGACTGCCACCGATGGGGTTGCTCCGCAACGCCGGGTCTGAGCTTCGGGCTGTGTTGCGAGCGGAGACGCCGACCCACCGCGCTGGAACCGCGACGGTGATCGCCCTTTTCGTCTTCGCCAGTCGTCAGCTGCCGGGCTGATCGTTTTTTCACATCCTCCTAACGATCGGGTAACGCCCCGCTTGACGCCCTCCGAAATCGTCAGCCCGCGCTCGTCCTCCATGTAGACGCACCTTCAACAACCAGGAAGGAACCCATGAAGAAGAAGCTGACGAAATCCCGGAGGGCGAGCGCTGCGGCCTGCTTGGCCGCAGCGCTCGCGCTCCTCGCCGCCTCGGTCGCGGGCGCCACCGGCCCCGACCACGGGGTCGCCCACTCCCGACAAGCCCAGCACGTCCTGCTGCTCTCGGTCGATGGGCTGCACCAGTCCGACCTGCGCTGGTACGACTCGACCCACCCGCACTCGGCGCTCGCCTCGCTGAGCCACGACGGGGTGGAATTCACCCACGCCCAGACGCCCGTGCCCTCGGACTCCTTCCCGGGGATGGTCGGCCAGGTGACCGGCGGCAACCCGGGCACCACGGGGATCTACTACGACGTCACCTACAACCGCGAACTGCTGCCGCCGGGGACGACGGAATGCGCGGGGGCGACGCCGGGCACCGAAGTCGCCTTCGACGAGACCGCCGACCGCAACTCGGCCTCGATCGACGCCGGCCAGGGGCTGAGTGGCCTTCCCGACGGCATCCTCAACCTGACCAGCAACGCCTCGAGCCTGATCGACCCGGCGAAGCTGCCGGTCGACCCGAACACCTGCCAGCCGGTCTACCCGCACGAATACCTGAAGGTCAACACGATCTTCGAAGTCGCCAGGGAAGCCGGCCTGCGCACCGCCTGGTCTGACAAGCACCCCGCCTACGAGATCCTCTCCGGCCCCTCCGGGGAAGGGGTCGAAGACTTCTTCACCCCGGAGATCAACAGCGACGCGCCCACCGAGGGCGCCGAAAACGATTGGACCACCGACAACGCGCTTACCGAGCAGTACGACAGCTACAAGGTCCAGGCGGTGATCAACGAGATCGACGGCTACGACCACAGCGGCACCGAAGCGCTTGGCACGCCGGCGATCTTCGGGATGAACTTCCAGACCGTCTCGACGGCCGAGAAGCTGCCCGAATCCGACGGGCTCAAAGGCGGCTACGAAGCCGACGGCACCACCCCCGGGCCGCTGCTGCGCCGGGCGCTCGGCTATGTCGACGCCAAGGTCGGCGCGATGCTGGCGGCGCTGCGTGCCCGTCACCTCGACCGCACGACGACGGTGATCCTCTCGGCCAAGCACGGCCAGTCGCCCGACACGCCCTCGGCGCTCACCCGCATCCCCGACGGCCCGATCCTCGACGGGCTTGACGAAGCCTGGGCCACCGCCCATCCGGAAGCGAGCGAACCCTTGGTCGCCTTCGCGCTCGACGACGACGGGATGCTGATCTGGCTGCACGACCGCTCGCCGCAGGCGCTCGCCTTCGCCAAGGCCTACCTGCTCGGCCACAACGGCGTCGGCAACGACATCGAAGGCAACCCGGAGCCCTACACGAGCTCGGGCCTGCGCAAGCTCTACGCCGGCACCGAAGCCGCCGAATACTTCGGCACCTCGGTCAGCGACCCGCGGGTCCCCGACCTCTTCGGGGTCAGCCAGTACGGGGTCGTCTACACCGGCAAGAAGCACAAGATCGCCGAGCACGGCGGCGCCAACCCGCAGGACCGCGAAGTGCCGCTCATCGTCTCCGGCGGCCCGGTCGAGGGAACCGCGGTGCGCTCGCAGCCGGTCGAGACGACGCAGATCGCACCGACGATCCTGCGCCTGCTCGGCCTCAACCCGGATGCCCTCGAAGCGGTCCAGATCGAAGGCACCGAAGCGCTCGACGTGCGCTAAGACGCCTTCCGGTGCGCGCCGCGGCAGCGGCGCGCACCGGGCCCCTTCCTCCTGTGCTCTACTAGGCCGAATGGCAGGAAGGGACGGAGCAAACGGCGGCAATGGGGCACGGCATGACCGGCACCTGCTGCGCGTCCCGGTCGATCCGGCAGTCGAAGACGAGCGCCGCATCGAGCGGATCCGGAAGGAGATCGACGGCGCCTTCCACGCGCTGCGGGACATCCAAGAGGGCGTCTCGATTTTCGGCTCGGCGCGGGTCGAGGAGGGGCACCGCTGGTACGAGCTGGCGCGCGAGACCGCGGCCTGCCTCACCCACCACGGCTACACGGTGATCACCGGCGGCGGCCCGGGCCTGATGGAGGCCGCCAATCGCGGCGCCGCCGAGGCCGGCGGCCTCTCGGTCGGCCTCAACATCGAGCTCCCGCACGAGCAGCACGTCAACCCCTACGTCAACCGCCAGCTCCAGTTCCACTACTTCTTCGCCCGCAAGCTGATGTTCGTCCGCTTCGCCCGCGCCTTCGTGATCATGCCCGGCGGCTTCGGCACCCTCGACGAGATGTTCGAGTCCCTGACCCTGATCCAGACCCACCGCATCTACCACTTCCCCACGATCCTGGTCGACTCCGAGTTCTGGGACCCACTGCTTGAGTGGATCGACCGCGGCCTAGAGGACCATGGCCTGATCTCCCCCGGCGACAAAGAGCTCCTCGTCGTCGCGGACGAACCGATGCAGGTCTGCAGGCACGTGATGCGGGCGAGCGAGCGGCAACGGGCGCTGACCTGAAGGCAATGCACTCAAATATCATTGACTAATTTCCTTGCAGGGTGTAGGACAGGGGCACGTCCACCCGAGCGCCCTCGTGCTCGGAGCAAGGAGAAATCATGAGATATGTAAAGGGCATCGGCCTCTTGGCCATGATGCTAAGCGCCGTGACGTGTTTCACCGCGAGTGCGTCAGCGACCGTAGCCGAATCTCCCAGCGGCACCGTCTATACAAGCACGCTCAAAGCTGAAAGCGAGGGTGAGATTACCCTCGAAAACAGTTCTGTTGGCTTCAAACTTCAATGTGTGAAAAGTACGTTTGAAGGCAAAGTAGAGCAGCATGGTTCAACGGTCACAGTTTGGGGAAAAACAAGCACCCTGACTTTCACTGAGTGCACAAACGGTTACACCGCTACAGTCAAATTGAACGGAGCCTTCGAAGTTCATACAGAAGGAACCACCGTCAACGGCAACGGCACATGGACATGGAACGGAGCTGAAATAACAGTGGACACCCCGCTGGGATTTAGCTGCACCTTCACGACTTCCAATACCGACATCGGCAAGCTCACAGGTGGCACGCCTGCGACACTGGACATCGCTGGCGCGAGCATTCCGCGAACGGCGGACAGTCCTTTCTGCGGTAGCAGCGCTGCCTTGAGTGGAAGCTACAAATTCACTACTCCCAGCAGTCTCTTCGTCATCTAGTTCATCGGCAGGATTGACTGAACGCGGGCCCCGTTGGCGGCCCCTCAGCGAGACAAGAAAATACGGGCGAGGGGCGGAACTGGCGGGGCGTTGGTCTTCCCAACCCCCCGCCACTCCCGCCAATAGACGGTATATTCCTGTCTAGCTGAGCGGCCGCAAACGCCGGCCGCGTTCAGTCAATCCTGCCGATGAACTAGATGACGAAGAGACTGCTGGGAGTAGTGAATTTGTA
>JBQCIB010000033.1:0-8620 GCA_051954115.1 Solirubrobacterales bacterium | reverse complement strand
CCCCCCCCCCCCCCCCCCCCCCCCCCCCCCCCCCCCCCCCCCCCCCCCCCCCCCCCCCCCCCCCAGCACCTGCGATTTTGTCGACGGGTATTCGCTGGCCATTTCGGTCTGCGTCCAGACCCTGACGGTTCTCCGCGCCCTCGACGACTCCGATACTCGATCTGAGATAGCGCAGGCTCTCCGCGGTGAGCGTCTTCCCGCGGTGGACGTCGATGAGATAGTCGCGCTGACCGAGCAGCGGCTGACCGCTGCGATGCAGGGACTCAGGGACAGCTTCGTCGCTGTTTCCAGCACCAATGAGCAGTGGAGTTACGTTGCGCGTCAGCCCGCCGACTTCGGCGGCGAGGAGACGCTCTTCCCGCATGGCCCGGAGATGGACCGGACCCGCGCCCAGATCGAGCGCTACCTCGGCATCGCCCTCGGAAACGACCGGCCGTGGGAGTGCGGCTTCACCTGGGGTCGAGCTCGCAACGTCCTGCCCGGCCATGGCTGGCCGGCCCTGGAGGCGCCCTATCTCTACTCGACGGTCGTGGCGCTCGACGGCATACGTGACGTCACCAGCCAGGCGGTCATCTCCTCGGACATCCTCACGCCTGAGCAAGCCGCGCTTGCCGCTGAGCTGTCCTTTTGCGCCTCGGTCACTACGCGCTACTGGCGAAGCTTGGCTTTGGCACGGCAGCCGCTTGCCAAGATCAGGCGGCTCGAGGACGTGCCCTGGCGAACGCCTGACTACGACGAGGACGAGTACTACACGCTGCTCGTGGCGCGCATCCTCGTCGGAGACGGCCGCTCGGAGGCGCTCGAAGACCCCGATCTGATCGAGTGCCTCGTACGGGTCTCGGAAGAGCTCGCGCAGCGAGGCCGCATTACTCGCCACCCCAGAGCCGAGGGCGGTCGGCCGGATGGGAGCGAGCGACGCAGCGGTGAGGGCGATCCGGCTCTGCGCCTGCACGCACCTGGAAAGTCGCTGCGCCTCGAGCCTGCTCCGGGCAGCGAGGGAGTCGTAGTTTCGCTGCGCATCTACGACTACGCCCCGCAGCTGCTCAAGCTCGTAGGAAAACTCGCCCAGGCGACGCCCGGCGAAGCGGCCCAGGAAAGGCTCCGCACGATCATCGAGGCGACTTGGCGGCACCTCGCCGCGCGCCGCGCGCGCTGCAGCGACGGCGCTCCGCTCGCCGGTCGCGCTTGGGCGAGCTGGCCGCCCCGGGAGCTGTGGAATCTCCGGGGGTTGCATCTCGATCCTGGCTTCAGCGGCGACAACACCCCCTGGATGGGAGTGAACTCCTGGTACATGACCGAGCGGGTGGTCGAGGCGCTGGTTGCGCTCGTGCAACTGCGGCAAGCCCGCCCCGGTTCCGCCCGGCAGAGCTCCGAGTTGCTCGACGAGCTTATGGCGGACCTGGAGTGGCGCATCGCCCAGACGGCCATAACCAAGCGGGAACCGCTCCTCTCCAGCTTGGCGAGGCTGCACGAGCGCCGGGCCGAGGTGGGGGTGTCCGCCCTGCTGGGCGAAGCCCAGGAGCTGCTGCGGAAAGTCATCTCAGCGAGCGATATGAACGGAGGTTCCTGAAGAATGTCCAAACCCCCCGTCGTCATCGGGGCGTCTTTCAAGGGCGGGGCGGGTCGCACGACCACGATGGCCAACATGGCCTTCCGGTTGGCGCTCAGCCCCAAGAACAGCGTTTGCATGATCGACCTCGATCTTGCGGCGCCTACGCTGGGCGCGGTGCTCGAGCTGGACGGCTATGAGGCCGGTACGAAGGTCGGCCGCGGCATCCACTCGTTCCTGCCCAACCCGCAGACGGGCAACCGGCCGCGTGAGGTGGGGGCCCTGCTCGAAGACAAGGATCTGCTCGTCGACGTACAGAGCAACTGCGGCAGCCCGGCGGTGCGTGAGGCGCTTCACAAGCTCGGCGACGAACCTTCTTTCCGCGTCCTGCTCGGCGAGGCGGAATGGCGCGAGGTGGCGGATCCCGAGTCGCTCTTCAAGCCGATCAACGAAGTGATCGAAACTCTGGCCTCGCGCTGGCCGTACATCTTCGTAGACGTAGGTGCCGGCACCGACAGCCAGCTGCTGGCGCTCACGCGGCACCACCGCTTGGGTGACCGCACCTGGGCCGTGTTCTACCGCTGGACGCCTCAGCACGTTCGAGGCACGCATCATCTGATCCAGCAACTCTTGGCGAACAACGTTCCGCGCGACCTCATTCACACGGTCCGCGTCGCCCGCGGCACCCCGCCGCAGGCCCTCGACGGGTCTCTCGACGAGATAGCCGAGGCGAAATGGGTGCGGGACCAGGACGCGGAGACCGAGCGGATCGCGCGACAGCTCGGCCTTCTCGACTTCCCCGTGACCGACATCCCGCGCAGCGAGATCCTCTACTGGAAGGACGGCATCATCGCGGCCGAGGCGCTCCCGAGCCTTGCCGACGCGAGCCGGGACTTGGTCGACGCTTACCGGCGACTGGCGGTCGACCTTTTCGGAGACCCGGTGGTCCTGTGAGGGCGGGGGATCCGGTCGACGTCTCGATCGAGGTCATGCACATCTACCGAACCGCCTGGGCACCTGAGCAGCTCGCCCGTCATGCCGTCAGGGAGGCGGGCTGGGTGGAGGCGATCGTCGCCGGGCTCGATCGACGCGGTCGCAGCTGGTCGATCTGCATGCTGATCGACGACACCGACCCGCGGACCGATGGCGATGAGCTCGAGGAGCGGCTATGCGAGGCATGGTCGACCACTGGGTTCCCGCTTGACCACGTGGTGCGCGAGTCAGAGTGCGGCGCTTCGATCGGCCGCATGATCGAGCAGTTCACCGGCGAAGTCGAGTTCGGTCTCGCCGGCGCCCTGGGCACCGCCGTGCATCTGCCACCGGTGGATGTCCTGGCGGAGCGGCGTCGCTGGCTGACCAACGGCGAACCGGCTCGACCACCCAACACGCGACTCGGAGCAGTGGAACTCAACGAGGAGCCTGGGGAGGCGGGCGTGCAACCCGTGCGCGTCACCGGATCGCGGATGCATCGCATCCACCTCGACGTCGAGCTCTGGTCGGCTACGGGATCGGGGGCTCCCACGTGGTCGTGCCCGACTCTTGCCGCCTGGTGGCAGCTTCTGCGGCTCGGCGCGCCGCACCTGGGAGCGGAGCCGCTCTCCAGTCCCACGGCGGCCGGCCGGCCTCTGCCGCTGCACGGCCGCTCGACTTTGACCCTCCTTCCCGCCGGCCTGCTGGAAGTCGAGCATGCAGTGCGAGCGATCCTGGAGCGGGTCGTGATCCCGGTCTCCTGGCTCCCTGCGAGTGTCGATGGTGAGCCGGCGGCGAGCGCCGGGAGCCATCTCGACCGCATTGGCTACGTGTTCACCAACTCCAGCCTGGACCCATGAGCTCCGTCGCAGCGATCCTGGTTGAGGCGCAGATCGAGGCCCGAGAGGTTGAAGCCGACGGGGTGACCGAACTACGCCCCCTTCCCGTCTGGTGTCCATTGCCCCGCGGTGAGGACGATCCGAAGGTGACCTGCGTGGGCTGGGTCGCGGGACGTCAGTCAGCCCGCGCCGAGGGAGTCGTCATCACCACGACGTGGTGCAGGGTGGAGACCGCAACGCCGCGGGAGCTGGTCTCGCGGCCGACGGAAGCGCTGAGGCTCGACCGGCTTCCAGCAGACGTCGGTCGGCTGTGGCCGCTGTCGCGGCTCCGATCCCTCCACTGGTTGCACGAGGCGCTCTCCACGACTCGGCGCTTCCGTTCGTCTCTCGACCTCGGCGCTATCAACGAGCGGCGAGCCAGCGTTTTTGCCGGCGTTCGCTGGACTGGCCCGAATCGCCCGCCACCGGTCTTCGGGCGCGGCTGGTGGCTACCGGGAGAAGCCGCCCTCCGCCGCGAGACGGAGGTCACCCTTGGCGCTCTCGACGACCGCTTCATCCTGCTTCGAGCCCAGGGCGGCGTCCTCGATGAGAAGTCGCTCGTCGCGGACATGGAGGCTGCCATCGGCCGTCG
The DNA here is from genome assembly GCA_051954115.1 of Solirubrobacterales bacterium. Classification (GTDB taxonomy): domain Bacteria; phylum Actinomycetota; class Thermoleophilia; order Solirubrobacterales; family 70-9; genus VAYN01. The sequence goes on along the minus strand of JBQCIB010000033.1, from coordinate 4,632 downwards.
CTGGGTGGAGCAGAGCCTGAACGAGGCAGCGAGCTGATGCCGGCCACCTGGGAAGACAGGATGCGCAGGGCAGCCGCCAAGGCCCGGGCGGATGTGCTCGACACCGAGGACCGCAGGCTGCTGCGCGACCTCTCGACCGTGCTCCACTCGGCCGACATCTTCTGGCTCGGCGCCTCCGACGACCACTTGCCGGAGTTGCAGGACGAAGTCGATGCCTTCGAAGACGCGCTGAGGGAAGCGGGGCTACGCACCGTGCCTCGTCTCTGCGACAGCCTGCGTCAGGCGCTGCAAGGTCATACGAACCAAGAGCTGACGCTCAAGTTCGATGAAGCGCAGTTCGACGCAGCCAAGGACGAACTGCGGGAAGCGGTCCTGGAGTTGACCACTTGGTCGCCCGGCGCGGCGCCGGCGAGGGTTTTCGCCCAGGGATCGGGCGGGAGGCCTCGCGACGAAGAGGTAACCACGGCGACGGTTACCGACGCAGCTGGGGGCCTGTGCATGATCTGCATTTCGCGCGAGCGGCTCTCGCAGCCGTTGCGCATTCAGACGTTCGACGTCCTCCATCTGCTCGCTCCGAAGCTGTCGGTGGAGCGGCTCGACAAGGTGGACCGGTGCCTGCGGCAGGTCGAGGCTGGGGAGCCTTTCGACGCTGCGCTCCACCCGGGGCTTACGGGTGCGAACCGGATCGGGGTGATCCCGCTTTGGCCGGACCCCGCGAAAGGTCGCCAGCGGTGGGCCGTTGCCGCCGGGCATTCCTGGGTCTTTGCCACGCCCGGCGAGGAGATCGCGAGCGACGACATCGACCGGGTCATTCGTCAAATGGTTCCTCGCTGGGAGCGGGCGTCACTGCCGAAGCACGGCGCCGCGCTCGGCAGCGTTCTGGTCGAAGTCGCGATCGAGTCCGCGGCCCGCCGCGCTCAGGAGCTGGGTCGCGGCGCGGAGCGGGTATTCCAGCTTCGGCAAGGCGATGACATCCGTGCTGCGCTCGACCGTCTCGCCGAGGACCTGGCGGAGCTGAATGCCGGCTTGGACGAGCTCGAGGTGGCTGCCGCCGACTCGCGTGCGGACCTCGAGCGCAAGGTCGCATCGAGTTCCGCTGCCCGCAACGAGGCTCAGATCTACCGCTCTCTTTGCAGGGGGCTTGAAGAGGCGCTCGCAAAACTGGACCGACAGCAGCAGCGTCTGCAAGGCAGCTTCCTCGCTGCCTGTGAGCATGCTTCTTCCCACCATGTGGCGGAGACGGTCGAAGACCTTCGTGCCCATCAAGAAGAGATCGCAAGAAATCAACGCGCCACCGACGACCTGAACAGAATCGTCGGCCGGTTGACGATCATGCTCTTGGGCCCGACGATCGTGTTCGGGGCTCTGAGCGTCACCGATCATTGGTTGCCTGCCGGCGCATATTTCGTAAGCGTCGGCCTGCTCGTCGTCTATGTCCTCGCCGGTCTCGTCGTCTCCTGGCTCATCCTCGGCCGCATCGACTTCTTCACGCGGCACTTCACCCCGACTCACCCCTCGGAAAGAGCGCGGCTGGGAAATTCGAGTGGCGACGCTGAGCAGCAGACGCCGAAGCCGGACGGGGACCCGTCTCCTCAACGGTTTCCCTTTCCTTTTCGACCTCCCTGAGCTAGGCCGGGCGGGGTCCGGGCTCCTTTGGCCGGCTGGCCAAGTCCTCTCCGTCGCCTGTAGGCTGGCGCCCGTGGACTTCGCCCTGACCGACGAGCAGAAGGATTTCGTCGACGCGATCCGCGACTTCTGCGACCGGGAGTGCGGGACGGCGGATCAGCGCGAGCGGCTGACCGATGGCTACCGCGAGCACCACAACTTCGACATCTACAAGCAGATGGCGGAGCGGGGCTGGCTTGGGGTGACGATCCCGGAGGAATACGGCGGCTCGGGTGGGTCGATGCTCGATGCCTGCCTGTTCATGGAGGAGACCTCGCGCGGACTTGCGCCCATCGGCGGCTACGCGACGACGCTGATCGTCGCCGGCGCCACCCAGCGCTTCGGCACCGAGGCGCAGAAGGAAGAGATCCTCGGCGGCATCGCCTCCGGGTCGGTCGAGGCGATCGCGATGACCGAGCCGGAGGCCGGCTCCGACGTCGGCGCCCTCTCCTGCAAGGCCGAGCCGGTCGACGGCGGTTTCGTCCTCAACGGCCAGAAGGTCTTCTGCTCCAACGCCCACATCTCCGACCACGTCCTCGTCGTCTGCCGGACCACCCGCAGCGCCGACAAGCACGCCGGGATGACGATGATCTGGGTGCCTCGCGACGTCGAGGGGATGGAGGTCATCCCGATTGAGACGATGGGCGGCCGCGAGACCAACCACCTCTACTTCACCGACTGCCCCGCCCGCGAGGAGGACGTGCTCGGCGAGGTCGACCAGGGCTGGATGCAGCTGATGGCCGGGCTCAACGTCGAGCGCCTGATCCTCGCCGCGACGATGCTCGGGATCGCCCAGCGGGCGATGGACGACCTCCTGCTCTACGTCAAGGAGCGGCGCCAGTTCGACCGCCCGATCGGCTCCTTCCAGGCGCTGCAGCACCGCATCGCCGACCTCGCCACCGACCTGCAGGCCGCCCGCCTGATGACCCACTGGGTCGCCTCCCTGGTCGACGAGGACCGCGACCGGATGCTGCCCCAGCAGGCATCGATGGTGAAGCTCTTCGTCACCGAGGTGACCAAGCGCGTCACCCTCGAAGGCATGCAGATGATGGGCGGCTACGGCTACTCCTCCGAGTACGACATGGAGCGCCTCGTCCGCACCTCGCTGGTCTCGACGATCTACGGCGGCACCTCCGAGATCCAGCGCACGATCATCGCCAAAACGCTCGGGCTCTAAGCGCGCCGCCGCGAGTCTGTGAAAACCCGTGCTATACGCCGGTTTTCAAAGACTCGCGGTTCAGCCCGCCGCCGGTAGCTGCTCGCAGTCGACCAGCGCCGGTTCACCGATGTGGAAGCCCTGGGCGTAGTCGACCTCGAAGGCGCGCACCATCGAGAGCGTCTCGGCGTCCTCGATGCCCTCGGCGACGGTCTCCTGGCCGAAGGCCTTGGCGAACTGGACCATCGCCTGGACCAGTTTCTGGTCGACCGGCGAGCTCGGCAGGTTGCGGATGAACTCGATGTCGAGCTTGAGGTGCTGGACCGGCAGTTCCTTCAGGTAGGCGAACGAGCTGAAGCCGGTGCCGAAGTCGTCGAGCAGGATGTGCACGCCGCGCTCGTCGAGGGCGTCCAGCACCGCGGTGGCGAGGTCGACGTCGGCCAGCACCGAGGTCTCGGTCACCTCGACCGACAGCAGCGCGGCCGGCAGCCCGCCGGCCCGCAGCGCGGCGTCGACCTGACCGGGCAGGTCGGGCGTCACCTGGGCCGCGGCCAGGTTCACCGTGACTCCGCACGGGTCGCCGTGAGCCGCCCAGGCCGCGCCGTCCCGGCAGGCCCGGGTGAGCACCCAGGTGCCGATCCGGCGCATCAGCCCGTGCGCCTCAGCCAGGGGGAGGAAGTGGTCCGGCGCCAGCAGCCGGCCCTCGTGCTCCCAGCGCAGCAGGGCCTCGCGACGCACGGTCTCGCCGGTCCCGAGGTCCACGATCGGCTGGTAGTGCAGGCGGAGCGTGCCGTCCTCGGGCGCCGCGGCGAGGTCGGCGACGAGGTCCAGCCGGGCCCCGCCGTCGAGGGCGCCCTCGGGGCGGAAGAGGTGCACCGTCCCGGGGCCGCCGCGCTTGGCCTGCCCGAGCGCGGTGTCCGCGTGCAGCAGCAGCCCCTCCGGCGTGAGCGGCCCGTCCGCCGCGGCCGGGTGCGTGGTCCCGCCGACGGCGCCGACTGCGACCCCGACGCACGCGCCGAGCGTGAGCCGGTGCCCGGCCACCTGCCGTGGCCGGGCGACGGCGTCGAGGAGCCGTCGGGCCAGCGCCACGGCTCCGGCCACCCCGGTGGCGGACACGACGACGAACTCGTCCCCGCTGCTGCGCGCGAACAGGTCGTCCTGGCGCAGGCTCGCCCGCAGGTCGAGCTCGACCTCCTGCAGCAGCTCGTCGCCGGCGAGGTGGCCGAGGCTGGTGTTGAGCGCGGCGAAGCCGGACAGGTCCAGGTGCAGCGCTGCGACGTGGCCGGCCGGGTGGGCGTCGTCGGCGTGGGCGCCCCGTCCCGCCACCGTGTCCACGAGGAGCCGGCTGTCCCCGAGCAGGGCCTCCCGCCAGGCGGTCCCGGCTCCTGCTCCTGCCCCTGGGTCGGCGGCCGGGCCGGGGCGCGGCCTGCGGCTCACCGGCGGGTCGCGGGGGCGGAGGTCCGGGGGAGCGGGTCGGAATCGGGATGCAGGGGGACCGGGTCGGCGACGCGGCGGGTGACCGCCTGCGGGGCGCGGAGAGCCGCTGCCTGTCGTGCTCGGAGCATCGTCGTCGCTCCTTCGCCTGCCGGCGCCGCGGGGGCGGCGCATGCCCGTTGCTTTCCTTCCCGTCCCCCGGATGCTCGTCGCGGCGCCACCCCTGGCTGCGGCCTCGACGGCCTCGACCGTGCGACGGGTCGATCAGCACGGACTGTAGCGGCCCAGCTACGTCACCACGGCCTTTCTGCGTCACGGGCGAGCGCCGCCGGCCGCCGCCCGGTTCGCCCGGTAGGAGCTGTTGATCCCGACCATCG
>JBQCIB010000032.1:0-82336 GCA_051954115.1 Solirubrobacterales bacterium | reverse complement strand
ACCCCGGGACCTCGGCGCACGTGATCGGCTGCTTCTTGATGGCCTGCGCGAAGGTGACCGCGGCCTGCAGCGTCTCCGACGATGTGTCGTCGCCCTCGATGACCTCGATGAGCGGCATGATCGAGGCCGGGTAGAAGTAGTGGAACCCGACGACCTTGTCGGGGCGCAGCGTCGCCTCGCCGATCTCGGTGATCGAGAGCGAAGAGGTGTTGGAGGTGAGGATCGCGTGGCCCGGGGTGACGGCGTCGAGCTCGCGGAAGACCGCCTGCTTGATCTCCATCCGCTCCGGCACCGCCTCGATCACGAAGTCGACGTCGCCGAACTCCTCGTAGCTGGTGGTGCCGATCACGTTCCCCATCACCTCGGCGAGGCGGGCGTCGGCCTGCTCCTGGGTCAGCTTCTCCTTCTTGACGAGGCGGGCGAGCTGGCCCTCGGTGACGCCACGGGCTTTCTCGAGGGCCGCGTCGACGAACTTCTGGTCGATGTCCTTGACGACGACCGGGATGTCGGCGGCGGCGATCGCCTGCGCGATCTCCCCACCCATGGTGCCGCCGCCGACGACGGCGGCCTTCGAGACGAACATTGCTGAGGTTCCTCCGGTTTTTCGGCTTGTGATGCGGCGCGAGCCGCGGGAGACCGCAGGCTATAGAGATGCCTGCGGCTCCCGCTGATCGCCCTACAGGGAGGCCTGCGGCTCCCCCTCCTCCACCTCTTCGGCCCGCTCGCCTTCCTCCTCCGGCTTGAACCGCTGGTAGGCGAAAGCGCCGGCCAGCAGCAACAGGCCGAGGGCGACGAAGGAGAGCGACCGGGCGAGCCCTTCCAGTTCGGACAGGTCGTAGGTCCAGACCTTGGCGATCGCGACCATCAGCAGGGCGAGGCCGCCGAGGCGGGCCTGCGGCGAGCGCCGCACCATGCCCCAGACCACCGCGCCGAGGCCGGTTGCCGTCCAGAAGGCGGAGAGCCAGGCCTGGCCGATCTGGCGGGCTTCGCCGTCGGCGTCGGCGCCGATCGCGTCGATGATCGAGACCGAGCCGAGGTAGGTGAACCCGGTGGCGCCGAGGTAGCCGGCCACCGTCGCGGCCTTCGGCTCGACCTCGTGGCCCCAGTGCCAGCAGGCGAGCGCGGCGCCCGCGCAGCAGGCGATCGCCACCACCGAGCTGCCGAGGTCTTCGACCCCTTCGGCGATCGCGGTCGGCGGTGCCTCGACGCACAGGACGTGCAGGATCGCGAGGCCGAGGAATCCGAACGCCCCGATCAGCAGCCGCTGGGCGTCCGAGAGCGCCGGGGCGGGACCGCGGTCGACGCGCGTCGCCATGTAGGCGAGCGTCGCGGACATGGCCGACCAGGCGGCCACCAGGGTGGGGCCGTCGAGGGCATCGGCCAGCCCGAAGCTGCCGAGCCCGATCCCGCCGCCGATCAGCAGCGAGCCGATTTCGCGGTGGACGCCGAAGCGGATCGCGGCGGCGCCGAGCAGGAGATGGGCGGCGGCGAACCCGAAGGTCCAAGCGTCCAGGGCCAGCGCCGAGTCGTTGCCGATGACGACACAGCCGGCGATGTACACGAAGAGGCTGCTGCAGAGGAGCAGCAACCAGGAAGAGACCGGAAGCTTCTCCTCACCGCGGCTTCGCAGCTCATAGCCGAAGGCGGCCGCGGCGTAGAGGGCCCAGAACCCGGACAGAACGGCGAGGACGAGCAGGACGGGCTCGATCGGCTGATACGGCTCGGAGATGAAGCCGCTGTCGACGATCCAGAGGACCAGCTGCGGCGCCGACACCGCGAAGGCGCCCAGCGCCAGCCAGTTCCATCGCTGCCAGAGGAGCACGCCGACGCTCGCGGCCAAGGCGAGAGCGACGAAGGCGATCGAGGCGCCGTCGGGTTCTCCCCCGACGAGGATCGGCGCCGCCAGCGCGCCGAGCATCCCGACGCTGCCGACCAGCATCGATGACCAGCGCACGGCGATGAAGACCCCGAGGACGCCGATCAGCGCGGCCGCCTCGAGGCCGAGAACGGGCGAGATCAAGTCGTAGGTCTGGGTGGCGACGACGGTGGTGGCATAGAGGCCCGGGATCGCGATCGCCACCGCGATGCGGGCCACCTCGAGGCGCCCCTTGCGTTCGTGCAGCCAGACGCCGAGCCCCAGCAGCAAGAGGGAGCCGAACGCGGCCATCAGCACGCGGACCTCCTCGGTGAACCAACTGCTGTCGACGGCGCTGCGCATCAAGAAGATGACGCCGAGCAGGGTCGCGAGGCCGCCGACCCAGGCCAGCACGCGACCGCCGAAGACGCGCTCGAACTCAATCCGGGAGACCGGGTTCGGCGGGGGCGGCGGCGGTGCTTGTCGTGGGGGCTGCTCGGGCTGGTGGCGGAATGCGGGCGGTACGTAGTCGTCGTTCATGGTGTTCTCCTTTCGCTTATTGACCGCTGTTCAACAAACGTACCAGGCTTATCGACCGATGGTCAACAAACTGCGTAGAATCTGTGACATGAGCGAGCCCTCCTACCGGCGCATGGACGTCGACGAGCGCCGCGCGCAACTGCTGGAGCGCGGCGCCGAGCTGTTCACCAGCCACCCCTACGAGGAGCTCTCGATGAGCAAGATCGCGGCCGAGGTCGGGATCTCGAAATCGCTGCTCTACCACTACTTCCCGAGCAAGCAGGCCTACTTCGAGGCGACTCTGAGCACCTGGGCCGATGAGCTGCGGGCGCGGACGGAGGTCGATCCCGACCTGCCCCCGGTCGAGCAGCTGACCCGCAGCCTCGACGGCTTCCTCGAGATGGTCGAGGAGAACGCCGTCGCCTACCGCAACTTGATGGAAAGTGCCGCCGGAGTTCCCGAGATCCGCGAGCTGATCGCAGAGGTGCGCGAGGCCACGGCGGAGCGCATCCTCGACGGCCTCTATCCGGACGAGGCGCCGCCGAAAGCGCGGATCGCCGTCAACGGCTGGCTCTGGTTCATGGACGGCGCCTGCCTCAACTGGGTCGAGCACCGCGACGTCGAGCGGGAAGAGCTGCGCAACCTGCTCCTCGGGGTGCTGATGGGGTCGCTGCTCGCCGCCGGCGCCATACCCGAGCTCCCTCAAGAGTCTTAGGCGTCCCGTCGATACAGGTCCTTCATGCGGAGGCCAGGGCTCCTCATCGTTCTCGTCGCGCTGCTGCTTTACGGCGCTTTCGCCGGCTCGGCTGACGCTGCCGTACCGCAGGCGCGCCTGCTGCCCGACGGCCGCGCGGTCGCTCCTCCCTCCGCCCCGCCCGCGGTGAAGGCGATGATCGAGGCGGCGAACCGGATCCGCCACCGGCCCTACGTCTGGGGCGGCGGCCACCGCCACTGGAACTCGCGCGGCTACGACTGCTCGGGCTCGGTCAGCTACGTGATGCACGCCGCCGGCCTGCTCGAATGGCCCCTCGACTCGACCGGCTTCATGCGCTGGGGCGGCGGCGGGGCCGGCAGCTGGGTGCGGATTTACGCCAACCGCGAACACGTCTTCGCGGTCATCGCCGGCCTGCGCTGGGACACCTCCTACAGCGAAGACGGCGACCGCAGCGGCCCCGGCTGGTCCGAACAGATGCGCCCCACCGACGGCTTCCGAGTGCGCCACCCGCTCGGCCTCTTCCAGGCCACCCCGCTCGCCTGATCGCGCTTCCGATTCTTGCCCCACCCTGGTGGGGACAAAATCGGAAGCGACAGCAGGGATAACGCCCGCGTCCCAGGGTTGTACGGCGGTACAAAGGCGCGATTAAGGCGACGGTATTAGGCTCTGTACTGCTCTTTTCGAGGGACCGAGACTTCAATCAACCGCGCTCGGGGGATCCTGAGCGCGCGCCTATGGGGGGACACCCGAACCGATGAATCGCATCCGCCAGCACAACGTGACCGCAGCGCAGTGGAGCTCCAACGGAGGGGCTCTCGGCGCGCCGGACCTGACCCTTCCGGAGAACAACCCGTTCGGGCAGAACGTCTTCTCCACCGCCGTCCAGAAGGAACGGCTGCCGAAGGACGTCTTCGAGAAGCTGCAGACGACGCTGGAAGGGGGCGAGGCCCTCGACCCCAGCCTCGCCGACGCGGTCGCCGAGGCGATGAAGGAGTGGGCGCTGGAGAACGGCGCCACCCACTACACCCACATGTTCCAGCCGCTGACCGGCTCGACCGCGGAGAAGCACGACTCCTTCTTCGAGCCGGGCGGCGAAGGCCAGGCGATCGCCGGCTTCTCCGGCAAGGAGCTGATCCAGGGCGAGCCGGACGCCTCCTCCTTCCCCACCGGCGGCGTCCGCGCCACCTTCGAGGCCCGCGGCTACACCGCCTGGGACCCGACCAGCCCCGCCTTCCTGCTCGAGAACCCGAACGGGACGCTGCTCTGCATCCCGACCGCCTTCGCCTCCTGGACCGGCGAGGCGCTCGACGCGAAGATCCCGCTGCTGCGCTCGATGGACGCGCTCAGCCGCTCGGCGATCAAAGCGCTGCGGCTGCTCGGCGACGATGAGAGCCAGCGCGTCTTCACCACCGTCGGCCCCGAGCAGGAGTACTTCCTGATCGACGAGCAGTACTTCTTCGAGCGGCCCGACCTGATCGCGACCGGCCGCACCCTCTTCGGCGCCAAGCCGCCGAAGGGCCACGAGCTCGACGACCACTACTTCGGCTCGATCCCCGAGCGCGTGCTCGCCTTCATGCTCGAGTCCGAGCTGGAGATGCGCAAGCTGGGGATCCCGGTCAAGACCCGCCACAACGAGGTGGCACCGGCCCAGTACGAGATCGCGCCGATCTTCGAGAACTCGAACGTCGGCTCCGACCACCAGCAGCTGTTGATGCAGACGCTGGAAAACGTCGCCCGCCGCTACGGCCTCGTCTGCCTCCTGCACGAGAAGCCGTTCGCCGGCGTCAACGGCTCCGGCAAGCACAACAACTGGTCGATGGGGACCGACACCGGCGTCAACCTGCTGAACCCGGGCGACACGCCGGCGGACAACATCCACTTCCTGTTCTTCTGCACCGCGGTGATCCAGGCGGTCAACAAGCACCAGGGCCTGCTGCGGGCCTCGGTCGCCAACATCGGCCAGGACCACCGCCTCGGCGCCAACGAGGCGCCGCCGGCGATCATCTCGATCTTCCTCGGCGGCGAGCTCGAAAAAGTCTTCGAGGCGATCGCGACCGGCGAAGGCGACCCGAACACGCCGGCCTCCTTCCTCGACCTCGGGGCGCAGGTGCTGCCGCCGCTGCCGCTGCACGGCGGCGACCGCAACCGGACCTCGCCGTTCGCCTTCACCGGCAACAAATTCGAGTTCCGGGCGCTGGGGTCGAGCATGTCGCTGGCCTTCCCCAACACCGTCCTGAACACGATCGCCGCCGAGGCGATAGACGAGCTCGCCGGCAAGCTGCAGGCGAAGCTGGACGGCGGCGAGCAGATGCCGAAGGCCGTAATGGAGATCGTCAAAGAGAGCTACCTGGCCAACAAGGTGGTCTGCTTCGGCGGCGACAACTACTCCGAGGAGTGGCACCAGGAGGCCGAGCGGCGCGGGCTGAAAAACCTGAAAACGACCCCGGACGCGCTGCCCGAGGTGATCTCCGACCAGACCGTCCGCACCTTCGAGAACTACAACGTGCTCTCCAAGCGCGAGCTCGACTCCCGTTACGAGGTCTGGGTCGAGCAGTACTGGCTGCGGGCCAACATCGAGGCGGAGACCGCCTTCTCGATCGCCAAGACGATGATCCTGCCGGCGGCGCTGCGCTACCTCGCGCTGATCGGCGAGTCCGGCGTCTCCGCAGTCGAGGGCGAGGTCCGCAACCTCGTCGACGAGCTGGTGGCCGGCCTCGGCGAGCTGGAAGCGGCGAACGCGGACCCGGGCCTCGAGGGGCTGGAGATGGCGGCCCACGCCCGCGACAAGCAGCTGGCGGCGATGGCCAACGTCCGCGACGCGGCCGACAAACTCGAGAAGGTCGTCGCCGACGACCTCTGGCCGCTGCCTAAGTACGAGGAGATGCTCTTCATCAAGTAGCGCATCGGGGCCGGTCCCGAGGGGGTTTCTCTCAACTTTTTCCAGGGGCGGTGTCAGCTGGCCGCCGCCCCGCCAGGGAAAAAGTACAAGCCGTTCAACCCCCTCGGGACCGGCCTAACGAGCGTTACTTGTCTTCGTCGTTGCTGGGGTCGTCTCGGACGGCGCGGTAGATGAGGTAGCCGATGGCGGCTAGGCCGATGATTGGGATCAAGCCGCCGAAAACGGCGGGCCAAGCCTCGGTGGCAAGAAGTGGCACAACGGGATCATGACGGGCGTTGCTTAACGCGCATCTTCAGGCCGCCGCGGGGTGAGAGCGTCGGCATTTGGCGGATCGTCATCGTGCGGCCGGGCAGGGCCTCGAGACGGAGGCGCTGCAGCAGCTTGGTCGCCACCAGCTTCACCTCGGTCTGGCCGAAGCGCTTGCCGATGCAGATACGGGAGCCGCCGCCGAAGGGGACGTAGGCGCCGCGGGGCAGCGCCGCCTTGCGCTCGCGGGTGAAGCGCTCGGGGATGAAGGCCTCCGGCTCGGGGAAGACCTCGGGCAGGCGGTGGCTAGCCCAGGAGCAGTAGTTGACGTAGGCGCCGCGAGGGACGGTGCAGCCGCCGAACTCGAATTCGCGGATCGCCCGGCGCGGGCCGATCCAGGCGGGCGGGTAGAGGCGCAGGACCTCGTCGAGGACCATCTCCAGGTAGGGCATCTCCTTTTCCAGCTGCTGCGAGGTCGGGCTGGCGTCGCCGAGGATGCGGCCCTGCTCCTCGTGGAGGCGGCGGAGCGCCTCGGGGTGGCGGGCGAGCTCGTGGAGCATGAAGGTCAGGGTCGAGGTCGAGGTGTCGTGGCCGGCGAACATCAGCGTCATCACCTGGTCGCGGATCTCGCGGTCGCTGAATTCCTCGCCGCCGGCGCCGCGGGCGGCGACCAGCAGGCTGAGGATGTCACGGCGACCGGAGTCGGGCTGGGCACGGCAACGGGTGATCTCGCCGAAGACGATCTCGTCGAGGACGGCACGCGAGCGGACCATCTTGCGCCAGGGCGAGCCGGGGCCGCGCAGCAGGCGCAGGTGGAAGTCGATCCCGTAGTAGCCGAGGGCGCGCTCGAAGTGGAATGCAGCGGCGGCGCCCTTGCCGGCCTCGTCGGGGTCGAGGCCGAGCAGCGCCCGCATCGCGATCCGCATCGCCAGGCTGCGCATCCACTCGTAGACGTCGACCACCTCGCCGACGGGGAGCGCCGCGATCGCGGCGTCGGCCTCGATCGTCATCGCCTCGGTCGCGGCTTCGATCTGCTCGCGGTGGAAGGCGGGCATCATGATCGCCCGGGCGCGGTCGTGGTAGTCCTCGTCGATCGTCAGCAGGCCGTCGCCGAGCAGCGGGATCAGGTCACCGAAGCTCGACTCGCGCCAGTGGAAGTTCTCCGGGTGAGAGACGGTGATGAAGTGGTTGGCCTCCGGCCCGAGCATGAAGACGACCGGCGAGTGCAGCAGCCGCATGGTGAAGATCGGCCCGAACTCTTCGTAGGCCCCGAGCAGCAGCGGCAGCGGGTCGCCGTTGACCTGCAGCGTGCGGCTCCAGCTGAAGTCCATCCGCCCCGGCGGGAACTTCCCCCTCCCCCGCCACTCGGCAACGAGATCGCCGAAGACCCGCCGCACCGGATTCCCGGACATCTGCGGCGGCCGCGCGACCGGCGCGGTGGTATCGACCGTGGCCATTCCCTGGATCGTAACTGGCTGACTGGCCAGTTTTCGAACTGCATCAAATTTCATGCCCAGCAGCCCGGAAATTTGATGCAGTTCGCGGGGCGCGGCGAGGTCAGGACGCGGCCGAAGCGGCGAGCTGGCCGCAGGCGGCGTCGATGTCGCGGCCGCGGGTGAGGCGGACGGTGGCGGTGATGCGGTGCTCGGCGAGGATCGCGCGGAAGCGCTCGATCCGCTCCGGCGAGGATCCGTCGTAGGTGCCGGTCGGGTTGTAGGGGATGAGGTTGACCTTGTAGCCGCGGGGGTCGAGCAGCGCGGCGAGCTCGCGGGCGTGCTCGGGGAGGTCGTTGACGCCGTCGAGCATCACGTACTCGACGAAGACCTTCTGCCGGCGGGCGACGCGGTAGCGGTCGCAGGCGGCGAGCACCTCGGCGATCGGGTAGCGCTCGTTCACCGGCATGATCTGCGAGCGCAGGCCGTCGTTCGGCGCGTGCAGCGAGAGCGCCAGGCCGATCGGCATCTCGCACTCGGCGAGGCGGTCGATCCCCGGCACCCAGCCGACGGTCGAGATCGCGGTGCGACGGTGGGTGACGCCGAGGTCGGGCAGCAACTGGCAGGCGCCGAGCACGTTGTCGACGTTCATCGTCGGCTCCCCCATCCCCATGAAGACGACGTGGTCGATCTCCTCAGTGCGGCGGAAGTGGAGCGCCTGATCGAGGATCTCGTCGACGCCGAGGTTGCGGCCGAACTTCATCTGCCCGGTGGCGCAGAAGGTGCAGGTCAGCGGGCAGCCCGACTGCGAGGAGAGGCAAACGGAGCGACGCCCATCGCGGTAGCGCATCAGCACCGCCTCGATCGGCCGCCCGTCGGCGGTGTGGAAGAGGGTCTTGACGGTGCCGTCGTCCGACTTCGCCTCGGCCGCGACCGTCAGCGTCGACAGCGGCACCTCCGCCGCCAGCCGCTCGCGCAGCGCCGCCGGCAGGTTCGTCATCTCCTCGTAGGAGCGCGCCCCGCGCGTCACCCACTCCCACACTTGCTCGGCGCGGTAGGAGGGCTCATCGGCCAAAGCAGCTGCCAACAGATCTCGATCCACGCTTACGAGTCTAGGTGGAGTGGATCTTCTCCCCGCGCTCGAGCATCCCCACGAATTTCCGCAGACGCCGCTCGCGGGTCTCCGGCTTTTTCGCGTCGTCGAGGCGGTAGACGATCGCGTAGCGGTTGGCGCTGTCGAGGGCGGCGAAGAACTCGGCGGCGGCCGGGTTGGCGTCGAGCTCGCGCTGCAGGTCCTGCGGCACCTTCGCCGTGCGCTGGCCCTCGTAGGCGACCTTCCAGCGGCCGTCGGCTTGCGCCGCCTCGACCTCGGCGAGGCCGGCCGGACGCATCCTCTTCGCCTCGATCAGCGCTTCGGCTTTCTCGCGATTGATCTTCGACCAGCGGCCGCGGGGGCGCCGTGGGGTGAAGCGCTGGAGGTAGTGCTGGTCGTCGAAGCGGCGGACCTGGCTGTCGATCCAGCCGAAGCAGAGCGCCAGCTCGATCGCCTCGTCATAGGTGACGCTCGGCTCCCTCGCGCCCTTCTTGGCGATCTTCAGCCAGATGCCCTCGGACTCCTCGCCGTTCTCCTCCAGCCACGTCTCCATCTCGGCCTGATCTGCGAAGAGCAGGACCGGCAGCTCGTCGGCCATCAGGCGCCGAGCCTTCCCATCAGCGTCGGCTCGTCGATCCCCTCCACCAGCAACAGCTTGTCGCGCGACTTCTCGCCGCGGATGACGCTGACCCGCGAGGGCGGGACGCCGGCGCGCTTTGCGACCAGCCGGCAGAGCGCCTTGTTCGCCTTGCCGTCTACCGGCGGCGCCGAGACCTTCGCCTGCAGCACGCCGTCGGCCAGGCCGAGCAGCTCGTCGGCGTGGCCGCGCGGGCGCAGCCGCACCTCGATCCGGGTCTCGGCCATCCGCCCTCCGGCTACATCCCCAGGGCGTCGGCCAGCAGGTCGACCTGCTGCGGGTCGCTCGAGCTCGGGAAGAGGAAGAGCTCCTGGCAGCCCGCCCCCTCGAAGGCGGAGGCGTACTGCTGAACGGTATCCGCATCCTTGGCGGCCGAGCCGGCGATGAAGTTGGCGGTGTCCTCGCCCAACCAGGCGTAGTAGTCGGTCAGATAGGCCTGCGCCTCCTCCTCGGCGCGGTCGCCGAGCGAGTAGTAAGCGAGGGCGGCGTTCTGCGGCGCCTCGCTGCGCCCCGCCTCCGCCCAGGCGGCCTCGAACCCCTGCCGCCATTCGGCGAACTGGTCCGGCGGGGCCCCCGCCGCGATCCAGCCGTCGCCGAAGCGGGCCGCCCGCTCGAACGAGGCCTCGACCGAGCCGCCGACCAAGACCCGTGGCTGCGTCTCGTGGTCCGGGCCGATCTCGTCCCCCTCCCAGACCTCTTTCATCCGCTCGAGCATCGCGTCGAGGTCCTTGCCGCGCGTGCTCGTGTCGACGCCGGCGACCTCGTAGTCGTCCTCGCGGCCGCCGAGGCCGATGCCAAGCGTCATCCGCCCGTCGGAGATCTTCTGCAGGCTCGCCACCTGCTTAGCCAGCGCTACCGGGTTGACCCGCAGCGGCCCGAGCAGCACCGTGGTCGCCAGCCCGATCCGCTCGGTCACCGCCGCCGCGGCCGCCAGCGAGGTCAGCGGCTCCAGGTTCGGGTATGCGATGCGGTCGATCGTCCCCAGGCTGGAGAACCCGCGTGCCTCCGCTCGCCGCGCCCACTCGGTCAGCTGCTCGCCCGTCGTCCCGGGCACCGCGTTGGGAAGACCGATCGCAACGTCCATCTGAAGCTCCTTCCGGCGAGGATCTACTGGTTCGGCAACCCTAGCTACCCGGTTCCGCCGGCTAGGAGGGCAGCAGCCGCTCGATCGACTCGCGCGCGTAGTCGAAGACCCGCTTGTCGCCGCTGAGCCGGTAGCGGGCGTTGGCTCCCATCACCAGCGAGTAGATCTCGAAGGCGAGGCGCTCGGGGCGCTTGACGCCGGCCGCGCGGGCCTGGTGCTCGAGCGCCGCCAGCCAGGCGTCGAGGGAGGCGGCGATCGCGTCGCGGACGGGGCCTGGCCGGTCGTCGTACTCGGCCGAGGTGGCGGCCCAGAAGCAGCCGCCGGAATAGGTGTCGACCTGGTCGAGGTAGCGCTCGGCGAGCGCGCGCAGCCGCGGCGCCCCCTCCGGCAGCTCCAGCGCCGGCTCGACCACGGTCGCCCGGAAGCGCGCCGCGGCGGCGGCGATCGCCGCCAGCTGCAGGTCCTGCTTGGAGCCGAAGTGGGCGAAGAGGCCGCTCTTGCTCATCTGCAGCTCCGCCGCGAGGCGGCCGATCGTCAGCCCCTCCAAGCCCTCGACCGAGGCGAGGTCGACGGCGCGATCGAGGATCGCCTCGCGCGTCTGGGTGCCCTTCTCGGTGACGGGAGTCACAGACAGGCATTATAGAAAAGCACGAACGTTCGTATTATCCGGTGCGGAGGACATCGGGAGACCACTTACGAGAAGACACAGATGACCGAGGAGGCAGTGATGAGCGACTACGCAGTGAAGAAGATCGACGAGATGGAGGCGATCTTTCTCGGCGGCTACAAGCGGGCGCGGGCCGAGCTGGGAGTGACTTCCTTCGGCCTGCAGGTGATCGACATGCCGCCGAACTTCGACCGCTACCCCGACCACGACGAGACCGAGAGCGGCCAGGAGGAGGTCTACATGGCGATCCGCGGCGGCGGCGAGATCGAGATCGAAGGCGAGCGCTTCCCGCTCGATCCCGACCACATGGTGCGGGTCGCCGCGGAGCCGAAACGCAAGGTCTGGCCGGGGCCGGAGGGCATCCGCATGGTGGTCGTCGGCGGCGTCCCCGGCGGCGTCTACGAGGCGCCGGACCGCAGCAAGCTCGGCGAACCGGACCCGATGCGGAGCTAGCTCGAATCCAAGGGCTGCCCGGGAGCGGCCGGCGCCGGTTCGAACCCCGGGCAGCTCGATACCGGCAGCCGCGGGTAGCGCGGGAAGGCGGGATCGGTGCGCGAGCGCTCGCAAAGCGAGAAGACCGAACCGCGGGTGTTCGGCACCAGCCGCTGGTGGCGGCAGCGGTCGCAAAGACCGGCGGGCTGTCGCGTGGTCGCCATCCTCGAAGCAGGCTAGCTTTGGTCAGGTGACCCGAGCAGCGACCCTCTTCGACGCCGACGCGGCTTCCTACAGCGGGACGGTCGAGGTGCTCGGCGTGATCTACCGCGCCGAGGACGACGGCTACGCGGTGCTCGAGGTGCGGGAGGTCGAGTCGGGCGAAGGCTTCGCTCTCATCGGCCCCGTCGCCCATCTCGACCCCGGCGCCCGAGCCGAAGTCAGCGGCGAGTGGCAGACCCACAACCGCTACGGCCGCCAGCTGCGGGCGCAGGGAGCGGTGCCGCTCGACCCCGCCGACCGCGACGGCCAGGTCGCCTACCTGAGCTCGCTGCGCCACATCGGCCTGAAACGGGCCGAGAAGCTCTGCGACGAGTACGGCACCGAGGTTCTGCAGAAGATCGCCGCCAACCCGGAAAGCGTCTTCGGCTCCCTGCGCGGGGTCAGCGCCGACCAGGCCGCGGCAGCGGCCCAGTCCTGGTACGCGAGCCGGGCGATCCGCGACCTCCACGTGCAGCTGGCCCCGCATGGGCTCGCCCACCTGGCGGCGCCGATCCACGCCCGCTACGGGGAGCAGTCGATGACGATCCTGCACGAGGATCCCTACCGGCTGACCGAGGTGCCTGGGGTCGGCTTCGCCCGCGCCGACAAGATCGCGATCGCCGCCGACGTGCCGCCGGAGTCGCCCCGTCGCGCCCAGGCCGCCGCCCTCTACGCGCTGATCGAGGCCGAGGGACAGGGCAACAGCTACCTGCCGCTGCCGGAGCTGACGCGGCGAACTGCTCGGCTGATCGGGGTCGCCCCCGAACCGGACGTGCTCCTCCAGGCGCCGGGACTGGTCGAGGAAGAGGGGAAGATCTATCGCGAGCCGACGCGGGAGAGCGAGCTCGCAGTCGCCGCGACCCTGGCGGCGCGGGCCGCCGCTCCCCCCCACCTCGACCACGACCCGGGCGAGGAGCCGCAGGAGGACCTGACCGACGAGCAGTGGGCGGCGGTGCGGGCCGCCTTCGGCGCCCGCGTCTCGGTCCTCACCGGCGGGCCCGGCGTCGGCAAGACCCGCTCGACCACGGCGATCGTCGCCGAGGCCGAGGCGGCGAACGCGACGATCGCCCTCTGCGCCCCGACCGGCCGGGCGGCGCGGCGGCTAGAAGAGACGACCGGCCACGAGGCGAAGACGATCCACCGCCTGCTCGAGTGGATGCCGGGGCGCGAGCCCGCCTTCCGACCCGGCCGCCCGCTCCCGGTCGACTTGGCGATCGTCGACGAGTCCTCGATGCTGAACCTGCGCCTGGCGCAGGTGCTGCTCGAGGGCCTGGCCGAGACCACCCACGTCGTCTTCGTCGGCGACGCCGACCAGCTGCCGCCGATCGGGGCGGGCAAGCCGTTCGAGGACCTGATCGCCTCCGAGG
Source organism: Solirubrobacterales bacterium (assembly GCA_051954115.1). Taxonomy (GTDB): domain Bacteria; phylum Actinomycetota; class Thermoleophilia; order Solirubrobacterales; family 70-9; genus VAYN01. The sequence goes on along the minus strand of JBQCIB010000032.1, from coordinate 69,128 downwards.
CGGTGCCGGTCGTGCGGCTGACCCAGATCTTTCGCCAGGCGGCGCGCTCGATGATCACCACCGCCGCCCACGAGATCAACCAGGGCCGGCAGCCACACCTCGAGCCCGGTCCCGAGCAGGACCACGACTTCTTCTTCATCGAGCGGGGAACGCCGGAGCGGGCGCTGGAGACCGTGGTCGAGGTGGTCTCCGAAAGAGCGCCGGCGAGATTCGCCGTCGACCCGATCCGCGAGGTCCAGGTGCTGGCGCCGATGTACCGGGGGCCGGTCGGGATCGACGCGCTGAACGAGCGGCTGCAGGCCGAGCTCAACCCCGACGGCAAGCCCGCCCTCGACAATCGCTTCCGGATCGGCGACCGGCTGATCCAGACCCGCAACTCGCACGAGCTGGGGCTGATGAACGGCTCGATCGTCTTCCTCCGCGACGACGACCCCGCCGAGGAAGAGATCGTCGTCGACACCGACGACGGCGGCAGCCTCGTCATCCCTTACGGCGAAACCGGCACGCTGCGCCTCGCCTACGCGATCTCGGTCCACAAGGCCCAGGGTTGCGAGGTGCCGGTGGTCGTCGGCGTCTGCCACCGCTCGCACTCGCGGATGCTCAACCGCCCGCTCCTCTACACCGCGATCACCCGCGCCCGCACCAGCTGCGTCCTCGTCGGCGACCAGGCCGTGCTCGCCAGCGCCGTCCATCGCGACGACAGCGGCGGCCGCCACTCCGGCCTGGCCGAGCGGCTCCGCAGCTAGTCGTCCTCAGGCGGCGATTCGAACGCGGCCAGCGCGACGGTGGCGACGAAGCCCTCCTCACCGGACGCTTCCATCCGCTCCAACGCCCGCTCTTCCGCGGCGTCGACCGCCTGATAGGTGGAGCCGAGGATCTCGGTCACCTCCTTCCAGCCCTGCTCGTCGAGCTTCACCGGTTTCCAGGTGAAGTGGAGGTCCTTGCGGGCGGTGAAGGTGCCGATCCTCATCGCCTTCGCGATCCGGGCAAAGAAGTCCCGGATGATCGAGGTGAGGAGGAGCCGGTTTGCCTCCTCGGGCATCTCCTCCAGGAGATCGTCGTGGAGCACGATGGTTTCGGAGCGGCGGTAGAAGTGCTCTGTAGACCCCCGGACCGGCCGCGTGTGAACCACCTCGATGCACCCGAGCCGCTCGAGGCTGCGGAAGTGATGAGCCACTTTGGAGACGGGTTCTCCCCGTTCGCGGGCGAATTCCGCCGGGCTGAGGTGTCGGTAGCTGAGGATGCTGAGCAAGTCCATGCGAACCGGGTGCGACATCGCCTTCAGCAGGTGGTGATGGCGCGGCTCGTGTTCTTCCGCGAGTTGGCTCTTCCAGGCCTCCGTCTCAACTGCCACTACTGCCTCCCTTTCGAACTGGTCAAAGTGCCTGATCGGAACAGGCTAGTGCTCCAAACCCAACAATGTGCAGGGGTTTCGGTGATCGTTCGCTCACCGGTAAGACGTCTTCCAGCAGAGCTCCCCTCGGCCTCCGGCGGGGCGGCTGAGCTGCATCTAGCCTAGGCGGGTGAAGAAGAACCGCCTGCCGTGGCTGGAGATCGCGATCACGCTCGCCGGAATCGTCCTGCTGGCGGTGCTGGTGCTGGCGGTGGAGCCGCTGCGGGAAGCGACTGCGGCGGCGCTCCGGGGCGACAACGGCGAGGTCCGCCACCAGATCGACCGCCTCGGCGCCGCCGGCCCGCTGCTGATCCTCGTCCTCACCCTTCTCCACGCGGTCGTCTTCTATCCGGCCGAGATCGTCGACGCGGCAGCCGGGTTCGCCTACGGCTTCTTCCCGGCGCTGGCGCTGATGACGGCGGGCTGGGTCCTCTCCGGGCTGATCTGCTGGGCGGTCGGCCGCCACGTCGCCCGCCCCCTGCTCGACCGCTGGTTCGGCGAGGAGCGCTTCGAGCGGGTCGAGCGGGCGATCGAGCGCGGCGGCCCCTCGTTGCTGCTGGCAATGCGGCTGATCCCGATTCTCCCCTTCAGCATCGTCTCCTACGCAGCAGGCGCGGCGCGGGTCCCTGCCTGGCGCTTCGTCTGGACGACGGCGGTCGGCTACCTGCCGATCACCGCGATCGCCGTCTACTTCGGCACCAGGCTCGAGGGCCTGTCGCTGACCGACCCGCTGGTGTGGGCGAGCGCCCTGGCTTTGCTCGCCCTGCTCGGCATCGGCCACTGGACGGCCCGCCGCCAGTCGCGCCGCCCTACCAAGCTCTCAGGAGACGTGCTCGAGGCGGAAGCGGAAGACAGCCGGAGTCGGGTCGGCGAGACCGGCTGAATCGACTGCTTTGACTTCGAGCGCGTGCCGGCCGAGCCCGAAACGGTGCGCAAGCCTGCTGCCGCAGGAGCGAAAGGCCCTCTTGTCGATCCGGCAGAGGAACGTCGCCCCTGCCTGGTCGGAGCCGAAGCCGAAGACGACGCGGGCGGTGTTGCTGCGGGTGCGCACCAGCTTGCGCGGGTGCCTGAGGATCGTGGTCTCCGGAGAGGACGGAGCGGTCACGGCCGGCGTCACCGCGGGCGCGCCGCTCGGGCTACCCGGGGCAGGCACCGTGGCGCTGCCGCTGGGCGGCGGGGCGAGGGGAGCGGTGGGCGTGCTGGGGCCGTCGTCTCCTGCAAGCGGTCCCGGCAGGCTTTCGAGCGCCGCGAAGGCGTTGACCAGACCGCCGCCGACGGCGTTGGCCGAGAAGGCGCCGACGGGGGAAGCCGTTTCGACCAGGGCTTCGCGGAACTTCTGAGAGGGCAGCGACGGTTTCGCCTGGCGCAGCAGGGCGGCGACGGCGGCCGCATGCGGAGCCGCCGCCGAGGTGCCGCAAAAACGCCACTTCCCGGCCGAGAGGAAGGCGAAGAAGGTGGTGGCGCCGCAGTCGGTGGCGGCGACGTCGGGCTTGGCGATCACTTCCGGCGAGCCGAGCGAGGCGGCGGGGGTCGTCCCTGCGACCGGCCCGAACAGGTGGATCACCGGGCCCCGCGAGGAGTAGCTCTCCGGGCTGGCGCTGTTGTAGTAGGGAACCGCCGCGACCGAGATCGCGCTCGCGGCTCCCGCGTGGCCGAAGATCGTCGGCCCGACGACGTCTCCGCCGTTCGAGCTCGGGTACTCGGTGGCGCTGACTCCGCCGCCGTTCTCCATCAGGATGAACTTGAGGCGGGGGTTGCCGCCGGAGAAGCGGTTGATCGCCAACTGCACGGTGCGCGCAGTCGTGGCTTCGTTCCTCCAGGCGACGATCTCCACCGGCCGGTGGGTGCCCGTCAGGCCGACGTTGTCTTCCGCCGATTCCGCCAACACCTTGCCGCCGGAGAGGAGGAAGGCGTCCAAGTCGGTGGAGACGCCTTCCCAGGGTTCCGCCCACTGCAGATCGACAACCAGCGTGGCCCCGGCCTTGACGGTAATGCCGAAGGTGTTGTCGGTTCCTGCTTCCGGGTCGAAATCCATGCAGTGTTTGCCGTTGAGCACGAGCTTCAGGGCGATGGCTTCCGGACAGGCGCCGGAGTCGCGGAAGGCCGGCGCTTCCCAGGAGGCGATTTCGTGGCCGCTGCCGTCGAAGAGGTTGTCGTTGCCGGCCGCCGTCAGGTAGGTGACACCTTCGGAGGTGACCTTGTCGATCGCCGCCGCAACCGGGCCGTCCTGGAAGAAGGGCTCTTCGAACCAGGCGACGTCGTCGACGATCACGTCGGCCCCGGCACCGCCTTCGGAGACCGGGCGGGCAAGCCGTTCGATGTTCTGCGCGAACGATTCTTCGCTTTCGAAGGCGGTGGCGAAGGCGAGCTTCGCGTGCGGCGCGAGGTCGTGGAGGATCTGCAGCATCGCCCGTCCCTCGTCGGCGCCTTTCGCATTGCCCTCGGCAAGGACGTCGACCGGGAACTGCTGTTCGGAGCAGTTGCTGGCGAGGCCGGGGAGGTCGTTGGATGCGACGTCTTCGGGGGCATGGGTGGCGACGGGGCCACTGCCGTCGGCGGCTTTGCTCGCCATGTCATAGGAATCGGAGAGCACGCCGATCGTGATCCCCTTGCCGCGCAGTTCGAAGGTTTCGCGCGCTTTGTCGACGTTGAGCTGGCCGAGGCCCTCGGAGATGACAGAGCCGCCTTCGCAGGACCCTTCGCCGACGCCGTAGACGACAGGCTGGCGCGCCTGCCAGACCGAGCGCACACCTGGCACCGCGGCGATTCCCGGCAGGGCGCTGGGCACCACCGACAGCGTCACCGTCTGCTGGTCGCGGCTGGCGCTGACGACCCGCGCCCCGGCAGCGCGGAGGTCCGGGAGGGCGGCGACCGCCCCGGCGTCGAAGCGAGCGGTCACGAGCACTCGCTCGCCTTCGCGGACGAGGCTCGCGGGCCCGGTGGCAGTGACCCCGAGCGCCTCCGCCTGCGCAGCCGGCCCCTTGTTCGCCACCGCTGGCTCGGCTAGTTCGCTCAGCAGCGGCGAGAGCGCGCCGTCGGCCTTCCCGGCAGGCAGCGCTGCGCCTGCACCCGCGGGCAGCGAGAGAAGGAGCACGGCCGCAAAGGGAAGCGCCCGTCCAAAGAGGCGGTTGAGGCGTAGCCCCTGAAGCATCGTCCCCATTGTTATCGGCGGGAAAGCTCTCCTCATAAGCCCCGCGCGGCCGCTGACCGCCGGTTGATCCTGCTACGGTCCTCTCCGTTGGGCCGGTAGATACCGGCGAAAGTTGTGCGTAGCGCTCGCAGTCGTTGCTTTTGCATCCTCCGCGTTCGCAGCACATGAAGTGGAGGCAATGCATGCCCACTGGAACTGTCAAGTGGTTCAGCGACGATAAGGGCTACGGGTTCATTACGCCCGACGACGGCTCGAAGGACGTCTTCGTTCATCACAGCGCCATTCTCGGCGAGGGCTTCAAGTCCCTGACCGAGGGCGCCAAAGTGAGCTACGAGTCCGAAGAAGGCCCCAAAGGCCCGGCCGCCGCGAGCGTTCAGCAGCAGTAGTCACGCTGAAAGCTCTTCGCAGTCCGAAGCCCGCCAACCGGCGGGCTTCGCTTTGGATGGAGCCGACCGCGCCCGTTCCCTACTCTCCTCATTCGCTATGAGCACCACTCGAGACAACCTGCGCAACGTGGCCATCATCGCCCACGTAGACCATGGGAAGACGACCCTGGTCGATGCGATGCTGTGGCAGACCGGCACCTTCCGCAAGGGCCAGGAGGTCGCCGAGCGGGTGATGGACTCGATGGACCTCGAGCGCGAGAAGGGGATCACGATCCTCGCCAAGAACACCGCCGTCACCTACGGCGAGACGAAGCTGAACATCGTCGACACGCCGGGCCACGCCGATTTCGGCGGCGAGGTCGAGCGGGCGCTGACGATGGTCGACGGGGCGCTGCTGCTGGTCGACGCCTCCGAGGGGCCGCTGCCGCAGACGCGGTTCGTCCTGCGCAAGGCGCTGGAGCGCAAGCTGCCGATCATCCTCGTCGTCAACAAGGTCGACCGGCCCGACGCGCGGATCAGCGAGGTGGTCGACGAGGTCTACGAGCTCTTCATCGACCTCGACGCCGACTCCGACCAGATCGACTTCCCGATCGTCTACACCAACGCGAAAGCGGGCTGGGCCTCGCTGGAGGAGGGCGTCGAGGGGAGCGACCTGACGCCGCTGCTCGACCTGATGCTGGAGAAGATCCCGGCGCCGCAGTACGAGGAGGGGGCGCCGCTGCAGGCGCACGTGACCAACCTCGACGCCTCGCCCTACGTGGGGCGGCTGGCGATCTGCCGCGTGCACCAGGGGTCGATCCGCAACGGGCAGCAGATCGCCTGGTGCAAGGCCGATGGCAGCGTCGCGCGGGCGGCGGTCTCGGAGCTCTACGTCACCCAGGGCTTGGAGCGGGTCTCCGCCGAGGAGGCGGGGCCGGGCGAAATCATCGCCGTCGCCGGGATCGAAGAGGTGACGATCGGCGAGACGCTGGCCGACCCGGAGGACCCGCGGCCGCTGCCGGTGATCACCGTCGACGAGCCCTCGCTCTCGGTCGTCGTCGGCATCAACACCTCGCCTCTGGCGGGCACGCAGGGCGGCGACAAGCTGACCGCGCGACAGCTCCGCTCGCGGCTCGACGCCGAGCTGGTCGGCAACGTCTCGCTGCGGGTCAACGACACCGAGCGCCCCGACGCCTGGGAGGTGCAGGGGCGCGGCGAGCTGCAGCTGGTCGTGCTGCTGGAGATCATGCGGCGCGAGGGCTACGAGCTGACCGCGGGGCAGCCGCAGGTGGTGACGCGGGAGATCGAAGGCCAGATGCACGAGCCGGTCGAGCGGCTGGCGATCGACGTGCCCGAGGAGCACGTCGGCGACGTGACGCAGATGGTCGCGGCGCGCAAGGGGCGGCTGGAGCAGATGGTCAACCACTCGACCGGGTGGGTGCGGATGGAGTACCTGGTGCCGGCGCGGGGACTGATCGGCTTCCGCACCGAGTTCCTCACCGTGACCCGCGGCAGCGGCCTCCTCCACCATGTCTTCGACCGCTGGGAGCCGTGGGCGGGAGAGCTGCGCACGCGCCAGACCGGCTCCCTGGTGGCCGACCGCCGCGGCCAGACCGCGAGCTACTCGCTGCTCAACCTGCAGGACCGCGGCAAACTCTTCGTCGGCTCCGGGGAGGAGGTCTACGAAGGGATGATCGTCGGCGAGAACTCGCGCTCCGAGGACCTCGACGTCAACCCGACCAAGGCCAAACAGCAGACCAACATGCGGGCGGCGAGCGCCGACGTACTGGTCCGTCTGGCGCCGAAAGTCGAGCTCTCCCTCGAAGCCGCGATCGAGTTCGTCCGCGAGGACGAGTGCGTGGAAATCACCCCGGAAGCGATCCGCCTGCGCAAGGTCGAGCTCGACAAGATCACGCGCCTGAAGGCGTCGAAGCAGCGCGATAAGGCCCCCGCGCGCTGAGCAGCCGCAGGCCCCGCTGTTCGAGCAGACGGGTGACCCGGCGGATCACCTCGTCCGGTTCCCGTTCCAGGCGAGGACCGGTGACGCGAGTCATCCCGATCCCGGCGAGCAGCAGATCCTCCTGCCGCTTCCGGTCCCGCTCGAATGCCGCCCGCGTCCCATGCGTCTCGTACAGGTCGAGTTCGACGGCGAAGCGGTACTCGGGCCAGTAGCAGTCAAGCTCGAACCCCTCCTCGACGTAGTTCGTCCGCGGCTGCGGCAGACCGGCCTCCAAGCAGAGTTCGAGAAACCGCTTCTCCAAGCTGGAGCGAGTGAAGCTGGTGGGCTTGTAGAGCGCAATCGCTTTGCGCAGCCGACTGTGGCCGTTGTGCCCCACAGTCCGCGCCAACAGATCTTCCACCGCCCGCAGATCAAAGAGCCCAAGCTCTTCGGCCCGCTCGACCATCTTCTCCAGCCACTCGAAACGCACAACCGCAGCAAGATCCAGCAGGGTGCGGGGTAAGGCGGTCACCGGAATTCCCTCCGCCAGCGCCCGATCCTCTGCGGCTAGAGAGCGAGCTTCGTGGAGCCGAATTGGAGGGCGTGCTTTGCGCCATGCGGAGGTCGTCACATGAAACGGCTCGGGATTCACCCTGGCGATGTCCCATAGCCATGCGGCTGAGTAGTGACTCAGGAGAGCACCATGACCGCAGGCGAGAACCGCCGCCAAGCATCTGCCCTGCATGGAGATATTCAGATGGCCCACCGCATAAACACCTCGGTAGAGCCGGTGAAGGCGGCCGGTCTCGACGGCGCGAGACACCGCATTTCGGGAGTAGCCGAGAGGGCCCGTCAATTGACGGATCGAGACCACCCCATGCTGCCGATCCGCCAGCCTCGCCAACTGGCTATGCCGTCCGCCAAGGAAGTGCTCCCCTCCTTTGTGTCGCATAGCGGTACAAAGGAGGGGAGCGCCTGGTCTCTCCCCCACCCAGCCTGTTGTTCGTCCCGTGACAGCGCTCCTAGCGCATAAAAAGCCGCCGGCCCTGAGGCCGGCGGCTTCGCGAAACGCTTGTCTCGAGCTAGACCGTCGCGGCGGCCTGCTCGGACTGGCTCTGCTCGGACTCCGGTGAGGTCGGGGCCGGAGCCGGGGCGCTTTCCTGGCGCGGCAGCAGCACTTCTTTGGCGATGACCAGGCGCTGGATCTGGCTGGTCCCCTCGTAGAGCTGCATGATCTTGGCGTCGCGCATCAGTTTCTCCACCGGGTACTCCTTGATGAAGCCGTAGCCGCCGTAAACCTGGACGGCGTCGGTGGTGACCTCCATCGCCGAGTCGGCGGCGAAGCGCTTGGCCATCGAGGAGACGCGGCTGTTGCGGATGCCCTGGTCGAGCAGGAACGCGGAGTTCCAGACCAGCAGGCGCGAGGCCTCGACCTTGGTCGCCATGTCGGCGATCATGAACTGGATCGCCTGGTGCATCGCGATCGGGACGCCGAACTGGACCCGTTCTTTGGAGTACTCGGTGGCGAATTCGAGGGCGGCACGGGCGATGCCGGTGGCCATTGCGGCCACCCCCGGGCGGGTGCGGTCGAGGGTCATCATCGCCAGTTTGAAGCCCTTGTTTTCCTCGGCCAGCAGGTTCTCGGCCGGGACCTCGACGTCCTGGAAGGAGATGGTCGCGGTGTTGGAGGCCCGCTGACCCATCTTGTCCTCCTTCTTGTCGACCGTCACCCCGTCGGCGTCGGCGTCGACGACGAAGGCGCTGATGCCGCGGTGGCCGGCCTCGGGGTCGGTCTTGGCGAAGACCGTGAAGTAGTCGGCGTAGGTACCGTTGGTGATGAAGCACTTGGAGCCGTTGAGGACGTACTTGTCGCCCTGCTTGACGGCGCGGGTCTTCATCCCGGAGACGTCGGAGCCGGCGTCCGGCTCGGTCAGGCCGAAGGAGGCGAGCTTGGGGGCTTCGGTCAGCATCCCCAGGTACTTCTTTTTGGTCTCCTCGGAGCCGCCGAGGGTGACCGGCGCCGAGGCGAGGCCGTTGGCCATCAGCGAGGTGCCGATCCCGGAGCAGCCCCAGCCGACCTCCTCCTCGATGATGCAGCCGGAGAGGTAGTCGAGGCCGGGACCGCCGTAGGCCTCGGGGATGTGGGTGTTCATCAACCCGACCTCCCAGGCCTTGTCGATGATGTCCTGCGGCCAGGTGCCGTCCTTGTCGTACTCCCAGGCGACCTTGCGCATCTCTTTCTCGGCGAAGCTGTGGGCCAGCTCGCGCAGGTCTTTCTGCTCGTCAGTGAGGGTGAAGTCGACCACCGGTCGGTGCTCCTTTTCTTCGCGTTTCTGGAGAAGTCTGCGGGAGCGCCGCCGGCAGGCTAGCGTTCCACCGATTGACTGGTCAGTCAACCGGTCTTCGAGGATAGCGGACGGCACGGCCCGAGAGGGAGAATCCGAGGCCGCACGGGCTTGGGACGAAGCGCTTTACCCTTGTTCCGATGGACCTCCCGCTGGCCCTCTCGGCGCTCCAGAAGGGTGGCGCGCTGCTGGTCTTCACCGGCGTGGCTGCGCCGCTGATCGGCCTGCTGCTGAAGCGGGTCGGCGGCGGCTGGGAGACGATGGGCGGCGGGCCGTTCGCGATCCTCAATGAGCGACCGGAGAAGCGCGCCGGCAGCGGTGCCCCTCCAAAGGTCGACCCCGCGATCCAGGCGGCGGAGGTGCGCCAGATGCTGGAGGCGAAATCCGAGCGCCGCAAGCAGCGCGGCGAGCCGCCGCTCGACGTCGAGGCGGAGACCGAGCGCCTGCTCGCCACCGCCGAAGAACCGCGGGGCAAGGAGGCGATCGACGCCGAGCTGCGGGCCGAGGTGCGCCAGCTCGTCGTCGCCCGCAACGAACGGCGGATGCGCGAAGGCCTGGAGCCGCTCGACGTCGAGGCGGAGACCGAACGGCAACTGGCCGATCTCATAGGATCGAATTGATGGCCACCCCCGAAGAAAACATCTACGAGGTGGAGGAGATGCTCAACCAGCCGGGCACCTACTTCAATCCCCAGAGCGAGGTCGTCGTCATCGTCGACGACTCCGCCTCCGTGGACCAGGAGGTCTTCAACAACCTCGAGGGATACGAAGGTGCCGAGTGGGTGCGGGTCTCCGACGACGTCCCGGTCGACGAGGACGGGAGGGACCGTGCCCTCGAGAGCTTCCAGACCAGAAGCCAGGCCGAGCCACTCGCCCCGGACGCGCTCGAAGAGAGCGACGACGACTTCGAAGAAGAGGAAGAGCGGCCCGAGGGCGTCCCGCTCGACGAGGACGAGGAGTAGCCGGTGCTCGCCGAGGGCGACAAGGCGCCTGACTTCAGCCTGCCCGATCAGAACGGGGAGCAGGTGAAGCTCTCAGACCTCAAAGGGGAGACCGTCGTCCTTTACTTCTACCCCCGCGCCGACACTCCCGGCTGCACTACCCAGGCCTGCGGTGTCCGCGACCACAACGCCGACTACGCGAAGGCCGGGGCGCGGGTGATCGGGATCTCGCCGGACGAGGTGAAGGCAATCGACAAGTTCGCCGGCAAGTACGACCTCGACTTCACCCTGCTCGCCGATGCCGACCACGCGGTGGCCGAGAAGTACGGCACCTGGGTCGAGAAGTCGATGTACGGCAAGAAGTACATGGGCGTGCAGCGGGCGACCTTCATCATCGGCCCCGACGGCAAGATCGCGAAAGTCTTCCCGAAGGTCTCCCCCAAAACGCACGACGACGTAGTTCTCAAAGCTCTCGCCGCCTCCTGAGCGTTCCTGGCAAGGACGCAGGGAGCGTGGCGTGCTCTGCACGCGAGCGACTGAGGACGCCGCCAGGGGCGCTCAGGCGCTGACGATCACCGTCGCTATGAAGGCGCTGTAGAGCGTGAACCAGCCGATCACCGCCGGCAGTTTGAACTGGCGCCCCAGGTGCAGGCTCTCGTAGGCGAGCAGGCCGCCGGCGAGGCCGAGGCCGATGGAGAGAACGGCATGCCAGTTCAGCTCCCAGTCGGTGAAGATCAGGCCGATCCCAACCGGGATCATCGCCTGGAAGACCATCGCGCCAGTGATGTTGCCGAGCGCCAGGGCGTCCTTTCCTTCGCGCACCCAGAAGAAGCTGTTGACCTTCTCCGGCAGCTCGGTCGCCAGCGGCGCCAGGATCAGCGCCAGGACCAGCGGCTCGACGCCGATGCTCTTGGCGAGGCTGAGCAACTCCTCGACGAAGAGGTGGGCGCCGCCTACCATCGCCCCCAGCCCGACCAGGAGCTGCAGGACGCAGAGGACCATCGACGGGTCTTCGCGCCGCTCGCTGCGGCGCTCGAAGATCAGCGGGTTGAGCGACTCTTCGCTCTGCACCTCGCCGCCCCCTTTCAGGGTCAGCGCGATGTAAGCGACGTAGGCGAGAAGGAAGGCGATCCCCACCGCAATCCGCACCGGCGCCGGAGGCCCCCAGGCCAGCGCACCGGCGATCGCGAAGAGGACGAGGAAGAAGAGAAGGTCGCGCTCCAGAGTCGGCCGGTGGACGTTCAGCTGCAGCCCCTGGTCGCGTTTGTCCCGGTACAAGTAGGCGAAGAGGCCGACCAGTCCCATCGCCAGCGTCCCGAGCAGGAACGGCGCGCCGACGATCGCCCCTATCGCCACGTCTTCGGAGCGCTCGTTGCTGCTGACCAGGGCGACGATCGCGATCAGCGTCTCCGGCATCGCCGTGCCGACCGCAGCGAGGATGCTGCCGACCGCCCCCACCCCGACCTCGAGCTTGTGCCCGATCCACTCGACCGCGTTGGTGAACAGCAGAGCCCCCGCGAGGACGACCGCGAAGGCGAGGAGCAGGAGGACCGCGTCCATCCCGGCAGGCTACCCGGCTAGGCGAAGTAGAACGCGAGCGCGAAGACGAAGTAGACCGCTAGCAACTGAACCCCCTCGAACCAGGTCGACTCGCCGTCGGCGGTGACGTGGTTGCCGACGAAGATCGCCAGCAGGATCGCTCCCAGCTCGAAGCCGTTGAAGACGAGGGCGAGCGGATAGGGGCCGATGAGGAAGGAGGCGATGACGAGGACGGGGGCGACGAAGAGCGCGACCTGGGCGCTGGAGCCGACGGCGATGTTGACCGCCAGGTCCATCTTGTCTTTGACCGAGACCAGCACCGCCACCCAGTGCTCGGCGGCGTTACCGACGATCGCGACGACGATCACGCCGATGAAGAACTGCGAGAGCCCGACCGATTCCGAGGCCTCGGTGATCGAGCCGACCAGCACCTCGGACATCACCCCGACCAGTACTCCGGCGATCGCCAGCGCGATCACCGACGTGCGGGTGGACCAGCCCCAGCTGTCTTCGTCCTCGTACTCGGGGTTGAAGAGGTCCCGGTGGGTCTTCAGCGAGAAGAAGAGCCCGATCACGTAGGTGACGAGGAGGACGACCGCCACCGCCAGCGAGAGGTGCTCGACGGTGCCGCCGTAGTGAACCGACTCCGAGCCCGGGTGCGGCAGGCCCTGCCCCTCCACCAGCTCGAAGATCGCCGGCATGATCAGCGCCCCGCAGGCGAGCATCAGCATCGTCGTCTGGATGCTGGCGCTGGTGCGGCTGAAGCGCTGTTTCTCGCGCCCGATCCCGCCCGCCAGCATCGCCGCCCCGAGCACCAGCAGCATGTTGCCGATGATCGAGCCGACGATCGAGGCCTTGACCACCTCCTGCAGCCCCTGTCCGAGGGCGAAGAGGGCGATGATCAGCTCCGGCGCGTTGCCGAAGGTGACGTTGAGGAGGCCGCCGATGCCGGGGCCCGAGCGGGCGGCCAGCTCCTCGGTGGCCCGGCCCATCAGCGCCGCGGTCGGGATGATCCCCAGCGCCGAGGCGGCGAAGACCGCGGTCGCCGGCGCCCCCAGCAGCTCCAGGACGACGGCGACCGGGATCAGTGGCGTCAGCAGGTAGGGCCACCCCGTCGGCGTCCTGTAGAAGGACGGTTCGAGGAGCGGCCCTGCCTGGGTCACGGCTGCGCGGCCTGCTCAGCTACTTGAGCAGGCTCGCGCACTTCTGCAGGTCGGCCGCGTTCTGGGCCTTCTGCAGGCACTGCACGTATTCCTTCTGGGCCTGGGCGGAGGCGCCGCCAGCGGAGGATTCACCGCCGCCGGAGCCGCCGCTCGATTCCCCGCTGAGGCCTTCCAGCAAGCCGCCGAGGCCTTCGCCTTCGGCCTGCTGCAGGAATTCGAGCGGGTTGACGCCGAGCTTCTTGAACAACGCTTCCAGCGGCTTCGCGTTCGCGGGCTTGGAGAAGCTCTGCTTTTCGTTGACGCCGCTGAGCGAGACTTCGAATTCCAGTTCGACCTTTTCGCCCTTGGCTTCCGGCGGTTCGACCGTAAGTTCCATCGCGAACCGGCGGAGGATGTGGTCTTCGCCGACGTTGATCTCGACGTGCGACTTCTTGATCGCCTTGGACAGTTCGCCCTTGGCTTTTTCGAGTTCGCTCAGCGGCAGCGGGCCGGCCGCTTCCAGCTGCGAGGCGCAGGCGGGGTCTTCGGTCAGCTTGATCAGCGCGTCGATCGCACCGGAGACGTTGAGGTCGCCGCTGACCTTGGTGGTCGAGGTGCCGCCGACGTCTTCTGAGCCTTCGTTCTTGAGGTTGCTGGCGAACTGGCTGAACTTGATCCCTTCCGCCGCCTTCTGGCAAGCGGTCACGTCGGCTTCGGAGCCGCCTTCCTGCTGGGCCTGTTCGAAGCCCGACTTGAGGAAGCCGAAGGTGGAGGGATCGATTTCGTAGGGGGTGCCTTCGTATTCGATGAAGGCGCGGTCGGTGAGGAGCGTCAGCTTGCCTTCGAAATCGACCTTTTCGCCCTGTGCTTCGCCGTTGGCTTCCGCCGTCATTTCCAGCTGCGGCAGTTCCTTCTTGGAGCCGGCTTCGAACGGACCGGAGAGGTTGACGTCGAATTCACCGCCTTCTTCGACTTCGGCGTTGACGTGCATCGACATTTCGAGTTCGCCGCTCTTTACCCCTTCGAGGCTGGCTTCTTCGACGACCTTCTGCGGGTCTTCGTTGCTGTTGTCGCTGCCGCCGCCACAGGCAGCGAAGACGCCCGCCAGAGCGAGCAGGGTCGCGAACAGCGCGAGAATTCGGATACGGCTCAAGAGATAGGGCTCCTCGTAATCGGAGAACAGGACCGGGTTGGGATTCTAGGGAGGGGGCGGCGGCTCCTGCCCCCAGCGCCTCATCCCCGCTTCGATTTCCTCGATGACCAGGCGGATCACCTCGACCCGGGCGAAGCGCTTCGACTCGGCGGCGACGGCGTGCCAGCGGGCGTGCGGCTGGTCGGTCTGCTCCAGCATCTCCTCGACCGCCGCCTCGTACTGCGGCCGCTTCTCGCGGTTGCGCCAGTCCTCGTCGGTCAGCTTCCACGATTTCAGCGGGTCCTTGGCGCGCGCTTCGAAGCGCTTCAGCTGCTCCTCCGGGGAGACGTGGAGCCAGAGCTTGACGATGACCGCCCCCTCGTCGGCAAGGGTCCGCTCGAAGGCGTCGATCTCGCCGTAGGCGCGTTGCCACTGCTCCTCGGTGGCAAAGCCCTCGACCCGCTCGACCAGCACCCGGCCATACCAGGAGCGGTCGAAGACGGTCATCCCGCCCCATCCCGGCAGCGCCGGCCAGAAGCGGCCGAGGAAGTGGTGGCGCTTCTCGTCGGGCGTCGGCACCGCGAACTGGGCGACGCGGACGTGCCGCGGGTCGAGCGGCGCCACCAGCCGCTTGATCGCGCCGCCCTTGCCGGAGGCGTCCCAGCCCTCGAAGACGACCACCAGCGGCGGCCCGACCCGGCACTCGCCGATCAGCCCGCCCAGCGTCAGCCGCAGCTGCGCCAAACGGTTCCCTTCCCGCCTCAGCGCCTCCGCTTCCTCCTCGCGGCTGAGCTTGAGCGTCAGATCGACTTCGTCGAGGCGGCCCATGGCCTTATCTTCTACCCGGCGTTCGTCCTTATTGGCCCAGAGGGCGAAAAGGACGAACGCCGCGGTCATTCGCCGGAGTCGCCGCGCGATTCTTCGATCGGCGGCGGCCGGTTTTCGGTGGTGAGGTTGGCGGCCAGGGGCAGGAGCAGGGCGCCGAGGGCAATCAGGACGACGCCGGCGCCGACCAGCCAGCGGGCGCCCGTCAGGTGGCCGAGGATGCCGACGGCGAAGCCGATCAGCATCAGGGCGATGTAGGGCGTCGGGCTGTGGGGAAGCAGCGCGGCCAGGGGCAGGGCGAGATCCGGCACGGGGGCGTGATTATCATCGGCTCGATGCCCGATCGGTCCAACGGCTCTGTCGCCGAGGTCAAAGAGGCGCTCGCCGAGGTCGGCTACCTCGCCGACGAGCCGGCGGCGCTGGTCTCCTTCCTCGCCCAGAAGCTGGGCAAGCCGGTGCTGGTCGAGGGCCCGGCCGGAGTCGGCAAGACCGAGCTGGCGAAGGCGCTCTCCCGCGCCACCGGCCGCGAGCTGGTGCGGCTGCAGTGCTACGAGGGCCTCGACGAGGCGAAGGCGATGTACGAGTGGAATTACCGCAAGCAGCTGCTGCGGATCCAGGCTGGCGGCGAGGCCGGCTGGGAAGACGTCCAGGACGACATCTTCAGCCCCGACTTCCTGCTCGAGCGACCGCTGATGCAGGCGATCGCCAGCCCCCAGCCGGTCGTCCTATTGATCGACGAGATCGACAAGACCGACCAGGAGTTCGAGGCGATGCTGCTCGAGCTGCTCTCCGACTTCCAGATCACGATCCCCGAGCTGGGGCGGATCGAGGCGAAGACGATGCCGATCGTCGTCCTCACCTCGAACGACTCGCGCGAGCTGACCGAGGCGCTGAAGCGCCGCTGCCTCTACCTCTGGCTCGACTACCCGGAGCTGGAGCGGGAGATGGAGATCGTCCGCCTGCACGCGCCCGACCTGCCGGAGACGCTGGCGCGGCGCCTGGTCGAGGTGATCCGGATGGTCCGCGACCTCGACCTGAAGAAGCCGCCCTCGATCGCCGAGTCGATCGACTGGGCGCGGACGCTCTTGCTGATGGGCGCCGATGACATCGACCAGGAGACCTTCACCCAGTCGATGTCGATCATCGTCAAGCACCGCACCGACATCGACCTCGTCGCCGAGCGGGTCGGGGTGAAACTTGCCGACCCCCTACGGGCCGAAGGCTGACGCCGGGCCGCCGGGGCTGGCGGCGAAGCTGCTCGGCTTCTGCGAGGAGTTGCGCGGCGAGGGGGTGGCGGTTGGCACCTCGGAGCTGCTCGACGCCTTCGCGGCGCTGAGCGAGGTCGACTGGACCAGGCGCGAGGATTTCCGCGAGGCGCTGGCGGCGACGATCGCCAAGTCCCAGGACGATCGCCGCGTCTTCGAGCTGCTCTTCGAGCGCTACTTCTTCCGCACTGCCGAGGCCGAGGCGGTGCAGCGCGGCGTCACCGAGCACGCCGAGGGCGGGCCGCCGGCCGGCGAAGGCGAGCGCTTCGACATGAGCGAGCTGAGCGAGGCGATCCGCGAGGCGATGGCGGCCGGGGACGAGGACGCGATGCGTGACCTGGCGCGGCTGGCGATCGCCGCCTTCGGCCGCGCCGAGGGCTCGGGGGTGGTCGGCGTCGACGTGCAGCGGATCCGCCGCACGCTCGGCCTCACCGCCGGTCAGCAGCCGCCGAACGAGGACGGCAGCGAGCGGCCGCCGATCGACCGCGAGCAGCTGACCGGCTTCGAGCGCCACCTGCGGCGCGAGCTCGAGCGCGACCTGATCGAGCGCACCGAGACCCTGCCCCCCTCCCGCCCGCTCGCCGAGCTCGACCGGGCGCTGCCGACCAGCCCGACCCAGGACCTCGCCGCCGTCCACCGCGCCGTCTCGCAGATGAAGCGGCGGCTGGCGACCCTGGGGCACGAGCAGCGCGGCCGCCGCAAGGGCCAGTTCGTCGACGTGCGGCGGACGATGCGCGCCTCGCTGGAGACCGGCGGCGTGCCGCTGCGCCTGCGCTACCGGCCGAAACGGCCGCGGCGGCCGGAGATCTACGTCCTCTGCGACGTCTCCACCTCGGTCACCTCGGCCAGCGTCTTCTTCCTCTCGGTCCTCCACGCCCTCCACGACTCCTTCCGCAAGCTGCGCAGCTTCGTCTTCATCGAGCGGATCAGCGAGGTAACCGACGTCTTCGAGCACGAGCGCGACTTCGCCGCGATCGCCCAGCGGATCTCCAGCGAGGGCGGCGTCGCCGACGTCTCCGGCTACACCGACTACGGCCGCGTCTGGCTCGAGTTCCTGACCGAGATCTCCGAAGACCTCGACCCGCGCTCGACCGTGATCGTGCTTGGCGACGCCCGCACCAACGGCCGCGAGCCGCACGCCGAGGTCTTCGCCCAGATCGCCGAGCGCGCCGGCCGCCTGTTCTGGCTCAACCCCGAGCCGAAGCTCTACTGGAATTACGGCGACTCGGTGATGGCCGCCTACGAGCGCCACTGCGACGGCGCCTTCGAGTGCTGGACGACCAAGCACCTGGAGAACTTCGTCAACGTCGTGGCAGGGGCCGCGCCCGCGCCCGAATGAGAGCCCTTTTCCTCCGCCACGGCGAGTCGGTCCACAACGCCGCCCGCAGCGGCGAGCCGGCGCCGCATTCCGAAAGCGACCGCCTCACCGAGAAGGGAATCGAACAGGCGCACGCGGCCGGCGCCGGGATGCGCGAGCTCGGCGTCACCCACCTGCTGAGCAGCCCGCTGCGGCGGGCGCGGGAAACGGCGCAGGCAGTCGGCGACGCGCTGGGCCTCGAGCCGGAGGAGATCGACTACACCCACGAGCTCAACTCGGGCGAGACCTTCGAGCAGGCGATCGCCCGCGTGCGCCAGCTGAAGGCCGAGCTGAAGGCTGGCGAGATGGGTGAGCTCCCCTTGCTCGTCAGCCACGGCATCTTCACCCGCTTCTTCCTCCTCGACTCGGTCCTCGGCGAGCGCTTCGAGCCGGAGATGGCGGCTGGGCTCTGGAACCTCGGCTCGCACAATTGCGGCCTCTCGGTCTTCGCCCACGGCGAGAGCCGCGACCCGCTCGGTCAGCCGATACCCGGCTGGACCTGCCTCACCTGGATGGAGCGGCCGTGGAATCGGCCGTGACGATCCGCACCGGGTCGTCGGGCGAGAGCTGCCACTGCTCGTTGACGATCGCGCCCACCGGCGGCGCCACCGGCCCCTCCAGCAGCGGGTCGTCGGTCTCGTGCATCCAGGCGTCGAGCCGCTCGCGCAGCTCCGCCAGCACCTCGGCGTTCGCGGGGTCCGCGGCGACGTTGCGGCCCTCCTGCGGGTCGAGCACCAGGTCGTAGAGCTGCTCCTCGGGCACGACCCGCTCCCCCCACCCCGCCGCGACCAGCAGGTCCTTGGTGTCGCTGTCGTCGCAGTTAGCGAGGACCGGATGCGGGTACTCATCAAACTTCCTTATGTACGTCCAACGCTCGGTCCGGATCGCGCGGTGAGGCTGGTAGGCAGCGTGGTAGGTCGTCTCGGTGAAGATCGCGTCGTGGAGGCTCTCGGCTTCCCCGCGGACCAGCGGCATCAGCGAGGTCCCCTGCAGCCAGTCGGGGTGCTGGGCGCCGGAAAGGTCGCAGAGCGTCGGGTAGACGTCGAGGTGGCTGACCATCGCGTCGACCACCTTGCCGCCGGCGAAGCCGGGCCCGCGCATGATCATCATCACCCCCGTGCCGCGGTCGAAGAGGGTCGCCTTGGCCCCTGGGAAGGCGATGCCGTGGTCGGTCGTGCAG
This sequence comes from Solirubrobacterales bacterium, assembly GCA_051954115.1. Lineage (GTDB taxonomy): Bacteria > Actinomycetota > Thermoleophilia > Solirubrobacterales > 70-9 > VAYN01. The sequence goes on along the minus strand of JBQCIB010000032.1, from coordinate 50,555 downwards.
AGGACGAGGGTGTTGTCGACGAGGTTGAAGTCGTGCAGGGCGTGGAGGACGGCGCCGATCCCCTGGTCGAGCGAGCGGGCGCTGGCCTTGAAGGCGGCCATGTCGCGCCGGGTCACCGCCTTGTCGGGGAGGTTGGCCGGCGGCAGCGAGTAGAGCGTGTCGCGGACCGAGGTCGGGGCCGAGAAGTCGCGGTGGGTCTCGAAGAAGCCGACCGACATGAACCACGGCTCCGGCGGCGCCTCCTTCAGCGCCTTGATCGTCAGCGGCGCCACGTAGGAGGCGTGGCTGGAGTCGACCGGCACGACTTCGTCGTAGCCGATCACCTCGGGGTCGACGGAGATGTGCTGTTCGCCGATCATGATCGAGCGGTAGCCGACCTTGCGCAGGGCGTGTACCCAGTGCTGCCCGTAGTCGTTCAGCTTCCAGCCACGGTGGGCGAGGCCGAGCATGCCGTTGTTGTGGCAGTAGAGACCGGTGAGGAGGCTGGCGCGGCTGCCCGAGCAGGTCGGGGCGGCGCAGAAGGCCTGGCGGAACAGCACCCCCTGGTCGGCCAGCATCTGGATGTTCGGGGTCGGGACCTGGTAGCCGTAGGGCTGGACAAAGCGCCCGGTGTCGTGAGAATGGATGTAGAGGATGTTCGGCGGCAGCACCGCCTTACAGACTAGGAGACAAATGCAGCCGGACCGGTCATATCTCGTCTGCGCCACTCCCCGCAGCGGCAGCACCCTCGTCTGCCACGCGCTCGAGGAAACCGGCGTCGCCGGCCGCCCCGAGGAGTACTTCGAGGCGCTGCGCCACAGCGGCCGCCCGCGCCGGCCGGAGGAATACTTCCTCGGCGTCGAGGACCAGTCGATCCGCGACCACCTCGGCGAGCGCAGCGTCGGCAGCGACCCCCAGCCCCGCTCCCCCCTCTGGAGCCGCGCCGCCTACGACCGCTACCTCGAGTGGGCGTTCGAGACCGGGACCACCGACAACGGCGTCTTCGGCGCGAAGCTGATGTGGGGCTACTTCGGCGAGTTCGTCAGCCTCCTGCGCAACATCCCCGAGCACCGCGACGTGCCGCTGGCCGAGCTCCTCCCCACGGTCTTCCCCGACCTCACCTTCGTCCGCGTCGTGCGGGCGAACAAGGTGCGGCAGGCGGTCTCGCTCTGGAAGGCGGTGCAGACGGCGACCTGGCGCGAAGACCACGCCGGCGCCGAGGCCGCCTCGGTCGAGGAGGACGGCGCTCCCCCCTACCGCAGCTTCATCGAGGAGCACCGCCCGCAGCTGCGCTTCCACTACCGGGCAATCGACCACCTGCTCGACCAGCTGCTGGTCGAAGAGGCCTCCTGGGACGCCTTCTTCGAGCACTCCGGGATCAAGCCGATCCTCGTCCTCTACGAGAACTTTGCCGCCGACTATGAGACCAGCACCCTCAACCTCCTGGAGCGCCTCGACCTCTCCCCGCCCGGCGACTTCCAGTTCGAGCCGCGGATGAAGAAACAGTCGGACAAGATCAACGACGACTGGACCCAGCGCTACAGCGAGCTCCGCCTCGGCCGCGACTTCGACCTGGTCCCGGCCAAGGTCGACGTTCCCAGTCGGACCTAATCGTCCGCGTCGCGAACCCTGAACCCAACCGGCCTCTTCTCCTGCGGAGGAGGTTCCATCAGCCGCCCGGACATCTCGCGCTTGAGATCGTCTAGCCGCCCTTGCAGCGCCGCGTAGGAGACGGCAACACGGCGCAGCTCGACGAACGCTCGCATGATCTCGATGTTCACCGCGATAGCTCGCTTACTGCGGAGGACACCTGACAGCATTGCTATTCCATGCTCAGTGAAGACATAGGGCGCATACCGCCGGCCGCCGCGCCCAACGTTTGAGATCACAATTTGTGATCTCAAAGCTTTTGCCTCGTCCTTTGTCAGCTGGAACATGAAATCGTCAGGAAAGCGCTCCAGGTTTCGTTTGACCTGCTGAACCAAAACTCTGGTCTCGACGCCGTAGAGATCCGCTATGTCTTCGTCGAGCATCACCTGCCGTTCCCGGACAACCAAGATCCTCTTCTCGATTGCGGGCGCAGCGATCAACTCGAGCGGAGTTGCTTTTTTCTCTAATTCCGTCACCCGCTGGATGATGACAGATTATGAAATGTTTTGTCTACGGATACTTGCTACCGCGCGACCCAGGCGTCTGGGTTGGCGGTGAGCTCGCCGACGATGCTGGGGAGCTCGCCGGAGACGAGGTCGGCGAGGGTGACCTCCTCGAGGACGGTGCGGAGGCTGGCACGGACGGCGATCCAGACTTCCTGCAGGTGCTCGGCGTTGCCGCGGTACTCGATGTCCTCCGGCGGGGTCGACTGGACGTGGGCGATCGGGCCCTCGACGGCGCGGACGATTTCGGCGACCGTCACCTCGTCGGCCGGCCGCGCCAGCCAGTAGCCGCCCTTGGCGCCGCGGCGGGCGCGGACGATGCCGTGATGCTTGAGCTCGAGCAGGATGTGCTCGAGGAATTGCAGGGGAATGTCCTGGGCCTCGGCCAGGCGCTCGCCCTTGACCGGCCCGTCGTCTCCGGCAGCCGCAAGCTCGGCAGCGGCCCGCACCGCGTAGTCGGCCTTCGCGGAAACTCGCATGTCTCCTAGTTAATCAGTCGGCAGGCAGGGTGCGACCGAGCGCCCGCGCCTGATCCAGCTCTTGCCGGTGGGCGATCTCCGCCTCCTCGACGCGCTGTGCCTCGCGGCGGCGATTGAGCCAGTGCGGCACATAGAGGATGAGGCCGAGCCCGATCGCGGCGACCCCGGCGGCGATCGGCCAGACGCTCGGGTCGCCCTTCTGGACCGTGACGATCCCGGAGCCGACGAGGACGAGCCCGAGCGCGGTGCGGATGAAGCCCTGGGGCGCCTTGTCCGACAGCGCCGCACCGATCACCACGCCCGGAACCGAGCCGAGGAGGATGTTGCCGGCGAGGACGAAGTCGACGTTGCCGCCGACCCAGTGGGCGAGGCCGGCCGCCCAGAGCAGGACCGCAGCGTGGAAGACGTCGGTGCCGACGACCTTCTTCGGCGCCAGGCGGTAGACCGCGATCAGCAGGATCGCGATCACGGTGCCGGAGCCGGCGGAGGTGATGCCGATGACGAAGCCGGTGGTGGCGCCGATGGCGATCGCCGCGACCTTGTGGCGGCGCTCGACCTCGAAGCGGTCGCGCTCCTCGATCAGGCTGCGCAGGATCAGCGCCCGCGCCAGGGTGATGATCCCGACCATCAGCAGGGTGCCGCCGAGGACGGCGTAGACGAGTTCGTTGAGGCGGTCTTCGCCGACCTGGCCCTGGATGTAGGAGACGAGGGCCACCCCCGCGACCGCGGCGGGGACGCTGCCGGTGGCGAGCCAGCGGACCAGCTCCATGTTGACCGTCTTCATCCGGAAGTGGCGCCAGCCGCCGACGGTCTTGGTGACCGCCGAATAGAAGATGTCGGTGCCGATCGCGGTCGTCGGCTGGATCCCGAAGATCAGGATCAGCAGCGGGGTCATCAGCGAGCCGCCGCCCATGCCGGTCATGCCGACGAGTACGCCGATGCCCAATCCGAAAAGGACGATTGCCGGGTCCATCTGTGTTCCCTCGGGCTCCGCACCACCCTGATTTCGACTTTCCTGACCTCCTTGGTCAGGAGTGCGGAGTGCGCCAGGATACCAGCATGAAGCCCGAAAGTGGGCAATCGCAAACGATGGCGAGCGCTCCCCCACCCCCCTCAGGCGACGCCGAGGGAATCTCCCTGTCCGCAGTGAAACACGCCTACGGCGAGCTGCAAACTCTGGCGGGGATCGACCTCGCGGTGGGCGCGCACGAGGTCATCGGCCTGGTAGGGCCCTCCGGCTGCGGCAAGTCGACGCTGCTGGAGTTGATCTGCGGGCTGCGGGAGCAGAGCAGCGGAACGATCGCGGTCGCCGGTTGCACGGCCGCCCCGGACCGCCTCGCCCGCTGCGCCTTCATGCCCCAGCGCGACCTGCTGCTCCCCTGGTACTCGGCGATCGACAACGCCGCCCTCGCCCTGCGGAACCAGGGGATGCGACGAGAGCCGGCCCGCGCCGCCGCCGCCGAGCTCTTCGATCGCTTCGGCCTCGGCGGCTTCGAGACGGCGCGGCCGGCTGAGCTCTCGGGAGGGATGCGCCAGCGGGTCGCCTTCCTGCGGACCCTGATCGCCGGCAAGCCGGTACTGGCCCTGGACGAGCCCTTCGCCGCCCTCGACGCGATCACCCGCGCCGAGATGCAGGAGTGGCTGGCCGCCGCGCTGCGCACCGACCCCCGTACCGCCGTCCTCGTCACCCACGACGTCGAGGAGGCGCTTTACCTCTGCGACCGGGTGGCGGTCCTCTCCGCCCGCCCGGCGCGGATCGTCGCCGAGCTCAGCGTGCCGGTGCGCCGGGCCGAAGACCGCGACGCCGCCGTCACCGACGCCGGCTTCGTCGCCGCCCGCGAAGAGGCCCTGCACGCGCTGCGGGAGGGATCGCGGTGAGGCGGGTGCTGCTGCCGGCGGCGCTGCTCGCCGCCCTGATCGGCGCCTGGCAGATCGCCACCTCGACCGGGGCGATCGCCGAACTCTTCAGCCTCGAACCGTACCTGGTCCCCTCGCCGGCGGAAATCGCCTCCTCGCTCTGGGAGAACCGCAGCCTGCTGGCCGAAAACGCCTGGGTGACGCTGCGCGAGATCGTCTTCGGCATCCTCGCGGCGGCGGTCGTCGGCGTCGGCTTCGCCGTCGCGATGCATCGCTGGAGGGTGGTCCGCGACGCGAGCTATCCGCTGACCATCGCCTCGCAGACGATCCCCCTGGTCGTGATCGCCCCGATCCTTGTCGTCTGGTTCGGCTACGGCCTCGCCCCGAAGATCGTCATCGTCGCCCTGTTCTGCTTCTTCCCGATCACGGTCAACGTGCTCGACGGCCTGCGCTCGGTCGACCCCGAGGCGATCAAGCTGATGCGCAGCCTCGATGCCTCGCGCTGGCAGCGGTTCCGGCGCGCGGAAGCGCCGGCGGCCCTGCCCAATCTCTTCACCGGCGTGAAGATCTCGGTGGTCTTCGCCCCGATCGCCGCCGTCTTCGCCGAGTGGGCGGGTTCGAACTCCGGCCTCGGCCACCTGATCCAGTCCGATGCCGCCTACCTGGAAGTCGCCCGGCAGTTCGCCACGGTCGCCGTCCTCTCCGCAATGGCGCTGGTCCTGATGGGCTTGACCGTCCTCGCAGAGCGGCGCGTCATCCGTTGGCGATAGAACTCCGGCGATGACGCGACTCCGGATCCCGGCGATCGCCCTTGCCGTCCTGGCCCTAGCCGTAGTTCTCGCCGCCTGCGGCGCGAAGAGCGAGGAAGGCGGCGGCGAACGCGAAGCCTTCAGCCTAACGCTCGACTTCTACCCCAACCCCGACCACGCGGGGATCTACATGGCCCAGAAACTGGGCTACTTCGAAGAAGCGGGCCTCGACGTCAAGATCACCGCGCCCTCCGACCCGTCGGCGCCGGTCAAGCAGGTCGCCGCCGGCCGCACCGACCTGGCGATCTCCTACGAGCCCGAGGTCGCGTTGGCCCACGAGCAAGGGCTCCCGATCGTCGCGGTCGGCGCCCTCGTCAACCGCCCGCTCACCTCGCTGATCTGGCTGAAATCATCGGGCATCAAAGGCGTAGGCGACCTGAAAGGGAAGACGATCGCCACCGCCGGCATCCCCTACCAGGACGCCTTCCTGAAGACGATCCTCGCCCGCGTCAACCTCTCACCCGAAGACGTCAAGAGCGTCAACGTCGGCTTCGGCCTCCTCCCCGCCCTCGTCGGCGGCTCGGCGCAGGCGATGCTCGGCGGCTACACCAACGTCGAGGGGATCGACCTGCGCGAACGCGGCAAAGCGCCGGTGGTGACGCCGGTCGACAAGCTCGGGGTGCCGACCTACGACGAGCTCGTCTTCGTCGCCAACCGCAAGACCCTGGAAGAAGACCCGCAGAAGTTCCGCCTCTTCCTCGCCGCCCTCGAGCGCGGGACCAAGGCAGCGGTCGAAAACCCGGGAGCGGCGACCAAGGCGATCACCGAAGCCAATCCCGACCTGGAACCGAAACTCACCGCGGCGGAGGTGAAAGCGACGCTGCCGCTGCTCGGCGCCCGCACCCCGAACCAGCCCTACGGCTACATGGACCCGAAGCAGTGGGAAACCTTCGTCGGCTGGATGCGCGACAACGACCTGATCGAATCGCTGCCGCAGACGAGCGAACTGCTCGACAACTCCTATCTGCCCTCGGGCGAAATCCCGGAATAGCTGAGCGCGCCTTCGGCGATCAGCCGGCTCACCTCGCGCTCGGGCATCGGCGCCTGGAAGAAGTGCCCCTGTGCGTAGTCGCAGCGGAGGCGCTGCAGCTCGGATAGCTGCACCTCGCTCTCCACCCCCTCGGCGATCACCTCGAGCGAGAGCGCCCGTGCCATGCCGATGATCGCCTCGACGATCGCCGTCGCCTCTTGCTCGATGCCGAGCGCTTCGACGAAGGAGCGATCGATCTTCAGCGCGTGGAAGGGGAAGCGGTTGAGGTAGGCGAGCGAGGAATAGCCGGTGCCGAAGTCGTCCAGCACCAGCCGCACGCCGAGCTCGTTCAGCCGCTCCAGCGAGGCGATCGCCGTCGCCGACTCGTCGACGAGGACGCTCTCGGTGATCTCGAGCCGCAGGTGGACCGGGTCGATGCCGGTGCGGGCGATGACCTCCTCGACGGTAGCGGCGAAGTCGCGGTGGGCGACCTGGCGCGCAGAGAGGTTGATGGCGACGTCCAGAGGGCGCGCGTCCGGCCGCAACTGGTGCCACTCGAGCGCCTGGCGACAGGCGCGCTCCTGCACCCAGCGACCGATCGGCTCGATCATCCCGCTGTCCTCGGCGATCGAGACGAATTCCCCCGGGTCGAGCATGCCGCGCTCCGGGTGGCGCCAGCGCACCAGCGCCTCCAAGCCGTCGATCGCGCCCGAGCGGAGGTTGACGACCGGCTGGTAGTAGAGGGCGAGCTCGTCGCGGTCGAGGGCATGGCGCAGCTCGCGTTCGACCTCCAGCCGCCGCATCGCGCCGGCGCGCATCTCGGCGTCGAAGAGGACGCAGCGGGAGCGGCCGCCCTCCTTGGCCCGGTACATCGCCGCGTCGGCATCGCGGATCAAGAGCTCGGCGTTGACCGGGCGCTCTTCGCCGGGGCGAGAAACGGCGACGCCGATGCTGGCGCTGACGAAGTGCTCGACGCCGTCGATCGTGAATGGCTGGGCGAAGGCAGCGGCGACCCGGTCGGCGATCGCGACCGCCTCCCCTTCGTCGGCGAGGCGGTCGATCAGGATCCCGAACTCGTCGCCGCCGAAGCGGGCGACGACGTCGCCGGGGCGCAGGTGGGCGCGCAGGCGCGGCGCCACCGCGCGCAGCAGGGCGTCGCCGGCGTGGTGGCCGAGGCTGTCGTTGATCAGCTTGAAGTGGTCGAGGTCGAGGAAGAGGATGCCGACGGGGGAGCCGGAGACGACGGCTTTGACGAGCGCCTCGCCGAGCGCGTCGACGAAGCTGAGGCGGTTGGGCAGCCCCGTCAGCGAGTCGTGGAGGACGCGGTAGCGGAGCGCCTGGTCGGCGTTGTGGCGCTCGATCGCGTCGGCAAGCACGTTGGCGGCCGCCTGCACGAAGGGGACGTCCTTGGCGCTGAAGCGATGCGGTTCGGTGGCGTGGACGTCGAGCACTCCGAAGGGCCGGTTCTTGCCGTCGATCACCACCGCGAGGCTGCTGGCGGCGCCGAAGACGCGCAGGACCGGCGGCATCGTGTGGCGGGTCTCCTGCTCCCAGTCGGGGACGATCGCATGGGTGCCGGAGTCGAGCGCGGCACCGGCGTGGGAATCACGGGAGGCGGAGACCCTCCGCCCGGCGCCGACCACCGCCTCCCCGAGGCCGGCCCGGAGGTTGAGTCGGCGGCCGTCGCGCCCCAGCTCCCAGATGCAGGCGCTGTGGACGCCGGCGACTTTGGCGATCAGCTCGGTGGCGACCTCCATCAGCTCCTCCGGGTCGCCGTTCTGCAAAGCCCGCTCGCCGAGGCGCGCAACGACCGCCTGCTGGGAGAGCGCCCGCTGCAGCTCCTGCTCGGCCTCCTTGCGCTCGCTGACGTCGTAGAGGACGCCGTGCCAGATCGGCACCCCGTCCTCGCCAGCTTCCAGCACCGCCTCGTCGTGCATCCAGACGATCGAGCCGTCGCGCCGGCACATCCGGTACTCGACCGGGATGATGTCCCGTCTGCCGACCTGCTCCTCGGTTTCGTGCTCGAGCGCCAGGCGACGGTCCTCGGGGTGCAGGAGCCGCGCCCAGAGGCTCGGGTCGCTGACGAACTCCTCCGGCCGGTAGCCGAGGATCTCCTCGACTTGGGGGCTGACGTAGCGCCAACGGCCGTTTTCGCCGAGCTCGGCGGCGTAGACGATCACCGGGAGCTGCTCGACCAGGCGGCGGAAGTCATGGCCGCCGGCGACCAGCTCGTCGAGGAACCGCTTCACCTCGTGTTCGGGCCAGTTCCTGTCGGCGGGGACGTGCATCTTCCTCGCTATCGACCCCTCCGAAGGGCTGCTTGAGCTGAGGGCGGCGGTGGGAAAGCTAGGCGGCCAGGCGCATAGGCGGGCCCTGCGGGACGAGCCGGTAGAGCCCAGCGAGGGTGAGGGCACTGACGAGGCCCCGGTAGGGCTCGTACGGGGCGTAGAACTCTTCGACCTCGGGGATCGTCGCGCGGCGGCCGAGGCCGGCGAGGCGGCCCACGAGCTTGACGTAGCCGAGGTCGCCGGCGGGCAGGGAATCGACTTCGTTGCGGCCGAACAGCCCCAGGCACTGGACGGTCCAGGGGCCGATCTGCGGGACCGAGAGCAGCCGCTTATCGCCATCCGGGTCCTCGATCCGGCAGCGGCCGGCGGCGACGTCGCGGGCCAGCCGCCGCAGCGCCACCGCGCGTTTTCCCACCAGTTCCATCGACTCGAGTTCTGCCGGCGCGCGGCCGGCGATCGCCGCGGGACCGGGAACGTCGCGCAGGGCGGTGCGCCCCTCGCCCAGCCGCGGGCCCCAGCGGCCGGCGATCCGCCGCTCGATCAGCGCCGCCCGCTGGGCCTCGATCAGCTGCCCGACGACGGCAGCGGCGAGGGCTTCCCACGGCCACGGCCGTCCTTGCGGCCGGAAGTCGGGGCGGCGCCGGATCAGTGGCCCGACCAGCGGGTCGCGGCGGAAGCGGCGATAGAAGTCGGAGAGGTCGGCGTCGACCCAGAGCGCACAGCGCATCCGCTCGATTGCCCCCTCGAGCTGCTCCCGCCTCGCTGTCTTCCCGGCGGGCGCGGCGACGATCTGCGGGCACGAGACGCGCTCGGGGTCGACCGCCTCGGCCCGGAAGCGCACCCGGCCTCGGCCCGGCTGCCAGGCCCGGGCCAGGACAGGGCTGCCGTCGACGTGGAGCAGCCTGGTCGCCACCCCGCCCCGCACGCGCAGCGTCCGGTCGGCGCTCCCCCGCGGCAGCCGGAAAGGCGACGGCGGCCGCACCTCGACTTCGAGCGTCACCGTCCCAGCAGGTGAACGTCGACTAGGAAGGAGCGGCTGGCGATCACGTTCTGGCGCTCGACCCGGCGGCCACTGAAGCGCCGCTTGGGCTTGACCTTGGTGGCGGCACTGGTTACGGCTCGCACGGCGGCAACGGTGGCGGCTCCGGCCAAGACCCCTCCGGCCGCGGCAAGCGCGGCGGTGCGCACCTCCGGCCGCAGGGCCACCGAGGCGCCGGACGGCTCTTCGTAGCTCGCGGGGAGCGGTCGGATCGGGTTGGTGGCGTCGCGCGGGCCGGCGTCTTCTTCGGCGATCACCTCGCCGTCGAGTTGCAGCTCTTCCACCCCGGCGACTCTAGCGCGCCGGCTGGTCGCCCCCGCCGAGGGATCGCTCGTAAACACGGTACTTCTTGACGATCTCCGCGCTCATCGCCTCCAGGCCGCGGTTCATCGCCTCGTTGGTCTCGAGGATCCAGCCCGCCTCGCCGTGGTCCTGGCGCGCCCGTTCGGCGGTGTTGAAGTGCTCGATGTAGAGGGAAGCCGCGACCCCGGTGTGCTGGTGCTCGGGCTTGACCCCGAGGAAGCCGATCCGCACCTGATCGCAGATCCGGTTGCGACGGAGGAAGTGCCACCAGCCCAGCGGCAGCAGCCGCCCCTTCATCTTCTTCAGCACCTGGTTGAGGTCCGGCAGGGTGATCGCCACCGCGATCGTCTCCCCGTCCTTTTCGGCGACCATGAACCAGTCCTTGGCGAAGGCGAGGTGCATGTCCATCGTGTAGGCGTCGAGGTCCTCCTTCGAGTAGGGCACGAAGCCCCAGTTCTCAGACCAGGCGGCGTTGTAGATCTCAGCGAAGCGGTCCATCTCCTGGCGCAGGTGCCGGCGCGACATCCGGCGGATCTTCACCCCGTGCTTCTCGCGCGCTGCGTCGTCGAGCTGGAAGAGGACCGGCAGGATGTCCTCGCGGTCGCTGATCTCCAGGAACCAGGAGTAGAGGTCCATCGCCTTTTCGAGACCGGCCTGCTCGCAGAGGCGCTGGTAGTAGGGCGGCTGCCAGGGCTGGCGGATCAGCGGCTGTAGCTCGTGCCCCTCGATCAGCACCCCGCTCTCCTCGTTCATCGAGAAGTCCATCGGCCCGACCATGCGGTCGCAGCCGCGCTGCCGCAGCCAGTCCTCGGCGGCGGCGAGCAGCGCCGCCATCGCCTCCGGGTCGTCCTCCAGCTCGAGGAAGCCGAAGTTCCCCCAGCGGCTCTGGTGGAACTCGTTGAAGGCGTGGTCGACCTGGGCGGTGATCCGCCCGACCACCCGCTCCCCCCGCAGGGCGAGGAAGTACTCGGCCTCGCCGTGCTTGAAATAGGGGTTGAGCTTGCGGCTGAGGAAGAGGCGCCGCTCGAGTTTCAGCGGCGGCACCCAGGGGGTCCCCGCGTGCAGGCGGTAAGGCAGGTCGATGAAGCGCTTGAGGTCGCGCCGGTTGCGGACCGGCCGGATCGTGATCTCGCCCATGCCGGTGGGCAACCTACACTTTCCGGAGATGAGCGAGACCGCGAAGGCTCCGGTCGACGTCTTCGAGAAGGCGCGCAGCCACGACCGCCTCGAGCAACTCGAAGCCGCCAAGGAGCACGACCTCCTGCCCTACTTCCGCCTGCTGACCTCGCAGGCCGGCCCCGTCGTCGAGATGGAGGGCCGGGAGACGATCATGCTCGGCTCCAACAACTACCTGGGGCTGACCGGCGACGAACGGGTGAAGCAGGCGGCGCGCGAGGCGCTGGAGACCTACGGCACCGGCGTCACCGGCTCGCGGCTGCTGAACGGCACGACCCCCCTGCACCTGGAACTGGAGCAGGAGCTGGCGGAGTGGATGCAGACCGAGGGCGCGATCGTCTACACCACCGGCTACCAGTCGAACGTCGGCTGCATCGGCACGATCCTCGGCCCCGGCGACACCGTCGTCTGCGACTCCGGCGACCACGCCTCGATCCTCGACGGCTGCCGCCTCGCCGGCGCCAAGCTGCGCCCCTTCCGCCACAACCGCATGGACAAGCTGGAGAAGATGCTGCAGCGCGCCGCCAAGGACGGCGGTGGCGTCCTCGTCGTCGTCGACGGCGTCTTCTCGATGGAGGGCGACGTCTGCAACCTGCCGCGGATCGTCGAGCTCTGCCAGGCCCACGGGGCGCGACTGATGGTCGACGAGGCGCACGGGGCGGGCGTGCTCGGCGCCCGCGGCGCCGGTGCCAGCGAGCTGTTCGGGCTCGAGGACGAGGTCGACCTGCGGATGGGGACCTTCTCGAAGAGCCTCGCCTCCTGCGGCGGCTTCATCGCCGGGCCGGAAGACGTGATCGAGTACCTGCGCATCTCCTCGCGCTCCTTCATCTTCAGCGCCTCCGCGGTGCCAGCCGCGGTCGGCGCCGCGCTGGCGGCGCTGCGGGTGATCCGCGAGGACGGGCCGCAGCTCTTCGAGCGCCTGCTGGGCAACGCCGAGTACCTGCGCGAAGGCCTGCGCAACCTCGGCCTCGAGGTCGTCGAGCCGGGGACGCTCCCGGACGGCACCGTGGCGACGACGCCGGTGGTGCCGGTGGTGGTCGGCGACGACTGGCAGGCGGTCCTGCTCTGGAAGGCGCTCTTCGACAACGGCGTCTACACCAACGTCGCCATCCATCCGGCGGTGCCGCCGGGAGGGGCGCTGCTGCGGACGAGCCTGATGGCGACGCACGAGCGCGAGCATTTGGACCGGGCGCTGGCGACCCTCGAGCGGGTCATCGGGGACTTCCCGGACCTTCCGCGCACCTAATTTTTTGGTCACAAATTCTTGACATCCCCCACCGAGGGTAGTTTCAGCCTTGTCCAGATTCGGACAAGCGGAGGTCGGGGCCGAAATTGTTGCTCTTAGCGAATGGGTCGGACGCCATTTCGGTGCATGCGGCTTGACGCGCGGCACCTCGAAGACATAGCTTGGCCTCCTCGCTGATCGACCCGGGCGGGTCGGTCGGCAAGAGAGAGAAGTCGGTCCGGTAGGACCACGGCCTTGGGAGAGGCGTTGGTCGCCCGGCCGGATCCGATAACCCCAGTTCAACGATTCCTTGAAGGGAGGAGTCCAGTGGAAGCTGCCTCAACGGCACCACCATCGACCATTGACCCAACCGAGGCCCCGCAGCACATGAGGGCACTGGAGAGGGCCAACATGGTGCGCCTCGCCAGAGCAGAGCTGAAGCGCGCAATTGCGCGGGGCGACATGGATGCCGCGGAGGTGGTTCGCAACTGCCCGTGGGAGACCGAGAGCATGACCATCGCCGAGCTCCTGACCAGCCAGCGGCGGTGGGGGCGGACGCGCGCCCGCAAGTTCCTCTTGCCGCTGTCGCTGAACGAGAACAAGCAGCTGGGAACGCTCACCGAGCGCCAGCGACGAATGCTGGCGCAGGAGCTGGCAACCCGCTCGGAGGGGCGCGAGGCTGTAGCGGCTTAAGCGCTTAGCCGCGCATTCCACCGACCCGGTAGCTGAGGCCACCGGAGGCACGCTGGAATGCGCGGCGAGCGAGGTAGAAGACGATCGCGAAGGCAACCGCTCCGATTGCCAGGGCCACCGCCAGGACCTGGTTGGCGGCGTAGAAGACGAGGCCGGTGGTGAGCACGAAGGCCGCCCCGGCCAGCAGGGTGGTGTGGGAGCGGTAGCCGGCGAAGTGCTCGCGGATCGCCACCTCGAGGCCGCCGAGGCCGGCGCAGACGACGCCGACCCCGATCAGGGTCGGGTGGCCGCCGATCACGCCAATCGCCAGCGAGACGATGCCGGCGAGGATGACCAGCTCCGCCAGCGGCGCGTTGCCCCACGGGGCGGGGGGGCGCTCGTCAGGGACGGAAACCCGCTTTGCGGGTTTCCGCGCATCCCGCTTTGCGGGCTTCGGCTTGGTCTTCGATCTACTGCTCAACGGCCGCAAGCCGCCCGGCTAACGGGCATCCGGAAGAGACCTTGACCCGCCACCAGCCCATCAGCATCCCGATCGGCCCGAGGCGCGGACGCGAGTGCCAGGTGCCGCAACCGGGCTCGCCGACGTCGGCGCGGCTGATGCGGACCCACTTGAACTCCGCGGGCGCGTCGAGCATTTCCTGCAACAGCTGACGGTTCTGCGTCTCGACCTGCGCGCGGTCGGCGAGGGCCGCGCGGGCTTCGGCGATGCGGCCGGCAAGGCTGTCGCGGACGGCCTCCAGCTCGCCGAGGTCGAGCACCCGCGGTGCGGCAGCGCTGCCCGCCACCCGATGGGGGATCTCGGTGTGGCCGAAGGCCTCGCCGAAGAGCGAGGCCAGCTCCGCCTCCAAGCGGGCGATCTGGCGGCGCAGCTCGAGCCGCGCCTCGCGCTCGTCGACTCCGATCCCGAGCCCGGCGAACTCCTCGTGTTTCAGCAGAGCGGGCATCAGAAGAAAGTGTAGGTCAGGCGGCCTCCAACGTCGCCGCGGCCATCCACAGAGCCTCCTCGACGGCGATCTGCGGCACCCCCTTGACCTGGACCGCGGCGACGGCGATGCGACGGGTCCTCCGCTCGACGCCATATCCCTCGGCGGTGGCGCCGAAAAGAAGGCCGATCGGCTTCGTCTCGTCGGCGATCGTCAGCGTCCCCTGCGCCATCTCGCTCGCCTCTCCCGCCAGCCCCTCTCCCGGGGCTGAATCGCGGATGCAGAGGCTGCCGACGATCTGGTCGGCGTCGAAGGCGCGCAGCGCCACTCCGGTCTCGACGATCGCGATGTCAAGCGCATCCGCCGGCAGTCCCTTGCTGCGGAAGCCGCCGTCGTGGAGGCGGTCGAGCGAGAGCTGCTCGACCGGCGTGCGGGTACGGTCGGGGTCGAGCCCGATCTGGCGGAAGAAGACCCGGTAGGCCCAGGGGATCGGCCGTTCGCGCAGGCGGATCGCGTGGGCGCCGTTGGTGCGGTCGGAGAGGTCGCGGAGCCGCCGCCGCACCGGCTCCGGGCTGCGACCCGGTTTGGCGTCGACCTCGACCCAGGCGATCCCCAGCCCAGGGAACTCGGAGGCGATGTGTGGGGCGACCCAGCCCTGCCGCGGCGCCGGGACCCAGCCCATCCGCTGTGCGGCAACGTCGGCCACCTCAGCCTCGTTCCGCCGCCCTCGTAGCGGCGAGCAGCTGTTCGACGCGTTCGCCCAGCTGGGCCGCGGTGAGGTCGCCGATGCTGGCGCTCTGCAAAGTGCCCCCCGGATAGACGTAAGCAAAGGTAGGGCAGCCGCCGACTCCGTAGAGGGCGGCGACGGCGCCGTCGCGGTCGTAACCGACCGGCAGCGTCCAGCCGTGCCGGCGGATCAGTTCGCGCAGCGTGTCCCTGTCGTCGCGGATGTCGAGCGAGAGGAACCCCACCCGTCCACGGTAGCGCCGATAGAGGCGCTCGACCACATCTTGCTGGTCGGCACAGCCACTTCCCTCGCTGAACCAGAACGAGATCACCAGCGGCTTGTCGAAGAGATCGCAGACCCGGATCGCTTCGGCGGTCCCGATCCGGCAGGCGGGGGTGCGCTGGGAGGATTCGGGGCAGGGAAGCGAAGAGGTTTCGCAATCGTCTTGGGCGACGTTGGCGTCGCCTTCGAGTTCGCCCGCACCTTCGGGGACAGCGAACTCCGGCAGCGGCCAGCGCGCCGGCAGCCTGTCGAGCCCGAGCGTCTCCCCTCCCCCTCCGCCCTCGATCGTGTTGACGGTGGCGACGACGATCACCGCGAGGAAGATCAGCCCGACGAGGATCGAGTAGCGGTCCCTCATCGCTCTTCCAGCAGCAGCAGGGTCGCCGGCAGGACGAGCAGCACGCCGACCAGCGCCGCGGTCAGGTCGACCACCGTGACCGCCCCGAAGTCCCGCAGCATCTGGACTTCGCTGGCGATGAGGACGGCGAAGCCGGCGATCGCGGTGACGCCCGATGCGAGCACCGCCGCACCGGTGCGCGCATAGGCGCGACGAAGCGCCTCCTCCACCCCCGCTCCGCCGGCGCGCTCCTCGTGGAAGCGCCCGACCAACAGCACCCCGAACTCCGTCGCGATCGCGATGGTCAGGGCGCCAAGCGCCGCGGACATCGGGTTCAGCGGAATGCCAGTGATCCAAAGCAGCAAAGAGGCCCAGCCCGTGGCCAGCACCGTCGGCACCAGCGGGACCAACGCCTTGCGCCATGAGCGCCAGACGATCAACAGGGCAGCGGCTACGAGAGCGAGACCGGCGAGCGTGAGCCAATAGCGGCTGCTCGACAGGTCGCTGGCTGACTGAGCAGCAATAACGGGCAACCCGGTCAGCTGCACTTCCACTCCAGAGGGTGGCGTCCCAACTGCGTCCCGCACCCGTTCGATCAGCTTCTGCTGGTCCTCGAGCGACTGGGCACGTATGCCGAAGGTCATCAGGGCCGTGTGCCCAACTTCACCGGTCTTCGGATCAAGCGGGGCGACTTGCCGAAGGTCATAGGGCGACAGCGCCGCCAGCGTTCCTTCGATCCGTTCCCTCGTCGGCTTTTCTTCCCCCCGGATCAGGAAATCCGACAGCGCCGGCCCCGGGCAGATTTCCGCCTGCAGGCAACTCGGGTCTTCCCCCTTGAAGCCGCCACTTTCGAGCACCCGCTTCTTGAACCCCGCCATCCACTCGATCGTCGCCGGATCCGTGAAGTCAGGGGCTTCAACCCTCACTTCCAGCGCCCCCGACACCCCCGTCGTCTCCTGCAGTTCGTTCAGCCCTTCCACCGCCTTGATGTTCTGCGGCGCCAGCGACCGAATGTCCGAAACGGTTTCGACCTGAGTACCAGCTGCCCACCCGACGACGGCCAGCGCCACCGCGACGCTCAGGACCATCTCCGGATACGCCCGCGCCAGGGACAAAAACCGCTCCACGGGCGGGTGGCGTCGTAGGGGGGACCATCCCCGAGGTGTCGTCGGGGGTGGTGGGTCCCCCGCGGCGACAGAACCCGCCCGCCGCAACCCCAGCGTCCCTAGCCCGGTAGTCAGCGCGAGCACAAACGCGATGGCGATCCCAAGAATCAACAGCCAGCCGAACCCTCGAACCATCGGAATCGGCGACAGCTGCAGCGCGAGAAAGCCCACACCCGTCGCCAAGCAGGCCGTCCCGATGATCGGCCCCCCGGCCACGGCGGTCGACTTTGCAAACCCATGGTTGACAAAGTCGCCCGCCTCGCCGGCGACCTCGTCGTAGCGGGCTTGGAACTGGATGCCGTAATCGACGGCGAGGCCGATGAGGATCGGAAGGGCGGCGATCGAAGCCATCGTGAAGCTGCCGCCGACCAGAGCCAGCAGGCCGAAGGTGATCGCGACGGCCATCAGAGCAACGGCAAGTGGGAGCAGTCGCCATTTCGACCGGAAGACGAGGAAGAGGACGATCGCCATCACGACGATCGCGATCGCGAAGAGCACCAGCAGCGCCTCCTTCAACGCTCGCGCGACCCCGTCGATGACGACCGGCGCCCCGGAGACGACGTAGCGGCCACCTTCGAGCGTAAAGCAGGGAGCAGGCTTGCCCCCTTCCTTGCACGCCTTCCGCGGCGTCGTTTCGTGGACCGCGGCTTCGATCAGGCCGATCGCCCGGTGCCGCTCGGATTGGCTCAGGCCCGGCTTCAGCCGGATCACGATCTGGGCCGATCTCGCGTTGGGGAAGACGTAGGACAGGCGCGCCTTCGGCGTCCCGCGCGGGCGGGCGAGGTCGAAGACGACGGTGGCGACGAATTCTTCGTTGTCGATGCTGGGGACGCTGGTGATCCCGTACTTGGTCGCCACCGCCAGCAGGTATTCCTTGAACCGCGCCGCCGGCACGTGTTCGGCCAGCCGCCGCAGCTGGGTTTCGATCTGCACCACCGACTCGTTGAGGAACGTCGCCGGCCCGGTGAGGAACTCGACCGCGTGCATGTCAGCCAGTTCGGCGCAGGGACCGGGGATCGGATGCGCCCCCTTCGGCACGTTGCCCGAGAGGCAGCCCTCCAGCCGCAGCAGCTTGAAGATGTTCTGGGTCAGGATCAGCTGCGGCAGTTCGCCCTTGACGAGGACGACGACCGGTTCTTCGCCGAACTCCTCGCGAACCTGCTGCGTCGCCTTGTAGGTGGCCGAGCCGGAGTTGGCGAGGGTGCCGACGCCGGCATCGGTCGGGATCTGCGTCGCCCCGATCGCCGCTCCCGTCGCAACGACGACGGTGACCGCAAGCAGCGGTCGCGCGTGCTCAGCCGCCCACGCCGCGACGCGCCCGAACCAGCTTCCGGCGCTCAATCCTCAGTCCATCGAGAGCGGCCCGGTGACGTCAGCGTTGAGGAACTGGCTGACGAACGGGTTGCTCGAGTCGAACAGCTCCTCTTTGGGGCCGGACTCGACGATCTTGCCGCTCCAGAGCACGGCGATGAAGTCGGCGATGCGGCGCGCGGTCCCGAGGTCGTGGCTGATCACCAGGTAGCAGCCGCCGTTCTCGGCGTGGACCTCGCGGATCAGCTCGCAGAGCAGCGCCGTGCGGACCGGGTCGAGGCCGGAGTCGGGCTCGTCGAACATCACGATCGCCGGTTCCAGCACCAGCGCCCGGGCGAAGCCGGCACGCTTGCGCATGCCGCCGGAGAGCTCGTTCGGCATCTTGTAGGTCGCCTCGCTGAGGCCGACCTCCTTGAGGCGCCGGTTGACGATCTCGCCGATCTCCTCCTCGCCTTTGTCGGTGTGCTGGCGCAGCGGGAAGGCGACGTTGTCGTAGATGTTCATCGAGCCGAACAGCGCCCCGTCCTGGAACAGCAGGCCGAACTTTTTCCGCACCTCGAAGAGTTCGTCGTCAGTCATGTTCGGGATCGATTCCCCGTGCACGAGGACGTCGCCCGAGTCGGGGTAGAGCAGGCCGACGATGTGCTTGATCAGCACGCTCTTGCCGGTCCCCGAGGGGCCCAGCACCATCGAGACCTGGTTCTCCGGCAGCCCGAGGTTGAGCCCGTTGAGGATGCGGGCGCGGCCGAACTGCTTGACCAGGTCGATGATCTCGATCGCGTCCTCGCCGCCGTGGTCGCGCTTGCGGCCGGTGTGGAATTTGTAGGGGTCGTGCTCGCGCGGGTTGACGCCCGGGATGACGAAGTCGCGCCCCATCACCGCCCCGTCCTCGCTCACGTAAGGGCCTTCGTCGCGCGGTTCGCGATCGGCGTCGGTGACCACCTCGGGCGGGGCTTCGGCGCTTGAGGTCGCTTCGTCCTGCAGCGCCTCTTCTTCTTCGCGCGCCTCTTCGGCTTCGAAGCGGTTTTCTTCCTCGATCGACACGGTCAGCCTCCTATCGGCGCACGGGGATTCGCTCCCCAAAAGACAAGGGTCCCAAGCATCCCGATGATGTGGACTAAGACGATGTTGAGGACCATCGACTTCGCCGTCGCGGTCCCCACGCCCACCGGTCCCCCGGAGGCGGTGTACCCGTAGTAGCACCCGACCAGCACGATCGCGGTCGCCATGAACATCCCCTTGATCAGGCTGAAGATCAGGTCGGGTGGGTTCTGGAACATCCAGAAGATCAGGAAGTAGCCGCCCGAAGAGACGTCGCCGATCTGCTTGACCACGGCGAGGTAGCTGGCGAGATACATGATTCCGATCCCGACCAGGTACATGAACGGGAAGGCGATCCAGGCGGCGAGCAGGCGGGTGGCGCAGAGGAAGGTGACCGGCGGCACGCCCATCACCTCGAGGGCGTCGATCTCGTCGGAGATCCGCATCGCCCCGAGCTCGGCGACGATCCCGGTCCCGACCTTGGCCGCGAGCATGTAGCCGAAGGCGTAGGGCATGATCTCGCGCAGGTCGCACCAGGCCGAGAAGACGCCGGCGTAGGCGGGCGCGCCCTGGGCGCGCAGCAGGTAGGCGCCCTCGATCCCGCACTGCAGGCCGAGGATGAAGACGAGCCCCCAGATGATCAGGGCCGAACCGAGGATCAGGATCCCCGCCTGGCGCAGGCTCTCGCCGAAGAAGCGCAGCACCCGGCCGGAGTAGACGAGGCCGGCGATGCGCGAGCTGAAGCGGGCGATCTCCCCGAAGGAGTCGAGCCAGCCGCGGGGGACAGCGAGCCAGGCGTTCATCGGATCGTCTGCAGCTCCGGGTTGGTGGCGAGGAGGGTCTGGGTGAACGCGTAGTTGAAGGCGAAGACGCCCATGAAGGCGATCACCACCGCCTCGTTGACGGCGCGGCCGACGCCGGCGGCGCCGCCGGAGGCGGTCATCCCCTTGTAGGAGCAGACGACGGCGATGATCGCGCCGAACAGCGTGCACTTGATCACCGAGCCCCAGAGGTCGGTGATCGAGGCGTTGGAGAAGAGCGTGGCGAAGAAACCACCGAGCGGCTGGTGGTAGAGCATCTCGGTGAGGATGCCGCCGCTGATCCCGAAGACCAGCGCGTAGATGTCGAGCAGGCCGGTGATCAGCATCAGCGCCAGGAAGCGCGGCACGACCAGGTTCTTGATCGGGTCGACCCCGAGCACCTGGAGGGCGTCGAGCTCCTCGCGGATCTTCCGGGCGCCGAGGTCGGCGGTGATCGCGGTGCCGGCGACGCCGGCGACGACCACCGCGGTCACGAACGGCGCGAACTCGCGGATCGAGGCGAGGACGAAGAAGCCGCCGAGGCGGTCGAGGGCGCCGAACAGCGAGAGGAAGTTGGCCGCCTGCAGGCCCGGCGCCCCGAAGCCGAAGGCGACGGTGGAGACCAGCAGCGGGAACCAGCAGAGCTGCAGCGCGAAGAGGAACTGGCCGATGAACTCCTCGCCATAGGGATATGGAGGCCTGATCGCGGAAACGATCGTTCGCGCGGTGAGGATCATCATCTCCCCCACCTGTTCGAACAGGGACTTGGCGGGCAAAAAGGCCCTGTTGACCGCGGCTCCGACCATCTGCTCCTCCATCCGAGCCGGCACCGCACGCGCGCAGCGCCCCACTCGGTGAGCGGGAGTCTAGGGGATCGAACAGTCCCCTCTGTTGGCCGCGTGTTGAGATCGCGCTAACCCGTCAGAGGCAGTGGAAATGCCTGCGTGAGACGCCAAACCCCGTGCTATGTTCGGGCCGCTTTGCGGGGGACCGGACGACATTCCCGGCACACCCGCCTCCAGGCCATCGCGATCGGGTTAGCCGCGCTGGCGGCGGCGGCGCTGCTCGCTGCCTGCGGCGGCTCGGGGTCCTCCTCGGACAACGAACCGACGGGCACCTTCCACGTCAAGGTGACCGAAGCGCGCTTCCCCTCCAAGCAGGTGCTGGGCCAGACCTCGCTGCTCCAGCTCGGCATCCGCAACACCGGCAAGCGGACGGTACCGGGGCTGACCGTCACCTTCACGATCGCCGGCAAGCAGGGGGTCGAGTCCTCGCTGCCGTTCGGGGTCAGCGAACCGCAGCGCGAACTGGCGGCACCGGAACGGCCGGTCTGGGTGCTGGCGCAGAGCTACCCGAAGCTGCACGGCTCCTCGGACCCGGGCGGCGCCTCGACCTCCAACCGCAAGACCTTCGACTTCGGCGAAGTGAAGCCGGGGCAGACGGTGAGGGCGGTCTGGAAGCTGAGCGCGGTGCGCGCCGGCAAATACACCCTGCTCTACCGCATCGACGCCGGCCTCAGCGGCAAGGCGCGGGCGAAGACGACCGGCGGCGTCGCCCCGGGCGGCTCGTTCAAGGCCGAGATCAGCGAAGAACTGCCGGAAACCGAAGTCACCGGCAACGGCGAAATCGTTGAAATCAAGAAGGGCAAGTAGGGCGACCACAACCGCGGCGCTGGCGGCGCTGCTCGTGGCCCTGGCGCTACCGGCCTGCGGCTCGGCCAGCGACACGACCGGCAGCGGCGCCTCCGCCAGCACGACCCGGCCTCATCGCGGCGGCGTCGCCCTGAAGAAGATCGGCTCCTTCGAAGCGCCGGTCTACGTCGCCGGCGCTCCCGGGTTCCCGAAGCTCCTCTTCGTGGTCGAGCAGCCCGGCGAGATCGCGGTGCTGAAGAACGGCCACCGGCTCCGCAAGCCGTTCCTCGACATCCGCGGCGACGTCTCCTACGGCGGCGAGCGGGGGTTGCTGTCGGTCGCCTTCCCGCCCGACTACGCGCGCAGCAAGCGCTTCTACGTCTATTACACGGACAACGCCGGCAACATCCGCATCGACGAATTCCATCGCGCCGGCGCGACCCGGGCGGCGATGGGCTCGCGCCGCAAGGTGATCGTCATCCCCCACCCCGTCAACGCCAACCACAACGGGGGACAGCTGCAGTTCCACGAAGGCCTCCTCTACTTCGGAACGGGCGATGGTGGTTCCGCCGGCGACCCGCCGAACAACGCCCAGAACAAGGACGTGCTGCTGGGCAAGCTGCTGCGGATCGACCCGCGCCCCTCCGGCGGAAAGCCTTATTCGGTGCCGGCCGACAACCCGTTCGTCGGCAAGCCAGGCCGCGACGAGATCTACAGCTACGGCCTGCGCAACCCCTTCCGCTTCTCCTTCGACGGCTCGCGAATCGCGATCGGCGACGTCGGCCAGAACCGCTTCGAGGAGCTCGACTACACGACGGTCGCCGCCGCGAACGGGGCCAACTTCGGCTGGGACGCCTTCGAGGGCTTCTCCAAGTACACGGAAGAAAACAGCGGCACTCCCGATCCCGGCAACACCGTCAAACCGATCTTCGCCTACAGCCACAGCCGCGGTGGCGGCAGCTGCTCGATCATCGGCGGCTACGTCGTCCGCGACCCGCGGCTGCGGAGCCTGCGCGGCCGCTACCTCTACGCCGACTACTGCGAGGGCCAGCTGCGCACGCTGGTCCCGCACCTGAAACGCGCCGGCGACGACCGCAAGCTCGGCCTCCACGTCGCCGGCCCCACCTCCTTCGGCGAAGACGACCAGCACCGCCTCTACGTGACCTCCCAGGAAGGTCCCGTCTACCGGCTGGTCCCGCGCTGACCTGCGGAGAAAATTTACATTCCGCGCGTATCTTGTTGCAACTTATCGTCTACAGTTGCCATCATGCCGACGATGGTGAGAGAAGCCTGGACCGACGAGCGCCTCGACGACCTCAAGGAGCACATGGATGAGGGCTTCCGCGAAGTCAAAGCGGAGATCAGGTCTTTGCGCTCAGAAGTCAAGGGGGAAATCGAGTCGTTGCGCAGCGAATTCAAGGGAGAAATTCAGTCCTTGCGCAGCGAGATGCGTAGCGAAATAGGAGAGCTGCGCAGTGAGATCGGAGAGCTGCGGACCAGCATGAATGCCAAATTCGACAGGTTGACCTACACCCTGATCGCTGCCCTGATCGGCCTGCTCGCCACCCACTATCTCGGCTGAGGGTTGCTTCGCGCTCTTGCCCGGGTACATTTGGCTGACCAGCCAAACGGGCGACGAAGGGAGCGGTTGTGGAGAGCGGAACGGCGGCACGCGGCACCGAGCCGAGCGGAGCGAACGGGGTCTCGCCCCGTCCCGAGTCATTCGAGGTGCATAACCCCGCCACCGGCGAGGTGATCGCAAACGTCCCGGTCGACTCGCCCGAGGCCGTTGCCGCGACCGTGAAGCGCGTCCGCGCCAACCAGCCCGAGTGGGAGGCGATGGGGATCGAGGGGCGCTACCACTGGCTCGGCAAGCTGCGCGACTGGCTGCTCGACAACCAGGAGCGGGTGCTGGACACGATGCAGCGCGAGACCGGCAAGGTCCGCGCCGACGCCGAGAACGAGCCCACTTATCTCGCCGACTTGGTCAACTTCTACGGCACCCGCGCGGCACGGTACATCGGCGAGGAGAGCGTCCGTCCCCACACCCCCCTGCTCGCTTCGAAGAAGCTGCGGATCCAATACCGGCCCCATCCGGTCGTCGGCATCATCAGCCCCTGGAACTTCCCGCTGATCCTCTCGCTCGGCGACGCGGTCCCGGCCCTACAGGCGGGCTGCGCGGTCGTGATCAAGCCCTCGGAGTTCACGCCGCTGGGGATCGCCGAGGTGGTCGAAGCCTGGAAGCAGGAGATCGGCGGCCCCGACGTCTTCGACTGCGTGCAGGGGATCGGCGAGACCGGCGGCGCCCTCGTCGACGAGGTCGACTTCGTCCAGTTCACCGGCTCCGACCGCACCGGCCGCAAAGTGATGGCGCGGGCGGCGGAGACGCTGACGCCGGTCAGCCTCGAGCTCGGCGGCAAGGACCCGATGATCGTCCTCGCCGACGCCGACCTCGACCGCGCCGCCAACGCCGCGGCCTGGGGCGGGATGATGAACTCGGGTCAGATCTGCATGTCGGTCGAGCGGATCTACGTCGAGGAGCCGGCCTATGACGAGTTCGTCAACAAGCTGACGGCGGAGATCAGCCGGCTGCGCCAGGGCGCCGGCGACGGGGAAGTCGGCGCGATGACCTCGCCGCGGCAGATCGAGATCGTCGAGGACCACGTCAACGACGCGCTCGGCTCCGGCGCCCGGGCGCTGACCGGCGGCAAGCGCGTCCCGGGGCCCGGCGACTACTTCGAGCCGACGGTCCTGGTCGACGTCGACCACTCGATGAAGGTGATGCGCGACGAGACCTTCGGCCCGGTGGTCGGGGTGATGAAGGTCCGCGACGCTGACGAGGCGGTGCGACTCGCCAACGACAGCCACTACGGCCTCTCCGGCGCGGTCTTCGGGGAGCGCGAGCGAGCCGAGCAGGTGGCCCGCCGGGTCGAGTGCGGCGCGATCAACGTCAACGACGTCCTCGTCAACTACTTCGCCACCGACGTGCCGATGGGCGGCTGGAAGCAGTCCGGGATCGGCTTCCGCCACGGCGAACCCGGCATCAAGAAGTACTGCCGCTCGGAGTCCCTCGTGATCACCCGCTTCGGCGGCAAGCGCGAGCCGGGCTGGTACCCCTACACCAAGTCACGCCGCCGCCTGATCGCCCCGCTGGTCCGCTTCTTCAACGCCCGCGACTGGCGCCGGCGGCTGGGGCTCAAGGGCTGACCGCCAGCGTCGTACATCTCAGCTTATTAAAAATTTCTTGACTTTCTTTCCTTCGGCCGGATGCTCGGAGGCGGGCGGGGACTCAATGGGAGAGGAAGTCAAATGAATATGAGAACGAGACTTAAGCTCGGTGTCACCTCGCTTGCCGCAGCAGCCGTCTTCTTTACGGCAGCGGCGGCTCCTGCGCAGGCAGGCAAAGCACCGCGATGGGTGGTGGCCGGCAACTACTTGGCCGCCGGCGCCACGAAAGCGATCATCGGCACCAGCACGGAAACCACGCGCGTCAGCGTGCCGGGCCTGATGAAAGCGATATTCAGCGCCCCCAACGGAACGTGCAAATTCATCGCGGGAAAAATCGTCGGCAGCGCGGCGGAAGCCCCTGGCACGGCCAGCGGCATGGTCCTTAAATGCACGAACGTAACGGTCGCCCAGCCTGCGGGATGCACCGTCCGCAGTCCCGGCGAACCCGCCGGAACGGTCGTCTACAACGCGTGGAAAAGCACGCTCGTGTGGAAAAACAGCACGGGCCAGTCTGCCGGCGAGCTGATTTCCGCGGAAGCCGCCGGCGGCACGCTGGGAGAACTGATCACCGAAGGGGGAATCTGCCCCCTTGGCAACAACATGGGGTATCCGGTGAAAGGAGAAATCATCGCCTCGGTATTGCCGGTTGCCGAAAGCACCAACACGCCTACGTTGAACTTTCCCGAACCAGCCATAGCGAAATGGTGGAACAACGCAACCCCGCCGGAAGAAAAATCGATCACGCAACTGACCGTCGGAAGCAACAACGCGACGCTTCAAAGCAACTTCGGCATATCGCTCAACCCGGTTGAAGCCCTAGGCGTATTCGAAGGCTGAGCCGCGCTCTCCTGGCCCATCGGCGTTGCCGCGCCAAGATGGGCCAGGACCCCTTAGTCACGGCTGTACGCTCTAGTGCTATGCCGGAGCGCGACTACATAGCCGCGACGAGGGAGCGGGTTGTCGTCTTTGACGGCGGCATGGGCGCGACCTTGGAGCAGTTCGAGCTGACCGAGGAGGACTACGGGGGGCTGCAGGGCAAATGCCATGAGGCGCTCGTGCTGAATCGGCCGGACGTGATCGAGGGCGTTCACAGCTCGATGCTGGAGGCCGGGGCCGAGGTGGTCGAGACCGACTCCTTCCAGGGGTCGCGGCTGAAGCTCGAAGAGTGGGGACTCGGCGAGCAGACGCTGGAGATCAACCGCAAAGCAGCCGAGATCGCCCGCCGCGCCACTGGTGAGGACCGCTTCGTCGCCGGCTCGATCGGGCCGACCGGCTTCCTTCCTGCCTCCACCGATCCGACGCTGGGGAACATCTCCTTCGGCCGCCTGGTCGAGGTCTTCACCGAGCAGGCGCAGGGGCTGGTCGAAGGCGGCGCCGACTTGATCATGATCGAGACCGCCCAGGACATCCTCGAGGTGAAGGCGGCTATCTTCGGCGCCCGCGAGGCGTTCAAGCAGACCGGCCGCAGGCTGCCTATCCAGTGCAGCGTCTCGCTGTTGCCGAACGGCGGCAAGATGCTGCTCGGGACCGACATCCAGTCGGTGCTGACGACCCTGACCGCGCTCGAGATCGACGTGATCGGCCTCAACTGCTCGACCGGCCCGGAGGACATGCGCGACGCGATCCGCTTCCTCGGCGAGGCCTCGTCGCTGCCGGTCCACTGCATCCCCAACGCCGGCCTGCCCTTCCAGGGCCCCGACGGCGAGACGATCTTCCCGGAAGAGCCCGAGCCGCTGGCCGCGACCCTCGGCGAGTTCGTCGAACGCTTCGGCGTCGGCATCGTCGGCGGCTGCTGCGGCACCACCCCCGCCCACGTCGCCGCGATCCGTGAGCGGGTCGACGGCCGCGTCCCAAGCGAGCGCCCCGCCCCCGGCCCGATCGAGGTCTCCTCGATGATGACCTCGACCCCGCTGGTTCAGGAGCCGCGCCCGACCCTCGTCGGGGAGCGGGTCAACTCCCAGGGCTCGAAAAAAGCCAAGGAACTGCTGCTCGCCGACGACTACGACGGCCTCGTCCAGGTCGCCGAAGACCAGGTCGAAGGCG
Source organism: Solirubrobacterales bacterium (assembly GCA_051954115.1). Lineage (GTDB taxonomy): Bacteria > Actinomycetota > Thermoleophilia > Solirubrobacterales > 70-9 > VAYN01. The sequence continues at coordinate 24,095 of JBQCIB010000032.1, read as the reverse complement.
GCGCCCACGTGCTCGACACCTGCGTCGCCCTGACCGAGCGCCAGGACGAGGACGAGCAGATGAAGGCGGTGGTGAAGCGGATCTCGCTCACCCAGCCGGCGCCGATCCAAGTCGACTCGACCGAACCCGAGGTGATCAAGGCGGCGCTGGAGCAGATCCCTGGCCGGGCGATCGTCAACTCGATCAACCTCGAGGCCGGCCGCGCCAAGGCCGACGTCGTGATCCCGCTGGCGAGGGAACACGGAGCGGCGCTCATCGCCCTGACGATCGACGAGGAGGGGATGGCGAAGACGGCCGAGCGCAAGGTCGAGATCGCCAAGCGCATCCGCGACATCGCCTGCGATGAGTACGGGCTCGATCCCGAAGCGCTGATCTTCGACGCCCTCACCTTCACCCTCACCACCGGCGACGAGGAGTGGAAGCCCTCCGCCGTGGAGACGATCGAGGGAATCCGCCGGATCAAGGCGGAGATCCCTGGCGTCAAGACCTCGCTCGGTGTCTCCAACGTCTCCTTCGGCGTCTCGCCGCGGCCGCGCGCGGTCCTCAACTCGGTCTTCCTCCACCACTGCGTCGAGGCCGGGCTCGACCTGGCGATGGTCAACCCCAACCACATCACCCCCTACGGCGAGATCCCCGAGGAGGAGCGGGAGCTGACCGACGACCTCGTCTTCAACCGCCGCGACGACGCGCTCGAGCGCTTCATCTCCTACTTCGAGTCGAAGGGCGAAGAGACGGAGGCCGAGGCCGCGGACCCGACCGCCGAGATGGAGCCCGAGGAGGCGCTGCACTGGCACATCCTCCGCCGCAAGAAGGAGGGCGTCGAGGAGTGGATCGACCGCTCGGTCGAGAAGATCGGCGCCGTCCCCACCCTCAACGACATCCTGCTGCCGGCGATGAAGGAGGTCGGCGACAAATTCGGCGCCGGCGAACTGATCCTGCCCTTCGTCCTGCAGTCGGCGGAAGTGATGAAGCGCGCGGTTGCCCAACTGGAGAACTACCTGGACCGGATCGAGGGCCACAGCAAGGGCAAGGTCGTGATCGCGACGGTCTTCGGCGACGTCCACGACATCGGCAAGTCGCTCGTCAACACGATCCTCACCAACAACGGCTACACGGTGATCGACCTCGGCAAGCAGGTGCCGGTCGACGCGATCATCGAGGCCGCGGTCGAGAACCAGGCCGACGCGATCGGCCTCTCCGCGCTGCTCGTCTCGACCTCGAAGCAGATGCCGACCTGCGTCGCCGAGCTGCACCAGCGCGGCCTCGAGTTCCCGGTCCTGATCGGAGGCGCTGCGATCAACCGCGACTTCGGCCGCCGTACCCTCTACCCGAAGGGCAAAGAGTCCGACGAGGTCTACGAGCCCGGCGTCTTCTACTGCAAGGACGCCTTCCAGGGGCTGGACACGATGGACGCGCTGGTCGACTCCGACGCGCGGACGGCGCTGGTCGAGCGGATCCGGGCCGAGGCCAAGCAGTTGCGCGAGAAGCCGGTGGTGGTCGACAACGCTCCCCCGACCTCCGACGACAGCGTCCGCTCCAGCGCCCGCACCGACGTGCCGATCCCGGATCCGCCCTACCTGGGCGTGCGCGAAGTGCCGGTCGACCTCGACGACGTCTTCCCTTACCTCGACCGCCACGTCCTCTTCAAGCTGCACTGGGGCGGCCGCGGCGTCAAGGGCGAGGCCTGGAGGCAGCTGGTCGAGGGCACCGACGAGGAGGAGGGCTTCGCGCCGCGCCTGGAGCGGATGTGGCGCGAACAGGACTATTTGCATCCCCGCACCCGCCTCGGCTTCTTCCCCTGCAACGCCGACGGCAACGAGCTGGTCGTCTTCGACCCCGAGGACCCCGAGCGCGAGCTCGAGCGGCTCGTCTTCCCGCGCCAGCCGCGCCACGACCGCATCTGCCTGGCCGACTTCTACCGGCCGCTCTCCTCGGGAGAACGCGACGTCGTCGCCCTGCAGGGGGTGACGGTCGGGCCGGAGGTGACCGAGCTGATCGAGCGGCTGGAGAGCGAAGGCGAGTTCGCCGAACAGCTCTACGTGCACGGCCTCGGCGTCCAGGCGGCCGAGGGCCTGGCCGAGTGGCTGCACTCGGAAGTCCGCCGTCAACTGGGGATAGAGCTCGACCAGGGGCGTCGCTACTCGTGGGGCTACCCAGCCTGCCCGGACCAGTCCGAGCACGAGAAGGTCTGGCGCCTGCTCGATCTGGAAGAGATCGGGATGACCCTCTCCGGCGGCTACGCGGTGATGCCGGAGCAATCGACGGTGGCGATCGTCGCCCACCACCCCCAGGCCGTCTACTTCGGCATGAAGTCGGGCTTCATCCCCGAGGAGAAGGCGCCGGACGAACTGATCGCCGGCACGGATCGAGGCGGCGAGCTGCCGCCCGAGTCCGAGCCCGAAGCAAGTGACGAGGGCGAGGGCTCCGAAGAGGCCCCCGCCCCCGAGCTCAGCCGCTGAACCGCTCCGGCATCTCAGCCGGGTGCAGCGCCGGGCGCTGCCAGTTGCGACCTTCGTAGGCCTCTTCGAAGCCGGCCCGCCGCAGATTGCGGATGACCGCGGACCAGGACGCCAGATCGCATTCGCCGACCTCGACGAACACGGTGTGGCATCCCGCCCTGTGGGCGTCGAGCAGGCGCCGGTGCAGAAGCGTAGCGTTGCAGCCGCGCCCACGGGCGTGCTCGAGCGTCTGTCCCGCCCCGAGCTGGGCGACCCCGTCGGTGATCAGCATCGAACCGGTGGCGACGGGGATTTCTTCCGGCCCCAGCGCTGCGGTGTAGCAATGCCAGCCTTCCCGCTGGGGCAACGAGAAGAACAGCGTCCCTGCCACCAGCGGCATGTCCAGGGCTTCAGCCGCAATCGTGCTCAGCCCTTCGCCTTCGGCTTCGTCTGCGCCGAGGTGGTAGACGACGATGCTGGGATCCACGTGGAAGTCGGGCGGGGAGCCGTCGCGGACCAGTTTGACCCACCCCGCTCCACGCTCGTAGCCCCGCTCGCCCAGCCAGGCCTCGGCCTCTACCGCACCCGGCCGGCTGGCGGCTACCGGAATCCGGTAGTCGACTTCGCGAGCCCGCATCCATTCGACTGCATCAGCGAGGTGGCCGTCCGCAACCGCACCGGGCTCGGCTGCCCCCTGGATCTGCTGCAGCAAATGGACTTCCGGCAGGTCGCCGAAGGCGGTGGCCTGCACTGGCCCAAACCTCTCTACTTCAACCCCTGATTCGGAAATTGCTTCCGGGACTACTGAATTCCACATGTCGCGCCGGAAGCGTTGCGCGACTCTCTCCAGAACTGCTGAGTCGTATCTCACGGCTCCCCTTCCCAAGTTCGCGTGAGTGCTTGGCCGATTGCTCGACTCTATGCACATTACTGAGGACCCGTCAAGGAACCTTGTCGATCTGGCCAAGAAGTCACGCCTGAGGATCGACTTAGAAGGCGGGCCGGCTGTCCAGTCGGATGGAACCGGCGCCGGCCGCGCGCCTTCTAGCTAGGAGTGCCGTCCTGGGAACGGTGGCAGCACGCCCCTCGAAGAGGCATCCTAGACCATTACATCTCAGTTTTTTGATCGAAAAGTAAAAACCTCTAGTTATTGGGGCGCGCGCGAGGGTCCGGCTCGAGCCGGACCGGCGCCGTGGAGAGGGCTTGCACCCGCAGATCGCTCCAGGTCAGCCCCTCACGCACCAGGGCAGGCAGGCCCAGCGCGACGGCGGTGGCGATCTCCACCGCTTGCAGGATCACGCCATAGGCGAGGGCATCGGCGGTGCTGACCCCGAAGCCGGTGTGCAGAACGCTGATCACGGCGAGCTGGAAGACGCCGATGTTGGAAGGCGTCGCCGGCACGACCGCGGTGACGTTGACGGCGAAGAGGACCGCGGCGGCGGCGCCTACCCCCGCCTGCCCGTTGAGCCCAAGCGCGTAGAGCAGCGCCCAGCAGGCGCTGAGCTGGATCGCCCAGGCAGTGAGCTGGGCCGCGGCCGATGCGGTGCCGTGCCGGGGGTCGCGGAAGACCGTGAGGCCGGCGCGGACCTGTACCAGCGCCCGGTGAATTGCCGCGCCGAGCCGGGAGAGGCGGCCGTTGCCGTTGCGCCGCATCAGCAGCGGCGCAGCGAGAATGGCGACGAGGACGATCAAGGGCACGAGGCTGAAGGCGAAGATCTGCTTGGTGCCGGAATGGAAGAGCGGCGTGGTCGAGACGATGATCACCCCGAGCAGGACCAGGGCGATCAGGTTCAGCATCGTCTGCGAGACCAGGGTGCCGAGCAGGACCGGGAAGGTCTCCCGCATCCGGCCCGTGCGCCGGGCCAGCGTCAGCGCGCGCGCCGGCTCCCCCAGGCGCGCCGGGAGGGTCGCCGACATGAGGACGCCGATCATCGTCGCCGAGGTGACGTCCCGGCGGCGGATCGGCCGATTGGGCAGAGCTGCGCGCGCGATCCAGTACCAGGAGGCGGCGCGGAAGAAGAGCGAGCTTGCCATCAACGCGCAGGCGATCAGGACCCAGGTCAGGTTCGAGCGGACGATGCTTTCGACGACGTTGTCGATGCCGATCTTCTGGGCAGCGAGAAGGGTGAGGCCGACGCCCATCACCCCGGCGACGCCGAGGCCGATGCGGCGGGCGACAGCCCGGCCCTTCTTGCCCGCCTGCGCGAGCGGCGGGTCGAGCGAGGGCAGCCGCTCCGCCGGCCGCTTGGGATTGCCGTCGGCGGGTCGGATACCGGCCCAGTGGGCGAACTTCTCCCCCGCGGTGACCGGCTTCGGCGCCTCGATCGCACGCTCGTAGACGCCGGTTACCTGGTCGGCGACCCGCGGCCAGGCGTAGCGCTGGGCGCTGCGGCGGGCGGCGGCCGCCATCTCCTGTCGCCGCTCCGGCTCGTGGTGGATCCGCTGCAGCTCTTCGGCGAGCCGCTGCGGGTCTCCCGGCGGAACCAGGATCCCGTCGACGCCGTCGCTGACGACGTCGCTGTAGCCGGCGATCGCGGAGGCGATCACGGGGGTGCCGGCGGCGAAGGCCTCGGTCAGGACCATGCCGAAGCTCTCACCGGAGAGAGAGGGGGCGCAGAGGACGTCGGCCTGGTGCAGCTCGCGCCAGAGAGCCTCGCCGGAGACGCGGCCGCGGATGTCCATGAACCGCAGCAGGTCGGGGTCGGCTACGTAGCGCAGGACGTCATCGCGCTCGGCGCCGATCACGGTCAGCTTGCAGGGCACGTGCTCGACCAGCGCGTTGAAGGCGGTGAGGAGGATCGGCAGCCCCTTGCGCTCCTCCGGCCTGCCGACGAAGAGGATCTGCAGGTCCCCCCCATGTTCCACCGGGCCGGTCGGCGCGGCGTCGACGTCGACCCCGTTGGGGATGATCGTGTACTCGCCGCCGAACCAGCGCCGGCCGGTCCAGGCCGCCGCCTCGGAGACGGCGATCCGGGCCGAGAGCCGGTTGAAGAGCCGACGCGCCCCGACGGCGTTGGCGATGTAGTTCGGCAGCGGCTTGGTCGCGTAGGCGTGGAAGGTGCCGACGACCGGGTCGTGGGCACCGAGGGTCGCGTTCCAGCCGACCAGCGGCACCAGCGGCTCGTGGACGTGGATGACGTCGAATTCACCGGCGCGGACGAGGCGGCGCGGGGCGAGGACTCCGCCCGCCGGGAACGGCGCCAGGTTCGAGACCGACCCGTTGGCGCCGAAGCCCATCGTGCGCCCGAGCGGAACCAGGTATTCGGGCAGCTCGCGCTTTTCGGCGGGTGCCCGGTGCAGGGCTCGGCTGACCCGCCCGGGCGGGTCTACGGGAGCGAGTACGCGGACGTCGTGGCCTCGCCCGAGGAACTCCTCGGCGAGAGCCTCAACGTGCCGGTTCACTCCCCCCTGGTAGGACCAGGAATATGGGGAGACGAGACCTATGCGCACGTGGTGCTAAGCGTAGATCATCGCTCGGCACCCGCACAGGGGCTCCAGCCTTCAGCCGGCTTCAGAGCTGGGTAGCGATCAGCCCGAGCATGCCAACGACAACGGTGCCGATCAGTCCGCCGCCGACTTGGATGATCGTGCGCTTCAAAGCGCCGATTTCTCCCTGCACGCTCCCGATCTCTCCCCGGACGCCGCGAAATTCAGCAGCAACTTCGCTTCGTAAATCCCGCACGTCATTCCTAACCTCCGTAACCCGGTTGTTCAGGTCGTCGAGGCGGGAATCGGTCCAAGTGGCTCTCATCAGCTCCATGCCTCCAGCGTAGGAGGAAAAGAATCAAATTTGGGTCACAGAAGTGTAACGTTTGGTCTGCCGAAGAGATTCTCCGCTATTTCCGTCGCTTTCCGCCCAGGCGAAGCAGGTGAAGACGAGTAGATAGGCGGTGCCGATCTCCAGAAGGAGCGCTCCGGAGTCGTTTGCAAGGGTGCCGATCAGGGTGGCGGCCAGCGCTCCGGTCAAGCCCGCTCGCATCGCCGGCACTCCCCCCAGCCAAGCGCGCAAGCGGTCGCGGCGAACGTAGGCGAGGATCGCGACGATCAGGACCAGCGGCAACAGCGCCAGCAGCACCGGCCGGCTGAAGCTGTGGGCGGAGAGCTGAAGCCGGCGCTGGGCCACTTCGGCGAGGTTCCCGAGCCCGCCGGCGTCGAGGACCGAGCGGGTGAGGTGGGCGTTGGCGCCGCTGACGAGGTCGATCAGCGCGAGCAGCGCCAAGACGGCAATCGGGGCCGCGAGCACCGCCAGCAGCGCGGTGCGCCTGCCGCGGCCGGAGACGACGACAGCCGCGACCACGGCGCCGACTGGGAAGACGATCGCCGCGCCGACGTCGGCACCGAAGCGGCCGGCGGCGAAGACGAAGGCAGCGAGCAGGCCGACGGCGATGAATGCGACAACAGCAGCTCTCCCCGTTGCCTTCGCCCTGAAGCCAGTCAACGCCGCCCCGGTCCCCGCCACCACCAGCACCGCCAAGAGTGCCTCGAGCTCGTTGCCGATCCCGTAGAAGCGCACCCCCAGCCCCGGGTTCGGGCCGAGCAGCGAGAGCGAGGTAAGCGGCGAACCGGCGACAACGTCGATCGCATAGGCGAGCACGGTTAGCGCCGAGGCGACAGCCAGGGCCCGGTATCCCCGCAGGAGCAGCAAGGTCAGCCCGGCGAGGAGCGGACAGAGGAGCAGGACCAGCAGCCGTTCCGTCGTCTCCCCCGGTTCGAGCGCCGCCCCCAGCAGCAGCACCAGCGGCAGGCAGACGATCGCGAGGCCGACGACGCGCACGGCGGAGCGAGCGAGGCGGCCACGGCTGAGCAGCGCGATCAGCCCCAGCGCAACCAGCCAGATGACGATGTTGAGCCCGATCACCGGCCCCCGCCGGGAGGAGATCACGTCCATCCGCCCGACCAGCGATTCGATCGCCGCCGAGTCGACCGTGCCCTCGGTCCGGATCGGCTGCCCGGACATCTCGCTCGGCACCGGGATCCCGAAATGCCGCAGGACCGTCGGCGCGACGTCGGTCGAGAGCACGTAGCCGTTCGTCCGCGTGCTGTCGGAGGTGAGGTTGCCGTGGAAGCCCTCGCCGGCGATCCCGATCGGCAGCGGCTTATCCGACTTCCCGGTCGGGCGGGCGATCGCGATCAGGAGGTCATAGCTCCCCCTCGGCGGCAGCCGGCGGAGGGAGGTCCGGGCTATTTCCGCGAACCGGGACCGAACGTGATTTTCCCTCAGCGTCCTGCGCAGAAGGCCGGGCACGATGTCGGCGGGGGCGGATTCGGCCCGTTCCACCACTTCCAGCCACCACCCCACTCCCTTCTTGCGTTCCGGCAGGGGGCGGTCGTAGAGCGAGTCGAAGACGCGGTTCCCCTGGCCGACGTCGAGATACGTCTGCAGGGGCGGGACAGTCCCGAGCCCGGCGCTCATCACTCCCGGCGAGAAGCCGGCGCGCGCCAGCTGGGCGACGGTCGTGTTGCTCGGGAGCCAGGCCAGCACCACCTGCTTCTCCTTCGCTGCTGCAGCCGAGGGAGCGGCCAGGAGCGCGACCAGCGCTATCGTGGCTCCGATGGCCGATCGCACTTTCGCCAAGTTCAGCTTCTTCAAGATCGATCCAGCCTGGCGCCGTCGGGACCCGGAGCTCCGTGCAGCCGACAAGCAGGAGTTCCTCGCGGCCTGCGAGGACTTCGTCGTCGACCGCTCGCTGCGCGCCTACTCAACCATAGGAACGCGGGGCGACGTCGACTTGGTGCTGCTGACGCAGAGCCCGAACCTGAACGACATCCACACCTTCCACGTCGTCCTCGGCCAGAGCGGGCTGGCGAAATGGGCGGCCACGCCCCACTCGTTCCTCTCGATGACCAAACGCTCGCCCTATTCCGACGAGCAGGCGCGGCCGGAGATCTGCGTGACCGAGCGCAAGTACCTCTTCCTCTACCCGATGGTCAAGCAGCGCCGCTGGTACGGGCTGCCGCCGGAGGAGCGCGGCCGGATCATGAAAAGCCACATCGAAGTCGGCCGCCGCTACCCCGAGATCACGATCAACACGACCTACTCCTACGGGCTCGACGACCAGGAGTTCGTGGTCTGCTTCGAGGGGGACGATCCGGGCGAATTCCTCGACCTCGTCAACGAGCTGCGGCCGACCGAGTCGAGCGAGTACACCGAGCGCGAGACGCCGATCTTCACCTGCGTGGCAATGTCGGTCGCCAAGGCGCTCGACGCGCTCGACGGCACCCCCAGCGCGGTCGGCGCCAGCGCCCCGGCGCTCGGCTGAAGACCGAGTTTCCCTATTCTTTCGCGCTCCAATGAGCAAGATCGGAACTGAAGACAACCCCCTCCGCGTCGCCATCGTCGGCGCCGGCCCCTCCGGCTTCTACGCCGCCGAGCACATCCTCAAGGACGGCAACCTGCACGCCCAGGTCGATCTCTTCGACCGCCTCCCGACCCCGTTCGGACTGGTCCGCGGCGGCGTCGCGCCGGACCACCCGAAGATCAAGTCGGTGATCCGCGTCTACGAGAAAACCGCCGCGCGCGACGGCTTCCGCTTCTTCGGCAACGTCAAGATCGGCCACGACATCGAGGTCGAAGAGCTCGAACGGCTCTACCACGCGATCGTCTTCACGGTCGGCTGCGAGACCGATCGCCAGCTCGGCATCCCGGGCGAGGACCTGCCCGGCAGCCACGCGGCCACCTCCTTCGTCGGCTGGTACAACGCCCACCCCGACTACGCAAACCGCGAGTTCGACCTCTCCTGCGAGCGCGCCGTCGTCATCGGCAACGGCAACGTGGCGATGGACGTCGCCCGGATGCTGGCCCTGACCGACCACGAGCTGCGCCAGACCGACACCGCCGACCACGCGATCGAGGCGCTCGACCGCAAGCAGATCCGCGAGATCGTCGTCCTCGGCCGCCGCGGGCCCGCCCAGGCCGCCTTCACCAACCCGGAGATCAAAGAGCTCGGGGAGATGGAGGACGCCGACGTCGTCGTCGACCCGCAGGAGGTCGAGCTCGACCCGGCCAGCCAGGCCTACCTCGACTCCGAAGAGGCCGACAAGACGACCAAAGTCAACGTCGAGACGCTGAAGGAGTTCTCGCAGCGCACGCCGGAGGGCAAGAAGCAGCGGATCGTCCTCCGCTTCCTCGCCTCGCCCGTCGAGATCAAGGGTGACGGCAAGGTCGAATCGATCGTGATCGGCCGCAACGAGCTGGTCGAGGAAGGCGGGACGCTGCGCGCCAAGGACACCGGCGAGCGCGAAGAGCTCGAGTGCGGGCTGGTCCTGCGCTCGGTCGGCTACACCGGCATCCCGATCGAGGGCGTCCCCTTCGACGAGAGCCGCGGCCTGATCCTCAACGAGGGCGGTCGCATCCTCGACTCCCACGACTCCGGCCACAAGACCGGCCATTACACCGCCGGCTGGATCAAGCGCGGCCCCTCGGGCGTGATCGGGACCAACAAGAAAGATGCGCTGGAGACCGTCCAGAACCTCTTCGAGGACGTCGAGACCGAGAAGCTGCTGAGCCCGGAGAAGCCGGAGCCGGGCGCGGTCGAGGACCTGCTGCGCGAGAAGGGCGTCCGCTACGTCAGCTTCGAGGACTGGCAGGCGATCGACCAGGCCGAGGTCGGCCGCGGCGAGCCGCACGGCCGCCCGCGGGTCAAGTTCGTCCGGGTCGAGGAGATGCTCGAGACCCTCGGCGAGCCCGCCGCGAGCTAGTGCCTGCCGACCTCGCCGAGCTGAAGGGGATGATCGAGGCGGCGCTGCCGGGCGCCGAGGCTGAGGTAACCGACGAAACGGGCACCGGTGACCACATCCGGGCGACGGTCGTCGCCCCCCAGTTCGAGGGCCTCTCCCGGATCGACCAGCACCGCCTGGTCAAGGCCGCGGTCAAGAAGCGCTTCGACGACGGCACGATCCACGCGCTCTCGGTGAAGACCAGCCTCCCAGGCTGAAGTCACACCTTCGCGCGCCTTCTGCGACAAAAAGTTACACTTGCGTGCGCCACGCGTAGGAGCTTTTCCTCTAGCTTGAAGGGCATGGAGGCGATGAGATCCACTTGGACCGATTCACGGCTTGACGAATTCAAGGATCAAGTCAACGCTAACTTCAAGGAGCTAGGGCAGCGCGTGGACCGCCAAAGCGACAGGATCGACAGCCTCCAGCACACCATCCTGATCGTCGGCGGTGGAATCTTCGCCGCCTTCGTCGCGGTGCTTGCAGCGATCATCGGCTTGATCGCAACCCAGATCTAGGCCGAGCATCTCCCCTCCCTACAATGCCCCCATGGCCGACCCAGAGCTGAAGAGCAAAGTAGAAGAGCTGATCGCCGCCAACCCGGTCCTGCTGTTCATGAAAGGGACCCCGGACATGCCCCGCTGCGGCTTCTCGATGCGCGTGGTCCAGGTGCTGGACCAGGTCGACGTCGAGTACGGCGCGATCGACGTCCTCCCCGCGCTGCAGCCGCTGCGCGAAGTGACGGCCGAGATCTCCGACTGGCAGACCTTCCCCCAGCTCTACGTCAACGGCGAGTTGCTGGGCGGCTGCGACATCGTCGAGGAGATGTTCGAGTCCGGCGAGCTGGCCGAGGCCCTCGGCGCCGAGCAGCCCGAGAACCCCCAGGTTCAGACCGCGCCACCGGCGCAGTCACCGCCTCTGCAGATCGAATAACTCCGTCGTATAGACCAAGCAGTTCAAGGACGCAGGGAGCGTGGCGTGCTTTGCACGCAGCGACTGAGGACGCCGAAATGCGCCGGTCTAGACGGCGGAGGCAGCTTGTTCAGCCGCGTCCTCTTTAACCTGGAAGGAGGAGCCGCAGCCGCAAGCCGCAACCACGTTCGGGTTGTTGACCTGGAAGCCGGCGCCCTGGAGGCCTTCGACGTAGTCGACCTCCGAGCCGAAGACGAACTGCATGCTGACCTTATCGACGACGACGGCGACGCCGTCGACCTCGAAGACGTGGTCGTCCTCCTTGGCCTTGTCGAAGGCGAGCGCGTACTGGAAGCCGGAGCAGCCGCCGCCCCGAACCGCGACCCGCAGCGCCTGCTCGGCGCCCTCGGCCTGCGACCCGAGCAGCTCGCCGATCTTCTCGACGGCCTTATCGGTGAGGGTGATTGCTGCTTGAGGCGTATCGCTCACTTCACAAAGTGTAGCGTCCCTCGCTGCTGGTAGTGGGTCAGTTTGAAGGCGCAGGGGATCTCGCGACGAACGCATCCCGAACGTCGCTCCCGGCCCTTCGGCAAAACGCGGTCCCCTTTAGGGTCGGCTGGTGCCCCCGAGCCTTCTCAGGGAGACTTTCACGCGCAAGAACGCCTTCTCCAACGGCGTTTGGACCGTCGTCTACGCCTTGATCTACGCGGCGATCTCTGCAGCATTCCCGGTGGTCCTGCACGCCACCACCTCGCTCAACGGTATTTGGCTTGGGCTGATGGGTTTCGCCCTGTTCTGCTTCCTGTGTGCAGCGACGTTGACGGTTTGGACCTATCTCAGGGCCCGGAGCACTTCAGCAGCAGCCGAGACCTTGCCGTCGCCACCAGGATCACCAGGTGATCAGCGACATGATGGGACAGAGGCGCTCCTCCCTCGGCCCATTCGCGGCGATCTCGCGCAACGGCTCGATGCCCTACTGGCGGCCACGAGCCAGTTCGCCAACATCCTCGAAAACTTCGACAACTGGCAGGCTGCGGTCGAGAACAACGAATATGAGGACAGGCTCCCGGACGGCACCTCGACGGTCACCCACGCCGAGGCGATGCAGACGCTTCATTACGCATTCGCTCAGTTCTTCTCGGCGGCTTGGATCTATGAGGACCACTGTTCCGAGGACTGGCACCGGAGCGGAGACCTGAAAGAGGCGGTGGGCAAGGTTTACAAAGCTTTTGGAGATCGCCCAATCGGCCCCGTCGATGATGAGACGATCATGTCGGGCCAGCTGCACACCCTCGGCGAACTAAGTTCGGAACGGTGGCGATCCGCGGAGGCTAAGCCGTTGGGGCCTGCCGACTTCGAAGCTAAGGCCGGAAAGGACCCCCAGCTCGCCGCGGCGTTGAAGCCCCTCGAAAGGTTCCTGCTTGCCGCCGAGCCCAATACCGAAGCACACGCCCGAGTTGAAGCAGCCAAGAACGCCGTCAAGGGCGTGAGGGATTGGCTGGATAATCACCATCGCCCGTAACCGCCTAGTCCAGCAGCGCCGCGATCTCTTCCAGCGTCCAGATGTGATCCGCCACTCCCGCCGCCATTGCCGGAGTGCGCGTGTAGCTCTAGTTGAGGCTCTTATGCGGGCGGGCGAAGTTGTAGTGCATGAAGTGGAGACTGACCGCGTGGGCGAGGTTCTCGACTTTGCGGCTGAAGCCGTTGGTCAGCCGGTGAAGCGCCGCATCCCCATACGCATCGTGAGGTTCTGCCCCTCGACGTAGCTGGTTGAGATCCGTCAGGGCCCGAGTCGCCCTTCAGCACCCGCCGCTTAGCGGGATCAGGGCTCTGCGGGGGCTATTTCAAACTGACCCACTACCTCGCCTGCTGTCCAAGGTGACAGCGCGTCTAGAATCGCGCTTGTGAGCTCCTCGGCCCAGACCGCGGTCGTCTGCGACACGACTGGCTATTTGCCGACCGAGCTGGCGGCGGAGCGGGGCATCAAGACGATCAGCCTCTACGTCTCCGTTGACGGGCACCAGGAGAAGGAGTCGGAGATCAGCGACTTCGACGAGTTCTACGAGCGGCTGCGCGCTTCGGAATCGGGCGCGACCACCTCGCAGCCCTCGATCGGCGATTTCCTCGAGGTCTACGAACCGCTCTTGGACGAAGGCCGGGAAGTGGTCTCGGTCCATATCTCCGCCGGCATCTCCGGCACCTTCGAGGCCGCCGGCCAGGCGCGTGAGCGGCTGATCGAGGAAGGCAAGGGCGGCGAGCGCCTGCACGTCATGGACTCGCGCTCGGCCGCCGGCGGCATGGGGCTCTGCGCCCTCGGAGCCGCCTCGGCGGCGGCGGCCGGGGCCGACGGCCTCGGCACGATCGCCCGCGCCGAGGAGACCCGCAACAACCTGAAGATGTGGTTTGCGATCGACACGCTCGAGTATCTGCGCCGCGGCGGCCGCATCGGCGGCGCCCGCGCCTGGATCGGCGGCGCCCTGAAGATCAAGCCGATCCTCACCCTCGAGGAGGAGATCACCCCGGTCGAGCGCGTCCGCACCCGTGCCCGCTCGCTGGAGCGGCTGCGCGGCTACGCGCGCCAGCGCAAGGAGTCCGGCGCCTACGGCTGGGTTGTCCAGTACATCCAGGACAAAGAGACCGCCGAGGCGCTGATCGAAGACTGCTACGAGATCTTCGGCTGCGAGCCGGCCTTCATCTCCGAGGTCGGGCCCGTCCTCGGCGCCCACGTCGGGCCAGGGCTGCTCGGGGTCGGCAGCGTCGATACAGAGCTGATCGCTTAGCCGCCGGTCAGCGGTTGCGGCGGCGGCGCAGCATCGCCCGCGCCCCGATGAAGAAGCCGACGGCAGCGGCTCCGACGATCAGCTGCTGTTTGTGCTCCTCGACCTGGCGGCGCCAGTCGGTCAGCTCGTTGACGCGGCCGCGCAGGGCCTCGACCGAGGTCCCCAGCTCGCGCCGCTTGAGATCGATGTCACGGCGGATCTCCGCGGGGGAACGTCCTGGCGCACCGGTGGTCACGAGGCCTCCTTTTCGAGCATCTCCTTCGTCAGCTTCGCCTCTTCGATCGCCTGCTCGGGCACCGGCGGCGTACCGGCCTTGACCGAGCGGAAGGCGATGAAGCCGGCGAGGGCGGCGATCAGCAGGAAGATGCCGGCGGTGACGAAGTAGCCGGCCCAGATGTTGCCGCTGAAGAGTTCTTCGCCGAGCAGCCAGGCGATCCCGTGGAGGACCAGGATCAGCGCCAGGAAGGCGAAGGTGCCGGCGGCGATCCCGACGACGGAGCCGCGCAGGATCTTCGCGACTTTCTGCGAGAGCTCGGCCTTGGCGAGCTCGATCTCCTCGCGAACGAGCGTCGAGGCGTTTTCGGAGACTTCGACGACGAGGTCGGCAAGGGAGCGCTGCTCGGGCGGTGGCGGTGGTCCCGGGGGCGGGATCGGCGGCGGGTTCTGGACGGGCTCAGCCATGCGTCGCTCCTACTCCGGCGGGTCCTCGTTGTAGATGCGGCGATAGAGGATCGCCGCGACCCGCGCGGCGGCGATGCTCGCCAGGGCGCCGGTGGCGGCAAGGAGGCCGCTCCAGACGAGACGCTTTACAAGGTCGTTATCCACTCAGCTCAAACCTTCCCCTCGGGCGCTCGGCAGTAAACCATCTCTGTGCGGCAGCGGTGACAGATCCCGCCCACCCTATTTCACCTGGGGTCGAGCCCGTCGCAGATCGTCGTCACCAGGAGATCGCGCGCCTGGTCGAAATCGGTCTCCGAGGCGGGGATCGTCTCAAAGATCCAGCCGGAGAGGAGCTGCTCGACCGCGCCGTAGAAGGCCATCGAGGCGAACATCGGGGCGACGTCGCGGCGAAAGGCGCCGCTCTCCTGGCCGTCGGCGACGATCTTCGCGATTCCCTCGTAGGCGCGGCGGATTTCCTCCAGGTGCGTCTGGCCGAACGAGTTCGCCGCCCGCGTCACCTCGACGATGATCACCTTCATCAGCTCCGGGTCGTGGCGGTAGGAGTCGAAGATGAAACCGGCCACCGCGGCCAGCTTCTCGCGTGGGTCTGAGCTCGTGCGGTCGGCCTCCTCGATTGCCGCCAGGAGCAGCGACCAGCGCTCGATGAAGAGTTCGTTCAGGACCTCGTCCTTCGACTTGAAGTAGTGGTAGACGAGGCCGTAGGCGACCCCCGCCTCGTCGGCGATGTCGGAGACGCGGGTCGCGTGGAAGCCCTGGCGGGCGAAGACGCGGACGGCGGCGTCGAGGATGAGGCGGCGTTTGTCGGCGGGCGGCGCCTGGGCCATCAGCTGCGACTCTCCGTCGGCTGCGGCCAGCGGTAGGCGCCGGGCCGGCGGTTGGCGAGCGAGGGCAGCGCCTCGCGCACCCGGTCCTGCTCGGCGAAGTCGAGCTCGGCGGCGACGAAACCCTCGCCATCGGGGGCGGTGGCGAGGACGACGCCCCAGGAGTCGACGATCATCGAGCGCCCGAAGGAGCTGTAGTGCGGCGGCGCCTCGCCGACCTGGTTGGGCGCAACGACGAAGACCTGGTCCTCGATCGCCCGCGCCCGCAGCAGCACTTCCCAGTGGTCGCGGCCGGTGGCGAGGGTGAAGGCGGAGGGGACGGCGATGACGCGGGCGCCGCGCAGGGCGAGGATCCGGAACAGCTCCGGGAAGCGGAGGTCGTAACAAACGGTCATGCCGAGGGTCAGGTCCCCCACCGGCGCGACGACCACCTCAGTGCCCGGCCGCTCGTGCGCCGACTCACGGTAGGAGACGCCGCCAGCGTCGACGTCGAACATGTGGATCTTGCGGTAGACGGCGACGTCCTCCCCGTCCGGGCCGATCAGGACCGAGGTGTTCGAGGCCTTCTCCCCGTTCTCCCCGCGCTCGGAGATGCTGCCGGCGAGGAGGTGGATGCCGAGGTCGCGGGCCCAGCCGCGGGCGGCGCTCAGGCTCGGGCCGTCGAGCGGCTCCGCCCCGGCGACGAGTTCCTCGCCGCACGCGAGCAGGTTCCACTTCTCCGGCAGGGCGACGAATTCAGCCCCCTCGCCGGCCGCAGCGCGCACCAGCCGCTCCGCGGCGGCCAGGTTCCGCTCCTTGTCCCCGTTCGAATTCAGCTGTACGGCGGCTACTCGCACTGATCCTCCGGTTGATTGACCAGTCAATCGGCGAACCCAGTATATGAGCGCTCGGGGCGTCTTGACGGCTCTAGAGGTTCAACTGGCGGGCGACGATCCGGTCGAAGAGCGACGTCGGGATCAGCGGTTTCAGCCGCGCCTGCACCTTGGCGTCGAGCCCGACCAGGTAACGGCTCTTCGGGCGCGGCGATTCGAGCGCGTGCGAGATCGCCTTCGCCACCTTCTCCGGCGGGATCCCGCGTTCGGCGGTGTCTTCGATCACCTTGCGGAACTTCTCGATCGCGGCGCCGTAGAGCAGGTTCGTCCTCGGCGCCTTCTCCTCGATCTCCCTGCCCTTGCGCTGACCGCGCTCCCAGATCGGGGTGTCGATCGAGCCGGGCTCGA
Source organism: Solirubrobacterales bacterium (assembly GCA_051954115.1). Taxonomy (GTDB): domain Bacteria; phylum Actinomycetota; class Thermoleophilia; order Solirubrobacterales; family 70-9; genus VAYN01. Next base: position 7,527 of record JBQCIB010000032.1, on the reverse strand, counting down.
TGATCGAGACCTTCAGGCCCCACGGTCGCAGCTCCTGTCGGAAGACGTCGCCGATCGCCTCGGTCCCGAACTTCGAGGCGTGGTAGGGGCCGCCGAACGGGAAGGCGATGCGCCCGCCGATCGAGCTGAGGAAGACGACGCGCCCTTCGGCTTTGCGGATCTGCGGCAGCAGCGCCTGGGTCATCGCCACGTAGGCGACGAGGTTGACCTCGAGCTGGCGCCGGAAGTCCTCGAGCGGGACCGTCTCCAGCGGCCCGGGGATCGCCACGCCAGCGTTGTTGACCAGACCGTCGAGCCCTCTGTCGCTCTCCCGCTCCACACGCTCGGCGGCCGCGGCGATCTGCTCCGGCTCGGTGACGTCGAGGAAGACGGGTGCGATCCGCTCCGACCCCGCCACCCGTAGCGATGCCGCATCGGCCTCCTCGCGCACCCCGGCGAAGACCCGCCACCCGGAGCCGTCCAGCCGCAGAGCGGTGGCGCGGCCGATGCCGGTCGAGGCTCCGGTGACGAGGACCGATCGCACCGAGGTGAGGCTACAGAGGACGAGATGGCGACTTTGCAAACCAATGGCTTGCAAAGTCGCCAAGGCCATCGGCGTAACCTTCGTGACGTCGTGTACGAAGCCAGCCAGGACGAGGCCGAGCGCAAGCAGGTGACGGTCCTCTTCGCCGACGTCAGCGGCTCGATGGACCTCGCCGAGCAGGAGGACCCTGAGGAGTGGCGCAAGATCATGCAGCGCTTCTTCTCGCTGCTGGCGGAGACGGTGACCCGCTTCGAGGGGACCGTCGACAAGTTCACCGGCGACGGGATCATGGCCATCTTCGGCGCCCCGGTCGCCCACGAGGACCATGCGCGGCGCGCCTGCTACGCCGCTTTGCAGATGCTCGACGACGTCGCCGAGTACGCGGGCGAGCTGCGCCGGGCCAAGGGACTCAACTTCTCGACCCGGATCGGGATCAACTCCGGCGAGGTGGTCGCCGGCGCGATCGGCGGCGGCGAAGGCTCCTACACCGCGATCGGCCACACCGTCGGCCTGGCCCAGCGGATGGAGGCGCTGGCCGAGCCCGGCAAGGCCTACGTCACCGAGCACACCGCCGAGCTGGCCCGCGGCTTCCTCGACCTCCGCGACCTCGGCGAGTTCGAGATCAAGGGCGCCAGCCGGCCGGTCCAGGTCTTCGAGCTGGCCGGGGTCGGGGAGGCGCGCAGCCGCCTCGACCTCGCCCGCGAGCGCGGCTTCTCCCGCTTCGTCGGCCGCGAGCGGGAGATGGAGAGGCTGCGGGAGGCGTTGGGCCGGGCGAACGAGGGAGAGGCAGGCGCGATCGGCATCGTCGCCGAGGCGGGGATCGGCAAGAGCCGCCTCTACCACGAGTTCGTCGAGCGCTGCCGCAGCGAAGGCACCGAGGTCTTCCAGGCGCAGGGGCAGGCCCACGGCAAGTCGATCCCGTTCATGCCGGTCCTGCAGATGCTGCGCGCCTTCTTCGGGATCGCCGACGGCGACCCCGAGCAGCTGGCGCGGGAGAAGATCGCCGGGCGCGCGCTGCTGCTCGACGCCGCCTTCGCCGACGACCTGCCGCTGCTCTTCGACTTCCTCGGCGTTCCCGACCCCGACCGCCCGGCCCCGCAGATGAGCCCCGAGGCGCGGCAGCGCGCCCTCGCCGACGTCCTCTGCCGCCTAGTCGGCAACCCCAGCCGGAAGAAGACGCTGCTGCTCGTCTTCGAGGACCTGCACTGGGTCGACGAGGGCAGCCAGACGATGCTGAGCGGCCTGATCGACGGCTTCGCCGGAGCGAGGACGCTCGTGCTCGCCAACTACAGGCCCGAGTACGCGCCGCCCTGGAAGGAGAGCCCCTGCTGGCAGGCGATCGAGCTGGAGCCGCTGCGGCGGGAGGACACGCGGGAGCTGCTGCGCGACCTCGCCGGTGAAGACCCCTCGCTCGACGGTCTCGACGAGCCGATCCACGAGCGCACCGGCGGCAACCCGTTCTTCATCGAGGAGATCGTCCGCGAGCTGGCCGAGTCCGGCTACCTGGAGGGGGAGCGCAGCGCTTACCGGTTGGCGAAGCCGATCGAGGATGTCGGGGTTCCGGTCACCGTGCAGGCGGTGCTGGCGGCGCGGATCGACCGCCTCGGCCGCGACGCCAAGCACCTGCTGCAGGTCGCCTCCGTGCTCGGCAAGGAGGTCAGCGAGGAGGCGCTCGGGCTGGCCGCCGAGCTCGACGAAGAGGAGATGGCGGCCTCGCTACGGGAGCTGGTCGACGGCGGCTTCCTCTACGAAGCCGAGCTCTACCCGCAGCGGCTGCTCGCCTTCCGCCACCCGCTCACCCGCGAGGTCGCCTACGGCACCCAGCTCGCCGAGCAGCGGGCGCGGACCCACGCCGCTGCGGCTCGGGCGCTGATCGAGCTGAACCCGCCGGACCGCTACGACGAGCTGGCAGCGCTGATCGCCGACCACCTGCGCCAGGGGGGTGAGACGCTCGAAGCGGCGCGCTGGTCGGCCCGCGCCGCCCACTGGGCCGGTCACAGCCGCCCGCACGACGCCCTGCGGCTCTGGCAACAGGCGATGGAGCTGGTCGACGGGTTGGAGGAGGACGAGGAGACCGCGGCGATGGCGGTGCACTCGCGCCTGCTGCAACTGCAATACGCCTGGCGCATCGGCATGAGCCGGGAGGAAGAAGAGCGGCTCGCGCGCGAGGCGGAGGAGATCGCAACGCGGCGGAACGACCTGCACTCGCTGGCGCTGCTGAAGGTGGCGACGGCGGTCCGGCCCGGCCTCCCCCACCATGGCCCGGAGTGGCTGGAAGCGGTGCGCGAGACCGTCGAGCTGGCGGACCGCTCCGGCGACCGCCACCTGCGGGCCGCGGTGCGGGGCGCGGGCGCCTACGCCTATCTCTGCAACGCCGACTTCGAGGGCTTCGAGCAGATCCTCGACGAGATGCTGGAGATCGTCGGCGACGACGGCTCGGTCGGCGCCGGGATCATCCTCGGCAGCCCGATCGCCTGGGGCCTGATGGGCAAGGGGATGATCCGGCGCGAGAGGCTCGAGTTCGAGGAGGCCGAAGAGCTGTTCGAGCGAGCCTTGCGGGCGGCGGTCGAGGAAGACGACCCGGAGACGGCGAGCTGGATCCGCAGCAACCAGGCCAGCCTCTTGATCCGCAAGGATCCGGAGGCGGCGCTGGCCCTCGCCCGCCGCAACGTCGAGCTGACCGACCGCCTCGGCGACGTCTTCTCGCGCAGCCTCGCGCTCTCCAACCTCGCCTGGACGCAGCTGATCGCGGAGGAAAACGAGGCGGCGCTGGAGTCGATCGAAGAATCCGAGCGGCTCTACCGCGAGGCGATGGACAGCGGCGGCGAGATGGAGGGCTGGCGAGGGCAGCTTCGCGCCCGCGCCCTGGTCCTCGTCGGCCGGACCGACGAGGCGCTCGAAGTGGCCGAGGAGGCCGCCCGCGTCTCCCGCGAGCGCGGCATGCTCTGGAGCTACCCGGTAGCGATGTTGACGCTCGCCCGGGCGCGTGCGGCGGCGAGGGTGGACGGCGTCGAGGAGGCGTTCGACGAGGCCGAGCGCGTGGCCCGCGAGACCGGGTCGACGACGCTGCTGATGGACATCGAGACCGAGCGCGAGCTGCTCGGAAGCGGCACGAGCCGCGCGTCGTACTAGCGGCGGCGCTCGAGCTCGGCGACCATCAGCTTCGTGTGGAGGGCGGCGATGAAGTCCTTCAGGGGCTGGGCGCCAGCTTCGAGCAGCTCGACGACCCGCTCGGGCGGCACCTCGCCGGCGAGGCGGTCCATCACCACGTCGACCTCCTGGCGGACCAGCTCTTCGAGGGCGGCCTTGTAGCGCAGGGTGTCGTAGACGGTGAAGCCGATCTGCTCGTCGTAGCCGCCGGCGCGGAAGCGGCTGATCGCCTCGATGATCGTCACGTCGGAAGGGGTGTAGCCGCGGCTGTTCGGGGTGAGGACTTCGAGCTCAGCGAGGCGGTCGAGCACCTCCTTGGGGACGCCGTAGCGCTTGCGGACCTCGGCGGCGCTGGTGCGCGAGCGCTCGCCGGCGAGGGCGCGGTCGAGGATCTGGTCGCCGAGCTCGAGCATCGCTTCGGCCCGGTCGGGGTCCTCGTCGAGCACGTTCTTGATCGCCTTCAGCGGCAGGAATCGCTCCTCCTGCAGGCGCTTGATCAGCTTGATCCGGTCGACGAACTCGGGCGGGTAGTAGGCCATGTTGCGGCTGGTCTTGACCGGCTCCGGCAAGAGACCCTCGCGCAGGTAGTGCTTGATCGTCGGCGCGGGGACGCCCGAGGCCTCGGCCAGCTCACGCATCCGCAGCAGGCCGTTGCCGCCGACGGCGGCGGCGGCGTTGGCCCCGTTGGCGCTCATGCGCGGAACTCCCCCAGAGAGTCGTGGTTCCTTTCGGACCCTGAGCGACCGAAAGGAACCACGCAACTGGCGGCGGCGCCGGACTCCTTCATCGCCGCGATCTCCTCCGCTGAATATCCGACTTCGGCCAGAACCTCGTCGGTGTGCTCCCCGAAGGCGGGCGCCGGGCGGGTCGGGTCGGCGGGGGTGCGGGAGAGCCGCACCGGGTTGCCGAGCTGGCGCACCGTCCCCAGCTCCGGCTGCTCGATCGCGGTCACCATCCCCCGCGCCCGCACCAGCTCGGAGTCGAGCGCCTCGTCGATGTCGAGCACCGGCTCGATGCAGCAGTCGTGCTCGTCGTTGAAGGCCTGCCACTCGTCGCGCGTGCGCAAGCGGAAGACCTCCGCCACCTGCTGCCATGCCTCCGAGCCCGGCGCTTCGAACTGCTTCTCGACCAGCTCGGGACGGCCGACGCCGTTGCAGAAGGCGGCCCAGAACTTCGGCTCCAGGGCGCCGCAGGTGACCCAGCCGTCGGCGACCTCGTAGGGCAGGTAACAGACGAGGCCGCCGGCGAGCTGCTGCTCGCCGCGCCGCGGCACCTCTTCGTCGCAGAAGTAGCGGCCGGCGACCATCGCCAGCCAGGAGAGGGCGCCGTCGGCCATCGAGACGTCGACCATCTGCCCCTCGCCGGAGCGCTGGCGCTCGTGCAGCGCCGCCATCACCCCGAACGCGGCCATCAGCGCGCCGCCTCCGAGGTCGGCGATCTGGCCGGCGGACTGCACCGGCGGCCCATCCTTGGCGCCGGTCAGGCCGAGCAGCCCGACGAGGCCGAGGTAGTTCATGTCGTGCCCGGCGCGCTGCGCGTAAGGTCCGTCCTGGCCGTAGCCGGTGATCGCGCAGTAGACAATGCGCGGGTTGGCCTCCCGCAGCCGCTCGTAGCCGACGCCGAGCTTGTCGAGCACGCCGGGGCGGAAGCCGTCGAGGACGACGTCGTAGTCGGCGACCAGCCGCAGCAGTGCCTCCCTCCCCCGCTCCTGCTTGAGGTCGAGCCGGATCGAGCGCTTGCCGCGGTTGAGCGAGAGGTAGAGCGAGGAGCGGGTGCCGAGCGCCTGCTGCTCGTCCGTGCCGTAGTAGGGCGGCGCCCAGCGGATGTAGTCGCCCATGCCGGTGTCCTCGACCTTCAGCACCTCGGCGCCGAGGTCGGCCAGCAGAAGCGAGCAGAAGCCGCCCGGCAGCAGGCGGGTGAGGTCGAGGACCTTGACGTCGCTAAGCGGGAGAGCGCTCACGCTTCGGGACCCCCAGCAGCTCCCGCGCCTCTTCGACGCTTGCCGGCCGACGGCCGACGTCTTCGGCCATCTGCCGCGCCTTCGCGATCAGCTCGCCGTTCGACTTCGCCATCTCGCCGTTCGGCAGGTAGAGGTTGTCCTCGACTCCGGCGCGGACGTTGCCGCCGAGGACCAGCGAGGAGGCGAGCAGCTTCCACTGGTCGCGGGAGATGCCGATCACCTGCCACTGGTTCGGCCCCTCCGGGCCGCCGGGGATCTGGTCCGACATCAGAGTGACGTTGCGCGGGGTCGGGCGGATGCCGCCGGTCACCCCCATCACCAGCGAAATCTGCAGCGGCGGCTCCAGCAGCCCCATGTCGATCAGCGGGTCGAGGTTGGCGACGTGGCCGGAATCGAAGCACTCGTGCTCGGGCTTGATCCCGAGCTCTTTCATCGCCGTGAGGAACTCGACGATCGTGTCGAAGCTGTTCTCGAAAACCGCCTTGAAGACGAAGTCCTGGCGGCGCTTCGAGTACTTCGCGTAGTTCATCGAGCTCATGTTCAGGGCGGCGACGTCGGGGCGGCAGGCGCGCAGGTACTCGATCCGCTTTTCGATCGGGATCCCGATCGCCCCGGTCGAGTAGTTGACGATCACGTCGCCGACCTCGGCCAGGATCGCCTCGGTGATCGCCTTGAAGTCCTCGACCTCGTAGGAGGGCGTGCCGTCGGGTTTGCGGGCGTGGATGTGGATCTGCGAGGCGCCCTCGTCGACCGCGCGCCGCGCCTCCGCCGCGTACTCCCCCGGCGTGTAGGGGATCGCCGGGCACTGGTCGCGGTTGGCGATCACGCCGCTGATCGAGCAGCTGATGATCACCGGATCTTCGAAAGAGCTCATACCCCCTCCTTCCGCTGTGCCTTATGGCTGTATGACGACCAAAAGGAACAGACGAACGTCATACCGGCATCACCCCATGCCGTTTCTTCGGCTTCTCGACGTGCTTGTTGCGCGCCATTTGCAGGGCCTTGGCGATGGTCGGCCGGGTCTCGCGCGGGTCGATGATGTCGTCGATCACCGCGTTGCCGGCGGCGATGTAGGGGTCGATCTGCTGGCGGACCGCGTTCAGCATCGCCTCGCGGGTTGCCTCCGGGTCGTCGGAGGCCTCGATCGCCGAGCGGCCGATGATGTTGACCGCGCCCTCGGCGCCCATCACTGAGATCTCGGCTCCCGGCCAGGCGACGATCAGGTCAGGCTCGTAAGCCTTGCCGCACATCACGTAGTAGCCGGCGCCGTAGGCCTTGCGGACGACGACGGTCACCTTCGGCACGGTGGCGCGACTGACCGCGTAGAGCATCTTCGCCCCGTGGCGGATGATCCCGGCGTGCTCGACTTTCGAGCCGACCATGAAGCCGGGCACGTCCTGGAGGAAGACGAGCGGGATGTTGAAGGCGTCGCAGAGGTTGATGAAGCGAGCGGCCTTGTCGGCCGAGTCGTTGTCGAGGACGCCGGCCAGCTGCTTGGGCTGGTTGGCGACGATCCCCGCCGGCTGGCCGCCGAAGCGGGCGAAGCAGGTGATCACGTTCTTGGCGAACTTCGGCTTCAGATCGAACCAGTCGCCGTCGTCGACGATCTCGCGGATCACGTCGTACATGTCATAGGGCTGCCGCGAGGACTCGGGAACGATCTCCATCAGCCTCTCCGAGGCGCGGTCGATCGGATCGGGGGTGACGACGTCCGGCGGGCGCTCCTCGCAGTTGGGCGGGAAGTAGGAGAGGTACTTCTTGACCGCGGCGATGCACTCCTCGTCGTGGGGGTGCGCGCGGGCACCCACCCCCCCATTTGGGCGGTGGAGCCTTGGGCCCCCCCGCGCCCCCCACCAGATAACCACACCCGGGACGGGGTTTGTGAGGTGGGGGG
>JBQCIB010000031.1:0-39627 GCA_051954115.1 Solirubrobacterales bacterium | reverse complement strand
GGCGGCAAGAAGCGCGGCCTCCTCGTCAACAGCCGCGACCTCTGCCAGACCGCCCGCCGGGCGAAGGTCTCCTTCACCGCCCAGAACGGGCTCGAGCGCAGCTCGAACCAGCGCTTCGCGACCAGCTGCGGGGGCAAGAAGAAGTAGGGGTAAAGTCCGCCGAGTACTCGCGTATTCTTGATCGAAACTCCCTAGGGGAGGCAACTGAGAGGCGCCTCAGAGAAGGCGCCGTCAGCTACTAGATCAAGGAGAAAGACATGAAGTACGTGAAATGGCTCGGTCTGTTGACGCTCGCGGCGCTGTCGTCAGCTGTATTGACCGCAACCGCCTCGGCAACCCAGCTCACATCGCCAGAAGGCACGATTTACACAAGCACCTTTGCGGCCGAATCGGAGGGCGAGTTTGCACAGGAAAATAAATCCATAGGGCTCAGGATCGAATGTCTAGCTGCTTTCGAAGGCAAAATCGAAAGCCACGGCACGTCAGTCACAGCCTCAGGGAAACTTAGCAAACTGACTTTTACGAGCTGCACAAACGGATACGTATATACAGTGCTGAAACTAGGATCGTTGGAAATTCATACAGACGGAAGCGATACGTCTGGCACTTCAGGGAACGGCACAGTCACATGGAGCGGCGCTGAACTCACATCGCACACCCCACTAGGTTTCAGCTGTACCTTCACGACGTCCGGCACCGATATTGGGACATTGACAGGGAGTAAAAGCACCGGTAGCACAGCGACACTCGACCTCAACTCTGCGGTCATTTCGCGAACGGGCGATAGCGCTCTCTGCGGTACGAGCTCGGTGTGGAATGGAAGTTTCAGGTTCGTGACGCCGGACACCTTGAACGTCGATTAGGTCTTTCGGCAAGCACGCGCGGCCGCTCCATGCGGCCGCGCCTCCTGCTCAGGCGACTTCGGCTGGAGCCTGAGACCTACGGAAGATCTCAGCCGAGGGGATCCCGATCACCTCGCCCTGGAAGCGCTTTTTGGTCCCGTAGACGACCCAGGTGGTGTCGATTTCGCCGATCTCCAGCTCTAGGCGCAGCTCGTCGGGGTGTTTCTCCAAGTGCTCTAGGTGGGTCAGGCCGGCGTCGTAGCGCCCTTCCAAGAGCTCTGCGGCGACGATGGGCTTGGAGACGACGTCGATGATCTCCTCCCAGTCGGCGCGGTCGATGTAGCCAGCCGTGGCGGGAACGAGGCCCAGCGACCGGGGGTTGTCGATCTCCTGCCGGGTGAGGACCGCCAGTGCCTTGGTCGGGAAGATGAAGGTGTCGACGACGAAGATCTCCTGCCAGTAGTGCTCGGTCACCTCGTGCACCTTGGGGTGGGCGCTGCACTGGATCAGGAAGGCGTTCTCCTGGCCGCGGATCATCTCCAGGCCGTCCATGAAGTCGGCGATGAACTCGATCGCGTAGTCCTCGATGCTCTGGAAATCCATGTAGCGCATGACCGCGCGCTCATGGCAGGTGCCCGTCGGGCCGAGGGTCACGAGCTTGATCGGTGGCGCTGCTGCGCGCTCGAGGGCCATTGCTCAAAGGATAAGCAAACGCTCAATAAAAGCAAGCTTGGGAGCCAGGCTGCTTCCTTGACATGGCAGCAGGGGTACTTTAAGTTTTCAGTGCTGGCGCGCCAGGGACGCGCCACAACTCATATTCATGGGACCGGAGGGGAAGACGTGAGGGCTGAGACTCGAGTCGATCGACTTGCCTGGTTGCACGCTGCTCCGCGGTCAGGAATCTCGGAAGTCAACGGCATCTCTGTCAAAGACTAGGAGGAATAATGCTCTCTCGACTGCATAGCAAGCTCGGCACGGCTGGTCTGGTCGTGGCGGTCGTGGCGCTCGTCGCCGCGCTGACCGGGGCGGCCTTTGCTGCCGGCGGTCTCACCAAGCAGCAGGAAAAGCAGGTCAAGAAGATCGCCAAGAAGTACGCGGGCAAGCGTGGTCCGGCCGGTCCGGCAGGCCCGCAAGGTCCCGCCGGACCCGCTGGCGCCAAGGGCGACAAGGGCGACCCCGGCACGAACGGGACCAACGGCACGAACGGGACCAACGGTAAAAACGGCAAGAGCGTCGAAGTTAACCCGGAGGCGCCCGGAACCAATTGCACCAACGGCGGCGTCAGCGTTGCCGTCGAAGGAACTACCGGCGAAGAAGAATTCGTCTGCAACGGCGGCTTCGGCGAAGTGATGGAAAGCGGGACCACCCTCCGCGGCAATTGGGCCGTCAGTAAAAGCAGTGGCGAGATTTGGCTCGCAGACGGTATTTCCTTCCTTATGAAATATCCCGGCCCAATCGGCGAAAATGCAGGTGAATTGACGATGGTTTACGTGAAAGTGCCTGGTGAAAACGAAACCGAATGCCCGGGCACGGCTGAAGAACCCGACGCCGCAGCGGGATACCTCTGCATCTACCAGCAGATTGGGATTGGCTCGTTCAACTTCAACAGCGTTTTCTCATCAGCTAGCCGGAGTCACTATGGAGCTGCCGTAGTGCTCACCGCTCAGTTCAAAGAAGGCTCTTCGGAACTCGAAGAAGCTTTCGCGTTCGGCACTTGGGCGGTTACCGCTCCATAGAACGGTATCCGGCAGTTGCTTCGTAAACGGGGCCGCCAAATGGCGGCCCCGCTGCTTTCCGACGCTTCGCCAAGCTTTCGGATAAACTGACTCCCTCTAATCAAGTTGTTTGGAGGGGGAGGAATAGTGAGCAAGGGAAAGTTCTTCGCGGTGCTCGCCGCTTTGGCGGCCATGTTGCTGCTGGCTGTGGGTTGCGGGGGCGGTGGCGACTCAAGCCTGACGCGCGCTGAATTCGTCAAGCAGGGGAATGCAATCTGCAAGGAAGGCGAAAAAGAACGCGGCAAAATGATCGAAGGCGCTCTGAAGCTGGTCAAACCGGGTGAAGAAGCCACCACCGCCGATCAGGAAAAGGTCGTCCAAACGGCCCTGGTGGGTCCTTATCGAAAGATGGCGAAGAAGCTCGAAGGACTCGAAGCTCCTCAGGGCGATGAGGAAACGATCGAATCCCTGATCAAAGCGATGGAAGAAGCTGCTCAGAAAGCCGAAGACAAACCGCTGGCGAACCTGCACTCGGACAGCCAGTTCGCGGAAGCGAACAAGATCGCCGCTAAGTACGGCTTGAACAGCTGCGTCGTCTAATTCTGCGCTCGCGCCGGCTCGAGACCTATCCCTTGAGTCGGCGCAGCTCCTCCTCGAAGCTGCCCATCTTCGATTCGATCAGGCGGGCGGCGATCTCGACTTCCCAGAACCTCGCCCCGGCGATCCAGGCCTCGCCGAGGTAGTTCCAGGCGGCGACCGTCGCCCCTACGGTCACGTTCAGCGCCTCGGCGCAGCGTTCCATCAGCTCCTGGAACTCGTCCTGCATGCTGAGGATCACGGGCTCGGGATCCGCTTGACCCATCTTCGTCTCGGCCATCACCTTGTGACCGGTCTTGACGCCGAAGAACCATGCCTCGTGTAGATATGCCCTCATCGCCGCTGCCTGCCGGCTGTCGAGCTGGAGGAAGTCCGTGCTCTCCTCCGCGAGCGGCTTCAGGTCCTGCTCCTTTGCGGTTAGCACCGCAGTCGGCAAGCTGTCGTTGCCAGAGAACATCTCCGCCAGTTTAGATCGCCGGGGTTATCGGGGTGCGCCTATATGTACTAGGCCGATGTCTAGAGCGCAAGCGGGTGCCGGGCGACGAACTTCCGCGGATCGACCCAGCCGCGGTGCCAACGTGGACCGGAGACGCCAGGCGGGTCCCCGCGCGTGTCGAAACGCAGGCCGGCGACGACCATGAAGACGTGCTGGGCGTTGGCGTAGACCGTGATCCATTTGCCGGGACCCGCTTCGCCCCAGCTCGCAAGTTGGCCGGAGACCATCGTCACGTCGAGCAGGCCCGCGCCGTGGAGGGCGTAGCTCACCGCCCCGGAGCAGTCGTAGCCGCGACTGAACCAGCTGCGGTGCCCGCCGCCCCAGACGTAGGGGCGATGGCGGATCTGGTTCGCCGCCGCGATCACGCGCTTGACGGCAACCGGGGCGCCAGGCGGGGCGATCGCCCGCCCTTCGACCAGTTCGGCGCCGCAGTTGGCCGCGGTCCGAGTTGCTCCTTCTGGCACCGGTAGGCAACCGGCGCCCCAGGGAACTTGCTCTTCTGCCCGAGCCCCTGCCGGCAGCAGCAGCGCCAGGGCAAAGAGAAGGGCGGCCAGCTGGCCGCCCTTCTCGAATCTCACCCGTCTCAAGGAAAGCTCCTTGGACGTTTCGAGCTCAGGTCCCGGTGCAGGGTCGGACGATGCCGGCCTTTGCGACGGTCCCGTCGGCGAACTTCGCGGTCGCGTGGGCCTGCAGCTTGCCACTCGGGCATTTGGCCGACAGCACCTTTTTCTTGTTGCCGACCTTGAGGCTAAACGAGGTCACGGATCCGCTGCCGCCGGCGATCTTCGGGATCGAGGCGACCGACAGCAGGCCGTAGGGACCTTTGTGGATCTTTTTGATCTTCACCGTGGTCACGATCGCGGCCGGGGTCGGGACCGTGATGTAGGCGTGGATGAACAGGGTGGTCTTGCCGCCCGAGGTGCCGCCGTTGAAGACGAGCAGTTTGGACGTGACCGGGATCGGATTCTGTTCCGGGAACTGAATCTCGACGTTGGTCGTACCGGTGCCGATGATCGCGCTCTTGCAGACCTTTTCAGCCGACTTGGTGTCGCGCGACTGCAGTTTTCCGGAGGTGCACACCGGGACGCCCTTGGTGTTGATCGTTCCGTTCTTGTCGGTTTCGAGTTCGACCGTTTTCAAGGCCGGCGGGTGCGAGCCGTCCTTGGTCGCGATCTTGCCGCTCGCCGAGAGGACGATCGGCGCGAGCTTCTTCTTCGGGAGCTTGTTCGGCGTGAATTCGCCGTTGAAGGTGACTTTGAGATTTCCGGCTTCGACCGTCACCGGCCCCCCTCCGCCTGCGGCGCTGGCAATGCCTGCGACGCTGACGGCGATCAAGCCCACGAGGGCCATCGTCAACATCAGGTACTTACGCATATCCCTTTGTTCTCTCCTTTGCGACCTGCCCGTCCCTGGGCCGATGCCGTTGGAAGCGTGCTTTAACTCCTATCCAGCGGGTCAAACTACCACTCGACCCCTATTCGTAAACCCGTCCAGTTAGGAAAAGGAGCGGCGTCTTGCAGCCGCTCAGGAATGCTGCATCGAGAGGCGCGCCCGTTCTCGCTGGGCGGCGGCCCCGTCCGGGCCAAGAAAGGGGAGCGTGATCCAGAACATCAGGTCGGGGAGCCGGCTGGGCAGCCGCGCCACCGCTCCGTGGAGGATCTCGCTGTAGAGCAGCTCGTTGACGCCGCCGGCGATTGCCAGCGAGGTGATGCCGGGGAGTTCCACCGTCGTCTCCGAGCGCCCCGCCTCGAGGAAGCCGGTGAACTGCCGCAGCGCCGCGTCGCGGCGTGCCAGCGCCTTCGGTCCGGCCGCGAGCACCTCGACGATCGCGAAGCGCGCCTCCTCGGGGTGTTCGGACAGGTGCTCCAGAAGCGCCTCGAGGGCAGCAGCTGCACGCTCGGCCCAGGGCGCTCCCGGTTGCGATTCGAAGGCATCCGTCGCCTCGCCGAGAAGGTTGCCGAGGAGGACGTCGTAGGCGGCGAGGAAGCAGTCCTCCTTGCTGTCGAAGAGTTCGTAGAAGGTCTTGCGGGAGACGCCGGCGACGCCGATCACGTCGACCACCCGGGTCTCCGGGTAACCGCGCTGGGAGACGACCTCCACCATCGCCTGGTGGATGCGGGTGCGCTGGGACTCGGTCACCGCCTCCCTCGGCAAGCCGTGCCTTCCCCGGGGCAGCCGCTCGTTTAGCTTGGCAGAGCGTCTACTGGAAGCCACCCAACAGACTGTAGAGCAGGGACGTAGCCGGTGGGGAATCGTTATCTAAATGTCCACCGCTTCCTCAGCGGTCCAGCCAGATCACCTGCTCGCGGTCCGGGCCCACGCCGACCAGCCGGACCGGCACCCCGGCGAAGTCGGCGATGAAGCCGAGGTAGTCGCGCGCCTCCTGCGGCAGGTCGGCAGCGTTGCGGCAGGCGGTGAGGTCGAGGTCGAAGCCAGGCAGCTCCTCGTACTCCGGCTCGGCCGAATGGAGGATCGACTGGTGGTAGGGGAAGGTGTCGAGGACGGCGCCCTCCTTGGAGCGGTAGCGGACGGCGACGCGCAGCGGGCCGATGCCGCTCAAGACATCGAGCTTGGTGATCGCCAGCGCGTCCATGCGGTTGAGGCGGACTGCGTAGCGCAGCGCCACCAGGTCCATCCAGCCGGTGCGCCGGCGCCGGCCGGTGGTCGTCCCGAACTCGTGGCCGCGCTGCAGCATCTGCTCGCCCACCTCGTCGAAGAGCTCGGTCGGGAAGGGCCCGGCCCCCACCCGGGTCGCATAGGCCTTGGCGATGCCCCAGACCTCGTCGATGTCCTTCGGCCCGATGCCGGCGCCGACGCAGGCCTCGCCGGCGATCGGGTTCGAGGAAGTGACGAAGGGATAGGTGCCGTGGTCGAGGTCGAGCAGCGTCGCCTGGGCGCCCTCGAAGATCACTGTCTCGCCGCCGTCCAACGCCTCCCAGCAGAGGCGGGCGGTGTCGGCGATGTGGGGCTCGAGCCGGTGGCCGTAGCTGACGTGTTCCTCGACCATCGCGTGCAGGTCGAGGCGGGGGTCCGGCACCTGCGCGGCGCTGTCGATCGGCTTCGCGTCCTCGCCCGCCTCCTTCAGCTGCTTGCGCCGCTGCACCGAGAGTTCGCGCAGTGCCTGCTGCTTCGGCTCCAGGGCGGCGCGGATCTTCGTCCGCAGGATCTTCTCGTCGAGCAGGTCCTGGACGCGGATACCCAGTCGCAGCGCCTTGTCGGCGTAGCAGGGGCCGATCCCGCGGCGGGTGGTGCCGATCGAGTTCTTCCCCAGCTTCGTCTCGCCGGCCGAGTCGAGCAGCACGTGGTAGGGCATGATCAGGTGCGCGTTGGCGGAGAGCCGCAGGTTGCCGACCCCGATCCCCGCCCGTTTCAGGTCGTCGATCTCGCGCAGGAGGACCCGCGGGTCGACGACGACGCCGTTGCCGATCACGCAGGTCTTGTCCTCGTGGAGGATGCCGGAGGGGATCAGGTGGAATTTGAACTCCTCGCCGTCGCGGACGATCGTGTGGCCGGCGTTGTTGCCGCCCTGGAAGCGGACGATCGTGGTAGCCCGCTCGGCGAGCAGGTCCACGACCTTGCCCTTCCCCTCGTCGCCCCACTGGGCCCCGACTATGACCACTCCTGGCATGCCGGCGAGGGATTGTGACGGTTTTAGCCGGCGGCGCGAGCCCGGTAGCGGTGATCGGAGCCAAACAGGGGCAGCGGGTCGCCGCAGATCTCGATCAGCCGGGAGACGGTGCGGCGCCCGATCTGGTCCTCGAGCTGCTGCTGGCCCATCGCGACGTCGCCAGCCGCGTTGCTCGTCACCAGCATCGGCCGCTGGTTCTCGTAGCGCTCGTTGACGACCGCGTAGAGCTGCTCGACCACCCAGTCGGTGTGGCGCTCTGAGCCGAGGTCGTCGATGTAGAGGAGGTCGACCGAGGTGACCCGCTCGAAGAACCGGCCGTAGGCGTTCTCGTTCTCGGCTTCCTGGTAGGTCTGGCGGATCCGGGTCAGCAGCTTCGGCGTGAAGTAGATGCCGACCGTCTTGCCCGCCTTCAGCGCTTCGCTCGCGATCAGCATCCCCAGCGTCGTCTTGCCGGTGCCGGTATCGCCCATGAACCACATGCCCTGGCCGCGGGCGATGTTCTGGTCGAGGTTCCCGACGTACTCACGCGCCGCCGTCACGACGTGCCGGGTGGTCATGTCCCGCGCCATGTCGGAGACCGGCGGCCGGTCAAAGGAGACGCCGCGGTAGCGGGCGGGGATCGCCGAGGCGATGCCGCGGCTGCGCCCCTTGTTCAGCCGCTCGGTCCGGCATTCGCAGGGCCGCGCCACGTCTTCGGGGCCGAGGATCCAGCCGGAACCGTCGCAGACGCCGAGCGGGCAAGCCTGTTCGCGGAAGGGCTCTGAGCGCGCGATCGCCGGCATCAGAAGTCAGGCCCCGCGGCGGCGGTGTCGGCGAAGGGCGGCTCTTCGCCCGCCGGCTGCTCGATCGGCGCCTCCTGGTGGGCGTGGTCGGCGAATTTCGGGAAGCGGTCGAGGAAGACCAGCTGCCTGGTCCCGATCGGGCCATTCCTATGCTTGGCGACGATCACGTCGGCCAGGCCGTCGGGCTCCTCGTCGGGGTCGCGGTAGTAGTCCTGGCGGTAGAGGAAGGCGACGACGTCGGCGTCCTGCTCGATCTGCCCGGACTCGCGCAGGTCGGAGAGCTGCGGCTTCGGCGGCGTCCGCTGCTCGGGCGCCCGCGAGAGCTGGGAGATGGCGATGACCGGCACCTCGAGCTCGCGGGCGAGGATCTTCAGCCCGCGGCTGATCTGGCCCACCTGCTCGACCCGGTTGGCGCGGTGGTCGTCGGAGCGCATCAGCTGCATGTAGTCGAGGATGATCAGGCCGAGGCCGCCGCGCTCCTGTTCCTGAGCGTGCAGCCGCCGCGCCTTCGCCCGCAGGTCGAGGATCCCGAGGTCGGAGGAGTCGTCGAACCACAGCGGCGCCTCCGCGAGCTCGTTGCAGGCGCGGATGACCTTCGAGAAGTCCTTTTTGACTTGCCCCTTGCGCAGCTTGTCGCCGGAGATCCGGGCGCGGCAGGCGATGAAGCGCTGAGCAAGCTCGACCTCGGACATCTCGAGCGAGAAGAAGGCGACCGGGAGCCCCTGCTTGACGGCGACGTTTTCGGCGATGTTGGCGACGAAGGCGCTCTTGCCCATCGCCGGGCGGGCGGCGACGATGATCAGGTTGCCCGGCTGGAAGCCGCCGGTGAGGGCGTCGATGTCGCGGAAGCCGGAGGGGGTGCCGGTCAGTTCGATCTCGCCGGTAGAGAGCTTCTCCAGCCGGTCGACCTCGTCGTGGAGGATGTCCCCGAGGACGCGGAAGTCGCTCGCCTGCTCTTTGTGGGCGACTTCGAAGAGCAGTTTCTCGGCCCGCTCCGAGAGTTCCTTCGGCTCGCCGTCGCGTTCGTTGACCCAGCCCTGGATCTCCTGCCCGGCGCCGAGCAGCCGCCGCAGCAGCGAGTTCTGCTGGACGATCTCGGCATAGTGCTTGGCGTTGGCCGCGGCCGGGACCTTCGCCGCCAGCTCGGAGACGTAGTGCCTGCCGCCGGCCTCCTCGATCTTGTTGCGCTGCGTCAGCGCCTCGCTGACGCTGAGCTCGTCGACCGGCTTCGAGGCGGCGTAGAGGTCGTGGACGACTTCGAAGATCTCGCGGTGCTTGTCGAGGTAGAAGTCGGCCGCGTTCAGCTTGACCTCGTCGATGACGCGGGTCAGCGTCGGCTCGGCGACCAGCATCGCTCCCAGCACCGACTCCTCGGCCTCGATGTTCTGGGGTGGGACGTGGGAGGTAGGGGGCTGCGGCATCGGTATCTGCGGACCTTGAACCGACTAACGATGTCAAGGCCGTCGGACGGACTAGAAAATCAGACGGTTGGATCGTTCACAGGGGATGTGCCTGCAATTAGCGGCAGGGGGAAATCCAACGCTGAGGAAAAGGCCGGAATTAGGCAGGAGCGCTGTCGCTCATCACGGCAGCGGTCAAGCGCAGGGGATGCTCGCCATTCTCTCCACCGTCTTCCAGATAGAGCTCAATCCCCTCCTGGAGAGAATCGAAAAGTTCGTCCAGCGTCGTTCCGGCCGCAAAGCAACCCGGCAATGCAGGCACCTCTGCCCAGTAGGAACCGTCCTCTTGGCGGATGTTGGCGGTGATCTCCATCAGAAGCTTGGGGATCATCTTAGACCCGCCTGACGCAGGATTGCGGCAGCTAGACCGTGGGAGTAGTCATGGCCTTTGTGCGCTGGCAGGGTGATCGGGCGGCGTTCGTCCTTGATCATCTTCGCCTGGTGCTTGCCTCCCCTTGATCGCTTCCAGCCGTTCTGTTCCAGCAGGCGAATTGCCTTCTTCTGGTTGAGCGTCGCCGCCACATCGGGATCGTCAGCGGCCGCAGCGCACGTGTGGCGCGCAGAAAGGAAATTCTTCGCGGCAAAAAGCGCGCGAGACCGCGACTTCAGGTGCCGGCAGTTCTGAAGGAGAGCTGGTGGGGGTGCGCGGGTGGGATCAGGCCCTCCTGCTCCTGGCGCCGCTCGCCGCGGCGGAGCATGCGCAGGGTGAGGATGGCGATGCTGAGGATCGCGGTGGCGCCAAGGCTGAGCTGGACGCTGAGCAGGCCTTCGCGGGACCAGTAGACGTCGCGCAGGTCGAGCAGGAGGGCGGCCTCGTCGAAGGTGAGGCCGATGCCGGCGCCCATCGGGATCGCCAGCCGTTGCTCGACCTCGTCGTCGTCGGTGAGCAGGGCGGCGGTGCCGGAGCCAAAGGCGAGCAGGATGCCGGGGACGAAGTGGTGGATGTGGCGGCCGCCGATGTGGACGTTGCGGAAGGGGCCGTGGCCGTCGCGGATCGCCCAGGTCGAGATGCGAACGAGGGCGAAGGAGCCGAGGAAGCCGGCGAGCAGGTTGAAGAGGACGGCTTCGCTGCGGGGTGCCTCGACGTAGCCGCGGACGGCGACGCCGACGGTGTCCGCAGCCGCGGCGGGCGCCGATTCGAGCAGCGCTTCGGGGTCGAGGACCGTTTCGTGGTCGTGGACCTCAGAGGCACGGCGGGCGAGCATGCGGGTGTATTGCCCGGCGAGCACGGCCCCGGCGGCGCCGAGAGCGACTGCAGCCAGGCCGACCGTCGCTCGCTCGGAGCGAGCCCAACCGGACTTGCTGCGACGACGGAAGGGGACTACTTCTCCTCGCTGATGATCGTCTTGACTTCGGCGGTGGTGCCGTCGGAGAGCTGGATCCCGACCATGAAGGTGCCGAGTTCGCGCAGCGGCTGCTCGAGCTGGACCTGTTTTTTGTCGATCCGCAGGTCGCGCGCCTCCTGCAGGGCGTCGACGATCTCTTTCGGCCCGACCGAGCCGAACAGCTTGCCGTCCTCGCCCGCCCGCTGGTGGATCGTGAGGACCGTTTTCGAGAGCAGGCCGGCGGCTTCGGTTTCGCGTTCGCGACGGGCTTCCGCGGCGCGCTCGGCCGCCTCCATCCGCCGTTTGGCTTCCTCGAGCGCGCCTGCGGTGGCCGGCTGAGCCAGCTTGCGCGGGATCAGGTAGTTGCGCAGGTAGCCGGGGGCGACGTCGACGACGTGGCCGCGCTCGCCGAGGGACTCGACGTCCTGAAGCAGGATCGCCTGTGCCATCAGCGCTCTCCGACGTAGGGAAGCAGGGCGATTTCGCGCGCCCGCTTCACCGCCACCGAGAGCTGTCGCTGGTGGCGGCGGGAAAGTCCGGTGACCCGGCGGCCGCGCGTCTTCCCCTTGTCGGAGAGGAAACGCCGCAGCAGGTTCAGGTCCTTGTAATCGACGACCTCGGAATTGACCCGCGTGTATTTGCGGGGACGGGCACGGTCAGCGCCGCGTCGTCCGCGTCGCCCGCCCGTTCGTGAAGGTGACTCAGTTCTTGCCATCGGGCGAGGATGCTACAGACCTTTGACGGGACGCCGCTTGGCGACGCCCCGTCGGATGATCGTTAAAACGGGATGTCGTCTTCCGAAGGCGCTCCGCCGGTCGGCGCCGGCGCAAAGTCGCTTTCGTCGGCGGGGACGTCGCTGCGGGGCGTGAAGCCGCCGCCACCGTTGCCGTTACCGCCACCCGAGCCGTCGCGCGAGCCGAGGAACTGGACGGTGTTGGCGATGATCTGGACCGCCTGCCGTTTGCCGCCGCCTTCTTTGGCCTCCCACTCGCGCCAGTCGAGGCGACCTTCGATCGCCACCGGACGGCCCTTGGAGAGGTAGTTGGCGCAGTTCTCGCCCTGCGCCCCCCAGACGGTCACGTCGAAGTAGTTGGGCTTGTCGACCCAGTTGCCGCTCTGATCTTTGCGGCGGCTGTTGACGGCGACCCGCAGGTCGCAGACAGCGGTTCCGCCACCGGTATGACGCAGCTCCGGATCCCGGGTCAGGTTCCCGGTGATCACGACCACGTTCACGTTCGAAGCTGCCAAGGCACTCACTCCTCTGGATTCGCTTGTCTGGACTCCAGTCTAAGGAGACAGGCGGCGCGACTCTCCCCCCTCGGGAGGAGGTTTCCCCGCAAACAGCGACGCTGTCGGGGGCGCTACTCCTCGGAGTCTTCGGCGGAAGCCTCGCCGCGGTCCTCGCGGGCTCCCTGGGCGCTACGCTCGCGCGGGCCGGGCGAGGCCGTGACGGCGGGCGGGACGATCACCGGCGCGCCGGGATCGACTTTGAAGATGCGGAAGCGGAGGACGCCGTCGGCGATCTTCAGGTTGTGGTCGAGCGAATCGAGCAGCTCGCTCGGGGCCTCGAACCGCATCCAGCGGTAGTCGGCCTCGGTGCGGTGGTTGATCTCGTAAGCCATCTTCCGCAGGCCCCAGGTGTTCTCGTGCTTGAGGCTGCCGGAGGCTTCGATCTGCCCACGGGCCTCGCCCGCCAGGGCGTCGCGCGCGCCGGCGTCAAGTTTGGGGTCCAGCATCAGGACCAGCTCGTATTCGCGTGGTGCTGCCAAAACGGCGAAGGACTATAGCGGCGAGATGCCGCCGGGGGATGCTCGCTCGGCGCCCTGACCAACCATCTAGTCTCTGACCCGTGGACTCCTCGCCGCTGATCATCGTCTCCAACCGGGGCCCGCTGCAGTTCGATCGCGACGAAAACGGCGAGCGAACGGTGCGCCGCGGGGGCGGCGGCCTGGTCACCGCGCTCTCCGGCTTGGTCTCCCACCGCGACGCACTCTGGATTGCCTCGGCGATGAGCGATGAGGACGTCGCCGTCTTCGAGGGGGCGGGCGGGCCGATCGAGCAGGAGCTGGACGGGATCGACTACCGGGTCCGCCTCGTCGGCAGCGACCCGACCGCCTACGACCGCTTCTACAACGTGATCGCCAACCCGATCCTCTGGTTCATCCAGCACTACCTCTGGGACATCTCCAACGCGCCGGACATCCGCCAGCAGGAGATCGACGCCTGGGACCACGGCTACCAGGCGGTCAACCAGGACATCGCCGAGGCGGTGCTGGCCGAGATCGAGGGGCAGGAACAGCCGCTGGTGATGCTGCACGACTACCACCTCTACACGGCCCCGGGGATGATCCGGGCCCGACGGCCCGACGCCCTCCTCCACCATTTCGTCCACATCCCTTGGTCGCAGCCGGACAGCTGGCGGATCCTGCCGACCCGGATCCGCAACGCGATCTTCGAGGGGATGCTGGCCAACGACATCATCGGCTTCCACACCCACGCCTACTGCATCAACTTCCTGCGCTGCTGCGACGAGCTCCTCGAGGGGGTCGAGGTCGACTACAACGCCTGCGAGGTGCGCAGCGGCGACCACCGCACCGTCGCCCGCGCCTATCCGCTCGGGATCGACGCCGAGCGGCTGCGGCGGGCTGCCGCCTCTCCGGAGGTCGCCGAGGCCGAGCGCGAGGTGCTCGAGCGCCGCCGCCAGTACCTGATCATCCGCGTCGACCGCGCCGACCTCTCGAAGAACGTGCTGCGCGGCTTCACCGCCTTCGACACCTTCCTCACCCAGCACCCGGAGTTCCGCGAAAAGGTCACCTTCATCGCCCACCTGCAGCCCTCGCGCCAGGACGTGCCCGAGTACGCCGAGTACCTGGAGCGGATCGAGGCGCTGGTGGCGGTCGTCAACCACCGTCACGGGACCACCGACTGGATGCCGATCGACCTGAAGATCTACGAGAACTTCCACGACGCGGTGGCCCGCTACAAGCACTTCGACCTGCTGATGGTCAACTCGCTCTTCGACGGGATGAACCTCGTCGCTAAGGAGGCGCCTGCGGTCAACACCCGCGACGGAGTGCTGATGCTCTCCGAGAACACCGGCTCCCACCAGGAGCTGATCGACTACGTGATCTCGGTCAACCCCTTCGACATCCAGGAGCAGGCCGACGCGATCTACCGGGCGCTGACGATGGAGCCCGAGCAGAAGCGCCGCTGGGCGGAGGGCCTGCGGGAGATCATCTTCTCCCACAACCCGGGCGACTGGGTGGACGACCAGCTGCAGGACATCGAGGCCCTGCGCCGTTCGCTGGCCTGAGGGGGGAGAACTCGTGCCCTCCCGCGCCTTAGAAGGGGGTGCGGGTCAGATGGGCAAGCGCAGGAAAGGTCGCGGCGATAGCCGTCGCTGTCCTGCTGGCCCTGCAAGCGCTCCCGTCCCTGCTGAAGCCACCCGAGCCCCCGCCGCTGGCGCCTGACGTCGGTTTGCCACGAGTCGTTCCCGCCGAGCGGCCACCGAAGGACGTCGAACCGCATCAACTTCTACACCCAGCAGAAGTAGAAGTTGATGCGGTTCGGAAGAGAAGGGCGAAGCGGCATCGAGGCCACGGTGCGGCAGATCCGGCTGCTGCCGTGATCAGCAGCCGCCCGCGTCCCCGCCGGAAGCATCGTCCGCAGCCGGCTCCTCACCCCGCCTCCCCGCCGCCCACTTACGTGCCGCCGCCCGCGCCCGAAGCCGTCCCTGCTCCGGCGGCTCCGCCTCCTGCCCCTGCACCGCCCCCGCCAACCGGCGACGGGTCGGAAGAGTTCGCTCCGCGCTAGGAATCGAGGTTGCCGAAGAGGTTCAGCCAGTCGCGCAGCAGGCGGGGCGTCAGGAAGCGACGGCGGGCGTGCTCCTTGCCCTGGCGGCCGAGGTTCTTGCCGAGCTCGGGGTCGTGGAGGATCTCCACGCAGCGCTCGGCGCACTGTTCGGGCGAGTCGACGAGGTAGCCGCTGACGCCGTCCTCGATCTGCAGCGGAATGCCGCCGACGTTGCCGGCGACCGTGGGCCGGCCCTTCCAGAGCGCCTCGGTGACGGTGAGGCCGAAGCCCTCGCGGATCGACTTCTGCAGGCAGATGTCGGACTGCGACTGGAAGGCGTTGACCTCGATCGCGCCGACGTTGTTGAGGTTGCTGAGGATTTTGATGTCCTCGTCGCCGCCTGCGTATTCGAAGGTTTTCTGGAAGTACTCCATGCCCTCGGGGTCGTCGGTGGCCATCGAGCCGACCATCGCCAGCTGCGCTTGCGGCACCTCCTCGGTCACCCGGCGGTAGGCGTCGATGACGCCGATCGGGTCCTTCCACGGGTCGAAGCGGGAGACCTGGGTGATCAGCGGCCGGTCGACGTCGATCCCGAACTGGCGGCAGACGAAGGCGGCGTCCTCGGGCGAGAAGGCCATGTTCTTCGGCGAGAGCGGGTCGATCGCCGGCGGCATGATGTTGACCGCGTCGCGGTGCTCGCCCATGTCGTTGGGCACGTACTGCTCCATGTGCCAGACGGAGGCGTCGTACTCTTCGATCATCGGCAGCAGTCGCGCGATCGGTGCCGGGTTGGGAGTCGAGAGGTCGATGTGGCAGCGCCAGATCCAGTGCTTGCCCTTCTCCCTGGCCCCGCGCCGCAGGCCGATCGGCTGCGGGTCGTGGACGATCACCACGTCCCATTCGCCCTGCAGCCCCTCCGCGTTCATCTGGTTGATCTCGTCGAAGACCGCCCACTGCTCCTCGCTCAGCGTCTCCTCCGCCCCCTGCAGCGAGTTATGAAGGAGCTTGGTCGCTTCGAAGAACTCTTCTTTGCCGAAGATCACGTGCCAGTGAGCGTCGAGGCCGACGTCGCGCATCAGCGGCACCAGCGTGTAGAGGATCTCCGAGACCCCGCCGCCGAAGGCGGTGGCGCTGACGTGCAGCACCCGCTTCCCTTTCAGCGGCTCGGCGAGCGCGCGGATCTCCTCCGTCAGCTCTTTGCCGACGATGTGGGTGTAGTCGGTGAGGGTCTTGTGCCCGAGGGCGACTTCCTGAAGCAAGGCGTGAGTTCTACACCGATGCGCGGCGACATGCTGTCCAGCGCCGCCGCCGCGCCTAGCCTCCCGAGGGACTGTCCGGCCGCTTGCCCAGCGTCAACCCGACCTTCTCGCGATGGTTGTCGTGGAGAACGGTCAGCGTCACCCGGTCGCCGGGCTTGTGGGAGGAGATGACCCGGGCGAGGTCGTTTTCGCCGACGATCTGGTGGCCGTCGATCGCCAGGATCACATCGCCGCCGACCCGGTACTCGCCAGCCTGGAAGCGCAGTTTTTCGTCGCCGCCTTCGAGCCCGGCCTTCTCGGCGGGACCGCCGGGGACGACTTCGGAGAGCAGGCCGCCGAAAGTGGTGTCGAGGCCGAGCTTGCGGGCCAGCTGCGGGTAGAGCGCCTGGCTCGAGACCCCCAGGTAGGCGTATTCGGCGCTGCCGTCTTCGCGCAGCTGGGCGACCGAGCGCTTTACCGCCGAGATCGGGACCGCGAAGCCGACGCCGTCGTTGGCGCCCGAGTTCGTCTCGATCTGCTGGTTGATGCCGACGACGCGAGCGCCGGCGTCGAGCAGGGGCCCGCCCGAGTTGCCGGGGTTGATCGAGGCGTCGGTCTGGATCGCGCCGAAGATTTCGAACTGGGTCAGCGATTTGACCGCGCGGTCGGTTGCGGAGACGACGCCGACCGAGAGCGACTGCTGCTCCCCGAAGGGGCTGCCGATCGCCGCCACCGGCTGGCCCACGCGCAGGTCGTGGTCGTTGCCGAGCTCGAGCGGGTGCAGCGGCAGCCCGCTGGGAGCGACCTTGAGCAGGGCGACGTCGACGAAGGGGTCGAAGCCGACGATCGCGGCCGGAACGACGTTGTGGTCCGGGAACTCGATGTAGACGTTCTTAGCCGGCTTACGTTCGCCGCTTGATTCGTCGGTGACGACGTGGGCGTTGGTGACGATTTCGCCACGGTCGTCGAGGACGAAGCCCGAGCCCTCGGCCGCGCCGGCCGCGCCGAAGACCGAGCGGATCGTCACCACGCCCGGGGAGGCCTCCTGGTAGACGCGGGTGGCGTCGAAGCCGGGGCTGGAGGCCTCGATCGCGACCTGCGGCGTGGGAGCCGGTTCGGCGGTCGTCGCCGCGCCCGTCTGCCCCTGGGTGGTCGAGGTGCCCGAACCCGAGCCCGAGCCGCAGCCGGCGAGGAGCGCCAGGCAGGCGATCAGCGCGACGAGCGCGCCCAGCCGCCTCACGAGGCCGCCCTGACCGGCGTGCGCGAGGAGCGGGATTCCGCTGCGGCAGCGGGGCTCGGGGGCAGGTCGAGCGTGAAGGCGGTGAAGCGGCGGCTGGAGCTGAGGCCGATCTGCCCGTTCATCCGCTGGGCGATCTCGCTGGCGATCGCCAGGCCGAGCCCGGAGCCGCCGGCTTTGTCGGCCGTGTAGAAGCGCTCGAAGATCCGCTTCTGGACCCGCTGGGGGATCCCCGGCCCCTCGTCGGAGACGGTCAGCTCGGCACGGCCGTTGGCGGAATAGGTGGTCACGGTGACGTCGGTGCCCTCCGGGTTGTGGGTAAGGGCGTTGTCGAGCAGGATACGGATCACCTGTCGCACCCGATCGGGGTCGGCGAGCGCGATCGCCGGCTCGGCCGGCGTCCGCAGCTGCAGGCGCGAGCCGCGCAGGTCGGCGCGGGGGCCGAACTCCTTCGTCACCTCGCGCGCCAGCGCGGTCAGGTCGACGCTGGTGGTCCGCATCACCACGGCGCCGGCGTCGAGCTGGGAGAGATCGAGGAGGTCGGTCGTCAGCTTCGTCAACCGGTCGATCTGCTGGCGCATCGTGCGGATGAACTCCGCCCGCTCCTCCGGGCTCGGGTCCTCGTCCTCGAGCAGCTCGACGAAACCCCCGAGGCTGAAGATCGGCGTCCGCAGCTCGTGCGAGGCGTTGGCGATGAACTGCTTGCGGGCGCTGTCGAGCTCGGCCAGGCGCCTCTGCATCTCGTTGAAGGTGCGGGCGAGGTCACCGAGCTGCCCGACCGAGGCCACCGGGATCGTCGTTTCGAAGTTACCGTCGGCGACCTTGCGCGCCGCTTCCTGCAGGCGCTGGACGCTGGCGGCAGAGGTGCGGGTGTAGTAGAGGCCGACGCCCGTCGCGATCGCGATCGCGATCAGGCCGCCGGTGAGGATCTGCAGCTTGACCGCGTCGTTGCCGCTGGCCGAGGCGCCGATCGCGACCGCATAGACGTAGACGATCGCCGTGGCGCCAACCGCGATCGCGATCGAGATCAGGGTGATGCGGCTTGCGAGGTCGCTGAGCCGGAGCCGCCGCACCAGCTACTCCCGGAAGCGGTAGCCGACCCCGCGTACGGTGAACAGGTACTCGGGCTCTTTCGCGTCCTTCTCCAGCTTCTCGCGCAGGTGGCGGATGTGGACGTCGACCGTGCGCGGGTCGCGGTAGTCGGAGTCGCCCCAGACGTGCTCCAGCAGCGTCTCGCGGGTCAGCACCCGGCCGGGGGAGCGGGCGAGGGCGCCGAGGATCTCGAACTCCACATAAGTGACTTTGATCTCCTCGCCGCCCAGCGTGACCATGCGGCGGTCGAAGTCGATCTTCAGCTCGCCGGTCTCGATCGCCTCGTCCTCGGTCGCCACCCGCTCGACCATCCGCGAGCGGCGCAGCGCGGCTTTGACTCGGCTGCGGAACTCGCGCATCGAGAAGGGCTTGGTGATGTAGTCGTCGGCGCCGACCTCGAGGCCCGCGACCTTGTCGGTCTCGCTGCCTTTGGCGGTCAGCATGATGATCGGCACCTGGCTGCGCGAGCGCAGCGCCCGGCAGACTTCGACTCCCCCCATCTGGGGCAGCATCAGGTCGAGGATCACCAGGTCGAAGCGGCCCTCTTCGAAGCGCCGCAGCGCTTCTGAGCCGTCGAGGGCGGAGGTGACGTGGTAGCCGTCCTTGCGCAGGGGGTAGCTGAGCAGCGTCTGGATCGACTGCTCGTCGTCGACGAGGAGGATGCGCGCAGAGCCGTTCGGCATACCTACAAGGGTAGTAACCGGCGCAGTTTGGACGCATGTGCGAGTACTAAGAACTAAGGATGTGGGTACCCAGGCCGATAATGACCGCGAGAGCAATGCAGCCGCACGAGTTGAAATCCATGGTTGAAGCCGGCGCCTACAAGCCGGATCCCGGTGAGGTCGCGATGGCGATGCTGAGCCGCCGCGGCGTCAGGGAGCTGCTGACCGGGATTCACGCTACGGCTCCCCAAAGTGATCAAAGCTCTGAGTCTCGAGTAGCCCGCCCCCGGGCAGCCTGATCTCGACTCCCCGCCCGTAGTCCACCTCGCCGATCGGGGTCAGGGTGGTCTCTGCCGCGGCGCCGATCCGCGTCGAGGCCTCGGTCAGCCGTTGCGGCGGCAGCGCTGCCAGCAGCTCGTAGTCCTCGCCGCCGGAGACGGCGAGCTCGAGGGGGTCCCGTCCAACGGCGGCGGCGATCTCGGCGACTCCCTTGGCGAGTGGCAGGGAGCCCGCGTCGATCTGCAAGACGACGCCGCCTGATTCGGCGACGTGGAGGGCGTCGCCGGCGAGCCCGTCGCTGAGGTCGATCATCGCCGTGGCGCCAGCCTCGGCGAGCGCCCGGCCCGAGTGCAGGCGGGGGCTGGGATCGAGCTGGCGGGCGCGGAGGTGCTCGGCGGTGGACTCGGGGATCGCCTCGGCGAGGCTCGGGTCGTCGAGCAGGAGGCGCCCGGCGGCAGCGCCGCCGATCTCGCCGGTGAGGACGAGCAGGTCGCCCGCTTCGGCGCCGCCGCGGGGGACGAGTTCGTCCGGCCGGCGGGCGTGGCCGACCACGGTGACCGCCAGCATCAGCGCCGGGGCGCGGGTGACGTCGCCGCCGGCGAGGGTGGTGTCGGTTTCCCGCGCGACCTCGAGGATCCCCTCGAGGAGGGCGAAGAACTCCTCCTCCTCGAGATCCGGGGGGGCGCCGAGGACGACGTAGGCCTCGCCGGCATCGGCGCCCATCGCGGCAATGTCGGAGAGGGCGGTGGCGATCGCCTTGCGACCGATCAGCCGCGGCGTCGTCTCCCCGCGCCGGAAGTGGACGCCGTCGATGATCGCGTCGACCGAGGTCGCCGTCGTCGCGCCGGGGAGGGTGACTGCCGCGTCGTCCCCGCTGCCGAGCCTGACGCGGGGGTCGTTCGGCGGCAGGCGGTCCCGCAGCTTGGCCAATAACTCGAACTCGCCCTTCACCCGACTAATCCAAACACTAAGGTGCCTCGGACGTGGAGCGCCGCCAACCATTCCTGCACCGCGTGGGCGAGGCCGGGTCGAAAGTCGGCAAAAAGCCACCGCGCAGCCGCAAGATGCAGATCGCCCTCCAGGTGGGGCTTGCGGTGCTCATCTTCGGCTTCCTCGTGCTCACGGTCGTCGACCAGTGGTCGGAGATCCAAAACGAAGGGGTCCATTTCCACGTCGGCTGGCTGATCCCGGCGATCATCATCTTGCCGCTCTTCTTCGTGATCAGCGCCTACGGGTGGGACCTGACGCTGCGGTTCCTCGGGTATCCGCTCGGTTTCGGGCGAGCCCAAGTGGCCTGGGGGCAGCCACTTCTGGCGCGCTACGTGCCCGGCAGCGTCCTCTACGTGCTGGGCCGGGTGCTGCTCTCCGAACGCGCCGGTGTGCCGCGCCGGATCACGATCGCCAGCATCGTCTACGAACAGGCGATCTCGGCCACCTCGGCGGTGGTCGTCGCCGCCTACTTCATCATCAAGCACCCCGACCTGCAGGGGCAGCCCTGGCGCTGGGGGGTCCTGCTGCTGATCCCGGCGGCGATCGCGCTGCTGCACCCGAAGGTCTTCGGGCCGCTGGCCAACCGGGGACTGCGAGCGCTCGGCCGCGAGCCGCTGCCGGAGGTGATCTCGCTGCGCGGCGTGATCGTCCTGATCGTCTTCTACTCGCTGAACTGGGTCGTCGCCGCGTTCGGGATCTACTGCGTCGCCCGCTCGGTCACCTTCATCCCCTTCAAGGACCTCCTCCTCGTGGGGTCGGCGCAGGCAATCGGCTACTTCGCCGCCCTCGTCACGCTCGTCGCTCCGGCCGGGCTTGGCGTCAAAGACGCCGCTTTCGCCTGGGCGGTGAAGGCGGCGCTGCCGAGCAAGAGCTTCGCGCTGGGCTCCCTGATCGCGATCGCGCTGCGCTTCGTGATGACGGTGGCGGAACTGATCTACGTCGGCGTCGTCACCGCGCTTGGGCGGCGCGAGGGGTGGAGCATCCACACGGGGATCTTGCATCCTTCGCCAGAGGAGCAGGCGGCGGGGATGGAGGCCGGGGAGCGTACGCCGGAGTTGATGTAACCGGTGCGGGGAGAGGTCTGACCCCCCTCCTCTCTCAACTTGCTCGGGTGGGGCGTCTCCGGCAGTCCTAGGTTGCCATGACCGAGAAGTACAAGCCGTTCGGAGGGGGTCAGACCTCTCCTCACAGGGGGATTCGCGCCCCCAGTTGGTAAGCCGTCAGGCCCAGGGTTAACAGTTGGAGTGGGCGGTCCCTTGAGATGGCTACTAGGGGGAGGGGCCAGAGGAGGTACCAGGGGAGGAGCCAGGAGGTGGCCAGGAGGAGGGCAAAGGCGGTCCAGGCGGAGGCGCGGACCCAGTCACCGCCGCGCCGGGTCCAGACGAGCAGGTAGGCGACGAGGGCGGCGAAGAGGAGCCCGGCGGCGAGGCGGGCGCCGTCGGGGCCCAGGCCGGAGATGCGGGCGAAGGTGGTGGGGATGCTGAGGTGGCTGGTCCGGCTCTGGTTCTCCCCGGCGAGCCCGACCCCATGCAGCCACTCCCAGCCGAAGGCGAGATAGGCGGCGACCGTTATTGCCAATGCCGTCGCCACTGCTCCCGCAAGCATGCGCTTCGGCCGTTGCGACCCGAGCAACGCGAAAGGGGCTATGAAAGCGGCGGAGAGCTTGGTGGCTACGGCGGCGAGGAGGGCGACGCCGCCGGAGAGCTCGCGGGCGCTGAGGACGGCCGCTACGCCAAGCATCACGAGCAGCATCATCAGGCCGTCGTTGTGGGCCCCGCCGACGACGTGGGCGAGGACGAGCGGGTTCAAGGCGACGAAGGCGGTGGCGCGCAGCGGGTCGACCCCGCGCCAGGCGGCGATCTTCGAGACGAGCACAGCGATCCCCAGAACGGAGAAGGCCGCAGCTGCCTTCAGCACCGCCACCGCTACCCCCACCGGCAGCCAGGCCAGGGGGTAGGTGGCCAGCGTGAAGAGGGGACCGTAGGCGCTTTTCGCGTCAATCCAGGTGACATGGACGAAGGCGGCGTCGCCTGGCGCCGAGTCGGGCTCGTACACGTAGGGGTTCAGCCCGTGCCGCACTCCCAGCCGCGCGTAATCGACGTAGCTGTAGACGTCGTGGGAGAGGATGACCGGCGCCAGGGCGAAGCCGGTGACGAGGACGAGGATCAACCCCCAGACGCCCCGCCGTCCGAGCCGGGGCGCCACCGCCAGCGCTCCGAGGTAGGCGACGAAGCCGGCCCACATCAGGCCATAGGCGAGCCCTGGGTCGATCGGTTACCTGCCTGCGGATTCGCCGCCGGCGACGCTTCCCGGTGAGGGCGGCGGAGGCGGCGCTGGGTACGGTTCCTGCCCCGCGCCCGGCGCGTAGGCGTTGGGGTTGTAGCCGCCGACCGCGGCGGTCCCGGGCGGCGGTTCGCTGCTGCCGCCATGGCCCTTGCCGGATCCCCTCAGGCTCGACTTGCTGTGCGGGCCCGACTGCGTGTAGCGCCCGTAGTAGGGCGCCCAGCTGATCTTCTGGCTCGGTTCGGTGAATTCCTCGCAGGGCACTTCCGCGCCGCTGTAGAGCGCGTGCCAGATTTCGGCCGGGAAGGTGCCGCCGAAGACGATGATCCCGTGCACGCTCGACATCGAGATCTCGTTCGACTGCGGGTAGCCGACCCAGACCACCGTCGCCAGGTTCGGCTGGTAGCCGGCGAACCAGGCGTCGGTGTATTCGTCGGTCGTCCCGGTCTTGCCGGCTTGGCCGACGCAGCCGGTATAGGCGGCGGTGCCGGTCCCTTCGGTGATGTTGTCGTGCAGCAGCCGGGTCACCTGCCAGGCGACCGGCTTGGAGAGCACGCGCCGCGGGTGCGGCCGTTCCGGCCGGTCGACGTGCCCGTTCGGGAAGACGACTTTCGTGATTGCCACCGGGTCGTGGTGGATGCCGCCCGAGGCGAGGGTCGCGTAGGCGTCCGCCAGCTCCAGCGGCGAGACGCCGACCCGCAGGCCGCCGATCCCCTCGGCCGGGATGCCGTCGAGCGGCGAGGTGACCCCCATCGAGTGCGCCGTCGCCGCCACCGCCTTCGGCCCGACGTCGAGGTCGAGCTGGGCGAAGACGGTGTTGTCGGAGGTGACCGTCGCCTGCTTCAGGTTGATCGTCCCCTGGTAGCCCTGGTCGGCCGTGTGGACGGTCCAGTGCCCCCACTTCGGCAGCCAGAGGTCGAGCGGTTTGGAGGTGTAGTAGGTCGTGTAGGGATCGATCCCCTGCTTGATCGCGGTAGTCAGCACGAAGGCCTTGAAGGTCGAGCCGGGCTGGCGGTGGCCCTGGGCGGCGAGGTTGAACTGGCTCTGGGCATAGCGGGTGCTCGAGACCATCGCCCGGATGTGGCCGTTGCGCGGGTCGATCGAGACCAGCGCCGAGGAGGGGTCGGTCGAGTAGGGGAGCGTGCTTCGCATCGCTTCCAGGCTCACCCGCTGCAGCTCGGGGTCGATCGTCGTGTGCACCTGCAGGCCGCCGCGCCGCACCGTGTTGACGCCGTACTTTTCGATCAGCTTGTTCTCGACGTAGTCGAAGAAGTAGGGCTGACGGTGCCTGAACCAGGTGTCGGAGAGGCTCATCCGCAGGCCGCCCGCCATCGCCTGCTTCGCCCGCGCCGGGCTGACGTAGCCGAGCTTCGCCATCTTCTGCAGGACCTCGTTGCGGCGCGCTTTCGCCGCCGCCGGGTTCAGCAGCGGGTTGTATTCGGAGGGCGCCTGGGGCAGGCCCGCCAGCAGCGCCGCTTCCGGCAGGCCCAGCTTCCAGACCGGCTTCGAGAAGAAGATCTGCGCGGCGGCGCCGACCCCGATCGCGGTGCTCCCTTCGACCGTCCCGTAGGAGGCGATGTTGAGGTAGGAATCGAGGATTTCCCGGCGGCTGTGGCGCTGGAAATACTCTTCGGCCAGCTTCGCTTCGACGATCTTGCGTTCGAGGTTGCGTTTCGGGTTGCGGATGCAGAGGTTGCGGACCAGTTGCTGGGTGATCGTCGAGCCGCCCTCGACCGGTTCGCCGGCTTCGAGGTCCTTGAGGGCCGCGCGCACGATCCCCTCCTCGTCGATCCCGCCGTGCTGGAAGAAGCGCTGGTCCTCGATCGCCACCGTCGCCAGCTGCAGCTTGCGCGGGATCCGCTTGATCGAGACCGGCAGGCGCGCTTCGGGGGAGGGGACGATTCCCAGCTTCGAGCCGTCGGCGGCGTAGAGGACGGTGTTGCCGCCCTTGTCGACTCGCTTGCAGGTGGCGAGCGAGGGCGCCTCGGCAGCGACGTTGAGCACCCAGGAGGTGATCGCGATCGCGGCGACCGCGAGCAGGGCGAAGACGGCGCCGAAGACGAGCAGGAGCTTGGTGCCGATCCCCCCGTGGCGGCGCTGGCGCCGCCGCATGCGCTGCTGCGTCATCGAGCAGAGGGTACTTCGCGCCGCGCCTGGCTCAGGCGGGCTTTTCTTCGACCGTGTCGGCGGTGGAGCGGTTGTGGACGGTGCCTTCGACCAGCAGCTGGTTGGGGATCACGATCGAGCTGCCGTCGCCGGGGTCGAGGTAGGTGTAGGAGAGGGTGATGTCGGTGACGCGGCCTTCGCATTCGTCGAACTCGATCCGGTCGCCGATCCGGATCGGCTGCGAGACCGCGATCTGGATCCCGGCGATCATGTTCGCGAGCGTGCGCTGCGCGGCGAAGCCGACGACCGCGACGACGAGAGCGGTCGAGGCGAGGATGCCGGTCGCCAGCCGCTTCAGCTCGGTGAACTGACTCAGCACCAGCATCGCGACGACAAGGAAGACGGCGACGAGGGCGAGGCGGCGGAGGATGCGCAGCCGGGTCCGGGTCGTGCGCGAGACCTGTGAGACTGCGGGCGACATGGCAGGCAACTTAACCGCCGATCCCGTCGCCCGGCCGCCCGAGCCGCGCCCGTCGAAGTTTCCCTACGCGAACTGGGGAGCGGACGTCGCCGTCATCGGCGTGCTGCTGGCACTTGCCGCCGGCATCGCCCTGGGGGCGCCGGCGGCGATTGCCGGGCACAAGCACGGCGGTGGCCTGACGACGCTCGGCAACGTCGGCGTCCAGTTGGCGACCGCGCTCGGGTTCCTGCTGGTGCCGATGGCGATATCGGCCACGCGCGGAGCGCAAGATCTCAGAGAGATCCTGCGGCGGCTCGGGCTGCGGGCCTTCCGCCCGTCGGCGTTGAAGTGGATGGCGGCGGCGATCGGCGTCTACCTGCTGTTCGCGACCTTCTACTCGCTCGTGATCGTCGAACCGAAGCAGAAGGACATCGCCGAAGGATTCGGCGCCGTACCGGTGCAGGTCTTGCTGATCGTGATCTTGGCACCGATCAGCGAGGAGGTCTGCTTCCGCGGGATGCTGTTCGGCGGCCTCCGCACGAACATCGCGCGGCTTCCTGCGGCGATTATCGGCGGCCTCATCTTCGGCGGCCTCCACGCGCTCACCGGGATCAGCGCCGTGCCGCCGCTGATGGTCTTCGGCTTCCTTCTCTGCCTTCTTTATGAGAAGACCGGCTCGATCGTCCCCGGGATCATGTTGCACATGCTGAACAACGTTGTCGCCCTACTCGGCCAGTAAAGTGCCGCGCGTGAAGCGTCTCTCGTCCCTGTTTGCCGCGATCGCGATTCTGGCTCTGCCTGCCACCGCGCTCGCCGCGCCGAAGAAGCCGGTGCCGCCGGCGCCGGTTCCGGACGCGACGGTGAAGATCGAAGTCGGCGGCCTGCACGGCGGCCGCGCCGACGTCTACGAGACCGTGCCGGTGCGGGGAACGCTCTCGCCCTACGTGCCGGGTCAGAAGGTCGAAGTCACCTTCTACCTCGACGGCCACCGGCTGGTCAGCCACAAAGTCCCGGTCAGTCAGGGCAGCGGCGAAGTCGGGACGTTCGAATCGAGCGTGATCGTCAGGGAGGACGGCAAGTACGCGGTCAGCGCCAAGCACAAAGCGAACGCGGCGCTCGGCGGCGACAGCAGCGTCCGCAAGAGCTGGAAGGTCAGCTTCCCGTCGCTGCATCCGGGCGAATGCAGCAAGGTCGTCAAGGGCTTCAAGCAGGCGATGGCGAAGATGGGCTACGTCGCCGGCGGCGGCAGCTGCTTCAACGGCCGGCTCGGCCGCGAGGTGCTCGCCTACCGCAAGGTCAACGACATGAACCGCAGCCAGAAGGCCGGCGCCGGGCTGGTGAAGAAGGTCTTCGGCGGCAAAGGCGAGTACCACGTCAAGTACCCGAAGGCGGGCGAACACGTCGAGGTGCCGCTAAGCAAGCAGGTGCTGGTGATGATCAAGAAGGGCAAGCCGTTCGCGATCTACCCGGTCTCCACCGGCAAGCCCTCGACGCCGACGATCACTGGTCACTACACCTTCTACCGTCGCGAACCGGGCTACAACTCGGAGGGGATGTACTACTCCTTCTACTGGCACAACGGCTACGCGGTCCACGGCTACGCCGAAGTCCCCAACTACGCCGCCAGCCACGGCTGCGTCCGCACCTTCATCGCCGACCAGCCGCGAATCTACAACCAGCTGCACTACGGCGAGTCCATCTTCGTCTTCTAGTCGGGCGGGCGTCGGGCGGAGCTGCGCGGCTGCGGACAGCTGTGACCGGCGAATTTCGACGTCCTCGGTTGCCTAAATAGTTCTGCTCACGAGTCTCCGGTTCCGTCAGAGGTACCCCCGCTAATGCCGACCGCATCCGACTTTGAGCACAGCGGAGTGTGCTTAAAGTCGGATGCGCTTTCAGGCGCCGCCGCCCAGAAGGAGCTGGGGGGAGCTTTCAAGCAGCCTGATTCATTGATGAAAAGCCCTCTACTAGCCCTTGGAGAAACACCGGCTCAAATGGGCGCCAGTCTTGGTTCGGAACGACGTCGAGCACGAGATAAACCAGCTGCCCGTAGGACCAGTAGGCGGAAAACACAACCATGGGTACGGCTGGAGTAGGAGCAGGCAGGGGTTGAAGAGGATTGTCGCGGTTGAGTCGGATTGGCATTCCTGCGGGCGTGTGATGCAGAAGCTGGTTATTCCACTTCTGGGCCTTTTCGAACATTTCCCGCAGTACAGGTTTTTCACCTCGCAGCCGTGGATAGAACCGTTGAGCTTCCTCTAATTCCGTGATTACCTCCGGCATGGTTATGGAAGTGCCGTTTCGACGAACTGCCCACCAAGAACGTTGGGCATGACTACCAAACTCACTTCGTAAATCGTTCTCTCGACCAGCTAGATCCGAGACGTCCTGCGCAGGCCACCCGTGCTTTTCGGTGGTAGTCGCCTCGTTGAGGCGAATCGCATCTAGGTGATCGATGTAGCGCCGAACGAGGAAGTCCGGGTTCTCCTCATGAAGCGCAAGCCAATGAGCGACGACCATATCCTCAAAGATCGAGCGGCAGAGCATTGCGGCTTGTACGGTCTGTTGCTGCTCTGCCAAGAAGCACATCGCGCGGAACGTTTCCTTTGCCCGGGCAACGGTTCCCGCGACGATTTGCTCCATATGGGTATCGGTCATTAACTGGAGTCCATCGAGGTAGGTACCGATGCTTTTGCAGGCGCGGAGTTGTTCAGCCACGATCGTTCGAAGATCAAGCATGCCGCTGATGATCCCTTAAGCCTCGGATCAAGCGATCTATCCCAAATGCCGCTTAGGATGCGACCGGTGACCGACCTCGACGCCGCCAAGAAGACTTTGCTCGCCGAGCTGCGGGAGCACTCGCTGATCCTCGGGGAAGTGACGCTGGCGAGTGGGGCGGTCGCGCAGTACTACGTGGATGCGCGGCGGACCTTGATGCGGCCGGAGGGCTTTCGCCCTGCTGGAGAGCTGATCGCGGCGATGGCACATGAGGTTGGCGCTACGGCTGTGGGCGGTCCGGCGACCGCGGCGATCCCGCCGGCCTGCGCGGCGATCGCGGTGCCTGCCGGCGGGGACCTGGTCGCCTTCTTCGTCCGCGGCGCCCGCAAGGAGCACGGCTTGCAGCGCTGGGTCGAGGGGCCGGTCGAGCCTGGGGTGCGCTGCCTCGTCGTCGAGGACACGGTGACGACGGGCGGCTCCACCGCCCAGGCGATCGAGCGGGTGCGCGAGGAGGGCCTCGAGATTGCCGGTGTCGTAGCCGTGGTGGATCGGCTCGCCGGCGGCGCGGAGAAGATCGAAGCGGTGGCGGAAGCGCCCTACCGGGCGTTGATCACGATCGACGAGATCTACCCCGACCGCCCCGATCGCGACTGAGGCGATGGAGCCGGACGCGGTCGAGATCCGGGTGGCCGGCTGCCTGGTCGAGAAGCAGCGGACGACGCCGGATGCCTATCCGCTCTCGCTGAACGCGCTACGGCTGGCCTGCAACCAGTCGACCAACCGTGATCCGGTGGTCGATTACGACGAGGCGACGATCAGCGAGGCGCTGCGGCGCCTGGCGCAGCGGGGCTGGACCCGGCTCGCGAGCGGTGCCGCCACCCGGGCGCGCAAGTACCGCCACTTGCTCCCCGAGGCGCTCGGGGTCGTTGATGACGAATTGGCCCTGCTGGCGGTGCTGATGCTGCGCGGCCCACAGACGCCGGGAGAGCTGAAGCAGCGCAGCGAGCGGCTGCACCGCTTCGATGACCTGGCGGCGGTGCAGCAGACGCTGGAGCGGTTGCTCGAGCGCGAGTACGTGGTCCGCCACCCGCGCCGGCCCGGGCAGAAGGAGGACCGCTTCGAGCAGGTGCTCGGAGGGGGAGAGGAGGGTGCCGAGGAGCAGCCCTCGTCCGCGAGTCCTGAGGCAGCTGCTCCGGCTACCGCATCACCCAGGGAGAACGTGATTCCCGCCGAGGACCGCCTCGACCGGATCGAGCGGGAATTGGCCGCCCTGCGAGCGGAGCTCGCGGAGCTGCGCGAGGCGCTCGGAGGTTCCTAGCCGCGCAGTTCGACGACGCCGCTGCGGCGGCCATCGGGGATCGCCACCAGCACGTGGGTCTTCAGGCGCGAGCGCAGGCGCAGCAGCTTGCGGCCGCCAGCGGTGAGCGGTACGCGGTAGGAGTGCCCCTGTTCGCCGCTGAGGCGGAAGGCGGACCGACCGATCACGCGGGTGACCGGTCGCGTCCGGGGGGCGTGCCCGCGGTAGTGGGCGACCGGCACGCGGAAGCGGGTGCGAAGGACGATCTGCCCCGGGCAGTCGGTTCCCGCCGGCCAGAGGCAGGTCACCCGGACCTGCACACGGTTGGCGCGCGCCTTCAGGTTCGAGAGCTGGATCGGAACCGGGATCGTTACGCCCTTGCAGCCGAGCAGGCTGTCTTCCCCCGGTTCGATGTCGAGGGCGTAGGTGCAGACGCGCTGGCGTCCCAGCTTCGCCGTCGCCAGGCTGAGGTCGAAGCCGTGGCGGCCGCCGGCTTCGGGATATTGCAGGCGGACGTCGTTGCGGGGCAGGCTCGCGACCGGCCCGAGTTCATAGGTGGCGACGCCGGGTTCGCCTTCGCGGCCGCCGATGACGAGCCGGATCGCCAGCGTTTCGGTCGGGGCGTTCGGGTCGAAGGCCCAGCCGCGGACCCGCACCTGTCCGGGCGCGGGGGACTTGGCGAGGTCGAGGCTGCCGATCGGGTTGTCTCCGGGCGCCGGAGGGAGCGTCGCTTCGCCGACCGTGGCACCGTCGACGTAGTCGTTGTCGATGTTGATCGTCACCCCGCCGTAGGTCTCGTTGTGGCCGCCTTCGTACTGGTGGATGCGCTGGTGCTGGGTCCAGGCGCTGCTCGGCGCGGCGGGATCCGAAGTGTTCTGGACCCCGTTCCAGTTGGCGATCCAGAGCTGGTCGGGAAGTTCGTAGCCGGTGCCGACCTGGTCGCCGAGGTCGGCGATCCCCGAGGAGCTGCTGCTGTAGACGCCGGAGACGTAGCCGAGCTGGTGCAGCTCCTTGGTCCAGGCTTCGAGGAAGGCGAGCGTCGCCGCCGTGGCCGAGGAGGTGCGGCTGTAGGACTCCATATCGAAGTAGATCGGGCTGCCGGGGCCCATCGCCGCCGCGCTCGCCTGTTCGACCGCGTCTTCAGCGGCGGCGACTCCCTGGGCGGTCGCCTGGCTGGCGCTGAGCTTGGCGCAGCTCGAGCAGGAGCTGGTCGGTGCCTGCAGCCCCACATAGGTCGGGATCAGGTGCCATCCCGCCGCGGTTTGGGCGGCGACCCATTCCGGCGTCAGGTTCGGCTGCGAGCAGGCCCGGTTGATGCCGCCGACGTAGACGCCGACCGCGCGGTAGGGGGATTCCTTCCAGGCCGCCATCGAGCGGGCGGACGGGGTGCTGCAGGCGTCGAAGCCGAGCCCGGTGAAGACGGTGCCCGAACGAGCGGCGGTACCGGCACTGGCACGCGCTTGCGGCAGGGCTGAAGCTGCCTCGGCAGAGCGCGGTTCGACCAGGATCGCCCGCCGCCGCCCCATCGCATCAGCCGGGCAGTTCTGCTGCGGCGATGGCTTCCCCAGGTAGACCGCCCGCCGGTCGAGCCGCACGCACATCCGCGGATGCTCAGCGAGCCGGAAGACCGGCCACGAGGCCGGCACGCGCACCGCCCGCCCGTCGAAATGCAGCGTCCGCTTGGTGGCTGCCGATGCCGAGGCCGCCATGAGACCAAGAAGTCCCCCCAGCGCCAGGAACGCGACGAGGGTCCCAAGCAGATTGCAACGGAGAAGTCGATTCACGGTCTGCACTTTCCGTACAAGCAACCAGACACGTCAAAAGTTGCACGTCTCGGGAAAAAGGGTGCATGCGCGATTAGTCAAGGCTTTTAGCGAGCTCTTCTAGGCTGCTGATCCGCTGTTCCAGGGCTGGAACGAACCGAGATCCGCTGGAAGCCTCGATGAAGCCGGTGACCAGCTTCGCCTCACAGTTTTCGGTTAAGAAAGCAATGGTCTCTTCCGTCCAATCCTCTACTGCTGTCCGGTCCTCCTCTGAATATCCGGCTGGACTTATGTTTTGAAGAAGATCTTCTCCTTGCCGACGCAGGTTCTTCAACTTCAGTTGGATTCTCGTAGCCGAAGCTTTCTCTCGTGTTTGCCAATGAGCACGTAGCTCATTTCTCTGCCTAATCGGAGCGGCCAAGATCTGGAACCCGATTACCGCGAGCAAGGCCAAAGCCATGGCGCTGGCACCGGTTAAAAGTGGAACGGCGATCTGGACAGCGATCTCGTCGCTGTCAAAGGTGAAGAGAACGGCAAGCGGGACCGCCAGCAGCTCCGCGATGGCGAGGCTTATCGCGAATGGAGCGGACCGGTAGATCTCGCCCGCGCTGATCTTCGCCCGTTCCCAGGCACTTTCAACCAAAGCCGGTATCGCGGTAGTGAATGCAGCGTCCGTCAATTGTCAGCGTCCCGCCTGGGGCCGGTCTGCATCGCGCGCCGCTGCAGGCGACTTTGATCGATCCTCTGCTTGCGCTTGCGAGCTGCCTTTGCTTGCTCACGGGCGCTCCGAACGCGCGAGACGGCTGCCTGCCGGGCTTTGAGTTCGGCGGCCCTGAACTTTCCAAGCAGGTCCCCCGCGTCATCTGGCGCGTCGAGACCGGAAAAGACGACCATCAGCTCGGGTCGTGGACCCATTAATTCCGCGACCCAGACGGTCTCGGGGTCCACTCCTGCGTGGGAAAGAGCCTCCGCGAGTGCCTCTACCTTCTCCTCGCTATCGACGAATACGACATGGCTTCCGACATTGAGTCGGCCAATATCGTCCTCTACATCGAGCAGAGCTTCGAACTGCTCACGTCCGCTCTCAGTAAAGGCAAATGCCTTTCGAGCCCGGCGACCGGGCTTTCCATTCGGAGGTGGGGGCTTGACTTCGCGTAGGTCCCCCACCTCTACCAGCTCCTCGGCAAGCTTCCTGAGATTCGATTGGTCTTTCCCGGTTGCCACCGCGATCTCAGCGGGAGTCAAGCCATCGGGCTCTGCAGCGAGGAGCGCGTGCCCGAGCGCCAGTCGGGTCGGATGCCGCCATATCGGGGTAACGGGGGGCATTATGGTAAGTACCATAATGCGACCGTCTGGGTTTGTTGGGCTTCTCCTCCTTTCTTAGGGAAATGGACGAAACTGCAATTTAGTTTTCACCAAGCGAGGCCAAGCGAGGAATAGACCCCGACGTTCCTATGCCCCGAGCTGGATTCGAACCAGCGGCCTATCCCTTAGGAGGGGATCGCTCTATCCAGCTGAGCTATCGGGGCCGGAGCGAAATTGTCTCTTAGATGACGAAGACGTGCGGGAATTGACTCGATGTGCGCGCCATAGTTGCGTCCTGGCTCGGCAGGATCGCTTGCATGAAAACCGCAGAGATAATCGACATGTCCTCCGCACGGGTTAATGTGCAGCACATGTCCAAGATGATCCAGATCAGGAACGTGCCCGAGGAGCTGCACCGGGAACTGAAGATGCGCGCGGCGGCGGCGGGCATGAGCATGTCCGACTACATAAAGAAAGAGCTCAGCTGGGCAAGCGAAAAGGACAGTTGGGAGGAGATCCGCGCCAGGGCCAAAGCGCGTGGCCCGCTCGGCCTCAGCACCCAGGAAGTCGTCGATCTGATCCGAGAGGGACGGGGCGACTGATGGCTGTTGTCGATGCGTCGGTGATCTTCGAATATCTCGCCTTCGGTGAGCGTGAGGAAGTCGCCGCAGAGCGCTTGCTCGGAGAGCAGAGGGCGTTTTGGGCCCCGGAGCTGATCGACGCCGAGGTCGGTAGTGCTTTGCGTAGAGCAGTTCGCCAAAAGAACATCGAGGCCGACAAGGCCGCTGAGGCGCTTGGCGAACTGAGGACGCTGCCGATCCATCGGGTCTCGCATGAGCGGTTGGCTCAGTTCGCCTGGTTGCTGCGCGACAACGTCAGCTTCTACGACGGGCTCTATGTTGCCTTGGCGCAGTTGCTCGAGAAGCCCCTCCTCACTTTCGACGCCCGGCTCGGCCGTGCGCCAGTGGACGTCGAGATCGAGGTTCTCGCCTAGGCGTAGAGAGTCTCTGAGGCGAGCTCGTCGGCGCGGCGGCTCCAGAGCTTCACTTCCATGAAGATCTCGTCGCCGTAGCCTTCGAGGGCGTCGAGCGCGATCAGCGTGAAGCGGTCCTGGGAGATCAGCTCCTGGTCGACCGTCTCGGTCTCCAGCACCGCGGTGGCGGCGACGGCGCCACGGACCAGCGGTCGTCCCCAGACGAGGGTGACCGCTCCGGCCCGGCCGTTCTCGCCCCGCCAGCGCCCGATCACGTCGTCGTTGAGGTCGATCCGCCAGTCCTCGTTGTCCTCGGCGAGGATGTCGGTGAAGTCGGCTTTGGCGGCGAAGTCGTGCGGCTCCCCCTCGGGTGGCTGCACGTAGGAGACGTGGCCGAAGAGCTCCAGCCGCCCCTCCTCGCTCTCGGTCTTCGCCGAGCAGGGGACCCACACCCGCCCGCCCCAGGCGCGCTCGGGGAACCAGTCGATCTCGGCGGGAAGCTCGACGCCGGCCGGCAGGTCCCCGATCCCGTCCACAGCTTTCGCGAACTCCTCACGCAGCCGCTCGGCAAAGCGACCGTGGGGAATCCCCTCCTGCGTGGTGTCGGCGATGAAGCGCGGGATCGGTCGTTCGGTCGGCCGCATCGCGCGCAGCCTATCTACGACTCGAGGCAGTCACGCAAATCAGAGGCGGCCCGCTCCGGGGGGTAGACGTTGATGTCGACGCCGGTGCCGAGCTCGAAGCCCGCCTTGATCGTCAGCCGGGGAGCGATGTCGACGTGCCAGTGGAACTGCTTGGCGCCGCGGGGGGCGGTGCGGACCCAGAGGTTGAGCTCGGGCGGACCGTCGAAGAGCGTGGCGAGGGCGCGCAGGGCGGTGCGGATCATCGCCGCGCCGCCCTCATCCTCCTCGAAGCGGGCGAGTTCGCGGCGCGGGATCACTCGCAGCTCGAACGGCGAGCGCGAGGCCCAGGGGCAGATCAGCGCCGCCTCGTCGTCGATCGCGACCAGACGGTCGCGGCGCCGCACCTCCTCGACGAGGACGTCGCTGAGGAGGCCGCCACCCGCGGTGCGTTCGCCGTAGGCGCCGACCCGCTCGCGCTCGCGGGCGACGGCGGCCGGCACGAAGGGGAGCGCGTAGAGCTGGGCGTGGGTGTGCTCGAGCGAGGCGCCGGCCCCGCCGCCCTCGTTGACGATCAGCTGCAGGTAGGAAGCCTCGGGGTGGGCGCGCATTCGCTCGCGCCAGGTGGCGATAGCGGCGGCGAACTGCTCCTCGTCCAGCTCTGCCATCGCGGTGACGTGCCGCGGCGAGTTGATCAGCACCTCGTGCGATCCCTCCGCCGGCCGCGAGGAGAAGAGGTCGGGTTCGCCGGCGCGTTTGGTCGCCAGCAGCGGGTCGCCGGCGCTGGCGAAGGAGCCGGCGTCAGCGGCCGCTCCCGCCGCCGCGGGCGCTTTTGCAAACCCTTGGTTGACAAAGTCGCCCGACGAATCGCCCTGCGAGCCTGGCGGCAGACCGAGCGCCGGGTAGAGGTTCGGCACCACGCGCGTCTTCCACCCCGGCGTCTCGGGACCGCCGCCCCCCGGCCGCAGCGCGTAGAGCTCGGGCGGGGTGCGGTCCTCGCGTCCCTCGCAGAAGGGACAGTTGTCCGGCCCTTTCGGCTCGGTCGAGCGCGGCGAGAAGCTGTCGGGGCGGGCAGCCCGACCGGGGGCGAGGATCGTCCTCAGCCCCGTCAGCTGGTCGATGCGGATCTCCGGAGAGCTCAGGAGCGGGAGGGGGGAAGGTCGTCGGGGGGCGGGGTCGGCGGCGCCGGTGGGCGCGGTTTCGGTTTCGAGGACGCACCGTCCTTGACTGCGCCGAGGAACGGCTCGAACACGTCCATCGGCAGCGGGAAGACCACAGTCGTGTTCTGGTTGCTGCCGATTTCCAGCAGCGTCTGTAGGTAGCGCAGCTGCAGCGAGGCGGGGTTGGTGCTGATGATGTCGGCGGCGTCGGTGAGCTTCTGGGCCGCCTGCCACTCGCCCTCGGAGTTGATGATCTTCGCCCGCCGCTCGCGCTCGGCCTCGGCCTGGCGGGCGATCGCCCGCTGCATCTGTTCGGGGATTTCGACGTCCTTGATCTCGACCGCGGTCACCTTGATCCCCCACGGCTCGGTCGACTCGTCGATGATCTTCTGCAGCTCTTCGTTGAGCCGCTCGCGGTCGGAGAGGAGCTGGTCGAACTCGGCCTTGCCGAGCACCGAGCGCAGCGCCGTCTGCGAGATCTGCGAGGTGGCGAGCAGATAGTTTTCGACCTCGACCACCGCTTTGTTGGGGTCGACGACCCGGAAGTAGGCGACCGCGTTGACGCCGGCGGGGACGTTGTCGCGGGTGATCACCTCCTGCGGCGGGATGTTGAGGGTGACCGTCCGCAGGTCCACCTTGACCATCCGGTCGACCAGCGGGATCAGCAGGATCAGTCCCGGCCCCTTCTGGGCGATCAGGCGGCCGAGCCGGAAGATGACGCCGCGCTCGTACTCGCGCAGCACCCGCACCGAGGTGCCCAGCGCGATCAGCGCAAAGAACGCGAGGACGATGAGAATCCCTGCCACAGCCTGCATCAACGAGCTCCTTCTCTCGACTGGACCGCGGTCTGCGGCTCCGGGCGCACCACCAGGGTCAGCCCGTCGACCGCCTCGACCGTGACTCTATCCCCCAGGCGCACCGGCTCCGAACCTGGCGCCAGGCGGGCGCTCCAGATCGTCCCGCCGAGGAAGACCCGGCCGTCGGGGTCGATCGAGGTGCGTGCCTCGCCGGTGGAGCCGACCATCTCCTCGGCCCCGGTGCGCACGTGCGGGTCGCGGTGGGCGGCGATCACCTTGCGGGTGATGAAGTAGAAGCTGACCGCCGAGATGACGCCGAACGCGATCAACGCACCGCCGACGTACTCGGCGGTGATGCTGTCGGAGTTGAGGGCGACGATGCCGGCGGCGGTGAGGCCGGCGACGCCGACCACGGCGAGGATGCCGCCGGTCGGCAGCAGCAGCTCGGCGAGCAGCGCCCCGAACCCGATCAGCGCGATGACGACGAAGGCTTCCATCGCCTCCGATTATGCGCTGCCGGCGTAGCG
This sequence comes from Solirubrobacterales bacterium, assembly GCA_051954115.1. Lineage (GTDB taxonomy): Bacteria > Actinomycetota > Thermoleophilia > Solirubrobacterales > 70-9 > VAYN01. The sequence goes on along the minus strand of JBQCIB010000031.1, from coordinate 3,486 downwards.
GCGGACGTCCGCTTCGAGTTCGGAGTCGTTCGAATAGGGCCCCTGCTTGAGGTAGACCAGCTTGCCGCTGCGGTCGTAGAAGGCGGTGCCGGGGAAGCCGACGTGGACGCCGAGCGCTTCGGCGATCTTCTTGTCCGGGTCGGTGTAGCTGGGGTAGGGCACCGGCTGCTCGCGCAGGAAGGTGGCGGCGGCGTCGTTGGAGTCCTCGGAGTTGACGCCGAGGAAGGCGACTTTCTTCCCGAAGCGGGCGGAGAGCTTCTGCAGGAGCGGGAACTCGGCCCGGCAGGGCCCGCACCAGCTCGCCCAGACGTTGACGACGACCGGGTAGCCGTGCAGCTGTGCGATCCGCTTGTCGAAGGCTCCTTGGCCGCCGTCGAGCAGGTCGTTCGCCTGCCTGTGCAGGGCGGCGAGGGCCGGGGGCGAGCCGGCAAGCACCTTGGCGTAGTCGGGATGGGAACCGCTGCCGCCATTGGTCGCGCTTCCGCAACCGCCGGCAAGGAGCGCCGCCGGCAGTACCGCACACAGCAGTGCCAGAAGGAGTCCGATTCGCGCACGCATCCGCTCAGTGGGTACAATACGTACGTCCGGTTCGCGGTACGCGAGCCACGTGAGTTCTTCGGGGGGACGCTTTCAGTCGAGCCCCGCACTCGTTCACTTGTCCCGGCTGTGCTCGTGTCTGTATGGGCTCGGCAGGGCGGAATTCCCGGAAGCCTTCCATGGCCAACACCAGCGACGTTGCCGCTGACGCGGCAGTTCCTTCAAGCGCCGACATCGAGCGGACGGCGGCATTCGCCCGCGAGCCCTTCCTGCTCGACGGCGAGGGCCCGGAGGCGCTGGCGCCGGGCACTGCGCGCCGCCGGGCGCTGGACGCGGCGCTGAAGGAGCTCGACGAGGGCGCCGAGCACCCCTCGATCCAGTGGCGGCGGGACTTCTCGCTGCTGCTCGGGCTCGAGCGCTTCCTCGCCGAGGAACCGCCGAAACTGCGCGATGGGGCGGAACTTAACCCGCACCAGGTGGACGCCCTCTCGGGCACCCTCGCCGAGCTGATGGGCCAGCAGCAGGCCGGCGGTGCCGCCGAGGCCGTGGGGAACGGCAACGGCAACGGGAGCGAGGTAGCCAACGGCGGCGCAGACGCCGCGACGGCCGTGGCCGACGGAACCGGCGCGGACGGCGTTGCCGAGCTCGATGAGGACGACGAGGACGACGAGGTCGCGCCCGACGAAGAGCCGCAGGACTGGGTCGAACAAGCTGCCGACGAGGACGAAGAGGTGGTCGAGGAGGCGCCGGAAGACCCTGGCGCCGAGCGCCGCTTCTGGTTCGAGCACGCGACCGGGGCCGGCAAGACGGTCGCCGCCGTCGGCTTCGTCGAGGCGACGCGGACCGGCGGGGTGCTGATCCTCACCCATCGCCGCAACCTCGTCGACCAGTTCATCGGCGAGATCTCCGACCGTGGCTACAAGGAGCGGCTGCGTCCGCCGCTGCTCGACGGCCGCGACGACCCCGACGGCCCGGTCACGGTCGAGACCTACCAGTGGTTCGTCCGCAACCACAAGAAGATCTCCGACGCCTATTCGATCGTCATCTGCGACGAGGCCCACACCGCGCTGGGCGAGAAAACCAGCGCCTGTATCCGCGACTGGACCGGCCCCGTCTACATCGGCATGACCGCGACCGGGGCGCTGATTGCCCGTCATGTCGCCGACCTCTTCCCGACCCAGACCTCGCGCTTCGACCTCGCCCAGGCGGCGCGACGCGGCGTGATCGCGCCGCTGCGGTGCCTGCGGATCCCGCCCGGCCCAGGGGTGCGGACGATCGCCAAAGTGCCGTTGCGCAAAGGCGAGGTCGACCAGGACTTCGACCAGGAGGAGCTGGCCGCGCTGCTCGACCAGGAGCCGTTCAACGTCGCGATCGCCGACCTCTACCGCTCGCGCTTCCGCAAAGTCCCCGGCGTCGTCTACACCGCCGGCGTCCAGCATGCGAAGAACGTCGCCAAAGCCTTCCGCGACGCCGGCATCAATGCCCAGGCGGTCTCCGGAGAGACGCCGAAGCGCGAGCTGGCCGAGATCCTCGCCGGCTTCGAGCGCGGCACCGTCGACGTCCTCTGCAACGCGATGCTGCTGGCCGAGGGCTGGAACAGCCCACGGGCGACGATCTGCATGCACCTGGCGCCGACCGCCTCACGGCGGATCTACCAGCAGCGGGTCGGCCGCGTGACCCGGCGCGCGCCCGGCAAGGAGGCCGGGATCGTGCTCGACTTCGTCCACCCGGCGACGACCCACGACGAGACGATCGTCACCCTCCACAGCCTGCTCGACCGCGACGTCTACCGCGGCGGCGCGATCGTCGTCGGGCCGGTGCGGCGCGGGCGCGGGCGCAAGGTGCGGGTCGAGCGGCGGATCGTCCCCGTCTCCGACAAGGAGGAGCGGCGGATGGAAGTGCTGGAACGGGAGATCTGGCGGATCGCGGTCGAGAACCTCGACTATCCCGAGCAGCACGCCTGGGCGGCGCTGGCCGGGGCGCGGGTCAACACCCAGGGCTGGCGGCGGGCGCGGGCAATGCTGCAGAACGACCGCACGAAAGAGTTACGGCGTCGCTTTCTGCTGACGTGTGTGCAGCGCAACCGCAACGCGCAGCTGCGGCTGAAAGCGCTGGGGGAGATCGCCGACCTCGGCGACCCCGACGCCTTCGACGACGCGATCGACATCGTCGGCACCTGGAGCCGCGAGGACAAACGCGCCGGGACGAAGACGCTGCTGCAGGCGCTGATCGACAAGCGGATCGGGCGACGTGACCAGGCGCAGGCGTGGGTCTGGCGCCTTGCCTCCTACACGCGCGAACTGCACGAGGAGTACGCGGTCCAGCGCTGGCCGGAGACCAAGCGGCTGCTGGGGCTGCTGGTCAACTCTTCGGGGCGGGCACACGGTCGCAACGCGCGGCGGCTGGTGCACGCGGCGCGCAAACAGGACCGTCGCCTGGCGGTGTCTCTGCTGGCGGCAGCGGTCTCGCACACCCCCGAGGGCGAGGAGGTGCTGCGCGGGGCGCGGATGCGGATGGCGCGGAAACCGTCGGCGGTGGCGCGCGAGCTGCTGAAGAACTTCCCCAAGGGCGGCAAGCGCCGGCGCAAGCGCAAACGGAACAAAGACCAGCAGGGCAGAAACGGCAAGCCGGAGTCAGTACCGGGTGAGGTGGACCTCGCCAGCACCGACGGTGATTCGATCGCCGCTGGGGGTGACGACCACGAGGTAACCCCGGTCGTCGACGCCGTCGGCGACTCCTGAGCCGCCGTCCCACTCGACTTCTCTTCCGTGGAGGAAATCGCGGGATCGCCAGCTGGACAGCACTTCATCCGGTGATGCCTTCACCCAATGCTCGAGATGCTGGCTTAGTACTTCGGCTGCGGTGAGAGGGGCCGCGAGGGGGGGTGCGGGCGGCAACCCCCGGGTGGGTCCGGCGGGCCCCCCCCCACCGCCCCGGTGACGGGCGGGG
>JBQCIB010000030.1:0-119301 GCA_051954115.1 Solirubrobacterales bacterium | reverse complement strand
CCCCCCCGCGGGGGGGGGGGGGGGGGGCGGGGGGGGCCCCCCCCCCCACCCCCCGCCGCCTGTGGGGGGGGGGGGGGGCCCCCCCCCCCCCCCGCCCCAGCCCCCCCACTAAGCGTGTCGTTTGTGATGCCGCTTTTCTTCGCGTTCTTTCTGTTTCCGCCGTTCTTCTTCGCGCCGTTCCTTGCTCACCTTCTGCTGTTCCTTGCGGGTCAGCGGGAAGGGCGGTGCCGGTTCGCGGCAGGTGCGGCCGACGCAGGCCTCGAGGCGGATCAGCTGGGCGTGGAGGAAGGCGCGGATCGGGAAGTAGTTGGGGACGCGGACGATGTTGTTGAGCTCGTATGGGTCTTTGTTGATGTCGTAGAGCTCTTTCTCGCCGTCGGGCCACTCGATGTACTTGTAGGGGCCGAGGCGGATTCCCTCGTAGTCCTTCGGCGGCGCGACGATCGAGGCTTTCGCCGTGGCGCGTTTCCACTGGCGTTGTTGCCGCCGGTCGCGACGGTTCAGCCAGCCAGGCCTTTCATTGACGCTGGCGCCGCCGCCCGCCCGCCCGGCCGCCACGGCGGCGGGTGCCGCCGGCGGGCCGCCGCCGTTCTCTTCGACGTCGTTGGTCTGGACGAAGGACTCGAAGAGGATCGGCCGGCGGGTGCGCAGGCTGGGGTCGCGCATGAACGGCACCAGCGAGCGGCCGTCGATGCTTTTGTCCGGCGTTACGCCGGCCAGTTCGAGGATCGTCGGAGCGATGTCGATGTTGGCGGACAGCTCTCCGGTCGAGGTTCCGGGCTTGATCCCCGGCCCCCGGATCAGCAGCGGCAGGTGGGTCGAGGGCTCGTAGGCGAGGAACTTGCCGCCGGTGAGGCGGTGCTCGCCGTAGAAGAAGCCGTTGTCGGAGGTGAAGATGACGTAGGTGTTGCGCAGCCGGTGCTCGCTGCCGAGGGTGTCGAGCACCGTTTTCACGCCGTCGTCGACAGCCCGCAGCGAGGCCAGCGCCTTGTCGTAGTAGACGCGGTAGGTGTGGATTTCTTCCGGGGAGAGGTACGGCGCTTCGCGGATGAAGCGCGGCTTGTCGTTGACGTTGCCCTCGTTGAACCCCTGTTCGCGGCCGTGCGGGTAAGGGGCACCGTCGAAGAGGTTGTAATGGCGCGGCGCCGGCTCCGGACCGGCCGGTTTGCGGAAGTCGCCGTGCGGAGCGGTGTAGTCGAGCTGCAGGTAGAAGGGCTGTTCGGGGGAGGTGCCGCTCAGCTCTTCGTAGGCGATGCGGCTGAAGACGTCGGTCTCATACAGGCACGGTTTGTTTTCGATCGTCGTCGTCGGGCAGCCGAAGTAGTCGCGTTCGCCGTATTCGCGCGTTTCCCAGCTGCCGGAATCGCCGAATGGCCCGTCGATCGAGCCGTTGTCGTTCAGCGTGTAGCCGTAGTAGTAGTGATGGGTGTCGGCGTTCAGCACGGTGTGCCAGGCGTCCCAGCCGGGCGGCACGTCGGTGCCGGTGTCAAACGGTTCGTCGCCGTAGCCGTTGAGGAACTTGCCGATGTGAATGGTGCGGTAGCCGGCGCCCTGCAGCCAGGTGGCGAGGTTGTGCGTGTCGGCGCCGCGGTATTTGAAGCCGGTGTAGCCACCGTTCGGCGGCACGTTGCCGCGGACGTTGTGGTTGTGCGCGTAGCGTCCGGTCAGCAAGCTGACACGTGAGGGGCAGCAGAGGGGATAGGAGACGTAGTAGCGGTTGAAGGTGATCCCGCGACCGGCGATCATCGAGAGCGTGTTCGGCATCGCCGGGATTTCGACCCCGCCGGCGTTGAAGACGGTGTAGAGCTGGTCGAGGGTCTCGTCGTCGGTCTGGATGACGACGAAGCTCGGCCGTTCGCTCAGCGGCTCGCTGCTGCGTTCTTCCAGCGCTTCTTCGGAGATCGGCGAAGACGAGCTGGTGGCGGCGCCGGCGCTTCGCGTCCCGGCGAAGACCAGGCAGGCGAGCAGCGCCAGCAGGCCTGCTGCAGCGGCGAGCCGCGCCGAGAAACGCGCGTAAGTAGGACTGGAATGTCGCGAGAACATCTGCATCGAGGAATGCCGGGGTGGCTACCCGGTAACCGGCGCCTCACGCCTGAGTTGCGGCGTGAAAGCTAGAAGACGCTCAGGACGCGCCGAGCTTCTTGACGGCTTCGCGGAAGTTTTTCACCGTGGCGCTGGGGGCTTTGCGGCCCTCCAGCTTCTCGCCATGGCGGTTGACCCAGATCACCGGCACGTTCATTTTCAGCACCGGCGCGATGTCGGTCGTGTAGTTGGAGCCGATGTGGAGCCAGCCTTTCTTGCCGCCGATCCGCCGCGCGCACTCTTTGAAGTGGACGGGGTCGGGCTTGTAGCTCCGCACCTGCTGGGCGGTGACGACGAGGTCGAGTTCGGTCCGCAGGTGGCGGCGCGAGATCCCCAGCAGTTTGTCGTCGATGTTCGAGATGATCCCGATCTCGTACTTCTTCGCCAGCCGGTCCATCGCCGCGTTGGCTTCGCGGAACGGCATCCAATAGGCGACGCTGTTGGGCAGGAACTGGGCCCGCGAGGGCTCCACTTCCCAGCCGATCTCGCCGGCGACTTTGACGATCGTCCGCCGCAGCACCTCGGCGTAGAGCTCGTAGGAGCCGGCCATGATTTCGGCCTGGACTTCCATGAAACGCTCGAGGAAGGGCTCCTCGTCGAAGCTGAAGCCGTCTTTAGCCGCCTCTTTCTTGCAGGCCTCGACGATGCCTTTCTCCCAGTCGATGAGGGTGCCGTAGCAGTCGGTGGTCACCCATTTGATGGTTTTGAGACTGGGGAGGGCCATTGCGAGCGCGGCATTATGCCATTGGCTTGGCAGCCGGGTCGTGCCCCTGTCGCTCGGCGGCCGGAGGGCGATCTCGGATAGGGTTCCGCGCCGCGCCTCCGGGCGCCCACCTCCCACCTTTTATGGACCTCCTCGAGTACCAGGGCAAGCAGCTGTTCGCCAAGCACGGCATCCCCGTGCCCAGCGGCGAGGTTGCCGACACGGTCGACGACGCCGTCGCCGCGGCGGAGCGGATCGGCTACCCCTGCGCGATCAAGGCCCAGGTCCTGATCGGCGGCCGCGGCAAGGCGGGCGGGATCAAGATCGCCAAGGATGCCGCCGAAGCGCGCGCCCACGCCGACGCGATCCTCGGCATGGACATCGTCGGCCCCCACGGCGAGGGGCCCTTCCGCGTCGACCAGGTCTGGATCGAGGGCGGCTCCGACATCGCCGAGGAGTACTACGCCTCGGTCATCCTCGACCGCGGCGAGAAGAAGCTGCTGGCGATGGTCTCCGCCAAAGGCGGGATGGACATCGAGGCGGTCGCCGCCGAGGACCCCGACGCCCTGGTCAAACGCCACATCGACCCGACCCGCGAGTTCACGGCCGCCGACGCGCGCGGGATCGCCGCCGACGCCGGCCTCGCCGAGGACGCGCTCGACGAAGCCGCCGAGGCGCTGGTGAAGCTGGCCGAGGTGGCGCGCGAGGAGGACGCGACCCTGATCGAGGTCAACCCGCTGATCGTCACCGCCGGCCGCGACGTCGTCGCCCTGGACTCGAAGGTGACGATCGACGGCAACTCCCTCTTCCGCCACCAGGACCTGGCCGAGATCGCCGACACGGTCGACGACCCGCAGGAGCAGATGGCGAAGGAAAAGGGCCTCACCTACGTCAAGCTCGACGGCAACGTCGGCATCCTCGCCAACGGCGCCGGCCTTTGCATGTCGACGCTCGACGTCGTCGCCCAGGCCGGCGGCGCCCCCGCCAACTTCCTCGACGCCGGCGGCGGCTCCAAAGCCGAGGCGATCGTCAACGCGCTCGAAGTGATCAAGTCAGACGAGAAGGTCACCGCGATCCTCTTCAACATCTTTGGCGGCATCACCCGCTGCGACGAGATCGCCAACGGGATCGTCACCGCCTCCGGCCAGATCGACCTCGGCGTGCCGCTGGTCGTCCGCCTCGACGGCACCAACTCGGAGGAGGGGCTGAAGATCCTCGCCGAAGCCGACCTGCCCAACCTGCACCAGGAGAAGACGATGCTCGACGCCGCCCGGCGCGTCGTCGAGCTCGCCGGGAGCGCCTCGTGAGCATCATCATCGACCAGAGCACGAAGCTCGCGGTCTCCGGCCTGACCGGCCGCGAGGGCTCCTTCCACGGCCTGCGCAACAAGGCCTACGGGACCGACCTCGTCGCCGGGGTCACCCCCGGCAAGGGCGGCCAGGACGTCGAGGGCGTGCCGGTCTTCGACACGATCAAGGAGGCGGTCGACGAGGCCGGCGCCAACACCTCGATGATCTTCGTCCCCGCCCGCTTCGCCGCGGCGGCGATCGACGAGGCGATCGACTCCGGCGTCGAAACCGTCATCGCGATCACCGAGGGGATCCCCGTCCTCGACATGCTGAACACGTACTGGAAGGCGAAGGAGGCCGGGGTGCGGCTGATCGGGCCGAACTGCCCCGGCGTGCTCTCGCCCGGCAAGGCCAACGTCGGCATCATCCCCGCCCAGTTCTTCGACCCGGGCCCGATCGGCGTCGTCTCCAAGAGCGGCACGCTGACCTACCAGATCGGCAACGAGCTGAAGCAGGCCGGGACCGGCAACTCCTCGATCGTCGGCATCGGCGGCGACCCGATCGTCGGCTCCGACTTCATCGACGTCCTCACCATGTACGAGGCCGACCCGGACACCGAGCTGATCGTGATGGTCGGCGAGATCGGCGGCGACGCCGAGGAGCGGGCGGCCGAGTTCATCGCCAGCGAGGTCTCGAAGCCGGTCGTCGCCTACATCGCCGGCTTCACCGCGCCTCCCGGCAAGCAGATGGGCCATGCCGGCGCGATCATCTCCGGCTCCTCGGGCACCGCCCAGGCGAAGAAAGACGCGCTCGAAGCAAAGGGCGTGCGGGTCGGCGAAAGCCCGACCGAGACGGCGCAGATCGCCGTCGAGATGCTGCGCTCGCTCTAAGCGGGGCGTTCTCCTCATTGCCTCGTTGCTGCCTGACGCAGTAGTGCTCGGATCTCGTCCGCGACCGTGTCTGCTTCGGTGTCCAAGCGGCGGTGCGTGATGCGGATCGTCCGATAGCCGGCGAGCAGCAGTTTCGGGTCACGAGCGCGGTCGCGCTCGAAGGCGGCGCGATGGCCGTGGTGTTCCCAGCTGTCGAGCTCGACCACGAGCTTCGCGGCGGGCCAGAGAGCATCGACCTCATGGCCGAGGACGTGGACGTTCTGGACGGGAACGGGGAGGCGATATGCCCGGATGAACTCAGCGAAGCGGATCTCCAGCGGTGAGCGACCTTCGGCGGGCGCGCCTAGCTCAACCAAGAGCCGTCGCACCGGCTTCAGCGCGCGACGACCGCGCCCACGCTCGCAGACCAGCTCCAACTCCCGTCGGCGCAAGAGTTTGAGGCGGTCGGCTTCTTCTGCCGCCTTCTCCAGCTCCTCGTAGGAGGCGGCCTCTGCGAAGTCGAAGAGCGTGCGGGCGACGGTGGTCACCGGGATTCCCTCGTGAACCGTCGCTTCCTCCGGTCGCAGCTTGCAGCGGTGTATCCAGATCCCCCTCCGCCGCCGGATTCCCTGGCGTCCGCATGCGGCGGTTACGTGAATCGGTCCCTTTCGACGACGCCGCAGCCCCCAAAGCACCGCTGCGGACTGGTGGCTCAGCACGGCACCCGGCCCGTAGGCCAGGACCGCCGCCCACCAATAGCCGCGCCGCGGCACGCGGGCATGGCCAACCGCAAAGACCTCCTCGTGCAGTGCGATGAGACGTCCCTCGGCAAGCGCGGCCTTAATTGCCTCCTCGCCAAATCCCAGTGAACGCAACTGACGGCGCGAAGCCACTCCATGCTGCTGCGTCGCCAATCGCGCCAGCGCCCCCTCACGATCCCGCCGCCCGAGGGGTGTCTGACTTGAGGGGTGCATACGGACCCTTCAAGTCAGACACCCATGGTGGTTCTCCCCCCGCAGTGGCTGAAATGGCGGAGCGGCTACGTAAAGACGGCGCTCGTTGCGGGGTTTGGGGCGGGGCGGCCGTGGGGGCCGCGGCGTTGCTAGGGTCGGTCCTCGATGGCAGGCGACACGATCTCATTCGCGCGCGGGGCTCCGAGCGTCGACATCCTCCCCCACGAGCAGGTGCGGGAGGCGGCGCAGCGGGCGCTTGCTTCCGACTGGGAAACGGCGCTCTCCTACGGCGTCGGGATCGGCCATCCTGGCCTCTGCCAGTGTGTCGCGGAGCGGCACGGGCACCTCGATCCCGCCCAGGTGATGATCACCAACGGCTCGCTCGAGGCGGGGGCGATGTTGTTCGGGCACTTGCTCGGGCCGGGCGACCGAGTCGCCGTCGAGCAGCCGAGCTACGACCGCACCCTGCTCCTGCTGCAGCAGCAGGGGGTTGAGCTGGTGCCGATCTCGCTGGAGGCCGACGGCCTCAACGTCGGCGAGCTGGAAGCGGCACTCGAAGCGGGACCGCTGAAGTTCGCTCACGTCATCCCCAACGCCCACAACCCGGCTGGCTGCACGCTCTCACTGGAGAAGCGCCGGCGCCTGGTCGAGCTCGCCGCCGAGCACGACTTCTGGATCTTCGAGGACGACCCCTACCGCGAGCTGCCTTTCGAGGGCGAGCCGCTGGAGACGATGCTCTCGCTGGACCGGGCGGGCAAAGTCGTCCACGCCTCCTCCTTCTCGAAGACGGTCAGCCCGGGCGTCCGCGTCGGCTACCTCGCCGGCCCGGTCGAGGAGATCAAGAAGCTGGCGAAAAAAGCCAACGAGACCTACATCTCGCCGAACATGCTGGCCGAGGCGATCGTCCTCGAGCTCTGCCGCAGCGGCGAGCTCGACCGCAACATCGAGTTCGTCAAGGGCGAGCTGAAGGCGCGCTGCGAGGCGCTGGTCTCGGCGCTCGAAACCAGGATCCCCGAGGCCGAGTTCGTCGTCCCGGGCGGCGGCTACTTCCTCTGGCTCGACCTCGCCGAGGGCACCGACAGCGCCGCCCTGCTGGCCGAGGCGAAGAACCACGGCGTCACCTTCGTCGCCGGCCCCGACTTCATGCTCGAGGACGGGGCGCGCAGCCTGCGCCTCTCGTTTGCGCCGGTGCCGGCGGACAAGGCGGCCGAGGGTGTGAAGCGGATCGCCGCGGCGCTGGAGCAGCTGCGCATCGGCTCGCCTACTTAAAACCTGAAGTTCCTAAATAAAAATTCCGGCTGATCCTCGCTCTGCGGCTACGATCTCGGCCGCACTTCAAGGGAGAGGAACTGAGGATGAGCATGATGCGGGTGAAGTTGTTGTGGGCGGCGGCTGCTGTCGTTGCGATCTTCGGAGTCTTCGCGGCGCCCGCGAGCGCGGTGTCGCAGCGGCCGGTGTGCCCCGGTCCGGCTGCCGCCGGGCAGGCGCTCTGCGACTCGCACGTCGTCACCAACGCCAAGGGCACGCCGCAGGCGACGACGGCGCCGAAGGGCTACGGGCCCGCCCAGTTCCGCGGCGCCTACGGGCTGCCGAGCAGCGCCGCCACCTCGCAGACGATCGCGATCGTCGACGCCTACGACGACCCCAACGTCGCCAGCGACCTCAACACCTACAGCAGCCAGTTCGGGCTGCCCCCCTGCAACAGCTCCAATCCCTGCTTCCAGAAGGTGAACCAGAGCGGCAGCGCCGCCGGCCCGTTCCCGCGGGCCGAAAGCGGCTGGGCGCTGGAGATATCCCTCGACGTCGAGGTCGCGCATGCGATCTGCCCCAACTGCAAGATCCTCCTGGTTGAGGCCAACTCGAGCAGCCTCAGCAACCTTTCGGCGGCGGTGGAGACGGCGGCCAAACTGGGCGCGAAGGAGATCTCCAACAGCTACGGCGGCTCCGAGTTCTCCAGCGAGCTGAGCGAAACCTACGCCGCCCCCTACAGCCAGCCGGGCATCGCCGTCACCGTCTCCTCCGGCGACAACGGCTACGGCTCCTTCGGCTTCCCCGCGGCGCTGTCCTCGGTGATCACCGTCGGCGGCACGACGCTGAACCTCGGCGCGGGCAACACCTACGGCAGCGAGAGCGTCTGGAACGGCGCCGGCAGCGGCTGCAGCCTCTATGTCGCCGCGCCCTCCTGGCAGAGCTTCCTCAGCGCCTGCGCCGGCAAGCGCGGCACCGCCGACGTGGCGGCCGACGCCGACCCCGCCACCGGCGCCGCGGTCTACGACTCGGTCAAGTACCAGGGCCGGTCCGGCTGGATGCAGATCGGCGGCACCAGCCTCTCCTCGCCGCTGATCGCCGGCGTCTATGCGCTCGCGGGCGGCCTGCCGTCGGGCAGCACCGGCGCCTCCGCGCTCTACGGGCACCTCGGCGACGGCACCGTCCTCCACGACGTCACCAGCGGCAGCAACGGCAGCTGCTCGACGCTGATGTGCAAGGGCGGGATCGGCTACGACGGCCCGACGGGCGTAGGAACCCCGCTGGGGACGGGGGCGTTCTAAAGCCCTCCCGATTCCCGGCACACCCGGCTGTGCCGGGAATCGGCTGCGCTTAATCGTGGGGCACGGGCGTCGCTGCATTGCGCAGCGCGCCCGCTGAGGCGATGACGACGAAGGCGATCGCCACCACTTCGCGCGGCGCCAGGTCCTGCGAGAGGGCGAGAAAGCCGATTGCCGCCGCCACCGCCGGCTCGAGGCTCATCAGCACGCCGAAGACGGCCTGCGGCAGGCGGCGCAGCGCCTCCATCTCGGCGGCGTAGGGAACCGCGGTGCTGAGGACGCCGACGGCTGCTCCCGTGGCCAGCGCTGAGGTATTCAAGATCTCGCTGCCTCCTTGGACGATCCCGAAAGGGGCGACGAGCGTCATCGCGATAACAGCCGCCGTGGCCGCCCCGCTGACGCCGGGCTTGAGCCGGCCGACCCGAGCACTCTGCAGGATGTAAGCCGCCCAGAAGACGCCGGCCATCAGTGCCAGGCCCACCCCCAGCGGGTCGACCCTCTCCCCATTGGTGCCGCCGGAGAGAAGCACCACGCCCACCGCTGCCATCAGCGCCCAAACGAGGTCGCGCTGCCGGTGCGAGCCGATTACCGCGACCCCGAGAGGTCCTACGAACTCGAGCGTGACGGTGACCCCGAGTGGCAGTCGCGCCAGCGCTGCGTAGAAGAAGAGATTCACAGTTCCAACTGAGAGACCCAGTAGAACTACGTCCCGGTGCGGCCACTGCCGGGTCCGCAGCGGCGCTCCCCGCGTCAGAGCGAGCAGCGCCAGGGCTCCGAAGAACGCACGCAGGAGGACCGCTCCGGAGGAGCCGACCGAGTCGAACAGAGTCGTCGCCAACGCGGCCCCGCTTTGGACCGAGATCATCGAAATCATCACCAGCAGCGCCGCGCGTCTGGTCGTGGTGCCGATCGTCGCCGTAGCCGGAGGCTCCCCTGCCATCATCGAATTCTGATCCACTCTCTCCGTTGACGCCTCTGGGAAAGAAAGCCAAAGACAAGTGGGGGAAGACTCTGATAAACAAGCGAGCCGCTTCCTCATGCTGACCGCAGCGAAAACGTCCGGCGAGTCGGGATTGCCGGCGCAAGTCTCAACCCCCTTCCGATGGACCTCCTTCGACGTCCGCGGGCTTCTGCCAAGCGGGTGGAGTAGTGAGGTCGTGAACGTAGCTCGCGTAGCGGCCAAGTCGCGGATCCTTCAACCGACCTCTTCGACTTCCCGGGAGGCGGACCCGGACCTCCGGCTCAAGACGCTGACGGTCGGCGGGGAGGAGACTTGCGCGCATCTGCCGTGGCTGGCTGACCTCTACAAGGGCCCGTTCCGGGAGCTGGCGCAGCGCTGCAGTGATTTAGAGGTGACGGTCGCGCGGGATAAGCGCTACGGCGCTGTCATCAACGTCAAGCAGGGCACGTCCATGAGCTACGAGTGCCATGTGGACTCGAACCCGCTAGAGGGGCTGCTGTACGTGACCAGCCATCCTCCGGGGACCGGCGGAGAGCTCGTCGTCTCGAATCGTGGCGACGTCCAGTCTCGCGAGGAAGTAGATGCGGATTGCTCGATCATCTATCCGGTCGCAGGACACCTGATCTTCTTCGAGGCCTCTCGCCATTCGCACTATGTGCGGCCCCTTCGCTCAGAGCAAGATATGCGGGTTGTGGTGGCGATGAACTTCTATACCCAGGCGTTACCCGAGTCCGCCAGACCGCGCGATCTCAATCGCCATCTTTTTGGAGAGGACTAACGATCTTGTCCTCGAGAACCTTGGATGCCGGGACAGCGGAGCTCCACATGGTCTCGAGGTCATAGAGCCTGGTGGCAGCTTCTTGCGGGGGCACTCTGATCCATTTCCGCAACGGTTCCGACCCCAAGGGAGGAAAGCGGTAGAAGAGGCTCAGGTTCTTGCCTGATCCGTAGGCCACCCACCCCGCAGACTTACCAGCCCACATCTGTTCCCAGTACGGGGCTGGCAGGAAGCGGATCTCCATTTGGTCCTCGAAGCCGCCTTTACTGACGATGTCGAAGATGCGACGCGCGCGGTTGCGGGTGGTGTCAGTCTGCGCAACCAGATAGCGGTAGACGACTCCACGCTCCAAGTTCTCGAATACGGCGCCTGAAAAGGTAACCGCAGTCGTCGGGTACTCAAACTCAATCGATTCATCTGACTGGACTACCCAGATATGGGACGCTTGGGTGGACTGCTCGATCGAAAGGAGGACACGGTCATCGATTACCTCTGCAAAGGAGAGGCGAGGGCTGGCCTTGAGCAACTCGATGAGGTCAATGGCTGCGTCGTGGCTTTCCTCCCACTCCTCGGAATCGCTGAGAGCTCGATGGAGGAAGGTCAAAGTTTCTTGGAAGCAGGAGCGCTGGTCTGCCAGAACCCTTGACTCGGATTCCTCCCCGTGAGTCCTGCTATTCGAGAAGCGCCTTCCTTCGCGCAATGAGTAAAACGCAGTAAGGCCGGCTGCTAGAACGGCGAGCAGAGCAGCGATTTGGGCAAGCGTGTTCACTGCTCTGCCTGCCGGTTGGTTCCGGGCCGGGTCAAGAGCGTGATGCTTTGAATCAGCACTACTAGAACGAGCAGAACGAGCGAGAGGGTCGTGACGAAGGAATGATCAACTCCGTCGACGTTCTCGGTGAGGCTTCCGTAGACGATCACGATAAATAGGGCTCCAGCAGCAAGTGAGATGACGACGCTGATGATCAGCCCGGCCGACTTGGCGGGGTTCATCATGTGCCGCGGGTTTCGCCAAAGCTCAGCGAGCGTAGCTCCGGTGACGCTGACGATGACCAAGAGCAGCTCTCCTTTACCGAACAGCATGTCGAAGCTGGGAAAAGAATGGTGGCCATGATCTGCATAAACCGCACGGAATGCGACCGCCACGATGACAAAGGGAATGAGAGCCAGTGAGAGAGAAGTGATCAGCCAAATCGAGAGATCGCGACGGGCGGCGAAGCGCCCGTCGGCTGGCTCTTCCTCATAAGGGCGAAATGAGCGGCGCGCATCCATGAGCGAAGTTTATTTAGAAACACGCTGAGTTTCAGCGCGACCTTAAGGGCATTTATTTCATCTAAGCCGGATATCGATTTCTCCGGGTGATCCATCTCGGGTCCGTCTCCCGTAGGACGGTCAAGCAAACGACCAGGAGGCGAGTTCGCGATGACAGACATGAAGCAGCTGGCGGGACCCCAATCGAGGCGCAGGTTCTTGGCGGTCGGCGGCGGCTCCACCGCGCTTGCCGCCTTCCTCGCCGCCTGCGGCAGCGAGTGGGAAACTGAAGGGCCTGATCGACGTCCTCGCCAAGGACGAGCAGCAGCACGTCGAAGCGCTGGAAGGGACGATCAGGAAGCTCGGCGGCACGCCGGTCGCCGAACCGAAGTTCGACTTCGCCTACAGCGGCACGAGCGGCTTCCTGAAGCTGGCGCAGTCCTTCGAGGACACCGGCGTCAGCGCCTACAACGGGGCCGCGCCGATGATCAAGTCGAAAGAAGTGCTGACCGCGGCCGGCTCGATCGTCCAGGTGGAGGCGCGGCACGCGGCGGCGATCCGGCTGCAGAACGGCGCCGAGCCCTCGCCGCAGGCATTCGACCCGCCGCTCGACGAAGCGAAGGTGCTGAAGGCGGTCGAACCGTTCCTCGCCTAGGAATCGGGTAGCGGGGCGGCGAAGATCGAGGCAATGGCGGTACGGCGAGAGAAGGCGGAGCGACTGGCCGACGAGGAGCTGATGCCCCTCGTCGGCCGCAAGGACCCCGAGGCGTTCGAGGTCCTCTACGACCGCCACGGCGGCGTCGCCTACTCGCTCGCCTACCGGATCGTCGGCGACCGCGCCGCGGCCGAGGAAGTGACCCAGGAGGCGTTCATCTCGGTCTGGCGCAGCGGCGCCCGCTTCGACGCCGCCCGCGGCAGCGTCCGTTCCTGGCTGCTCAGCGTCGTCCGCAACCGGGCGATCGACTTCCTCCGCAGCAAGGCCGGCAAGGCGCCGAAACTGGACTTCGACGACGAGTCGGCGCTGGAGCAGCGGCCGGCGCAGGAGCGGACCGAGGAGGAGGCGCTGCGGCGCGAGACCGCGGGCGAGATCCGCGGCGCGCTCGGCAAACTGCCGGGAGAGCAGTCGAAGGTGATCGAGCTCGCCTACTTCGGCGGCTTCAGCCACTCGGAGATCGCCGAGATCCTCGGCCTGCCGATGGGCACGGTGAAGGGGCGGATGCGGCTCGGGTTGGAGAAGATCAGGGGAGAGCTTGCGGAGGGCCTGGCATGAACGGCAGCGATCACACCCGGTGGAGCGAGGACCTCGCCGCCTACGTGCTCGGGGCGCTCAGCCCTGACGAGGCGGCCGGGTTCGAGCGCCACCTCGAGGGCTGCGAGCGCTGCCAGGCGGAGATGCGCTGGTTCGAGCCGGCGCTGCAGACGCTGCCGGAGTCGGTCGAGCGGCAAGAGCCGCCGCGCTCCCTGCGCGAGAGCCTGATGGCCGAGGTGCGGGCGGACGCGCGGAAGCAGGCCGGGCCGGCGAAGGAGAGGTCGCGCTGGTTCTCGCGAGGCTTTCTCCTGCGACCGGCGATGGGCTTCGCCGCGCTGGTCCTCGTCGTCGCGGCCGTCGTCGGCTATGAGGTCGGCAAGGGGGGCGGGGAAGAAAGTGGCGGCGCCAGCACGATCGTCTCGCATGAGCACGGCGTCACCGTGAAGATGGTCCGCGAAGGCGACGGCGGCACGCTCCGCCTCGCCGGGGTGCGCCAGCTTCCGCCGAAGAAGGTCCTCGAGGCATGGGTGCGGCGCGAAGGCAAGGTGGAACCGGTGCCGGCGCTGTTCGTCCCCGATCGCGAAGGCCGCGCCGAGACGACGATCGAAGACATGAGCGGCGTCGACACGGTGATGGTCACCGAGGAGCCCCAGGGCGGCAGCAGGGAGCCGACCAGCGAACCGATCGTCTCAATGTCAGTGCCGCAATAGGCGAGTTAACTTCGCTATAGGCAAGCTAACTCGCCAGTCATTCAGCGGCCGTAGCGATCCGAGCTGAGGACCAGCTGCTCGGGAATCGCGGCGCGCGGCGGAGGTGCCGGGTCGGCGCGGACCGAGACGGTCTCGGCGACGCTGCGGCTGACCTCGTGGCTGCCCTCGGCGGAGGCGATGACGACGCGCTCGTCGTCGCTGATCTCCAGCTTGCCCTCCAGGCCCGGGTAGAGCCCCGCCTCCTTGAGGTAGTGGAGCAGCTCCTCGGCCTCGTTCTCGAAGCGCAGGACGACGACGTCGGCGCCGACCTCGACGTCGGCCAGCAGCGCCCCCTGCTCGCGGACGCCCTCGATGATCGGGTGGCCGTGCGGGCAGGTCGTCGCGTCGCCGATCGCCGCCCGCATCCGCTCCTCCAGCACCGGGCTCATCGCGTGCTCGATCCGCTCCGCCTCCTCGTGCACCTCGTCCCAGGGAATCCCCAGCACGTCGGTGAGGAAGCGCTCGATCATCCGGTGGCGGCGGACGATGTAGCTGGCGTGCTTGCGGCCCGAGTCGGTGAAGGTGAGCGATTTGTTCGGGTTGCGCTCGACGTAGCCGTCCTCGACCAGGCGGCCGATCATCTCGTGCACGGTCGGCGGCGAGAGCTGCATCGCGCGGGCGATGTTGGCGCCGGTCATCGGCAGCCCGGCCTCCTCGAGCCAGAACATGATCTCCAGGTACTCCTGCTCGGCGACGGTCGCGTTCTCCGGCATGCGGTCGATACTAGTGAAGGTTCAGCGGCGTTCCATCAGGCTGGAGACGACGGCCTCGTAGAAGCCGTCGCCCATCGCGCCCTCGGTGACGGTGACGTTGTCCCAGGCGGGCAGCGCGGCGCGCAGGCCTTCGTCGTTCGCCGGCCCGTTGGCGACGACGAAGAAGCGGCCGACCGCGGCCGCCACCTCGAGGTCCTCGACCGAGTCGCCGACGGCGATGCAGTCGGCCGGGTCATAGCCGCGGGCGCGGGCATGCCCGGCGACTGCCGCCGCCTTGCTGACCAGCTTCGGGACCAGGTGGTAGGCGTGGGTGCGGCCCTCGACCGTCGGCATCGGCCGCCCGATCGCGCCGTTGTCGAGCAGGCGCAGGTCGTCGTGGCCCCACTCGTGCAGCAGCGCGTTCGCCTCCGCGACGTCGACTTTGCCGCGGAAGAGATGGGAGAGGATGCGCCCGTGGTGCCAGGGCGAGTGGTACTCCAGCCGCCCTTCGAAGTGCTCGAACAGCCGCTTCGGGATGCCGCGCGCCTCGATCTGCTCGTAGACCGTGCCGTCCTCGTTCGGCGCCATCTCCCCGGTCATCAGCGTCGTCTCGCCGTCGATCGCGAAGGCGCAGCCGGCCTCGTAGATGTAGGAGGTCTGGCCCATCAGCCGTGCCGCCTCGTGCACCTGCGGCTCGCGGCGGCCGGACATGATCACGACCTCGGCGCCGGCTCGGTGGCAGGCCTCGAGCGCCCGCGCCTGCGCCAGGCTGAAGCCGCCCTCGGCGTCGCGGAAGAGGGATGCCCTGTCGCCGAGCAGGGTGCCGTCGAGGTCGGTGTAGACACAGCGGAGAGGCAAGTCGGGGAGTCAACCAGAAGCCGTCCCCCCGATGGTGAAAGCTGCCGCCATGCACGGCAACCCCGCCCTCTCGGTCGCGGTCTTCGGCACCTTCCTCACCTCGATGTCGATCATCGCCGCCTTCTCGATCGAGAAAGAGTCGCGTTGGCCGACGCCTTGGGAGGCGCTCAAACGGGCTCGCATACCGGTCTGGTTCGCTGTCGGTCTCAGCTCGGTGCTCACCGCGCTCGCCGCGGTCGCACTCGACAACGAACTCGTCAGCGCCGTGAGCCTGGCCTTGGCGCTTCTCGCTATCGCCCTCGGCACCTGGTGCCTCTGGGAACTGGTCCGGCTCTCCTCCGAGCAGGGACGCTGGAACCTGGTCGTCGACCTGCTTGCCCGCTCGATCCTCGAGGTGGAGCCCCCGGCTCACCCCGCTTCGGCGGACCTCGGCGAGATCGACACCGACGACCATGTTCCGGCGAGCTTCCTCAACGCCGGCGAGCCGCGACAGCCGCGCCGCTCGGGGGTCTCGATCGGGCAGGTCCCCCGGGTGCTGGACGAATACGCCGACCACCGTGACCTGGGGGCGATCGTGCGGCTGGTCGACGAGGTGCACGCGGGAGCGCGCGCCGCGCTCGAACGGGCGGACTCACTCGACTTCGACCAGTACCTGCACACCGTCGACGCTCTGCTCTTCGTCGAGCGCTCCGTCTTCAACGAGCTCGCCGGCCGGGTCCTGGCGGGTCAGCTCGGCGACGCAACCGCGCGGATCGCGGTCGCGCGAGCCGGCGAGGCGGCCCTCGACACGGCGGGGCGGGTGCGCCGGGACCCGGGCCTGACGGGATGGGACCCCGAGCGGGTCGAGCGAGTGGTCGCCCGCCATGTGACCACCCTCGCCCGCTTCGCCGGCCACGTTGCCCAGGACGTCGATGCGCAGCTCGGCCTGGCCGCGTCCTCGGTCGCGACCACCGAGCGGCGCAGCGGACTCTTGGCTCTGCGCTCCGCTGCGGTTGCGCTCCAGCAGGCGGGACGTTGGGCGGTCGACCCCAATCCGCCAGGGATGAAGCTGCCCGGGGAGCACCCCTGGCGTTTGGGCTTCTCCTCTCCCGAGGCGGTGCTGATCTGGCTCTGGAGCACGGTTGAGTCAGCTTCGGGACCGTTCGGGGTGGGCCTTTACGCGAGCTGCCAGATCCTCACCGGCGATTGGTTCTGGGAGTCCTTCTGGGACGGGTACGACGTCTTCACGGAGATCTCGCGGCGATTGGCGGATCCGGTCACCCCCGAGTCTGGCCGGGCCGCCGAGCTGATGAGCCGCTGCGGCGGCTTCGAGCTGGTGACGCTCGAACTGGGGGCGAGGCGGCTGGCGGCACTGCCCCCGCGGCAGTCGGGTCCACCTGCTTGCGAGGACGACCCCAGCCGCCTCGACGACCGCCACGTGGCCTGCAACCTCTTCCTTGCCGCCGCCGGCTTCAAGCCTCCCGGGCGGGACCCAGTCGCCGATCTCGCCCAGCTGCTGACCGACCGTACGGGCGGCAGCCTCTGGACCATGGTTCTCGAGGAGCTGCGGCAGCTGCCCGACGAAGTCGTCCCGCCGCCTCTGCAGCCGCTCTACCGCCGCCCGGAGGCCTGCGCGCTGGCGGTCTGCCTGCGGCTGGCACCCTTGGCGGAGGAGCCCGACCCCGAGGAGCTTGCTCCGCTCCAAGAGTTCATCTCCCTGCTGCCCGACCCCCTGCTGGAGCGGACGGCGGAGCTGGGGGGCGCCCTCACCTCCAGCGAGCTGTTCGAGGGGAACCGCGCCGCTCAGGAAGGGCGCTTGATCCGGGCGGCGCGCTTTGCCCGGCTGATCGCACCCGGGGAGCTTCCGCGCTCCAAGGCCGTGGGCGAGCCGTCCCGGCGCCCGCGCCCGCCTCTCCCGGCGGAGCTGGCGGACAGGAACGTCGAGGAGGCCCTCGAGCAGATCGCCGGAGCCGAATCGGAGCTGTGGGTGGATCTGTTCCAGCGCGACCCACGCTGGCTCGACGAGTGGGCGGAGGTGCGCTCCGCGCTCGACGCGGAGCTGCTCGCAGGCGCCCTGCGGGGGACGGTGCGGGTACGTCGCGTGATCCTCTTCAACCTGCCGGGAGAGCCTCCGCCGGAGACCACTCGCCTCCACTACCGCTGGACGGAGTCGCTGGCGGCGGCGACCAACTGCTTCTCGCGAAACGAGCACAGTCCTTATCAGGTCAGGCAGGTGCTGGCGAGCAGGTTCGGCGAGGAGCTGGACAGGCTGCCGGAGAGCATCTCCATCCGCTCTTCAGGGGAGGGCTATTCCACCTGGTTCGACACTTTCTGGCCCCATCCGGAGAGCGGGCTGTTCGAGCTTTAGAGCGAGGCGCGCGAACCGAGCAGCGCGGCGATCGGTGGCCGCTGCCGCAGCCGGGAGGAGGCACCCGGGGCAGGTTCGATCGCACCCGTGTTTTCGCTTGCCGGATCTCGCAGCCGTGCGGCAAGCGCCTCGATCACCTCGCGCGACATCTCCGCCAGCGCCGCCAGGCTCTGGTGGGAGTTGCGCTTGCTGCCCAGGTCCACCTGGGCCATCCGCTCGATTCCGACCTCTCGCCAGACGTCGACCAGCATCGCGATCTCGACCCCGTAGCCGGTGGAGTAAGGGATCTGGGTCAACAACCCCCGCCGCCCTGCGCACTCGCCCGCCAGCGGTTGCCTGAACGCGGCCAGCTCCGGCACCAGCAGCTCCAGCAGGGGGCGGGCGCTGAGCTCGGTGACGCGGCCGCCGCCGTCCTCGATCTCCATCTCTTCGATCGCCAGCGGCCGCCGGTAAAAGCCCTTGACGAACTCGATCTCGGCCGACTGCAGGAGCGGTCCGAGCACGCCGGTGACGTAGTGGGCGCCGAAGTCCTTGACGTCGCCGTCGAGGTAGACGACGATTTCGCCGGTGGCGACCGAGAGCGCCCGCCACATCGCGTCCCCCTTGCCTTCGGCTGGGCCGGCCTCCGGCAGCAGCTCCGCCTCCTGGAAGACTTCGGCGCCGGCCTCGCGGGCGATCGTGGCGGTGCAGTCGGCGGAGGCGGCGTCGACCACCAGGATCTGGTCGATCAACCCATCGTCCCGCAGCGCCGCCAGCGCGCGCACGGTCGCCGCGATCGTCGCGGCGGTCTCCCGGGTGGGAACGCAAACCGTGATCGGCTCGCTCTTGAGGGGAAGAAGTTCCTCCACCCGGAACTGGGAATGGTCGAAGGTGGCTAGCATCGTCTGCTCTCGTTATGGATGCTGACTCAATCGGATCGACGGTGCTGAGGGCGCGGGGGGCTACGCTGGACACCAGCCGTCCTCTGGTGGTCGGGATCGTCAACGCGACGCCCGACTCTTTCTCCGACAGCGGCGCTCGCTCGCTCTCGGCTTGGATCGAGAAGGGGCTCGAATCCTACGAGGCGGGTGCGGCGATTGTCGAGGTGGGCGGGGAGTCCAACGTCTCGAACCGCCCGCCGGTGCCCGAGGCGGAGGAGATCGAGCGCGTCGTCCCGGTGATCGAAGCCCTGGTCGCCGCCGGGGCGGTGGTCGCTGTCGACACGCATCGGGTCGAGACCGCGGCGGCGGCGCTGGCGGCGGGCGCGTCCTTCATCAACGACATCGCCGGGCTGCGCGATCCGCGGATGCTGCAGGTCTGCGCCGAGAGCGGCGCCGGGGTGGTCCTGATGCATACGCGGACGCCGCCGAAGACCCCGCTCTGGGACGACGATCTCTACTCGCAGGGGGTGACCGCCGACCTGCTCGGGTTCTTCGAGGAGCGGCTGGCGGCGCTGGCGGCGGCGGGAGTCGCACGGGAGAGCGTGGTGCTCGATCCCGGCCCCGACTTCGCCAAGACCCCGCGCCAGTCCGTTGCCGCGCTGCGCGACCTGGAAGACCTGCGTCGGTTCGGCCGGCCGATCATGCTGGCCGTCTCGCGAAAGGACTTCGTCGGCGCCCTGACCGGGCGCCGGCCGCGCGATCGGGCTGCCGGGACGTTCGCCGCGCTTGCCGCCGGGCTCCGGCGCGGAGCGCGGTTGCTGCGCGTCCACGACGTCGCCTCGACGATCGACTTCCTGCGGGTCTGGGGGGCGCTGGAAGAAGGGGACGAGGTGCCGGTGGAGCTGCGGATCGCCGAGGAGATCCGGCGGGAAGCGGCGGCAGACGCGCTGGACCCGGCGTGAGCCGTTCGCCTGCCTCTCTCCTGGGCGAGCGCTGGGCTGTTGCGATCGATCCGGCCCGTCGCGACGGGCGGATCGTCGCCGAGGCGGCCGAAGAGGAGCGGCGCTCGCGGCCGGCGCCGCTGCCGATGGAGCTGCATCCGGGGTTGCGAGACGCCCTCGGACGGGTCGGCATCGACTCCCTCTACACCCACCAGCTGCGCGCCTTCGAGGCCGCCGAGGACTCCAACCTGGTGATCACCAGCGGCACCGCCTCGGGCAAGAGCCTCGCCTTCAACCTGCCGGTGCTGAACGCGATCGCCGCCCGCCCCAAAGACCGGGCGCTCTACCTCTACCCGACCAAGGCACTTGCCCAGGACCAGGCGCGCAAGCTCGCCCAGCTGCGCCCGCCGCGCCTGCGCGAGGCGATCTACGACGGCGACACGCCGCGCGAGGAGCGCCCGGCGATCCGCCGCCGCTCCAACCTCGTCCTCACCAACCCCGACATGCTCCACGTCGCCCTGCTGCCCAACCACAAGAGCTGGGGCGACTTCCTCGCCAACCTCGAGTGGGTGGTGGTCGACGAGGCGCACACCTACCGCGGCGTTTTCGGCTCCCACGTCGCCAACGTGCTGCGGCGGCTGCGGCGGCTGGCCCGCGCCTACGGCCGCGAGCCGCGCTTCCTGCTCGCCTCGGCGACGATCGCCAACCCGGTCGAGCTAGCCGAGCGCCTGGTCGGGACCGAGTTCGAGCTGGTCGACGACGACGGGGCGCCGCGCGCCGGCCGCGAGATCGCGATGTGGAACCCGCCGCTGATCGACGAGAAGAGCGGCACCCGGCGCTCGGCCCTCTCCGAGGCCGCCGACCTGCTGGCCGAGCTGGTCACCCACGAGGTGCGGACGATCTGCTTCCTCAAAAGCCGGCGCGGGATCGAGCTGATCCAGCGCTTCGCCCGCGAAAACCTGGAGCGGCGGGGGAAGCCGGAGCTGGCGCGGCGGATCGCCCCCTACCGCGGCGGCTACACCCCGCAGCAGCGGCGCGAGATCGAGGCGCGGCTGGCCGCCGGCGAATTGCTGGCAGTCGTCGCCACCGATGCGCTGGAGCTGGGGATCGACGTCGGCGAGCTCGACGCGGCGATCTGCACCACCTTCCCCGGCACCGTCGCCAGCCTGCGGCAGATGTGGGGGCGGGCGGGGCGCCGCCGCCGGGGGCTCGCCGTCTACGTCGCCGGGCAGGACGCGCTCGACCAGTTCTTCTGCCGCCACCCGGAGGAGTTCCTCGGGCGGCCGGTCGAGGCGGCGATCCTCGACCACGGCAACGAGCAGATCGCCTCCCGGCACCTGATCGCCGCCGCCTACGAGCTGCCGCTGAGCGAGGAGGACGACGAGGTCTTCGGCGACGGTTGGCGCGAGCGAGCCGAACGGCTGGTCGCGGCGGGTGAGCTGCGCGGCGTCGGCGGCAAGCTGCTGCCGCGCCGCCCGGAGTTCGTCGCCAACAAGATCGCCCTGCGCTCGGCCTCGGCCGACTCGGTGGCGGTGATCGAGCGCGACGCGGGGGAGATGCTGGGCCTGGTCGAGGCCGAGCGCGCCTTCACCACGATCCACCCCGGCGCCGTCTACCTCCACCTCGGCCGCTCTTACGAGGTCGACCGGCTCGACGTCGAGGAGCGGCGGGCGATCGTCTCCAGCTTCGACGGCGACTGGTACACGCGGCCGAAAAAAGAGACCGAGATCTACGTCGAGCGCGTCCACGAGCAGCGCGAGGTGGCGGGAGTGCAGCTGAACTTCGGCGAGGTCTCGGTGACCGAGCAGGTGATCGCCTTCCAGCGGGTCTCGGTGGTCGACCAGGAGCCGATCGACATCGTCGCCCTCGAGCTGCCGGAGCAGAACTTCGTCACCCAGGCGCTCTGGTACGTGCTGCCGGATCCGCTCAGCCGCAAGCTGCCGACCGAGGCGCTGCTCGGGTCCCTGCACGCGACCGAGCACAGCCAGATCGCCGTCCTGCCGCTGATCGCGATGTGCGACCGCTGGGACATCGGCGGGCTCTCGACCAACGTCCACTTCCAGACCGGCCGCGCGACGATCTTCATCTACGACGGCCACCCCGGCGGGGTCGGGATCACGCGGCGCGGCTACGAGGAGTTCGAGCGCCTGCTCGGCGACGCCGAGCGCCTGATCGCCGAGTGCCCCTGCGAGTCCGGCTGCCCCTCCTGCGTCCAGAGTCCGAAGTGCGGGAACCTGAACGAACCGCTGCACAAGGCGGGCGCCCTAGAGCTGATGGGCCTGATGCGGGGCGAGCTTTGAGGCGTTTCATTCACCTGTTCCTTATGGCTGCATGACGACCAAAAGGAACAGACGAAGGCGCCAGGTGGCGGTGATTGGCGGCCGCGGGATCGAGGAGGGCTCGGAAATCTGGGCGCTGGCCGAGGAGGTCGGGCGGCGGCTGGCGGAAGCGGGCGTCGCGCTCGTCTGCGGCGGCGGGGGCGGCGTGATGGAGGCGGCCTCGCGCGGGGCGGCCGCGGCCGGCGGCGACGTGATCGGGATCGTCCCCGGAGAGTCGCCCGACGACGCCAACGAGTACTGCACCCACGTCGTCGCCGCCGGCATCGGCCACGCCCGCAACCTCGGCGTCGTCTCCTCCGGCGAGGCGGTGATCGCGATCGGCGGCGAGTGGGGGACGCTCTCGGAGATCGGCTTCGCCCGCGTCATCGGCCACGAGGTGGTGGCGCTGCGGAGCTGGGAGCTGAACGGCCGCGAGCGGATGGCCGGCGCCCCCGGCGTGGTCGCGGCCGAGACCGCCGAGGAGGCGGTCGCCGCTGCGCTGGCTGCCCTCTAAGTTCAAAAGAGGCGCCTAGGATCTCCGCCATGTACGAGGAGTCGATCCGCGCCGAGTTCACGCACCAGACCGAGAGCTTCGCCCGCAATGAGGTGACGACCAAAGCCGAGACGCTGGGGGCGCTGGTCGAGCTGGTGCCCGAGGACCCGGGGGCGAGCTGGCTGGAGACGGCCTGCGGTCCGGGTGTGATTTCGCGAACCCTTGCGGCCCGGGTGGGGCGCGTTCACGGAGTGGACCTGACCCCGTCGATGGTCGAGAAGGCCGCCGCGGAAGCTTCCCGGGAAGGAATCGCCAACGTCGACTTCTCGGTCGGCGACGTGACCGCGCTGGAGTTCGACGACGCGAGCTTCGACGGCGCCGTCACCCGCTTCAGCTTCCATCACATCCCGGCGCCGTCGCGGGTGATGGGGGAGATGGCGCGGGTGGTGCGGCCCGGCGGCTGGGTCGTCGTCAGCGACTTCATCGCCGATCCCGACCGCGACGCCTACGCGGCGGTAGAGGAGATCGAACGCCTGCGCGACCCCTCGCACTGGTCGTGCCTGACGGCAGAGCAACTGCGGACAATCGGCGAGGAGTTCGGCCTGGAACTGGAGAGCGAGCAACTCATCCCTTTCGATCTCGACTACGAGGACTGGCTGCGCCGCGGCTCGGGCGGCGCGGCGTCATCGGAGCTAATTGACCAACTCCTCGAGCGCCTCCCCGAGGGCTCGGGCTGCTTCCGCGTCTACGAGAGAGACAGTGGCCGCCGCCTCGCCCTCGTCAACTCCCTCACCCGCTGGCGCCGCCTCTGACCCTCAACGCCTGCCGAACTGCATCAAATTTTCTACCTGCCAGAGGGAAAATTTGATGCAGTTCAGCTTGGCCAGAGTTCTTGCAGGGCGAGGATCGCGAAGGCGTGGGACCAGGCGAGGGGGGTGGTCGAGCGGGGGAGGCCGGTGTGGGCGTCGACCCGCTCGGGGAGAGCGCCGGCCGGAGTCGCGGCGCGGCGGAGGTCGGCGAGTAGGCGCAGCGCCTGGCGGCGGTCTCCGAGCGCGGCGAGGCTCCAGGCGGTCCAAGCGGTCGGCGCGGTCCAGGGGTCGTGCCCGGACCAGGCTTCCCCTGGCGTGATGCCGAAGCGCGTTCCCTCCGCGACCAGCCGCCGCAGGCTCACCCGAACCGCCGGGTACAGCCGGGGCTGCGCAAAAGGCCGCACCGCCCAAGCAGCAGCCGAATCGATCCCGGAGCCCGGATCCCCCACCCGCCTCACCAGCCGAGGGGACGAAAACCGGCCTATGTATCCGGTTTTCGTCCCGTCGGCAGCAGCGGCGAGGGCGTTGCCGAGGTAGTCGCCGGGTTCGCCCTCCTGGTAGTCGGGGAGGTCGTGCCAGTCCGTCGGCGGGGGTGGTTCGAGTCCCACGGCGCGAGCCGCGACCGCGACCCAGCCCGAGGCGTCGCCTTGCGGCCCTCGTCCCGGCACTGGAGTGCCGCTGCCGTGGAAGCGAGCGGCGACGTCGAGTTCGAGCCCGAGCAGGAAGCGAGCCACCCGCCGTGCTTCGGAGTGGTAGCCGGCGGTATCGAGCGCCAGGGCAGCCGCCGCCGCGTCCCGTGGCCAGACGTATGCCCAGCCGTCACGGGCTCCGGCGGCGACGGCTCCGGTTCGGCTGTCGGTGAGCGCGTGGAGCACCAGCAGCGAGCGTTCGTACATCCGCTCGGCCCAGGGAGGGGCGCTTGCGGCCAGGGGATGAGCCTGGCGCAGCCAGCGACGGTCGCGTCGTTCGGCGCTTTGGATCACCCGCCGCGCCTGGGTGCCATCGCATCGCAGCCGCCGCGCCGCCGCCGGTTCGCTGGAGCGCATCTCGACGTGAGCGCCCCTGGGGGCTTCGGTGCGGCATGCGAGGAGCGAGGCACCGGCCGCGTAGACGATCCGCACGCGCGCCCTTCCGAACCGCGCCGTGGTGACGACCACGTTGGTGCCAGGCCGGTAGCGCTGCGTGACCGAGTCCGCGGCCCACAGGGGCCGCACTGGATGGCGACCGAACGAGACCCACGGCACGATGCCCGTGTCCGCCGGCACCGTCCCCGCCGCCTGCCGATCGCTCGGGTTCTCGATCAGCGCCCGCCCCGCCGGACCCGGCGCCCGCAGGTCGACCACGTCCCCATAAGCGTCGATCGCCGCCGTCAACTCCCCATCGCCGACGACCGCCGTCCCCAGGAACGGCGGTGGCAGCCCCGGCACCCCCGCCGGCGTCTGCGGATCTGCCTCCGACCCCCCCGAGACCAGCAATAGCCCCGCCGCCGCCACGACGACCAGCGCCAGCGCTGCCCGAGCCCAGCCCATGTCCCTCATGCAATCAGCCCCAGCATCCCCGCTCCCGCTAGCCTTCCCTCAGCGCAGCCAGTTCGCGCTCCAGGCGAGGTAGCTCAGTTGGTAGAGCACACGACTGAAAATCGTGGTGTCGCCGGTTCGAATCCGGCCCTCGCCACTCTTCTAGCTGCTCGCACGAAGGTCCACGACCTTGCACGGCAACTGATCGGCCCGGTCGATGATCTCCGGGTCTCCCGTCAGCAGCTCCGCTTCCTCCTCGGCAGCCAATGCGATAGCGAAGCAGTCAGCCAGTGCGATCGGGTGCTTTGCCTTCAGCGAGGAGACGGACTTCATCGTGGCGATCCCCGGCAGGTTCTCCGTGATCTGTGGCCTCAACTCCGCCAGTACCTGGTCGGCTTCCTGTCGGCCGTGGTCTCGGATCATGCGGTAGTGAACCTCGACCAGGTTCATCCAGCTCATCGCCGGCCGTTCCCGCTTGATCGTCCGCTCCACCACCCTGGCCGCCGGCTCCTCTCCGTCCAGCCAGGCAAGGACAGCCCAGGAGTCCAGGCAGCGCCTCATCGGCGACTCCTAGCGCGGCTCGTTGCGACGGTCCTCGAGCAGGCGCGACGCCATCCCGCTCTTGGCGAACCGACCGCGTAGGGAGGAGGGGCGATCGGCCCTACGGACGACGATGCCATCGTCGACAGCCTCGAAGTCAACGTCGGTCCCTGGCCCCAGCCCGGCCTGCTCCCGCAGTTCCTTCGGGATCACGACCTGCCCCTTCGCTCCAACTCGCTGAGTCATACTGCCTCAGTATAACGTAGTCTACGCAGCTTCTTGCGGCCAGATCGCCACTCTCAGCTGACGGTCCTCTCACCGGTAGTCGAACGCTAATCGGTTATTAGGTACGTCTTGAATAGACAGAGCTGCTGCAGCCACTTAGGGTGGCCCCTCATTCAGTCGGCCAAGTGTGATCGAGGGGAGAGGGTTGATGAAGTGGTTGCGGGTTGCCGGCCAGGCAAAGTGGGTCGTGCTGTTCGTGTTGCTCTTGGCGCTCAGCTCGGCGGCTTCGGTGTTCGCCGAGGCGCCGGAAGGACCTCCGCAGGGTCCGCCCCAGGTGACTCTGCCCCCGCCCAGCAGCGGCGACGAACTCTCCCGGCTGCCCGACAACGCCGCGATGACGAAGACGCTGGGGCAATTCGAGAGTGAAGAAAAGGCTGAACAGCGGCAGATCGAAACCCCGGCTGCGGTTTCCGAACGCGAAGAATCCGCGAACCTCTACGCGAACCTCGCCGCCCCCCAGGCCGAACAGGTCCTGACCTCCCAGTTCGCCGCCCAGCTCGAAGCCCTCGACGAAGAACCCGCCAGGTTCTTCAGCGACGCCCGCCTGATCCGGCCGCTCGGGCAGGGCGGCGCCCTGGTCGTCGACGAAGGCCGCAAGAAGCTGATCGAAGGCACCGCCCCGGTTCTCGCGCCGGGCACCGGCAGCAAAGTCGACCTCAACCTCGAAAGCACCGGCGGCGGCTACCAACCGGTCAACCCGATCGTCGACCTCAACATCCCGGCCAGCGCCGGCGAAGGCGTGGAAGTGGGCGAAAGCGGCCTCGCGGTCTCGCAGGCGGGAGCCGAAGGCGAAGCCGAAGGGCGCCTGGTCGACGGCAACGTCTTCTATCCCGAAGTCCACACCGACACCGACCTGCTCGTCGCCCCTACCGCGACCGGGGTCGAGCTCTTCGACCAGTTGCGCTCAGAAGACAGCCCGCAGACGCTTCGCTTCCAGGTGCAGATGCCGGCGGGCGCGCAGCTGCGCTCGAGCGCGAACGCCGCCGAAGTGGTCGCCGCCGACGGCTCGAAACTGGCCGACGTCCCGCCGCCGACCGCCGTCGACGCGCAGGGGACCGAGGTCCCGGTCCAGATGCACACCGAAGGCGATTCGCTCGTCCTCGACGTGAAACGGGAAGCGGGTGAATTCGCCTACCCGATCCTGGTCGACCCGATCATCCAGGAGTGGTACTACGCGAACTGGTACCAGGGACAGAACCTGCAGGCCCTCTCCAACGGCGCCTGGCACTGGAACACGGTCGAAGGCGCCAGCTCCTCCTGGGTCTATGGGAGCACCTCCTGCATCTACAGCTGCTGGGGCTCGGGCCGCGGCCTCTACATGGACATGCCGAACGGGAACCTGCCGGCGAACCGCTGGGGCCAGTGGTCCTACTCGGCGCCCAACTCCGAAACCTACCTCGCCGACGCTTGGGTCTCCCCGTTCTGGCGCGACGAGCACGTCAACTGCCCCGCCAGCCAATACAGCCAGCCCTACGACTACGTCGGGATGTGGAACGAAACCTCCTGGAACCGCATCCTCTACAACGAAACGACGAAGAACAACAACGAAGGCTGGGCGAACCTCGAATCCTGGGGCCGCGCACTGATCATCGGCATGGGGACCTCGAGCGGCATCTACATCCCCTGCTGGCGCGACGTGATGGCCGGCGGCGCGCGGATCTGGCTCGAAGACTGGAGCCGCCCGAACCTCACCACGACCTCCTCCGCCCAGTGGATGGACAACAGCGCGATCCGGCTCAACGTCTCGGCCAACGACGCGGGGCTCGGCGTCCAGAAGTTCAAGGCGACTGCCACCAACACCTCGAACACCACCTCCGAATGGTGGACGAACAACTCCTGCACCGGCCTGTACGAAGCGCCGTGTCCGCATACCTGGAACCTCGCCGAAGGCTCCCAGCCTCAATTGAGCTTCGCGCCCTCGGTGTTGCCGGAAGGAATCGACAAGCTCAGCGTCACCGCCTATGACGCGGTCGAAAAGCCCTCGTTCTCGACCAACGAAATGACGGTGAGGATCGACCACGCGGCACCGGCGATCACCTTCACCGGCACCCTGACCGAACAGGAAGCGCTCGGCACCGAACGGCCCTTCTACAAAGTCAAGGTCGTCGCGCTCGACGGCGATCCGACCGCAAAACAGACCGAACCGACCAAAGTCAGGTCAGGCGTGGTCAGCATGGAAACCGAACTCGACGGTCAGCTGATCGAAAAATTCACCCCCACCTGCGCGAACGAACCGAACTGCGGGGCCGAAGAAGAAATCGGAATCCAGACCTCGGCCCTCTCGGTCGGCCAGCACACCTTCAAGGCCCGCGCCAAAGACGCCTATGGCCACGTCGCCCTGAAAGAACTCAAATTCACCGTCACCGCCGACAGGACCCCGCCGCGGGTCTCCGGTGGGCCGCTCCCCGGGAACTTCTCCTACGTCGAATCCTTCGGCACCCTCGGCAACGGCAACGGGCAGCTCAACCACCCGGCCGACGTCGCGGTGGACTCGAAAGGGAACGCTTGGGTCGCCGACAAGGCCAACAACCGCGTCGAGGAGTTCAACGCCAACGGCGAATTCGTCAAGGTCGTGGGGCCGGTCGGCAAAATCAACCTGCTCAACGCTCCCGCCGGGGTTACGATCGACCCGAGCGGCAACCTCTGGGTCGCCGACACCGGCAACAACCGCGTCGTCGAGTTCAACGAAGCCGGCGAATTCGTCCTCACCTTCGGCAAGGACGTGAACAGGACCAAGGTCGAAGCGCTCGGCACCGAAGCCGAACGGAACGTCTGCACCACCGCCTCGGGCAACACCTGCCAGGCGGGCGTCGCCGGCAGCGCCAACGGGCAGCTGAAAGCCCCGCAGGGGATCGCCGCCACCTCCGGCGGCAACCTCTGGATCGCCGACACCGGCAACAGCCGAATCCAGAAGTTCGGCCCCACCGGCAACTTCCTCAACGTCGTCACCGGTGAAACCACGATCCTCGGAAGGATGAAAGAACCGAGCTCGATCGCGATGGGGCCCGACGGCTCGATCTGGGTCGCCGACTCGGGCTGGAACCGGATCGAGCAGTGGACCTCCGGCCTCGCCCTGCAGCTCGTCTGCGGCGGCGAAGGGACGGCCGACGGCCAGTTCGAAAAACTCGGCGCGCTCGACGTCGACTCGCAAGGGAACGTCTACGCCGCCGACCTGGCCAACGACCGGGTCCAGCAGTTCAACGAAGCCGGCACCTTCCTCGGCAGGTTCGGCACCGAAGGCAGCGGCAACGGCGAGTTCAACTTCACCTCGCCGATCGGCGTCACCACCGACTCCAAAGGCAACGTCTGGGTCGCCGACGGCAACAACAACCGGGTCCAGAAATGGGCCCGGCCCGAAGCCCCGAAATACGCCTCCTCCTTCGGCACGCTCGGCACCGGCAACGGCCAGTTCAGCCATCCCGCCGACGTCGCGATCGATTCCAAAGGCAACGTCTGGGCGCTCGACAAGGGCAACAACCGCATCGAGGAGTTCAACGAAAAAGGCGAATTCCTGAAAGCGGTCGGCTCCCTCGGGACCGGCGGCGGCAAACTCAGCGCGCCCGCCGGGCTGGCGATCGACCCGAGCGGCAACCTCTGGGTCGCCGACACCGCCAACAACCGCATCGAGGAGTTCAACGAAAAAGGCGAATTCGTCCTCACCTTCGGCAAGGACGTCAACAAAACGAAGGTCGAAGCGCTCGGCACCGAAGCGGAACGGAACGTCTGCACCGCCGCCTCGGGCAACACCTGCCAGGCAGGCGTCGCCGGCAGCGCCACGGGTCAGCTGAAAGCCCCGCAGGGGATCGCCGCCACCTCCGGCGGCAACCTCTGGATCGCCGACACCGGCAACAGCCGGATCCTCAAGTTCTCTCCTGCGGGCGCCTTGCTCAACACCGTCTCGAGCGAAGGCACCGAAGCGGGCAAGCTGAAAGAACCGAGCTCGATCGCGATGGGCCCCGACGGCTCGATCTGGGTCGCCGACTCCGGCAACAACCGCATCCAGGAGTGGAACAGCTCGCTCGCCTTCATCCGTCAGTTCGGCGCCGAAGGCAGCGGCAACGGCCAGTTCAAACGCCCGGCCGCCCTCGAAGTGGACCTGGCCGGCAACGTCTGGGTCGGCGACCAGAACAACAACCGGGTCCAGGAGTTCAACGAAAGAGGGGAGCTCCTGCGCAAGCTCGGCACCACCGGCACCGGTGCCGGCCAGTTCACGTTCGGCTCGCCGATCGGGCTCGCGGTCGACGGCAAGGGCAACCTCTGGGTCGCCGACGGCAACAACAACCGGGTCCAGAAGTGGGTCTTCCCGACCCTGCCCGTGGGCCCGGCGCTGGCGCCGCTGACCGCGTCGGCCACCGACAAGGGCAGCGGCGTCACCGGCCTCACCGTGAAGCTGGTGAACGAAGCCAAACAGGTGGAAACGCTGGAATCGGCGACGCAGTCCTGCTCCGAAGGCGGCTGCTCGATGAAAACCGTGTTCGAAGCACTCGACCTCTCCGACAAGCCGGCCGGCACCTACACGCTGATCGTCGAAGCCACCGACGGCGCCGGCAACTCGAACCGGACCTCGAGCAGGTTCACCCTCAGCCCCTCGCCGCCGCAGCTCGCCCTCTCCGGCGCTCTGGCGGAAGGGGCGGGTGCGCCGATGACCACCGCCAGCAGCGAACTGGCGATCAACGCGAGCGAGACCGGCGACTCCAACGCCGGGATCAGGAAGGTCACCGTCGAGGTCGACCATCAGCGGGTGGCGGCGCGCAACTTCAACTGCGCCGCCGGCTGCCAGGAAGTCAGCACCTCCTACCGCTTCAACGCCGCACGCGACGGAGCCGACCGCTCGGTCGAAACCGCCGCGACCCCGACCGGGGCGCTCTCGAAGAACCTCACCGCGATCTCCTGCCTGAGCGCGAGCGACTGCACCGCGGTGGGCTACTACAAGCCGAAAGCGACCAACTTCACCCTGGTCGAGCGCTGGAACGGCACCGCTTGGCAGGTCGCCACCAGCCCCAGCCCCTCCGGCGCCCTCGACAGCCGCCTCGAAGGGATCTCCTGCACCTCGGCAAGCAACTGCGTCGCGGTCGGCTGGTACCAGACCTCCAGCGGCTACTCGACCCTGGCCGAGCGCTGGAACGGCACCGCCTGGTCGATCCTCACCACCCCCAACCCCACCGGCTTCGCCCGCAACTACCTCTACGGCGTCTCCTGCACCAGCTCGACGGACTGCTGGGCGGTCGGAAAATCCGCCTACACGGCCGAAGAAGAAGCGCTCGGCAAAACGCCGACGGCGCTGATCGCGCACTGGAACGGGAGCGAATGGACGACCAGCACGGCAAGCAAACCGCCGACCCAGCTGAAGGCCGTCTCCTGCACCTCCACGACCTTCTGCCTGGCGGTGAGCGGCACGTCCGACGCCGCGAGCGTGCGCTGGAACGGCACCTCGTGGTCGCGCTTCGGCGGCGCCTTCCCCAGCGGCGGCTCGGCGATCGCCCTCAACGGCGTCTCCTGCCTCTCCGAAACCAACTGCACGGTCGTCGGCTCCTACTCCGTCAACGGCCACACCGCGCCGCTGGCCGAGCGCTGGAGCGGCCTCGGCTTCTCGGTGCAGAAAACGACCGATCCCGTCGGCACCGTCGAGGAAGTCGGCTCCGGGTCGCTCGCCTCCGTCTCCTGCTCGAGCGCCGAAGCCTGCACCGCCGTCGGCACGGAGGGCATGGGCTCGGAAAGCGCGCCGCTGATCGAGGGCTGGGACGGCACCGACTGGGCGCTGCAGCCGGCGGCGGTCCCGAGCGGCGCCAGCACCGCCGCCCTCACCGGGGCCGCCTGCGTCGGCGCCTTCAACTGCTACGCCGTCGGCTCCAAAGCCGGCAACAACGCCTTGATCGAGCGCGAAGTCCCGGACGAGGGGAACAAGACGATCACCGTCGAAGCGACCGACAAGTACGGCAACGCCGTCAGCAAGAGCATCGACGTGGACGTGCCCGAAAACACCCCGACGACGCCGAGCTGCAACCAGGAAGCGAGCTCGGTCGCCCCGAAAGCGGTGGTGAGCGCAAGCGAAGCGACCAGCTCGCTGCAGGGCTCGGTGCCGGCGGCGGTGGCGCCGTCGGAAAGCACGACGAACGAAGCGAACGGCGAAGAAATCGACCCCACCTACTCGCAGCCGAAACCCGATCTCGAAAGCCTCGGGACCCCGACGGAAGGGGAAACGAAGGTCACTCCCGAAGGCGGGTTCACGATCGACGGGGTCGCCTGCATCTCGCCGACCGCGCTGACCAGCGCGGCGACCGAAGCCAAAGTCGTCAACGGCGACGCCGCGGTCTTCGCCAACACCGCGCCGGAAACCGACACCCTGCTGCGGCCGAACGCGGCCGGGATGACGATGGTGCAGTCGCTGCGCGGCTCCAGCGCCCCGACCACGATCTCCTGGAACGTGACGCTGAACCCGGGCGAGAGCATGGTCGAACTGCCGTCCGGGGCGGTGGCGATCACCCGCACCGGCACTGAAGCCACGGATGAAACCGCCGCAGTGGTGGCCCCGGAAGGGATGCAGTCGGCAGCGGTGCTGAAGGACGCCGAACTGCAGCTCGAAACCGCCGAATACCAGGTCGCCAAGGCGGAGTCGGAAACGACCCAGGAAGTCGTCGCGGTGATCCCGCGGCCTTGGGTGATCCTCAGCCAGGGCTCGATCGTGCCGCTGAAAATCGTGGTCGAACCGGACATCGCGGTCCCGACCGAATACACGATGGAATACGAATTCCCGCCTTTCGAACTGAACTTCACCCCGAAAGCGGTGGTCGGCGAAGCCTACGAAGCGGGTGGGGCGACGGCGAGCGCCAGCTCCTACAACTGCATCGAAAGCCCCTGCGGCCAGTTCGACGTCTCGGAGGCGGTGCAGTACGCGAAAAAATGGGGGAAACCGGAAAGGAACCCGACCTACCCCAACTTCGGCTCCAACAACTGCACCAACTTCCTCAGCCAGATCATGGCCCACGGCGGCATGGCCTACATGCGCCCTTACGAACACGGTGACGGCTCCTGGTGGGTGAAGAAGATCGTCAGCCCGAAAGGGGTCATCTACGACTGGACGGAATCCTGGAGCGTGGCGAACGTGTTCCCCCGCCACCTCTGGCAGTACGGGCTCGTCCACATCGACCCCGTCAACCAGCCGTGGGGCTGGACGGCCGGCAACATCCTCGCCGAGGACTGGTACTACGACGGCAAAGGCGACTTCAACCACGTCCAGTTCGTCTCCGGGACGCGGACGCCGCCCGGGGCGTCGCGCGAACCGCTGATCGCCAACTCCTCGGAGCCGGATGAAGCCAACTATTCTGAAAAACCGTGGGCAGTCGTGAAGAAGCGAATCGAGGAACAGAACCCCAGCGGCTGGAACCGGGTTCCGCTCGTGCCCAAGTACCGGTTCGCGATCTACGGCCAGAAAGGCGCGAAGAAGCACGATCCCGCCAACCTCTACACCGCCAACGGGGTCTTCCAGGAATGAGGGCGAGCTTCTGGAGAAGAGGGTCGGCGGGGCTCGGCCTCCTGGTCGTCCTCGCTGCCCTGGCCGTGGGGTGCGGATCTTCCGCGAGTGGGGACGGGACGACGGGGGCGGGCTCGACCGCCGCCTCAAACGACCCGCCGCGGGTGCTCAGCACCCAGGAGGCGAAACAGCTGCTCCAGCAGCTTCCCTACCGGTACGAGTTCCGCAAGGTGAAGCTGCCCGAGGGGGCCACCGGCGCGGTCGCCGGGACGGCGATCGGCAAGCATCACACCGTTCTCCACTTCGGCGTCTCGCTCGGAACCGAAGCGGGGGCGGTGCCGGTTCCGCAAGCCGGCGTGCGGGACCCCTACGACTACTCCGCAGGGGGAGGCTTCGTCTTCAACGACGACCTCGTCGTGGCCGGCGGGGTCGGCAAGCAGTTCAAGACCGGCGCCCAGTGGGAAGAAGCCACCTCGATGGAGGTCGAGATGGAGGAGAAGCTCTGCAAGGCCGCCACGGGAGAACCCTGCCCGCCATGAGCCAAGGGGCCTAGGGGATGCTTGCCGAACTCGCTCTCTCGCGCGCGGCCAAGGTCGGGCTCTCGCTCCTGATCGCTCTAATCGCCGCCGTGCTCGTCTGGGCGCTGCTCTCGAATTCAGGCTCTGGGGGATCGGGATCGGGCGGATCCACCCCGGCCTCGCCCGCCGCGAGCGCGGGGACCGCTCCATCGGGCGCGCGAGCCCCTGAAGGGAGCGACGGAGGGCGGGAAGAGCCCTCGGCCAGCTCGCTGCGCCAGCGCTCGCTGAAGTAGCGCCACGCTATGCAGAGGCCCATGCTTTAGGGGCTTCTTCAGCCTCGGCGGGCTCATCCTTGTCCTAGTCGAATTCCAAATCGCTTAGAGCGCCAGGCGCGTCCGGTCCCGTCTTTACCTTGACCGGACGATGAGCGAGCAGACGCAGATCGAGACTCTCGCCCAGGCCGGTCCCGCCCCCACCGAAACCGCCGTCCGCGTGCCACTCCGTGAGTTGGAGGACGGGCAGCGGGTGAGCGGCGTCTACGCGGTGCGCGAGCGGGAGCTGCGGCGCAAGCGCAACGGCGAGCCGTGGCTGCGGCTCTCGGTCGGCGACGCGACCGGCACCGCCGAGGCGGTCTGCTGGGAGGAGGCGGAGACCCACTACGCGCTCTGCTGCACCGGCTCCCCCGTCTTCGTCACCGGCGTCTTCGAAGTCAGCGAGCGCTGGGGGGCGAAGATCAAGCTCAGCGGCCTGCGCGAGGCCGAGCCGCACGAGTACGCCGCCGAGGACCTGGCGGCGGAGTCGGAGGTCTCGCTGGAGCTGCTGGAGCGCGACCTGCGCGAGCTGCTGGCGACGGTGCAGAACCCGCAGCTGCGCGAGCTGCTCGACCTCTTCTTCGGCGAGGGATCGGAGACCTGGGAGCGCTTCCGCGACGCACCCGCGGCCAAGACCTACCACCAGGCCTACCGCCATGGCCTGCTCGAGCACACGCTTTCAGTCGCTCAAGCGGTATCCGCTGCGGCCAACTTCTTCCCCGGCATCGACCGCGACGTCGCCGTCACCGGGGCGCTGCTGCACGACATCGGCAAGTGCGTCGCCTACAACGACGACCCGCTGGCGATCGACCTCACCGATGCCGGCCGCCTCCAGGGCGAGATCCCGCTCGGCTACTACACCGTGCGCCGGGCGATCGAGGACCTGCCCGGCTTCGATCCCGGCCTCGCCCAGTGCGTCCTTCACATCATCCTCAGCCACCACGGCTCGCTCGAGCACGGCTCGCCGGTCGTCCCCTCCACCCGCGAGGCCGTCCTCGTCCACATGATCGACAACCTCGGCGGCCGCCTCGGCAGCTTCGACCGCCTCGAGCGCCAGCTCCCCGCCGGCGAGTCCTGGTCCGGCTTCGACCGGGCTCTCTCCGGCAGCGCCTTCTTTGCCCAGCGCGCAGCTTGACGAGACCGCACCGCCGCAGACAAAGAGTTACGCTATGATCATGGCGGTCATGGTGAGAGAAGCGTGGACAGACGAGCGGCTCGACGACCTCAACAAGAAGGTCGACGACGGCTTCGCGAAAGTGGACGCTCGCTTTGAGCGCCTGGAAGCGCGGATGGACGCGCAGTTCGGCCAACTGAACGACCGCTTCGACCGGATGCAGCAGACGCTGATAGGGGGAGGCGTGGTAGTCATCGCTGCCCTGATGGGCATCCTCGCTACCCAGCTCTGAGCGGCTAGTACTTCGCGTTGCAGCGTTCGATCCTGTGGACGTCCTGGTGGGCGCGCTGGATGCAGCGGATCAGCTTGTCGGCGTGGCCGTGCTGCTGCGATTGCCGCAGCGAGCGCTTGATTTCGCGCTGAACGCGGCGGTTGACGTTTTCGATCGTCTTGCCGACGTCGCCGATGTTGGCTTCTTCGAGGCTCTGCCGGACGTTGGCGTTGACTTCGTGGCTGATCTCTTTGGTCGTGTCCAGAGCCGGCTTGACGATGAAGAAATAGACCGCAGCAAGGATTCCGACCGTCACCAAAAGCCGGATAATGCCCGCGGTTGCGGTGCCGAAGAGGTTCCGGAGGACTTCCATGCGCCGCTCGCAGACTATCCTGGCGGGCGTGGCGAAGGACACCGAGAAGCTGATTCGACAGCTCTCTCTCATCTCGTTCCTGATGGCGCAGGGGAGGCCGGTTTCGGCCCTCGAGATCAAGCGCGAGGTGGAGGGCTACAGCGACATGAACGACGACGCGTTCGCGCGCCGTTTCTACGCCGACCGGGCGGAGCTGGAGAGCCTCGGCATCCAGCTCGGGGTCGAGAAGCCGGGCGAGGGCTTCTTCGAGGCCGAGCTCTACTCGCTGCCGCCGGAGAACTTCTACCTCGACCCGATTTCCTTCTCCGACGACGAGCTGGCGGCGCTGAGCACGGCGCTGATGTTGCTCACCGACGGCGGCTTCGCCTACGCCGAGCCGCTGCGGCTGGCCCTGCAGCAGGTCGCCTGGGGCCACCCCAACCCGCTCGCCGAGGGCGAGCGCGCACCGGTCGAGATGGCGATGACCGCCTCCGCCGGCGGCCGCGACCTCTCCCAGCGCCTCTCCAAGATCGAGACCGCGATCAGCCGCCGCAAGACGATCGAGTTCACCTACTACACGATGGAGCGGGGCGAGACCGAAAAGCGCAAGGTCGACCCCTACCACCTGGTCTTCCGCGGCGGCCAGTTCTACCTGATCGGCTACTCGCACGAGCGCGAAGCGGTTCGCGTCTTCCGCCTCTCGCGGATCCAGGGCAAGGTCGGCTACGCCTCCAAGGCCGAGCACGACTTCTCTCCGCCGGAGGACTTCGACCGCCGCGACTACGGCAGCCGCGCCGACTGGCAGCTGGGCGAGACGAAGGGGACGGCGAAGATCTTCATCCGCGAGCGGATCGCCTGGCTGATCGAACGCGACTACGGCACCTACGGCGAGCTGCGCAACGCGAAGAAGTCCGACAACGCTCCCGGCAAGGGCCGCGTCTTCGAGACCAGCTACGCCTCCGAGCGTGAGCTGATCGCCTGGGTCCTGCGCTGGCGCCAGAACGCCGAGGTGCTGGGTCCCGAGGACCTGCGCGAGGAGGCCGAGAAGCGGCGCGAGCTGCTGAAGCAGCGCCACGTCAACGGCTTCAAGCCGGCCGAGATCGTCGACCGGCCGCTCGACGAGCAGCCGAAGCGCAGCCGCTCCAACGGCCGCGGCGAGGCGGCGATCCGGCCTGAGCGCTTCGCCCGCCTCGTCACCCTCGCCGGCCTGCTGATCGAAGCGGCGAAACGGGGCGAGCGGCTGCAGGTCGCCGACCTGCGCGAGCGCCTCGAGCTGACCGACGAGGAGCTGCGGGAGGACGTCGACCTGCTGAACGTCGTCAACTTCGGCGGCGGCACCTACGTGCTCTACGCGGAAATCATCGGCGACGAGATCGAGGTCGACTCGCAGCCCTACGGCGACAACTTCGCCCGCCCGGCGCGCCTGCTGCCACTGGAGGCGAAGGCGCTGGTGGCGGCGATCGACCTCTTCGGCGACCACCTGCCGCAGTCGGACCTGCAGACGGCGCGGGAGAAAATCGTCAAGGCGCTCGGCCACGACCCCTCGGAGGAGGGACTGGAGATCGCCCAGGCGGGCGGCGGCGACGCCGAGATCGCCCGCGCCGTCAACCAGGCGATCGCCGAGAGCCGCGTGCTCGAGCTCTCCTATTACAAGGAGAACGAGGACCAGTTCACCGAGCGCCGGGTCGAGCCCTACCGGTTGGAGAACGGCAAAGAGGGCTGGTACGTCGAGGTCTATGACCTGACCAAAGAGGGCGTGCGCCACTTCAAGCTCGACCGGGTCAAAGAGGCGCGGCTCTCCGACGAGAAGTTCGAGCCGCGGCCCGAAGTCGAGGAGTTCGCCGGGGTCGAGGGCTGGATGACCCATGGCGAGGTGCCGACCGCCGAGGTCGCGCGGGTCTGGGTCTCGCCGGAGCGGGCGCGCTGGCTGCGCGAGGAGCGGACCGTGGTCGAGGAGCTGGCCGACGGCGCCGTCGTCGTCGAGCTGCCCTACGCGGGCAAGCCCTGGCTGGTGCGGGAGATCCTCCGCGGCGCTGGCGACCTCGTCGTGCTCGAACCGAAGGACGCGCGCGAGGCGATCGCCAAAGAAATCACCAGCGAGTAAAGGCCGCTGCCAACTGAACGAGGCGCCGGGTCACCCCGAGGTCCTGAAGATCGTCGCCCCCAATCCGGGGCCGATGACCTTGGAAGGGACCAATACCTACCTTTTCGGGAGCGATCCCTGCGTGGTGATCGACCCGGGCTCCGACGATGCCGGTCACCTTGACGCGGTCCGGACCGCGGCCGCGGAGCGCGGCGGCATCGGCCTCGTCCTCCTCACCCACTCCCACGGCGACCACACCGAAGGCGCCGACCAGCTCGAGGCGGAGGTCGTACTGCCGAGCGGTGGGGAGGAGCACTTCGGCCTCCGCGCCCTCGCCACCCCCGGCCATGCTGAGGACCACGTCTGCTTCCTCACCGAAACCGGCGTCTGCTTCAGCGGCGACCTCGTCCTCGGCCTCGGCTCAACGATCGTCCCGCCGGGCGGCAACTCCCTAGCCGCCTTCATGGACTCGCTGGCGCTGCTCCAGGCGCAGGAGATCGAGCTGATCGCCCCCGGCCACGGCCCCTGGATCACCGACCCCGAGGCCAAGCTCGCCGAATACGTCGAGCACCGAACGATGCGCGAGCGCCGCCTCCTCGAGGCCCTCGAGAAGGGCGAGCGCTCCCGCGCCGAGCTCCTCGCCACCGTCTGGGACGACATCCCGATGGAGCTCCTGCCGATGGCGGCGATGGCGATGGAGGCACACCTCGAAAAGCTCGAGACCGAGGGGCGCCTGCCGGAAGAGCTGGGACCTTAGAG
The DNA here is from genome assembly GCA_051954115.1 of Solirubrobacterales bacterium. Taxonomy (GTDB): domain Bacteria; phylum Actinomycetota; class Thermoleophilia; order Solirubrobacterales; family 70-9; genus VAYN01. Next base: position 81,335 of record JBQCIB010000030.1, on the reverse strand, counting down.
CGCTAGCTTTCCTCCACGTACAATGGTTCGGGCGCCGTAACTGTGTATTCGGAATTCCACGTCGCCGAAGTTCCGCACAGCGAGGAGTCCCCGGTTCGAGAAACGGATACCGAGGAAGCGACCATAGAGCTCATTGCGCCGCCATTCAGGCTTACTGCAACCGAACCCGCATAGGTGCAACTGAAGCCGAGCGGGGTGGCGACTGTTGTTTCGAATCCTTCGAGTTTCAGCGTGCCGTTGCCGCCTTCCGTATAGCTGATCGTGAAGGTCCCGGTTTTGAGAGTGGTCACCGAGTAACCGTTTTTACAGCTCGCGAATTTGAATAAGCTGATCGTTCCCGACACCTTTCCTCCTCCGCTGCCCGCGTTCGTCACTTCCCCTTTGATCGCTGCTTCTTCGCATTCGGCTTCCAGGCCGACGGAGGTATTTTTGAGAGTCGACCTCACCCCGGATTTCAGGCTCGCTTCGATCACCGTCCCGTTCGGGTAGGTGCCGCCCGAGCAGGGGCTGGTGGCGGTTTTGCAGAGGACGGATTCCGGAGACGATACTTTCTCCACATACAACGGTTCGGGAGCCGTGACTGTGTATTCGGAATTCCACGTCGCCGAAGTTCCGCACAGCGAGGAGTCCCCGGTTCGAGAAACGGATACCGAGGAAGCGACGATAGAGCTCATTGCGCCGCCATTCAGGCTTACTGCAACCGAACCCGCATAGGTGCAACTGAAGCCGAGCGGGGTGTCGTATGTTGTTTCGAATCCTTCGAGTTTCAGCGTGCCGTTGCCGCCTTCCGTATAGCTGATCGTGAAGGTCCCGGTTTTTTTTACTGTTGCCGTATAGCCGTGGAGGCATTTGCCGAAGCTGAACGTCGTCACCGTTCCCGAAACATTCGACCCTTCGCTGCCCGCGTTCGTCACTTCCCCTTTGATCGCTGCTTCTTCGCATTCGGCTTTGAGATTGATCGAGGTGTTTTCTAGGATCGATTTCACCCCAGACTTCAAGCTCGCTTCGATCACCGTCCCTTTGGGGTAAAGGGTTTCGGAGGTGCAGGGGTTTGCCGCGGTTTTGCAGATAACAGTGGCTGATGCCGTGGAGGCACCTACGAAGTTGACCGCGAGTAGGGCGGCTCCCAAGGTAAGTAGAACTGCGAGGCGCTTCATTCTTTCTCCTTTGGACTGCTCTCGCAGAATGGCAAGAGATCGAAGAAAAGTCAAAAACAGCTGAGTATTGCTTTCTCATGCTTCTTGGCTAAGCAGCCAGTACCCTGCCTCCATGCGGCGAGCGGCAAGGGTCGGGGTGATGAGCGGCGCGATCGGTGCGGGGTTCGCGGCCGCCGGCGCCGCTGCTCTCTGGCACCGCCTCGCGCGTCGGCCGCTGCCGCAGGTGAAGGGAACGATCGAGATCGATGCTTTGCACGGGCCGGTGCGGGTGCGGCGCGATCGCTGGGGGGTCCCGCACGTCGAGGCGGACGTGCGGGAGGACCTGTACTTCGCGCAGGGGTACGTGCACGGGCAGGAACGGCTTTGGCAGATGGACTTCTACCGCCGCGTGGTCGAGGGCCGGGTGGCGGAGATGGCGGGGGAAGAGGGGCTGGCGGTCGACCGGCTGATGCGGACGCTGGGGATCAGGCGGATCGCTCGCCGTGAGGAGACCGAACTCGACCCCGAGCTGCGGGGGCAGCTGGAGCGCTTCTGCGCCGGCGTCAACCAGGCCGCCGCCGACGCGCGCGCCCTGCCGTTCGAGTTCCAGGTCCTGCGCCAGGGCTTCGAGCCGTGGACGCCGGTCGACATCCTCAGCCTCGGCAAGCTGCTCGCCTTCGGCCTCTCGACCAACTGGGAGCGGGAGCTGCTGCGCTCCGACATGGTCCGCGAGCTCGGCCCGGAGCTGGCGGCGCGCCTGGACCCGACCTATCCCGGCGACAACCCGGTGGTCGACCAGAGCGCGTTCAGCGGCGAAGGCATGCCGATGGTCGAGCAGATCGACGCCGTGCGCCGCTCGATCGGCCTTGCCACCGAGGCCTCGGGCTCCAACAACTGGGCCGTCAGCGGCGTCCGCTCGGCCACCGGCACGCCGCTGATCGCCGGCGACCCGCACCTGCCGCCGAGCATGCCGGGCATCTGGTTCGAGATCGAGCTGCGCCATGACGGCCGCTTCGTCCGCGGCGCCTCGATGCCAGGGATGCCGGGCGTCTACATGGGCCAGAACAACGACGTTTGCTGGACCATCACCAACGTCATGGCCGACGTCCAGGACCTCTTCGTCGAGCGAGTCGAGGGCGACAGCTACCTGTTCGAAGACGAGTGGCGGCCGCTGCAGGTCGAGCGCGAGGAGATCGTCGTCAAGGGCGGTGAGCCGGTCGAGCTGGAGGTGCGCAGCACCCACCACGGGCCGATCGTCAACGCGGCACTCGGCGCCGACGAGGGGGAGCCGCTGGCGCTGGCGTGGCAGGCGCTGGCGGAACCCACCGCCTTCGCCGGCATGTTCGATCTGCTGGAGATCGACTCCGGCCCGGAGCTGGTCGCGAAGCTGGAGGCCCACACCTCGCCCGCCTCGAACATGATCTGGGCCGACCGCCACGGCTCGATCGGCTACAAGCTGATCGGCCGGCTGCCGATGCGGCGCGGCGGCTGCCCCGACCTGCCGAAGCCCGGCTGGACCGGCGAGTTCGAGTGGGAGGGGACGGTCCCCTACGAGGAGCTGCCGGAGGTCGTCGATCCCGAGAGCGGCTTCCTCGTCACCGCCAACAACCGCATCGTCGGCGACGAGTACCCGCACCACATCACCAGCGAATGGCTCGACGGCTTCCGCGCCAAGCGGATCGAAGAACTGATCGAGGCGCGCGAGAAGCACGACTTCGAGAGCTTCGAGGCGATCCAGTCGGACAACTACTCGATCCCCGGCGTCGAGGCGGCGCGCCGCCTCTCCCGCCTGCACCCGCGCGGCCAGCGCGAGCGCAGCGCGATCGAGCGGTTGCGCAGCTGGGACGGCCGGCTCGACCCGGACACCATCGCCGGCACCATCTACCAGGCCTTCCTGCTTCGGCTGGCGCGCGAGGTCGCCCGCTGCGCGATCGGCGACCGTGACCTCTGCGAGCGTTGGCTCGACCGCAACGACAACGGCTTCACCACCCACAGCACCTCGCCCTGGCGCTGGCACTCGCACCTGATGGCCCTCTGGGAGGAAGCCGACGAGGAGCTGATCGGCCGGCCCTGGGACGAGATCGTGCTCGAGTCGCTGGCCGGTGCGCTCAATGACCTCTCGGACCGCTTCGGCCCCGATCCCGAGGGCTGGCGCTGGGGCCGCGTCCACGAGATGAAGTTCCCGCACCCGCTCGGCGACGCCAACCCGCTCTTCGACCGCCTGCTCAACCGCCGCCTCCGCGCTGGCGGCGCCCAGGAGACCGTCAGCCAGATCGCCTACGACCCCAACGACCCCTACAACGCCGTCTGGGCACCCAGCTGGCGGATGGTCGCCGACCCGACCGACCCCGAGCGCTCGCGCTGGCAGATGTTCACCGGCCAATCCGGCCACCCCGCCAGCCCGCATTACGACGACCTGCAGGCGGACTGGCTGGAGGGGCGGACGCAGCCGATGCGGGGGGAGGGGCCCTGGTCGGAGCTGGAGCTGGTGCCGCAGAGATAGGTGCCGGAGGGAGTGTTGCACGGTGCTACACTCGCGCCGTGCCGACCAAGCGACCCCGCTACATGATCACGGAAACTGCACGCGTCAAAGACGTGCTGGACGAGCTGCGCCGCATCCAGGGGGGAGAGAAAGTGGACTTCGGCGACTTGGTAGTCCGTGGCGCTGAGGACAAGATCCGGGAGCTCAGGGCTAGCCCTGAGGTGGCACGCCGAGCGCGCGAAGAAATCGCCGAATGGATTCGGTCGGGCAATGGACCCAAGATTGACCTCAAGGCGGCCGAAGAGGTCAAGTACCTGGGGCTGGAAGCAAACTACGACGACCAGTAGGTTGCTGCTCCTAGACCATTCCGCGTGGGCGCGGCTGATCGGGAACCTGGTTCCGGAAGACCGGGAGGAGACTGTCCTCGATTGGATCGGAGAAGGGCGCTTAGGAGCGTGCCTACCTTTCCTCTTGGAGGCGGGGTACTCTGCGCGGACGACCGAGGAGCATCGCCTGACGATGGGTCGGCTCGGGCAACTTCCCCAACTTCTGATCGACCGGGAGGTCGAACATACGGCCCAGAAGGCGCAGCGAGAGCTTGCGAAGAGCGGTCACCACCGTCTCTCGCCGACCGACCTGGTCATCGCGAGCTGTGCTGCCTGTGCGGATGGCGGTGTCCTCCACTACGACCGGGACTACGACCTGATCCTCGAGCACACCAGCCTTCGCTTCGAAAGCGTCTGGCTCGTCGAGCCCGGAACGCTTTGATTCGCTACTTCAGCACCGGTGCCGGGTTGGGGGCAGGAGTGCGACGCCTCGTCCTGACGCCGACCCTGCTCGTAGCCGCCTTGCTCCTCGCCACGCCCGGCCCTGCTCAGGCGCTGCCGCGCGGGTTCTTCGGGATCGTGCCGCAGACCGTGCTCGGGAAGCGGGACCTGGCGCGGATGCGGAGCGGGGGCGTCGAGACGGTTCGGGCGATGATGCCCTGGTCGGCGATCGAGCCGAGCGCCCGCGGCGGCTATGACTGGAATGGCTTCGACGACTTCGTCGCCCTCGCCGCCGAAGAGCACCTCGAAGTGCTGCCCTTCCTGATCTCGACCCCGCACTGGCTGGCCCACAACTGGCGCACGCTGCCGGTTGACAACGGCCGCCAGCGCCGGGCCTGGAGCGAATTCGTCAGCGCCGCGGTCGAACGCTACGGCAGCCACGGCGAATTCTGGACCGAACACGGGACGTTCTCGAAGCGGCCGCTGCCCAAGCTGCCGATCCGCGCCTGGCAGATCTGGAACGAGGAGAACTTCTTCTACTTCGCCAGCCCGCCCTCGCCGAGCCGCTACGCGCGCCTGCTGGCGGTCACTCATAAGGCGATGCACCGCGCCGACCCGCGGGCGGAGCTCGTCCTCGGCGGCCTTTTCGGCAACCCCGGCCAGAGCCCACCGCGCGCATACGACGCGGTCGACTTCCTCGACCGCCTCTACAACGTGCGCGGCGTCAAGGCGAACTTCGACGGCGTGGCACTGCACCCGTATGCCGCCAACACCGAAGTGCTGCGCTCGCTGGTCGAGGCCCTCCGGCAGACGATGGTCCACCACCACGACCGCCGCGCCGGCCTCTACCTGACCGAGCTCGGGTGGGGCTCGCAGGACGACCCCCAGGTCGTCTCCTTCGAGGTCGGCCTGCACGGGCAGGCGCGGGAACTGCGCTCGGCCTACCGGTACCTGATCTCCAACCACCACCGCCTCGGATTGCGCCAAGTCGACTGGTTCACCTGGAAGGACGCGAGCGGCGCCTGCAACTTCTGCGACTCCGCCGGCCTTTTTCGGCGCGGTGCCCACTTCCGGCCGAAGCCGGCTTGGCACGCCTTCGTCAGCTTCGCGCGACGTGGTTAACGACCCACGTCACCGACAGGCGTAGCGGCCCGCCGCACCAGCTCGACGATCTCGGGGGGCGCCTTCTCCGGCGAGCCGCAATCGAACGGTGGATCGGGGTCGTACTCGATCCCGAGCTGGACCGCTTGGGCCACCTCCGGGCCCAGCTCGCGCGCGACCAGGTGCAGGGCCATGTCGATGCCGGCGGTGACGCCGGCCGCGGTCACGATCTTGCCGTCCTCGACGAAGCGGCCGCCGACCGGCTCGGCGCCGAACTCGCGCAAGGCGTCGAGCACCAGCCAGTTCGTGGTCGCGCGTCGGCCCTGCAGCAGGCCGGCGGCGCCGAGCAGGAGGGAGCCGGTGCAGACCGAGGTCGTCCACTTGGTCGCCCGGTCGACTTCGCGCAGCCACTCGAGCAGCTCCTCGTCCCGCAGCAGCGGGCGGTTGCCGGCGCCACCGGGGACGAGCACCAGGTCGGGAGCGGTGACCTCCGCCAGGGCGTGGTCGGCGACGAGGCCGAGGGTTCCCCGCTCGTCGCGCACCTCCCCCCTTTCCTTGGCGACGGTGCGGACGGTCCAGCCGGGGACGTTGCGGAGGACTTCATATGGGCCCACCGCGTCGAGCGGGGCGAGTCCGTCGTAGACGAGCAGTGCGATCTCCATGGAGGCGATCTTGCCGCTGGGGGAGCTGCAACGCCAGAGGCAGGAATGACAATGTTCGCTAGATTTCTGCCATGCCTCATCGCGTGGTCGCCCTCTGCTTCGACGGCCTCGTCGCCTTCGACCTGACCGCCCCGGCCCAGGCCTTCCAGCTGGCGGCGAAACCCTCCGGCGAGCCCCTCTACGAGTTCTCCTCCTGCTCTCCCGACGGCGGCCCGGTGCGGACGACCAGCGGTTTCTCGGTCTCGCCAAACGCCGGCCTGGGGGCGTTGCGGCGGGCGCAGACGATCGTCGTGCCCGGCTACGCGAACGTCCTTGCTCCACCTCCCGCCGAGGCGCTCGCCGCGCTCCGCCGCGCCGGCGCGCGTGGGGCTCGCCTCCTCTCGATCTGCACCGGCGCCTTCGCCCTCGCCCACGCGGGCGCGCTCGACGGGCGGCGGGCGACCACCCACTGGGCCTGGGCAGAGGAGCTGGCGAAGCGGTTCCCGGCGGTGGAGGTCGACCCCGACGCGCTCTTCGTCGACGAGGGGGAGGTGCTGACCTCGGCCGGTCTCAGCGCCGGGATCGACCTCAGCCTGTCCGTGATCCGCCGCGACTTCGGCGCCGAGGTGGGGGAGCGGGTCGCCCGCCACATGGTCGCGCCGCCCCACCGCGAGGGCGGCCAGGCCCAGTTCTTCAAGCCCGACCTGCCGCCTCCCTCCGGCTCGCTCGAGCCAACCCGCCGCTGGGCGCTGGAGCGCCTCGCCGAGCCGCTCGACGTGGCGGCGATGGCGCGCCACGCCGGCGTCAGCTCCCGCACCTTCGCCCGCCGCTTCCGCGCCGAGACCGGGACGACGCCGCTGCAGTGGCTGCTCTCCCAGCGGGTGCTGGAGGCGCGGCGGCTGCTGGAGGCGACCGACCTGCCGATCGAGGAGGTCGCCTGGCGCGTCGGCTTCGCCACCGCCGCCTCGCTCCGCGACCACTTCCGCCGCGCCACCTCTACCACCCCCACCGCCTACCGCCGCTCTTTCCAGGTGGCGTCGATCTAGGCGCTTTTCCAAACCAGGGGTTGAGAAAGGCGACACGCCCTTCCTCTCATAAAGTGAACTTGTGAGCCGGCGCGACCAGATCAAGCTCAGCGAGGCAGAGCTGCGCGCGCTGCTGGACGAGGAGCGGATCGCCGTCGTCTCCAGCCTCGGCCCCCGCGGCTGGCCGCACTCGATGCCGCTCTGGTTCGTGCCGCGCGACGGCGTCGTCTGGGTCTGGACCTATGCGAAGTCGCAGAAGGTCAAGAACCTGGAACGGGACCCGCGGGCGACTGTGCTGGTCGAGGCCGGACACTCCTATAACGAGCTGCGGGGGGCGATGATCGAGTCCGAAGCGGTGATCCACCGGGACTTCGAGACCGTGCTCGGCTTCGCCGAAGAGCTGACGGTCCGCTACGCCGAGGGCATCTCCACGGTCGAGGGCGATGCGAAAGCGGCGCTGGAAGCGCAGGCGCCGAAGCGGCTCGCGATCAGCTTCCCGGCGCTGCGGACCGCGACCTGGGACCACCGCAAGCTCGGCGGCACCTACTGACCAAGCGCGCCCTACCGGGGGCGGACGTGCCGCCGGACCGGCTTGATCGTCACCTTGCGGGAGATCGCCGGTAGGTAGCTGGCATCGCCCTTCACCGTTGCCCGGAAGGTGGAGCGGCGGTCGATCCGCGGCCGGAAGCGGACCGAGCAGACGCGGTCGAGGTGGCGCGTCCCCAGGCTGCGGCGCCCGCGATAGAGCGTGACCGGGTCGCCGCGGCGGCCGTTGCAGGGCGTCACCCAGGCGGTGATCAGGCCGCGACGGTGCCGCCTGACCTTGCGGCTGACGGCCCGGATCCCCACATAGGAGGGAGAGAGCACGGGCGGGGGTGGCGCTGGGGTGCACGAGCCCGCTTCGGGGCCGACGAGGCGGTAGACCGGTCCGCTGCCCGAGATCACGTAAAGCCGACCGCAGGAGTCCTGGCCGAAGGAGTTGAGGTTGCCGATGTGGACGCCCTCCGAGCGGTCGGTCGTGAAGGGCGCTGCCGGCGAGAAGGAGCGAATGTCCCCTTCGCAGAGATCGCCGTAGACGTAGCGTCCGTAGAGGTCGCCCATCCCGGGCCCGCGGGCGACATAGCCGCCGATGATCGCGCAGGCGGTCGCGCCGGTGCTGCCGACGCGGGCGTGGGTGTATTCGAAGACGGGGGGAACGAACTGGCCGGCGTTTTCGGCGCATTGGGGGTCTTCATATGGGGGTGGCGGTCCTGGAAGGCTTCCCTCGAAGCAGTTCCAGCCGTAGTTGGCACCTTGTCCCAGCCCCGGCGCCGCCGCGAAGTCGACCTCCTCGCGCGCGCTCTGCCCGACGTCGCCGATCCAAAGGTCGCCGGTGAGCCGGTCGAAGGAGAAGCGGAAGGGATTGCGCAGGCCGAGGCTCCAGACTTCGGCTGCGGAGACGACGCCGGGAGCCGGCACCACCCGCAGGATCTTCCCCAGCAGTTTTTCCCGGTCCTGGGCGTTGTGGTGTTCGTCGTTGCCGCCACCGCCGTCGCCGGTGGAGATGAAGAGCGCGCCTTCGGGCCCGAACTGCAACTGGCCGCCGTTGTGGTTGGCCTCTTCGGGGTGCGGGATCGGCGCGATCACGTCGCGCAAGGTCGAGAAGGCGGCGCTGTCGCCGCTGGCGACCATTTCGGCGACGTGGATCTCGCCGGGTTCTTCCCTGCCGGTGTAGTCGAGGTAGAAGCGGCCGCTGGAGTCGAAGTCGGGAGCGAGGGCGATCGAGAGCAGGCCGCGCTCTTCTTCGCAACAGGAGACGACGGAGCGGACGTCGGCGAAGGGCTTCAGCTGTTCGCCGTCGAGGAGCAGGATCGTGCCGCTCCGCTCGACCACGAAGAGCCGTTCGGGGTTGCCGGGGTCCGAGGTGACGTAGATCGGCTTTTCGAAGTTGCCGATCTGCTGCAGGGTCAGGGCCTGGGCGCCGCTCGCCCAGATCGCCGCCGCAAGCAGGAACGCAAGCACGGCTTTGCCCGCTGCCCGGATCACGATTACAAAGTAGCTAATCGCCTCCCGGCACTCGGGTAGGGTGCAGCCCCTCCATGGACGCACTGGAACAGCACCTCGCCCGCCAGGCCGAACAGTCCCAGGACTTCTTCTGGAACCGCCTGCGGTGGGAGCTCGTGAGCGAGAACCTCGGCTCCGACTGCAAACGGGTCGTCGACGTCGGCGCCGGCCCGGGGTTCCTCGGCGACTTCCTCGGTCGCACGCGGCCCGGGGTGGAGTACTGGTTCGTGGAGCCGATCGAGGAGCTCGAGCGGCAGCTCGGCTCCCGTTTCGGGGCCGATGCCAACCGTCGCGAGCGTAACTTCGAGGGCGCCACGCACGTGACGCTGATGGACGTGCTCGAGCACCAGGAGGACGACCGCGCCTTCATGGCCGGCCTGGCGGGGCGGATGGACCCGGGGGCGACGCTCCTGCTGACGGTGCCGGCGATGCCGTGGCTGTGGTCGGGCTGGGACGCAATGCTCGGCCACTACCGCCGCTACACCAAGGCGGCGCTGCGCCATGCGGTCGCCGGCCTGCCCCTGCAGATCGAGGAGCAGAGCTACATCTTCCCCGAGCTGATCCCGCTCGGGCTGGTGCGGCGGTTCCGGCTGCGCGACGCCGAGCAGGACCCCGAAGCGGCCGAGTTCCCCCAGCTCCCCAAGCCGGTGAACGAGACCCTCTACGGGGTCGGCAAGGCCTCGATCAAGGCACGCCGGTTCTGGCCCGCCGGCACCTCGCTCTTCGCCCGCCTGCGCCACGCCGGCTGACAACCGCTGCGGATCAGCCGGCGTGCAGCGTCCGGCAGTCGACGGGTCCCACCTCGCGGCCGGCAACCGCCACCGCGGCGGCGAACTGAGGCGCCACCTCGATCGTCTCGACCGCTACCTGCATTGCAGGGGCCGGGGTCCCGAGACCGGTCCCCAGGCACTTGAGCCGCGCCTCGTGCCGGGCCCAGGCCGCGTAGAAGACCGCCGGCCGCTGCGGCGGCGCGGCGGCGCGGACGGCTGCACAGTCGTCGGGCGCCAGCGCGCGTTCGGCCAGCGCCAGCAGGTCCCGCCCGGGCCGGATCGCCTCGACGTCGATTCCCACCTCCCGCTCGGCGACGGCGACGAGCGCCAGTCCCTCGGAGTGGCTGAGGTTGAACCTGGGACCTGGGCGGCCGCGCAGGCGCGGCTTCCCGTGCTCGCCGACCTCCAGCTCCACGGCCTCCGCCGGCACTTCCAGGTGCTGCCCTAGCACCCGGCGCAGCGCCCACCGCGCCGCCACCCAGCGCCGGGCGGGCTCCGCGCGCAGGAACCTGGCCGCTCGTTCGCGCTCCTGCGCCGGCAGTTTCTCCGGCCCCGGCCAGCCGGGATCGTCGAGGGCGGCGCGCCATATCTGGACTCCGTCGGTCATCGGCAGCGAGCTCCAAGTGTGGCGATTCCACTTGATAGCGTCGCGCCTCTTGAACCGCCTCCTTGTCACCGGTGGCGCGGGGTTCGTCGGCTCCAACCTCGCCGTCTCCCTCGCTTCACGACATCCCGACTGGGAGGTCCTGGTGCTCGACAACCTCTACCGCAAGGGCTCGGAACTGAACCTGCCGCGGCTGGAGGAGGCGGGGGTGCAGTTCGTCAAAGGCGACGTGCGCGAGCCGGCGGACCTGCAGGCCCTGCCAGAGCTGACGGCGCTGATCGAGTGCTCGGCCGAGCCCTCGGTGATGAGCGGCGTCGACGGCGACACCGGCTACCTCGTCCACACCAACCTCACCGGCGCCTACAACTGCCTCGAGCTGGCGCGGCGCGACGGCGCCTTCATGGTCTTCCTCTCGACCAGCCGCGTCTACCCGGTCGCCCCTCAGGTCGCGCTGAACCTGGAGGAGGCGGAGACGCGCTTCGAGATCGCCCCCGAGCAGGCGGTGCGGGGAGTCGGCCCGGCCGGGATCTCCGAGGACTTCCCGCTCGAGGGCGCCCGCACCCTCTACGGCGCCACCAAGCTCGCTGCCGAGATGCTGATCGAGGAGTACCGCGAGAGCCTCGGCGTCCCCGCCGTGATCGACCGCTGCGGGGTGATCGCCGGGCCCTGGCAGATGGGCAAGGTCGACCAGGGCGTGTTCACTCACTGGATGCTCGCCCACCACTTCCGCAACCCGCTCAGCTACATCGGGTTCGGGGGGCATGGCAAGCAGGTGCGCGATCTCCTCCACGTCGAGGACTTGGTCGACCTGGTCGAGCGCCAGCTGCTCGACCCCGGCTCCTGGGACGGGCGCACCGTGAACGTCGGCGGTGGCCGCGAGATCAGCCTCTCGCTGCGCGAGACGACGGCGATCTGCCAGCGGCTGACCGGCAACGAGGTGCCGATCGCCCCGGTCGAGGAGACGCGCCAGGGGGACGTGCCGATATACCTGTCCGACTGCACGAGGCTCTTCGACCTGGACGAGTGGCGGCCGCGGCGCAGCGCCGAGCAGGTGCTGGCCGACATCAACGAGTGGATCGCCGCGGACGAGGAACGAATCGCCCAGGCGCTGAACATCGAGAGCCGATGAATATCGACACCCGTTCCGGGGAAAGGAGCAACTGACCGCATGCCCGTCGCGATCATCACTGGGGCCGGGGGCCTGATCGGCTCCGAGGCAGTGGACCACTTCGTCTCCAAGGGATTCGACGTGGTCGGGATCGAGAACGACATGCGGGCGCGCTTCTTCGGCCCCGAGTCCTCGACCTCGCACGTCACCCAGCGCCTCGTCGAGGCCTATCCGTCGGAGTTCCGCTGGGAGAATGCCGACATCCGCGACGCCGGCGAGATCGAGCGGATCTTCCGCGAGCACGCCGGGCAGATCGAGCTCGTCGTCCACACCGCCGCCCAGCCCTCGCACGACTGGGCCGCGAGCGAGCCGCAGACCGACTTCGGCGTCAACGCCAACGGCACCCTCAACCTGCTCGAGGCCGCCCGCGTCCACGCTCCCGACGCGCCCTTCGTCCACTGCTCGACCAACAAGGTCTACGGCGACACGCCGAACCGGCTGTCGCTGCAGAGCCTGGAGAAACGGCTGGAGCTGCCGGAGGACCACCAGTACTACAAGGGCATCGACACGAGCATGTCGATCGACCACTCGACCCACTCGCTGTTCGGCGTCTCCAAGGCGGCCGCCGACCTGCTGGTCCAGGAGTACGGGCGCTACTTCGACATGCCGACGGTCGCCTTCCGCGGCGGCTGCCTGACCGGCCCTCAGCACGCCGGCGCCAAGCTGCACGGCTTCCTCGCCTACCTGATGAAGTGCACCGTCACCGGCACGCCCTACACCGTCTTCGGCTACAAAGGCAAGCAGGTCCGCGACAACATTCACAGCGCCGACCTGATCGCCGCCTTCGACGCCTTCCGCAAGGCCCCGCGCCCCGCTGCCGTCTACAACATCGGCGGCGGCCGCTTCTCCAACTGCTCGATGCTGGAGGCGATCGACGCCTGCGAGCGGATCGCCGGCCGCGAGCTGCAGTGGGAGATGGGCGAGGAGCCGCGGATCGGCGACCACCGCTGGTGGATCTCCGACCTCGCGCCCTTCCAGGCCGACTACCCCGACTTCGAGCTGCGCTACGGAATCGACGAGATCCTGCGGGAGATGTACGAGCAGAACGTCGAGCGTTGGGTCGGCGCCACGGCGTGAAGCGCGTTCATTTTGTACGACAAAGAGGCCGGTTCATCTTCTCGAGGCGCAGGTCCAGTATCTCTCGACGAAGTTCGCGGATGTCCTCTTCCAGACGAGCGATATCGATATAGATCCGGTCCCTGAGATCGGTGACCCGCTGGTCTCTTCAGTCATCGCTCGGCACGTTCATGGCTGCAATAGTAGCGAAATGTTTTAGCTGCAACAAAATCAGGTTGCCCGGTTCGATAGCGTCAGCGCCGAATGGCGGAGAAGTTGAAGCTCTCGGTGGTGATCCCGGCCCAGAACGAGGAGGGATCGGTCGGCGGGACGGTCGAAGGCGTGGTCGAGGCCCTCGAGCGGGAATCGATCGACTACGAGGTGATCGTCGTCAACGACGACTCCGAAGACTCGACCGAAGCGGTGGTGGCGGCGATCGGCGAGCGCAACCCGCGGGTCAAGGTCCACCGCTCGCACCTCGAACGCGGTTTCGGCAACGCGATCCGGGCCGGGCTCGACGTCTTCGAGGGCGACGCGGTGGCGATCGTGATGGCCGACGCGTCCGACAACCCCAACGACCTCGTCCGCTACCACCGCCTGCTCGAAGAGGGCTGGGACTGCGCTTTCGGCTCGCGCTTCATGCCCGGCGCCGAGGTCCACGACTACCCGGGGCTGAAGCTGGCGATCAACCGCCTTGCCAACCAGTTCATCCGCATCCTCTTCCGCCACCGCTACAACGACACCACCAACGCCTTCAAGGCCTACCGGCGTGAGGTCATCGAAACGATCCAGCCGCTGCTCTCCAAACACTTCAACCTCACCGTCGAGATGCCGCTGAAGGCGATCGTACGCGGCCACAGCTATGCGGTAATCCCCACCTCCTGGACCAACCGCACCAGCGGCGAGGCGAAGCTGGCGATGAAAGAGATGGGCAGCCGCTACCTCTTCATCGTCTTGTACGTCTGGCTGGAGCTGACCCTGAGCAGGGGGGACTACCGGGTCAGCAGGCCCTGATGGGCGAGAGCTACGCACTGGTGGCGGGGCGACTCCCGCGCCCGGCATCGGCGACCTGGCGGCAGCTCACCGCCGGCAGCCGACCGGTCTGGATCACCAGCGTCGCCCTTGCCCTCCTCACCTGGCCGACGGTGATTGGCTATCCAAGCACCGGCCTCGACCCCAGCTGGAGAAGTGGCCTCTATATGGCAGTCGCCGAAGGCAAGCACTTCGGAACCGAAGCCGTCTTCACCTACGGGCCGCTCGGATTTCTCTCCTGGCCGGAGCTCTGGGTCAGCTGGCTTGCGGCATTGGCCTTTCTCTACTTCTGCCTGATCTACGTCGCCTTTACCGCAGTGCTGACGTGGTCGCTCAACCGCACCGTCGGTCTGCTCGGCGCCGCGGTGATCGTCTTCCTCTCCTACTCGGCGGTCGGCTTCCTCGAAGAGCTCCCGCTCCTTATCGCCGTCGGCTTGTCGTTCGCGGCGATGCGGGACGATCGCCCCGACGCCGCGGTGAAGGTGCTGGTGGTGACCGCCGGCGTGCTCTGCGCGATCGAGCCGCTGATCAAGCTCTCGGTCGGGCCGCCGACGGCTCTGGTCGCCCTGCTGGGCCTGGCCGGCGCCCGGGCGAGCCGGCGGCAGTGGGCTGCCTTCGCGGCGATCGCGATTGGGGGGTTCTTCGCCGCCTGGTTCCTCTGCGGCCAGGGACTCGGCAACCTCTGGGACTACGCCGTCAACGGCGCCCAGGTGATCTCGGGCTACAACGAAGCGATGGGCTTCGACGCTGCCGAAACCTGGGAAGCCGTCATGATCGTGGTCTCCACGCTCGGACTGATCGCGTTCATCCACCGGGCTGGCTTCCGTGACAGGTGGGCCCGCTGGTTTGCGACTGCGCTGACCGCGGTCGCCGCGTACGTCGTCTTCAAGTACGGGACCACCCAGTTCAGCAAGGGCGGCCCGCCGATGGTGTCCCTGACGACGCTGCTGGCGATCTTCATGCTGGCTCCGTGGCCCCGGCGGCGCGCCGGGGCGTTCATCGCCACGATCGTGGTGTTCGGCCTGATCACCCTTCACGCCTACCCCAATCAGGCCAGCCTCGACGCGCTGACCAAGCTGGAAACCTTCAAGAAATCGGCTGAACTGGCTATCCGCCCCGGCTTGCGCCAGGGCACCCTCAACGCCGAGAGGTCGACCCTGCAGACGGAATTGAACGTTCCGCAGCAGGTCCTCGCCGCCGTGGGGGACAAGCCGGTCGCGATCGACCCGTGGGAAATCAGCGTCGCCTGGGCCTACGAACTGAACTGGCGACCGCTGCCGGTCTTCCAGAACTACACCGCCTATACGAGCAAGCTCGATCGCCTCAATACCGCCACGGTCGAAGATCCGAACGGCCCGCAGGTATTGCTCCGCCAGATGCAGTTCGGGGCCGTTCCCCTGGGCGGGCGTGCGCCTTTCTTCGGGCGACAGCCGATCTGGGACCCGCCGGAACAGAACCTCGCCGCCGTTTGCGACTTTATCCCGACCCTGACCGAAGGCAACTGGCAGGTGCTCTCCCGAATTCCCAATCGGTGCGAGCCCCCGAATCTCATCGCCACCGAGAGCGCGGAACCCGGCGAATACGTACCGGTGCCGCGGGCCGGCCGCAACGAACTCGTGGTCCTGGATCTGAAGGGCGCAGAAGTGGAAGGCCTGGAACGAGCGTTCTCACTGTTCTGGCGACCGGACGAACGGCGCGCCGTCATCGACCACGGGCAATACACCTACCGCCTCATCCCCGGTACGAGCGGCGACGGGCTGATCGTCTCGGCCGACCGCTCCCTCGACCGCAACGTCAACCTCCTCGAACTGCCGGTGATCAGGAACATCAGCATCGAAGGTGCCGACGGCTCTCTGCAGTTCGACTTCTACCGGATCAAGCTGAAGCCGATAAGGCTGGTCCCGAAGAAACAGAACGCCGCCGCGACGAAAAGCCTCTAGACCTTGGCAGCAATCATCCTCAGCGCCGCGGTCGTCTGCTTCGCTTCGCTTTTCCTGGGCCAGGCCGTTCTGCGGCTGGCCGGAGCAGCGAGGTGGAACTGGATCGCGCCCGCAGTGGGGCTGTCGGTGGCGATGTTGGTCGCTGTCCCGATGGAGCACGTGCCGGGCCGCGCAACCACCGTCGCCGTGCTCTTGGCGGTGCTGACCCTCGGCGCTGCGGCCTGGTGCCTGCGTTCACCCCCGCACCGGCCGCCGCCGCTCGACCTGCTGATGGCGGCGCCGGTGTTCTTCCTGGCCTTGGTGCCGTTCCTCGCGGCCGGGCGGGGGGGAATCCTCGGGGTGACGATCAACAACGACATGTCGGTCCACCTGGCCTACGTCGAAAGCTTCATCCACCCAGCGGCCGCCGCAACTTACCCACTGCCGAGTGACTACCCGCTGGGGCCGCACGCGATGACGGCCGCCCTCAGCGCCGGGCTGGGCGTGTCTCCGGACGCCGCCTTCTCCGGCTGGACGATGGCGACGCTTCTGGTCGGCGCCTGGACCGTGCTGGCCGCAGCCCGCAACGCGGCCTGGTACGGCAAGGCGATCGCCGCGACCGTCGTCGGGATGCCCTACCTGGTCGCCGCCTACTACGGCGAGGGATCGTTCAAGGAGCCGGTCCAGGCCGCTCTCGTCCTCGCGGTGGTGCTTGTCGTGAGCGGTTGCGGCCCGCGGTTGGGACGGGGGCGGTGGGTCCCGCTCGCGCTCCTGACCGGCGGCGTCGTCTCCGTCTATTCCCCCGGCGGCCTGCCCTGGATCATCGCGATCCTCGGGCTCTGGCTCGCGGGTCTCCTGGCGATCGAGGCGTGGCACCGGCGGTTGCGCGAGGTGCCCGGAGCAGTGCGGCGGGAAGCGGCACCGGTCGCCATCGGCGCTGGAGTCCTCGTCCTCTCCCTGCTCCCGCAGGCGCACCGGATCTACGAGTTCATCGCCCTGCGCGAAGGAACCGGGATCGCGGTCAGCGACATCGGCAACCTGATCGGGCGCCTGCCCGGCTGGGAGGCCTTGGGCGTCTGGGGCGCCGCTGACTACCGCCTGCAGGCCTCGGCGGCGTTCACCGGTGGAGTGTGGAGCTGGTTCGTGGTTGCGCTGATCGCTTTCGGAGCCTTCTGGGCCCTCCGCCGCCGCCGCTGGATGATGCCTTTGGCGGCCCTGGCGGCGATGCTGATCTGGAAGTACAGCGACCGCACCCAGTCGATCTACGTGGCCGCGAAGACGCTGACGATCGCCTCGCCGCTACTGCTCCTGGTCGCTGCGCAGCCCTTGCTGGACCGCGTCGAGAAGCCGCGGCCGCGAAAAGCTTGGCTGCTGGTGCCGCTCCTGGCCCTCGTCCTTCTCTTCCAAGTCGTAAGGGACGATCTGCGAGCGCTCCGTTGGAGCCCCGTCGGGCCGACCGATCACGCGAGCCAGCTGATGCGCTTCCGCCCGCTCATCGCGGGGAAGAAGACGTTGTTCTTCGGCGAAGACGAGTTCCAGGTCTGGGAGCTGGCGGGGTCGTTCTCCGACCCGCTTTGGTTCTGGCCAGATCAACTGGCCCACCCGCGACCCGGTAAGGGTGAAGAAGCGGGCCAGGCCTTGGACTTCGACAGCGTGCGGGCCTCGACGCTGAACGAATACGAACGGTTCATCACCACTCGCGATGCCGCCGCCAGCGAACCGCCTCCCCAGCTGCACCTCGTGCGCAGCAGCGGTGCCTTCGACCTTTGGAAGCGAACCGGCCGGGTGCGGGAACGGTCGATCCTCAACGAGGGCGAATGGGCTGGGGCCGTCCTCGACTGCAAGGACAAGAAGGGACGGGCGATCCTGCAGCGCGGCGGGGTCGCTGCGATCAGGAGGGCGCCGATCATGGTGGCTGTCCCCGCGGCGGGCCCGAACGGCACCGTTTCTGCCCAGCTGCGGTTGCCGGCGGGAGCCTGGCAGCTGGAGTCCCCCTACGTCAGCCATTTCCCGGTGGAAGTCGAGGCGCCGGGGCTGAAGACGACCCTGCCGGCGAATCTCGAACGACCCGGCCCGCGATTGCCGATCGGCCGGATCGCCATCGGTCGCCCGCAGACGGTGACGGTCTCCTTCCACGTCGGCTCCAGCCTGCTGGCGGAGCCGACCACCGCCGCGATCTTCGAATACGTGATCGCCGTGCGGGCGGGCGAAAGGGACCGCATCGTTCCGGTGGGCCGCGCCTGCGGCCGCTACGTCGATTGGTACCGCAGCGCCCGCCGGTAATCCGTCGGGCGGTCTCCCTCTTCCGATAGCGTCGCCGTGACCATGAAAGTTGGGCGTCACACCTACGGCCACGAGCAGATCGCCGTTCGCACCTGGGGGGAGTCGGCAGAGCTGAGCATCGGGAGCTTTTGCTCGATTGCCGACCGCGTCATGATCTTCCTCGGGGGCAATCACCGGACCGACTGGGTGACGACCTACCCGTTTCCGGCCTTCGCCGAGCAATGGCCGGGAGCCAGCGGCATCGAAGGGGAGCATTCGACCAAAGGCGACGTCGTGATCGGCAACGACGTCTGGATCGGTTCGAACGCGACGATCCTCTCCGGCGTCACGATCGGCGATGGAGCGGTGATCGGGGCCAACAGCTGCGTTGCCGCCGACGTCGCGCCGTATGCCGTCGTGGCAGGAAACCCGGCCCGCCAGATCCGCCTCCGGTTCGATCCGGAGACGATCGAGAAGCTGCTCGCGATTCGCTGGTGGGAGTGGAGCGACGAGCTGATCGAGGCGAACGTCCGTCGCCTCTGCAGCGGCGACGTCGACGGGTTCCTCACGGCCCAAGCTCCTCCCGGCGGGGTCAGGAAGCTCTGGAGCCGCGTGCGAGGCTCGCGGCGGAAATCAGCGCAACCCCTGCGCTAGGCTGCTCGGCGATGACCGGTGCTTCTGCCGAGCAGGGATCCTCGGCTCCTCGCTACGACTTCGAGAAGATCGATCTCGGGTCCGGAAGCGTCCACGCCGACGTGGTGAAGCTCGTGGGGGAGGGAAAGCGCGTGCTCGAGCTCGGCCCGGCGACGGGGTACATGTCGCGGGCCTTCACCGACCGGGGCTGCACGGTGGTCGGAATCGAGTTCGACCCGGAGATGGCCCACCGCGCGGAAGACCACGCCGAGCGGGTGATCGTGGGGGATCTCGACACCCTCGATTTCGATGCAGAGCTGGGCGAGGAACGCTTCGACGCGATCGTCGCGGCGGACGTGCTCGAGCACCTGAAAGACCCCCTGGCCGTGTTGGTCAAGCTGCGCCGCTTCCTGCAGCCGGATGGCTGCTTCGTGATCTCGATTCCCAACGTGGCGCACGGCAGCGTGCGGCTCGCCCTGCTGTCGGGCCACTTCGACTACCGCGACGCCGGCCTGCTCGATTCGACCCACCTGCACTTCTTCACCCGCGACAGCTTCGAGCAGCTGCTGGACGAGGCCGAGCTGGGATTGGCGGAGCTGCACCGCCACGAGCTCAACCTCGATGCCTCCGAGGTTCCCTTCGACGCCGAGGCGGTGCCCCCGGCGCTGCGTGAAGAGCTCGAGCGCGATCCCGATGCGCGCACCTACCAGTTCGTCGTCAAGGCCTTCCCGATGGGACGCGAGGGCCTGCGCGAGATCCAGGCGCGGTTGCGCGAGCTCGTGGAGCTGCGGGTGGCGGCGGCCCGTACCGCCGAGCTCGAGCAGAAGATGAGCGAAATCGCCGGGCGCGAGGGAGAGCTCCGCCGTGCCCTGATCGAGGCCCACGACCAGGTGCTCCGCCGCGACGCCCAGATCGAGGACCTGAACCAGGGGCTGATCCGCAGGGACGAGGAGATCAGGAGCGTGCACGCCCAGCTGCACCAACTGCAGCTGGAGGCCCAGGCCATGCACAACAGCACCGCCGGCCGCATCTACAGGCTGCTGCGCAGGCTCCCGGGCCTAGGCTGGCTGCGGCGGCGCCTCAAATAGAGATGGGTGACGGCCCCCGCTGTGCGCTGGTGATCCCCACCTTCAACGGGGCGCACCTGCTGAGCACCTGCCTGGAGGCTCTCTTCGACCATCCGCCCGAGTGCGACTGGCAGGTAGTCGTCGTCGACGACGCCTCCAGCGACGGGACCGCCGAGCGCTTCGGCAACTTCGACGAGCGGCTGACGATGGTCGCGAGGCAGGAGAACGGGGGCTTCGCGGAGGCCTGTAACGAAGGCGCGAGGATGGCCGGCGAAGCCGACTTCCTCGTCTTCCTCAACAACGACACCGTCCCCCTTCCCGGCTGGCTGGATGCCCTGGTCGAGGACCTCCTCGCCCATCCGGAGGCGGCGGCCACGGGTTCCCGCCTGCTCTACCCGGACGGGACCATCCAGCACGCCGGCGTCGCGATCGGCCAGGACGGCTGGCCGCATCATCTCTACACCGGCATGCCAGGCGACCATCCGGCGGTGACGCGCCCGAAGCGGGTCGTCGCGGCCACGGCCGCCTGCCTGCTCGTGCGGCGGCAGGTCTTCGAGGACCTCGGCGGCTTCGATACCGCTTTCATCAACGGCTACGAGGACGTCGACCTCTGCCTGCGGATGGGGGAGCAGGGGCACGAGGTCAGGTACTGCCCGGACAGCGTCCTCTACCACCTCGAGTCCGTGACCCGCTGGGAGGACGGCGAGCTCCACCACGTCGATCACAACAGCCGCCTCTATGCCGAGCGCTGGCACGACCGGGTGGCGCCGGACGACTTCGAGCACTACCTGGACGACGGGCTGATCAAGGCGGAATACGGCGACAGGTTCCCGGTCCGGCTCTCGATCTCACCGTTGCTCGCAACCGTTCGCCGCGAGACCGAGGCAGAGGATCGTTTGGAGCACCTGCTGACGGTGCGGACGGAGGAGCTGCTCGAGCTGCAGGCCCAGCGCTCGCGCGCGGCCCTGGAGCACCGGCGTGACGAGGCCGCCCTGCCGAAGGTCCCCCGCGGCCGGCGGCGGAGCGGCGGCGAGGCGGAGGTCGTCAACGCCGGTGAGTTCCACCGCCTGGCGGGCGGCCGCGGTCGTCACCGGGTCTCGGTGCTGATGCCGCTGATGGACGCCGGGGAGGCCCTGCGCCGGACGCTGCCCTTGCTGCTGGAGCAGGATGCCGCGGCCGAGCTGGAGATCGTCGCCGTCGACTCCGCCTCCCGCGACGACACCGTCACCATCCTCAAGGAGTTCGACGCGACTGTGCTGGCGATCGATCCGGCCGAGTTCGACCACGGGCTGACCCGCAACCTCGTCGCTCGACACGCCCAGGGTGACGTCTTCGTCTTCCTCAACCAGCGCAGCCAGCCGTGCGACGAGCGCTGGTTGCAGCCTCTGCTGGACGCCCTCGACTCCGACCCCGCCGTGGCCGGCGCCACCAGCCGGGTCCTGCCCTATCCCGACGCCGATCCGCTGACGCGCCGCGACGGCAGCCTCGACCCGAGCGGTTCGCCGGAGCGCTCGGTCAAGCGAATCGAGGATTGGGGCGCGTACGCGGCGATGCCGATCGAGCAACGGCGCCTGCTGCTGAACTTCCACACCGTCAGCGCCGCGGTCAGGGCGGACGTCCTGCGCGAGTTCCCGTTCAAGTCGGTGCGAGCGATCGGCGAGGACCTGCTCTGGGCGCGGGAGGTGGTCGAGGCCGGAATGGCGCTCGTCCACGAGCCCGGCTCCCGGGTCTACCACTCGCACGAGTACTCGTTGCGCGAGTGGCTGATGCGGAACGTCGACGACGGCATCGCCAACTGCGAGATCAACGGCCGCTCCCTCTCCGAGGAGGAGGCGGACGCGTTGGCGCGGGGGATGATCGCGAGCGACTGGGGCTTCCTGCGGGAGGAGCTCGGGTTCGAGGGGGAGGAGCTCGAGCGCTGGCAGATCCAGGCGGCTTTGCGGCGCGCGGCGCAAAGCGCCGGTCAATGGCTCGGCGTCAACTACGCGAGCTTTCCGCCCGAGGCGGTCGACGCCTTCTCGCGCGTCGCCAACAGCCGCCGCGAAGGACCGTGAGCTCCGGCGCCGCGCGATGAAGGTCCTGCTGGTCTGCCATCGCTATCCGCCGACGGGGGTGGCGGGCGTCGAGCGGCTCTCGGCCCAGGTTGCCGAGACCCTGGGCGCGCGGGGGCACGAGGTCACCGTGCTCACCCGTGAGCCCGGCGAGGCGCCGCCGACCCTGAAACTCCGGCGCGAGGTCCGCGAGGGCGTCCCGGTCCAGTCGATCGTCGGCGGCGGCTCTGCGTTCGAACGGTTCCCGGTCCAGGAGCCGGTGCTGGAGCGGATCTTCGAGCGCGTGCTGGTAGAGGTCGACCCCGACGTCGTCTTCGCAACCCACCTCCTGAACCACTCGCCCGGGTACGTCCCCGTGGCTCACCGCTGGGGGGTCCCGGTCGTCCTCGCCCTGCACGACTTCTTCATGCTCTGCCCGCGGGTGCACCTCCAGCGCCGCTCCGGCGACCTCTGCCCTGGCCCGGAAGGCGGCCAGGCCTGCGCCACGCACTGCTTCGGCGACCAGCCCGACCCCCTCCTGCGCTGGTCGCTGCGCTCCCGGAGCTTCGCGACCGCGCTGCGCGAAGCCGACCAGGTGACGGCGCCGTCGCAGTTCCTCGCCGACGCCTTCGCGGCGCGGCGCGGCGCGGCGGCCCCGATCCGGATCGTGCCCAACGGGGTCGGCCCCGTGGGCCCGGTCCTGCCCTCGGAGTCGACCGCGGGCGGCGACCGCGCCCCCCTCAGGCTGGCCTCGATCGGGGTGACCGTCGAGCACAAGGGCTTCCAGACGGTCGTCGACGCGCTGCGCATGGCCACACTCCCGGAGTGCGAGTACACGATCTTCGGCGTCGCCCTGCTGCCGCTGTCGTTCGAACTGCAGGAGATGGCGGACGAGGTCCCGGGTTTGCAGGTGCGGTTGTTCAACGGCTTCTCGCCCTCCCATCTGCCGGTTCTCCTCGCCGACGCCGACGCCCTCGTCGTTCCCTCGATCGTGCCCGAGACCTACTCGATCGTCGCCCGCGAGGCCTTTGCCTGCGGCGTCCCGGTGATCGCCGCGGCGATCGGGGCATTGCCGGAGGCGATCAGGGAGGGGGACAACGGCTGGCTTTTCGAACCCGGCGATGCCGTCGACCTGGCGGCCCTGCTCCAGCGGCTCGACCGCGACAGGAGCCAGCTGCGCCGGGCGGCGGCGGGCATTCGCCCCGACGAGGTGACCAGCGTCGAGGAGCACTGCGACCTCGTCGAAGGGCTGCTTCGCGAAGCCGTGGAGGAAGGGCCTGGGGAGAGCGACGAGGGCCCCGAGCTGGGCCTGATGCGAGAAGCCCTGATCGACCTCGACCTGCGCCGGAGTTAACGGACTGACAGCGGCCGGCCGGCGCGGCGCCGCAGCTTCGGCGGGCGCCGCCGCGCCCAGAGGAAAAGGGAGGTGAGGCGGGGGAGACCCTCGCGCAGGTAGGGGTGCGAGTAGGGGTCGGGGTCGGTGACGCCGCCCCAGCGGGCGCGCAGGTAGTCCTTCTCCCACTCCTCCACGTCGGAGGAGCGGCTCGAGGACTCGAAGTGGTACATGACCAGGTCCGGGTCGTAGACGACGCGCTTGCCGGCGGCGCGCAGCTTCAGGCAGTAGTCGACGTCGTTGTAGTTCACCGGCAGCTCCGTGCTGAGGCCGCCGACCTCCTCGAAGAGCTGCTTCGGGGTCATCAGGCAGGCGCCCGTCACCGCCAGCAGGTCGCGGGCGATCTTGACGGCGTTCGCATAGCCGGGGCCGTCGTTGGGGTAGCCGTAGTAGGGATGGCCGGGCAGTCCGCCTTCGAAGCCGACGCCCGCATGCTGGAGCCGACCGTCTTCCAGCAGCAGCCGCCCGCCGACCGCGCCGATCCCCGGCATCGCCGAGTGCATGACCATGCGCTCGATCCAGTTCGGCGTCGCGACTTCGACGTCGTCGTTCAGCAGCAGCAGGTGCTCGCCTTCGCTGCGCACGGCCCCAGCGTTGATCTTCTTCGAGAAGTTGAACTTGCCGCCGTAGGGAACCAGGCGCAGGCGAGCCCCGGCGGCGGCCTTCAGTTCCTCGATCACCGCCTGGGGAGTGGAGTCGTCGGCGACGACGACGATCTCGTAGTTCTCGTACGTCGAGCGCTCGACGATGCTGCGGACGCAGTGGCCGACCAAGACGACCTGCTGGTAGCGGACTTCGCGAACCGTGCCCCGGGTCGGGATCACGATGCTGACGAGCGGTTCCGAGGTCAGCCGTGGCTCGAGGTGGTAGACGCCGGGGTCTCCGGGGTCGCGCTCGGCGGCTGCCTGCATCCCGATCCGGTCGCAATGCGCCTGGATCGCTCGCTGCCCTGCTTCGAAGGCCCACGGCTTCGCCGCCTCGCCCATCCCCGCGGTGGAGCTGGCGATTCCCCGCCAGTGGTAGAGGACCCGCGGCAGGTGCACGACCGCCCGCGCCCGCTCGGTCACCTTCAGCACCAGGTCCCAGTCCTGGGCGCCCTCGAAGGCGGGGTCGAAGCCGCCCACCTCCTCGACCAGGCTGCGGCGGAAGACGCTGAGGTGGCAGGTGTACATCTGCGTCCGCATCCGCTCGGGCGACCACTCGGGCTTGAGGAAGGGCGAGGCGTGGAACCCTTTCTCGTCGATCTTGTCTTCGTCGGTGTAGAGGTAATCGACGTCGGGCCGGCGTCGCAGCTCCTCGTCGACAAGCGCCAGCGCGTCGGGGTGGAGCTTGTCGTCGTGGTCGAGCAGGGCGACGAACTCCCCCTCGGCGAGCGCGAGGGCGTCGTTGGAGGCGGCGACGATGCCGCCGTTCTGCTCCCGAAACGCGAGCTTGATCCGCGGCTCCTCGGCCGCGGCCCGCTCGAGCGTCCTCCGCAGCTCGGGCGAGCTCGAAGCGTCGTCGACGAGGCAGAGCTCCCAGTCGTCGAAGCTCTGGCCGCGGACCGACTTCAGCATCGACCGGAGGACGCCGACCGGCGTTTCGTAGACCGGGGTGACGATCGAGAAGCGGGGTGGGGCCACGCTAGCGGAGGACGCGCTGGAGCAGCCGGATCATCCCCTGGAGCACCCGCGTCGCGCCCGGGATCGGGACCCGGGCCGCGGCGTCGGCGAGGCGCTGGGAGCCCTGTTCGATCATCGCCAGGCGCCCTTTGGCGGCGCCCAGTTCGGCGTCTCGCGTAATCAGCAGGTCGCGCAGGCGCAGGACCTCCTCCCTTTCCCGGGCGAGTTCCGCTTCAAGCCGGGCAGGGTCGCTGGCTTCGCGGAGCTGGGAGACCTGGGCGGCGCTCTGACGGCTCGGCATGAAGCCGAGTCTACTCAGAGATCCTCGGCGATCCTCGGCGCCTCGCGGTTGAAAATCCAGACTGCAAAGACGCAGAGGCCGACGAAGATCGCCAGCGCCGGCAGCAGACCAAGCCAGCCCCCTGCGGCTTCGACCGCGGTCGGTGCATGTGCTTCATGCGGCCCGGCCGCGACCTGCGGTTCCCCCAGCGCCCAGACTCTCACCTGCTCGAAGATCACCGCCAGCGGGTTGATCATCAGCAGGCGTTCGGTCGTTTCGTTTTCGAAGGCGGTGACGGGATAGAGGATCGGCGTCGCGTAAAAGAGCATCTGGGCGGCGACGACCCAGATGATCGCGACGTCGCGGAAGCGCACGTAGAGGACCGAGAGGGCACTGCTGACCGCCGCCGTGAGGACGAAGAGGAAGAGGAAGGCGACCGGCAGCAGCAGCCAGGTCCAAGTCGGATCGACGCCGAAGGCGAAGAGGAAGACGACGACGATGACGAGGTTGAGGCCGAGGTTGAAGGCACCGGTGAGGACGGTCGCGAGCGGGATCACCAGGCGCGGGAACTGGGTCTTGCGGACGACGCCCTCCTGGGCGACGACCGAGGTGACCGAATTGCTCGTCGATTCCTGGAAGAAGGTGAAGAGGACGATGCCGAGCAGCAGCATCACCGGGTAGTGCTCGACTTCGGCGCTGCCGATCTTGAAGACCTGGGTGAAGACGAAGAGGAGGACGCCGAAAAGCGCCAGTGGCCTGATCAGCGACCAGAGGTAGCCGAGGATGGTGCCGAAGTAGACCCGCTTGAACTCGGTGACCGACATCAGCCAGAGCAGGTCGAAGAAGCGGCGGGGGCCGCCGCCGAGAGCCGAGGGGCCGATCACCTCCTGGAGGCGGGGCTGAGCGGAGGGCGCGGTGCTCACGTTGCGGCCTTGTCCTTGATCGCGACCTCGTACTTGTGGGTGGGGTTGGTGACCCCCCGCGTCGCCGCCGTCCCGTAGACCACGAAGCTCGTCGCCCTGCGGGTGAAGAGCGAGATGCCGAACGGGCTCTGGACGCCGAGGTCGACGAAGTGGCGCCCGGGGGCGAGGAAGTTCTCGATCTCGGTCTCGACGACCACCCGGTCGCCCTTCAGCTCGTACCCGTCCTCCGAGCTGACCGGAACGCCGATTTCGAACAGCGAGATGTCGTCGCTGTTGCCGACGACGATGCCGACGTGCAGTCCCGGGACCGGATGCAGGAGCTCGATCTCCACCCGGACCCGAATCGGCTCGCCCAGCTCCAGGGTCGTCGCCTCTTCTCCCGAGGCGTCGTTGACGCGGCACGAGATCAGGCGCGCGCCCTCTCCCCCGGGGGCGGATGCTTCGCTCTCGCCTCCGGCCTGCTCGCCGGCGAAGTTCAGCTTCAGGTATTCGCGCCCGGTCTCGCCCGGCTCGCCGAGGTGCACGATCTCACCCTCGCTGAGGAGCATCGCGCGGTGGCAATAGTTTTCGACCGCCGCCATCTCGTGGGTGACCAGCACGATCGTCTTGCCTTCGTCTTTCATCTGGTGGAAAGCGTCGGCGCACTTCTGCTGGAAGGAGGCGTCTCCCACCGCCAGCACCTCGTCGATCAGCAGCACGTCAGCGTCGGCCTCCATCATCACCGCGAAGGCGAGCCGGACCAGCATCCCGGAGGAGTAGTTCTTCAGCTTCAGGTTCGCGAACTCGCGCAGCTCGGCGAAGTCGATCACCGCGTCGAGGCGACGCCGCACCTCCTTCGGGGTCAACCCCATCATCACCCCGTTGAGGACGACGTTTTCGCGCGCGGTCAGCTCCTGGTTGAAGCCGACGCCGAGCTCGATGAAGGGGGCGAGCCGGCCGGCGATGCGGATCTTGCCGCTGTCGGCCCGGTAGATGCTCGCCAGCAGCTTCAGCAGCGTACTCTTGCCCGAGCCGTTGCGGCCGACGATGCCGAAGAACTCGCCCTGCCTGATCTCGAAAGAGATCCCCCTCAGCGCGTGCAGCTCGCGGTACTCGCGCGAGGCGAACGGGTGGACCGCCCGCTCTTTCAGCGAATCGATTCGTTGCGTCGGGATCCGGAACGACTTGTGGAGGTCCTCGACCTGGATCGCGACAGCTGTGGTTTTGTCGGCAGCCATGCGCAGGGCAGCAGAACGCTAGCGGGACCGTCCCATGTCAGGCTTTCGCCGCGTGAGCGCGCCCGGACCCGTCGCGGTGGTGATCCCGAGCTGGAACTCGCTGGGCCTGCTGCCGCGCTGCCTCGGCTCGTTGCGGGAGCAAGGCACGGAGGTCGAGCTCCTGGTGGTCGACAACGGCTCCGGGGACGGGTCGCTCGAGTACCTGCAAGACGAGGGCATCCCGCACCTCTCGCTCCCCCGGAACGTCGGCTTCGCCGCCGCGGTCAACCTCGGGGCGGCGCGCGTCTCCGCCGCCACGGTGATGGTCCTCAACGCCGATACCGCCCTGGAGCCCGGCTGCCTCGCGACCCTGCAGCGGGCGCTCGAAGCCGACGTGGCCCTGGGCGGCGTGCAGCCGCGCATCCTCCAGCTCGAAGAGGGCGAGGGCCTCGCCGATCCTGCTGGCGCCCGCCTCTACAGCGCCGGTCAGGCGCTGCTCGCGGACGGCCGCGCGGTCGAGGAGGGGGCGGGGCAGGCGCAGGCGCCGGGCTGGCTGGCTCCCCAGGAGGTCTTCGGCGTCTGCGGCGCTGCCTGCCTGCTCCGCCGGGAGCTGTTCGACCAGCTCGGCGGCTACGACGAGAGCTACTTCGCCTTCTACGAGGACGTCGACCTCAACGTGCGCGCCCGGATCGCCGGCTGGCGCTTCGCCTACGTTCCCGGCGCCGTCGTCTGGCACGTCGGCAACGCCTCCTGGAAGCGGGAGTTCGCGCGGCCTGACCGGGAGAACGCTCGCCTGGTCGCCCGCAACAGGCTCGCCACCCAGGTCAAGTACGTGCCGCTGCGGGCGCTGCCGCGGATCGCCACGGTCGAGGCCGGGTCGCTCTGGCGGGCGGCCCGGCAGCGCCGCCTCGGCGCGACGTTGCGCGGCAAGCTCGCCGCCCTCGCCTGGCTGCCGAGGCTGCTGCGGGAGCGGCGGCGCCTGCGAAGGCAGGGGGACCTCGAGCGGGCACGCGCCTGGCTCGGGCGGATTCGGGGGGATTCGCCTATACGCTTGCGGTGATGCTGCTGTCCGAGAGCCGGTGGGGGCCGATCGAGAGCGGCTGGCAGCGGGCTGCCAGAGCATGGTCGCAGCCGCGGATCCGCATCGCCGCCGGGGTCGCCGCCTTCGCGATCCTCACCTTCGTCACCTACCTGATCGCCCACCCGCGGATGTTCACCGGGTTCGCGTACTACGACGACGAGGGCTACATGCTCACGGCGCTGAAGGGCTTCGTCCACCGCGGCAACCTCTACGACGACGTCTTCACCCAGTACGGGCCCTTCTACTACGAGGCCTGGGGTGGCCTCTTCTCGATCTTCGGCATCGCCGTCAACCACGACGCCGGCCGCACGGTGACGATGGTCGTCTGGATCGTCGCCAGCCTCGGGATCGGGCTGTCGACCTGGCGGCTCACCGGCAGCCTGCTGCTCGGGCTCGGAACCCAGGCCATCGTCTTCGCGGCGCTTGCCGTCGCGGTGAACGAGCCGATGCACCCGGGGGGGATCATCACCCTGCTGCTGGCGGCGATCATCGCCGTCTCCTGCTTCGTCGGCGACCGCCCGTCGCCGCTGCCGATGGCCCTGCTCGGGGCCGCCGTCGCGGCCCTCGTCCTGGTCAAGGTCAACGTCGGCGCCTTCGCGGTCGCCTCGCTGGCGCTGGCCTGCGCGGTGAGCTACCCCGCCTTCTTCGAGCGGCGCTGGCCGCGGATCCTGATCGAGGCGGGATTCGTCGCGATGCCGATCCTGCTCCTGGCTGGCAAATTCGGAGAAGGCTGGCCGCGCCGCTACGCGGTGCACGTCGCCGTCGCCGCGCTCGGCCTCGTCGTCGTCCTGCGTGCCCGCCGTAACGTGCGGCGGGCCGGCGAGGAGCTGGGGTGGCTCGTCGGCGGCTTCGTCGTCCTCGCCGTCGTCAGCCTGCTGACGATTATCGCCGCCGGCACCAGCCTCCACGGCCTCGTCGAAGGCGTCATCCAGCAGCCGCTGCGGCAGGCCAATGCCTTCGAGATCCCGCTGCAGCTGGACAGCCGCCTCTACGGCTTCGACGTGGTCGCCCTGGGGGGCGCGCTCGCCTACTGGTACGTCGGCCGTGGCCGCGGTGAGGATTCGAACCCGGCGTGGATCGCGATGACCTCCCTCTTCAGCGTCGCCGTCGGCTTGGTGATGGCGCTCTCGGTGATCGGCAAAGGGCTGCCGTTCGACGCGGGCGGATTGCCCGGCTACGAGTTCAGCATGCTCGGCTTCTGCTGGGTCGCCCTGATCGGCACCGAGCGGCGCCCCGGTCTTTCCTTCCCGCTGCTGCTCCTGCCGCTGCTGGCGGTGCCGCAAGCTCTGCACGCCTATCCCGTCGCCGGCAGCCAGACCCTCTGGGCGACGTTCCTGCTGATCCCGGTCGGGGCGATCTGCGTCGGCAACGGCGTCCGCGGGCTCTTCGCCGTCCTCCCCGCGGCCTCCGAGCGCAGGGCCCTCGCCGTGGCCGGCGCCTGTCTCTTGGTCGTCGTCGGCTATCTCGTCTTCAACAGCACGATCCGCGAACCGCTGCGGGCCGCTCGCTCCGGCTACGACAACGGCGTCTCGCTCGCGCTGCCGGGGGCCGAAGCGATTCACCTCGGCGCCGGAGAAGCCCGCCTCTACCAGCGGATCACCGCCGCGATCGACCGCAACTGCACCGCCACGGTCATGTTGCCGGGTATGGACAGCTTCTATTTGTGGAGCGAAGAGGAACCGCCGACGGGATCGAACGCGACCGCCTGGCCGACCCTCTTCGACGCTTCCCGTCAGCGCCAGGTGATCGCCGAAATCGAACCGATCGAAAACATCTGCCAGCTGCGCAACGAATCGCTCGCGGCCGGCTGGTCCAACGGTGCGATTCCACCAGGCCCGCTGGTCCGCTACCTCGACCGGGGCTTTCGCTCGATTGCCAAGTTCGGCGCCTACGAACTACTGAGGCGGCAGGCTGGAGGGGAAGCCTCTTGACGACCTGGATCTTCACCCCGGTGTACCGGGACGCCCGCTCCTTCCGCGTCCTGCACGAGCGCCTGCTCGAGGTGCTCGGGCGCGATCACCCTGATGCGGCGGCGGTTCGCTTCGTCGTCATCGACGACACCGCCGGCCAGGATCCCGAAGCGGTGCGGCTGGCCGAGCTCGAGGACGTGACCGTGCTGCGCCCGCCGTTCAACCTCGGCCACCAGCGGGCGCTGGTCTATGCCCTCCGCAAGGCGCTGCCCGCGATCGCCGACGAAGACGCGGTCGTCACCCTCGACGCCGACGGCGAGGACCGGCCCGAGGACCTGCCGCGGCTGCTGCGGGCGATGGAGGCCGAGGGCCCGGAGGGGCGGCCGGTGGCGCTGGCCCTGCGGACGAAACGGCGGGAGTCGCTCGGCTTCAAGGTCTTCTACCGGCTCTTCCGCCTGCTCTTCCGCTCGCTCACCGGGACCACCGTCCGTTCGGGCAACTTCGCCGTCATCCCGGGGGCGATCGCCAAGCGGGCGCTGCTGCACCCGACCTTCGACCTCTCCTACTCCTCGGCGATCCTCGCCCTCGACCTGCCGATCGCCTACGTGCCGTGCGAACGCGGCGAGCGTTACGAGGGCCGCTCGAAGATGACCTACGGCCGGCTGGCGATGCACGGCCTGCGGATGCTGATGCCGTTCACCGACCGGATCGCGATCCGGGCGCTCGCGACCTTCGTCTTCTTCGGCGTCCTTGGGGCGGCGCTGGCGGCGCTCGTGATCGGCCTCAAGGTGTTCACGACCTCGACCGTGCCGGGGTGGGCGAGCTACGTCGCCCTCGGGGCGCTGATCGTCTCGCTCGTCGCGCTCGGCAACTTCGTCAGCCTCTTCGTCCTCTTCTCGCAGACCCGGGCGGTCTCCCTCGCCAACATCGAGGAGATCGACCGCGAGGAGGACCCCTTCGAGTTGCAACCGGAGGCGGCGAGCCGGTGAAGGCCAACGGCGAGCTGATCGCCGGCCTCGTCGTTCACCTGGCGCTGCTCGGGGCGCCGGGGGTGGCCGCGGCGGTCTTCGCCACCAGCCGCGGGGTCAGGGGCGTGCCGATCAGGATCGGGATCGCGCTGGCCGCTTCGGGCATCACCGCCTTCCTCGCATTCTGGGCCTACTACGCCGCTCCGGTGGCGGGGCAGGCGTGGGACTTCCTGCTGCTCGGCGGCTCCGTCCTGGTGGTGGCCTGGGTCTGGCGGGAGGGCCGGCTCGACTGGGAGGCGCTGGCTCCGCTCGCGGTGCCGCTCGGCCTCTGGATCCTCGGCAGCTGCTTCGTCGTCTTCCTCGGCTTCCTCCACGGCGGCGTCGACAACGCGATCCCGATGTCGGCGCTGCGGTTCTCCGGCCAGCTCCCCTCCGACAACGACATTCCCCGCTACTTCACCGAATGGTTCGCGACTCACGGCCACCAGAACCCGCCGCCGCTCTACCCGCCGGACTGGCTGATGAGCGACCGCCCGCCGCTGCAGGTGGGGTACGCCCTCTCCCAGCGCGGGTTCATGCCGACCGAACACTCCCTCCATTACGTGATCCTCTGCGTCGGCGTCCAGAGTCTCTGGATCCCGGCGATGTGGGCCGTCCTCGTGGCGGCCAGGCTGCGGCCGCTCACCCGCAGCCTGGCGATCGGCGCGGCGATGTTCAGCGACGTCGCGATCCTGCACGGCTTCTTCGTCTGGCCGAAGCTGATCGCCGCCGCCTTCCTGCTGGTGGCGCTGGCGATCGTGATCTCGCCGGCCTGGAGCCGCGACCGGCGCGACCTGCGGGTCGGCGCCCTGATCGGCGCCCTCCTCGCGCTCGCGATGCTCTCGCATGGCTCGAGCATCTTCGGCGTCATCCCGCTGGCGCTGCTGGCGGTCTGGCGCGGCCTGCCGAGCTGGCGCTGGATCGGCGTGGCGGCCGTCGCCTTGCTCGCCCTGATGATCCCCTGGACCGCCTACCAGCACTACGCCGACCCGCCGGGCAACCGACTGCTGAAGTGGCAGCTCGGGGGCGACACTACGCTCGATTCGGAAGGCACGCTGGAAGCGATCGAGAACGGCTACTCGGAAGCGGGCTGGGACGGCGCGCTCGAAAACAAGCTCGACAACTTCGGCGAAATCGTCGGCTGGCCCCGCGGCAAGAACGATTTCGAAGCGTTCGAGGACGACCTCGAAGCAGGCAAGCCCGGCCTCGCCGCGGGCGCCGTCCGCGACCTCCGCTTCTTCTCCCTGATCCCCTTCCTCGGGCTGCTGCTGATCGCGCTGCCGGCGATGTTGATCGGCCGCCGCCGGAGTGGCCGCAGCGAGGAGGAGTGGCGTTTCGCGCTGCTCTGCTTCGCCTTCTTCGGCATCGCCTGCATCGCCTGGGGGCTGCTGCTGTTCGGCACCCCCGACTCGCGCGCGACCATTCACGTCGGCAGCCTCGCGGTGCCGCTGATCGGCCTCGTCGGCTGCGTCGCGGGGCTGCGCTCGGTCTTCCCGCGGTTCGCCGCCTGGATGGTGGGGCTCAACGTGGCCTGCGTCCTCCTGCTCTACACGCCGTCGCTGACCCCGCCGCCGGGTACCAGCTACTCGCCGGTCACCGCGGCCCTCGCCCTGCTCAGCTTCGCCGGCTTCTCTCTTCTTGCCTTCGAACTGGTTCCGCGAAGGATGAGACCTGCGCACACGGGACCTGGACCCCGAACGGCGCTGGAGCCGTCGGGATCCCCGCGAGTTCCTGACCTTCGCTGACGCATTTCGTTGCCGCTTCGCGCAGGGCGTCGTTCCAGTAGGGGCGCCCGCGGTACTGGGGTTCCCCCATGTAGTAGGAGGTGGCGATCGCCAGCGCGATGACGCCCACGGTCACGGCGACCAGCGGCCTGGAGCGGGCGGGGGAGGAGACCTGCCGCCGCAGGGCGTCGTCGACGAAGACGACGGCAGCGCTGACCAGGAGCAGGGCGGGGACGAGCACGTAGCGGCCGGCGTTGCCGCCGGAGGCGCCGGCAGACCAGAAGATGTTCTCGCCGACGGCGCGCTGATAGGCCGAGATGACGAACATCGCCAGCGAGGTCAGCACCGCGATGACCCCGAACCAGCGCGCTCCCCTGGCCGAGCGCCAGAGCCCCCAGGCAAGGCCGGCGAGGGCGGCGATCAGCAAGACGACCAGGAACCGCCAGCCGAAGGTAGACCAGAGGCCTCCTCCGAGCTTTTGCCCCAGCAGGCCGCCGTCGACCACCCGCTGCAGGTAGGCGGTCCAGATGTGAGCCGTCCAAAGCGGTTCGCCCTGCTGCTGGGCGAGGATCACGGGGACCTGGATCACCGCCCCGAGGAAGAAGGGGCCGACGAGGACTGCGTCGCGGCGGTCCCTGAAGGCGGTGGCGCGGAGCAGCGCCACCGGCATGAAGAACCACACCCCCGGCGTGCTGAGGCCGGTGGCGAGGAGGAAGAGGCCGCCGGCCGCGGCGGCGCCGAGCGTGCGCGGGCGCCAGAACAGCAGCCAGAACGAGGCGAAGAGCATGAACCAGGGCACGTAGGCGGCGGAGTCGAGGGTCTCCAGGCCGGCGGCTGGGGCGAGGACCGTCGCCGCTGCCAGCGCCCCGCGGAGGTAGGGGTTCCGCACGTGGCCGCCGCAGGCGTGCCAGACCGCGAAGCCGCTCACCGCCGCGAAGAGGGCGGAGACGATCGCGATCACGGCCGCCGCCCCGTCGAGCGGTCCCACCGTCGCTAGCTCGGCGATCAGGCGCGGGACCACGACCAGGTAGCCGGCGTAGGGAGAGAAGACGGCGTGCCAGAAGCCCTCGGTGAGGGCGCCCTGCAGGTAGATGGGGCCGTCCTCGGCCCAGATCGTGTTGACGGACTCCGAGAACCCGATCCGCAGCAGGGCCAGCACCGTCCCGAGGACGAGGAGAGCGGCGATCACCCCGGCGGTTTCCCAGCGCGGCACGACGCGCTCGCCGCGAGGCGCTTCCGGGAAGAGGAACGAGGGCGCGCGCACGGCGCGGGACGATATCGGTGAGCTCAGCCGCGAGGGGGTAGCGCCGGCGAATCACTATCTACATGAGTTGAGTTGTACAACTAGTGGTACCCTTTTCTGTATGGCTATTGATCCGATTGACCTGGGAACGAGCGAGGCCAGGCGGACGCTTCCGGAGCTCGTCAAGAAAGCGTCGTCGAAGCGGAAGCCCGCCGCGGACCCCGAGCGGAATGCCGTTCGCATCAAGACCCGCGGCAGCTCGGGATCGGCTTCCCTCATTCCCACCGTGGACCTGCTCGGTGCAAAGAACCGAATCGAGGAACTAGAGGACGAGCTGGAGAATGCGGGTATCGCTCTCTTCCTGCAGGAGCGCCTGGAAGGTGGAGAAGGGGCCCGCCTGGGTGGCGGAGACTTCCTGCGGGAGATCGGCATGGGGGAGTTCGTTGAGCAACTCCCTGGATCCTGATTTCAAGGTCGAAGCCCTTGCTGCGGCTGCGGCCGATGCCAACCAACTCGATGAAGATCTACGACGCGAGATCGCGAAGATCGTCTTGGAGATTCGCAACCCGTACCACGGGGAGTTGATGGGCGACAAGCCGCCGCGAGTCTTGAAGGGGTGCCGCAAGGTTCGCTTCGACGAAGCCGGCTGGCGTCGCAAACCTCGCTACCGGCTCGTCTATCGAAACGAGCCCAGTGACGGGGCACCCGCGACGGCCGTGATCCTTGCGATCGGTCGTCGCGACAGGATGATCGCTTATGCGAAGGCCGCCGGGCGTGCGGTGCAAAAGGAGATTCGAATAGACCGCGCGGGGAGCTGACCGCCGGTCTCAGCCGTCGCGGCGACGGCGCCTCAGCGCCAGTGCCTCGCGGGCGCTGAGGTCGAGCAGCGGCGCGTCGTCGGCATGCCGCGGCTCCAGGCCGGCGGCGTCGCGCCAGCCTCGCAGGCGGCCCTGCAGCCCTGCCGCGGTCCGGTCTTTGAGCAACTGACCGCCGCAGAGCGCGCCCTCGCAGGCGAGCGCGCGCAGGGCCAGGCGCGGGTTGCGCATGACGCCGTAGCGGCGCAGCATGTAGCCGCGGCTCCAGCCGGTCCAGCCGTACTTGCCGGCGCTGGCGGCCCCGAGGCTGGCCGAGTAGGCGTGCAGCGCCCGCGCCTCCGGGGCCAGGGCGCAGCGGCCGCCGCGGGCGGCGATCCGCAGCGCCAGGTCGAGGTCCTCGTAGTAGAGGAAGATCCGCTCGTCGAAGCCGCCGACCGCCTCAAAGGCCTCGCGGCGGTAGAGGGCGGCGCCGCCGGTCGGGCCGAGGGGAGGGGTCGCCGAGGCGGCGGCCTCGGCCGGTTCTCCGTGCAGGTAGTCGAAGCCCATCAGGGTTGCGTCGGCGACGACGCCCGCCGAGTCGATCAGCTCCGCCGAGCGTTCC
This sequence comes from Solirubrobacterales bacterium, assembly GCA_051954115.1. Lineage (GTDB taxonomy): Bacteria > Actinomycetota > Thermoleophilia > Solirubrobacterales > 70-9 > VAYN01. The sequence continues at coordinate 45,825 of JBQCIB010000030.1, read as the reverse complement.
TGCAGCAGCACCCCGGCGACCGAGTCGACTCCTGCGCCAAGCCCGCCCAGCAGCGCCTCGACGAAGCGGGGCTCCGGCACCGCGTCGTTGTTGAGCAGGATCACCGGGTCGCCCGGCACCTCCGCCACCGCCCGGTTGATCGCCCGCCCGAAGCCGAGGTTCTCCCCCAGCTCGACCACCTTCACCCCCGGCAGCTCCCGCCGCGCCAGCTCGACCGACTCGTCGCTGGAGCCGTTGTCGACCAGCACCACGTCGACCGGCCGCGTCTGCTCGCCAAGCGCGCGCAGCACCCTGCCGAGGCGGGCCGCGCCGTTGAAGTTGGGGATGTACACATCTGGTAGCACCGGTCTTTTCCTCGCTCGGTAGGGTTGCAGCCTCGCATGGAGCCCTTGAAGGGACTGATCCTCTCCGGTGGCGCCGGCACGCGCCTGCGCCCGATCACCCACACCTCGGCCAAGCAGCTGGTGCCGGTGGCCAACAAACCCGTGCTCTTCTACGGGATCGAGGCGCTGGTCGACGCGGGGGTGAAGGAGATCGGGATCATCATCGCGCCCGAGACCGGCGACGAGATCCGCGAGGCGGCCGGCGACGGCTCGCAGTTCGGCGCCGAGATCACCTACATCGTCCAGGACGAGCCCGCCGGCCTCGCCCACGCCGTCCTCACCGCCGAGGGCTTCATCGGCGGCTCGCCGTTCGTCATGTACCTCGGCGACAACCTCCTGCGCGACGGCCTGCGCGGCCTCGTCTCCGCCTTCACCGAGCACGAACCCGACGCGCTGATCCTGCTCACCCCGGTCGACGACCCGCAGTCCTACGGGGTCGCCGAGCTCGACGACCAGGACCACATCGTGCGCCTGATCGAGAAGCCGAAAGACCCGCCCTCGAACCTGGCGCTGGTCGGCGTCTACCTCTTCAGCAACCTGATCTTCGACGCCGCCCGCTCGCTGGAGCCCTCCTGGCGCGGCGAGCTGGAGATCACCGAGGCGATCCAGAAGCTGATCGACGACGGCCGCACGGTCCGCTCCGAGGTCGTGCGCGGCTGGTGGAAGGACACCGGCCAGCTCGCCGACATGCTCGAGGCCAACCGGCTGGTGCTGGAGGAGCTGGTGACCTCGCTCGAGGGCGAGATCGACGAGGGCTCCAAAGTCGAAGGGCGGGTCGTCCTCGCGCCCGGGGCTAGGCTGGAGCGCGCGGTCGTCCGCGGCCCCGCCGTGATCGGCCCCGGCGCCCACATCGAGGACGCCTTCATCGGCCCCTACACCTCGATCGGCGACGGCGTCCACGTCCGCCGCTCCGAAGTCGAGAACTCGATCGTCCTCTCCTGCTCGGTGGTCGAGGATCTCGGCACGCGGATGGAGGCGAGCCTCCTGGGCAAGGAAGTGAAGCTGACCCGCAGCCAGGGCATGCCGAAGACGCTGCAGATGCTGGTCGGCGACCGATCCGAGATCAAACTCATCTAGGCTTCTTGCTAGCATTTTGCAAGCAATGCCTACTCTTTATGTCAGGGATGTTCCTCCCGAGCTTTATGAGCGGCTACGCGGGGAGGCAAAATCGGCGAGGCGCTCCCTCAGCGCGGAGGCCATCGAGAGACTCCGCCGCACCTTCTCGCCTCGTTCCGGCGTATCGCTGGACCAACTCCTTCAGGAGGCCGATCGAATTCGATCCCAGCACGCTCTTCCCGCCGGCTCTTCCACCGCCGCCGAGCTGATCCGCGAAGACCGCGACCGGTAAGGGAATGGCGGCGATCGTCGTCGATGCCAGCGTCATGGTGGCGCTCTACGTAGAGGAGCCTTTGTCGATCCCGGCACGCTCGACCTTGCTCCGTGCTCGTGAAGCCGGCGACGATCTCCACGCTCCCGACCTGATCCTGATCGAGTGTGCCAATGCTCTCTGGAAGCGCGTCGCTCGCGGTGAGCTCGACCGCGCTTCGGCGATGAATGCGATCGGCGCTCTGTCGAGTCTCCAGGACTTGGATTGCCACCCTCTCGATGCGCAGCTCACCCCTCCGGCGCTCTCCCTCGCGATCGCCCACTCCCTGACCGCCTACGACGCCGCATACGCAGCGTTGGCAGTGCAGTTGGGCGGAACGGTAATCAGTGGCGACAGACGCTTCGTCGAGCGAGCGACGGAAGCCGGCCTGCCGGTGGTCGCCGTTGCTCCCGCGGGATAGCTAGCCTGCTGCCCGTGCAAACGCCACCCCGCACGAAATGAAGCTGCTCGTCACCGGAGCGGCCGGGATGCTCGGCCACGACGTGATGCTCGCTGCCGGCAACGCCGGGCACGAGGTGGTGGGCTTTGGGCGCGCCGAGCTCGACATCACCAATCCGGAGGTGCTGAAACGGCGGTTTGACCTTGAGCGGCCCGACGTGGTCATCAACTGCGCCGCCTGGACCGACGTCGACGGGGCCGAGACGGCCGAGGAGGCCGCCTTTGCCGTCAACGGCAAAGGCGCCGGCAATCTCGCCGCCGCGGCGAACGAGATCGAAGCCCGCGTCGTCCAGGTCTCCACCGACTACGTCTTCGACGGCGCCAAAGGGGCGCCCTACGTGGAGAGCGACCAGCCGGCGCCGCTCTCGGCCTACGGGCGCACCAAGCTGGCCGGCGAGGAGGCGGTCGCCGCTGCCAACAAAAGGCACTTCATCGTCCGCTCGGCCGGCCTCTTCGGGATCGGCGGCCGCAACTTCGTCGCGACGATGCTGCGCCTGGCCGAATCCCAGAACGAGGTCACGGTCGTCCGCGACCAGGTCGGCTCGCCCACCTACACCTGGCACCTCGCCTACGGGATCGTCCGCCTGATCGAGGGGATCGAGTACGGCATCCACCACATGGCGGCGGCGGGGCAGTGCTCCTGGTACGAATTCGCCCGCGAGATCTTCGAGCAGGCCAAGGTCGAGTGCCGGGTGCTCTCGATCACGACGGAGGAATTCGGCGCCGCGGCGCCGCGGCCGGCCTTCTCGGCCCTGGTCAGCCAGCGCGAGCATGCGATCCGGCTCCCCAGCTGGCAGGACGGGCTGGCAGGCTATCTCGCCCAACGACAAGCGGAGGCAGCAAGCGAATGAGACTTCTGGTCACCGGAGCGGCAGGGTTCATCGGCTCCACCTACGTGCGGCTCGTGCAGGACGAGCACGACGTCGTCGTCCTCGACAAGCTCACCTACGCGGGCCGGCCCGAGAACCTGCCCGAGGGGACGAAGCTGATCGAGGGAGCGATCGAGGACCCGCACGTCGTGCGCGAAGCGATGCAGGGTGTCGACGCCGTCGTCAACTTCGCCGCCGAGTCCCACGTCGACCGCTCGATCGACGACCAGGAAGCCTTCGCCCGCACCCACGTCGTCGGCACCGGCACCCTGCTCGACGCCGCCCGCGAACTGGGGATCGAGCGCTACTTGCAGGTCTCGACCGACGAGGTCTACGGCTCGATCGATTCCGGCTCCTTCACCGAGACCTCGCCGCTCGACCCCTCCTCGCCCTACTCGGCGACGAAGGCGGCCGGCGACCTGCTCGTCTCCGCCCACTGGCACACCTACGGGATCGACGCCTCGATCGTCCGCGGCTCCAACAACTACGGCCCACGCCAGTACCCGGAGAAGCTGATCCCGCTGATGGTCCTGAACGCGCTCCACGGCGACTCGCTGCCGGTCTACGGCGACGGCAAGCAGGTTCGCAACTGGCTCTACGTCGAGGACTTCTGCGCGGGCATCCACACCGTGCTGACCAAGGGCAAGGCCGGCGAGGCCTACAACGTCGGCGGCCCGGACGAGTGCGAGAACATCGAGGTCGTCAAGCGCGTGATCGAGCTGACCGGCGGCGACGAGTCGCTGATCGAGTACGTCAAAGACCGGCCCGGCCATGACCGCCGCTACTCGCTCTCCTCGGAGAAGCTGAAGCGCGAGCTCGGCTGGGAGGCGCAGGTCCACTTCGACGAGGGGCTCGAGCGGACCGTGCGGTGGTACCGCGACAACGAGGACTGGTGGGGCCCGATCCGCTCCGGCGAGTACCGCGAGTACTACGAAAAGCAGTACGGGAAGGCGCTCGGCTAGTGGCCGAGCGGCTGGAGACGAAGCTCGACGGCGTCGTCCTGATCGAGCCGGTCGTCCACGGCGACGAGCGTGGCTTCATGGTCGAGTCCTTCAGCCGTGACGCCTGGCGCGAGCTCGGGGTCGACGTCGACTTCGTCCAGCACAACCACTCGCGTTCGCGCCAGGGGACGCTGCGCGGCATCCACTTCCAGACCGAACCGGGCCAGGCGAAGCTGGTCCGCTGCCCCCGCGGCGAGATCCTCGACGTCGCCGTCGACCTGCGCCGCGGCTCACCCACCTACGGCCAGTGGGAGGCGCACGTGCTCGACGACGTCAAGCACCGCCAGCTCTTCGTCCCGGTCGGCTTCGGCCACGGCTTCGCCGTCCTCAGCGACGAAGCCGACGTCGCCTACCAGGTCTCCAGCTACTACGACCCCGCGACCGAGGCCGGGATCGCCTGGGACGACCCCGACGTCGCCGTCGACTGGCAGGTCGCCGAGCCGCTGCTCAGCGAGCGCGACAAGAAAGCGCCGCGCCTGAGCGAAGTCGCCGCCGAGCTGCCCTTCCGCGCCTGACGATCAAAGGGTGCAGCCGACGCAGCCGATTTAGGGCACAGCGGGCTGTGCTCGAAGTCGGATGCGATGACGGAGCAGATCGATGGTTTTGGCGAGAGAGCTGCGGACGCGGGCGGGTTCATATCGAACCTCGTAGTGGGTGAAACGCAGCGGAGTCATGCCCGCCATCACGTGGGCGCGGTCGCGTCGGGCGTCACGCGTTTGAGCAGAGGGGGTGCGGTGGTAGCGGAGCCCGTCCGTCTCCACGACCAATCCCAGCTCTGGCCAGAAAAAATCGACCTCGAAGTCGTTGACGCGCTGTTTGCTCAGCGGCATCGGCAGCTTTGCCGCTCGGACGATGCGGCGGAAGTAGATCTCCAGGTCCGAGTCGGAGAGCTGGAAGAAGAGCTTGTCGAGGAGAAGGCGCAGCGGGCGCACTCCTGGCTGACCGCTGAAGCGATCGAGCTCTTCGCGCAGCACATCCGGGTCAACGAGGCCGCGCTTATCGGCGTCATTGACCGCCCGCTCGAGTGGGACAGCGTCGATTTCAGTTGCCAGGTCAAGCAGCGTCTGGATTGGCGAGGTGACAGGAATGTCGTCCCGCCAAGCGATGTTCTGTGCCAGGAGGCTGGGGCGACCGTGGAACTGAACGCCGGGTCGTCGCAGTTCGCAGCGTCGTCGCACGCTGACGTCGATCCGGCCGGCCTGCTCGGTGCCGATTTCCCAAAGCGCAGCCGCACTGCGATGGCTCAAAGCTGCTCCCTCCCCACCCGCCAGCACTGCCGCCATCCATCGCCGCCTTTGATTTAGCGCCGGCCACCCGACCGCATAGACACCCAGGCTCACAGGAAAGAGCCGGCCTCGCGCTACTCGGTGCTGGATCGACCTCCGGCCGAAACCAAGCGCCAGCAATTGCTGCCTGGTCACGATTCCGTGCTGTCTTGCCGCAAGCTCCCACGCCCGAGCACTACGCGTATCCGATTCTTGACCCACTCCGCTGTGTCAAGAATCGGATGGGTTGAGCTCTCCCCCTCAGGCTGGCTGCAACAGCCCTCTTTCCGAAGAACCTCTGGGCTCTTAGGGCCGCGGGCGGCCGCCGGTGAGGGCGACGAAGGCGCGCCAGGCCGGCTTCGGGTGGAAGCGCGGGCCTTCGCGGAAGAGGCCGACCGAGTCGCAGAAGGTGCAGGAGCCGCGCTGGTCCTTCCAGGAGAACCAGTAGACCTGCTTGAGGTCGAGCCGGTTGCGGTTTTCGAGCAGGTAGCCGTAGGCGGCCTTCAGCTGCTTGACCTGGCCGCGGATGCCCTGCTCGAAGGCAACCTGGTTGAAGTCGTTCTGCGATCCCCAGCCCATCTCGGTGATGTAGAGGGGGACGCGGTCGTGGTTTTCGACCGTGACTTCGTGCAGCGCTTCGACCATTTCTTCCAGGTCTTCGGTGAAGGCCGCGTACGGGTGCAGGGCGATCCCGTCGAAGTAGCGCTTGATCCCGGGCGTGCGGTAGATCGTTTCCAGGAACTTCGCCGCCGGCATGCCTTTCGCGCCCTTCGCGGTCGGTTCGCCGAAGAGGCCGGAGAGGATCACCTTGGCGCCGGGGTCGACCCGTTTGATCGCCGGCGAGGAGATCTTCAGCAGCTTCACGTAGCGCTGCGGCGAGGCGGGGTAGGCGAAGTAGAAGAAGTTGGCCTCGTTCCAGATTTGCCAGGTGCGGATCGGCATCGGCGTGGCGATTTCCGGCACGTACTGGACGCCGGGACCGTGCTGGGCCCAGAATTCGCCGCCGGGCCCGTAGCGCCTGACCGCGGCTTCGAGGAAGGCGGTCCAGGCCTGTCGCGCCCGCGCGCTGTTCACCGGCAGGTTCGTGTACTTGCCGCCGACCCAGGAGGGAGTCGCGTAGACGAACGGCAGCACCTTGAGCCCGTGGCGGGCGGCGACTTCGACGATGGGGTCGAAGCCCGACCAGTTGTAGCCGCCCTTGGCGGTCGGCTGGATGCCGTTCCAGGGCAGCGGCCAGCGCACGGCTTCGATCCCCCCCGCCTTCATGTAGCTGGCGTCTTCGTCGGTCAGCGTCCCCTGCGGGTCGATGCCGAAAAATCCCTTCGGAGCCGGGATCCGCGGCTTCGCGGCACCCGTCTGGGCGCCCGCTACGAGGGCGACGGCCAGGCAGACGCAGAGGAGGACGACGGCGGAGAGGCGCTTCATCGAGCAGGTAACGGTAGCGAGTGGGGAGGAGCGGACCGTTGCGGAGTCGTTACCCGCATCCGGAAGAAGTCGAAGCGGAGCCCGTCTCCGGCGCCGGAGACGGCGACCGTCCGTGCCTGCGGAACCGGGGAGAAGGGACCGCCCCCCGCAAAGGCCCCGGCGCCACGGAGGAGCAGGCCGTCGCCGGCGGTTTCCGGCAGCAGCCGGTAGCTCTGGCTGCTGTTGACGACCAGCCGCCGCACGGCCGCGTGGAAGAGGGTGGTCGAGATCCGTTCGAGGCCGCCGACGCCGGCTCCGTGGATGCGGACGAAGACGACTTCTCCCGGGCGCGGAGCCGGCACCGCGACCGCCTCGCCGTCCCCGGCTTCGGCCGCGCCCGCCGGCCGGGGCTCGCCGCAGCGATCCGGCACCCGCCCCAGCACCTGCCAGCGCTCGGTCGTGTGCAGGGGGACGAAGTTGCAGAGCACCGCCCGCTGCTGTTCGGGCGGGTCCCAGTCGTTGAGGCGGCTGTCGAGGTCCTGGGTGGGGAACTCCGGAAAGACCAGCAGCGGGTTCTCGCGCAGGATCCGCTGCGGCCCCGCGGCGCTTTCGGCCGCTTCCGCGTTGAGGCGGTCGAGGCCGGCGGTGTAGGCGGAGTAGTCCTGGAAGACCGGCAGGGGCTTCCAGTCGAGTTCATAGGCCCAGGCGACGCCCGCCTCCCAGGGTTCGATCGCCACGGTGCGGCCCCGCAGGGCGGCCCGCGTCGCCGGGTCGAGCCGGTAGACCCCCTTCATCCTCGCGCGCCCGGCGGCGATCAGGTCGGCGCGGCGGCCAGGGCTGAAGAGGTTGCGCGCCTGTTCGCTCGCGTACTTGACATTGTCGAGGGCGTTTAGGTCGGTCGGCAGCCCCGGTGGCCGCACCGGCACTCCCGCGAGGGCGATCGCGGCCGCACCCGCCAGCAGCCAGGGCCAGCGCCCCCGGCCCCGAGGGATCGCGATCCAGAGCACGCAGGCGGCCGAGAAGTAGAGGCTGAGGTGGCCGGCGTCGGTCCGCACCACGCCCTCCTTGAAGACGGCGAAGGCGGCGAGCGCCATCAGCGCCGCGCCGCAGACGAGGGCGCGGCGATCGCGGAAGCGGCCGGCGGCGCAGGCGACGACAAGGGCGACGGTCGTGAGCGCCGCGGCGATCGAGGCCACCACCACCTTCCAGTGCGCGACGTCGACTTCGCGGATCATCGCCCCGCTGTAGCCGGAGACGATCTCCTTCGTGTTCGCGAGGAAGTCGGGGATCGCGCCGAGGCTCTGCCCGGCAAGCAGCCACAGCGCCACCAGCTCGACGGCGAAGAGGACGAGATAGGCGGCGATCCGCAGTCGCCCCGCCCGCGCCCCCACCAGCGCCAGCAGGAAGACGACGAAGATGACCGGGCCGGTTGAGAGCTTGACCAGGGCCTCGATCGCGGCGAAGCCGGCGCCGGCCACGACGAAGGCGTCGAGCACCCGCCCCTGGCGCTCCTCTTCCAGCAGCGCCAGCGAGACGAGGACCGCCAGCAGCAGCGAGAACTCGAGCAGCGGCAGCACCGCGATCAGGACGAAAGCGACCACCGCGCTCACGAGCAGCGGCAGCGAGCGCTGCAGCGCCCAGACCAGCGCCAGGGCGAAGGCGACGTAGACGCCGGCGGAGAAGAGGAAGGCGAGGACGCCGAGCTCGCTGAACCAGACGTACGGGCTCTGCAGGAAGCCGAGCGGCCCGTAGGAGAAGACGACCTCATGGCCGAACTGCAGGCCGTCGTGGGCGGCCATCGCCAAGCCGGCGTTCCAGCTCGCGTCGAGCCCCGGGGCCGGGGGGTTCATCCCCACCCTCCAGCCCAGCAGTGCCACGGCGAGCCCCGCCAGCGCGGTCGAGCCCGCTCCCGGCGAGCGGGCCAGCAGCTTGCTCACGCCCGGCTCAGAGCCGTCCGCGCAAGGCTGATCGCGAGTTTGGCGCCGATTCCCGCGTAGACCGCCACGTTCAGCAGCGGGTTGTGCTCCGGCGCGTCGAAGCGACGGTAGAAGCGCCCCATGCCGCGATGGAACGCTATCTCCTGCCGCGGCGCCCGCCGCCGCGGGCTGGAGCCGCCCTTCACGTGCAGCGCCACCCCGGCCGGCTCGTAGAAGACCTTCCAGCCCGCGTCCCAGAAGCGGTGGCACCAGTCGAGGTCCTCCATGTAGAGCCAGTAGCCCTCGTCGAGCAGGCCGACCTCGCGCACCGCCTCGGTCCGGCAGAGCATGAAGGCGCCGTTGACCGCGTCGACCTCGCCCGGCTCGTCGTCGCCGAGGTGCGTCGCCCGGTACTGGCTGAGGGCCGCGCCCGCGCCCTCGTCGCGGCCGATCCTGGTGAAGTGGGCCAGCGCGCTCAGCGGCGTCGGAAAGGAGCGCTTGCAGGCGTGGTCGAGCTCGCCGCTCTCGGTCACCAGCTTCACCCCGACCATCCCGATCCGCTCCTCCGAGCGCAGCCGCGCCAGCGCCGCGTCGAGCGTCCCCTCGTAGACCTCGGTGTCGGGATTGAGCAGCAGCACCGCCTCGGCGTGGGTCTGGCGCAGGACGAGGTTGTTGGCGGCTGAGAAGCCGACGTTGCCGCGTCGCAGCAGCCGCACCCACGGGAACTCGTCGGCGACCATGTCGGGAGTGCCGTCGGGGCTGCCGCTGTCGACGACGGTGACCCGCATCTCGGCGCCCGTGAGCGGGTGCTCGGCGAGCGAGCGCAGGCAGCGGCGCAGCAGCGCCTCGGCGCCGTGGCTGACCACCACCACCTCGAGCACCGGCAATCGCCTGTTCCTTTCGGTCGTCATACGCCCATAAGGAACAGGGGAAGCGCTAGTAAGCGCCTTCGCCGCGGACCAGCGCCCGCGGCGTCCGCAAGAGGATCGCCAGGTCGGTCAGCAGCGAGAGGTTGTCGAGGTAGTCGCGCTCCATCGCCAGCCGCTCCTCGAAGGTGAGGTCGCTGCGGCCGTAGACCTGCATCGGCCCGGTCACCCCCGGCTTCACCGCCAGGCGCCCGCGCTGGCGCTCGTCATAGAGGGCGACGACCCGCTCCTCCTCCGGCCGCGGCCCGACCAGCGACATCTCGCCCCGCAGCACGTTCCACAGCTGCGGCAGCTCGTCGATGCTGGTGCGGCGCAGCCAGCGGCCGCTGCGGGTGATGCGGGGGTCGTCGGGGATCTTGAAGGCGGGCTGGTCGAGGCTCTCGATGTCGACCAGCTCCGGCAGGCGCTGTTCGGCGTCGGCCACCATCGTCCGGAACTTGACCATCGTGAACGGGGCCCCGTCCTTGCCGGCGCGCCGCTGGCGGAAGAAGACCGGCCGCCCGTCGTCGAGCAGGATCCACAGCGCCACCCCCAGCAGGAGCGGCGAGAGCAGGACCAGCAGGAAGGCCGAGACGGCGATGTCCATCGCCCGCTTCATCGCCATCGTCGAGCGCGGCGGGTCGCTGAAGCGGAAGTCGAGGACCGGCAGCTCGGCGAGGCGGTTGAGCTCGATCCCCGGGCCCAGCAGGCCGTAGTGCTGGGGGAGGAAGGTGAGCGCCAGGCCCTCTGCCTTGCACTCCTCGATCAGCTGCTCGGCGTCGACCTCGCCCATCTGTCCTTCGGCGACGACGACCCGCTCGATTGCGTGCTCGCGGGCGATCCGCGAGATGTCACCGGGGGAGCCAAGCCGCGGCAGCTCCTTCGCCTCCGCCTCGCCCTCCGGCGCCAGGTAGCCGACCAGGGCCAGCCGCGTCTCCGGGTGGGTGGAGACCCGGCGGGCGACCATGTCGACCGACCGGGCCGGGCCGATCACTAGGCCGGTCGAGAGATCGGTGAGCCGGTTCCAGAGGAAGCGCAGGGTGCCGCGCAGGGCGAAGCTGGCGAGGAAGGTGCCGACGCCGACGGCGATCGCGCTTGCCGGCGAGAGCGGGCCGGCGGGGCTGATCGCCATCAGCCCGTCGAGGACGAGGGTGGCGAGGACGCTGGCGGTGACCAGCGAGGGCAGCTCGTCGAGGGTGCTGTGGCGGATCCGCCGGTGGTCGTTGTCGTAGAGCCCCTGGAGCTTGACCACGATCACCCAGGAGGGGCTGAAGAGCACCGCCCAGAAGAGGTCGCCGACGTTGGTGGCGGAACTGGTCGCGGTGACCAGGCAAAGGACGCCGAGCAGCGCTCCCCAGTCGCCGACCGCGAGCAGCCGCCGCAGCAGGGCGCCGCGGCGGCGCGACTCGTCCGGGCCGTGCCCCTCGGGATCGAAGGGAACGGCCCCCGCCGCCGGCGGCATCTCCGGTTTCGCCACGACTGGCTTGCCGGTCTCGGCTCTGGTGTCGGGGGTTTGACTCATCCGCATCCTTCGAAACCTTCTTCGAGGCACTTTTCTTCGGGGTTGAGCCGTTTCGCTTCTTCTAGGTCGGCCTTCGCCGCCGCTTCTTCGCCGCCCTTGTGCTCGATTCGAGCCCGCAGGTAGTAGAGCTGCCAGTTGCTTTCCTCGCGGCCGATCGCCTGGCCCATCCGTTCGGCGGCGAGGCCATATTCCCCCTGCGACTCGGCGAGCAGGCCGAGCTGGACGTATGGCGTAGCGGCCCAGGGCTCGATCGAGCGGGCGGTCTCGGCGTGGTTGACCGCGGAGGCGATTTCGCCGCCGGCGGCGGCCGAGTTGCTGGTGTCGATCTCGTGCTTGACCAGCAGCGGCCCGATCAACGCGAGGGCGACGATCCAGGCAAGCGCCAGGCCGCCGACGGTGAGGCCGAAACGGCGGCGCTCGCCTGCTCCGCTGCCGTTGTTCTGGGCCCGCGCCCGGGTGAGCTGCACGCAGCGGGCGGCGACGAGGGCGCCGGCACAGAGGAAGAAGATCGCGCCGAGCCCGGCGATTTCCCAAAACCAGTCGATCGCCGCGCCGACCGCGAAGGCGAGGCAAGCGGCGAAGAGGACCGCGTGGAGCTCACGGCGCGGTCCGCTCGCGGCTCGCCAGGCCGCAAAGCCGGTCCAGAGCAGCACCCCGACCATGGCGAGCATGAGGAGCCCCCCGATCACCCCCAGTTCCTGGAACGCCTGCAGGTAGAGCGAGTGCGCGTTCAGCACCGGCAGGGCGATGTGCCGCAGCTTGTCCCAGGCGAAGCGGTAGGTGCCGGCGCCCTGGCCGATCACTGGCGCTTCGGCGAAGGAGTCGATCGCGACCCGCCAGTACTCGTGCCGGTTGGCGCCCGAGAACTGGGAGAAGTGTTCAGCCGGGTTGGCGCCCGGGAACTGCTGGTCGGGGCTGGAGAACTGGTTCCAGGCGCGGCCGCCGACGGCGATTGCGGCGGCGATTGCCAACAGCGCGGCGGCGAGCCCGATCCCCCTGAGGATGCGACGGTCGCGCGAGAGCTTCAGCGCCCGCCCGGTGAAGGCGCCGCCCCGCTGCTCGGTCCGTCGCAGCAGGGCGAAGAGGGCGAGCGAGAGCACGATTCCCCCGACCAGGAACAGCAGCACCGTCACCCCCTGGTCGACGGCCGCCTGCACGTCGTAGTTCTGCGCGAGGCTTTGGCTCGTCTGCACCTTCAGCACTGCCGGCAGGGCGCCGACCGCGCCGATGCCCAGCGTCACCAGCATCCAGAGGCGGTCGTGGGAGAGGACCAGCAGGCAGGCGCAGGTGACGAGGAGGCCGAGCAACCCGCCGCGGGAGTAGGTGAAGTAGAGCGCGAGGAGAAGGGCGGGCATGGCTCCGACCGCGATCCAGCGCAGCGGCTCGACCAGCGCCCGGCGGCTCATCCAGAGGCAGAAGCCGATCCCGATCCCGAAGGCGAGCCCGTCGGCGTTCCAGTAGCCGAACGGATAGCCGGTGCGCGGGCCGCTGCCGAGACCGGCCCCGAGCTCGAATGCATGGGGCAGGAGACGGCTCGCGAGCGCGAGCAAAGCGGTCCCAATCAGCGCAATTCCGATCCCTTCAGCGAAACGTTGGCGCCTTTGGTCGGTTTGGGCGATCAGGAACGCGGCAAGGAAGAAACCGAGATAGACGAAGACTCGGTCGGCTTCGATCACGCTGAGCTCTACTGACCCGGACCAGAGAGAAGAGAATGCGGAAAAAAGCGCCAGTCCTGCAATCAATCCCGTCGCCCAGGAGAAGGGCCGGCCAAGCGTCGCCTTCCCCGCGGCTCCAAGCGCCAGGAGCACTACGAGCACCAGCCATACGGCCAGGCCGGCGATGTGACGTTCGCTCAGGAAAAAGCCCCCTCCGGCCAGGGCGAGGCCAAGGATCAAGGCAAGCGGACTTATCAGCGCCGCTGATTCCTCTAACCTTGCGCGCCATGTCTCGGACGTTCCCCCGCGCCCGGAGCTCGGCCCCACCCCTTGCCTTGCTTCTTTCAGTGCTTGCTGTGCTGGCATTTGCTTGCTCTCCGGCCCTGGCCCATGCTGAAGAAGCCACCGGGATCCAATACGAATCTGAAGTTCCAACCGTCCCGCAGGAACAAGGTTCCGGTGGGGGCGGGGGCCATCACAATGGTTCCAGCGGCGGCGGTCCCAATGCGGGCATCTCGAACTCGCCGGGCGGGCAGGGCTCGGGCGGCGGCAACGGTCCGGGTGCGGGCGGCGGCTCCCACGGTGGCCAGGGTAGCCAAGGCTCGGAAGGCAACACCGGCAGCCCGGGCAACGGGGCTGGAAATGCAAAGGCCGGCCTCGGCGAAGGGCGCCAGGTCGCGCAGCCGATCGAAAACGCTGCGAACACCTCCGAAGACGAATCTTCTTCGCCGCTGGTGCCGATTCTGATCGCAATCGCGGTTCTGGCCGCGATCTCGATTGGCGCCTTCTACTACCGGCAGCGCCGCCAGGGCGCCGGCTCTTCCGTCTCGCCAAAAGCGAGCTGACCCGATGTCGAAAAGGAGCGAGTACATGAGCAGGATTCTGCGTGCGTGGACGCTGGCACTGACGGTCACGGCCTTCTTCGCGATTTTCGCCTCGGCGGCTCAGGCGCTGCCGGCGGGCTTCTGGGGAGTCGTCCCCCAAAGCGGTCTCAGCGCCGAACAGTTCCAGCGGCTCGGCCGCGGCGGCGTCGAAAGCATCCGCATCCCGATCGGCTGGGCGTCGGTGCAGCCGACCCAGGGCAGCTCCTTCGACTGGAGCGGCTTCGACAACCAGGTGGAAGAGGCGGCCAAAGCCGGGATCAAGGTCCTGCCGTTCCTCTCCGGCGCTCCCGAATGGGCGGTTCCGGGCAAGGCGGTCCCGGGAGCCGGGGGCCTGAAAGCGCCCGCGTATCTCCCCGTCAAGGGCGCCGCCCGCACCGGCTGGGTCTCATTCCTCACCGCCGCGGTCGCGCGCTACGGCCCGACCGGCAGCTTCTGGTCCGAACACCCCGGCGTGCCGAAACTCCCGATCCGCGAATGGCAGATCTGGAACGAGCCCAACTTCAAGTACTTCATCGCCAAGCCCAACCCGGCCGAATACGGCCAGTTGGTGAAGATCTCCTACACGGCCCTGCGCGCGGCGGACCCGGGAGCGCAGGTCGTCCTCGCCGGCCTCTTCGCGCGGCCGAAGGGCGCCCGCGACCGCAAGACCGGCAAGCACAAAAGCCTCAACTGGTACGCGAGCGACTTCGTCAACGTGATGTATAAGCGGAACCCGGGGATCAAGTCGAAGTTCCAGGGCGCCTCCCTGCACCCGTACACGATCTACGCCAGGGAACTGCCGGAAGTGGTCGAAGAATTCCGCCACTACCTGGCGATGAACCATGACGGCGGCAAGAAGCTGCTGATCACCGAGCTCGGCTGGAGCTCCGGCCCGAAGAACACCGCCAACGGCTTCGCCAAAGGTCCCGCCGGCCAGGCAAAGGAACTGCGCACGGCCTTCACCCAGCTCCGCAACAAGCAGGCGAAGTGGAAGCTGAAGAGCGTTTACTGGTTCTCGGTCGACGACGAGCCCGGCGCCTGCAACTTCTGCGACGGCTCCGGCCTCTTCGGCCCCGGCTTCACCCCGAAGCCCGCCTGGTACTCGTACGTGAAGTTCACCGGCGGCACGCCTTAGTCGAGGCAGAGGCGTCGTCAGACCCGTCGGCGGTCAGTTGAGCACACCATCCTGTGCTCAACTGACCGATCGCTCTGCCGGAGCACTCTTCGCTTCGGCGCGGGCGGCGACCTGGCGGAGGACCCTGCGGACGTGTGCCGGTTCGCGGGCGATCTGCCAGTGCGAGAAGCGCAGCGGCCAGAGGCCGGCGGCGATGTGGGCCTGGTCGCGTTCGAGACCGCGGCGCTGCTGCGAAGCGGTGCGGTGATAGCGCAGGCCGTCGGCCTCGACGACGATTCCGAGCTCCGGCCAGAAGAAGTCGACTTCGTAGCCGTTGACCCATGCTTTCGTCTCGGGAACGGGTAATCCCGCGGCCTTTGCCACCGGCCGCATCGCCCGCTCCAGTTCGGAGTCGCTGAGCCGGAAGTGGAGCGGGTCGAGCAGCTTGCGCAGTTGCCCGACACCTGGCTCACCGCTGTGGCTGTCGAGCGCCGCGTAGAGCACGTCTGCTCGCACACGCTCGAGCTTGTCGGCCTCGTTGACGGCCCGCTCGAGATGCGCCGGCGTCAGCTGCGTCGCCTGATCGATCAGCGTCCGGATCGGGACGGTGACGGGGATGCCTTCATGCTCGGTCACTTCGCCTGGCCCCAACCTCGCCCGCCGGTGCGCACGGATCCCCGGCAGTCGACTGCGCATTCCCGCGGGTAGGGACACTTCGATCAGGCCGCGCGGCTCGCTCCCAAACCCCCATAGCGCCGCGGCGCTGCCGTGGCTCAGCACGGCATCGAGTCCGCATGCGAGGAGCGCCGCCATCCAGCGGCCATTCGGACTCAGTTCCGGCCTTCCGACTGCGTATACGCCGCGCCGAACTGGGTGCAGGCGTCCGCTCGTCACCCGCCAGCGGATCGAGGACCGCCCAAGGCCGAGCTCGCGCAACTGGCGGTGTGCAACCACGCCATGCTGCCGTTTCACGAGCGTCCAGATGTGGCGATCGCGGGCCTGCGTCTTCCGTCTCTGGTCACTTTGAGTCATCATCCTGTGCTCAAGTGACCAGGGGACGCGAATTCGCCCCCCGCGCACCTCGCGGATAGCGCACTTTACGCTGGATCGCCGGTCGCACTTGCGTAAGATCGGTGGGTTGGCGACTGAGCAGAAAGCGAGCAAGAAGTCCGACCCGATGGCGCCGTTCTCGGCGCCGGTGCGGCGGTGGTTCGAGGCCTCGTTCGAGGGGCCGACGCCGGCGCAGGCGGGGGGTTGGGAGGCGATCTCCAGCGGGGCGAATGCGCTGATCTGCGCCCCGACCGGGTCGGGGAAGACGCTGGCGAGCTTCCTCTGGGGGATCGACAAGCTGGCGCGGGCCGAGGGGCTGGGTACCGGCGTGCGGATCGTCTACGTCTCGCCGCTGAAAGCGCTCTCCTATGACATCGAGCGCAACCTGCGGGCGCCGCTGCGGGGGATCGGGGCTGACATCTCGGTGGGATTGCGGACCGGCGACACGCCGCAGAAAGAGCGGCGGGCGATGGCCAAAGAACCGCCCGACATCCTCATCACCACCCCCGAGTCGCTCTACCTGATGCTCTCCTCCAGCGTCCGGGAGATCCTCACCGGGGTCGAAGCGGTGATCGTCGACGAGATCCACGCCGTGGCTCAAACGAAGAGGGGCTCACACCTGGCCTTGACCTTGGAGCGGCTGGATCATCTCGTGAGGTTTGGGGTGGGGTCCGAGGGAGGGTCGGCGGCCAAACAGCGGGGAGGGGCCGGCGACCCTCCCTCGGACCCCCCAACCGAGCGGGAGGGTCAGGGCATCCAGAGGATCGGGTTGTCAGCTACCCAGAGGCCGTTGGAGCGGATTGCTCAGTTCCTGGTGGGGCCGAAGCGGGAGTGCAAGATCGTCGACGCGGGGCAGAGGAAGGCGCTGGATCTGGAGATCGTGGTGCCGGTCGAGGACATGGCCGATCCGGGGGCGCCGGCTTATCCGAGCGAGGACGGGCCGCCTCCCACCGAAATAGAGCCGTCGGCCCACGTCCGCTCGATCTGGCCGGCGATCTATCCGAAGCTCTTGGAGCTGGTCCAGGAACACACCAGCACGATGATCTTCGTCAACAACCGACGCGCCGCCGAGCGCCTGGCCAAGCGCCTGAACGAGCTGGCCAACGGACACGGCGAAGAGGAGCTGCCGGCTACCGAGCACAGCCACCACGAGGACACCGGGGAGCCGCTGGAGGAAATCGAGATAGCCCGCGCCCATCACGGCTCGCTCTCCCACGAGGAGCGCGCGGTGGTCGAGGAGATGCTCAAGTCCGGGGAGCTCCCCTGTCTGGTCGCCACCAGCTCGCTCGAGCTCGGGATCGACATGGGCGCCGTCGACCTCGTCATCCAGGTCGAGTCGCCGAAGTCGGTGACCCGGGGCCTGCAGCGGATCGGCCGCGCCGGCCACCGCATGGGCGAAGTCTCCAAAGGCCGGATCTTCCCCAAATACCGCGGCGACCTGCTCGAGTGCGCGGTCGTCGCCCAGCGCATGCGCGAGGCCGAGATCGAGGAGACGGTGATCCCGCAGAACCCGCTCGACGTGCTCGCCCAGCACCTGGTCTCGATGGCGGCGCTGGACGAGTGGGAGGTCGACGAGGTCGAGCGACTCCTGACCACCACCGAGCCCTTCCATGATCTTTCGCGCGAACAGCTGGAGAACGTGCTCGACATGCTCGACGGCCGCTACCCCTCCGACCGCTTCGCCGAGCTGCGGCCGCGGATCGTCTGGGACCGCACCGAAGGCACGATCCACGGCCGCAAAGGCTCCCGCCAGCTGGTCGTCACCAACGCCGGCACGATCCCCGACCGCGGTCTCTACGGGGTCCACCTTCCCGACGGTCGCCGGGTCGGCGAGCTCGACGAGGAGATGGTCTACGAGGCCCGTCCCGGCCAGACCTTCCTGCTCGGCTCGAGCACCTGGCGGATCGAGGAAATCACCCGCGACCGGGTGATCGTCACCCCGGCCCCTGGCGCTCCCGGCGCCGTCCCGTTCTGGAAGGGCGACGGGATCGGCCGCCCGGCCGAGCTCGGCAAGGCGATCGGCGCCTTCGCCCGTGAGGCGGTCGCCAAAGAGCCGGCCGAGCTCGCCGCCTCCTACGACCTCGACGAGCGCGCCGCCAACAACCTCGTCAGCTACCTGCGCGAGCAGCAGCAGGCGACCCGCGTCGTCCCCTCCGACGAGACGATCGTGGTCGAGCGCTTCCGCGACGAGATCGGCGACTGGCGCCTCTGCATCCTCTCGCCCTACGGCGGCCGCGTCCACGCCGCCTGGGGCCTTGCCCTCGCCGCCAAGATCCGCGACGAACGCGACCTCGAGGCCGACGCGATCTGGTCCGACGACGGCATCGTCATCCACCTCCCCGACGCCGACGAGCCGCCGCCCGCCGACCTCGTCCTGATCGACCCCGACCAGATCGAAGACCTCGTCGTCGGCGAGCTCTCCGGCTCGGCCCTGTTCGGCGCCCGCTTCCGCGCGAACGCCTCGCGCTCGCTGCTGATCCCGCGCGCCTACCCCGGCAAGCGCACGCCCCTCTGGCAGCAGCGGCTGAAGTCGCAGAGCCTGCTCGAGGTGGCGCGGGATTTCCCCCGGTTCCCGGTCGTGCTCGAGACCTACCGCGAGTGCCTGCGCGACGTCCTCGACCTGCCCGCCCTCGCCGACCTCCTGCGCAAGCTGCACTCGCGCGCGCTCAGCCTGGTCGAGGTGGAGACGCCGACCGCCTCGCCGTTCGCCTCCTCGCTGCTCTTCGACTACGTCGCCACCTACATGTACGAGGGGGACACGCCGAACGCCGAGCGGCGGGCGGCGGCGCTGGCCCTCGACCGCGACCTCCTGCGGGAGCTGCTCGGCCAGGAGGAGCTGCGCGAACTAATCGACCCCGAAGCGCTGGAGGAAGTCGAGGCGCAGCTGCAGCACCGCACCGAGGCCGGCCGCGCCGGCGACCGCGACGCTCTCCAGCAGCTGCTGCGCAACCTCGGCGACCTCACCCTGGAGGAGTGCGAGGAGCGCGTCGCCGAGGGCTACTCGGCCAAATCGATGTTGGAGAAACTGGTGGGCGAGCGGCGCGTCGCCAAAGTGCGCATCGCAGGCGTTGAGCGCTACATCGCCGCCGAGGACGCCGGGCTCTACCGCGACGCGCTCGGCGTGCCCGAGCCGCCCGGGCTGCCGGAAACCTTCCTCGAGGAGCATCCCGACGCGATGCGGGCGCTGGTCCGCCGCTACGCCCGCACCCACGGCCCGTTCCCGACCCATCAGCTGGCCGAGCGCTACGGCGTCGACCCCTCGCCGGCACTGCGTGAGCTCGAGTCCGAAGGCGCGCTCGTCCGCGGCGAGCTCCTCCCCGGCGGGACCGAGCGCGAGTGGTGCGACTCCGAAGTCCTGCGGCGGGTCCGCCGCGCCAGCCTCGCCCGCCTGCGCAAGGAGGTCGAGGCGGCCGACACCCGCGAGCTCGCCCGGTTTTTGCCGAGCTGGCAGAACGTCGACGCGTTCCGGCGAACCGGCGCCGGGCTCGACCGCCTGCGCGAGGCGCTGGTGCCGCTGCAGGGCGTGGCGCTGACGCCGAAAGTCTGGGAGCAAGACGTGCTGCCGCGCCGCCTCGGCGCCTACTCGCAGAACTGGCTCGACGAGCTCTGCACCAGCGGCGAGCTGGTCTGGATCGGCGCCGGCGCCCTCGGCCGCAACGACGGCCGCGTCGCCCTCTACTTCCGCGAGGACGTCCGCCTCGCCGGCCCGCCGCCCGCCAACGCCAAGCTGGAGTCGGCGCAGGGCGAGGTCCACGACGCGATCCGCGAGCGCCTCGCCGCCGGCCCCTCCTTCTGGCTCGACCTCGTCGTCGAGCTCGAGCACCCCGCCGAGGACATCCACAACGCCCTCTGGGACCTGGTCTGGACGGGAGAGGTGACCAATGACGCCTTCGCGCCGCTGCGGGCGCCGCGCCTGCGCGCCGTGCCCCCGAGCGAACGCCCCGGCCGCCGCTTCGCCCGGCGCCGCAGCACGACCGGCGCCGCCGTCCAGGGCCGCTGGTCGCTGACCGCGCCGCTGTTCGCCAACGCCCCCGGCCCCGGCGCCAGGCTGCGCGCTCAAGCCGAGCTGATGCTGGAGCGCTACGGCATCGTCACCCGCGAGACCGTCCTCGCCGAGGGCATCCCCGGCGGCTTCTCCACCCTCTACGGCGAGCTCGGCAACCTCGAGCTGCTCGGCACCGCCCGCCGCGGCTACTTCGTCGAGGGCCTCGGCGGCGCCCAGTTCGCCCTCCCCGGCGCGGTCGAGCGCCTGCGCTCGCTGCCCGAAGCCGACGGCTCCTACCTCGTCCTCGCCGCCACCGACCCCGCCAACCCCTACGGCGCCTCGCTCCCCTGGCCGAAGCTCGAGGGAGGCCGCCGCCCCGGCCGCACCCCCGGCGCCCACCTGCTCCTCCGCGACGGCGAACCCCTGGTCTTCGTCGAGCGCGGCGGCCGCGGCCTGCTGCGCCTCAAGGACCTCCAAGATGAGGAGCTGGAGGAGGCGATGCGCGCCCTCGCCGACGCCGTCACCGCCGGCCACCTCCCCAAGCTCGCGGTAGAGAAACTCGACGGCGAGCCGGTGATCGGCTCCGGCCACGAGGAGGCGCTGATCGAAGCCGGCTTCAGCCGCGGGCCGAGAAAACTCACCGCCACGGCCTGAGCCTGGGCCCTCCGCTGGAGGTCGGCTCACCACTCAACAACAGAAAATTGGTTGGTTTGGCAGACCGTTGCCATAATCCGTGCAGTGCCTGAGACCGACCAGAGCGCGGTCGAGCTGCTGAAGAGCGTCCCGCTCTTCGCGGACTTGGAGGAGGGGGAGCTGGAGCGCTTCTCGCATGTAGCTGTCCCGCGCAGTTTTCCGGCCGGCACCCGCGTCTTCCACGAGGGCGACGATTCCGACGCCTGCTACATCGTCAAGGAGGGCAGCTTCCGCGTCACTCGCGAACACTCCGACGGCCGCGCGATCACCCTCGCCACCCTCGGCCCGGGCGAGATCTTCGGCGAGCTGGCGATGCTCGACGGCGACAAACGCTCCGCCAGCGCCGAGGCGCTGACCGAGGGCGAGCTGCTGGCGCTGCCAGCCAACGACGTGCGCTCGCTCCTCGCGCGTCATCCCGAGATCTCCCTCAAGCTCGTCGCCGGCCTCGTCCGCCGCCTCCGCGCCGCCAACGTCCGCCTCTCCCGCCAGTCCTTCCAGACCGTTCCCAGCCGCGTCGCCGGCATCCTCGCCCAGCTCAGCCGCGAGGCCACCGACGGCGACGGCGACGCCGAGGAAGAGGTGACGATCGAGATGAACCAGACCGATCTCGCTCAGCTCGCCGGCACCTCGCGGGAGTCGGTCAGCCGCTTCCTCGCCGAGCTCGAGCGGGCCGGCGTCGTTCGCTCCGGCCGCGGACGCGTCACCGTGCTGGAGCCCGAGAAGCTCCGCAACTACATCTACTGAGCGAGCATGAGCCCCGCGTTGCAGCCTCCGCGGGCAATCGAGTTCCCCTACCGGTGGGCCGGCCGGGAGGGCGTCGTGCGGGCCGAGCTGCGCGAAAACGACGATCCTGCCGCCCTCGGCTGCGCTGAGATCGCCCGCGGGTATCCCTACTGCCGCGCCACGATCGAGCCTCCCGCCGAAGGCTATGCCGACATGCTTGGCTGGGTGCAGATGGTCGACCACAGCTACCGCGAGCGCGGCTTCTACATCGACGGCTTCGAACCGCTGGGGCCGCTGCCGCACCCCTTCGGGTTCTACGGGATCTCGCCGACCCTCTTCGACGCCCCCCATTCGACCTTCGCCGACTGGGAGTTCCGCGCCCACTCCTTTCTCTGCGGCCTGGGGGGAGAGCTGCTCGAATTCCGCCACGAAATCCGCGCCGTCGCCGGTTTCAGCTGGGGCTTCTCCCTGCGCAAGCACGAGTTCGAGTACGTCGGCCCTGAGGTCCTCCCGTCGGCGAGCTGGGATGGCCACCGCGAATACCTGGCGCGCGCCTTTCCCGACTGGACGTTCGCGCCGGGATTCCTCGAGCACCCCCTGCGGCCATGATGGACTTCGCCGCCGCCCGCGCGCGGATGGTCGAGCGGCAGCTTCGCAAGCGGGGAATCGAGGACGAGCGGGTGCTGGCGGCGATGGCGGCGGTGCCGCGGGAGCTGTTCGTGCCGGAGGCGATACGGGAGCGGGCGTACGCGGACTCGGCGCTGCCGATCGGCGAGGAGCAGACGATCTCCCAGCCCTGGATCGTCGCCGCGATCTGCCAGGCGCTGGAGCTGGAGGGCTCGGAGCTGGTGCTGGAGGTGGGGACCGGGTCCGGCTACTCGGCGGCGGTGCTGGCGCGCCTCGCCGCCCACGTCGTCAGCATCGAGCGCCACGAGGGGCTCTCGCGGGCGGCGGCGCGGGTCCTGGGGGAGTCGGCGGTCCGCAACGTCGAGCTGGTGGTCGGCGACGGCAGCCTCGGCGTCCCCGAGCGGGCTCCCTTCGACGCGATCGCCTGCCACGCCACCGCTCCGGCCGCCCCCCAGGCCTTGATCGACCAGCTCGCCGACGGCGGCCGCCTCGTCGTCCCGGTCACCGGCCCTGAGGCGGACGTCCTCACGGTCCTGCGCCGCGAGGGGGAGCGGGTGGAGAGGAAAGAGATCGGGCCCTGCCGGTTCGTCCCGCTGATCGGCGAGGAGGGCTTCAGCAGCTGATGCCGGGCGGGTCGTTGCCGTCCCGCGCGGCTTCGTCGTTCCCCGCGCCGCAATCGATCTGCTTGTCGCGCTGCCCGTCCTGGGCTTCGATGAAGTCGTCGCCGCCCTTGCCGATGAAGGTGTCGGCGCCGAGATGGCCCATCAGGCTGTTGTCGCCGTTGTCGCCGATCAGCACGTCGGGGCCGTCGGAGCCCTCGAGGCTCTCGTTGCTGCTCAGCACCTGGTCGGGGTTGCCGCAGCCGGGAGGCCCGCCGGTGCCGCCGAGTTCGACCCGCAGGTTGTCCTTGGAGCGGGCGTAGGAGACGGTGTCCTCGCCCGGCCCGCCGTCGAAGGTATTGCCCTGGCAGGTGGGCACCGCGTTGACGAGCAGGTCGTTGCCCGGGCCCCCCTGGAGCTTGTCGCCGCCCGGGTCGGCGTAGAGGACGTCGCTGCCGCCGTTGCCGATCAGGACGTCGTTGCCATGGTCGGGGCCGTTGTAGTTCTCGCCGGCTTCCAGCACGTCGTCGCCTTCGCCGCCGACGAGTTCGTCGTCGCCGGCGTTGCCGTTGATCCGCACGTGGGCACTGGCCGGGACGCTCTGGTCGACGACGATCTTGTCGTTGCCGTCGCCGCCGGTGACGACGATGATCGGAGGCGGGCCGGAGTCGGGGCAGACCATCGCGCTGCCGTTCGAGGGCGGGGTTTCGCAGCCGTCGCCGGGGAAGATCGGGATCGTGTCCGAGACGATCCAGGCGCTCGGGCCGCGCGAGATGTGGATTTCGTCGTTGCCGGGGCTGCCCTGGATGATCAGGCTGGAGCCGTCGAGCCCCTGGTTGAGGGTCCCGTAGGCGAGGCTCGGCGGGGGAGAGGGTTCGGGCCCGCAGGAGGTCTCGGTCGCAAAGCCGTTGCAGGTGTCGCTGCCAGGGCCGCCGAAGGCCTCGCCGCCGCCACCGCCGCTTTCGAGGGTGTCGTTGCCGACGCCGCCGTCGATCCGGTTCGCCTGGCCGTCGCCGACGATCGTGTCGGCCTGGGGGGAGCCGACGACGTCCTCGAAGCCGCTGAGGCTGTCGTGGCCGTCGCCTTTCGCCGCGCCGGCGGCGAGGTTGACCTGGATGCCGCCGCGGGTCGCGCTCGCGTAGGAGACGATGTCGTTGACCCCTTCGCCGCCGGAGAGGGTGTCGGTGCCGGCGTCGCCGCGGACGATGTCGCCGTCGCCGGGCCCGCCGTCGGCGTTGTCGGTGCCGGCGCCGCCGAAGACTTCGTCAGCACCCGGACCGCCTTCGAGCTCGCTGTCGTCGCCCGGACCGCCTTCGATCAGGTCTTCGCCTTCGCCGCCTTCGACTTGGTCGTTGCCCTTGTCGCCGAGCAGCTTGTCGTTGCCGCCGTTGCCCTCGATCTTGTCGCTGCCCTGCTGGCCGTCGACGTAGTCGTTGCCGGCGCCGCCTTCGAGCTTGTCGGGGCCCTTGGAGCCCAGCAGCTTGTCGTCCCCGCTGCCGCCGTGGAGGGCGTCGGCTCCCTTTTCGCCGGAGAGCGTGTCTTCGCCTTCGCCGCCGTCGAGCTGGTCGGAGCCGGTGTCGCCCTGCAGGTTGTCGTTGCCGCCTTCGCCTTGCAGGTCGTCGAAGCCGCGGCCGCCGACGATCGTGTCGTTGCCGGGCCCGCCGCAGATCGTGTCGTTGCCGTTGGGCCCGCCGCTGATGACGTCGTTGCCGCCGCCGCCGTAGATCACGTCGTTGCCGTTCTTACCGACGATGTGGTCGGGGCCAGGGGTGCCCATGATCGTCACCTTCTTGCCGTCGCACTTTTTCGCTGCGGCCTGGCCGGCCAGCGGGAGCAGGAGCAAGCCGACGGCGCAGGCGAGCGCTGCCAGGAAGAAGCGGATGCGGAGTCGTCCCTCTGCCATGTCCTTCCCTGATCGGTTCCCCGGGCGGAAAACTCCAACGCCTCCGATCGAACACATGTCCAACGGATCGGGGAACCGGCTTGTCAGGCCCCTCTGCCTCTGACAGCAGCGACATCTCCCCGGTGGCAGCCGCTCTCCTATACGCTCGCAGCGCAAATGAAGGGCGGCATCTACGTCTTGAACTTCTATTCGGCGGTCTTCATCGACCAGCTGAAGCGCGGGCGCAAGACCGCGACGATCCGGCTCGGCGACAAGAGCAACAAGTACGAGCGCGGACAGGTCGTCTGGATCACGGTCGGCTTCCGCCACAGCCCGCGGGAGAAGATCTTCACCGCGGTGATCGACGACGTCGAGGTCAAGAAGGCCGGCGACCTCACCCGCCGTGACATCGAGCACGACAACCCCGAGTTCCGCCGCATCGAGGAGGAGATCCGCTTCCTCGAGCAGATCTACAGCCGCCCGGTCGACGCCAGCGATCTGGTCACCGTGATCCGCTTCTCGCAGATCGTCGAGCCGCCCCACACGCACCTGGGCAACGGGGAGACCCCGCACCACAACTGAGGCGATGTCCGCGCCGAGTGAACTCCCCGGCCGCAGGGACCGTAGGTAGGCGCGATGGCCGAATACGCCTTTCTCACCACCTGGCTGCTGGAGTCGCCGCGCGAGCCGGTCTGGGAGGCGATCCACGACCAGGCCGCCTGGCCGAGCTGGTGGCGCGGGGTGGAGGAGGCGACCGAACTGCGGCCCGGCGACGGGAAGGACGGGCTCGGCAGCGTCTCGCGGATGGTCTGGAAGAGCCTCCTGCCCTACCGCGTCTGCTTCGAGGTGACGACGACCCGGATCGAGCACCCGGCGCTGATGGAGGGCCAGGCGGTCGGCGAGCTCGAAGGGACCGGGCGCTGGCGCCTCTACGAGCAGAACGGGGTCACCGCCGTTCTTTACGAGTGGAACGTGCGCACGACCAAGCCCTGGATGAACCTGCTGGCGCCGCTGCTGCGCCCGGCTTTCGAGTGGAACCACGACTGGGTGATGCGGCGCGGCGGCGAAGGGATCTCGCAATTGCTCGGCTGCCGCCTCTTGGCGATGGATTGACGTATGGCGTCGCGCCGCCTTGATCGGCGGCGCATCATCGCTATTCTTCTGTTGGCACTCCAACTATGAGAGTGCCAAGGCCGCTAAAGCCCAGGATTTGGCTCTGCAGCGGCGATTCCTGACTTTTCCACCCAAACACTGACCGATAACGGAGGTTCACGGATGAAGCTGAAGCCCCTCGGGGACCGGCTGATCGTCAAGCCGATCGAGGAGGAGGAGACGACCGCGAGCGGCATCGTCCTCCCCGACACGGCGAAAGAGAAGCCGCAGAAGGGCAAGGTGATCGCCGTCGGCGACGGCGCGGTCAACGACGACGGCAGCCGCCGCGCACTCGACGTCGCGGAGGGGGACGAGGTCCTCTACTCCAAATACGGCGGCACCGAGGTGACCGTCGAGGGCGACGAACTGCTGGTGCTGCGCGAGTCGGACGTCCTGGCCAAGGTCGCCTAGCTCTCCACCGGACTTACGCAACTAAGGAGGAGTAACCACAGATGGCTCACAAGGAGCTGAAGTACGCAGAGGATGCACGAGGGGCCCTGCAGGCCGGCGTCGATTCCGTCGCCAACGCCGTCAAGGTCACCCTCGGCCCGAAAGGCCGCTACGTCGTGCTCGACAAAAAATTCGGCGCGCCGACGATCACCAACGACGGTGTGACGATCGCCCGCGAGGTCGAGGTCGAGGACGTCTTCGAGAACCAGGGCGCCCAGCTCGTCCGCGAGGTCGCGACCGCGACCAACGACGTCGCCGGCGACGGCACCACCACCGCCACCCTGCTGGCGCAGACGATCGTCCGCCAGGGCCTGAAGAACGTGGCCGCCGGCGCCAACCCGCTGGCCCTGCGCCGCGGGATCGAGAAGGCGGTCGAGGAGGTCGTCGACAACCTCCGCAACAAGCAGTCCAAGGAGGTCGCCGGCAAAGACCAGATCGCCCGCGTCGCCGCCATCTCCGCCGGTGACGACGACATCGGCAACGTGATCGCCGATGCGATCGAGAAAGTCGGCAAAGACGGCGTCGTGAACGTCGAGGAGGGCCAGACCTTCGGGATGGAGCTCGAGTTCACCGAGGGGATGCAGTTCGACAAGGGCTACATCTCGCCGTACATGGTCACCGACCAGGACCGCATGGAGGCGGTGCTGGACGACCCCTACATCCTCATCGCCAACCAGAAAATCGGCTCCGTGCGGGACATCCTGCCGGTGCTCGAGCAGGTGATGCAGGGGGGCAAACCGCTGCTGATCGTGGCCGAGGACGTCGAGGGCGAGTGCCTCGCGACCCTGGTCGTGAACAAGCTCCGCGGCACCTTCACCGGCGTCGCCGTCAAAGCCCCGGGCTTCGGCGACCGCCGCAAGCGGATGCTCGAGGACATCGCGATCCTCACCGGCGGCGAGGTGATCACCGAGGAGATGGGCCTGAAACTG
Source organism: Solirubrobacterales bacterium (assembly GCA_051954115.1). Taxonomy (GTDB): domain Bacteria; phylum Actinomycetota; class Thermoleophilia; order Solirubrobacterales; family 70-9; genus VAYN01. The sequence goes on along the minus strand of JBQCIB010000030.1, from coordinate 19,013 downwards.
GAGAACACCCAGCTGGCCCAGCTCGGCAAAGCCCGCCGCGTCGTCGTCGCCAAAGACAACACGACGATCATCGACGGCGCCGGTGACGCCGAGGACATCAAAGGCCGGATCAACCAGATCAAAACGGAGGTCGAGAACACCGACTCCGACTTCGATCGGGAGAAGCTCCAGGAGCGCCTGGCCAAGCTCGCCGGCGGCGTTGCCGTGGTCAAGGTCGGCGCCGCCACCGAGACCGAGATGAAGGAGAAAAAGCACCGCGTCGAGGACGCGCTGCAGGCGACCCGCGCCGCGCTCGAGGAGGGCGTCGTGCCGGGCGGCGGCGTGGCCCTGCTGAACGCGCAGGCCGGCCTCGACCCGGAGAAGCTGGACGACCCGGACGAGATCACCGGCGCCCGGATCATCCACCGCTCGCTGGAGGAGCCGGTACGGCAGATCGCCGAGAACTCCGGCCTCGAGGGCTCGGTCGTGGTCAACAAGGTCCGGGAGCTGAAGGACGGCGAAGGCCTGAACGCGGCGACCGGCGAGTACGGCGACCTGATCAAGGCCGGCGTCATCGACCCGACCAAGGTCACCCGCTCGGCCCTGGAGAACGCCGCCTCGATCGCGAAGAACATCCTCGTGACCGAGGCGATCATCGCCGAACCGCCGGAGGAGAACGGCGCCGGCGGCATGCCCGGCGGCATGCCCGACATGGGCGGCATGATGTAGCCAAGCCTGCGCGCCATACTCGGCGCTAACAGGCGAGTGTTTCGAGAGGCCCGGGGCAACCCGGGCCTCTTTTAATGAGCGCTCCCCTCCTTTGTGTCGCATAGCGGGACAAAGGAGGGGAGCGCTGTCGACGCGCCTACTTCTTCTTCGCCTTCGGCGGCAGCGGCGGCAGCAGGCCGGCGTTGTATTCGGCGGTTTCGAGGAAGTTGGGGCGGCGGATCTTCTTGCGCAGGGTGTTGGCGGTGCGGGGGTAGAGGCGGAGGTCGTAGGGGTTGCCGGCACCGAAGCCCTGGTAGTAGACGAGCATCCGCACGCGAGGGTGGCGGACGGTCCAGGCGACGACCTGCTTGACGAAGCGGGGTTCGTCTTCGCCGGAGATCGCCCACTCGGTCATCGCCACCGGTTTGCCCTTCCACTGCTTGCCCGCGTAGAAGCGGTTGAGGTCTTTCCAGACGGGATATTCGGAGTAGAAGTCGCTGCCGACCCAGTCGACCCAGCGCCGCCCCGGCCAGTAGTTGCCGGGGAAGTTGCCTTTGACCCGCGGCGAGCCGCCGGGGAGCGGGCTCCAGATGATGCTCACCGGCGCCGCCGGCAGTTCCGTCGGCGGCGGTCCTTTGGCTCGCTGCACCGGCGGCAGCCCGATTTCCGCCAGCGTCGCGTTGATCCCTTCCAGGCTCTGGCCGCCGCGGACGATCGTGACGATGCGGCGGAAGGCCTGCTTGTACCAGCCGGTCGTGTGTTCGCCGCCTTTCTGCGAGCCGTCGCAGTTGACCGCCGACCAGGCGTTGAGGCAGCGGTTCGGCTCCCCCAGCGGCCGGATGTAAGCGGGCAGCCCGTGGGTGGCGAAGAAGTCGTTCAGCTGCAACAGGTATTCGTCCCCCTGCCCAAGGGCGATCTGCTCCGGCGTGATCAGCTCGGCCAGCGTCTGGTCGTCGGCGGTGGAGATGTGGAGGATCGGCCGCGTCCCGGTTTCGCGCCAGCGTTCGTAGGCTTCGTTGAGGCTGTTGCCCCAGGGATGGAAGGTCTCGAGCAGCGCCGGGTGCTTGCCGGTCAGTTCGACCCATTCGTTGAATTCGGTCGTCGTGCCGCGGTCGCTGACCCCGAGGAAGACGTCCGGCTTCGGCGGCACCAGCGAGATCGCTGCCGCCGGGGAGGGGGTCGCGAAGGCCGCCACCGCCGCCACCGCCCCGAGCAGCTTCCGTGCTTGTCTACGCCTCCTGGAGGACATCTCCCATTCTTCGCGGTTCGATCCCCAGAGCCTGCGCGTCGGCCGGGCCGCGCTCGCTGACCATCCCGACCTCCATCAGCTCGGCCTCCTCCCAGGTCGCGAAGACAGTCTCTCCCCACAGCGCCCGCAGCGCGATCAGCCCCGCGCGGACCAGCGGCAGCGGCATGTGCACCAGCGGCCGCGGTCGCCCGGCGATGCGGCTGACCAAGTCCGACATCTGGTCGTAGGTGAGCGTCTCGGGCCCGGCCAGCTCGTAGCGGCGGGTCTTCTCTTTCGCGCGCCGCTCGAGCTCCAGCGCCCTGACCACGCAGCGCGCCACGTCCGCCGCCCAGATCGGCTGGAAGCGCGCCTGCCCCTCGCCGGAGACCGGCAGCACCGGCAGGAATGAGAAGCGGCGCAGCAGCGTGATCCAGGGGTCGCTGTGGTCGTAGACGATCGAGGGGGCGAAGACCGTCGTCTGCAGCGGCGAGGAGAGCACCGCCTGCTCGGCCAGCCACTTGGCGCGGAAGAAGCGCGTCCGCTGCGCCGCCTGCGCGTCCAGCGCGCTGAAGAAGTGGAAGCTCTTGACGCCGCTGCGCTCCGCCGCCCGCAGCAGCCGCACCGTCGCCAGCCCGTTCAGCTCCTCGATCCGCTTCGGCGGCTGATCGCGGATCGAGGCCGCCAGGTGGATCACCGTGTCGACCCCGCGCAGCGCCTGGCGCACCAGGTAGGGGTCCGACATCTCGCCGAGATCTCCCAGCGCGATCTGCACGTCGACCCGCCGCGCCCCCAGTTTGCGCGGCTCGCGCACCAGGCAGCGGACCTCCTCCCCGCGCTCCAGCAACAGCGGCAGGAGCCGGGACCCAATGCTTCCGGTTGCCCCAGTCAACAGCAGCACGGCCCCATGATCCCTAAAATGACCGCTCGCGCTTGGCCGGGGCCCCCGGCAGGCACCCGGAAAACGAGCTTTAGGAGACCTTCGAAATGACCTACGTCATCGCCGAGCCGTGCATAGGCCAGAAGGACAACTCGTGTGTCGAGGTTTGTCCCGTCGATTGCATCCACCCGACGCCTGACGAGGCCGATTACGACAACGTCGAGCAGCTTTACATCGATCCGGACGAGTGCATCGACTGCGACGCCTGCGTCGAGGCCTGCCCGGTGGACGCCTGCTTTGCCGAGGATCAGCTTCCGGCCGAGTGGGCCAAATACGCGGAGATCAACGCGAACTACTTCAAGAACCAGGCTGCTTAGGTCCGCCCCCGCTTGCGATGGTAGACCCGGCGCATCCGACTTTTGCCACACCTAGGTGTGGGCAAAGTCGGATGCGCTTTCGCCGGTCTCTTCTAGCTGCTCAGTAACCGGCGGGGTGCCTGGCCGTGAAAGGTCCAGATGCGGCTGCTCTAGTGGATTTATGCCACCTTGGGCCGGTGCCGCTGGTGTTGCCGGCGGTGTCCCAGCGGAGGCCGGCGATTACGGCGTAGGCGTGGCCGGCGTTGGCGTAGACGGTGATCCAGCGGCCTTTGCCGGCGCTGCCCCAGGTCTCCATCGGGCCGGAGGGGAGGGGGCTGGAGAGGAAGCCGCCGCCATGCAGGGCGAAGCTGACCGAGCCCGAGCAGTCGTAGCCGCGGTCCCACCAGCGGGCGTGACCGCCGCCCCAGACGTAGGGCTTGGTGCGGATCTCGTTCGCCGCGGCGATGACTTTCTTCACCGCCGGCGGCGCGTTGACCGGTGGAATCGCGCGGCCGTTCACCAGGATCGCCTTGCCGGGAGGGCCGGTTTCTTCGCTTGGTTCGGCGACTTCCGGGGTAGTGGAGGCGACACCGCCCGGCGTGGGAGGGGTCGCCTGGGCCGGCGCGGCCACGGCTGCGAAGGCCGCTGCCAGGGCCAGTACCGCGAATAGATTTCGAAGGGCGGGCGCTTTCCCGGCCGCCCAAAGGGCGTTCTTCAATTCACTCCTCCTTCGTCGGCCGGCGGGGTTAGCTGTCGGGCTGGCGCTGAAGGAGCCTGCGCCCCCACTCGAAGTGGGCTCGCCCCAACTACTTGGGTCCCCCGCTCCCTGGCCCTCTTAGCCAGGGATTAGGCGTTTGTGTGCAAACCTTAACCCAGTTATCGGCAGGAAGTTGCTGATCCCTCTGTGAGTCCGTCACAGAGGGACTCGCCGCGTTTTTTGGCGCTACTGGACGACCGGGAGCGGGGTACCGCCCACCGGCGGCGCTTCCGCGGGCGACGGCGTCGATTGCAGCACCGGCAGCTCCTGCGGGGTCGCGGCGACGATGCCGCGGGCCGCCTGCCGGATCGCCTGCGAAGCCGGTGCGTCAGGCTCGGCGATCACCAGCGGCGAACCGTCGTCGGCGTGCTCGCGCAGCGGCTCGGAGAGCGGCACCTTGCCCAGCAGCGGCACGTCGAGCTCGTCGGCCAGAAGCTGGCCGCCGCCCTCGCCGAAGATCGTGAAGCGCTCGCCGTCGGGCGTCGTGAAGCCGGACATGTTCTCGATCACGCCGAGGATCTCGAGGTCGAACTTCTTCGCCATCTCGGCGCCACGGTGGGCGACCGACTGGGCCGCCGGCTGCGGCGTCGTCACCACGACGAACTTCGCCTGCGGCAGCAGCTGCGCCAGCGTCATCGAGACGTCGCCGGTTCCCGGCGGCAGGTCGAGCAGCAGGTACTCGAGCTCATCCCAGGCCACGTCCTCGAGGAACTGCTGGATCGCCTTGTGCAGCATCGGGCCGCGCCAGACCACCGCCGAGTTCTCCTCGACGAAGAAGCCGATCGACATCACCTTGACGCCGCTCGGCGAGTCCAGCGGCAGGATCTTCCGCTCCGCGTTCACTTCCGGTTTGCGGTTGACCCCGAGCATGCGCGGGATCGAGTAGCCGTAGACGTCGCAGTCGAGCGCCCCGGCGGGATGGCCTTCGGCGGTCAGCGCCGCGGCCAGGTTGGCGGTCATCGTCGACTTGCCGACGCCGCCCTTGCCGGAGGAGACGCAGATCACGTTTTTCACCTTCGCCAGCGCCCCCTGCGGCAGCTTGCCGCGCCCGAGCGTCTGCTGCAGCTGGCCTTTCTCCTCGTCGGAGAGGACGTCGAAGCCGACCGCGACCTCGCTCACGCCTTCGAGCTGGGAGACCTGCTGGGCGACGGCTTGTTCGAAGTGCGAGCGGATCGGGCAGCCGGCGGTGGTCAGCGAGACGACGACCTCGACCCGGCCCCCCTCCTTGACCTCGATCGAGCGGACCATGCCCAGCTCGACGATCGAGCGCCGCAGCTCGGGGTCGATGACGGCGCGCAGCTTCTCGGTGATCTGATCTTTGGTGGGAAGTGGCATTGGCCCGATTCTCGCAAAGCCGCCAGCTCGGCCGTCCTCAGATGCATGTCCGTGCTCGGACGCGAGGGGGGAGAGTTTTCCTCGCCCAGCCCTTGGACCTCCTGAACGCAATCGAAGCGAAGAGGAGGATTCATGTCTGGGACCAGGTTCGCGGTGGGAAGGATCGTCGCGCTGGGAGTGCTGTTGGCGATGAGCGTGCTGCTGCTGGCCGCCGCGAAGGCGAGCGCCGGCAAGTACCAGGTCGCGCAATGCGGCTGGTACGTCGGCGCCGATGCCGATTGGGCCGACACCACCGGTGGGGCGAAGTTCCGGCCCGACTCCTTCTGCGTTCCCCCGGCCGGCGCCGATCCTTTCGACGGCGCCCACCTCAAGAGCTTCACGCGCGACGGCCAGAGCACCGTCTCCGGGACCCGCTTCGCCCGCTGGCGCTGGACGGCGGTGCCGGGAACGAAGATCACGCAGGTCCGTGGCAGCTGGTGGCACGCCTTGCACGACGGCATCGAGCAACGACTCGGCGGCGTCAACTGGGGCGGCGGCTTCGAACCCTTCCTGCAGGCGTCGAGCACCGACACCACCCCCCGCGACTTCATCCGCGGCTTCCCGATCGGCGTCGCGGCCTTCGAAGACCGGCTGCTCTGTGCGCGCGGCGAAGACAAGTGGTGCTCGCTCGAACAGACGTCGTGGTCGGCGCTGCGGGCGCTGACGATCACGGTGGAAGATCCGTCGGCGCCCTCCAGGGTCGATTTCCAGGGCGGGGACCTGATCGCCGGCGGCTGGCGTCGCGGCAGCCAGAGCGTCGTCGCGACGGCCACCGACGACCAGGCGGGGGTCCGCTTTGGGGAAACGACGCTGGACGGCGCGCGCATCGGGGTGACCGAATACCCCTGCGAAAAGGTCTCGATCGCGGGCGAGTGGCGGGCGACCCGGATGCGCCCCTGCCTCACCACCGTCTCGACGACCCACACCGTGTCAACCAACTCCTTCAGCGACGGGCCGCACACGCTCCGCCATTGCGCCACCGACTTCGCCGGCAACAGCACCTGCTCTGGCTCGCTGACCGTGTCGATCGACAACAACCCTCCGGCCCATCCCCGCTCGCCCCAGCTGGCTGGCGGCGAAGGCTGGCGCCGGGTCGACGACTTCGACCTCGGCTGGGAGAACCCCGACCAGGCGCCGGGGAGCCCGATCGCCGGCGCCTCCTGGCGGATCGTCGGCTCGGCCGGCTACGACACCGGCGTCAGGTTCGCCGACGGTCGCAACCGCAACTCACTTGCCGATCTGCAGGTGCCGAGCGCGGGTACCTACTCGTTGCAGCTCTGGCTGCGCGACGAAGCCGGGAACGAAGCTCCCGCGACGGCGGTGACGGTGCCGCTTCGCTTCGACGACGTTCGCCCCAAAGTCGCCTTCTCCCTGGATGCGCCCGAGGGGCAGGTGATGGCCGATGCCTTCGACGAACACTCCGGCCCCGCCTCGGGCGGGTTGTTCTACCGCCGGCTCGACGCCGACGCTTGGACCGAGCTGCCGACGAAGCTGGTCCCCGCCGACGCGCCCGGGAAAGCACACCTCGTCGCGCCGCTGCCCGAGCTCGGCTACGGCACCTTCGTCTTCCGCGCCGACGTCGTCGACGCCGCCGGCAACACCGCCTCGACGATCCTGCGCGCCGACGGCACGCAGATGACGATCCACCGGGAGCCGCCGCCCCCGGTCGCCAAGGCGAAGCCGCTGCCGGCCCCGCCCCAGCCCGCCAAGGCGAAGTCGCGGCTGTTCGCGCGGCTGCGCGGCGGCCACGGCCGCGGCGACTCCCTCACGGTCCCCTTCGGGGCGCCGGCGCTGCTCAGCGGGCGCCTGACCGGGGCGGACGGCGCCGGCCTCGGCGGCCGCGAGCTGCGGGTCGTCTCGCATCCCTCGCACGGGGCGCTGGTTCCGATCGCGGTGCAGACCGTGCGGACCGGCGAGGAGGGTGGCTTCGAGCTGCAACTGCCCGCGGGCCCTTCCCGCCGCGTCACCGTCGCCTTCGCGGGCGACGGTCGCTTCGGGCCGGCGCGGCGCCCGGCCCTGGAGCTGCGGGTCCGCTCCGGGATCTCTCTGCGGGCGGTGCCGCAGGCGCTTCGAACCGGGGACGTCGTGCGGTTGAGCGGCAAGGTGAAGAGCGCCGGGGCGCCGATCCCCCGCCGCGGCAAGCTGGTCGCGATCCAGTACCTGGAGCAGGCCACCCACCGCTGGCGCCCGGTTCTGGTCACCCGCACCGACCACCACGGCCGCTACCGCGCCCACTATCGCTTCCGCTACGTCACCGGCAGCGCGGCGATCCGCCTGCGGGCGACGGCGCTGGCGGAGGAGCGCTGGCCCTATGCCCCCGGCTTCTCACCCCCGGTCACCGTCCGGGTGCGGGGGTGAGGTCAGCGTGGAAATTGACCGCAGCAACTCGCTAGGGTGAGCGCCATGTCGCAAGCGACCCTTCACACCAGCGCCGGGGCGATCGTGCTCGAGCTCCATGACGAGGACGCGCCGAAAACCGTCGAGAACTTCCGCAAGCTCTCTGCAGACGGGTTCTACGACCAGCTCGTCTTCCACCGGGTGATCCCGGATTTCATGATCCAGGGAGGGTGTCCGGAAGGGACCGGCCGCGGTGGCCCGGGGTACACCTTCGAGGACGAGATCAACGACCGCAAAGTGGTGCGGGGTGCGCTGGCGATGGCCAACGCGGGGCCGAACACCAACGGCTCCCAGTTCTTCATCGTCACCACCGGCGCGGCGCCGTGGCTCGACGGCAAGCACACCGTCTTCGGCGAAGTGATCGACGGCATGGACGTGGTCGACTCGATCGAGTCGGTTCCCACCGACGCCGCCGACAAGCCGCTCGAGCCGCAGGCGATCGAACGCGTCGAGCTGGACGAGAGCTGACGGTCAGCTGAAGGCCCGGCGGGCGCTGTCGCCCGCCGGCACCGTCCTCATCCGCTGAGGATGATGACGACGAAGAAGACGAGGACGACCTCGCTGACGATCCACGAGTTGTCGTTCATCCAGTCGCGGATCTTCGGCAACGTCGTCTGCGCCCGTTTGCCCATCAGGGCGACGCCGAGCGCGGGGGAGGCGAGCAGGAGCAGGGTGAGGCCGATGAACGGCAGCGCCTGCAGGTAGGTGTCGCCGTTGTGGGCGAGGAAGCTGCCGACGCTGACCGCGGTGACGAGGTCGCTGGGGAAGAAGCCGAGGAGGAGGAAGCCGAGGACCAGCGCCGTCTTCGGCGTCGCGCTCTGCAGCTTCCCCATCCACTTCGGCGGCTCGCTCGTCTTGCGGCCCAGATAGTTGTGGACCATCGCGAACAGCAGCAGCGCGAGGATCACGTAGTCGACCGGGCGCAGGCCCGATTCGCCTTCTTCGCTGCTGCTGGTGGCGCCCTTGGCGACCAGGTAGGCGGCGCCGGCGACAAGTGAGATCGAGACCGCTGCTCCGAGCACGTAAGTGCTGGAGAGCTTCTTCCACTGGTCGCTGGTCGCGAAGAAGAAGGCGCTGATGATCTGCGGTCCCGCCACCATCACGAAGGCGAGCGGAAGCACCTTGGCGAAGTCCATGCCGCAGACCCTCTCACACCCCTCAGTCAGAGTCAGGACGAAGCAGCGACAGGGGATCCTCTTCGATTCGCGCCGCGATCCGCTCGACGCTTCGCAGCGTCAGGTTCCGCTCTCCTCGCTCGATGCCGCCCATGTACGTCCGGTGGACACCGAGCACCTCGGCGAAGGCCTCCTGACTCAACCCACGAGCCTGACGGTAGGCGCGGAGGTTGTGGCCGATGTTTCTTTGCAGGTCGCCCTCCATGGGGAGGAACGCTCCCGCTCTGCTACTTGAAGGTCTACAGACCGATAAGTAGCATCACTCCGGTTCAACCAGTTGCACTTACCTTTAAGGTTGGAGCCGGTTCCCCTTACGGTTCAAGTGGCGGAGGGGGTGGGATTCGAACCCACGAGACGCCTTACGACGCCTAACGGCTTTCAAGGCCGCCGCATTCAACCGCTCTGCCACCCCTCCGAATTGCCGCGCTGCGAATGCTAAAGACCCACAAGCACGACCGCTTGCCTGTCCCCGCTAGACAGCTCCTGATTGGATTCGCTGATGCGTAGGCTGCTTTTGCTGGCTTCGGCGATGATCTTCTTCGACGTCGCCTTCTTCGCCGCGATCGCGCCGCTGCTGCCGAAGTACGTCGACGACCTCGGGCTCAGCAAGGCCGAAGCGGGGCTGCTCTCGGCCGCCTACGCGACGGGAACGCTGCTCGGCTCGCTGCCGGCCGGGTTCATCGCCAGCCGCGTAGGGCCGCGCAAGACGGTGATCATCGGACTGCTCCTGCTCGGCTGCTCAAGCGTCGCCTTCGGCTTTGCCGAACAGATCTTCCTACTCGACGGCGCCAGGTTCATCCAGGGAATCGCCGGGGCATTGATCTGGTCCGGGGCTCTCACCTGGTTGATCACCACCGCACCCGAGGAGAGACGGGGTTCGATCATCGGCAGCGCCCTCGGCACCGCTATCGCCGGCGCCCTGATCGGCCCTGTCCTCGGCGCGGTCGCGGGCTCGGTCGGGACCGAGCCGGTATTCAGCTCCATCCTTGCGATCACGGTCCTGCTCGCGATCACGGCGTCGCGGCTGCCGGAGGCGGCAGCGCCGGAGCGGCAAAGCCTTCGCGAAGTCGTGGCGACGCTTTCCGGTCGACCAGTGTTCGAGGCGGCCGCCTTCGTCGCCGTGCCGTCGGTCATGTTCGGTGCGATCGAGGTTCTGGTGCCGCTGCGGATCGACGACCTCGGGGGCGGCCATAGCTTGATCGCTGCCGGTTTCATCGTCGGCGCTGCTCTCGAGGCGATGCTTGCGCCGCTCGCCGGCCGCCTCTCCGACCGCGTCGGCCGGCGGTTGCCCTACCTCGCCGGTCTCTCGATCTGCGTCGTGGCGATGTCGGCGATCGCGGTGGTCGGCAGCCTCGGGCTCGTCCTCGGTGCTCTCATCCTTGCCTCCCTTGGCGCCGGCCTCTGTTTTGCACCGGCGCTGACGCTGATCTCCGACGTCGCCGAGTCCAGCAGCCTTCATCAGGGCTTCGCCGCCGGCGTCTCCAACATGGCCTGGGCGTCCGGCCAGGTGCTCGGTGGCATCGGCGGCGGGGTCCTTGCCAGCCTCACCGGCAATGCCGAGCCGAGCCTGGCGATCGCGCTGTTGCTGATGCTCACTATCGCTTACGCGTTCCGGGCAATGGAGCCGGACGCCACACCGCACCCCGCGGCCGGGTAGGAGAACCGATGGCGCCTTCGACCGGGAGATCGGCCGGCGAATGGGTCAACTGGGCCGGCGACCAGTCGTGCCGGCCGGCGCGGATCGCCCGTCCAGGTAGCCGCGACGAGCTGGCGGAGACGGTCGCCGCCGCCGCGGCGGCTGGGGAGAAGGTGCGGGTGGCTGGGTCCGGCCACTCCTTCACCGAGGCGGCGCTGACCGAGGGGACGCTGATCCGGCTCGAGGCGCTGAGGGGCGTGCTCGATGCCGACCGCAGCTCGGGCCTGGTCCGGGTCGGCGGCGACACCGTCCTCGCCGATCTGAACGAGGAGCTGGCCCGGCTCGGGCTGGCGATGGAGAACCTCGGCGACGTCGACCGGCAGACGATCGCCGGCGCGATCTCCACCGGCACGCACGGCACCGGAGCCCGGCTGCGCAACATCTCCGCCCAGGTGGAGGGAATCGAGCTGGTGCTCGGCGACGGCAGCGTCCGCCACCTCGGCCCGACCACCGAGCCTGAGCTGTTGCGGGCGGCGCGGGTTGGAGTGGGGGCGCTGGGAGCGATCTCCGCGGTGACCCTCCGTTGCGTCCCCGCCTTCGACCTGCTGCGAGTCGATGCGCCGCACCCTCGCGAAGAGGTGCTGGACAGCTTCCAGCGGCGGGCCGAAGAACACGATCACTTCGAGTTCTTCACCTTTCCCTACTCGGACCTGGCGCTGGTGCTGGAGCGCGACCGTCTCGAAGGAGCGCCGCGTCCCCGTGGCCGCTTCGCCGCTTACCTCAACGACGTCGTGCTCGAGAACTGGGCGCTGGAGGCGCTGGCGGCGACGGGCAAGGCGGTCCCGCGCCTGGTCCCGGCGCTCTCGCGGCTCGCCGGGCGGCTGGCCTCGGGGAGCCGCACCAGCGACCGCAGCGACCGCGTCTTCGCCAACGAGCGGCGGGTGCGCTTCACCGAGATGGAGTACGCGCTGCCGCGCGAGCATGGGCCGGAGGCGGCGCGGCGAGTGGTCGAGTGGGTGCGGTCGAACCGCTACCCGGTCTTCTTCCCGATCGAGATGCGGGTCTCGGCCGGCGACGATGCGGCGCTCAGTCCCGCCCACGAACGCGAGACCGCCTACGTCGCCGTCCACCAGTACCGGGGGATGGAGTGGCGCCCCTACTTCGAGGCGGTCGAGGCGATCATGAACGAGTACGACGGCCGCCCCCACTGGGGCAAGCGCCACTTCCAGACCGCGACCACCCTCGCCCCGCGCTATCCCGCCTGGGAGGAGTTCCAGCGCGCCCGCGAGGCGCTAGATCCCGGGCGTGTCTTCAGTAACGAGTACACCGACCGCGCCCTCGGCCCGTAATCCGAACTGCATCAAATTTTCCTTCTGCCGGAGGGAAAATTTGATGCAGTTCGGCGGCTACAGGAACGAGTGGCCTTCGCCGCGGTACGTCGGGACCTCGTCGACGATCTGGTCGCCTTCGACGAGGTAGAGGGTGTCGAAGCGCTCGCAGAGCTCGCCGGCCTTGGCGTGGCGGAAGTAGACGCGGTCGCCGACTTCGAGGTTTGCGGCGGCGCGGCCGAGGAGCGGCGTCTGCACCTCGCCGGCGCCCTCCTCGGGGTCGAGTTCCAGCCCTCGCGGCAGCCACGGCACCGGCAGCCGCGCCGCGTCGCCGGCGCCGGAGGCGAGGTAGCCGCCGCCGAGCGCGGTCGCCGTCCCCGGCGATGACTTGCGGACGATCGGCATCACGAATCCCGCCGCGGGAGCGAGACTGAAGCGGCTGTAGTGGTCGAAGAGGGCGGGGGCGTAGAAGCCCGAGCCGGCGGTCACCTCGGTCACGACCTCCTCGGCCGCGGTCAGCTCGAGGCTGCCGGTGCCGCCGCCGTTGACGATCTCCAGCTCGACGAACTCGCTCAGCGCGGCGACGATCGCCGCCCGCCGTTCCGCCAGCTCCGCCGCCGAGCGCCGCTGCATGAAGCGGATCGCCGTGCCGCGTCGCCGCTGTCCTGGCGGCTGGTCGCCGACGCCGGCGATCTGCCCCTCGTAGGCCATCAGCGCGTCGAGTTCGATCCGCGGCCGCCGTTCGATCTCCCGCGCCAGCGCCACCGCGTCCTCGACGGTGTGGACCGGCGAGCGCTTGGGCCCGACCTTGACCCGACCGCCCAGCCACCACCAGCTCGCGTCGACGTCGATGCAGACGCGGATCGGCGGCGCCCCCTTGCCCAGCACCGACTCGATCATGTCCACATGCTCGACGCAGTCGACCATCACGATCGGCGCTCCCTCCGAGTTCGCTGCCGAGCGCAGGGCCAGCTCCTCCAGTCCTCCCACGTCAGCGGTCGGGTAGGCGAGCAAGAGGTTCTCGAATCCCAGCTCGGTGAGCCAGAGCGTCTCCGGCAGGGTGAAGGTCATCAGCCCGTGGAAGCGGCGGTCCCATCCGAGGATCGCCTCCAGCAGCGCTCGGCAGCGGATCGACTTCGATGCCACCCGTACCGGCTTGCCACCCGCCCGCGTCAGCATCGCCTCGGCGTTCGCCCACATCGCCGCGAGGTCGACGAAGGCGAACGGCGCTTCGACCTCGGCGAAGGCGCGCTCGTAGCGCTCGTGCGACTGCGAAGGACCGGACACGGGCGCCAGCCTAGACGCCGAGCGCGATGCCGAATGGCGCATTTGGCCATTCGCTAGCCTCCTGGAACACTCCAGGTAAAGCTGTATGAGCGCAAAAGCACAGTCGAATCCCTTCACGCTGGACCCGAGCAGCGACGTACCGCTCGGGGTGCAGCTGAACTGGCGACTGCGGGCGTTGATCCTCACCGGCCAGCTCGAGCCTGCAGAGCGCCTGCCGAGCCTGCGCCGCATTGCCGGCTGGGCCGGCGTCAACGTCAACACCGTGCGCTCGGTCTACGAGTCGCTCGAAGGGGAGGGGCTGATCGTCAGCCAGCAGGGTCGCGGGACCTTCGTCGCCGAGGGCGTCGAGCCCGAGCCGGAGCTGGAGACGGTGGCGTTGGAAGCGCTGCGGCAGGCGCAGGCACTCGGCTGCGAGCCCCGGGACCTGGCGGTCGTGGTGATGGCCAGCGCCAGCATGCTCGGCCCGGAGGGCGAGGTGACGTCCCCGGAGACTGCTGCCGCGGCCGAGGACAGCGAGACGATCGAGGTCCGCCAAGAGCTGCGCCGGCAGATCGCCCGCCTCGAGGCCGAGCTCGCCACCTACGTCCGCGACCTGCCTGAGCTCTACACCGCGACCCCGCGCGCCCAGGCCCACGTCGCCGGCGTCGAGGAGCTGGAGGAGACCCGCGACACCCTGATCGCCAAGCTCTCCGAAGCGCAGAAGGCGGCTGCGGAACGGGCGCGGGCGGCCGGCAAGGCCAGGCGCGGGAAGGGGGGAGGATCCGGCAAAGGGCCTCTCGCCGACGCGAAGGACTGGTGGTCTCGGTAGCGGCCTGAGCCCGCAGCGTGTCGTGGACCGGGCTTCTCGAACGTCAGGAAATTCGCCTGGCGCTCGGGTCGAGCCTGACGAGCTCTCCAGTGAAGTGACCGAGCATCCTCGATGAAGCTTGCTTGCCGTGGCCGCTACCGCGCATCTGATCGAAGAGACCGGCGATCGGAGTCACGAGCGAGACCTCCCTGTGGTCGCCGCGGTCGTTGACGAACATCTCGACCGTCGCCAGCGACGTAGCGGCGATCTCGAAGTCGGGTCGTTCTTCATGCTCGGCGAACAAGCCCCCCGTGCCGTCGTCGGACGGGTTGGAGAAGCGAAGGGGGTATTTCCTCGAAAGGACGCTCCGCGCGGGTCCCCTGCCGAACCAGCCATAGCTCTGCGCGGTGCTCTTGAACCAGCGGGCCAGTTCGCCGACGTCCGCAGAGACGGCCCACTGCTCGGTGAGTTCCTTCATCCGCCCCCTCCCATCGATCCCGTTGAAGCGGAGAGGGAGGGATTCGAACCCTCGAGAGAGCTTGCGCCCCCTACTCGCTTAGCAGGCGAGTGCCTTCAGCCACTCGGCCACCTCTCCAACCAATTGCACGATTGTAGGTACTGAAGGCCGAGTTGGTTCGGTCGTGCTCACGACTCTGCGACAAACTTGCGATCGGCTCCCTCTACAGTCACCGTTGATGGAGTCGCGAGCAATTCCGAATCCCGCCGCTCACCTGGAACGGCGGACGAAGATCATCGCCACGGTCGGGCCGGCGAGCTGGGCGCCGGAGGTGCTGGAGCAGCTGGTCGCCGCCGGCACCGACGTCTTCCGCCTCAACTTCTCCCACGCCGGGCGCGAGCGGCAGGCGGAGACGATCGCGGCGGTGCGGGCGGCGGCCGAGCGGCGCGGGCGCGAGGTGGCGATCCTCGGCGACCTGCCGGGGCCGAAGCTGCGGATCGGCGAGATGCGCGACGACGTCGCCGAGCTCGAGACGGGGATGCACGTGACGCTGACGCCGGAGGAGGTCGAGGGCGACCAGGGGACGATCCCGGTGCCGGGGTCGGCCTTCAGCGGCCTCCATCAGGACCAGGTCGTCTACCTCGCCGACGGGGCGATCCGGCTGCGGGTCAACGACTCCGAGGACGGCGGGATGGGGGCTGAGGTCGAGGTCGGCGGCACGCTCTCCTCCCACAAGGGGATCAACATCCCCGGCGGCGCTCGGCTCCCCGCGGCGGGGGCGACCGACCTCGACTGGGTCGATTTCGCAGTCGAGCAGGGGGTCGACATCCTCGCCGTCTCCTTCGTCTCCACGCCCGAAGACCTGATGCCGGTGCGCGAACGGCTCGAACGGCTCGGCAGCGACATCCCGCTGGTCGCCAAGGTCGAGCGCCAGCAGGCGGCCGAAAACATCGACGGCATCGTCAAGGAGGCGACCGGCGGGGTGATGGTGGCGCGCGGCGACCTCGGGATCGAACTGCCGCTCTCGCAGGTGCCGATGGTGCAGAAGCGGCTGATCCGCGCCGCCGGCCGGCACTCGAAGGCGGCGATCACCGCGACCCAGATGCTGGCCTCGATGGTCAGCTCGCGGCGGCCGACCCGGGCCGAGGTGACCGACGTCGCCAATGCGATCTTCGACGGAACCGACGCGGTGATGCTCTCCGAGGAGACCGCGGTCGGGCAGCACCCGGTCGAGGCGGTGCGGGTGATGGACCAGATCGCGCGGGCGACCGAGCCCGACCTCCCTTACGGCGAGTGGCTGTTCCGCCGCACCGACCAGGCGACCCAGGACATCGCCGACTCGGTCGCGCAGAGCGCCGTCGGCGCGGTCTACCGGCTGGGGTTGAAGGCGCTGGTGGTGCCGACGACCAGCGGGCGCACGGCGCGTCTCGTCTCCGCCCACCGGCCTGACGTGCCGGTGCTGGCGATCTCGCCGCGCATCGAAACGGTGCGGCGCCTTAACCTGCTGTTCGGCGTGACCGCTGTTCGCTGCGACTACGAATCCGACGTCCACGGCCTGCTCCGGACCTGCGCCGAGATGGCGGGGCGGCACGGCATCGCCAAATCGGGCGAGCTGATCGCGATCACCGCCGGGCTGGCCGACCAGGAGCTCGGCACCAACCTCTTCGAGGTCCATCGTGTGCCCTGAGGGCGGGGGGCCGGCGGGACCGGCGGCGCGGCTCGAGCGCGAGGACGGCGGCCTCGCGGTGATCACGCTCGACAGCCCACCACTCAACCTCTTCGACCAGCGGATGATCGACGACCTGCGGGCGGCGATCGACGCGGTCGCCGCCGAGCCGCCGCGGGCGCTGCTGATCCGCGCCGAGGGGCGCGCCGTCTCCGGCGGGGTCGACGTACACGTCTTCGCCGGGCTGACGCCGGAGCAGGGCAGCCAGCTCTGGGACGAGCTGCTGCTGATGATCGAAAAGGTCGAAGAGCTGCCGGCGCCGGTCGTCTTCGCCGCCCACGCGCTGACCTTGACCGCGGCCTTCGAGCTCTCGCTCGCCTGCGACCTGATCGTCGCCTCGCCGCAGGCGAAGTTCGGCCTGGTCGAGAAGGTGGTCGGGCTGACGCCGTCGATGGGCGGGACCCAGCGGCTGGCCGAGCGAGCGGGGTCCGGGCGGGCGCGCTACTTCGTGATGTCGGGCGGGATCTTCGGCGCCGAGGAGATGGAGCGCTGGGGCGTCGTCAACGTGATCTTCGACGGCGAGGACTTCGACGCCGCGGCGCGGAAGTTCGCGGCGGAGCTGGCGGCCGGGCCGACCAAGGCGCACGCGATGACCAAGCACATCCTCCGCCGCTTCCGCGAAGGCGGGATCCCGGCCGCGGACGAGGCGGTGCGAACCGACGCCGCCGAGCTGTTCGCGACCGAGGACCTGCAGAACGCCGTCCGCACCTTCCTCGAGCAGGGCGGGCCGGGCCACGCTAGGTTCGAGGGGCGATGACCGACTTCGACCTGATCGCCAAGGGCATGAGCCAGGCGGTGCCCTTCGTCAACCACCTCGACCTGGAGATCGTCAGCATCGGCGAGGGCGAGGCGACGGTGGAGCTGCCCGACCGCTCCGAGCTCCTCAACCACGTCGGCTCCCAGCACGCCGGGGCGCTCTTCACCGCCGCCGAGACGGCATCCGGAGCGGCCTTCGTCGGCGCCTTCGCCGAGCGCATGGGCGAGGTGACGCCGCTCGCCCGCAGCGCCGAGATCGCCTACGAGAAGATCGCCAACGGCACGATCACCGCCAGCGCCCGCCTCGGCATGCCCGCCGCCGAGGCCCTCGCCACCCTCGACAGCGACGGCAAAGTCGAGTTCCCCTGCCAGGTGGAGCTGACCGACGCCAACGACACCCGCGTCGCCACCGCCACCATCCGCTGGCACGTCCGCCTCAAAGACCCCACATAGCCACCCACCAGCCCAAAGCCCCTAGAATCCCCTCTCCCGGGGCGCCACCCCCGATCCCGCGCCTGTAGCTCAGTTGGATAGAGCGTCGGTCTACGAAACCGAAGGTCACAGGTTCGAATCCTGTCAGGCGCGTTCCGCTGTGCTCCGGGCGGTGCCGTGCGTTTCCCGGCGCAGAGCCAGATCGTCGGCTTCGGGGTGGAGAGGGGGTTCCGAAGGGCGCCGGACGATTCCGGGCCGTTCCGCGAGGTCTTGGTCTCATCCTGGTCTCATCTCTCTGGCCCAATAGTGTCCGTGGCGATGGCGGGTGACCCGAAGGCCAGAGCGCGGAAATCCGTGCGGCGAGCGCAGGCGGATTTCGAGAAGGCGCAGGACAAGCTCGAAGCGCTGCGCGAGAGTCGGCGGAAGTCGTTCGAAGACGCGCAAGCGGCGGGACTCTCGATGCGAGAGATCGCCGAGGAGACCGGCCTGCACTTCACTCGCGTAGCGCAGATCCTCCGCAAGAAGTAACCGCCGTAGAGGGGTCTCTACGACCCTGCTAATCTAGGCCGATCTACAAAGCGCCCCCGCGCTGCTGGAACAGCCGGGGGCATGGCACAGGAAGGGATGCTTCCCATGCGCAACAAGCCTAGTGGCGCGGACGATGAACGCGCCACGACCACCACCGATCAGGACGACCGCGACCAGGCGAGCGTCCTGAGAGAGATCCTGTTCATCTATCCCGAGGTGCTGACGCTCGATGAGCTTGCGCGTCAGATGATCTTCGGCTCGGATGCGTTCGCTCAGCGCGACCGGATCGAGCGGGCCGTCCGCGATCTCACGGGGGCGGGCCTCCTCCATCAGGTCGGCCCGCTCGTCCTGCCGACGAGGACCGCTGTCGTCTTCAACGGGCTGGTGGAACTCTGATGGACGGTAGATACGCCGACCGAGAGGTCAATAGGAAGCTCGGCCGGAACCTTTGGCTGGCCCGCCGTCGTGCGGGCTACTCCCAGGAAGCGCTAGGCGCCCTCTGTGGCCTGCACCGCACCGAGATCGGGTTCGTCGAGAACGGCGAGCGCCTGCCTCGGGTAGACACGCTGCTGAAGCTCTCTGGTGCCCTCGGCGTGGGGGCAGAGAGGCTGCTTGACGGGATCGAGTGGATTCCACCCGGTCCTACTGCGGGCGGCAGCTTCGTCGTGAGGAGGGCGGCATGAGCGACACGGTGGTTTCCACCGTCCGGCTCTCAAGAGAAATGGCGGCCGCGCTCAGCGCGGTCGCCCGAGCCGACGAGATGCCTGTATCCGAAGCCCTCAGAGAAGCGATCGATCGGCACATCGCCATCCGAAGAGCCGACCACGCATTCCAGGAACGCCTGAAGAAGTGCCTCGATGAAGACCGAGAGGTCCTGGAACTCCTAGCCGAGTAGCGACCCTTCGCGACCCCTCACGCACTATCACCCCGGCCTTGCGGACCTCCAACTGACCCCCCGACACATTATGAACCCCGAACTGAGGTTCGATTTTCGTGCCTGAGCGGGCTCGGTTCGGAGTGACCCGCCGTTTGACCTTCGGTCGGCCTCCCCACCGCCAATTGTGGCGCGGCTGCGCCGCGCGTATGGCGGGTGGGGAGGCGTTCCCGAATGTGGTCTTCAGAGGAACTGAGCAGAACTGCCCGGGGCGTTTCGGCCGCGAAAGGCACTTCTATGGCATGGAGCGGAAAGCGCCCTCGCCCACCTTCTTCACCGAGCGCACCCTCG
>JBQCIB010000029.1:0-138121 GCA_051954115.1 Solirubrobacterales bacterium | reverse complement strand
AAGGCACTTCTATGGCATGGAGCGGAAAGCGCCCTCGCCCACCTTCTTCACCGAGCGCACCCTCGCCGAGTTCCTCGCGGTCTCGGATCGAACGATCCGCAACTGGATTAGGCAGGGCGAGCTTCCCAGCTACAAGCTCGGCGCGGCTCGTCGGATCGACCCGGCAGACGTCGAGGACTTCCTCTCACGCCACAGGGACGAGGCGGCATGAGGCGCGATACGCCCGTCAAGCGCCGCAATCCCTCCGGCCAGGTGGTCTGGGTCGCCCGCTACACCGGCCGCGACGGACGCCGCCACATCGCCAAGCCGAGCTGGAACCGAGGCAAAGGAACCTTCGCCCGCAAAGGCGAAGCGCAGAAGGCCATTGACGAGGCGTACGGCCTCTCGGATCGACCAGACACGCTCGGCGGCTACTTCGCCCCTTGGACCGAGCTGCACCCGCGCTCCGAGTGGACCAACGCGACGAACGAGCACCGCATCAGCCGCGTCACCGATGTTGTGATCGAGGGCGTCCCGCTAAAGGACTGGCCGATGCGCGAGCTGCGCCGTCGCCACGCGCTCGCCCTGGTCGACCACATGCTGAGGACCGAAGGCCGAGCCACCACCGGCGCGGTGGGCATCCTCCGCGCCCTCTCGGCGATGGCCGAGGACGCGATCACTGACGAAGTCTGCGACCTCAACCCCTTCAAGGGCGTCCGCATCCGCGCCAATGACCCGCGCGCCCAGAAGAAGCCCAATCCGATCCGCATCTTCACCTTCGAGGAGATGCACCGCTTCGCCAAGGCAGCCGGCCGCTACGAGCCGATGGTCCGCATTTTCACCGACTGCGGGCTGAGGCTCGGCGAGGTTCTGCCGCTGTGCCGCGCGGACTTCGACGGCGAGACGCTCCAGGTCCGCCGCACCGCCCACGAGGGCCAGATCCTCGAGGGCACGAAGACCGACCATGGTGAGCCCGACGCCGGCCGCGTCGTTCCCGTCCCCGCGACCCTTGCCTGGATGCTGGAAGCCCAGATCCAAGTCAACGACGGCAAGGACGAGCTGCTCTTCACGACCCCCACGGGGCGCATGTGGCGGGAGCGGAACTTCTACCGCGACCTCTGGCGACCCACCCAAGAAGCTTCCGGCCTAGACATCCGCCCCCACGAGTGCCGCCACAGCTACGTCACGCACCTGCGGGCCGCCGGCGTCAACGACGCCGACCTGGCCGAGATCGCAGGGCACCGGGTGGAGACGATGCTGGCGCGCTACACCCACGCGATAGGGACGAGCTTTGACGACGTCAGGAAGAAGATCGGCTAGTTCTGTCATCCGGTTTTCGGAGATGTCGCGCGCTACAGTCGCGTTTGTGCCAACTGATTCCACCCCTCCGATGCTTCTGCAGCCGGACGCGGCTGTCGGAGCTGAGTTTGAGGCTCGGATGCTTATGAACGTTCGCGCAGCTATCGACGCGCACGGGAAGGAGTGTCCCCGTCAGGCGAAATCGATCCTTCTGAATCCCGCAAATCATGAATTGCTCGGATGGGATGAGGTTCTTGGGCTCCCGGTACTTCCGGATGAGAAGGTTGAGACGATGCGAGCCCGTCTGGTTTGCGGCGAAGGCCGAGCCGGTTACTGTGAAGAGGGTCGGGTCGAGTGGGATGAGCATGGGGGTGCATATATCCGCTCTTCGACCGATGATCCGTAGCTACTCGCGCTCGTCCTCGAAGTCTGCGTGTGAGAACAGCGATCCACTGAAGTGCGCCGCGAGCTTGAGTTTGAGGTGTACCGCCGCACCCCCGCCTAACTGGGCGATTCGGTGGTCAACCAGATAGTCGTGGTGGACCGTGATTGCGGCATAGATGAGAGCCAGGCTCTCGGGAAACTTGTATTCCTCAATGGGTGGGAGGTAGAAGTAATTCATTAGGTGGTCAAATTTGCGCAGGTCGGGAAGCGCCGCCTCTTTGACTGAGCCGGACTGAACGAGGCGCTCAACGCTCAAGACTGGAGCGAGAACCCGGACGGGGTGCGCATAGCCGTCGCCCCCCTGTGCGTGCATGCTGCAGGTCGGCGTTAAGAGCATCCCGAAGCCTGGCTCAAACGGCCCGGACAGGAACTTCCTCTTTCCCTCCTCGTGATTCACCGCGTCAGGCGGCATGGGGTATCCGAGCGGCACCTCTCGAAAGAGATCTCCTTGCCGCAGGTAGTCGCTTCTCTCGGCGTAGTAGCCGTCGTCGGACGGCCGCCGCTCCCGCTCACTCAAAGACACCGGGCCACGCTATCGCGTGGCCCGGTTGAGTACTTAGCCGTTGTAATCCTCTTCAGAGAGGGTTCGGCGCTTGGTCGGCTTACGACGCGTTTCCGGCATCTCGGTATCAGGAGCAAACTGGCTCAACATTTCGTCCCGCATTCGATCGACGTCCTCCTTGGAGAAGCGGCGGAAGCCAGAACCCGGCAACCGAGCAGCCTTGAGCACCCCTTTCTTCTCAAGGTTTCGGACGGTGTTCTCGTGGACGCCAAGTGCCTTGGCCGTTTGCTTGACATTGAGAAAGTCAGTGGTGCTCATTCCTAGCCCTCCTTCTGGATGGACGTGGGAACTATATAGACGCTTTAGATCCTTTGTAAACCTAGTGGTCTTAATAGACTTTAGAGATAATAGCGACCTTGTGGACTTTGTGCTATCTTGCTTGGACGGTTGATCGAGAAGAAAGGAGATTTGCCTTGGCTGGTTCAAACGATGCGCCCGGAATGAGAGGAGACCGCTCTAGAACGGAGAGCGGGCCGCTTCGCCGGAAACGCGCTGATACCCGGGTCGGGACGATTGAGGAGCGCTATGGCGTGGATTTCGGCGTGCGTAGCGACATGGAGCTCGGCACGCTCCTGAAGCGCGAAGGCAAGTCTTCGCTGAACGATCTGCTGCACGACGAGTAGAAAAACCTGGACAGGAGCAGGTCAAGGTGCGCACGGCAAACGAGTTGAGCAGGAAGGTCCGGGTCCCGGAATACCGGGCACTCGGACCCGCAGCCGAACCGCCACCGGCCTTCATGACCGTGCCGGTGACCGTCGCCCGGAAAGCGGTATCGATCTACCACGAGGAAGGCTCGGCGGCGGCTCGCGCCTATCTGCGTGCAAGCAAGGTCGGGGTATGGGCCAACCACACCAATCCCAGCATGGCGACCTCCAATAGCAACGTCCTATCGGGGTTCGAGGCTTATGTCGCTTCTGACAGTGCCGATGGGCGACCGGCTCGCGGCCTGGCGTTGCGCACGGTGCTCGACTGGCCCGCTGGACCGCTGCTCGTGCGCATAGACGTGGTTCTCGGTGACGGCAACGGCCTGGCCGCGAGGGCGCTTTTCTGGGATGGCCCGGATCTCACCGAAGCGCAGGCACCCCTCATCGCCGCTCCGTACGCCGCGGCCCTTGAACAGCTCCACCCCGAAGCGTCGCTGACTGCCATTGGCGTTTGGCAGGCGCGGCGGCAGACCCATATCGAGGTCCCCGTCGAAAGTGCGATGGGGGAAGTCCGCGCGGCTCAGCGTCTCCAGTTCAACCTCTAGCGACTCTTCGAGACGCGGTTGCATCCCGGTTACAGAACCGCAGCAAACCGCTCTAGCCCGCCGCCAACTCCCGTCCTACGAAACCGAAGGTCACAGGTTCGAATCCTGTCAGGCGCGTTCGGCTGTGCTCCGAGCTGGGTCCCGGGATCACTTACTAGTTGGAGCGCTCCTGCAACGCTAGCTCGTTTAGGACGGCCGCATCGAGTTGAGTGTGATCCTCAGCGTTCGCGCTCCACCAGGCGCTTTCGTAGACGGTTTGATCCATGAGATCTATAAGAGGTCTGAGGCCATCCAGCATCAGGAGGTAGTTCCGCAAATGCCAGGTGGCTCGCGTGTTCCCGTCGATGAACGGATGGATGTCGTATACGCGGACTGCCAGCGTGTTCGCCTCCGCAACGATGAACTGGATCAACTCGGCATCCTCGGTTGGGCGGAAGCGCTCGCGACGCCAGGTCCAGTTCTCGCAGGCGCTCTGCACCGCAGGAAGGATCGCCTCGACCTCCACCGCACTCCCTTTACGGTTTAGAACCATCTGAGTCCGAAAGCGGCCCGCGTCAGCGGGGAAGGTCGTCTCGAACCAGCGGAAGTGGATCTCTTGGACGAGCCGGACATCGACCGGCCAAGGGGTTTCCGAGCTCGCTACTGCTTCCAGCCACCGTAGGACGTTCTGCCCGCTGTGCTGAATCTCCTCGGCGGTCGGGAGCGGTTCGTGGTCGAACTCGGCTGATGCATCGAAAGCACCTGGCACGCTGCGCCCGACTGTCTCGTTTCGCGCCTACGAGGAAAGCGACGTGCCCGAGTTGGATCGCGCTTCCGCCTGGGACTTGGACGCATCCGCTAGGCGCATTGCCGTTTGAGTCGAGCGCTCGATCTCAGCATCGGTCAGATCAAAGCGAGGGCGACCGTTGCTTTGTAGCCGATTCCGGCGACCTGCTGCGAGAACCTTCAGATTGTCGCGATCCTTGGGCATGTGCCTAGGGTACTCCTGGGAACCGTCGCTACCTGCAGGAGAGCCATCAGGGAGTCGTCGCTTCGCCTCGGCTTGTTCTTCCGCTTGAACCTCGTCGCGTCGGTTGGCGATCGACTCATCCGCCAAGCTCACGCCAGGAGCGACATGGGAGAACATGCCTCGGAGTCTTTCGGCTGCCTTGGCAGAGTTGAGATCAATGTCTCGTCGGGCCTCGTCGACGGCAGCGACCCAGTTAGGGGCCGGCGCTCCGCTCTCAAAGGTCTTCCAGCCCTCGGGCAGCTCTGCCATCTCTGGCTCAGCGCTTTTCTTCGTCGGTTCCACGTTCGAACTAAGCTAGCACCGATGCAGGATGTTTTGTCTGAGGAAACGGTGAGGGCCATAAAGCAGTTGGCGGCTGCTCATGGGGGACGCAACGTGCGCGTCCTCGGCTCAGTCAACGAGGAGCCAGGAAACGTGGACTGTCCTGTTTTCCTCGTGGATCTAGATGAAGGACGGAGCCTCTTTGATCTCGTGGCGCTGACAGAAGAGTTAGGCGAAGCGCTGGGAACGGAGATAAATGTCTTGACGGAGAGGAGCCTCTCGCCTTACATGCGCGGCGCCACCTTGGCTGAGGCCGTAGCGCTCTAAAGTCGCATCTCGGTGTATCGCCCCCGCAATCCCGGCTTCAGCGCCACGCTCTCCCGTCCTACGAAACCGAAGGTCACAGGTTCGAATCCTGTCAGGCGGGTTCCGCTGTGCTCCGGGCGGTGTCGTGTGCTTCCACGAAGGTCTCAGCTGATCTGCTCGGCCAGGCCAATGAGGATGCCCTCGGGGCCGCGTAGGAAGCAGAGGCGGTAGATGTCCTCGTACTGTGCGATCTCGCCGACTAGTTCGGCGCCGTGGTGGCGCAGGCGGGTGACGACGTCGTCGATGTCATCGACGGCGAACATGATGCGGCGGATGCCCAGCGCGTTCGCGGGTGCGTTTTCCGGCTCGGCTCTGACTGCCGGCGGCGTGTGGAACTTCGTCAGCTCAACCCGACTGTGGCCGTCCGGGGTCCGCATCATGGCGATGTCGGCGCGGACGTCGTCGAGCCCGACGACGCGGCCCACCCAACTCCCCTCGACCGTCGTCTCGCCCTCCAGTTCCATACCGAGCTCGGCGAAGAACGCTTTGGCAGCCTCGAGGTCGACGACGACGATGAGGACGTTGTCCATCCGCTGAAGCGTCATATCCCGGAGCGTAAACGGGCCGGCGCTGCAGGTCGCAACCGAGGCTTGCAGGTGCGAATCCCGTCAGGGCACGAGTTGTCCCCCGCTTTACAACACGAGCACCCAAGCTCTAAAGGTCATCCGAATACTCTCGATATCGTCTCGCGGCGACTGGCGGCAAGAGGATGGCGCGCCGGTTGATCGATGCGCAGGATCAGTACCGAGAGAATCATCATGCTGGCCTTGCTCCTGGGAGCGGGTCTCGCTTGTCTCCTGGGAGCGGTCAAGCCGGCAACCGAAGCCAGCCACGCGACGGTGAAGCAGGAGACGCTCGACTTCGCTCGCGTAGCGCTCACCACTTGTCTCGCCGTCACCCTGGTGATGGGGCCGGGGATCGCTGTGCGGGCGCTCCTGGGTCGCCCGATCCGGCTCGCCTTCCTGCCGCTCTTCGGGATCGGCGTGATGGTCTTCACCGGCTGCCTGGCCTGGTGCCTGCATGGCGTGCTCGCAACCGAGACGACCTGCTTTGCGGTCGTCGCCCCAGTGCTTGGCCTGATGTTCGGGATCCTCCTCGTCGCCGGCCCGGAGGACTTCCTCACCGCAGAGGAGCGGCGCACGCTGCTGCTCCTGGGGATCCCGGTCGGATTGGCGATCGCCCGCTCGCTCTGGTCCCTCGGCCCGGTCGGCGAGCTCGACGCCGGCCAGATCGGGCACAACCTGTGGACCGAGGGGCGGCCGGACAGCCACATCTCCTACGTCGTCACCGAGATGGTCGCCCACGGCACCAAGCCCTACGGACCGGAAGGCTACGGCCTCTTCCTGCCCTACCTGTTCTCCTCCCGCGGCCCGGTGGCGGGGATCGCCAGCGCCCCGATCGTCCTCGTCACCGGCGGTCGCCCGGTCCTCGGCGTTCCCAACCAGCACTGGGAGCCGTTCGACGCCCAGGGCTTCATGGCCTACCGGATCGCGATGATCGCGATGAGCGCGACCGCACTGCTGACGCTGTGGGAGCTGGTCCGGAAGCTGGCCGGAGCACGGGCCGCCCGTCTCGCCCTCCTCCTAGGGATCAGCACCCCGTTCGTCTTCGCCGAGCTGACCTTCACCTGGCCGAAGCTCCTCGCTGCCTCCTTCATCCTCCTCGGCGCCCTCTGGCTGTTCGAGCGCAAGCCGCTGCGGGGCGGGTTCTCGGTCGGCGTCGGCTTTCTCTTCCACCCAGGGGCGCTGCTCGGCTACTTCGCGCTCGGGCCGCTGGCGCTGTGGCCGCTCCGGGGGGCGAAGCTCAAGCGGCCGCAAGTCCGGGCCCTGCTGCTGATGGCGGCCGGCACGGCGGTCGTCGTCGCCTGGATGATCGCCAACCACGGTCACAACACCCAGAGCGGCTTCCTCGACTACTTCGAAGAGGCGGGGCCCAACTACCACCCCTCGGTCTCGGAATGGATCTCCCTCCGCCTCACCTCGCTGATGGACACGAGCGTGCCGCTCTACCTGCCGGTCTTCCAGGACCACAACGTCTCGATCAACACCCTTCTCGGCATCTCGCCCGGCGTCTCCCACTTCTTCTTCCAGTACTGGACGGGGGTCCCGTTCGGCTTCGCGATCCTCTTCTTCCCGGTGCTGCTGGCCAGCCTCTGGCGCTTCGCCAAGCGCTGGACCTGGCCCTTCTTCGCGGTGGTCGTCATCCCCTTCGTCATCTTCTGGATCTACTGGGGGAACGGCAGCTCCGGCTTCCTGCGCGAGGGGATGCAGGCCTGGGTCCTCGCCGTCCTGGCCGTGCTCGCCGTCGAGCAGGCAGGCTCGCGCTTCTCCTGGATGCGCTCGCGCGCGATCCGGGCCGTCCTGGTCCTGCGCGCGCTCGAGGTCTTCGCCCTCGCCGTCGGCGCCACCCTCGGCACTCGCGGCTTCAACCCGCTCAGCCATGAATACAACTTCGAATACCCGCTGAACGACGCCGTCGCCTTCGCCGCCATCGTCTTCTTCTCGGCGCTGATGATGTTCGCGATCTGGCGCGAAACGGCGCCGGGCTCGCTGCTGCGACCGGCCGCCGCGGCACCTACCGTCCGGGACGCCGCGCTGGCTCCGGCGGGCTAGCCGCGGCCGCCGTTCCCAGCTACCGCGCGTCGGCTGCCGGCTGCACGTCGGCGACCGAAGGGCAGCCGCCACCCTCGCAGCAGGACTCGATCTTCTGACGGCAGTCGGCGCACCACCAAGCGGAACGCATCCAGAAGAGCCGGTGCGGATTGCCGGTCAGCTGGCAGATCATGCGGTCATTGTGAGAGGCGGGCCGGACCTCGAGAACCGGGCGGCGGGCTCAGGCTGCCGAACAGTGTGCCTTTTCCCCCGTATAGCCGGGAAAAGGCACACCGCAACATGGTCTTCGCGGTCTACGGCGCCAGCCGCGCCGGCAGCGATTTCAGCTGGTTGAGGAATGCTGACTCCATGTAGATGGGGCGGCCGTCCATCTCCATGTCCGGATAGCGGGCGAGGGTCTCCTCGAGCAGGATCTTCAGCTCGAGGCGGGCCAGGGCGGTGCCGAGGCAGAAGTGGCGGCCGCCGGCGCCGAAGGCCTGGTGCTCGGGGTTGCGGAGGACGTCGAAGCGGTCGGGGTCCTCGTAGCGGGTCTCGTCGCGGTTGGAGGAGGCGTACCACATGACCACCTTGTCGCCCTCCTTGATCCGCTGCCCGCCGAGCTCGGTGTCCCTCGTCGCGGTGCGGCGGAAGTGGGCGAAGGCGGGGAACATGCGCAGCGCCTCCTCGACCGCGCCGGGGATCAGCGCGGGGTCCTCGACCAGGAGCCGGCGCTGGTCGGGGTGTTCCATCAGCGCCCGCATCGCGCTGCAGTAGGTCGCCTTGGTGCTGTCGTTGCCGGCGGCGACGAGGAGGAAGAAGCCCATCACGATCTCGTGCTCCTCCAGCCGCTGGCCTTCGACCTCGGCGTGGACGAGGACGCTGGTGAGGTCGTCGGTCGGGTTCTCGCGGCGCTCGGCGATCATCGCGCCGCAGCGGGCGAAGACCTGCTGGATCGCCGCCTGGATCGTCGCTTCGACCTCGTCGCTCGAGGGGCTGTAGTCGGGGTCGCTCGCCGCCAGAGCCATGTTCATCAGGTCGGCCCAGGCCGCGTCGTCCTCCTCCGGGATGCCCATGAAGCTGCCGATCACGCGTGAGACGGCGGGCTGGGCGACGTCGGTGACGAGGTCGCAGGCGTCGCGGCCCTCGAGGCGGTCGAGCACCCGGACGACGATCTCGCGGATCTCGTCCTCGTGCGCGGCAATCCGCTTCGGCGTGAAGCCCGCCTGGAAGAGCGCCTTCAGCCGGTCGTGCTTGGGCGGGTCCATGCCGATGAACATCGCCCGCGCCAGCTCGATCGGGAAGACCTCGTCGATCGCGACCACGCCGCCGCGTTCGGAGGAGTAGGTCTCCCAGTCGCGGCTGACCGTGTGGACGTCCTCGGCGCGGGTCACCGACCAGAAGCCCTTCGCCTGCGGCAGCTCGGTCACCTCGGAGGTCCAGTGGACCGGGCACTCGCTGCGCATGCGCTTGAACAGCTCCAGCGGCGGGCCGCTCTGCCAGTGCTCGCGCTCGAGCACCAGGGCGTCCTCGACGTCGCCTTTCCCGGCAGGGATCTCGGTCTGGTCTGACACGCCCCGCGATCATACTGGCTGGCTGGCCAGTTTTCTCTAGTCGATTTTGGGTAGAAAAGGAGCATCTTGAAGAGGTTCATCGCGTTCACCGTTGCGCTGCTGGCGCTGTTGCTGCCGGTCACGGCCGCCAGTGCGGCGACGTTCGACGCCCACGGCAGCGTCGAACAGGTCTACGCGACGGGTCTCCCCGCCGGCGCGCAGGTGTCTCTCTACGACGGCGAAGGCCAAGAAGTCGCGACGAAGAGCGCGGACGAGCTCGGCGGCATCCTCTTCCGCAACGTCGCGCCGGGCGGCGGCTACCGCGTCGTCTCGGGGGGGGAAGAATCGCCGCCGCTGCAGGTCCTGACGACCCAGTCCGCGCCCCCCGACCCCGGCATCTACGAACAGTCGATCCCCTCCAGCGGCTACGGCTACCTGACCACGCGCGACGGCACCAAGCTGGCGATCGACGTCCACCCGCCGCAGGACGTGACGAAGGTGCTCCCCGGGGTCGAACCGCCGCCGCTGCCGAGCGGGCCGACGCCGACCCTGATCGAGTACTCGGGCTACGGGTACGCCAACCCGGCCGGCCCCGAAAACGGGATCTCGATCCTCGCCAACCTGATGGGGTTCACGGTGGTCGACGTCAACATGCGCGGGACCGGCTGCTCGGGCGGCGCCTACGACTTCTTCGAGCCGCTGCAGAACCTCGACGGCTACGACGTCGTCGAGACGGTCGCCCACCAGCCCTGGGCCCTGAACCACGAGGTCGGGATGATGGGGATCTCCTACGGCGGCATCAGCCAGCTCTTCACCGCCGCCACGCAGCCGCCGGACCTGGCCGCGATCTCGCCGCTCTCGGTGATCGACAACACCCAGACGACGCTCTATCCCGGCGGCATCCTCAACACCGGCTTCGCGCTCGAATGGGCCAAAGAGCGGGTCCACGACGCCGAAGCGGCCGGCCCGGCCTCCGGCCAGGAATGGTCCTATAAGCGCATCCAGGAAGGCGATGCGACCTGCGCGGCCAACCAGGCGCTGCATCCCGAAGCGGTCGACCTCCTGAAGAAGATCGAAGAAAACAGCCACTACAAGCCCGAAGTCGCCGACCCGCTCTCGCCCGTCACCTTCGTGAACAAGATCGACGTGCCGACCTTCATGGCCTGCCAGTGGACCGACGAGCAGACCGGCGGCCACTGCCCGACCCTGGCCGAGCACATGACCGGCACCCGCCGCAAGTGGTTCACCTTTACCAACGGCACCCACGTCGACTCGCTCGACCCGCAGACCTTCAACCGCTGGTACGACTTCCTCCAGCTCTACGTGGCGAAACGGGCGCCGATCGCGGACTCGGCGGCGATCCAGGCGGCGGCGCCGCTGATCTACAAGGAAGCGATGGGGATCGAAGGCGTGACGCTGCCGCCCGACCCGATCCAGCTGCAGCCGACCTACGAAACGGCGCTGGCCGCCTTCGAAAACCTGAAGCCGGTCCGCGTCCTCTTCGACAGCGGGGCCGGCGGGCTCTCGCCGGGCATGCCCTACCCGAGCTTCGAAAAGTCCTTCGGCGAATTCCCGGTGCCCGGCACCGAAGCCAAGGCGTGGTACCTCGCGCCGCACGGCAGCCTGAGGGGCAAGCCGCCTGTCGGCTTGGGCGCCGACGAATTCACCTGGGACGCGGGCGCCCTGCCGAAGACCGACTTCAGCGGCAACACCGGCTCCGGCGAAGGTGGCCTCTGGACCGCGACCCCGTCATACCACTGGGAACAGAGCCCGCCGGGCAGCGCCGTCTCCTACCTCACCGCTCCGCTCGAAACCAACACGACCGTGATCGGAGCCGGGGCGGTCAACGTCTGGGTTCGCTCCTCGACTCCCAACGTCGATCTGCAGGCGACGATCAGCGAGGTACGGCCCGACGGCAAGGAGACCTTCGTCCAGAACGGCTGGGTCCGCGGCGACGAGCGCAAGCTCGACTCCGAAAAGAGCACCCTGCTCGAGCCGGTGCTGAGCCTGCGCGAATCCGACGTCGAACCGCTTCCGGCCGGCGAATTCGTCCCGGTGACGATCCCGCTCTACTACGAGGGTCACGTCTACCGCGCCGGCTCGCGGATCCGGGTGACGATCGCCGCCCCGAACGGCACCCAGCCGATCTGGTCCTTCGACGAAACCGAACCGGAAGGCACCGCCCAGGTCGCGATCGCCTACGGCGGGGAAACGCCTTCGAGCCTCCTGCTGCCGGTCGTCCCCGGCGTGAGCGTGCCGAGCGGGCAGCCGCCGTGCCCGGGCTTGCGCGGCGAGCCCTGCCGCACCTACCAGCCCTACGCGAACCAACCAGCCGTGCCTTAGGACGGAGGCGGCCGCTTCTCAGGCTTCGTGCCCGGGGTCGATCCGGCGCGCGCGGTGGAAGGTGAATTCGTCGAGCCCGGTGCCGGGATGGGCACCGATCGGGTCGAGCAGGAAACCGACGTGGTCGCCGAGGTCGTGGCGCTCGAGGATCGCCCCGACGAACCAGTTGTCGCACTCGTCGAGGATCGGCAGGTCCTTAGGGCCGGAGTGCCAGGCGCACTGGCTGAACTTCTCGACCTCGTCGCCGGTCTCACCCCCGAACAGCTCGGCGAGGTCCTCGGCGGTGGAGGGGACGAAATGGACGGCAAGCGCCTCGGCCCCACGAGCCACCCGGCAGGTCCGGTTCTTCTCCGAGAGGCAGACGAGGAAGCGAGGAGGGTCGATGCTGCACTGGGTGGCGAAGCCGACCAGGCAGCCTGCCATCTCGCCATCGGCGCGCGTCGTGACGATGAACATCGGGTAGTCGAGGCCGCCGACCAGATCGTCGAATGCTTTCACCGTGCTCCGCTCCATTGCAGTTCCCAGTATCTCTGGATGAAAGGGGTTTACGATCTGCCCATGCGTTCGCCGTTCGGCAAGATCAGCTGGGCCTCCGTCCTCTTGGTTCTCGCGATCGTCACGACCATCGTCACCGGGATGATCGTGCCGGGGCGGACTGGAATCATCATTCAGGTGGTGGGGTGGATCGGGGTGGTGATCGTGGTGTTGCTTGAGGTTGGGGTGCGGACCACGCCGATCGGCAACTTCGACAACAACGACCGCCGCTTTCCGTTCAGGTAGGACACCCCCGGGCTTTTGTAGCGCGCCACTGCGCCGAAGTCGGGATGGTCGTAAACAACATTCGCGGATCTTTTCGGCGCAGGTTCGCGTACTGTCGCAGGTAGGACGGGGATGAGTCAGGCATTTGACGTCTTTATCAGCTATCCGGGTGGAAGTCCCGAGACGAGTGAGCATGTGCGGCGGTTGGACGATCTGCTTCGTCGCGATGGCCTGCGACCGTGGATCGCCGAGCGCGACCGCGGACGGGCGCATGGAACGGCAAAAGACTGGATCTTCAAAGCGCTGGGCGAAACCCGGGCTTTCATCGTCTGCCTCAGCGGGCGTAAGGCGGGTCATTTAGGAGTGTTCGAGGCCGAGCGGGCCGCCGCTCGCGCCCGGCGCGACGACAACTACGTCATTTGTACTGTCCTGCTCCCAGGCGCCGAAGACGATGCCGTCACGGCTTTACCTGCCGCCTTTTCAGAGGCACCCGTGTTCGACTTCCGAGCGGGCTTCACGTCGGTCGCGCCGCTCGTTCCGATGCTATGGCGGGCAATCCTCCCGGAGCGGGCGGTGCTTCTCCAGGAGATTGTCGAAGAGTTCCAGGGCGGTTCGAGGGCTGTTCTGATTACCGGGCCCCCGGGTTCTGGCAAGACCTCGCTCGCCCGCATCGTCGCGTATCTCGTGAGAGATGAATATCCGGCCGGGCAAGCCTTCATCACCTTTGAAGCGACTCGCAGGACGGAAGGGATGGCGGACCTCGTCCTGCGCTACTTCGGGTTGCGCAGCCAACCGGAATCGCTGCGTGAATACCAACGCCAGCTTTCGCGCCGGGCCTACTTTGTGCTGTTCGACGATGTCGCGACGCCGGACCTCACCGAGCTGGTTCCTCCCTTTCCCTCCGCCGCTCTGTTCGTCGGCCGCCACGCTCCCCAGCTGAACGCTCCGCATAAAGTCTTCGTGGTCGGTCCTGAGTCTGGTCAGGACGAGAGCGAGGGCGAACCCAGTTCGACGGTTCAGCCTGGATACACCTCGGACGTTCCCAAGGGAGACGACCTTCTCGACATTCAGGGGCAGGTGAACGCACTCTGCTCGGTGATCGCGGCGCGCGAAGTCATGCCCCCTCTTTCCATTGGTTTGTTTGGGGACTGGGGGAGCGGCAAGTCCTTCTTCATCGAGAAGATGCGCCAGCGCATCGAGGCGCTGGCCGAAGCCACGAGCAACACCGAGAGCACTGCCTACTGCTCCGCGATACACCAAATCTCGTTTAACGCCTGGCATTACGCCGATGCCAACCTTTGGGCGAGCTTCGCAAGTCACGTGTTCGAGGGGCTGACGGAGGCTGGGACCGAACCGGAGCGGCTGATCGAAGAGCTGGAGAGTTCGCAGATCCTCCTCAGTCGGGCAAAAGCCGATCGGGAGATCGCCCAGAAGCGTGTTGAACGGGCGCAGCAGGAAGAGGAGCAGGCGAGGAACGACCGGCTGGAGGTCAAGATCGAACTCCGGGACCTGCGAGACGCTTCGGTGGAGAGCCTGGCTGAGGAGGCAGAGGCACTGCCATGGATCGAAGAGATGCGCGAGGCGTTGCATCTCGTCGCCGGCGAGGACGTGAGCGTGGAGATGATGCAGGAGCTGCGGAGCCGTCGCGGAGCGGTCCGGGAGCTGGGGCGGCGAGCGTGGCATTGGCTCGCCGGAATCGCCATCCTGCTCGTACTTGCAGCTTTGCTGGTGCTCCTGGCGGCCGACTCCTACGCGGCGGCCGTGCCCGCTGTGCTCGCCTTTCTCGGTTTCGTCCGGGTCCTTGTCGGGCCAGTGCGTTGGGTGGCTAAGGCTCACGAGCTCGCCCGTACCCGAGCCCTCGCCCTGAAGAACCAGCGGGACGTAAAGCTGAAGCACCGTCTCGAGCAGCTCCGCTTGGCGGAGCTCGATGCGATTCGACGCCAGGAGGAGGCGCAGAAGCAGGTCGAGGAGGCCGAGCAGGCGATGGCCGAAATCAGGGACGGTCGCCGGCTCTTCCGCTTCATCGAGGAACGCTCGCGCGCGGATGCCTATGGAAAATATTTCGGGGTGGTCGCCCTGGTCCGCCGAGACTTCGAGCGACTGGCGAATCTGATCGAGGAGCATGCGGACGCCAGGAACGGCCTGCCGCGGCTGCAGCGGATCGTCCTGTACATCGACGACCTCGATCGCTGTCCGGCTGACCGGGTCGTAGAGGTGCTGGAAGCGATCCATCTCCTCATGGCTTCCGAACTGTTCGTCGTCGTCATCGCCGTTGATCCACGCTGGCTCCTGCACTCGCTTCAAAAGCGCTATTCGGAGGAGATGCCCAACGACGAGAGCGAGGCCGTCTCAGGGCCGCAGGATTATCTGGAGAAGATCTTCCAAATACCCTTTGCCCTTTCCCCGATGGGGGAAGATGGTTACCGGCGCTTGCTTAAAATGCAGTTCAACATCCACTACGAGGTCCCTATGGGAGATCCGCGGGAGCGGTCGGCGGGCATCCTCGTCCCCGCCTCGGAGCTCTCTTCGAGCCCTTCCATTCAGACCGCGCCCAGGGCAGCACCCGATTCCATCCCGCTTCCGGCCGGCATCGACCTGAAGCCGAGAGGGCTGATCGTCAACTCCTACGAGGTCGATTTCATGGCGAAGCTGGGTGGGTTGATTCGCACCCCGCGCGCGGCCAAGCGTCTTACGAACCTCTACCGTCTACTGCGGGCGTCTCTTTCCGAGGCCGAGTTGGAGGAGCTGTTGCGGTTCGACGATCGGACTGCGGGCTTTTGCTGCGTCCAGCTGCTCCTCGCCATCGCAATTTCGTCCCCCCTGTTGGCTGCGCCGCTGTTCCGGGAGGTACTCGAGAAGAGCAAAGACAGGTGTTCATGGTGGGATCTCGTCGACACCTGGAATCCGAGATCCCAAGAGCGGCTGTGGGAGCGGGTCGTAGAGGGGATGGGGCCGCTTCGCGCTGAGCCGCTACCCCGTCTGGCGACCTTCGCCGAATGGGTTCCGGCTGTGAATCGTTACTCCTATGGAGTCACCTTGATGGCCATGTCCTAGTCGATGACGACCGCGAACGGTGGCCGACGGCAAGACCACCCGCTCGATCAGGTCTGCCGCCACCTCGGTGCCGCGCGCCTGCTGCAGTCGCTCCGAGGTTCGGCGCAGGCGCGCCGCCAGCTCCTCGTCCGCCAGCAACCGCTCGATCGCACCCGTCAGTTCCTCGCAGCTGTGGCGGTAGGTGTCGAGGCGCACGCCGAAGCCGGTCTCGTCGAGGCGCTTGGCGTTGTCGTGCTGGTCCCAGAAGATCGGCAGGACGACCATCGGCTTGCCGAAGTAGAGGGACTCGGTGACGGTGTTGTTGCCGCCGTGGGTGATCACGAGGTCGACCTTGGGGAGGATTTCCGTCTGGGGGAGGAACTCCGCCCCCTCCATGTTCTCGGCGAGGTCGAACTCGGTGTGCTGCGGCCCCTTGGAGACGACGACGCGGCAGGGCGCCTCGGCCAGCTCGGCGACCAGCTTCTCCATCAGCTCGACGTCGGCCGAGCCGAGCGAGCCGAGGCTGAGGTAGAGCAGCGGACCCTCGCCATCGCGCAGCCGCTCCGGTACCTCCCAGGCGGGGTCGGTTGCCCGTACGCTCGCCTGCAGGTTGTGCCAGCTCGGCCCCAGCGGCCGCGCTCGCCGGTAGTCGACCTCGTCGGGATAGAGGTACATGTTCAGCCATGGGCTCTCGTGGATGAAGTCGTCGGCCGGCAGCGCCGGCGCCCCGCGCTCCAGGCAGAACTCGCTGAACTCCCTATGCAGCTCGCGGTGGGCGGCGCGGTAGGCGCGCCAGTACTCCTCCCAGCCGCTGCGGTCCTCGCTCGGCAGTCCGGAGAACGGCGGCGGCACGTGCGGGTCCTTCACCTCGGCCGGGTTGCAGGAGACGATCCGCGCCCACGGCCGGCCGCAGGCGAGCAGGGCCGGGAAGGCAACGACATTGTCCTCGACGATCAGGTCGGGCTCGAGCTCGTCGACGATCTCCAGCAGGCGGTCGTCGACGTAGCGGGCACCGTCGATCAGCGCCTGGAAGGTCGGGACGATGAACGCCGCCAGCTGCTCCCGGGTCGACTTGCGGAAGACCGGCGCGGTGTCGCGGATGAAGTCCTTCCAGAACTGCCCCGGCGCTTCCTCGGTCTCCGGCGGCGGCGTCAGCCGCATCAGCCGCTCCTCGAAGCCCTGGGCCTCCAGCGTCCCCGCGAACGATCCCTCGACGATGAAGACGACCCGGTGCCCGCGCCGCCGCAGCACGTCGCCGATCCCAACGCAGTTGTTGGTCGGGCCGAACGCCCCCTCGGGGAAGAAGACGATCGTCGAACCCTCGCTGCCCATCGCCGCATCATCGAGAAGGCCGGCCGCTCGGGCAATGGCCTCGGCGGCCCACCGCGGGCGCCGCCTTTGGCTGATCTGGAGCTAGCCGCTACTCGTCATACGAATGTTGGCAGGGGAAGGAGAACTCCCCTTTTGGTCATACCTTCTTCATCAAGATGATCGCCGCCCTCGAGCTCGCAACCAAACTCGGTCGCTTCAACCACGACGCCGCCACGACGATGGCGGCGGTGCTGGTGGCGGTCGTGCTGATGGCCTACTGGATCCTCAGGGCCTGATCGCGCGCTCGCTCTAAACATAGGTTTTCTTAATCAATAACCGATGGTTCTTTAATCGGACGAACGTTGATACGGTCCCGCCCGATGCGGGCGAGGGTAGAGAGGCATCTGGGACCCGAGATATTCGACGTCGGGGCCGCCGGCCTCGAGCACGGGGCGCTGCTGACCGCTGCGGAAAGGCTGCCGAGGGACCTCCTGCCACCGGAGTTCA
Source organism: Solirubrobacterales bacterium (assembly GCA_051954115.1). GTDB lineage: Bacteria > Actinomycetota > Thermoleophilia > Solirubrobacterales > 70-9 > VAYN01. Next base: position 120,858 of record JBQCIB010000029.1, on the reverse strand, counting down.
ACTGGCGCGACTACGTGGCGATGCTGCTCGACGTGGCGGCGGAGATCGAGCACTCGCTGATGGTCCAGTACCTGTTCGCCGCTTACTCCCTGGGGGGATCACAGGTTCCAGCCGACCTGCGCGAGACGGTGCGGGACTGGCAGGAGACGATCCTCGACGTCGCCAAGGAGGAGATGGGGCACTTGGTCACGGTCCAGAACGTGCGGACCGCGCTCGGGTTGCCGCTGCACCTGGGGCGGGAAGAGTATCCCTGGGACAGCGGGTTCTACCCGTTCGGTTTCACCCTCGAGCCGCTGACCCTCGAGACGGCGGCGATGTACGTGTGCGCCGAGAGCCCGGCGGACTGGTCGGGCGAGGAAGCCGACGAGATCAAACAGTGCGCCGCCCAGGGCGCCCATGGCGTCGTCAACCGTGTCGGCGCTCTCTACAGCTTGATCACCCGCATCGTCAAGGACCGGTCGGCGTTTCCGGATTCAGCCTTCGACGCCTCCACCGTCCCGCGGCAGGCGTCATGGGACGAGTGGGGGCGCGGCTACTCGAAGGAAGCGAAAGACGAACCGGGCAACCGCTCCGACGTACCGAACCCGGACCTCCTCATCCTCGAGGCCTCCTCGCGCGACACGCTGATCGAGGCGGTTGAAGAGATCGGGGAGCAGGGGGAGGGCCCGTTCGAAGGCGAGGACTCCCACTTCGAACGCTTCCGCGCCATCTACAAACAGCTGAAGGGGATGAAGCCGGAGGAAAGGAAGCTGGTGGCCCGGCCGATTCGCCCGAACCCGAAGGCCGATGACATGGCCGCCGAACCGATCGCCTGCGCCTGGGCGCACCTGTTCAACGTCCGCTACCGGATGTTGCTGGTCAACATCTCGCATGCCTTCCAGCTCGCCGAAAGCATCGGCGACAGCTCGACCCTCAACCCCCGGGGGGCGCTGATCAACAGGACCTTCGCCGAGATGTACAACCTGCGCGCGATCTCCGGCACGCTGGTCGAACGCAGGGTTCCCGGCGCTCGACCGGAGGAGGACTGGAACGCCGCACCTCCCTTCCAGATGCCCTACACCTTGGTGTTGCCGCCAGGCGAACGCAACCGCTGGCGCCTGCACCGCGACCTCTTGCAGGCCTCGGACAGGCTGATCGGCACACTGCTCTCCAAACGAGGCGACGGCGTCGAGGAACGGGAAGCCAGCTACCTCGAGGCGCTCGCCGACGCCGACGCGATCGCGCTCGCCCAAGCCGAACGAATGCTCGGAGCGGAGGCGGGAGAAACCGCCGCGGAGGCGGTGCGGTGACGGTCCGCGAACTTCGGATCCTGCCGCCGTTGGCGATCAGCCGGCTCGGCGCCGCGCCGAGGCCGATGGACAACTACGACGTGGAGGTCGACCCGGAGCGGCCGCTCGGCGGCCGCCGGCTGACTCCCGCGCGCACCTTCGAGGTCGATCCCGAGAGCGGCGAAATCACCAGCGACTCCGTCCCCGAGGGCCTTCGCTTCACCGAAGAGGGCGAGGTGCGGCCGGTCGCGCCCTTCCTCGAGGTCTGGGCACTGACCGAAGAGGAGCTGCGGCCGCTGACGAGCGAGCTGCTTTCGCAGGCCGGCGCCACGCCGGCCGACGTCCGCTGGCGCGTCCATCTCGGCAACCACAAGATCTACCGCCGCACCGGCGACGTCGCCGACAAGATCGACGCCGAAGTGGAAGTGAGCGGGCACGAGCGACAGGCGGTCGAGGGGACGTGCCCGAACTTCTGGGACGGCAAGCGGTTGCCGCTGGGGCACGTCCAGTACGTCAGGCCGACCCCCGAGTTCCCGGAGATCCGCCTCCGCTACACCCCTGCCGGCGGCTTCGTCTACGGCTCCAGCAAGAAGAGCCCCGATCGACCCGACGAACCGGACCTCAACGTCAAGGAGGTCCTCTATGACGCCAACAAGGGCGAGTGGCTCGGCTACGAAGAGGGCGAAGGCCCCCAGACGACCGTTCCCGGCCAGATCTTCGCGGGTCACGAAAACGGCAACAAGCAGGTCAGCGCCGGCTACCTCGACGACGAGTGCGACGGCCTCGTCCGGGTCGAGCTGAGGGTGGGAGGGGAGCTGCTGTCGGCTCATGCCCACCTCGGCGCCGGCCCGCCCGCCTACGCCCCGGATCGGTTCCCGATCCGCACCGTCGCCGACGAGCTCGAACAGGCGATCGAGGGGCCGGGCTTCGATCCAGGCGACGTCACCGCCGCTGAGATCGCGGAAGTGGAGGAGATCGTCCGCCGCGCCTTCGAGACGATCGGGCTGATGAACACGGAAGTGATGAACGGCAACACGGTTGACGGCCAGGTCGACGTGGCGAGCACCATGGTGCGCCAGGACACCGCCGACACCGGGCGCTTCTTCGAGCCGATCATGGCGACCTCGCTCGTCGACATGGTCGCGCTCGAGAACCTCCACCAGAACCTGCTGGTGGCACTGCGCAGCGGCACCGCCCCCTGGTTCGCCGAGGTGCTCCGCGACTACGACAAGATCGGGGACCTCTCCAACCACGGCCGGCGCAAGATGCCCGCGATGATGCGTGGCGCGGACGGGCGGCACCTGGCGCTGACCCGTCGCCAGGTGAACATCATCCGCGCGGTGGCGTCCCGTGCCGTCGCGGCGGGAGACAACCGGCCGTCAGGCCAGGAGGAGGAGCGGTGAAGATCGATCCCGCCAACCAGACGGCGCAGCTGCAGTACCGGGCTGCCGGCAATCCGCCGACCACCCAGCCCCACTCGGCGATCTCCAACTGCTTCCCGGGCCTCGAGTTCGACTTTCGCAACATCTGGCGCCGCCTCTTCGAGGGCATCGAACTGCACGAGGCGGGGAACCTCGTCCTCTCGGCGGAAGGCGACTACGAGCGACTGGTGGAACATCGCCTGCTGATGGTGGAGGAAGCCCCGACGGTGGTGCAGCTGGAAGGGCCGCAGCGCCCCGGCGGGGCCGTGGTGTCGCTGACCCCGGCGGGGAACCCGGAAGGCGTCTGGGCGATGGAGTGGTCGAACGCCCTGGCCGCGGTGCTCCACGACCATGGCGGCAAAACGGTTACCTGCTACTTCACCAAGGAGAAGTCGATCGAACCCGCCGGCATCCCGACGGACCCCGCCGGCAAACCGGACCACGCCCGGATGCGAGCGGTGGAGCTGAAGGTCCGCCCCCTCTTCGACTCCGGCTCGGCGACGGGGGAGCCCCTCGCTGCGATCGACGAAGAGAGGATCCAGCCGGGACAGCTGACCCAGAGCCTCTGCTCCCCCTGGCAGAACGACTACCGCGAGTGCGCCTGTTACTACTGGGCCGCCAGCCGCCCCGATTACGTCAACGTCGAGATCGATCAGAACGGGACCAGCGTCGGCAACAGCTGGTTGGCGAAGGACCGAGAGCCGAAGCAGTACGTGCTGGACAACCGCAGGGACTCCCGCCTCTTCAGCTACGAGGATCTGTTCCGCGACTGGCAGGGGGAGCTGCGCTTCATCGTCGGCGGCGAGGACCACGACGTCGTCGAGGGCGACGACGGCTGAGGATGACCAGGGCGGCAGAGCTCTTCTCCGCCTCAGCGCCGGTCAGTGCCGATGCGCACCTGGTCGACACCGGGGCGGGTTCGCTGCTCCTCGTTCCCGACGGCAGTCGTCTCTACGACGTCGACGCTGAGACCGCCGCGGCCCTGGAGGAGGCGAGACGGGGGACCGGCGACCGCAGCCTGGACGAGCTGCTGGAGGGATTGGGGCTCGCCGCCGAGCCCTACGTCGACGACGTTCCGCCCGCGGCCCCGCCGGTGCGGGCGCTGTCGCTGGCAGTTGCTCAGAAGTGCAACCTGGGCTGCACCTACTGCTACGCCCAGCAGGGGAGCTTTGGCGGCCCGGCGAGGCAGATGCCCGAGGAGACGGCGCTGACGGCGGTGGACCTGCTGTTCGGTGAAGTGAACGCGGGCGAGCGGGTGAACCTGAGCTTTCTCGGCGGCGAGCCGCTGCTCAACCGGCCGGCGATTCACGCGGCGACGGAGCGGGCGCTCGTCCTTGCCGCCGCCCGCGAGGCGGAGGTGACGTTCTCCATCACCACCAACGGGACCCAGTTGACCCCCGCCGACGCCGACTTCTTCGAGGTGCACGGCTTCGCGGTCACCGTCAGCCTCGACGGCGTCGGTGAGGCCCACGACGCGCTGCGTCCCTTCCGCAGCGGCAAAGGCAGCTTCGCGACGGTGCTTCGCAAGACGCTGCCGCTGCTCGAGCGCCAGCGGCGGATGCAGGTCTCGGCGAGGGTGACGGTGACGCCGCACAATCTCGAGCTGCGGGAGACGCTCGACGAGTTCGTCTCCCTCGGGTTTCACAGCGTCGGCTTCTCCCCGCTGCTGCGGTCGCCGACCGGGCGCGAGGAGATGGGACGGGAGGAGCTCGAGACGATGCTCGACGGAATGGTCGAGTGCGGCGAGGAGTTCGAGCGGCGGCTGATCGCCGGGGACCGGTACCCGTTCGCGAACATGGTCAACGCGTTGCGGGAGATCCACCGCGGCACTCACCGCCCCTATCCGTGCGGCGCCGGCGCCGGTTACCTCGGCGTCTCTGCCGAGGGTGAGCTGGCGGCGTGCCACCGGTTCGTCGGTGACGAGGAGGGGGAGATGGGCGACCTTCTCGGCGGCGTCGATCGCGAGCGCCAGGCGCGGTGGCTCGAAGATCGACACGTCCACCGGCAGGAGCCCTGCCGTAGCTGCTGGGCTCGCTACATGTGCGGGGGCGGCTGCCATCACGAGGTGATCAGTAGGGGGCGGCCAGCCTGCGACTACATCCGCGGCTGGCTCCACTACTGCATTGGCGCTTACGGGCGACTGCTCGAGAGCCGCCCGGCCTATTTCGCCGAGGGACCGCCACTGAGCCGTTGACATGGCGGGCTCCGCTCTCGACATCGAGGTCTGCGTCGTCGGTGGCGGCCCAGCTGGTTCCACCCTCGCTTGCCGGCTCGCCACGATGGGGTACGAGACGGTCCTGGTCGAGCGGCATCCCTTTCCGAGACCCCATGTGGGGGAGGCGATCAGCCCTGGGACCTGGGCGTTGCTGGAGATGCTGGGGGCGCGCTCCGCGGTCGAGGCGGCCGGCTTCCCGCGAGCGGTCGAGGCGCGGGTCCTCTGGGGTGCGCCCGAAGTGCGGCGCCCGCTCGGCGAGGAGCCGGGGATCGGGGTCGACCGGGGCACCTTTGACGAATTGCTTCTCGAGCGAGCGAAGGAGGCCGGGGCAACGGTCCTGCAGCCGGCAGTAGCCCGGCGGCCAACCCCGACGGCGGAGGGTTGGGAATTGCCGGTCCTCACCGAAAGCGGGCCGCTCGTGGTCGGCTCTCGTTTCCTCGCCGACGCGAGCGGCCGCGCTCGCCTGCTCGGCGGCTCGCGGCGCAGCACCGCGCCGCGGATGGTCGCGCTGCACGCGCTCTGGGACGGAAGCGGGGTGGGTCGGGGGCAGACGCTCGTGGAGGCACAGCCGGAATCCTGGCTGTGGGGTACTCACCTGCCGGGCGGCAGCTTCCGTGCCATGGCCTTTCTCCAGCCCGAGCTGCTGCTGCGCCGGCGGCGGGAGGGAAGGACGGCCAAGCACCTATACCGGGAGCTCCTGCTCGGGTCTTCGCTCTTCCGCTCGCTGGCCGCGGAAGGGTGGATGAAAGAGGAAGCCGGCGTCTGCGACGCCACTTGCTACGTCGACGACGACCCGATCGGCGAGACCTGGGCGAAAGTGGGGGAGGCTGGTTTCGCCATTGATCCGCTGTCCTCCTCCGGCGTTCAGGCGGCGATCCAGGCCGGCATCGCCGCAAGCGTCGCAATCGACACCATCCTCGCCGGCGGTGACGCCGACGCCGCGACGGCTTACTTCCGTGAGCATCAGCGACACGCGGTGGAAAATCACGCTCGTCTCGCCGCGGAGTCGTACCGCGGCTGCGCCGCCCATGCGGCGGAGACATTCTGGCGCCGGTTGGCCGAGGGGCCACCGCCGCTGCCCGTCGCCACCTCGGCGGCCCCGCTGGAGGACCTGTTGCCGAAGCCGGTCCGTCTCTCCCCGGGGGCCGACCTGCCGCCGACCCCCTGCGTCGTCAATGGCCGGGTGGAGCTGCGAAGGGCCCTCTCGCACCCTTCTCTACCGCGGGCGGTCGCCTACCTCGGGGGCGTCGAGCTGGCTCCCTTGCTCGATCGTCTTTCTCCCGATCGGTCCCTGTCCGAGGTGGTCGAAGAATGGAGCCGATCGCTGCCGGCGGCCAGTGCTCGCACCGTCGCCGGCTGGCTCGCGACCAGGGGGCTGCTCGTCGCGGCCGCTTAGAACGGCAGCTTCTCGCGCGCCGTCTTTCCCGCCGAGTGGCTCTTGTCGGCGGCGCGCTGGGATTTGCCGAACGATTTGCTGAGGAGGCGGCCGATCGGGCCGGGCGCCTTGCCGCCGGCGCGCTGGCCCATCGAGAAGCCCTTGTCGCTGCCGCGGCGCGCCTTGTTGGAGAGGGTGGGCACGAGGAAGCCCAGGATCGCCAGCAGGACGCAGATTCCTATGACGACTCCGATGACCATTACCTCTCCCTTTTCTCTTGCCTAGAGCTTGCGCTCGAGGTTCTCGGCTTTCTCGCCGTGGTGGTCGGCCAGCTGGCGCTCGCGCTCGGCGCGCTCGGCGGCTTCCTGCGCGACCTGCTCGTGCTCCTCGGCTTTCGAGGCATGGACCTCGGCCTCGTGGCGATGGCCGCCGGCCCGTTCGCTCATCCGCATCTTCTCCAGTTCGCGGCGTCTCTTCGCTTTCTGGGCGAAGACGGCGACGAGCGCGAGAATCGCGATTGCAACGACCACGATGACTGCGATTACCCAGATAGACATGCTTCTTCAATACCCGCCGAGGGATTGGTAAACCAGGTTGATCCGGGTAACCGGAGCCTGTGTTCGACTGGCTCACCCAGGAAGTCGGCCAGAGCGCCGTCACCTACCCGATCGTCTTCGTCGCCGCTGGGACCGACGTCCTCTTCCCGCTGATCCCCTCGGAGACGATCGTGATCACCGCCTCGGTCCTGGCCGCGCAGGGCGACCTCTTCATCTGGCTGATCGTGCCGCTGGTCGCCGTCGGCGCCTTCCTCGGCGACAACCTCTGCTACTTGCTCGGGCGCAAGATCGGCGACCCGGTCGCCGACCGCCTCTTCAAGGGCGAGAAGGGGCAGGCGCGGCTGAAGTGGGCGGAGACGGCGCTGCGGCGGCGCGGCGCGATCCTGATCGGCGTCGGCCGCTTCATACCCGGCGGCCGCACCGCGACCACCTTCGCCGCCGGCACCCTGGAGATGCCCTACCGCCAGTTCGCCGTCGCCGATGCCTTTGCCGCGGTGCTGTGGGCCTTCTACGTCTCGATGCTCGGCTACCTCGGCGGCGAGACCTTCAAGAGCAACCTCTGGCTGCCGCTCGCCACCTCGCTCGCCTGCGCGATGGCGGTCGGCGCGGGGTTCGAAGCCTGGCGCCGGTGGCAACGCCGCCGCGGCAAGGACATCCTCGGCGACGAGCTGCCGCCGGAGATGAGCGCCGGCTGACCCCGCCAGGCGCTTTTCCCAACCCCTGGTTCGGAAAAGCGCCACCCCCCACCCGCACTACCTGCGCTTGCGCGCCCGCCAGACCTCCTCGATCGGCCAGCGTCGCGACCACTCCAGGCTGGCGTTGGGGAAGCGGCTCTCCGCGTCCGCGGGCGGCTGGATCTCGATCAGCTCCTCGACCTCGAAGCCGCTCTCGCGCAGCAGCGCGATCAGCTTCCCGTGCGGCAGGTGGAATTCGACCGACTCGTCGCCGGGCCATTCGACCCGGTGCATCCCGAAGTAGGGCCGCAGCAGGCGCTCGCCCGGCGGCTCGGTCTCGTCGTCGGGGTAGCAGAGCATCGCGAAGACCGAGTTGACGAGGAAGACGAGCTCGCCTCCCGGCCGCAGCAGCCTGCTCGCCTCGGGGATCCAGCGGTAGGGGTCGGCCCAGATGCTGGCGCCGTACTCGGAGATCGCGAGGTCGAAGCTGGCGTCGGGACAGGGCACTTCCTCGGCGTTGCCGTGAAGGAGCGGGAACTCGATCCCGAACTCCTGCTGGAAGCGGCGCGCGGTCGCCAGCTGCGCTTCGCTGTTGTCGATCCCGACCGGCTTGGCGCCGCGCCGCGCCAGCCACGAGGAGACGTAGCCGGTGCCGCAGCCGAGCTCGATCGCGTCCACCCCCTCCAGCTCCGCGGGCAGCACGCCGAGCTCCGCCTCGGCGACGCGCCAGGTCCCCCAGCGCGGTTCGGGGGCTTCCCAGTCTTCGCGGCCGCTCTGCACCCACTCCTTGGCGTAGTCGTTCCAGTAGGCGCGGTTGCGGGCGACGTGTTCGGGCAGCTCGCTCATCCGGCCAGGGTACGCAAGCAGGCACCCGAGCCCGACCTCCGGGTCTGCTTCAATCGTCAGACCAGAGAAAGGAGGTGGTCCTAACTTGAATCACATGCTTGATGGGACTCTGGAGGTGCAGGGCCGCTAGGCGCCGCACTGGTTCGGGCGCCCGGCGGAATCCACCCCGGGCACCGGCGAATCGTTGGGAGCCGGGTCTTGTCCCGCTCGGTAGCTGTTCCCGCGTTCGTTTCCATGCACCAGGCCGGGGTCGCCGCAAGGCGGCCCCGGCTTTTTCGCGGCCATGGGCGAGTTTGCAAACCATTGGTTGACAAAGTCGCCCAGCGATCAGGGAGCGTCTGCGCTCAGGCCTTCGTCGGCGCCGCTGAGGAAGTGGGAGGCGATGCGCCAGTGCCGTTGCAGCACCGGTTCGACCGTCGCCGAGCTGCAGCCGGCTTCCGAGACGCATTCGCCCCAGTCGTTGGCCGCCTCGATGTAGCGGTTGAAGGCCTTCTCGGCGGGTTCGCCCACCGCGGTGAGGCAGTCGATCTCCACCCGCTCGATCGGGATCTTCTCGTACGTGGAGCGGATGCCCCGCACCTCGGCGACGTACTGGTCATAAGTGACGCCGACGGCGAGCCGGCGGCGCAGCGAGTCCATCGAGGCGACGAAGCTGCCGAGCTGCGTCTGGCAGGGGCCGCCGGGAGAGGACTGGGGCTTCTTCTTGTCCTGGGAGGCAGGCTGCTTCGCCACGGTGGTCGCCGAGTGACTAGTAACGGTGGCGCCGCCGGTCGAGCCCGCTCCGCCCCCGCCGCAACCGGCGAGGAGGGCGACCCCGAGCACGGCGCAACCAGCGAGCAGGAGGCGGACGGCGCGGGGCACGGCGGCAGTCTACGTCGTGTAGAAAGGGCAGCCGTGAGGGGAATCGGCAGCTTCAGGAAGGCGACCGCGGCCCTGCTGCTCGTGCTCGCGGCCCTGGTCGCCTCCGCCGGCCAGGCCGCCGCGGCGCCGAAGGTGCTGGTGGTGGGGGACAGCCTGGAGGAACTGACCTCGCCCTACCTCAGCCGCCACCTGCCGGGGGTCGAACTGGTGATCAACGCCAAAGGCGGCTACAACAGCTACCAGATCTTCGACCTCTTCCAGGAAAGCTACGAACCCTCCGACTCGGTGATCGTCTTCGACGCCGGCACCAACGACAACCCGTCCTATCCGGAGATCCTCGCCGGCAACCTCGCCAAGGTCGCGGGCATCGTCGGCAACCGCTGCATGGTCGTGCCGACGATTCACGGGCTGCACCCGGGGGGCGTCAGCGACGCCGGCAAGAACCGGGTCGTCGCCGAATTCGCCGCCTCGCGGCCGGGCACCCAGGTGCCGGACTGGGCGGGCGTCGTCGCCACCCATCCCGAGCTGATGCAGGCCGACAACCTGCACCCGATCCCGCAGGGTGCCGACTATCGGGCGCAGCTGATCGCGCAGGGGGTGGAGGGCTGCCTCGCCTACGAGCAGGCGCAGGCGACGGCGCCGCCGGAACCGGCCGCGGGCGAACCGCGCCCCGAAGTCGAGCCGATCGCCACGGTGGGGCGGCTGCAGGCGCGACGGGCGGAAGTCATGGCCGCGATCCGGGGCAACGTCCTCCGCGAGGCCGCCGCCTCCCTGCTTGCCGGCACGATCCTCAGCGGCCGATGAGAGTCGGCGGCGTGAGGTGTAAACCTGTAGGCATGGAGCTGCCCGATGAGTGAGGTGGTGATGCCGCGCCTCTCCGACTCGATGGAGGAGGGGACGATCCTGACCTGGCTGAAGCAGGTCGGGGACGAGGTCGCGGTCGGGGACGAGCTGGTGGAAATCGAGACTGACAAGGCGAACATGGCCTACGAATCCGACGTCGCGGGCACGCTGAACGAGATCTTGGCGCAAGAGGGAGAGACGCTTCCGATCGGGACTCCGATTGCGCGTATAGGCGAGAACGGCGCCGGTGGTTCGGGCGAGGGACAAGCCGCCAAGCCTGCGGGTCCTGTCACGGCAGGGGACCCACCCCCACCTGCGCAGCAGGCGGGGGTCCCCCCTACCGCGCCACCCGCTGGAGGGGCGGATGAGCCAGACGCTGAGGGTCAGGCTGCTTCAGTCTCCGCGGATGGGGAGAGGGTCAAAGCGTCCCCGCTGGCACGAAGGCTCGCGAAGGAGCGGGGGTTGGATCTCTCCGAGCTGAAAGGTTCCGGGCCCGCGGGGCGGATCGTCAAGCACGATGTGGAGGTGGCGGCTTCTGCGGGACTCGCCCCCTCTACCCAGCCCGAGGGGGCGAGTCCCACGCCCGCGGCGGTCGGACCTGCGGCGGCAGGACCCGCCGGCCGCGGCGTTGGTCCCTCGGTCGAAACGGCCAAAGGCACCATCGAGACCCGCGAGCTGAACAAGCTGCAGCAGACGATTGCGCGCCGCATGGCGGAGTCGAAGGCGACTGCGCCGCACTTCTACCTGACGATCGAGATCGACATGGGCAGGGCCGTGGAGGCGCGGGCGACGCTGAAAGCCGCCGCCAAGGAGGGCGAGGTGGTGCCGTCGTTCAACGACATGATCGTCAAGGCGTGCGCGATCGCCCTGCGCGAGCTCCCGAAAGCCAACGGCGCCTACCGCGACGGCCGCTTCGAGCTCTACTCGCGCGTCAACGTCGGCGTTGCCGTTGCCGCCGAGGAAGCGCTGGTGGTGCCGACGATCTTCGACGCCGACAAGAAAGGCCTGCGCCAGATCGCCACCGACACCCGCACCCTCGCCGCCAAAGTCCGCGACGGCTCGGTGACGCCGCCGGAGCTCTCGGGCGGCACCTTCACTGTCACCAACCTCGGCATGTACGGGATCGAGGTCTTCGACGCGGTGATCAACATGGGGCAGGCGGCGATCCTCTCCGTCGGCGCGATCCAGGAAGCGCCCGCCGTCCGCGACGGCCAGATCGTCCCCGCCCAGTTGATGAAAGCGACGATCGCCTGCGATCACCGCATCCTCTACGGCGCCGAGGGCGCCGAGTTCCTCGCCCGCGTCAAGGCCCTGCTCGAAGAGCCCATCTCCCTCGCCCTCTGAACTGCATCAAATTCTCCACCCGGCAGAGGGAGAATTTGATGCAGTTCGAGCGGATCAGTCCGCCTGTCCGCCGCCCAGCTCCGGCGGCAGCGCTTTCGGGCCCTCGGGGTACATGTGGCGCAGTTGCTCCTCGCTCATCTCGAGCGTGCTGGTGATGTTTTCCTGCGGCGACCCGACCACCAGCCACAGCTGGTCGGAGTCGGTGTCGTTGAACAATTGCCGCACGGTGTCGGGCTCGACCAGCAGCGTGTCGAGCGGCTCCAGCGTCAGCACCTCCTCGTCGACCCGCACCCGGCCGGTGCCCTCGAGCAGCACGTAGAGCTCCTCCTGCGTGAAGTGCCGGTGCTTCGTCGAGGCTTTCCCCGGCTCCAGCCGCCACATCCGCGCCCCCACCGCCGAAGCCTCCAACTGCTTCGCCAAATCCGTGTTCGGCGTCTGCATCTGATTCGACCGCCGCCAAAAGGCGTCGGCGGCTTTGAGGACCCGGTACGCCATCTCAGTGTCGAGTTTGTACGGGTATGCCGGACAAAGTCGACACGCCTAGAGCTCGAGCCAGGTGCCCTTCGGGCCGAGGTTGCGGATCGGGGTGGGGCCGACTTGGCTCTCGCAGCCCCAGGACTCGTGGATGTGGCCGCAGACGGCGAGGCGGGGCCGCTTGGCTTCGATCGCCTGGAGGAGGGCGGGGCTGCCGAAGTTGCCGGCACCGCCGGCGCTGTCGCAGTGGTCCTTCGGCGGCGAGTGGAGGACGAGGACGGCGTTCTCCGGGCAGGCGGAGAGCATCTGCGTCGCCGCCTCGTCGTCGAGGTCGAAGCTCCAGTCCCAGGGCGTCACCGGGATCCCGGCGCCGAGGCCGAAGAACTCGACGCCGTCGATCGTCGTCCCCTCGCCGTGGAGGACGGTGGCGGCACTCCAACCGTCGGCGGCCTCGCGCAGCGCGTCGGCGGTCTCGTTGTTGCCGGGCACGAGCACGGTCGGCTTCTCGATCCCGGCCAGCGCCCCGATCGTCTCCTCCAGGCCCTTGTGCACCGAGGCGAAGTCGCCGGCGCCGATCACAGCGTCGGCCTCGGCCGACATCTCGACCAGCCGCGCGCCCTGCTCGAGGTCGCAGTGGAGATCGCTGAAGGCGAGGATGCGCATCGCGGAAAACCTAACAGCCAGGTTCATAAGCTTCGCTTTAGTACTCGCGTGGATGATCCGAGCGTCGCTGATCGCATGAGACGCCGCGAAGTACCTGCAATCCCGCTGTGGCGCCGGGCCCGCCGCGTGGTCCTGATCGCCGCATTCATCTGCCTCGTGCCGGTCGCTTTCTCCTGGGTCCACGCGCTCCGCCGCTCCCGCAACGTCAGCTGGAACATCGCCACGGTCGAGTGGGTGCGGGCGCATGGCGGCAACCCGCTCGTCTCCCAGATCGAGGACTGGTACTACGAACTGAAGGCGCCTTCGAAGGGTGGGCCGCCGCTGAAGTCGCTGCCGCAGGTCGGCGTCACCACGGCCTCCGTGCAGCAGCCCGAACAGCAGATCCACGTCTACCGGCCGCCGCGGATCAAGCCGCTGATCCACCCGGCGCTGCCAGGCGAGGGAGTGTGGAAGCCGGCCTCTGCAGTCGCTGGGCGGCGGCCGCCGGTCCTCCTCGCGACCTTTCGCAGCGACCCCGAATATCCCCAGTTCGTCGCCGGCGTCGCCTGGATCGACACCGGCCGTACCCACCTCACTTACGTACCGGGCCTGGCCGAGCCGCCGGAACTCGAAAACCGCGGCCCGGCCGAGGTGCCGCCGTCCAAGCGCGACCGCATCGCCGCCACCTTCAACGGCGGCTTCCCGCTGGAAACCTCCAACGCCGGGCTGATCTACCGCGGCCAGGTGCTGGCGCCGATGGTCAACGGGATCGCCACCCTGGTCGAGTACCGCGGCGGCAGGGTCGACATCCGGCCCTGGGAGAACGGCGAACGCGTCAACCCGAAGATCGTCTTCGCGAAGCAAAACCTGCCGCCGATCATCAACGAAGGCAAGCTCAACCCCAACCTCAGCGACGGCCCCGAATGGGGGGCGACCGTCAACAACGCAGTCCGCGTCTGGCGCTCCGGCCTCGGCGTCGACAAGCGCGGCAACCTGATCTACGCCGCCGCCAACTACCAGACGGTCGAATCGCTGGCGAAGATCCTCCAGCGCGCCGGCGCGGTGCGGGCGATGGAGCTCGACATCAACGAAGACTGGACCAGCTTCATCAGCTACCGCTACCCCGGCGCCAAGGAACCGTCGAACCTGCTGCCGGAAATGTTCCGCCCCGACACCCGCTACCTCGAACCCGACGAACGCGACTTCTTCGCGGTGTACGTGAAGAGCGGGGAAGAATCGGGAGGGAAGGGGAAGCAGTGAGCTCGCGCCCCCTCACTCCCGGAGCCCGCGCCCGCCGCGCCCTCCTCGTCGACCTGATCGCGGCGGCGATCGTCGCCGCGCTCGCGCTCAGCTTTGCCGCCGGCCTCGGCGTCGTCGCTTTCTTCGCCCTGCCCCTGCTGTTGATCGGCCTGCTCTGGATCGGGGTGGAACGCTTTCTTCGGCGCGCGCTTTCGGGTCGAAGTAGAGAGCTCTAGCCGCTCTCGAACAGCTCGTCGGCACCGACGAGGATCACGTCCTCCTCGGCGGCTCGGCGGCGCAGGCGTGAGTCGAAGCCGCGGGCGAAGATCGCAAGGCGCGCCGCGGCGGCACCGGGAAGCTGGTCGCGATGCGCCAGGAGCTGCCCGAGGACGTCCGTACCCGCGGAGCGGTCCCACTTGCAGGATCCGAGCAGCTCATAGCGCCCACGCGAGGCGCCGACGATGTCGATCTCGACGCGGCCGTCTCGCGACCACCAGCCCCCAATCTGCTGCAGCGCCCCGAAGCGCTCGGCATCGGCGTACCGGCCGATCCATTCCCGGCAGCAATCCTCGAAGGCGAGGCCCATGTAGGTATCGAGGTCCCGCTCGACTATCGCCAGCACCTCCTTCACGCGCCCCCGCTCGAGCAGGCTGCGGTTGCCGAAGACGAAGCGAAACCAGAAGCGGAAGAAGGGGTCGACCAGGCGATAGCTGGAGCGCTTGCGCTCGGGCCCGGTGGGGGAGAGGGGCGCTCGGGCTTCGATGTATCCAAGCGATTCCAGGCGGGCGAGCATCTTCGTCAGGTTCGGCGTCGGCAAACCGGTCGCGTTGGAGATATCCGCGACGCGCGTCCTCCCCTGCGCAATCGCCAGAACCACGGCGAAATAGGTTGCGGGATCGCGAATCTCCTGCTCCTCGCGCAGCAGGTGCAGCGGCTCCTCGTACAGGGACTCCCCTTTGGTGAGGATCCGCTCGGCGATCGTCTCCGAGAGGCCCCGCCGACCGGCCCACACCTGGTACTGGGGGGTGCCGCCGAGCACCGCGTAGCGCCGCAGCCGCTGCTCGGTGCCGGCCCGGGCGGGGCCGAGCTCGCCCGCATCGCGATAGTCCAAAGGTCCCAGCAGCGGTCGATAATCGGCTCTCCCGTAGAGGGGCGCGCCGGGTTCCAGCAGCCCCTCCATCAGGCGCAAGGCGCTGCCGCTGAGGACCATCGTCAGCGGCGTGCCCTCCCGCTGCCAACGATCCCAATGTCGTTGCAGGATCGAGTCGAGGGCAGGCTCGGCGGCGAGGAGCCACTGGAACTCGTCGAGCACGACGGCGAGGGGCTTTTCTGCGGCAAGGGCCGCGAGGGTATCCAGCGCTTGATCCCAGGAATCGAAATGCAAGGGCACCCGCGGCGAGGTCAGGCGTGCCACCTCGTCAGCAAAGAGGTCGAGTTGGGTGTGGGCCGGCTGCTCGTCGGCTTGGAAGAAGACCCCCCTGGCATTTCGCAGCGCGTGAACCAGCAGGTAGCTCTTGCCGACCCGGCGCCTGCCGCGCAGTACGACAAGTTGGGGAGGGTTGCGAAAAGCCTCACGTAGCCGCTTGAGCTCATGCTTGCGGTTGACTATCTCGCCTGCCATGGAAGATAGTGTATTGCAAGTTAGTTACTTATAAAACACTAAACGTCAACGTGCTCTTCTTCCACCTTGCCGCCAGGCATCCCGACCAGGGCGACGAGGAAGGCGATCGCCATTGCGACGGCCATCCCGTAGAAGACGGTGCGGGAGGCGAGGGCGAAGTCGTGGGGGACGGTGGAGAAGAGCTCGCCGGCTTTCCTGCCCGCTTGCTGGGCGACCGAGTGGCAGGCGGATTCGGCGCCCTGGCTGATGCAGTCGGCGACTTTGTCGGCCTGCTCCTTCGGCACGCCCTTGTCTCCGAGCGAGGACTCGAGGTTCGAGCGGTTCTCGAAGATCAGGATCGAGCCGAGTACTGCCAGGCCGAGGCTGGAGCCGAAGTTCCGCACCGTCTGGGTGATCCCGGTCGCCTCGCCGTAGCGCTCGCGCGGGACCCGGTTGAGGGCGTCGGTATTCGCCGGGCTGAGGACGAGGCCGACGCCGGCCCCGGCGATGACGATGAAGTACCACTGGTCGCTCACCGAGAGTTCGGTCAGCGACCACCCCCAGAGGAAGAAGCCGACGGCGGCGACGGCGCAGCCGAGCACGACCGAGGGCCGCGCGCCGACCCGGTCGAGGATCTTGCCGCCCCACTGCGAGGCGGTGGCGAAGCCGGCGAAGAAGATCAGCAGGTAGAGCCCGGTTTCCGGGGCGCTTTCGCCGAGCGAGATCTGCGCGTACATACTGGCGAAGAAGAAGAGCGGGACGAAGGGGATCATCAGGAAGAAGAGGACGAGGTTGTCCACCGCGAAGGCGCGGTCGCGGAAGACCGAGAGCCGCAGCAACGGGTTGGCGATCCGCAGCTCGTAGTGGACGAAGGCGGCGAGCAGCGCGATGCCGGCGACGATCGTGCCCCAGGTCGCGGGGTTGCTCCAGTGCCAGACGGTCGACTGCTGCAGGCCGAGCACGGCGAGGCCCATCCCGGCGGTGATCAGCAGCGCGCCGCGGTAGTCGAGGGGAGCCGGGTGCTTCTCGTCGGCCGGCTTCGATTTGGCGATCAGGACGAGGGCGACGATCGCGACCGGGATGTTGACCCAGAAGATCGCCCGCCAGGTCCATTCGACGAGGAAGCCGCCGGCCAGCGGGCCGACCGAGGTGAGGCCGCCGGCAACGGCGAAGAAGATCGCCATCGCCCGGCCGCGCTCGCGCACCGGGAAGGCGTTGAGGACGATCGCCAGCGCCGCCGGGAACATGATCGCCGCGCCGGCTCCCTGGATCACCCGGAAGGCGATCAGCCATGGCTCGTCGAGCGAGCCGGAGGGGGTGGCGCCGCAGAGGGCGGAGGCGGTGGCGAAGACGACGACGCCAAGCGTGACCATGCGCCGGTGGCCGGCGATGTCGGCGAGGCGGCCGCCGAAGGCGAACAGCGCCGAGAGCGAGAGCAGGTAGCCGTTGACGATCCACTGCACCCCGGTGGTCGAGAGGGAGAGGTCCTTCTGGATCGTCGGGATCGCGATCGCGACGCTCGTCTGGTCGATGAAGGTCATCGAGACGGCGAAGATCATCGCCGCAAGGATCAGCTTGCTGTTCTGACTGGACGAGTCGTTCATGGGTCCGCCTTTGCCGCGCGGCGGGCGAATCCTCCCCGCTCTCCGATATTCTCGCCCGCGCAATGCCTCCCGTCTTCTGGATCGGTCTCGGAATCGCGGCCACCTTCTTCCTCATCGGCGCCATCTCCGGCGCCCGCTCGCGCACGGCCAGCCTCGCCACCGGCGCCGCGATGGGGGCTTACCTGGGCATCATGGCGGCTTTCCCGCTGTTGGCCATCGGTCTCGCCACCTCTTAGTCGCTTCGATTGAACCGGTTGCCCCAGGGGTAGCCGAGGGCGCATGACGCATGCGACCGAAGCTCCTGTCCTGACCCTGCACGACGGCGTCGAGATCCCGCAGTTGGGGTTCGGCGTCTTCCAGATCCCGCCGGGGGAGACGCAGGAGAAGGTCGAGGAAGCACTGGCGGTCGGCTATCGCCACGTGGACACTGCCGCGGCCTACCGCAATGAGGCGGGGGTGGGGGCGGCGATCGCGGCCAGCGGGGTGCGGCGCGAGGACGTCTTCGTCACCACCAAGCTCTGGAACTCCGAGCAGGGCTACGACTCGACCCTGCGCGCCTTCGAGAAGAGCATCGAGCGCCTCGGCACCGGTCACGTCGACCTCTACCTGATCCACTGGCCTCTGCCCTCCCGCGACCTCTACCTCGACACCTGGCACGCCTTCGAACGGATCAAGGAGGAAGGCGGCGCCCGCTCGATCGGCGTCTCCAACTTCCGCGTCGAGGACCTGGAGCGGCTCGAGCGCGAGGCCGAGCAGCGGCCGACCGTGAACCAGATCGAGCTGCACCCGCGCCTGCAGCAGGCCGAGCTGCGCGCCTGGCATTCCGAGCACGGCATCGCCACCGAGGCCTGGAGCCCGCTCGCCCAGGGCGACCTGCTCGAAGACGGGACGATCGAAACGATCGCCGCCCACCATGACCGCACGCCCGCCCAGGTGATCCTCCGCTGGCACCTGCAGCTCGGCAACGTCGTCATCCCCAAATCGGCCACGCCGAGCCGCATCCGCGAGAACTTCGAGCTCTTCGACTTCGCCCTCAGCGAGGACGACATGGCCGCGATCGAGCGGCTTGATTCCGGCGAGCGGACTGGGCCGGATCCGAGCACGTTCAACGCTGGCTGACCAGCCAAGTTGAAAGGATGGCGCCGTGGCTGATGGAAAAGCTGAGGCGCCGCGTACGGAGAAAGTGCTGCCGGGGGTTTGGCGGTTGCGGCTGCCGCTGCCTTGGCCTGGTGTCCCTCATGGGAACGCCTGGGCTGTCGCCTCTGACGACGGCATCGTCATGTTCGACACCGGGATCGGCGGCAAAGGGAAGTTGCGGCAGCTCGACCTGGCGCTGGCGCAGGCGGGGTTCGGGGTCGAGGACGTGCGGCTGGTCGTCTGCACCCACTCCCACACCGACCACTACGGGCTCGGCGGGGCGATCGTCGAGGCGGCCGGGTGCGAGCTCTGGATGCACCCGAACTGGGAGCACGTGCGGCTGCTCGCCGACGACCCGAAGGCGGCGCTGGAGCAGCGGCTCGAGGTGGCGCGGCAGAGCGGGGTGCCGCCGGCCTCGCTGG
Source organism: Solirubrobacterales bacterium (assembly GCA_051954115.1). Lineage (GTDB taxonomy): Bacteria > Actinomycetota > Thermoleophilia > Solirubrobacterales > 70-9 > VAYN01. The sequence goes on along the minus strand of JBQCIB010000029.1, from coordinate 102,336 downwards.
AGCGCTACCGGGAGGCGCGCAGCGGCGAGACCGAGACCGGCATCGACGTGATCAAGGAGCCCGACCGCGACCTCGTGCCGGGGGTGGAGGTCGAGACCGACCTCGGCCGGTGGCAGGTGATCGAGACGCCGGGCCACGCCCCGTCCCACGTCGTCCTCCACCAGCCCGAGCGCAAGCTGCTGATCTCCGGCGACCACCTGCTCGGCCGCACCGTCCTCTTCTTCGACCACGGCAACAGCCCCGACCCGGTCGGCGAATTCCTCGCCAGCCTCGACCGGGTCGAGCCGCTCGACGTCGATCTCGTCCTGCCCGGCCACGGCCGCACCTTCCGCGACCCCGAGGCGAAGATCGCCGAGTCGCGCCGCCAGGTCAACGAGCTGTTGGGGAAGGTGCGCGCCGCGCTCGGCCAGGGCGAGCGGACCGCCTTCGAAATCGTCGCGGACATCATCGGCCCCGACGGCGTCAAAAGCCCCGCCAGCGCCTGGGTCCTGCAGATCGTCCTCTCCTGCCTCGACCACCTCGCGATCGCCAGCGAGGTGCGGGCGATCGAGGGCTCCGACCCGCAGGTCTGGGCACTTTCGTAGCCTTTCGGGGCGAATGGCGAGCTTTACGTACGAGCGCCAGGTGGCCGCCCCGCCCAAGGTCGTCTTCGACGTCCTCACCGACCACCGGCGCTACACCGAGATCACGCAGCTGCGCAAGGCCGAGCTGGAGCGCGAGGGCGACCCTGCCCCGAACGGGGTCGGCGCGATCCGCGTGCTCACCCTCCTCGGCCCGCCGATGCGCGAGGAAGTGATCGCCTACGACCGTCCGCACCGCTTCTCCTACAAGATCCTCTCCGGCCTGCCGGTCCGCGACCACGTCGGCACCGTCGAACTGAGCCCGAGCGACGGCGGCACCAGGATCGTCTACGCGGTCCACACCACCCCGACCCTGCCGGTCGGCGGCTTCGCCGTCGTCGCCGGCGTCAAGCAGGGGATCAGGACCCTGCTGTCGGGAGTCGCGAAAGAGTCCGAGCGCCGCGCCGCGGATGCTCGATAGGAACGCCCTCGAGAAGCACCTCTGGCACCGCTCCAACCGGCGCCTGGCCATAGCCCTGCTCGCGCTCGGCCTCGTCGTCAGCGCCGCGATCGTCGGTTACGAGCTGCTGAAGCGCCCGGGCGACGTCCACAACGAAGCGGCGATCCAGCACTTCCACCCCGAAGAAGCGCCGAAGCCGCCGCCGAAGCCGAAGACCGTCAACTGGCCGATCTTCGGCCTCAACCCGGCCCGCACCCGCTACTTGCCGGCGAAGGGGATCAAGCCGCCGTTCAAGCTGAAGTGGCACTTCTCGGAGAAGCCGCTGCTCGAGTTCCCGCCGGTCTACGCCGCCGGCAGGCTCTACTTCGTCAACAACAACGGCACCGCCTACGCGCTCGACGCCGACACCGGCAAGGTGCTGTGGAAACGGGACGTTGGCCGCCTCAACGCCTCCTCGCCCGCCTACCACAAGGGCCGCCTCTACATCGTCAACCTCGTCCCCGGCCACATCGTCAAGCTGGACGCCAAGACCGGCAAGATCATCTGGAAACGGCCGCTGCCGGGGCGGGCCGAGTCCTCGCCGCTGGTGCTCGGGCGCACCGTCTACTTCGGCTGCGAAAACGGCTACCTCTACGCGCTCAGCACCGGCAGGGGGAACATCCGCTGGGCGACCCAGCTGGGCGGCCCGGTGAAGTCGGCACCCGCCTTCCGCGACGGCGTCCTCTACGTCGGCGACTACGGCGGCTACATGAACGCGGTCGACGCCGGCAACGGCCACCTGGTCTGGCAGAGCGGCTCGCTCGGGCCGGGCTTCGGCGGCACCGGCGAGTTCTACTCGACCCCCGCCGTCGCCTTCGGCCGCGTCTACGCCGGCAACAACGACGGCCGGGTCTATAGCTACGACCAGAGCGACGGCGCCCTCGCCTGGAGCCACTCGACCGGCGGCTACGTCTATTCCGGCCCGACCGTCGCCCAGACCCAGAACACGCCGCCGACCGTCTACATCGGCTCCTTCGACGGCAACATTTACGCGCTCAACGCCAAGAACGGCGAAACGCGCTGGGAGCGGTCGGCTGGGGGGCAGGTGGTCGGCTCGCTCTCGGCCGTCGGCAACATCGTCTACGTCGCCGAGTTCTCGACCAAAGCGACCAACGGCTTCGACATGAAGACCGGTAAGCAGGTCTTCCACTTCAAGACCGGTACCTACACGCCGGTCATCTCCGACGGCCGCCGCATCTACCTGACCGGCTACTCGAGCATCAACGCGCTGGAACCGGTCAAGCCGAAGATGAAGGTGCTGCCGGCGCACGTCGCCAAGGCGCCGAAACCGCAGCCGCAGCCGAAGAAAAAGAAGGCGAAGGCGAGCGCTAAGAAGAAGGGCCGACCAGCACCGAAGCACGCCCACCACCGCCGACCAGCGCACCACGCTCGAGCTGGCGCAGCGAAACACGGACAGGGCGGGAAGAGCGGTAGCGGGTCAAAGTGAAGTCGTAGGAGACCGGCTTCGCTTCGACCTCGTGGAAGGCGGCCGGGAGGATGCGGCGGCCGTGTTCTTCGGCCGCTGCGCGTGAGCCGACGAGATCGATCTCGCGCAGCGGCGGCAGCTTCTTCGCCGGGTGCGCGTCGAGGTAGTAGCGGAGGGGCCAGCTGGCCGAGTAGCGGTCGGCGACGACGACCTTTCCTCGTTCCATCGTCCCGACTTCGGCGGCGGCGTTGCGCAGGTCCTCCCGCTGCAGCCGCGGCAACCGGTCGATCTCGAGCGTGAACAGGAGCGCGCAGAGGCAGAAGGCGCCCGCCAGGCCGAGCCCGAGCAGGCCGGCGCGGCGCACGCCGAAGCCGGCGCCGAGCAGGATCAAGAGCGGCACGTAGACCGGCAGCAGGTTGCGCCCGTCGACGTAGTCGGAGCCGAGCAGGGCGAGGGCGAGCGGCAGCGCCAGGGCGATCGCTCCCACCGCGGCCGCGACGCCTGCGGCTCGCCGCTCCTCGCCGCTGCCCAGGGTCAGCAGCAGCGCCAGGGAGGCGAGCGCCAGGACCAGCGGCACCGCGAGCGGGACCGGGTCGGTCGCCCGCGACCCGTGCTCGGCGCCGTTGTCGCTGCCGACCAGCTTCGCCGCCGCCCGTTCCAGCCGCTGGCCTCGCGGCTGGGAGGCGATCCAGCCGGCGTGGGCGTGTTCGCGCTGCTGGAGGGCGACCGGCAGCAGCAGCGCACCCATCGCCAGGACCGGCAGCAGCGCCACCGCTACCGCCCGCCGGCTCCCGCCCCACAGCAGCAGCGCCGCCTCGGCGGCGACGACGAAGCCGGCGAAGTAGTGGGTGGCGATGGCAAGGGCAGAGAGGACGCCCCACCAGAGCAGGTCGCGCCGCGACCCTGAGCGGCGGGCGCGGGCGAAGAAGAGGAAGGAGAGCGCGGTGAGGAGGAAGACGAGCGAGTAGGCGCGGGCGTCCTGCGAGAACCAGACTAGGACCGGGCTGACGGCTACGGCCGCCGCTGCGATCGTTCCCGCCCGTCGGGGCAGCGGCAGCGCTCGCGCCCCCAGGTAGACGACGAGGATCGAGGCGGTGCCGGCGAGCGCGGAGAGCGAGCGCATCCAGACCTCGCCGGTCCCGAAGGGCCGCGACCAGAGCCAGGCAGCGAGGTAATAGAGCGGCGGCGTCGACTCGCTGTGGGGAACTTCCGAAAAGGTGTCGAAGAGGCTCGGGTGCAGGACCCGGGCGACCGTCACCGCCTCGTCGTAGCGGTAGCTCTGCAGGTCGATCGTGGCGAAGCGGAGGGCGGCGCCGAGGACGACGAGCCCGCTCAGCGCCAGCAGGGAAGGAGAGGCGGCGATGCGGCGTAGCGCCGGCATGGCGGGCGATGATTCTTCAGGTTTCTAAAGACCCGCTTGTCAGCGGGCGCCGATCCCGCCCGGTGGCGGCGGGGGCAGGTGCGGCGCGCCCTTCGCGTAGGCGGGGAAGCGGCCGTCGTGGAGGCGGGCGCGGAGCACGTCAAGGCTGGCCGAGTAGTTCTGGATCCGGTAGCTGCTCGAGTCGCCGAAGTCCTGGTAGTAGACCATCATCTTGCAGCGGCGGTGGCTGCCTACCCAGGCGAAGAGCTTGCTGACGAAGCTCGGATCGTCGCCGCTTTCGACCCCCCACTCGGTGAGCGCGAAGGGCTTGCCGGAGAAGCGGCGGTAGAGCCCGGTCAGTGCCTTCCATTCCGGGTAGCCGGAGTAGAAGTCGGTGCCGACCCAGTCGACCCAGCGCGAGCCGGGGTAGAAGTGTTTCGGCCGGTTCTGGGGCGTGGTGGGGGAGCCGGCGGGGAGCGGGCTCCAGACGATTGCCACCGGCGCCGCCGGCAGGGCGCGGACGTTGACGGTCAGCGGCGGCAGGCCGGCTTCGGCGAGGCGGCGGTTGATCGCGCGCGCGGTGCCGCCGCCGTGGACGATCACGTAGATGCGGCGGAAGGCGCGTTTGTAGGCGCGGGGGCTGTGTTCGGGACCGCGCGAGTTGCCGGAGCAGTCGTAGGCGGCGTAGACGTTGAGGCAGCGGTTCGGCTCCCCCAGCGGCCGCACGTAGGCGCGCATCCCCTTTTCGTAGAAGAGCTTGTTGAGGCGGACCAGGTAGCGGTCGCCCTGGCCGGCGGCGATCCCCGGCAGGCTGATCAGCTCGTGGCCGTCGCCCGAGTCGGCGGTGGTGATGTGGATCATCGGCCGTGCCCGCGCCGTCTGCCAGCGCCGGATCGAGTCGGGGAATTCGCTGCCCCAGGTGCGGAAGGACTCGATCACCGCCGGGTGCTTGTGGACCGCTTCGGCGAAGTGACCGAAGTCGGCCATGTCGCCGGTGTCGGAGACGCCGAAGTAGACCTTCTTGCCGGGCGGCAGGAGGAGCGAGGCGCTGGCAGGGGCGGCGGCAAGCGCGCCCAGCAGCGCGAGCGCGCAGGCGAGCGCGACGGCAGCTCGGGTTTTCGGCAACTCGATCATCCGGGTGAAAGCGCGGGCCAGACATCCCTGAAAGCCCGCGAAGCGAGGTCCCTATGCTCGCAAGTGGTGAGGAGAGGGTTCCCCATCCCGGTGATCGCTGCAACCGCGGTTGCGCTGGCGGCCCTGGTCTGGGCGGCCCCGGCCGGGGCCTCGGCGACGGCGCCCTTCGGCCACGCCTGCGTCCCCGAGAACGGCGTCCGCTTATGCCCGACGCCCGATCTCGCCTCCCGCGTTCCCTCCTTCGACGGGGTGCCGCTCGACGTCGACGTCACCCTGCCCGAAGGCGGCAAGGCGCCCTACCCGACGATCGTGATGCTGCACGGCTTCGGCGGCAGCAAGGTCGATTTCGAGACGACGACGCCCGCCGGCCCGGCGCCGGACGCCGCCGGCAGCGGCTCGACGATCTACCGCTACAACAACGTCTTCTACGCCCGCCGCGGCTATGCGGTCGTCAACTACACCGCCCGCGGCTTCGGCAACTCTTGCGGCGGCGGCCCGGGCGGCGACCACTCCGGCCCCTGCGGCGCCGGCTACATCCGCCTCGCCGACAGCCGCTACGAGGCGCGCGACACGCAGTACCTGCTGGGGCTGCTGGCCGACGAAGGGGTGGTGCGGCCGCGCGACATCGGCGTCACCGGCATCTCCTATGGCGGCGGCCAGAGCATGGAGCTCGCCTTCCTCCACGACGAGGTGCGGCTGCCGAGCGGCAAGCTCGTTCCCTGGCGCAGCCCGAAGGGGAAGAAGATGGCGATCGCCGCCGCCTACCCGCGCTGGCCCTGGTCGGACCTGGTCTCGGCGCTGATCCCGAACGGCCGCTTCAAGGACTGGAAGGTGGCGGGCAAGGAACAGAGCCTGCGCCCCTACGGGGTGCCGATCGCCAGCTACCTCAACGGCCTCTACCTGACCGGCGTAATCGACGGCTACTACTGCGGCAGCGCCCCCGCCTCCAGTCCCTGCACCGATGCCAGCGCCAACATCACCCAGGACAAAGCCCTCATCGACGCCGGTCAGCCGCTCTCGTCAGAAGCGCGGAAGGCGCTGAAGGGGATCTACTGGAACAACGGCGGCTACCCGCTGCGGTTCCTCAAAGGGGCGTCGAAGCCGGCGCCGCTCCTGATCGAGAGCGGCTTCACCGACGAACTCTTCCCGATCGAACAGGCGCTGCGGGTGTACGGCTACCTGCGCTCGCAGAGCAAGAAGGCGCCGGTGGCGCTGCAGCTCGGCGACCTCGGCCACAGCCGCGGCTCCAACAAGCCCGGCCTCAACCACTACTTCAACAACCAGGCGGCGCGGTTCTTCGCCGCCCACCTGTTGGGGGCGAAGAAGAAGGCGCCAGCGCCGGGCCTGGTCACCGCCTTCACCACCACTTGCCCGCTGAGCGCCCCCGACGGCGGCCCGTTCAAGGCGATCGGCTGGGGCCAGCTGCACCGGGGGGCCTTCGGCCTCGGGTCGAAGGGGGCGCAGGAATTCACCTCCGCCGGCGGCTCGGCCGAAGTGGCCCGGGCCTTTGACCCGGTCTTCGGCGCCAAAGAAGCCTGCAAGACGATCCCCTTCACGCCGGAGCCGAACACTGCCGCCTACTTCCGTACGGTCAAGCGCGGCTTCACCCTGCTCGGCCGGACGACGATCGAGGCCCAGGTCTCCACCACCGGCCAGTACGGGCAGATCGACGCCCGCCTCTGGGACGTCTCACCTGACGGGACGCAACTGCTGGTCGACCGCGGCGTCTACGCGCTGGAAAACGGCCAATCCGGCCTCGTCGCCCTCCAGCTCCACGGCAACGGCTACCACTTCGCCAGGGGCCACAAGGTCGAGCTGCAACTGCTCGGACGCGACGCCCCCTACTACCAGCCCGGGAACCTCCCCTTCCCCATCCGCATCTCGAGAGTGCAGGCCACGCTGCCGACCCTGCAGCGCGACCCGCGCTGAGCGAAAACTGAAATCAGGGGCAGGTCCATGGCCCGACGAAGTCTGCGGCTCCGTCGTGCCCGATGAATCGATCGAGTGCTTTGCATTGTCGGTCGTGAATGACTACTTGCGTTGCAAGGTGGTGGATCAGTTGTTCTTGGGGAACTCCCGCTTTTGCGGCGGCTCTTTCAAGCTTGACGATTCGGAAGTCGCTGGTCGACACAAGGTGCGCAAGCCACACGGCTTCCCTTAGGCGCGGAGGCAGCTGCTTTTCTGCTCTCGGTGGCGTAGAGACAGCGTTGAACACGGAAATAATCGGCGCCTGGAGCAGTCCGCTTATGAAATAGAGCGAGGCGAGCATTAGGGCCCCTGAGATGAGTGCGACTCTGCCAAGCGGGGCATTGAAGCGCTGGCTCAGCCACGGCACCCAGACCCCGATCACTGCGACCAGCATGCCGAAAAGAAGCCCACCCCAGACGAATAGTGCGTGCCACCGATCCACGGATCCCGTAGCGACCGCGTGGAGCGCAAAGGTCTCTATGAGGATCGCGAGAATGCCGAATGCCGGCACCAGACGCCGCATCAGGTATGCCCGGTGGCCCCTCCACCAGTCCTGCCATCCCGTCCCTCCTGGCAAATATGACTCCAGGCTCTGCTCGTCTTTGCCGGAAGAACCGTTTCCTCTCGTAGGCTCCGTCTTAAGCGGGCGGGCGAGCTCGAGCGCCACGCCACCGAGCAATAGAAGGGGTATCAAGGTTGCCGCGATTTCGTAAAAGGCGATAGCGCCACCGCGGCTTTGCATTTGATGACCCTAATCAGTTAGGCAGCAGCCCAGCAATAGAAAGAGGCCTCGCGCGTGGGCTCCCAGAACGGTATCTAAGCCGCTTCGCTGAGGGCGGAGCTGTGTTCAGCGACCAGCGCCAGAACCTCGGGTGCGTGCTTTTCGACGAAGCTGGGGCCGATGCCGCTGATTGCGAGCAACTCGTCGGCGCTGGCGGGGCGGGTGGCGGCGATTGCGGTCAGGGTCTTGTTGTGGGCCACGGTGTAGGCGGGCTTGCCGTCGGCGGTTTGCAGGCGCCAGGCTTTCAGCGCCTCGAACAGGGGAGCGTCAGCGGGCGAGAGGTCGGGGGCGGGTGCTGCCACCTTGGTCCTGCGGCTGGACCTGTTGATGGTGATGGTCTCCGGGTCCGGCAGCCAGTCGAGCAGGTCGCAGACGTCGCAGCAGCGCTCCAGCGGGGCCCCGGCGGTGCGGTCGCTGAAGTGGTCGAGGAGGGCGCGGCGGCGGCAGTCGGTGCCGTAGATGAAGGCTTTGATCGCGTGGTAGGCGCGCCAGCCGCGCTCGCGGGCGATCGCCAGCTCGGGGTCGCCGGCGCGCTCTTCGTTGAAGCGGACCAGTCGCCCGAGGTCGGCTTTCAGCGCCAGCATCGTCGCCCGTGCGGGCAGGCCGTCGCGTCCGGCTCTGCCCGCCTCCTGGTAGTAGGCCTCGACGCTGGTCGGGATCGTCACGTGCCAGACCGAGCGCACGTCGGGCTTGTCGACGCCCATGCCGAAGGCGTTGGTCGCGCAGATGACGCCGGTGTCGGTGGCCATGAACCGCTCCTGGATTGCCGTCCGGTGCTCTGGTTCGAGGCCGGCGTGGTAGGCGACCGCGGCGATCCCGCCGTCGCGCAGCTCCGCTGCCACCTCTTCGGTCTGGCGACGGGTGCCGCAGTAGACGATCGCCGGCCGGTTGGCCGGGTCGCGCAGCCCCGCTTCCAGCAGCGCCTGACGGCGCGCCTGCGAGCCCTTGCCCTCGAGGGCGACGACGTCGAAAGAGAGGTTGGGACGGTCGAAGCCGGAGCGGACCTGCAGCGGGTCCCGCATCCCGAACCGCGAGGCGATCTCCCGCGCGACCGGCACGGTCGCCGTCGCCGTGCAGGCCATCACCGTCGGCCGCCCCAGCCGCTCCACCACCTCGGGCAGCCGCAGGTAGTCGGGCCGGAAGTCGTGCCCCCACTCCGAGACGCAGTGCGCCTCGTCGACTGCGACCAGGTCGACGCTGCGGTGCGAGAGCGCTTCGAGGAAAACGTTCGAGGCGAACCGCTCCGGCGCGCAGTAGACGATCCGCGCCTCGCCCCGCACCGCCTCGAGCGCGCCGGCGACCGCTTCGTCCGACATCCCCGAGGTGATCATCGCCACCGCCTGCCCCTGCCGCCGCAGCTTCTCCCACTGATCCCGCATCAACGCGATCAACGGGCTGACCACGATCGTCAGGTCATCACTGGCAAGCCCAGGCAGCTGATAACAGAGGCTCTTCCCGCCCCCAGTGGGCATCACGATCAACGAATCCCGCCCCTCGAGGGCAGCAACCACTGCCTCCCGCTGGCCATCTCGCCATTGGGCGTAACCCAGCTCCGCCAGTAACTCGTCAGCCTTTCCGCCCGTGTCGGTCATGGGCGAGCCACCATAGGCGCTACTGCGGCGACAGGACCCGCCGCCGCCCAGAGCTCCTATCGTCCCTCGTCCTGATCCTTCTCGCCGCTGGTCGCCCCTTCGACGTGCTTGGCCCCGGTGACCGTCAGCGTCCCCTTCTCGTCCGATCCGCCCGGGCAGTAGATCGTGTACTTGCCGGCCTCCAGCGTCACCGAGAAGCTGCCGTCGAGGCCGTCGGTGACGTTCTCCTCCTCGCCGAGGACCTTGTCGCCTTCCATGATCTCCATCTCAGTCACCTTCGAGGTGCCGGCGTTTTCGATTTCGAAGGCGACCGGGCCGACGGGCACCGTCGCGTCGTGGGGCTCGCAGCCTTCGTCGGTCAGCTTGAAGGCGATCTTCTTCGCGTTCGCAGGCGCTTCGTCACTCGACCCGCAGGCGCTGAGGGCGAGGGCGGAGACGAGCGCCAAGGCGGCGCAGGCGGCGATCAACAGGTGCTTGCGGTTCATCTTCTTCAGGTGCTCCTTCTTCAGGTTCTTCTGGACGAGAGTTAGGGCACCCTAACAAAGACCGACTCATCCAGTCGGATTTTAAGAGCGCTCCCCTCCTTTGTGTCGCTATGCGGAACAAAGGAGGGGAGCGCTCAGGCGAACAGCCCTTTGCCGACAACCGCTTGGGCGGGACGGGATGGTCGGAGCGGCGGGAGCGGCTTAAGCGGCGGTCTCGGCGGCGCCGATCCGGCCGCCGGCGCGGACGCGGTCGCGGCGCGGGCGGAGGCGCATCCCCTGTGGCCAGAGCACGTAGAGAGCCATCGGGACGGCGTAGCCGAGATAGACGATCGCTTCGATCACGGTCGGGCTCGGTTGCAGGCCGAGCATCCCGGTCAGCAGCGAGCCGGAGACGGTGCCGGGCTGGACCAGCCAGCTGAGGTCGACCGCCTGTCCCTGCAGGCCGTTGATCCAGCCGGCCTCGTGGGCGGTGTGGGCGGCCGAGGCGAGCAGGCCGGCGGCGACGAAGACGAGGACGATGCCGGTGAAGCGGAAGAAGCGGGTGAGGTTGATGCGGACGCCGCCGCGGTAGAGGCCGAGGCCGATCGCGATCGCGGCGACCAGGCCGAGGACCGAGCCGGCGCCGGCGACGGTCGTGTTGGAGGCCTCCTGGAAGGCGGCGAGGAGGAAGACCGAGGTCTCGAAGCCCTCCCGCAGGACCGCGAGGAAGGCCATCCCGACCAGGGCCAGCGCCGAGCCGGTGGCCAGCGCCGAGGCGGCTCCGCCTTCGAGCTGGGCTTTGATCCCCCGCGCGTGGCGGCGCATCCAGACGATCATGTAGCTGACCGCGCTGACCGCGATCAGGGCAACGATCGTCTCCAGGCCCTCCTGCTCTTTTTGCGGCAGCTGCTGGCCGACGACTTCGAGCAGGACGGCGACGCCGATGCAGAGCGCCACCGCGATCCCGATCCCCAGCCACATCTGCCGCATCGCATCGCGGCGACCCTCCTTGGCGAGGAAGGCGGCGATGATGCCGATGATCAGCGAGGCCTCGACGCCCTCTCGGAGGGTGATGACGAAAGTTGGGATCATGCGGGTGGTTCTCCTCGTGAAGCTCAGCGGCGATTAGGTTGCCCTAATTAGGAGCCCCGAAAACCTAGCACGTCGCTAGGGAATCACTCAGACGGAAGCCACGGTTGTGACCATTGTCCGGTCCCGCGGACTAGGTCCTCGGCCTCCTTTGGCCCCCAAGTTCCCTGCTCGTAGCGATGAACCGGCCCCGGCTCGTCGAGCAGCGGCTGCACCACCCGCCAGGTCTCTTCGATCGAGCTCTGGCGGGTGAAGAGCTGGTGCTCGCCGGCGATCGCATCGCCGAGCAGGCGCTCGTAGGGCTCGGGGTCCTCGCCCGGGACTTTCTCGAAGAGGACCTCGAGGTCGGCCGCCTGGAAGGCCTCTTCGCCTGCCTTCTTCGCGTACATCCGGGTGCGCGCCCCCGGCTTCGGCTCGATCCGGATCGTCAGCTGGTTCGGTTCCGGCGTTTTGCCCTTGCCGATCCCCAGCCGCGGCGGCCGCTTGAAGAAGAGGGTGACCTCGCTCGCCTTCACCGGCAGGCACTTGCCGGCGCGGACGAAGAAGGGGACGCCGGCCCAGCGCCAGTTGTCGACCTCGAGCTCGACCGCGGCGAAGGTCTCGGTCTGCGAGTCGGGCGCCACGTCCTTGACTTCGAGGTACCCCTCGTACTGGCCGCGCACGTAGCGCTTCGGGTCCGCCGCCCGCATCGCCTTGAAGAACTCGAGCTTCTTGTCGCGGACGCTGTCGGGGTGGTTGCCGGTCGGCGGCTCCATGCCGACGATCCCCAGCACCTGCAGGGCGTGGTTCTGGATCACGTCGCGCATCGCCCCGACCGCGTCGTAGAAGCGGCCGCGGTCGGCGACCCCGAAGTCCTCGGCGATCGTCATCTGCACGTGGGAGACGTGCTCGCGGTTCCAGACCGGCTCCAGCAGCGCGTTGGCGAAGCGCAGGTAGGTGATGTCCATCACCGGCTCCTTGCCGAGGTAATGGTCGATGCGGAGGATCTGCTCCTCGCGCAGGACCTCGCGCAGCTCGTCATTCAGCTTGCGCGCTGATTCGAGGTCGTGGCCGAACGGCTTCTCGATCACCACGTGCGCGTTCTCGGCCAGGCCCGCCTTGCCGAGCCCCTGGACGACGGTCGCGAACAGCGCCGGCGGGATCTCCAGGTAGAAGACCGGACGGGAGGCGTCGCCGAGCGCTTTGCCGACCCGCTCGAAGGTGCCGGGGTCTTCGTAGTCGCCCTGCACGTAGGAGAGGCGCGCGGCGAGGCGGGCGAAGACGTCCTCGTCGGGGCTGCCGACGGTGTCGCCGATCGCTTCGCGGACGTGCTGGCGCAGCTTCTCGTCGTCCCAGCCGTCGATCGCGACGCCGACGATCGGGCAGTCGAGCTTGCCGCGCTCCTCCAGCCGATAGAGCGCCCGGAAGGTCATTTTCCTCGCCAGGTCGCCGCTGATCCCGAAGATCGCCAGCACGTCGGCGGCCTTCTCGGAACGGTTACGAGCGCCTTTGCCCATCGGCGGCAGGCTATCGCTGAAAGTACGATGCCCACGCAGCGCCGCTCCATCCACCCAACCAACGGAGGGCTTCATGGAACTCGGAATCGTCGGCCTCGGCCGGATGGGGGCCAACATGGCCCGGCGCCTGATGCGCGACGGCCACCAGATCGTCGCCTACGACGTCAACCCCGACGCGGTCTCGCAGCTGAAAGGCGAGGGGGCCGAGGGCGCCGGCTCGCTGGAGGAGATGGCCGCGAAGCTGAGCGCGCCGCGCTCGGTCTGGATCATGGTCCCGGCCGGCGAGATCACCGAGCAGACGGTCGATGCGGTGGCCGCGGTGCTGGAGTCCGGCGACGCGATCGTCGACGGCGGCAACTCCTATTACCGCGACGACATCCGCCGCGCCGAGAAGGTGGGGGAGCAGGGGATCGACTACGTCGACTGCGGGACCAGCGGCGGCGTCTTCGGCCTAGAGCGCGGTTACTGCCTGATGATCGGCGGCCCCGACAAGGCGGTGGAGCGGCTCGACCCGATCTTCGCCAGCCTCGCGCCGGGGGTGGAGGCGGCGGAGCGGACGCCGGGGCGCGACGGCGACCCGAAACCGGCCGAGCAGGGCTACCTGCACTGCGGCCCGAACGGGGCCGGCCACTTCGTGAAGATGGTCCACAACGGGATCGAGTACGGGATCATGGCCGCCTACGCCGAGGGGCTGAACATCCTCAAGAACGCCAACGCCGGCAAGGTGAAGCGCGAGGCCGACGCCGAGACCGCCCCGCTCGACCACCCCGAGTACTACCAGTACGACCTCGACCTTCCCGAGGTGGCCGAGGTCTGGCGGCGCGGCAGCGTGATCGGCTCCTGGCTGCTCGACCTGACCGCGATCGCGCTGCAGGAATCGCCGGATCTCTCCGACTTCGCCGGCCGCGTCTCGGACTCGGGGGAGGGTCGCTGGACGGCGATTGCGGCGATCGACGAGGGAGTGCCGACGCCGGTCCTGACGACGGCGCTGCACGAGCGCTTCTACTCGCGCGGGCTGGGCGACTTCGGCGACAAAGTGCTCTCGGCGATGCGCAAGCAGTTCGGCGGCCACGCCGAGAAGGCGAGCTAGCGATGCCGATCGAGCTCGAGGTGGCCGGGGACGAAAAGGCCGCCTCGCGACGGGCGGCGGAGCTGATCGCCGCGGCGGGCGCGCAGGCCGCCGCCGAGCGCGGCCGCTTCGCCTTCGCGATGAGCGGCGGGCGATCCCCCTGGGCGATGCTGGCGATCCTCGGCGACCTCGAGGAGATGCCCTGGGACCGGACCGAGCTCTTCCAAGTCGACGAGCGGATCGCCGCCCCCGGCGACGAGGCCCGCAACCTCACCCACATGGTGCTCGGCCTCTCGATGGACCACCAGGCGACGCTGCGGCCGATGCCGGTCACCCAGCGCGACCTCGACGCCGCCGCCCGCGAATACGAAGCGAGCCTGCCCGACCGCTTCGACCTCGTCCACCTCGGCCTCGGCCCCGACGGCCACACCGCCTCCCTCGTCCCCGGCGACCCCGTTCTCGAGGTCAGCGACCGCCGCGTCGCGATGACCGAGACCGCCTACCAGGACCACCGCCGCATGACCCTCACCTACCCCACCCTCAACGACGCCCGCCGCATCGTCTGGCTCGTCACCGGCCCCGACAAGCAGGAGGCACTCCAAAAGCTCCTCGCTGGCGACGAATCCATCCCCGCCGCCCGCGTCCACAACGACAACATCGTCGTCGTGGCCGACGAAGCAGCAGCTCAACAGCGTTAGCGAATTCGCTAACATATATTTATGTCCGCTGGAGCCCTCATCGCCGATGTCCTCGAGCGAAGTGGACTGAGCCAAGCCGAGCTCGCTCGCCGAGCCGGAATACCACGCTCCGTTCTCAATGCCTATCTGAAAGGGCACCGCCAGCCTGGGGCCGATGCGCTTCTTCGGATTGCTGTGGCAGGTGGCGTGAAGCTTGGGGTCGAGGAGCGCAAGCCGCCGGTCGACCCTGAGCGGGCTGGAAGGATCCTCAATCAGGTTCTTGGTTTGGCCGAGGCGCTGCCGTATCGCCCCCGGGCGGAGATGGCGTATCCGCCGCTGAAGGACCGGCTCGCCAAGGCCGCCTCGGGATGAACGCCGAGCTCGTCGAAAAGCTCCTGGCGATCCACGCGGCGCTGAAAGCCCGCTCGCTCCCGCACGCCTTCGGCGGTGCGATTGCCCTGGCCTACTGCGTGCAGGAGCCGCGCGGTACCCGCGACCTCGACCTCAACGTCTTCGTCGACGCAGAGAGAGCCGCCGAGGTTCTCGCGGCGCTGCCTGAGGGGGTCCGAGTGCAGGACGCCGACATCGAGCAAGCGAAGCGAGACGGGCAGACCCGTCTCTTCTGGGAGGGCGTCCCCGTCGACGTCTTTCTCAACAACTTGCCCCTGCACGAGGAGGTAGCGAACGGAATGGTCTGGGTCGATCTGCAAGGGACCCAGATCCCAGTCCTCGACTGTGCTTCCCTGGTCATCTTCAAGTCGTTCTTTTCACGCACCAGGGATTGGGGCGACATCGAGGAGGTCGCCCTCGCCACTCCCGAGGACGTGGATGCGGCGGTGAAAGCGGTCGCCGGGCTGGTGGGAGAGGACGACCCCTCCTACCGCAAACTCGCGGAGATCTCCGCCGCGAACCCACCTTGAGTGTCGAGTTCCTCTCGGTATGTGAGAGGAACTCGACAGGCATTACACCGCCGCGTCGAGCGAGACCGCGTGGTTGCCGACGAGGCGGCAGTCGGGGTCCCATTTGCGCTTGACCTCGGCGAGGCGGGCGCAGACGTCGGGGGGGAGGATCGCGTCGGTGTCGCAGGGGCGGTCGGCGAAGTTGAAGTAGCCGCCGTCGGCTGCCCAGGGCTCCATCGCCTCGTGCATGCGGTCGAGGCCGGCCTCGACGGCTTCGCCCATCTGCGGGCTCATCACCATCCCGACGCCGAACATCACCCAGTCGGCGTCGAGGTGGGAGAGGGCGCCGCCGTCCGGATCCGGCCGGCCGAGGGCGCCGCCGAGCTGGCGGATCTCGGTCAGCAGCAGCGGCGAGCCGGAGTCCGCTCCGGCGACGCCGACGTAGGAGTCAATCGCCTCGTCGGAGAGCTCGCGCAGGACGCGGTGGTGGCCCAGGCCCGGCACCGGGTGCTCGGGGTCCATGTGGATTTTGCAGAGGGCAGGGGCGGGGACCTGGCCGAAGGTGTCGAGGATCGGCTCGCCGATCTCGCGCAGCGGCGCGAAGGCAGCTTCGCCCTTCGCCTGGTCGCCGATGCAGGCGCCATCGATCGTCAGCAGCGCTTTCCCGCGCAGGAACTCGGGCACGTCGGGGACGTCCGGCGGGCGCAGGAAGCGGACCACCGAAGTGACGTCGTCGGAGACCCCCGCCGCCCATTCGCGGTAGGCGCGGACCCCCTCGGCGCCGACCTCAGCCGGGAACAGCAGCGCCCCCGCGTAGATGTCGGCGATCGGCACCAGGTTCACCTGCAGCGCCGTCACCACGCCGTAGTCGCCGCCGCCCCCGCGCAGCGCCCAGAAGAGGTCGGGCTCGTTCTCGGCGTCGACCGTGCGCGCCTCGCCGTCGGCGGTCACCAGCTCGACCGCGCGCACGCGGTTGCAGGCGAAGCCGTAGCGGCGCCCCAGCCAACTCAGCCCGCCGCCGAGGGTGAAGCCGGTGACGCAGACGTCCGGCGAGGAGCCCGGCAGCGAGGCTAGCCCCTTCGCCCCCGCCGCTTCGGCCAGCTCCAGCGACAGCACGCCGGCTTCGACCCGCGCCGTCTGCGCCTCGGCTTCGACCTCGATCCCCCGCATCCGTTCGGTCTTGACAAGGATCGTGCCCTCCAGCGAACGCAGCGAGAGCGCCCCGTGGCCGCTTCCCTGAGCGCTCACCCGCAGGTCGTTCTCGGCGGCGAAGCGCACCACCTTGGCGGCGTCGTCCGCGTTCTCGATGAAGGCAACCGCCTCGGGGCGCTGGTCGGCGGCGAGGTTCCAGGCGGCGCGCGCCTGATCCCAGTCGGGATCTCTGGGGGTGGCAAGGCGGCCGGCGATCGCCAGCCCGCTGAAGTCGGTCATCGGTTTCTCCCTCCGAAGTCGCTGACCCGCTCACCCTATCCCGGGGCGCAAGGGCGAGCCGAGTCAGAGATCGGACCTCTTGGTCAGGCGCGCAGCGTGGTCCGCTCGACTGAGTCGCCGCGGCCCACGAAGAGCTCGGAAACCATCTCCGGCGGGAAGAGCCCGTGCGCCGCCACGCCCGGGTCGGCCTCCAGTCGCGCCGCCAGCGCTGCCGGGGCGTCGAGGCCCGGCCCGCGGTAGTCGGCGATCACGCCGCCGTCGGGGCTGCGCGGCGCGTCTCGCAGCTCCACGTCGTCGCCCAGTCGCGCCAGGGTCGAGGCGGCGCCGAAGCCGAACAGCTCCAACGGCACCGGCCCGCGCAGCGCGTCGACCGGCTTGGTCGAGTCGCAGACGACGACGAAGCGCGCCGCCGCTGCGGCGACGATCTTCTCGCGCAGGTGGGCGCCGCCGCCGCCCTTGATCAGCCAGCCGTCGGGGGTCACCTCGTCGGTGCCGTCGATCGCGATGTCGAGCCGCTCCAGGCGGTCGAACTCCTCGACCGGGATCCCCAGCCCGCGCGCCTGTTCCTCGGTCGCAACCGAGGTGGCGACACAGCGGATGCCGCTCAGCCCGCGGCGGGCAATCGCCGGCAGCAGGTGCGCGACCGTCGATCCGGTCCCGAGGCCCACCGTCATCCCGCTCTCGACCAGCTCGGCGGCAGCCTCGGCGGCGAGTCGCTTCTCCTCGTCGAGTGCGTTCACAACCCCTTCAGGCGCGTTCACGACCGGCACGCTACATTGCTCCAATGACCTCTACCGCCGCGACTGCAACCGAAACCCAGGATTACAAGGTCGCCGACATCGGCCTCGCCGAGTTCGGCCGCAAGGAGATCTCCCTCGCCGAGGTCGAGATGCCGGGCCTGATGCAGACGCGGGAGGAGTACGGCGCCGCACAGTCGCTGAAGGGCGCGCGGATTACCGGCTCGCTCCACATGACGGTGCAGACCGCGGTCCTGATCGAGACCCTGGTCGCCCTCGGTGCCGAGGTCCGCTGGGCCAGCTGCAACATCTTCTCGACCCAGGACCACGCCGCCGCCGCGATCGCCGCCGCCGGCATCCCCGTCTACGCCTGGAAGGGCGAGACGCTGGAGGAGTACTGGTGGTGCACCGAGCAGGCGCTGATGTGGCCCGACGGGCAGGGGCCGAACATGATCCTCGACGACGGCGGCGACGCGACGCTGCTCGTCCACAAGGGGGTCGAGTTCGAGAAGGCGGGCTCGGTCCCGGACCCCGGCTCGGCCGAATCGGAAGAGTTCAAGATCGTCCTGCAGACGCTGCAGCGCTCGCTCGAGGAGGACCCGCAGCGCTGGACCAGGATCGCCTCCAACGTCAAGGGCGTCACCGAGGAGACGACGACCGGCGTCCACCGGCTCTACCAGCTGGCCGAGACCGGCGACCTGCTGTTCCCGGCGATCAACGTCAACGACTCGGTCACCAAGTCGAAGTTCGACAACCTCTACGGCTGCCGCCACTCGCTGATCGACGGCATCAACCGCGGCACCGATGTGATGATCGGCGGCAAGGTCGCCGTCGTCTGCGGTTACGGCGACGTCGGCAAGGGCTGCGCCGACTCGCTGCGCGGCCAGGGCGCGCGGGTGATCGTCACCGAGATCGATCCGATCTGCGCGCTGCAGGCGGCGATGGAGGGCTACGAGGTGCGAAAGCTCGACGAAGTCGTCGAGACCGCCGACATCTTCGTCACCGCCACCGGCAACAAGGACATCATCACCCTCGACCACATGCGGCGGATGAAGCACAACGCGATCGTCGGCAACATCGGCCACTTCGACAACGAGATCGAAATGGCGGCGCTGGAAGAGTCCGACGCCGACCGGATCAACATCAAGCCTCAGGTCGACGAGTGGAAGTTCCCGAACGGCAACGCGATCATCGTCCTCTCCGAAGGGCGGCTGCTGAACCTCGGCAACGCGACCGGGCACCCGAGCTTCGTGATGTCGAACTCGTTCACCAACCAGGTGATCGCCCAGATCGACCTCTTCGGCCACCGCGACGACAAATACGGCGGCGAGCCCAACGTCTACGTGCTGCCCAAGCACCTCGACGAGAAGGTCGCGCGCCTGCACCTCGCCGCGCTCGGCGTCGAGCTGACCGAGCTGACGCCCGAGCAGTCGGCTTACCTCGGCGTCCCCGTCGAGGGGCCCTACAAGTCGGATCACTACCGCTACTAGCGTCGCCCGGCCGATTTAATCTCGGCCGATGGAGCCGAGACTTTGGATCTCCGCCAGCGGTGAGGCGCCGCACTCCCTTCCGTTAAGAGATGAGCGGACGGTGGTGGGGCGGTCGCCCGAGGCCGATGTGGTGCTCGAGGACGAGGCGGTCTCCTGGAACCATCTCGAGATCGAACGCAAAGGGGAGGTGCTGATGGCGACCGATCTCGACAGCCGCAACGGCACCGCCCTGAACGGCGAGCCGCTGGACCGGCCGCGGCGCCTGCGCGACGGCGACACCCTGATCCTCGGCACCTACCGACTCGAAGTGAAGACGGGCGACGTAACGCCGGTGGGCGCGACCGTCGCCGCGAGCGAGCCTTCGGTGGCGCTGAACGAGGAGGAGCGCGCGACCGCCGCCGCCCTCGTGGCGCCCTACCGCAACGAGGGCGCCTTCGCCGGCCGTCCCGCCACCCGCGCCGAGATCGCCACCGAGCTCCACGTCTCCGAGCGCACCGCCCAGCGCCGCCTCGACGCCCTCGCCGCCAAGCTCAACATCTCCGGCGATGCCGGCCGCGACCGCCCCCGCCAGATCGCCGCCCGCGTGATTGAACTAGGCCTCGACCGTCCGCGTTAGGCCCTCCTTTTCATCGAGTCTGTGAAAACCCTTGTAGAGCAAGGTTTTTCACAGACTCGCGCCTGGCTCGGCCCGGGCCAGACGTGGCTCGATGGGTGAAACGACTGTCATTGGCTGGCACGGCTCCAGATTCGAGCATCGGTGTACGCAATCACCGATCGCTCGGAAAGGAGCATCCGATGTTCAAGATGATTTTCAAGAACAGCATCCTCACCGTCTTCGTCGCCCTCCTCGCACTGGCCATTCCTGCGAGCGCCTTTGCTGCTGGTGGGGCGATCGTCTTCTCGAAGGTCACCGAAGACCACCGCGTCTACAAAGAAGGCGAAACCGTGCTGCCGCCGAAAGCGCCGGAAGGCGGGCTGTTCGCGCTCAAGGACCGCCACCTCAACCAGCTGACGGACAACCCCGCCGACAGCGAACCCTCGTTCTCCGCCGACGGGCACACGATCGCCTTCGCCCGCGAAGGTGACATCTACGTCATGCGGGCCGACGGCTCCGGCCAGAAACAGCTGACGACGGGTGCGGAACTGGATTCGCGACCCCTCGTTTCCCCCAACGGCCGCATCGTCGTCTTCGAGCGGCGGACGGCGGCCGACGCCCCCCGTGACCTCTTCACGGTCAGCGTCAACGGCGGCAGCCCGCACGCGATCAGCAGCTCGCCGAGCGACGAGCACGAAGCCTCGTTCTCGCCCGACGGCCGGACGATCGCCTTCGTCCGCACTTCCGCGTCGGCCACCGGCAGCAACGACGACATCTACACGGTGCGCCCGAGCGGGGCGAAGCTGCGCCGTCTCACCCGCACCATTGCCCTCGACGAGTACGCGCCCAGCGTGCTGAACGAAACCATCGTCTACAGCCGCGGCGAAAACAGCGAAGGCCCGAGCGCCTACGCCGACGTCTACAAGATGGGCATCGACGGCAAGCACGTGAAGAAAGTGATCGCAGGTGCCGGCTCGGCCTACGTCGAAGACGTGACCGCCAACGGCCGCACGATCCTCTTCCGCCGCGACCTCGGCCTCTGGGTGAAGCAGATCGGCGGCAAGGGCCGCAAGCTGTCCACCCTTCCGGACAACTCGAAGACCAACAGCGTCTTCTCCTCCGACGGGAAACAGGTGGCGACCTTCACCGAAGACAACGAAGAACAGTCGCTCTCGGTGATCGACGTCGCCACCGGTCGCCGCAGCTACGCCGAAGTCGTCGGCTACTCCGGCGGCGAAGTAGCGACCACCATCGGTCCGATCGTCGCCTGGCAGCCGGTGCCCCACCGGTAAGCCCACTCGCCTCATCCCCTGCGCGTCTGGGTATAACCCGGCGCGTGGGGGACTTTGCCATTGGCTCAGAGGTCGCCGGCTACCGCATCGAGGAGATGATCGCGCGGGGCGGCATGGGAGTCGTCTACCGCGCCACCCACCTCGGCCTCGACCGGCCGGTGGCGCTGAAGGTGATCGCCCGCGAGCTGGTCGACCGCGACGGCTTCCGCGAGCGCTTCCTGCGCGAGAGCCGCCTTGCCGCCCGCCTCGACCACCCTTCCGTGGTCCCCGTCTACGACTCGCGCGAGGTCGACGGCGAGCTGATCGTCGCGATGCGCCTGGTCAAAGGCGGCGACCTGCGAGCGTTGATCGACCGCGAGGGGTCGCTGCCGCCCGCCCGCGCCCTCAACCTGCTCGCCCAGGTCGCCGACGCGCTCGACGCCGCCCACGCCGCCGGCATCGTCCACCGCGACGTCAAGCCGCACAACATCCTCGTCGAAGGCGACCGCGCCTACCTCTCCGACTTCGGCCTCGCCAAAGCCTTCGACGAGAGTGGCGCTGCCAGTAGCGCCTCGGTCGTCGGCACCGCCCATTACATGTCGCCGGAGCAGTGGCGCGGCGACTCGATCGGCCCCGCCGCCGACGTCTACTCGCTCGGCTGCGTCCTCTATGAGGCGATCACCGGCATCGCCCCCTTCGCGCGCAACGAAAGCGACCCCGAGCCGACGATGCCGCAGGGGGTGGAGGCGGCGATCCGCCGCGCCGTCGCCAAAGACCCCGCCGACCGCTACCGCAGCGCCGGCGAGCTGATCGCCGCCGCCCGCGCCGCCGAGGACTCCGAGGTCCGCCCGACCGCGGTCCTCTCCCGCGACCGCAGCGAGCGCACCACGGTCCCCAACGCCTCGCAGTCGCTCTTCGGCCGGATGGGAGGGAGGGCGACCGCCTGGCTGCTGGGCGGCTTCGCGATCATCGTCATCGCAGTCGTCGCGGCCGCACTTCTCCTGCTGCTCGGCGGCAGCGGCCCCGAAGTCTCCGCTCCGGTCCCGATCGGCAAGCCGCCGCTGCGGGTCGCCGCTGGTTCGGAAGCGATCTGGGTCACCAGCGAACGCGACGGCACCCTCACCCGGCTCGATCCCGAAACCGGCGAAAAGGTGGGTCGCGCGATCAAGCTCGAACCCGGCATCGCCGGCGTCGCCGTCGGCTCGAAGTGGGTTTGGGTGACCGACCCCGAGCGCGAAGAGCTGCTGCGCGTCGACCCGGGCAGCCGCCGCGTCCGCCGCGTCCACCTAGGCAGCAAGCCCGGCGCGATCGCCCTCGGCGGCGGCAGGGTCTGGGTGGCCGACGAGAACGGCAAAGGGGTCACCGCCGTGAACCCCGAAGGCGCCCGCGTCTACCGCGCCGGGCTGCCGCCGCACGCCGCGCCGCTGCGCCTTGCCGCAGGCGCCGGCGGCCTCTGGGCCAGCAACGCCAAGACCGGCACCGTGCGGCGGATCGACCTCGGCAGCCTCGCCGCCGACGAACCGATCCCCGCCGGCCGCGGCCCCGCCGGCCTCACCGTCGCCCACGGCCTCGTCTGGGTCGCCGACAGCCGCGGCGGCACCGTCTCGGTCGTCGACCCCTCGATCCACCAGGTGCGCGACCTAATCGAAATCGGCGGCAAGCCAGGCGGAATCGACGCCGGCAACAGCACCGTCTGGGTCGCCGACACGGCGGCAGGCACCGTCGAGCGGATCGGCATCGCCAGCCGCGAAGTCGAAGGCGACCCGATTCACGTCGGCCCCAAACCCGGCGCCGTCGCGGTCGGCGGCGAAGCGGTTTGGGTCGCAAATAACGGAGACGGCACCGTCACCCGCATCGAGCCTTAGGCAGCGGCGTGCCGGTAGCCCTCCAGGGAGTAAGGGTTGAGGAACTGGCGCTGCCGGAAAGCGGCTCGTGCCCCCTCGGCTAGTTCGGCGAGCTCGCAGACCGCGTCCCACTGCTCCTCGATCGTCTCGATCTGGTGGTCGACGATCTCGCGTGCCTCCGCCTCCGAGAGGAGGTAGGTGGAAGCCCGCTCCACGCACCCGGCAACCTGGCTCATCCGCCAGCCGTCCCTCCCAATCGCCATCAGTTGCGCTGCCTCGCCGCCACCGCGCAGCTGCGGGCAGATGTCATAAGCGGGGGTCAGGGAGAGCGCTTCGCCGTCCCAGAAGGCAGCGTGATTGCGCGGGTGGTCGTCGGTGTTGCTGCAGAGGACGTTGAAGACGATTCTGGAGAAGAGCTCTCGCAAGGTGGCCTTGGGATCGGTGAAGCGGGCGCGGACAAGGTCGGCGAGGTCTGCGTAGCTGCCGTAGCGGGCGCTCGCCTCGTCCAAGCCCAGCATCGTCAGCGCCGAGATCATCGCCCGGCGCCTGCCGCCGCCGGGCCGGTCGAAGCGCTCGACCAGGAGGGCGTCGCGTCCATGAGCCTTCGCCAGGCGCACCGGCGCCACCTCGAGCCCCGCCCGGCGTGCGAGCTCCATCGCCAGGAACTCCCCTTTGACCACCGGAAAGGTGTCGGTGGTGGAGCTGAACTTGGCGATAAGTGTCGCTTCGCCGTCGCCGAGCAGCGCCTTCGGGCGCGCTCCCCCGACGGAGCTGCCGTGCAGCAGCGCCTGGTCGAGTTCCGGCGAGAGCGGGATTTCCTTCTCGACGCGTTCCGCAGACTCGGCCAGCTCGTCGAGCGTGGCGTGGTCCATGGCGCGGGGGACGTATTCCCTCGGGGACACCTGGAAGTCCAGCGCGCCGATCCGGTCCGAGCCCGACTCGATCAGATAGGTGAGCGGTCCCAGTTCGGTCGTGTCGGCATCCGCCCTGCCGGTGAGGCGATTGAGGATGACTCGCTGGCCCCAAGCGTCGGGTCCGGCATCAGCGATGCATCCTGGAATCTCGCCGACCAGCGGGGGCATTTGCCCGGGTTCCAGTGGGAGCTCCGGCAGGTAGAGGGGGATCGCGTCGTCCCGCTCGAGGTAGCTGCGCCCGTAGGTGAAGTTGACGATTGGGCCAAGAGGATCGAGGCGACCCGCGACGACAGGCTCGGCAGCGCCGGGAAGCCAAATCCAGACGAAGACCTGACGCGGCTCAGAAGTCGTCATCGATTTCTCTTGGTTTGCGCACCGATTGCGGCAGGACGGCCAGGCGGTCGTCGACCCGGGCGACCTCCAGTGCGAGGCGGGAAGGATCCTCGTGGAAGAGCGGTACGCCGGTCAGAGTCGCCGCCTCAAAAGCGGCGCCAAGACCGACATTCGGGTCACCCTGCTCGATCTTCCGCATCGTCACGACTCCGATTCCCACGCGTTCTGCGAGTTCTTCGAGGGTCCAGCGGCGTTCTCTACGGCCAAGCCGGATGCGGGAACCGAGCAACGCTGCTGCCTCACGAGTGCGAGGGGAGTAGTTATTCGGTCGCTTCATTTATCGACATTTTAGCATCGTTGAAACCACTTTAAAGATATTTAAATGTCGATTTCGGAATTAAATTTAGAGTATGATGCCGTCCCTTCCCCGTCCGCCCAGTCCCTCGCCTCGGCGGACCGTGCGGTGCGGCTAGGATCGTCCCACCATGCCCCAAGACATCGATCAGCTTGCAATCAACACGATCCGCACCCTCTCGATGGACGCCGTCCAGAAGGCGAACTCGGGCCATCCGGGGACGCCGATGTCGCTGGCGCCGGTCGCCTACGAGCTCTGGCAGAACCATCTGCGGTACGACCCGGCGAACCCGATCTGGCCGAACCGCGACCGCTTCGTGCTCTCCGCGGGCCACGCTTCGATGCTGCTGTATTCGATGCTCTTCCTTGCCGGTGTCCGCAAGGTCGACGCCGACTACAACGTCCTCGATGAGCCGGCCTGCTCGCTCGAGGAGATCGAAAACTTCCGCCAGCTGCACTCGCGCACGCCGGGCCACCCCGAGTACCGCTGGACCACCGGCGTCGAGACCACGACCGGACCGCTCGGCCAGGGCGTCGGCACCTCGGTCGGGATGGCGATGGCCTCGAAGTGGCTGGGCGCTACGTACGGCACCGAGCTGTTCGACTTCGACACCTACGCGATCGCCGGCGACGGCTGCCTGCAGGAGGGGATCTCCCACGAAGCCGCCTCGCTCGCCGGCCACCTCAAGCTCGACAACCTCTGCTGGATCTTCGACAACAACCACATCTCGATCGACGGCGACACCGCGCTGGCTTTCAGCGACGACGTCCTCAGCCGCTTCGAGGGCTACGGCTGGAACGTGCAGCGGGTCGGCGACGCCAACGACACCCAGCTGCTCGGCCGCGCCTTCGAGAAGTTCAAGGCCGAGACCGGCCGCCCGACCCTGATCGTCGTCGACAGCCACATCGGCTGGGGCGCGCCGAACAAACAGGACACCGAGTCCGCCCACGGCGAACCGCTCGGCGAAGAGGAGATCGAACTGACCAAGGAGGCCTACGGCTGGCCTAAGGACGCCAAGTTCCTCGTTCCCGACGGGGTCCGCGAGCGCTTCGACGAGGTGATCGGCAAGCGGGGCGCCGAGCTGCACAGCGCCTGGGTCGACACCTTCCAGAGCTACAAGCGGGACAAGCCCGAGAAAGCCGCCGAGCTGGAGATGATGCAGCGCCGCGGCCTGCCCGACGGCTGGGACACCGGCCTGCCGACCTTCGAGGCCGACGAAGAGAAGGGGCTCGCGACCCGCAAGGCCTCGAACAAGGTCCAGAACGCGATCGCCGAACGGGTGCCGTGGCTGATCGCCGGCTCCTGCGACCTCACCGACTCGACCTCGGTCCGCCTCAGCGACGCCGACCAGTTCGAGCCCGGCAGCTTCGACGGCCGCCAGGTCCACTTTGGGATCCGCGAACACGGCGCCGCCGCGGCCTGCAGCGGGATGTCGCTGGCGAAGCTGCGGCCGCTCTGGTCGACCTACCTCACCTTCTCCGACTACGGCCGCGCCGCGATCCGCCTCTCGGCGCTGATGGAGCTGCCGGTGATCCACCTCTTCACCCACGACTCGATCGGCCTCGGCGAGGACGGCCCGACCCACCAGCCGATCGAGCAGCTGATGGCCCTGCGGGCGATGCCGCACCTCGACGTGATCCGCCCCGCCGACGCCAACGAGGTGACCGAGGCCTGGAAGATCGCCCTCGACCGCACCCATTGCCCGGTCGCCCTGGTGATGACCCGGCAGACGGTGCCGGTCTTCGACCGCGCCAAATACGCCTCGGCCGAGGGCGTCCAGCGCGGCGGCTACGTGCTCGCCGACGCCGAGGACGGCGACCCGGAGCTGATCCTGATCGCCACCGGCAGCGAGGTCCAGCTCGCCCTCGGCGCCCACGAGCAGCTGAAGGCCGACGGCATCGGCAGTCGCGTCGTCAGCCTCCCCTGCTGGGAGATCTTCGAGAAGCAGGACCAGTCCTACCGCGACGAGGTGCTGCCGCCGGAGATCACCGCCCGGGTGGCGATCGAGGAGGGATCGACCCTCGGCTGGGAGCGCTACGTCGGTAGCGAGGGCGCAATCATGGGTATGAGTACCTTTGGACAGTCGGCGCCGTTCAAGGGCGTCGAGACCGAGTTCGGCTTCACCGTCGACAACGTCACCAAGGTGGCGCGCGAGGTCGCCGAGCGCGCGACCGCTAACTCAACCAATTGAGGAGGGCCCGCAGCATGAGACCGACCGAGCGTCTGCACGAACTGGGCCAGAGCCTCTGGCTCGACAACATCACCCGGCCGATGCTGCGCGAGGGGGTGCTGGAGGGCTACATCCGCGACCTCTCGGTCACCGGCCTGACCTCGAACCCGACGATCTTCGACAAGGCGATCTCCGGCGGCGACGCCTATGACGAGCAGATCGCCGAGGTGGCGCCGAAGGCCGCCGCCGGCGAAGGGGTCGGCGCCAACGAGAACGAGAAGGTCTTCTTCGAGCTGGCGCTGGCCGACCTGCGCGACGCCTGCGACCTCTTCGCTGGCGTTCACCGCCGCACCGCCGGCGTCGACGGCTTCTGCTCGCTAGAGGTCTCGCCGCTGATCGCCGACGACGCGGCGGCGACGATCGAGGAGGCGAAGGCGCTGCACGCCAAGGGCGAACGGCCGAACCTCTACATCAAGATCCCGGGCACGCCGGCGGGCCGCGAGGCGATCGAGGAGTCGATCTTCGCCGGCATCCCGATCAACGTCACCCTGCTCTTCGACGACAAGCAGTACCTCGGCGCCGCCGACGCCTACATGCGCGGGATCGAACGGCGGATCGAGGCCGGCCTCGATCCGGACGTCCCCTCGGTCGCCTCGATCTTCATGAGCCGCTGGGACGTCGCCGTCGGCAAGGAGGTGCCCGAGCAGCTCGTCAACCGGCTCGGGATTGCGATCGGCGGCCGCGCCTACCGCGCTTACAACGAGCTGCTGGAGTCCGACCGGATGCGCCGCCTGATGAACGAGGGCGCTCGGCCGCAGCGACTGCTCTGGGCCAGCACCGGGACCAAGGACCCCGACGCCTCCGACGTCCTCTACATCGAGGCCTTCGCCTCGCCGTTCACGGTCAACACGATGCCCGAGCCGACCCTGCACGCCTTCGCCGACCATGGCCAGGTGACCGAGCTCCTCCCCAAGGACGGCGGCAATTCCGAGCAGGTCCTAGCCGAGTTCGTCGAGGCCGGGATCGACGTCGCCGCCCTGGCGACGCGCCTCCAGGAGGAGGGCAAAGAGAGCTTCAACAAGTCCTGGGAAGAGATGCTGGAGACGATCGGCTCGAAGAGCGGGGTCGCCGCCGGGTGAGTTGTTCCTTTTGGCGGGATAGCGACCGAAAGGAACAGGAATGAGCGCGCTGCGGGAGGTTCGGGTCTGGAAGGAGCTCGAAGCCCACTTCGAGCAGATCCGCGACGCCCATCTGCGCGACCTCTTCGCTGGCGACCCCGGGCGAGGGGAGCGGTTGCGGGCCGAAGGCGCCGGGCTCTACCTCGACTTCTCTAAGAACCGGGTCACCGACGAGACCTTGATGCTGCTCGGCGGCCTCGCCCAGCAGCGCGGCGTCTTCGATCGCCGCGAAGCGATGTTCGCGGGCGAGCGCATCAACGTCTCCGAGGACCGGGCGGTGCTGCACGTGGCGCTGCGGATGCCGCGTGAGCGCTCGCTCGTCGTCGACGGGGTCGACGTGGTCAAGGAGGTGCACGAGACGCTCGACCGGATGGCCGCCTTCTGCGAGCGGGTGCGCTCGGGCGAGTGGCGCGGCCACACCGGCAAGCTGATCCGCAACGTCGTCAACATCGGCATCGGCGGCTCCGACCTCGGCCCGGTGATGGCTTATGAGGCGCTCAAGCACTACAGCAAGCGCGAGACGACCTTCCGGTTCATTTCGAACGTCGACGGCACCGACTTCGCCGAGAAGACCCGCGACCTCGACCCCGAGGAGACGCTCTTCGTCATCTCCTCGAAGACCTTCACGACCCTGGAGACGATGACCAACGCGCGGACCGCGCGCGAGTGGGCGCTGGCCGGGCTCGGCGGCGAAGAGTCTGCCGTCGCCAAGCACTTCGTCGCCGTCTCGACCAACGCCGAGGAGGTCTCGAAGTTCGGCATCGACACCGACAACATGTTCGGCTTCTGGGAGTGGGTGGGCGGCCGCTACTCGATGGACTCGGCGATCGGGCTCTCGACGATGCTGGCGATCGGCCCCGCCCACTTCGAGGAGATGCTCGCCGGCTTCCACGCGATGGACGAGCACTTCCGCACTGCCCCGACGGCCGAGAACCTGCCGTTGCTGATGGGCCTTCTGGCGGTCTGGTACGCCGACTTCTTCGGCGCCGAAACCTGCGCGGTGCTGCCCTACGACCAGTACCTGCACCGCTTCCCCGCCTACCTGCAGCAGTTGACGATGGAGTCGAACGGCAAGCACGTCACCCTCGATGGCGCCCGGGTCGACTACGACACCGGCCAGATCTACTGGGGCGAGCCGGGGACCAACGGCCAGCACAGCTTCTACCAGCTGATCCACCAGGGGACGCGGCTGATCCCCTGCGACTTCATCGGCTTCGCCAACTCGCTCAATCCGCTCGGCGACCATCACGACATCCTCATGTCCAACGTCTTCGCCCAGGGCGAAGCGCTCGCCTTCGGCAAAACCGAGCAGCAGGTGCGCGAGGAGGGGACGGCGGAGGGGGTCGCGCCGCACCGGGTGATGGAGGGCAACCGGCCCTCGAACACGATCCTCGCCGAGCGACTGACGCCGGCGACCCTGGGCAGTCTGGTCGCCCTCTACGAGCACAGCGTCTTCACCCAGGGGGCGATCTGGGGCATCGACTCCTTCGACCAGTGGGGGGTGGAGCTGGGCAAGGTGCTGGCGAAGGCGATCATCCCCGAGCTCGAGGTCGACTCCGAGCCCAAGCTGCGCCACGACAGCTCTACCAACGCCCTGATCCGCCGCTACCGCTCTCAGCGCCAGGCGTGAGCCGGTTCACTGTCAGCGGCCGCCTCCGGCGCTAGCCTCCGGCTCATGCCACCGCTCGACCCGCTCCCACTGGCGGCGTCGGCGTCAAACCTGCTCGCCGCCCGCGAGCAGATGGCGTTCACGCTCGGCTTCCATATCGTCCTCTCCTGCATTGGGGTGGCGCTACCGGCGACGATCCTGATCGCCAACTACATCGGCCTGAAGAAGGGCGACGAGGCGGCGATCGAGCTCGCCAAACGCTGGTCGAAAGCGATGGCGGTGACCTTCGCTGTCGGCGCCGTCACCGGCACCGTGCTCAGCTTCGAGTTCGGCCTGCTCTGGCCGCGCTTCATGGACCGCTTCGGCGCCGCCTTCGGCGTCGCTTTCGCGATCGAGGGGATCTTCTTCTTCCTCGAGGCGATCTTCCTCGCGATCTACATCTATGGCTGGAAGCGACTCTCCAGCTGGGCGCACTTCTGGTCCGGGATACCGATGGTGGTCACCGGCATCGGTGGCGCCTTCTCGGTCGTCGCCGCCAACGCCTGGATGAACCAGCCGCAGGGCTTCACGCTGAACGCCGCCGGCAAGGTGGTCGAAGTCGAACCGGTGAAGGTGCTGATCAACGCGGCGACCGGCTACGAGGTGCCGCACATGATCCTCGCCGCTTACATGGTCGTCGGCTTCCTCGTCGCTTCGATCTACGCAGTCGGGATGCTGAAAGGGCGGCGGGACCGGCTGCACCAGCTGGGGCTGCTGATCCCGCTGACGATCGGGTTGATCGCGACGCCGATCCAGCTCTTCGTCGGCGACACCGCCGCCCGCGAAGTCGCCGATCACCAGCCGGCCAAGTTCGCTGGCATGGAGTGCATTCAGGAAAGCGGCGGCCACCAGGCCGAGTACATCGGCGGGATCTGCACCTCCGACGGGGTGAAGGGGGCGATCAGGATCCCCAATCTCGACTCCTTCCTGGTCGGCTTCAGCTCCCACACCCATGTCACCGGCCTGAACGACATTCCAAAGGACGAACGGCCGCCGGCGAACACGTTGCTCCACCTCGCCTTCGACACGATGGTCGGGATCGGGACGGCGCTGCTGGCGCTCGGTGCTTGGACCGCAGTGGTTTGGTGGAAACGGCGCGACATCCCGCGCACGCCGTGGTTCCTGCGCATCGTCGCGGTCAGTGGCGCGGCGGCCATCCTGGCGCTGTGGTGCGGCTGGATCGTCACCGAGGTCGGGCGCCAGCCGTGGATCGTCCAGGGCTACATGCGCACCTCCGAAGCGGTCACCAACGCGAAGGGGATCTGGTTCACCTTCGGCCTGGTGCTGGCGCTCTACGCGGGCCTGGGCACGGGCGCGGTGCTGGTCCTGCGCTCGATGTCGCGGCGCTGGCGCGAGAAGGGCGCCGAAAACGTGCAGAGCCCCTACGCGCCGCAGCGGGAGGAGGTCACTCCGGGATGAGCAAGGCCGACGCCGCGGCGGCGATCCTCTGGGTCGGAGCGACCTTCTACGCGCTCTTCGGCGGCGCCGACTTCGGCGGTGGCTTCTGGGACCTCGTCGCCGGCGGACCGGAGCGCGGACAGTACCCCCGCGACCTGATCCAGCGCTCGCTCACCCCCGTCTGGGAGGCGAATCACGTCTGGCTGATCTTCGTTCTCGTCGTCCTCTGGACCGCCTTCCCGCCGGCCTTCAGCGCGATCTTCACGACGCTGTATGTGCCGATCGCGCTAGCGGCGCTGGGGATCGTTCTCCGCGGCGCCGGTTTCGCCTTCCGCAAGTCGATCGTCGGCCTACAGGGACGGCGGGCGATGGGCGCGACCTTCGCCCTCTCCTCGGTGCTGACGCCTTTCTTCATGGGCACGGTGATCGGCACGATCGCCGCCGGTAACGTGCCGGCCCAGGGGAACGGCGACGCCTTCAGCACCTGGCTGCAGCCGCTGCCGCTGCTGATCGGCGCGATGTTCGTCGCCACCGGCGCCTACCTCGCCGCCGTCTTCCTGGTCGGCGACGCGCGGCGAGCCGGCGACGAGGAGATGGAGCGCTACTTCGTGCGCCGGGCGCTGATCGCCGCCGTGCTGGCGGGAGCCTTCGCCGCTGCCGGTCTTCTCGACCTCCACTCAGAAGCGCGCTACGTCTTCGACCGCCTCACCAGCCAGGGCCTGCCGCTGGTGATCCTCTCGCTCCTCTGCGGCGCCGTCCTCCTCGCCGTCCTCCTGCGCGGCGGCCGCCGTCCTCTGCGTCCGCTTGCCGCCGGCGCTGTAGTTGCCGTGATCTGGGGCTGGGGCGTCGCCCAGTTCCCCTACCTGCTGCCGACCAGCCTCCGCATCGACCAGGCCGCCGCCCCCGACCCGACGATGACGATCATCTTCATCGTCTTCGCCGTCGCCGCCGTCCTGGTGCTGCCGTCCCTCGGTCTCCTCTACACGCTCACCCAGCGCGACCTGCTGGAGAGCGAGCACTGAGCTCCTCCAGCCGGTACTGCAGCCGCCGCAGCGTGCGCCGCATCTGACGGCGGACCGGCAGCGAAGCGGCGAGCTCGGTGACGAGGCCGGGGATGCCCGACCCCGGGAAGGCGTAGGCCCAGCGGAACTCGATCCGGGTGCGGCCTTCGGGCCGCGGGCGCAGGCGCCAGCGGCCGCGGTGCTCGACGCCGGTGATCGCGTGCCAGGCGATGTCGAAGGGCTCGTTCCACTCGACCATCTCGATCAGGCCGCCGACCTCGGCGGCGCCGACCTGGAGCAGGATCCGGTAGCGGGCGCCGAGGCCGTTGGCGCGGTCGCCGGCCACCTCCCAGTGGGTGAGGCCGTCCATGAAGCGCAGGTAGTTCTCGGGGTCCTCCAGGTAGTGCCAGACCTCCTCCGGCGGCGCCGCGACCTCGATCGACTCGTCGATCCTCATCCGATCACCGGGAAGCGACGCTCGGAGGCGAGCAGGTCGAGGGTGCCCTGCATCTGGTCGGTGACGTACTCGTAGACCTCGTCGAGGTCGGGATCGGAGCCGAACTTCTCCTCGACGTCGATCGGCGGCAGCACCTGGATCGTGATCTTCGCCGGCAGCGGGAAGTGGCCGGCGAAGTCGCCGACGTTGAGCCCCCACGGCAGCGCCAAGGAGATCGGCAGCACCTTCAGCCGCGCCGTCTTGTCGAGCCGCAGTGCCCGCGCCAGGCGGTTGCCGCGGGTGAGGAAGAGGGCGGTCTCCTGGCCGCCGATCGAGACCACCGGGACGATCGGCACGCCGGCGTCTAGCGCCAGCTTGATGAACCCCTTGCGGCCGGCGAAGTCGATCTCGTTGCCGTGCCAGCTCGGCCGGTGCGTCTCCCAGTCACCGCCGGGGTAGACCAGCACCGGCGCGCCTGCCTTGAGCGCCTTCTCGGCGTGGTCGTGCGAGGCGCTCAGCGTCCCGGACTTGCGCAGCAGCCCGCCCGCCAGCGGCCAGCCCATCGCCAGGTTGTGGGCGAGCTGGTGGAAGGGGCGCTCGACCCCGAAATGGGTCGAGAAGGCGAGCGAGAAGATGAAGGTGTCGACGATGACGTTGCCGCCGGAGTGGTTGCCGACGAGCAGCACCGGGCGGTCGGCGGGAATGCGGGCGAGGTCGCGCACCTGGGCGCGGAAGTAGAAGGTCGCCAGCAGCCAGAGCGGCGGCAGGGTCTCGCGGATGAAGTCGGGGTCGCGGTCCTCGAGGCCGCCGCTGCGCCCGGCGCTGATGCGCTCGCCGAGGTAGCGGAAGGCGGCGGCGGGTATCGCTTCGCCGAGCATCGCCCTATGCCGCGGCGTCGCGGGCCTGTTTGAAGATCTCCAGCCACTGGTCGAGGCTGAACTGCGCCGGCTCGGTCTCTTCGAGGAACTTCTCCAGGGTGGTGGCGAAGCGGTGCGGCGACTCGATCTGCGGCATATGGCCGATGCCCTCGAAGATCTCCAGGCGGCTGCCGGGGATGCGCTCGTGCGCTTCTTCGCCATGGTGGACGGGGATGATCGGGTCGTCCGCGCCCCAGACGATCAGCACCGGCATCGCCTCGGCCAGGTAGAGCCGGTCGCTGGCGTCGACCCGCTGGCCGCCGGTGCCGATCACGGCGCGGACCGTGCAGAGGAAGGCGGTGCGCCGGACCGGGTCGGTGAGGCTGCCGTAGCCGCGGATCACCTCGGCCAGGTCGGCGCTCGGGCGCAGGCCGACCATCGCCAGCCCGCGCGCCAGCGGCGGCACGACCTTCGAGCCGATCGCCGCGGTGGCGTTGATGAAGAGGTCGGCGCCGGGCAGGGCGGCAGCGCGCAGCAGCGGGCTCACCTCGGGGCCGAGGCCGCCGCTGGAGACGAGCACCAGGCGCTCGACCATCTCCGGGAACTGGTAGGCGAACTGCATCGCGATGCCACCGCCCAGGGAGTGGCCGACCACCGTGGCGCGTTTGTGCTCGAGCGCGAAGAGGAGGTCGCGGAGCCCGGCGGCGAAGGCCCCGATCGAGTAGTCGCCGCCACCGGGGCCCGAGGCGCCGTGGCCGGGCAGGTCGGGGGCGATCACCTTGTGGTGCTGGGCCAGCGGCTCAGCCACCTCCTGCCAGTTCTCGAAGGTCCCGGCCATGCCGTGGATCAACAGTAGGACGGGACCCTCGCCGGCCTCGGCGTAGGTCACCGAGCGCCCGTGCAGGACCTCGGATTTGACCTCCCACAGGCTCATGACTTCCTGTCAGCTCCCGTCAGCGCCTCGCCGGCGCTGTGGACGACGCTGGTGAGGAAGTCGTACTCGGTCTTGACCAGCTTCTGCGACATCTGCAGGGCCGAGTCGATGATCTCCTGGCGTTTCGAGGGCTCGGCGCCGTGATCCGGCAGGGCTTTGTCAACTGAGTCCATGAAGCCCCGCACCGCCTCGATCGCGCTGCGCTGGCTTTCCTTCACCTGATCGAGCACCTGCTCGCTCAGCTCGGTTCCTTTTTCGATCGTGCCGGGGCTTGCTGCCTTCGGCTCGGTTGCGGTGGTCATTTGGTGCCTCCTTGGTTGTAAGCGACGTTGACACCAAGTTATGTCGAGGTCTCAGCGCCGCCATCGGGAGAAAACCGACCGTCGCAGGTGGTTAATCCCGCCCCAGCCTGCTTTCCCGACGGCGCTGCCGACTCGCCGTCCGGCGCCCATCGCGAAGCTGGCGGCGCCTCCTGCCGAGTCCGGCAGCGCCAAGCGGCAGATTTTCTTGACGACGCTGCCAAACTGGCGGTGCAGGGGGCCGACGTTGTAGGGGAGCCCGTAGCGTTCGCAGATCTCCCGCACCTCGACCGAGATCTCGGCGTAGCGGTTGGCGGGCAGATCGGGGAAGAGGTGGTGCTCGATCTGGAAGCTGAGGTTGCCGGAGAGGATGTGGAAGAGCGGGCTGCCGCTGAGGTTGGCCGAGCCGAGCAGCTGGCGGTGGTACCACTGGCCGCGCGTCTCCTCCGCGGTCTCCGCCTCGCTGAACTCGTGCGTCCCTTCCGGGAAGTGGCCGCAGAAGATGATCGTGAAGGACCAGAGGTTGCGGACGACGTTGGCGGTCGCGTTGCCGGCGAGCGGGAAGACGAAGAGCGGCCCGGAGAGGGCGGGCCAGGCGACGTAGTCCTTCAGCGCCTGGCCGCGGACCTTGGTCCCGATCCCTTTCAGCAGCTCGCGCTTGTCCGCCAAGGTGATTTCCCCTTCGGCGATCCGCTCGACTTCGAGGTCGTGCAGCGCCACGCCGTACTCGAAGAAGGTCGCGAGCAGCGCCGCCCACAGCGGGTTGCCGAGGTAGTACGGCTTCCACGGCTGCTCCTCGGACATGCGCAGGACCCCGTAGCCGATGTCGCGGTCCTTGCCGACGATGTTGGTGTGGGTGTGGTGCATGTAGTTGTGCGAGTGGCGCCACTGGTCGGCGGGGCAGGCGGTGTCCCACTCGAACTGCTTGCCCGAGAGCTTCGGGTCGTTCATCCACTCGTACTGGCCGTGCATCACGTTGTGGCCGATCTCCATGTTGTCGAGGATCTTCGAGAGCGAAAGAGCGGTGGTGCCGGCGAGCCAGAAGGGCGGGATGACACCGGCCCAGAGCAGGCCGCGGCCGGCGATCTCGAGTCCCCGCTGGGCGCGGATCACGCCGCGGATGTAGTCGGCGTCGCGCTCGCCGCGGTCGGTGAGGACGCGCTGGCGGATCGCGTCCATCTCCTCGCCGAGTTGCTCGAACTGCTCCGAGGTCAGCCCGTAGGGGTTGGTCGTGAGGTCGGTGGCGATCTTCGGCCGCGGCGGTGCGGGGGTTGCGGTAGTAGTGGTCATCGGAAGTCCTTTCGTGGTCAAAGCTCGAGGGTGAGGTCACCGAGTGCGGCCGAGACGCAGAGCTGGATCTCCTCGTCTGGCGCCGAGGAGACCTCGCCGGTGACGAGGTTCTTGTGGGTGCCGGCGCGCTTGCGGCAGGTGCAGGTGTGGCAGATGCCCATGCGGCAGCCGAAGGCCGGTTCGAGGCCGGCGGCCTCGGCCTGCTCGAGCAGCGAGGCGCCGCTGTTGTCGACCTCGACGCCGCTCTCGGCAAAGTGGATTGCGCCCTCGCCCGGCGCGCCGATGGGGACGAAGGTGGGCGGGACAAAGCTCTCGACGTGGAGCCGCTGCTCGAGGCCGTTCGCCCAGGTGCCGCGGACCGCGTCGAGCAGGGTCGGCGGCCCGCAGGCGAAGGTCTCGGCCTCGGCGAAGCAGGGGTCCGACTGCGGCAGGTGCGCGGGGCTGAAGTGTCCGTCGAGCTCGCCGGCGCCGGGGGCGCGGGTGTAGGAGCGCAGGAGGGTGAAGTTCGGGTGCGCCGCAGCCAGCCGCGCGAGCTCGTCGCGGTAGATCGCCCGCTCAGGGTCGGGCGCGTAGTGGAGTAGCACCAGCGGCCCCTCGTAGCCCTCGGCGAAGAGAGTGCGGAGGATCGCCATCAACGGGGTGATGCCGCTGCCGCCGCCGATCAGCAGGATCGACTCGGGGCG
The DNA here is from genome assembly GCA_051954115.1 of Solirubrobacterales bacterium. Taxonomy (GTDB): domain Bacteria; phylum Actinomycetota; class Thermoleophilia; order Solirubrobacterales; family 70-9; genus VAYN01. The sequence goes on along the minus strand of JBQCIB010000029.1, from coordinate 66,458 downwards.
CGGGCTCGGCAACTGGAAGTCGCCGTCCGCGGGGGAGATGCCGACGACCATCCCCGGCCGGGCCCGGTCGACGAGGAAGTTGGAGACGAGCCCCTCGGGGTGGCGCTTGGTCGTGATCTCGATCGTCGTCCCGCGGCCCTCGACGCAGGCGGGCGAGTAGCAGCGCTGGTGGCGTACGCCGTCGATCTCGACGACGACGTTGACGAACTGGCCGGCGTGGAATCCTTGCCAGGCCCGGTTCGGCCGCAGGGTCAGGGTGACGCTCTCCTCGGTCCCGCGCTCGACGCTCACCACCTCCGCCCGGCACTCGCCGGTGACGAGCAGCGGGTCGAGCTGTTCTAGGTAGCCGTCGACACCGTGCGGCCCCGCCATCGCCTCGAGAAGTCGGAGGCGGGGGCGGAGGGCAAGCTTCGAGGACATGACGCTGGACAACGTAACATCAAATGCCGTCACGTCAACAAGCGAACCGTCACACAGTGGTAGCTTTGCCGCCGTGCTCAAGGGGGAGAACAACCTGACGATCGAAGAGCTAGCCGCTGAGACCGGGATGACGGTGCGGAACATCCGCTCTCACCGGGCTCGCGGGCTGCTGCCGCCGCCCGAGGTGCGCGACCGCGTCGGCTACTACGGGCCCGAGCACCTGGCGCGGCTGCGGACGATCCAAGAGCTGCAGGCCGACGGCTTCAACCTGAAGGGAATCGAGCGCCTGCTCGACCAAGACGGCGCGGCCGAGCAGTTCCTCTCCTTCCGCCGCGAGCTCGACGGCTTCGACAGCGAGCAGCCCCGTACCTTCACCAAGGAGGAGCTGGCCGACCGCTTCGGCGATGGCCTCGACGAGGCACTAAAGCGCGCAATCGGGGTAGGAGCCCTGCTCGCTGTCGAGGAAGACCGCTACGAGGCGCCGTATCCCTCGCTGCTGGATGCGGCCGAGGGGATCGTCGCCACCGGGGTTTCGCCGGGGCACGCGCTGATCGTGATCGACAAGGTCCGCGGCCGCTGCAAGTCGATCTCCCAGGAGTTCGTCCGCCTCTTCCTCCAAGACGTCTGGAAGCCGTTCGAAGCGGAGGGCTACCCGGAGGAGCGCTGGCCACAGGTGCGCGAGGCGCTGGACCAGCTGCGACCGCTCTCGCTGCAGGCGCTCGCGGCGCTGCACCGGATGACGCTCTCCGACGAGGTCGAGCGGGCGCTCGGCAAGCAGCTCGAGCGGATGGCGAACCGCAAGAGCTGAGCTACGCTGCGCGTCTTGATCGAGGCGATCCTCTTCGACATCGACGGGACGTTGATCACCACCGGTGGGGCCGGTGGCGAGGCGTGGAAGCGGGCCTTCGTCGAGCTCTACGGCAGCCCGCTCGACATCCGCGAGGTGACCGAGTCGGGGATGACCGACCCGGAAGTGGGGCGGGTGGCGCTGCAGAACATCCTCGGCCGCGACCCGAACCCGAAAGAGCTGGCGGCGGCGATGGGGCACTACCTGCGACACCTCTCGACGGCGATCGACGAATCGGACGGCTACCGGGTGATGCCGGGGATCGAGGAGCTGCTCGAGCGCCTCGTTGACGCCGGTCACCTGCTCGGCCTCACCACCGGCAACGTTGAGGCGGCAGCCCACATCAAGCTCGCCCGCTCCGGCCTCAACCGCTTCTTCTCCTTTGGCGGCTACGGCTCCGATTCCAACCAGCGGACCGAGCTGACCCGCTGTGCCCTCGACCGCGGCAAGCTCGTCTCCGGCGGCGTCCTCGACTCCGGCAGCGCGATCTCGGTCGGCGACACCCCCCGCGACGTCGCCGCCGGCCACGGCGCCGGCATCGAGGTCGTCGGCGTCGCCACCGGCAACTTCACGGTCGAGGAACTGCACCAGGCCGGCGCCAACTGGGCGATACCGGACGTCGCCTCCGGCTTCCCGGTCTGACGCGCCTGCACCGGCGCCATCTCTGCGTCCTCGGTCGCTCGTGTGCAGAGCACGCCACGCTCCCTGCGTCCTTGATCTGCTTGGTGCAGACGCGTCAGGCCTTGCTGCAGCGCGCTTGGTAGATGTTCAAGAACCTGCTCTCGAAGCCGTTGCGGGCCATCCGCAGGTAGAGGCGCCAGACGCGGATTCGTTCCGGGCCGGCGAGGCGGGTCGCCTCCTCGAGGTTGTCGTCGAGGTTCTGGGCCCAGTGGCGCAGGGTCTGCGCGTAGTCGGGGCCGAAGTCCTCGACGTGGTGGGCGATGAAGCCGGCCCGTTCCAGCGCCAGCAGGTTGCGCGAGAGGTGCAGGGGGGCGGCGTCGGGGAAGACGTAGCGCTCGGAGAAGTCGCCGGCCTCGGGGTCGGTGTGGCGCAGGCGGGTGATGCCATGGTTGAGCAGGCGTCCGCCGGGTTCCAGCAGCTGCGCCAGCGTCTGCGCGTAGAGGTCGATGTTGGCCGAGCCGACGTGCTCGACCATGCCGATGCTGGCGATCGCGTCGAACTTCTCCCCCAGCGAGGGAAGGTCGCGGTAGTCCATGACGCGGATGTCGACCCGGTCGGCGACGCCGGCTTCCTCGGCCCGCTGCCGCGCCTTTTCGGCCTGCGGGGGGGAGAGGGTGATGCCGACGACGTTGGCGCCGTATTTGGTCGCCGCCCAGAGCGGGAAGCCGCCCCAGCCGCAGCCGACGTCGAGGACGCGCTCGCCCTCCTTGATCGCGAGCTTGCGGGCGACGGTGTCGAGCTTCTCCTCCTGCGCTTCCTCCAGCGTCTTTTTCTCGCCGTCGCGCCAGATCGCGCAGCTGTAGACCATCGTCGGCCCGAGGAAGAGCTCGAAGAACTCGTTGGAGACGTCGTAGTGGTGGCGGACCGCGCGGGCGTCGCGCTCCTTGCTGTGACGGCGGCCGCTCGGGCGCAGCTCGGAAGCGGGCCGCGGCGGCGGCAGGGTCAGGCCGGTGGCGCGGAGCGCGCCCAGCATCAGCGCCCGCTTGTCGGCGCCGTCGAGCGAGGGCGGCTGCCAGTCGTCGAGCACCCGGATCACCTTGTCGATGTCGTCGACCTCGAGCTGGCCGCTGACGTAGGCGCGGCCGAGGCCGAGCTGCCCCGGTGCCCGCAGCGCGTGCGCCAGCGCCTTCGGCGAGCGGACGCTGAAGACGGGGCCGTCCTCGGAGGTGGAGGGGAGGCGGGAGCCGTCCCAGAACTCGATCGTGAATGGGCGCTCGGGGAGGCGGGTCTCGATCTCCCGCCGCAGCGGCGCGGTGTTTGCGAACGGCATCGACGGGGCACCCTACAGATTCGCCGCGGGCCGTCCATCGGCTGGCTCGCCGGCCGAAAGTTTTCAGGAAAGCCTCAGCTTCTATGCGTATGATCGCCCGCCATGACGACCGTAGGACCACTTCCATCAGACATTCAGCCGGTTGAGAACGAGACCCGGGATCGGATCATCACCGGCCTGGTGACGATCATCCCCTTCATCGCCGTGGGCATCGCCGGTTGGCAGGTATGGGGGAGCGCCCTGCATTGGAGCGACGTCTTCCTCTTCGTCGGCATGTACTTCTTGACGGGGCTCGGCATCACCGTCGGGTTCCACCGCCTCCTCACCCACCGCTCCTTCAAGACCTACCCGTGGCTGCGCGGCCTGTTCGGGATCCTGGGATCGGCCGCGATCGAGGGCCCGGTGATCTCCTGGGTCGCCGACCACCGAAAGCACCACACCTTCTCCGATGAACACGGCGATCCCCACAGCCCCCACGTCGACCACGGCGGTGGCTGGAAGGGGGCGATGAAGGGCCTCTTCCACGCCCACATGGGCTGGATCTTCATCCACACCCAGCGCGGCAACAAGGAACGCTTCGCGCCCGACCTGATCAAAGACCCGGTGATCAGCTGGGTCGACCGCACCTTCCTCATCTGGGCGATCGGCGGCCTCCTGCTCCCCTTCTTCCTCGGCTGGGCGATCGGCGGCACCATCTTCGCCGGGGTGACCGGCCTGCTCTGGGGCGGCCTGGTGCGGGTCTTCGTCCTCCACCACTTCACCTACAGCATCAACTCGCTCTGCCACACCTTCGGCCGGCGCGAATTCGAGACCACCGACCAGTCGCGCAACCTGGCGCTGATCGCGATCCCGACCCTCGGCGAGGCGTACCACAACAGCCACCACGCCTTCCCGACTTCGGCCACCCACGGCCTGCGCTGGTGGCAGGTCGACATCTCCTCGCTGGTGATCAACGGTCTCGAGAAGGCTGGGCTGGTCTGGGACGTGGTGCGGGTCAGCCCGGAGCGAATGGCCGCCAAGACCGCCGGCTAGGGCGCTTCTTCAGCTTCGTACGAGTCGATCCAGGAATTGCAGGCCCGGCTGAGCGGCACCGTCCGGTGCGGCTTGGCCGGCACCGCGACCAGCTCGCCGACGTACGCCTTGCCGTCGTAGCCGGTCAGGTTCTGCAGCCAGGTCGCATCGGCGGTGCGGAGGGTGAAGCGGGTCTTGCCGCCCTTGCTCTCGTAGCGGCCGGCGGGCCAGAACTGGCCGCTGTTGCCGAGGCTGATCGTGTTCGGCCGCTGGCCGTCGAGGGCGGCTTTCAGGTGTTCGCTGAAGCCGGGCGCCGAGAGGGTCAGGTCGAAGGGGGAGAAGTACTGGATCGAGAGGTTCCAGCTGCCGGCCGGCAGCTGGAGTGACTGGGAGGTCTCGGTACCGGTGCCGAGGATGCTGCCGTTGTCCCAATCGCCTTTCTGGCCGATCACCGCGTCGGGGAAGAGCGAGGCGCGGCCTTTGTTGGCGAGCAGGATGCGGATCTCCGGCGAGGCGCAGCTGGCGTAGGCGCCCGCCTCGGTTCCCTCGAGCAGGACGTTGCGGTGTTCGGGCGTTGGCCCGGTCCGCTTCCAGAGGACGTAGCTCGGCGTCTTCGCGACGCGCTTGAAGTTCGGCGGCGCGTCGCTGTTCCAGGCGGCGCGGCTGGTGATCACGTAGGGGAAGCGGTCGAGGGTCCCGCGCGAGAAGGAGTCGAAGTCGATCGGGCTGTAGGCGTCGCCGGTGTCGAACGGCTTCTCGGGGTTGGGCGAGACTTCCGGGTCGGGGAACTCGACCAGCGGCACGTGGGTGTCGGCGCCGAGCAGCTCGTAAGCCGCGTAGCGGTCCTGCCCCGCGTAGAGCACCGGCTGGCCGTGGAGGATCGGCAGGAACGCTTGTAGCTCGGACCCGTGCCCCGGCGGTCCCACCGGCGCGTCGCGCAACGCGAGGAAGCTGGAATACGCGGCGCCCGCTACGAAGGCGACCGCTAGCACTGCCCAGCCGAGACGAAGCGCTGGGGGAGCCGGGGAAGGGGTCTCGGCGGACCCTCCCCGCTGTTGTCCGACGAGGCCCCTTCCCCGGCTCCCGAGACGTGGGAATTCCTGAAGTAGCGGCCGGATGATCACCAGCATCGCCAGGGGGGAGATGATGATCAGGGCCTTGGCCTGGGAGTAGTCGCCGGCGGAGGGGAGGGAAGCGAGGTAGAGGAGGGCACCGGCGCCGAGGGCGATCGGGATCGTCCTTTCGCGACGGCTCACCCACCAGGCGACACCGACCAGCAGTGCGAGCACGGCGATCGCCCCCGCCAGTCCCGGCAGGTGCGGGCCGCCGGCGGCGTCGAGGCGGTAGTTGGAGGCGGGCCAGATCCCCAGCGCCTCAATCGGCGAGACCGGGCCATAGGTATTGCTGGCCGCCACTTTGCTGAAGTTGCTGAAGAAGCCAAAGTGGCCGACGAAAAAGACGAGGATCGCGAGGACGGCCAAGACCGCGAGCCCGGCCAGGACCAGCGGCCGCCTCAGGAAGCGCAGCAGCGAACGGGGGCGAAGCGCTTGGCGCATCGCCGGCAGGGTGAGGCTCCAGAGCGCCAGCGTCGCCACCGGCCAGGCGATCCCGGCGAGGCTGTAGGAGAAGAAGATGCCGCCGGCGAGAGCCAGCGGAGGGAGGCAGGCCAGGAGGAGGGGTCCTCCAGACACCGCTCGCCGCGCTCGCGGTTGAGTGTCTGGAGGACCCCTCCTCCTGGCCTGGTCCGCGGGCGCTCGGACGGCATCGAGCGTGGTGAGCCAGATCGCGAAGGCGAGGAAGAGCAGGGCCTCGGCCAGCTCCTTGAAGGCGCCCTGGGCGTAGTAGGAGGCGCCGAGGTAGGAGAGCGCGACCATCGCCGCGGCGATGGTCCGCCGCCCGGGGCTCAGCGACCGCAGCGCGCCGAGCGCGGTCAAGCCGGTCATCACCCCGATCGCGATGATCTCGCCGAGGAAGGCCTGGCCGAGGTCGATCCCCGGCACCGCTGCCGTCGCCACCGCGAGGCCGTGCGGGCCCAGCGGGTAGCCAGCGTCGGGCATGGGGCCGAAGCCGCTGCGCAGCCACTCAGCCCAGGCAAGATGAAGCCCGAGGTCGTTGTTGAAGCCGACCCCGAGCAGGCCCCAGCGGCCGCTGACCGCGAACGGGATCGCCAGCGCGATCAACACCAGCAGCGCCACCGGCAGTCCCTCGCGCCAAAGCCCCCTGGCCCCGTCGGCGTTCGTCTTTATTCGTCCAGGAGGCGAAAAAGGACGAACGCCGCTTCGCCACAGCACCAGCGCCGCGACCACGATCAGCACCGCCAGCGCCAGCGTCGAGGAGGTGCCGTGGCCCGGCGCCCGCGCCATCAGCCCGGTCGCGGTCAGCACCGCGCCGAACCCGACCGCCGGCTCCAGCCACGACCACTCGTCCCGTCCCGCCAGCGAGAGGATGGCCCGGCCGACCAGCAGCGAGACGGCGCAGATCAGCGCCGCCGAGGCGTAGGTCCCGATCATCAGGGGGCAGAACTTATGGCAGCGGGCGCTTTCAGTACTTCTCGGCGGCGCGCTCGAGCGTCTCGCGCAGGTTCTCGCCCCGCAGCGGCGGCTCGTGCCCGGCCCCGACCACGCGCGGTTCCAGCGCCGCCAGCCGCCGCACCGACTCCTTCGCCTTCTGGTGGTCCCAGGCCCAGGCGGGATGGGGAACGCTCGCCTCGCCCTTCGGCAGCGGCTTCAGCCGCGCCGAGTCGACCAGGTAGACGACGTCGCTGACCAGCGCCACCCGGTCGCTCTCGCGCCAGAGCCCGATCAACCCCGGCGCGTGCCCAGGGAAGTGCAGGACCTTGAAGCCGGCGACTTCGTCGCCTTCGATCACCGTGTCGGCGATCTTCACCGCGCCCCCGTCCCAGTGTTTGAGCAGGAACGGGTAGAGCCAGCGCACCCAGGCGACCGGCAGCTGCGAGAGGTCCATGTAGGGAGTGATCGAGGCAGCGCTTTCGGCGTCGGCTTTCTCGTCGGGGTGGCAGAGCACCGGCACGTCCATGTAGGGGGCGGTGCCGCGATGGTCGGCGTGGGCATGGCCGAGGAGCACCCGCTTCAGCCCGCCGAGCTCCGCCGCCGCAGCGCGTGCCTTCTTGCGCATCGACTTGGTCCCGGCGTCGAACTGGACGACTCCGTCCCCGTCCTCGATGAAGTAGACGCTCATCGCCCCGCGGAAATCCCCGCGCAGCAGCCAGACCCCGTCCGCGACTTTCTCCAGTGCCATCTGGTCCACCTTAACGCGGCATCCGGGGGCTCCGGCCCTCTAGGGTCTGGCTCGTGCCGCTCGTCTGGAAAGCCTCGATCGCTCTCCTCGTCGTCTGCCTCGCCGCGGCGATGGTGATCGGGATCGTCCGCCTGGTCGAAACCCCCGACGAAATCCTCGGCGACGGCTTCCGCGGCCTGCCTGCAAAGCAGCAGGAATCGCGGGTGAAGCAGCGCTGAAGCGATTGGTTCGGAAAGTTTCCTGACGGTCGCTTAGTATCGGCCGCGTTCAGCGACCGAAGGAGGCGGCGTGTTCAAACGCATCGTGGTGGGCACCGATGGATCCGAAACTGCCGCCGAGGCGGTCGGCCAGGCGATCGGCCTGGCCAAGCTCAGCGACGCCACCCTCAGCATCGTCAGCGCCTACCAGCCGGCTCCCGGGCGCCGGGTGAAAGCCGAGCAGGAAGGGGCGCCCGCCGACGTCCACTACGAGATCGGGCCGCGCGAGGACGTCAACCTCGTCCTCGACGCCGCCGCCGCCGACGCGAAGAAGGAGGGGATCGACGTCCAGACCCACCCGGTCGAGGCCGACCCCGCCGACGCGATCCTCAACGTCGCCGAAGAGACCAAAGCCGACCTGATCGTGGTCGGGAACAAAGGGATGACCGGCGCGCGCCGCTACCTGCTGGGCAGCGTGCCGAACAACGTCTCCCACCACGCCCCCTGCAGCGTCCTCATCGTCAGGACCACCTGACGCTCAGCGCGGTTCCGTCGCGCGACCGACGTCGAGCAGCCCGGCGCCCTGTTCGGTTCTGGGCAGGCCGAGGTCGCGGGCCGTCTTGCGCAGCCGCCTGGTGAGGACTTCGACCAGCCCGTGGCCCTTCAAGCTCGGCTTGATCGCCTTGCTGGCGAGCAGCAGCGCGGCGGCGCCGGAGACGTGGGCGGCGGCCATCGAAGTGCCGACGTAGGTGGCGGGGATCGCGAATTCCCTGGTGCTGCCGGGGCGCAGGGTCACCTGGTAGATCGGGCGCGCCAAGACCGAGGGACAGCCCGCTTTCGGGATGCCCCCACCCGGCGCGACGAGGTCGATGCCGGCGCCGGCGAGGGAATAGTCGCCCAGGCACCCGCCCTCGGTGGTGCCGCCGACGCCGATCACCCGCGGGCCCGTCGCCGGCTCGGAAACGCAACCCTCGGAACCGAGGTTGCCGGCGGAGGCGACGGTGACGACACCCGCGTCGAAGGCTTCCTTCAGCGCTTCGTCGACCACCGGCACCCGCTTATGGCAGGCGAAGTTGAAGCTCATGTTGATCACCTGGGCGTGGTTGGCGACGGCGAAGCGGATCCCCTTGGCGATTTGGACGGCATTCCCGCGACCGTTGCGATCGAGCACCCGCACCGGCATCAGCCTCGCTCTGTAAGCGAGCCCGGTGAGGCCGATCCGGTTATCGGTCTTCTCAGCGATGGTGCCGGCGACGTGGGTGCCGTGCCCGTTTTCGTCGAGCGGCAGGCGGTCGTGGCCGACGAAGTCGTAGCCGGGGACGAACTGCCCCGCGCCGAAGTCGGGGCTGCGCTGGAACCAGTAGCCCTTTTGCGTATAGGCGATCCCGGTGTCGAGTACGGCGACGACCACCCCCCTCGCGCCGGGGCGGCCGGCTTCGATCAGGTGACGCCAGGCGTCCACTGCATCGATGCCGCCCGGCGAGGTCGGCAGGCGTTCGGTCGCAGGTCCTTCGTAGGCGAGGAAGTTCCACTGCTTGTCGGCCCAGTCGCCGAGCAGCGGCGTCGCTTCGGCAGAGGTTCCGAGCACCCCGGGATCGTTGGGATCGAACGGTTCGCCGGAGGTCGCCGAGGCGGTGGCGACGTAGTTGGGCTCGGCATAGACGACGTGCGGGTTCTGCCGCAGCGCCCGCGCCGTCTGCCGCACGCCTGCCCCGGGGGCGAGCGAGAGCGCCCGTCCCACCTTCTGACCCTCGAACTTGACCACCAGCTGGTGCGGGGCAAATCCGTGCGCCGTGCCCACCCCCGGCTGCGCCTGCGCACAGGGCAGAAGCGATCCAGGGATCGCCAGCACCACCAGCGGCAGGAGGGTTCGCAGAAGTCTTCTCATTGTCTCAAGCTGCCCACCGAATCCCTGCATTCGGCCAGGCCCTTCGAAAACACCGCGCTGCCGCGGAAGTTGTCGGCGGACATACTCCCAAGTCGTGAACGCGGGCAACCCTTCTGGCGCTGACGTTGCAGCGCACGAGCCAGGGATGGGGATCGCGATCGAGGAGGCGAAGAAGGCCGAGGGCCATGGCGACGTGCCGATCGGCGCGGCGATCTTCCGCGACGGCGAGCTGCTGGCGCGGGCCGGCAACGAGCGCGAGCTGCGCCGCGATCCGACCGCCCACGCCGAGGTGCTGGCGATCCGGGCGGCCGCCGAGGCGCTCGGCGGCTGGCGCCTGCCGGGCACGACCCTCTACGTCACCCTCGAGCCCTGCGCGATGTGCGCGGGCGCGATCGTCCTCGCCCGCATCCCCACCGTCGTCTTCGGGACCGTGGACCCAAAGGCCGGTGCCGCCGGCAGCGTCCTCGCCGTCCTCGCCGAGCCAGCGCTCAACCACCGCCCCGAGGTGATCGGCGGCGTCCGCCAAGAAGAGTGCGCCGCCTTGCTTCGAGACTTCTTCGCCAGTCGCCGCAGCCAGAGCGCCGATACCCTGTGAGGGAATCCGGAGAGGTGTCCGAGTGGCTTAAGGAGCGCGATTGGAAATCGCGTGGGCGGGGTTAACCCGCCTCGTGGGTTCGAATCCCACCCTCTCCGTTCCGGCCAGGCGCTGAAGCTTTGGTCGAGCTCGAATGCGACGGCCTACTACTTCGAAGCATTACTTCCGGCCAGCCAAATTGGCAGTTGGAAAGTCAAGCCCAGCACGAATGCAGGCCACGCCCTTCTAGTCGATCATCAAGCCGTCGACGCTATGAAGATTGATCGCTTATGGATGCAACGGCCGTAGTTGCCATCTACGCTGCCGCGCTTTCGACGGCCGGTGCCGTCGCTCAAACCTGGCGATGGCTACGCGCTCGCAAAACGAGCCTGCGGATCGAGCTTGAGCCAGGGGAAGCCAGCCCGAGCTTGGGTTTCACGGTTACCGAACGCGATTCCTTCCTGGTCTTGTGGATCAACGTGATTAACGATGGCGAACGACCAGAGCAAATTGCCTGGCTTTGGGTACAGCGACTCGATCCAGAGCATGGGTGGGTGGAGGACGCCGGCTTTGGGGGCGAGGACGTGATCAACCCAAGAGGCCGCAAGACCTATATTGCTGCTGAGGAGCCCGTCGCCCAGCAGGAGGAAGCAGATTTCGAGATTAGCCCGCCTCTGACGCCATATCGGGTTCGCGTGCTCTCCGGGGGCGGCGAAAACTTCTTCTCTGAAGCCCAACGATTCCCGGCACGGCGTGTCATCCGCTAGAGCTAGGCAGATTCGGAGAATTCGGTTTGCGTCCTCCCGCTCTGTTCGGTCCTATCCGGTGCCGCCGCCATCTCGGGTTGCTTGTGCACGCTTTTAGTTCACCGAGGATTCGAGAGCAAGACGACGACTGGCGAGTTGACCTCGCTATAGGCAGGTCAACTCGCCAGTTGCGCCCTCCTTGAACCGCTTGGCCGCAGGGGCTGAGGGCATCGCCTCGCGCAAAAAGCGCCACGCGCTTCGCGCAGATCGCGCTTTTTGCGGCGCGGTCTTAGCTGGGAACCCTTCGAGTACTTGAAGCGAACTCTATACTCAGGGATGTAATGGAGTGTCTGAGTCGCCTCCGTTGCAATTGAGAGGGTCGGCATTTCTTGGCCGATGATGTCGACCCTCTCTCCTCGCGCAGCCTCGCTTCCCTTAGCGAACTGCGACGTTAGTCAAGAGTACCGATCTAACGGAATCAGACTTGGCGGAGGGCCGGAATCGAGGGCCGCAGCGGTACCGGCCCCGGCTCCCGGTAGTCCTCGAGGGAGACGACGATCGCCTCCTCGTCCGGGAGGGCGGCGACGGGACGGTGGCCGCGCAGCCGCTCGTGGCTGCAGACGACGTAGCACCACTCCATCAGCCGCAGCCTCGCGTCGGGGTCGATCTCGGCGATCGTGGCGCCGACCAGGAACTTCTCCTCGACCTGGCGGCAGGTCCTCACTTCGACCTTGGCGGCGACCTCATGCAGGTTGCCGGCCGCGTCGGCGAGCCGCAGCAGCACCGCAGGCTCGCTGCCGAGCTCCAGGGGCGCCTCGGCAACCAGGCCCACGCCCGCGGCAGAGGCGTCGACGAGGCGGGCGGGGGTATGGCTCTCAGTCGTGTAGACGTGCGCCTCGGCGTCGCCCTCGAAGCGGTAGACGAGCCGCCGCTGGCGCCGTCGCGCCACCGCCCAGCTGGTCGCCAGCAGCCGCCGCAGCTCGTAGAGGCCGAGCAGTGGCACCACGATCGCGGCGATGCCGGGAAGGTCGGGCAAGGGGCCGACGCCGAACAGGTCGAGCAGGCGCATCGCCGTGCCCGCTGCCAGCAGCACCGTGCAGAAGAGGACCAGGTGCAGCTTGCGCAGAGCTTCGAAGCCGCCGCCGTCGCGTCCCTGCTTCGGCGTCACCTTGAACTTCGTCTTGCCGGGACGGACCGCGCAGCGCAGGGCCCGCGTGTAGATCTCCATCGTCAGCAGCTCGTAGTGGGCGCTCTCGGGGATCCGCATGTAGCCGCGCGCCAGTGCCGCGCCGGCGCCGAAGTTGAGCGCTACGTAAGGCACCCAGAGGGCCGCCAGGGCGGCGACGCTGATCTTCATCGGCAACTCGCCGGTCCAGAGGACGACCCCGAGGGTCAGCAGGAGCAGCAGCCGCATCGGCGGCGCCAGGTAGGCGAACAGACTGGCGAGGAAGGAGAGGCGCTGCTTCGGGCTCATCGTCTTCGCCCGCAGCGGCGACTCCGGCAGGGTGAAGACGGCGAGGTTGCCGCGCGCCCAGCGGTCGCGCTGCAGCAGGTAGCCGTCGAGGTCGTGCGGCGCCAGGCCCTGGACCAGGACCTCGTCGTGGTAGCGGCTGCGCCAGCCGTGCCGCAGCAGCCGGATCGTCGTGTGGAAGTCCTCGGCGATCGTCTCGGTCGCGACGCCGCCGATCTCGAGCAGGGCGTGGCGGTTGATCAGCGCCGCCGAGCCGCACCAGTAGGCGGCGCCGTGGCGGTCCTTGCCCGGGCAGACGACGCGGTAGAAGAGCGATTGCTCGTGGCGGCCGACGCGGTAGTGCTGGACCGAGTCGTGGTTGAAGAAGTCGTGCGGCGTCTGCACGATCGCCATCCGCTCGTCGTCGAAGTAGCCGACGAGCGCGTCGAGCGCGTCGGGCATCGGCACGTGGTCGGCGTCGAGGACGAAGACGAGGTCGCCGTCGGTCCGCGGCAGCGCCGCGTTCAGGTTGCCCGCCTTGGCATGGGCGTTGTCCGGGCGGGTCAGGTAGCGCGCCCCGGCCAGCTCGGCGATCTCCTTCATCTCCGGCCGCCGCCCGTCGTCGAGCAGGTAGGTCGTGTGGGGGTAGGTGAGGGCGCGGCAGCCCGCCAGCGTCGCCATCACGACCTCGACCGGCTCGTCGTAGGTGCAGACGTAGACGTCCACCTTGCGCCCCGGGGTGGCGGAAGGTCGCTCGGTCGACGGGCGCGACCAGGAGAACCAGGTGAGGATCGCCAGGGCGTAGAGGCCGTAGACCTCGGTCGCAAGCAGCATCGCGAAGACGACCGGGCTGGCGCCTTCGCCGCTCCAGCCGACGCGCCAGGTCAGGTAGCCGAGCCCCCAGACGAGCGCAAGCAGCGCCAGCACCCGCAGCAGGCGGGGGTGGCGATCGAAGAACTGCCCGGCCTTGGTCTGCTCGGCGGCCACAGGGATTACTCGGCATCGAAGCCCCGATCTTTAGCCGCGACCGCCCGCCGGCACTGACGGAAGGCGATTCGAACCGCCTCGACCTTCACAAGATCTGTATGCGGACGGGCCGCTTCTTCATGCGGTCTTGACGGGCCGGAGCGCACCATCGGTGAAGTCCGATGGCACAGCTGAAGGTACGAGGGCTACGCAAGACGGTCGGCGTGCCCGGCCTGTTCGCCACCGCCTACGGCAACGTCGGCTCCTCGATCTACTACGCGCTGGGCTTGGTCGCCGCGCACGCGCTCGGGCTGACCCCGCTCGTCTTCCTCTTCGCCGGCGGCCTCTTCGCCCTCACCGCCAAGACCTACGCGGAGGGGGCGGCGATGTTCCCCGAGGCCGGCGGCTCCTCCTCGTTTGCCCGCCACGCCTTCAACGAGGTCGTCTCCTTCGTCGCCGGCTGGGGGCTCTCGCTCGACTACATCCTCACGATCGCGATCAGCGCCTTCTTCGTCCCGCACTACCTGGGGGCGTTCTTCCCGGCGCTGGGGCGCGAGCCGGGCGACGTGATCGGCGGTGTCGCGGTGATCGCCCTCCTCGCCCTGGTCAACATCCGCGGCCTCGGCGAGTCGGCCAACCTCAACATCGCCCTCGCCGTGCTCGACCTCTTCACCCAGCTGGCGCTGGTGGTGCTCGGCACGGCGCTGGTCCTGCACCCGGGGACGCTGGTCGGCCAAGTGCACCTCGGCGTCGCGCCGAGCTTCTCCCAGCTGATCTTCGCCGTCTCGATCTCGATGCTCGCCTACACCGGGATCGAGACCGTCTCCAACATGGCCGAGGAGGCGCGCGACCCCGGCGAGCAGGTGCCGAAGGCGGTCAACATGGTGCTGATCGCGGTGCTCGGGCTCTACGCCGGGATCTCGATCATCGCCCTCTCGGCGCTGCCGGTCCAACAAACTGCGCCCGGCCACTACGCGACTCCGCTCGGCACCACCTACGCCGACGATCCGGTGCTGGGGATCGTCTCCGCGCTCGGCCTCCACGGCGCCCTCGCCACCGCGGCCAACTACTACGTCGGCGCGCTGGCGGCGACGATCCTGGTGATCGCCACCAACGCCGGCATGATCGGCATCTCCCGGCTCTCCTGGAGCCTGGCCGAGCACCGGCAGCTGCCGGGCGCCTTTGCCAAGCTGCACCGCCGCTACCGCACTCCCTGGTTCACGATCCTCTTCTTCTCGGCGATGGCGGCGCTGCTGGTGCTGCCGGGCAACACCGAATTCCTCGGCAACCTCTACAGCTTCGGGGCGATGCTCTCGTTCACGATCGCCCACCTCTCGATCGTCGCCCTGCGCCGGCGCCGCCCCGACGTCGACCGTCCCTACCGGGCGCCCTGGAACGTGCGGTGGGGCGGGGCCGAGATCCCGCTGACGGCGGTGTTCGGCGCGATCGGCACCGGGGCGGCGTTCGTCTCGGTGATCGTCCTGCACCCCGAGGCGCGGGTCATCGGCACCGCCTGGCTCGCCGCCGGCCTCGGCGGCTACCTGCTCTACCGCCGCCGCCTCGGGATCGACCCGCGCGAGCTGCAGCAGGTGCGCCACCGCGAGCGCCCGCTCGACTTCCTCGAGGTCTCCTACAAATCGGCCCTGGTGCCGATCTTCGGGACCAACGTGGACGCCGAGGCGATGCACCGGGCGGCGGCCGTGGTCGACCCGGACGCGACCGTCGTGGCTCTCTATGTGCTGAAGATCCCACCGGCGCACGAGCTCCCCGACCGCGACTTCGACGCCGAGGAATACGAAGGCCGCTGCGTCCTCGACATCGCCCGCCTGCAGGCGCGGGCGCGCGGGCTGAAAGTGCGGACGAAGCTGATCCGCACCCGCAACCCCGGCCGGGCGATCGTCGAAGAGGCGCGCGAGCGCGGCTCGGACCTGATCTACGTCAGCACCGAGCACGCTCCCAGCGACGAGCGGCTGCTGGGGCCGACCACGCGCTACCTGCTGGAGAAGCGCCCCTGCCGGGTGATCGTCGAGGGCGGCAACGTGGCGAGCGGGGAGGACCACCACGGAACTAGTGTGGGGGGATGGCGCGAAGCCGTCTTGCCCTCGACCTGACGGGGAAGCCCCCCTCGACCGCATGGGGATTACTGGCAACTTTCGCCACCGTAGCGATCGGCACGCTCCTCGTCTGGCCGCTGAAGTCGGTGGCGCCGGCGGTCTCGCTCGGGGTCGTCTACATCCCCGGAGTGCTGGCGATCTCGACGATCTGGGGCTGGCGGCTGGGGCTGCTGGCGGCGGTGGCCAGCGCCCTCGCCTTCAACTGGTTCCACATCCCGCCGACCGGGCGCTTCGACATCGCCGCCAATCGCGACGCCGTCGCCCTGGTCGTCTTCGTCATCGTCGCGATCGCCAGCAGCAGCCTCGCCGAGGTCGCCCGCGCCCGCGCCGCCGAAGCCGAGCGCCGGCGGGAGGAGACCGAGCGGGTGCTGGCCGAGCTGCGTGAGCTCTCCGCCGAACGCGACCGGATGGAGGCGGAGGCGATCGAGGCCGCGGCGCTGCGCCGCAGCGACGAGCTGAAGACCGCCCTGCTGCGCTCCGTCTCCCACGACCTGCGCACGCCGCTGACCTCGATCATCGCCGCCGGCGCCGCCCTCGACTCGCCGAGCGTCACCCCGGCGGAGCGGCACGAGCTGAGCGAGGCGGTGGTCGATGAGGGCAAGCGCCTTTCGCGGCTGGTCGAGAACCTGCTCGACGTCTCGCGGCTGGAGTCGGGGAGCGCGCAGCCGCGGCGCGAGGAGGTGGACCTCGGCGGCGTGCTGGAGGCCGCGCGGGACTCGGTCGGGGCGAGCCCGGAGCAGGTGCGGCTCCGGCTCGACCCCGACCTTCCGTTCCCGGTCGCCGACGCGGCGCAGCTGGAGCGCGCCTTCGCCAACCTGATCGAGAACGCGGTGCGCCACGGCGAAGGCCGCCAAGTGCTGGTCCGCTCCCGGCAGAGCGGCGGCCGGGTCGTGGTGCGGGTCGTCGACCAGGGCGCCGGCATCTCCGAAGGGGAGCGGGAGCGGATCTTCGAGCCCTTCTACCGGCGAAGGGGAGAGCCGCGGGGGCAGGGCTCCGGGCTGGGGCTGGCGATCGCGAAGGGCTTCGTCGAGGCCAACGGCGGCGAGCTCGAGCTGGAGTCGGTGCCGGGGCAGGGCAGCACCTTCGTCGTCTCCTTTCCCCTGGAGGAAGGGCGGTGAGCGACCGCCCCCGCGTCCTCGTCTGCGACGACGAGGCGCAGATCGTCCGGGCGCTGAAGGTGATCCTGCGCGACGCCGGCTTCGAGGCGGTGGCCGCCTCGACCGGGGAGGAGGCGCTCGACCTGGCGGCGGTGCACTCTCCCGAGGCGGCGATCCTCGACCTGATGCTGCCCGACCTCGACGGGGTGGAGGTGACGCGGCGCCTGCGCGAGTGGAGCGAGATGCCGATCCTCGTCCTCTCGGCGGTAGGGGAGGAGGATCGCAAGGTCGAGGCCCTCGCCGCCGGGGCCGACGACTACGTGACCAAGCCCTTCGGCCCCCGCGAGCTGGTGGCGCGGCTGGAGGCGGCGCTGCGGCGGGCTCGGCCGGAGAGCGAGGAGCCGGCGATCGCGGTCGACGGGCTGGAGATCGACCTGGCGGCACGGCTCGTGCGGCGCGACGGCGAGGAGGTCCATCTCACCCCGACCGAGTTCGACCTGCTCCGCGTCCTCGTCCGCAACCGCGGCCGGCTGATGACCCACCGCGCCCTCCTGGTCGAGGTCTGGGGCGTCGAGTACGAAGACGACCTCCAGGTCCTGCGCGCGCACGTCGCCAACCTCCGGCGCAAGATCGAGCCCCCCGGCGAGCACGTCTTCATCCGCACCGACCCCGGCGTTGGCTACCGATTCGCGCTCTAGAAGCGGCTCTAGAAAGCGGAGGGGGTGGGATTCGAACCCACGAGCCCCCTTACGAGGGCCAACGGTTTTCGAGACCGCCCCGTTCAACCACTCCGGCACCTCTCCGGGGCTTCAACAAGCCAAATCCTACCTTCCCCGATTCTCGGGGGAACGGCTGGGGGAACGAAACTCCCGCGAAAAGAGGTGGCGAGCTGGCCGGAGGCTCGCTTCCGAGGCTCAGTCGTTGCTAACGAGACGGAGGGTCATGGCGAAACTACCTCGCGCTGGGAGGGAGGGCCGAAAAGCATCACTTCAAGGTCGCGGTCATCGAGAGGCTGGTGTCCCAGCTCCTTCCGAGCTTGCTGGATTGCAGCGATCAACCGACGCCGACCCTCCGGCGTGATCGTCGTTGCCTCCTCCTGATGGTGGCGAAACGCTCGCACAACCTCGGGTGAACCTTGGAGCGCGACCCTGGCTAGAGCCGATCCGTACTGAGCCTGGGCGTTCGGGACACCCTGCGCCACGCCGGCAACCGCGTCGACCAGATCGTTGATGGCCTCGACTAGCAGCCGCTCGGTGGCTGCCTGCTTCTCATTTCGGCGCGCGAGCCAAGCACCGAGAGCTACCCCGGCAACGCCAGCGGCAAGTGCGGCGGCGACCTCCATCGTGGGCCAGAATCCCACTACGACCGGCCAGAACATCTCTCAGAGGCTTTAACGCATGACCTGCCAGTTATTCAGCTATTCCTTTTGATACAGTCTGACCTGTGGCCTTTGAGACTTTCCAGAGGAACCGCATGCCTTCCAAGGGGGAGCCTGCAGTTACCATTCAGACGCGCGGTGCGTTGTCCTTGAATAACGCCGCCTTTGAGGCCCTTGGGGAACCCTCCTTCGTAGAGTTGCTTTACGACCGCGAGGAGCGCCTGATCGGCATACGCAGGTCGGATGAAGATACGCCCCATGCATATGCCGTCCGCGGCACCGGCAAGAACCAAGCCACGCGGGTTGTTTCAGGGAAAGCCTTTTTGTCCTACTACGACATCCCTCGCAACGTTGCACGGCGATGGATTGCCGAGGAGCGTGACGGCATGCTGGTCATTGACCTCAAGCAGCCGGGCACCGAAGTCTCCGGCCACAGCAGCCGCGCCCATTCAGGGGGCGGCTAGAGAGCTTCCTGGGGACGCACCCTCGTATGTATTCGAGGGCTCGATCCACTCGTTCCCGGAAGGGTTGAGGGGCGGAGTAGTGGCTCCGTCCCTCTTCCTCGTGCAACTTTACCCCAGCGAGGCTTGAATCAAGATGGCGACCTGCCACCGAACGGCTAGGTGCGCCTTGGTATTTGAGTCGATTCTCGCGAGCTAGTGCGCCGCGAGGTCCGGGCGCAGAACCCGAGTGCTGCCGTCGGCAGAGACGAGGACGACGGAGAGGCCCTGGTCGGCCGCCCGCTCGATCGCGTGGCCGGCTGAGGGCGCGTCGGCGTCGATGAAGGCGGCCTTCTCGGGATAGGGCGAGCGACCTTCGATCGAGAGCTCGATCGCTTCGTCCATCACCTTCGCGGCGGGTGATTGTGCGTCTTTAGTCACTGGCCTTGCCATCCTTCGATCATCTCGCGATAGCCGCTCTTGATCTCTTCGATCGCGGCTCGCATTCCGTCTCCAAGGGTACCGCGATGCAGGGGCGTTCCTGGCTGCTTGCCTGCGCTGCGGGTGTAGCGGTGCATCTCGTTGTGGCCGTGGGCGCCGTCGTAGAGGCGGATCGTCTCCGTCCTGCCTTCGATCTCCAAGAGCAGCATCACCGCGTAGTCGGTGACGTCTTTGCCCTGCGTCTCGAACTCGACGCGGAGGATCGCCAGAAGGACGTAATCCAGAGGAAGTTCGTATTCCCCGCTCATCGACCGCGGACGCTATCCAGGGTTTCGGCGCTTCGCTCGGCGATGAACTTGTCGAGCAGCTCGCGGGCGCGCTCCAGCTCGCCCGGGAGCATGTGGGTGTAGCGCTCCAGGGTGATTCGCGCAGCCCCCGGCTGATACTCGGGCGTCTTGTGGCCCATGATCTGCGAGGAGACCTTCGGCGAGACTCCTGCATGGTCAAGCCAGGTCGCGGCCATGTGGCGGGCCTCGTGCAGCCCGATCGGCTCGAGACCGAGTTCGCGCCAGCGCTGGTGGACCCGCTCCTGCAAGGAGTCGAGGGAGATCAGCCCCGAGCGCGACTTCTTGCGGGGCGGGCAGACCTTCCCTTTTTTCGGCCGACCCTGGGCGATCCACTCTTCGCGCAGGATCGCTCGCAGCGGGGCGACGAAGGGAACGACCCGCCAGGAGCCGCCGGGCTTGCGACCCTCCTCGTCGGCGGCCAGCTCGCCCGCATCGGTCTCGAAATCGGTCTCCTGCCAGTCGAAGATCCGGATCTCCTGACTGCGAGCCGTCCCGTAGCCGGCGAGAGCAAAGGGGACCGAGTCACGCAGGGCCTCGCGGGGGTCGCGGGTCTTCCCTTCCTTTCGTTCCATCGGCGTCGTCTCATCGAGCGCTGCCAAGAGCCGCGCGAATTCAGCCGGGGTAAGCACTCGATCGCGCGGCTTCGCCGTGTTGGCCGGCAGCCTGACGTGCTGAGCGGGATCGTGGTCCGCCAGTTCTCGATCCTGCGCCCAGCGGTAGAGCGCCCGAAGCGAGTTGACGATGTTGCGGACCCGCGAGCTCGAAAGGCGCAGGCTCAGCTCGTCAACGAGCGCTTGGACATCGCCGCGCTTGATCTGGCCGAGCCGACGGCGCGCCAGCGGATCGGGGATCTGCGCGAGAGCCGACTCAAGGTTCTGGACCGCCCGCCGTCGGTAGCGCCGGTTCCACTTGTTGAGCGCGACGCCTTCGCGGGCGGCTTTGACGAACAGCGGGCGGGCTTCATCGAGTCGGATGCCGGCCTCGCGGGGAACCTTGCCCTTGCGCACCGCCTGGCGCAGGTCGGCGCGCGCGTCCCGCGCTTCGACCGCGCCGGCGAAGCGGGGAGTCTTTCGGTGGCGACCCTGAGCCCGGTCCCAAACGACGCCGTAGTAGGAGGGCTTGCAGGAGCAGGGCCGCCCTTCCCGGACCCGGCACCGGCTCTGATGGCGGGCGAAGACGCCTTGGTAGCGGGTCTTGGTGTCGATCCCGGGCATCAGCCGATCACCGCCTCGCGGGCTCCCGGGCCTCGCTCTCGGACCAGCGCTGTAGATCGCGCGGTCGGTAGAGGCGCAGCTGCCCCGAGTAGACACAGCGAACGTGGGGCTGGACGTGGCGCTGGAAGTGGCTGAGGCTCATGCCGAGCGACTCGGCGGCCTCGCGCCGGGTCAGCAGGAAGCGTCGAGGCATGGCGTCCTCCCTGCGCTCGCGTGATCTCGGCTCTGCTCACGTCCGGCCTCCTTGGGGTTGTGGCCCGATCTCTCTCCGCGTCCTCTCCGCGCCGGGAGCGAGAAAGGTGGATCGAGGCGCGACACGAGGAGAAGCCGGCAAAGGCCGAAGTTGTCCCCCCGGCAAAAGGCGCGGACAATCAGCGGAGAGAGATCGGCGTCGCTGACCGCCGAGGTGGGAGCCTTGTTGTCGGCCGAGCCAGGCATCGTTCAGAGCCCCGGCGGGTGGCGCATCTGGAATCCGGCCAGGTAGGAGGCGGAGAACTTGTCTTCGCCGATCCAGCCCGGCCCGTGGTCTGGGGCGACGATCCCCGAGGTGCCCCAATAGCGCTTGCCCGGCGGCGTGACCCCCGGACTGAAGCGGATGAAGGTGTGGGCGAAATGCCCGAAGGGCTTGACGAAGATCGTCACCCACTTGCCGGGACCGGGTTCGCCCCAGCCGACCAGGGCGACCGTGTCCATCGTCGGGTTGCCGAAGCCACCGACCTGGAGCAGGTGGCTGACCGCGCTCGAACAGTCGAAGGGGCCGTTGGGCGGCGTCGGCGAGAGGCTGTGCGAGCCTCCCCATACGTAGTGCGAGGTGGGGCGGAGGGCGCTGAGGCGGGCGGCCTCGGCGACCATCCGCGCCACAGCTCCGTTCGGGGCCGAGACGGCGCAGCTGGCGGTCGCGGCCGAGCCGGCGGCGGAGAAGCGCCGGGCGTAGGCCAGAACCTTTTCGACGTACCACTCGGCGTGGTTGTAGGAGAAGATCGCGTCGTGCCAGTTCTGAGGCGCGCCGGAGGCGCGGAGCAGACGGGCGGCGGCGAAGATCGCGTCCCAGGGGTTGTAGGGGTCCTTCACCCCGTCGCCGTTGCCGTCGACGCCGAAGGCTTCCCAGGATTCGGGGAGGAACTGCATCCAGCCTTCCGCGGCGGCCGAGGAGACGCCGAGGTTGGTGCCGAATCCCGTCTCGACCCAGTTAATCCCGGCGAGGATCGAGGGGCCTTGCTCGCCGAGCCCGTACTTGGCGGCGGCGTCCTCGTAGATCGGGATCAGGCGGGCGGGGACCTTCTTGTTGAGAGCGCCACCCGCTTCTCCGCAACCCTGCGGTGAGGTGGCGCCGAAGACGACCGCCACCGCCATCGTGCCGACGATGAGCGCGAGCACGGCGAGGGCCGGCAGGGCGAGAACGAGCCCGAGGGAGCGGCGGCTGGGCGTCGAGCCGGCGTCCATGCCGGTCCCTCAGCTCGGCCGCGCGGCGGTGCTGTCGCAGAAGGAACGCATCCGCGCTCGATGTCCAGCGACGGCGGACTTTGCATCGAATCGAGATCAGGCCGATGCAAAACGCTTTGGCGTTGGACAACGGAGTTAGACGCCCAAAACGCTCACTTGAAAACAGAGCGTTACGGGTAGCTTCTATTCCGGAAAGACGCTGGTAGGTGCGATGTACAGGAGCGGCTCCCCAACTGAGATGAAGGGCTCCGAGCTAGAGGAGGCTCGGCTCGGCTTCATCCAGTACCTGCGCCGCAAGCACTTCTCGCCTCAGTTCATCTCCCAGCACGGCGACGATCTATTCGCCACCGCCTCGCTCGAATACAGTCGCAAGCTCGCCGAAGGCGTCGAGGTCGAGAACCCGGCCGGCTTCCTCATCACCTGCGCGTGGCAGCGGACCAAGAGCCTGCTCGAAGCGCAGGGCCGAACGCCGCGGCTCGTCTCCACCGAGCGCGCCGGGGTGTTGGTCGACGAGGCCGATGGAAGCCCCGAGGACCGGGTGCTCGAGGAGGATCGCTTCCGCAAGGTGCAGGAGGCGGTCGATCAGCTCTCCGAGCCTGAGCGCCGCCTCCTCGAGCTGGCCTACTTCGAGGGTCTCGCGGTGCGTGAGGCCGCCCGTCATCTTCACTGGCATCCCTCGAAGGCGCAGCGCTGCCATGAGGCGGCGCGGCGGCGGCTTCACGAGCTGCTCGGCGTCGAGAGCCTCGACGAGCTGGAGCTGGACATCGGCCTCGCGGCCTTCCTCTCACTGATCGGCGGCGGCTCGCGGGTGCATTGGCCCGCCGGGCTGGAAGGCGCCGTCGATGCGATCGGCCGGGCGGGGAGCTACGCATGGGCGCGGGCGGGGGATCTCGCCCGTCGCCTTCCCTTCGGCGGCGGCGCGGAGCCCTCGACCGCGGCCCTCGGCAGCACCGCGGGCCGCGCCGCGGGCGTCTGCGCGAGCGCGGCCCTCGCCTGCCTCGCGAGCGGTGTCGTGGGCCCTGGCGTCGGCGGCGTCGATCTCCTCGGTGGCCACGGCCATCACGAAACGGCCAAGCCGCGCCACGAGATCACCGCCAGGCACACCCCTGCTGTGAGACCGAAGCCGCGACCGCTGCCGCCCTCGCCCTCCAATGAACCCGAAGCCTCACGTCCTGCGTCTTCAAGCAAGCCGCAGCGCTCCTCTGGCAGTGGGAGCGCGTCGGCGAGCACCCAGCGGAAGCGTGAAGCGACGCGGGCGGTCGCGTCGCAGACGATCGAGTCGGCCGCAGGTTCAGAAGAAGAAGTGGCGAGCGCGCCGATCGAATCGGCCCCGGTCGAATCGAGCGCGCCCGCCACGTCCAGCAGCGCGACTCCCACGCAAGTTGCAAACGAACAGTTCGGACCCTGAGTGAGGCATCAGATGATGAACGCGAAGATCACCGAGACGCTGCGTAGAACCCAGCCGGCCTGGACGATGTTGGCCGCTGCGATCGTCCTGTGGCTGGCCTTCGCGCCGTCAGTGCGCGCCGGCAGCTACGTCGTCGCGCAGTGCTCGCCCGGTGTCTACACCGGGGCCGACGACGCCGGTTTTTCGGCCACGACCACTCACTACATTCCTCGGGCCGACTGCTCGCCCTCAGCTGCGGGTATGCAAATCGCCCACCAGCTTGCGAACGGCGAAACCGGCACGGTGCAGGGCGCCTACGGCGCCTGGGTATGGCAGGCGCCGGCCGGCACCTACATCACTGGCGGCTCGACCTTCAGCCGACTCGCGGCCGAAGACGGGCAACACGGATTCCTAGCCGTCTCCCCCGACGCTGGGGCGTCGGTCTCATATGAGAACCAGAACGACGACCAGGGCCACGAGGCAGGTATCCCGCCCGGCAACTGGCGCTACCTCGTGGCGCGGCTGCAATGCACGCAGCCGAACGAAGGAAACCGCTGCGTTGGTGCGGCCAACGGCGCTCACACCTACGTCAAGCAGGTCCGCATCCAGATCACCGATGTCGTCGGCCCCAGCGTTTCGATCGGCGGCTCGCTGCTCTCCGGCGGCGTGCTGCGCGGGCCGCAGGAGCTCTCGGTTTCCGCGAGTGACGTCGGCTCCGGCATCCACTCCGTGCAGATCACCGTCAACGGTCAGGCGGCCGGGGGCGATGACCTCTCGGCCGCCTGCAATCCCCTGCCGGGGAACCTGACCTCGCGCCTCGCGCCCTGCCCGGGGAGCTTCGGCAAGACCTACACCTTCGACACGGCGAAGGCTCCATTCCAAGAGGGCGCCAACTCGATCTCGGTCTGCGCCTATGACTACGCACAGACCGGCTCGGCCAACGGCGCGTGCCAGTCGGCCCAGGTCGTTGTCGACAACCTCTGCCCAGGCTCGCCGGTCGGCGGTGGGAGCTCGGTGAGCGCCGGCTTCGGCAACGGAAAGTCACACCGCACGCTCGCGTTCCGGCGCAAGGCCCTGATCCGCGGTCGCCTGCGCGACGGCGCCAACAACCCCGTCGCCAATGCGGTCGTCTGTATCGAGGGGCACACCGACCTGCCCGGGCGGCCCTACCACTTAATCGGAACCGCAACGACCAACGAAAACGGCGGCTGGTCCTACAAATTGCGCCACGGACCCTCGCGGGACGTGCGGATCGCTTACCGCTTCGGCTCCTTCCAAACCTCCGCCGAACTCGTCCTCCACATGAGGGCGCGGGCCACCCTTCACCTGAGTCGCCATCGGACGAAGCCCCACCACCGCATCTACTTCTCCGGCGAGATCGCCGGGCCGAGGTGCGCCCGGCGTGTGGTCGTCATCGTTGGCACCGTACCCGGCTCCAAGCGCCGCTTCCTGGTGCGCCGCGCCAAGACCGACCCGCTCTGCCACTACCGCGCCAGCTATGCCTTCTTGCCGGTGCCGAGGACGACGAAATTCGAGTTCTACACGGTGGTCCCCGAACAGGCCGACTATCCCTATGCACGCGGCCGGTCGGTCGTCCGCTACATCCGGGTCAGGCGCTAAGCAGAATGAAGGCAACCACCATCCGAGCAAGGAGGAACACCATGAAATTCAAGATCCGCCGCCCTTCTCCAGCGATGGTGGTCGCTCTGATCGCCCTCTTCATCGCCTTGGGAGGGAGCGCTCTCGCACTCGGCGGCAGCGAGCGGGCTCGCAGCGGCCACCACCCCAGGTACGTGGTGCGGACGGGCAAGATCGTCGACCGCGACACCACCGGCCACGACGGTGCCTTCAATGAAGCCTTCGGGCACGCGAGGTGCAAACACGGAGAGCGCCTGATCTCGGGCGGTTTGCGGTTGAGGAGCCTCTCCGGCGGGGTCCTGCTGGGTCAGACCGTTTCGATGGTCGAATCGGGACCCGTTCCGAAACTGCGCGAGTGGACGGCGAGGCTCAACTCCGACCTGGGCGGCCTTGCTCGAAAGGACTTCGTCGTGGTCGCCTATTGCCGGGGCTGACGGCGCAACTGATCTCCGCCTCGCCTCTCAATAACGCCGAGTAGCTCGGCGATTACCGGGCGCTGCGAACCGCTCCGAGGGAAATTTCACCGCGTACCCGATGCAACCCGGCCTCCCTCTGGACAGGGGGTGCAGATGCACCTCTAGCCAAAGGAGGCCGCTGTGGCTCTCGCCGCTTTCGTCAAGCTCCAAATCGCGCTTCAGGGCGCCGCCCTCAGCATCAAGCCGAACCCCAGCGGGGGGCCTGGGACCCCCGCCCTGGAAAAACTCGTCAACTGGCTCGCCGCCCTCGTCCTCCTTGGCTGCGGCGTCGGCCTCCTGCTGGGCGTCGCGCAGTGGGCGCTGGGCTCGAAATCCAACAACTTCAGCCACACCTCTGACGGCAAGCAGAAGGTCCTCTACTCGCTGATCGGGGCCTTCGTCGTCGGGGCCGGCGCCGCCCTCATCAACTTCTTCTACACCTCGGGCTCGGCGGTCAAGTGATGCGGCCGCGAAGCAAAGCTCCCAGCTCGGGGCGGCGGCGGGTGCTCGGCCTCTGCATCGCCACCCTCCTCATCGGCCTCCTGCTCGGCCGCTCCCTGTCGGGCTCCTCCTCCCCCACCGGCGGCGGACGCGCCGCGGCACCTGCCAGTGCCGGCGCGGCGCGGACGCTTGCCGGAGTGCCGGTCGCCTTCCCCGACACGGCCAAAGGAGCGGCGAGCGCGGTTGCCGCCTATCAGCGCTCCTTCGCCAGCCCAGCGATCCTGCGGCCGGGTGGGCTGCGGGCGCGGATCGAAACGGTGGCGACGCCCGATTACGCGGCGACGATGCTGCGGGCGAACTCGCCGGGAGCGGAACGAATCGCGGCCGGTCCGATCGGCGAGGGGCTGCGCAGCGGTGTGCGGACGCTGTATGCGGCAGTCCCGATCGGCTACCGGGTCGAATCCTTCTCGCCGCAGCGGGCGCGGGTTCTCACCTGGGGCTTCACCCTGCTCGGCAACTCGACCTCGGTCGAACCGGCCGCCTACTTCGGCCTGACCAAGACCGAGCTCGTCTGGATGGACGGGCGCTGGCGGATCGCCGAGACGCGCGGCGGCTTCGGCCCGACGCCGAAGCTCGCGACGCGGCCGGGCTCGCTCGGCGCCTTCGGCGTAATCGAAGTGATGCGGGGGCTCCACAGCTATGAACTGGCGCCCTAGATGTCTCGCCGCCGCGCTTGTTGCCGGATCGCTGGCGCTGCTGATGCTGCTCGCCCAGCCTTCTCCGCCGCAGGCCCGCGCCAATCCGGTCTGCGACATCGCCACCGGCGAGGTGGGAGCGATCAGCGAAGGCGTCAACACCATTACCGGCGGTCTGATCGGCGGCGGCAACCCGGCCGGTGATGCCTGCAACGCGGTCAGCGATGCGGTGACGGGGACCGTCACCAAGCCGATCACCGACGCGCTGAAGGGGGTCGGCAACAGCATCTTCCAGCAGATCACCACCTGGGTCGCCGAAGGCGCGAGCTGGCTGATCGGTCAGGTGGTGAGCGCGATCGAGGAAACGACGACGCCCGAACTGACGACCAGGGGCTTCCTCGCCGAGTACGCGCAGATGGCGCAGATCGCCGCGCTGATGGGGCTGGCGATGCTGCTGCTCGCGGTGCTGGAGGGCCTGGCGCAGGGCAACGCCGGCCTGCTGGCCCGCGTCGTCCTCGTCAACCTGCCGCTCGCCTTCATCGCCACCAGCGTGGCCTACGCGGTGGTGCAGTTGCTCCTGGTCGCGACCGACGGGATCAGCCACGCGATCGCGACCGCGAGCCACGACAACAGCACCCACTTCTTCCGCTCGGCGATCACCGGCCTCGGCGAAGCCGGCGGCACCGCGGGCAAGGAAGTCGGCGGTGTCGCCGGCGGTCCCCCTGGGGCGGTGGAGGGACAGGCGGCAGGAACGGTCGAGGTGCCCCTCTTCGTCACCTTCCTCGCCGCGATCATCGGTGCCTTCGCCGCCTTCATGGTGTGGCTGGAGCTGCTGATGCGAGACGCGGCGATCTACGTGGTCGCCCTCTTCATGCCGCTGGCGCTCGCCGCCTCGATCTGGCCGCGCTGGTCGGGCGCCTTGCGCCGCAGCGGCGAGCTGCTGGTCGTCGTCATCGGCTCGAAGTTCGTGATCGTCTCGATCATCTCGCTGGCGGCGGGCCTGGTCGCCGAAAGCGAAGGCAGGGTCGAGCACATCCTCGCCGCTTCGGCGCTGATGCTGCTCGCCTGCTTCGCGCCCTTCGTCCTGCTGAAACTCGTCCCCTTCGCCGAGGGCGCGATGACCGCCGCCTATGGCCGCCGCTCGGCGGCGGGCGGCGCGGTCAGCGGCATCCAGATCGCCAGCGACGTGCAGATCCTCCGCAACATGGCGCGCTCCAATTGGGGCGAGTCGGGGGCGACGCTCTGGAGTGCGGGCGAGAAAGGCGGCGGCAGCCCCGGCCCCGAGCCGGGCGGTCCCGCGGGCGGCGGTGGCGGTCCCGCGGCTGGCGGCGGAGGAGCCGGGGGTGGTGGAGGCGAGGCGACCGCGGGCGGTGCTGCCGGCGCGGGCGCGGCGGGTGCCGCAGCGGCAGTCCCCGCTGCGGCGGTGCAGGGCACCAAAGCGTCGGCGCAGCGACTCCAAGGCACGGCGGTCGCCCAGGAGGGCACGAGCTCGGGCGCTGGCGCAGCTGCCGAGCCGCCGGCACAAACGGGCGGCGGAGGCGAGCCGGGCGAGGCCGAGGGCGGCGGGGCGCCGCGAAGCGGCGAGCGGGCACCCCGACCCGCCCCTGAGCCGCCCGCCGCAAAGCCCGAAGCGGAGCAGAAACAGTGAGCGGGCGCCGCTATCGCTTCGGTCCCCTCGAGCAGCGGGCGGTGGTCGGGCCGCTGCGAGCGGGCCAGGTGGCGATCGTCGCGGCCGGGGCGCTGCTTGGGCTCGGTGCCCTCTATGCGATGCGAAGCGCCTTCGGGCTGATCGTCGCGGTGGCGGCGCTGGCGCTCGCCACGGCGGCGATCTGCGTGCCGATCGAGGGCCGAACCGCCGAGGAGTGGGCGCCGGTGGTCGGGCGCTGGGCCAAGCGACGTAATCGTGCCGAGCGCGGCTATCGCTCGGCGACGCCAGCGGCGGGGACGCGCATCGGCCCGGGCGGCGAGGCCGAGCACGAGACCTCGCTACCGGCGGAGCTGGCGGGCCTGAATCTGCTCGCGGTGCCCTACGGGGCCGATCAGGTCGGCGTCGTCGAAGACCGCCGGGGCGGCACCTTCACCGCGGTCCTGGCGGTGCGGGCCGGTGCCTTCGCGATGCGCGATTCCAGTGAGCAGGAGCGAGCGCTCGACGCCTGGGGCGTCGTGCTCGCGAGCTGCGGGCGCGACGGCAGCCCGATCCGCCGCCTGCAGTGGATCGAGCAGACCGTCCCCGGCCAGGGCGATGAGCTCGCCGCCCACTTCCAGGCCCAGCGCGACCGGGCGGT
Organism: Solirubrobacterales bacterium; assembly: GCA_051954115.1. Classification (GTDB taxonomy): domain Bacteria; phylum Actinomycetota; class Thermoleophilia; order Solirubrobacterales; family 70-9; genus VAYN01. Next base: position 37,775 of record JBQCIB010000029.1, on the reverse strand, counting down.
GCCGCTCGATTCCGATCTCGTCCGCTCATACATAGAGCTGGTCGAGTCGGCGGCACCGCAGACGACCGAGCACGAGGTCTTGATTGCGGTGCAGATCGACGAGCGCCGGGGGGCGCGGGAGCTGCGCCGCCTCGGCGGCGGCGTCGAGGCTGCCTGCGAGCTGCTCCTGCGCGAAGCCGAGAGCCTCGCCGAGCGGCTGACGATCGCCGAGGTCAGCGTGACCGGCCTCCTGCGCCCGCGCCAGTACGCAGGGCTCCTGCGCGACGCCTTCGATCCCTTCGGCCGCCAGGCTCGCGCCCGGGCCGCTCTTGGTCAGGAAGGGCGCGAGGGGGTGGAGCCGGCGCTGATGGGTCCGATGGCCGAGGAGGTGAGCTGGTCGACCTACCGCACCGACTCCGCCTTGCACACGACCTACTGGATCGCCTCCTGGCCGCGCTCGGACGTGGGGCCGATGTTCATGGCGCCGCTCCTGATGCAGACGAGCGCGCTGCGCACCGTTGCGGTGACGGTCGAGCCGGTCCCCTACTCGCTGGCGATGCGCCGCGCCGAGGCGGCGCAGACCGCCGAGGTCGCCGAGGAGATCAACCGCAATCGGCAGGGGTTCGTCTCCACCGCCCGGATCAGGCGCCGCCAGCAGGCGGCCTCGCGGCGGGAGGAGGAGCTGGCCGACGGGCACGCGGAAATGCGCTGGGCGGGCTACGTGCGGACCTCGGCGCGCTCGGCCGAGGAGCTGGAGCGCACCGAGTCAGAGGTCGAGCACGCCGCCCAACTCGCCCGCCTCGGCCTGCAACGCCTCTACGGCGAGCAGGACCAGGGCTTCACCTTCACCTTGCCGCTTTGCCGGGGGCTGCGGTGAGACGGCGCCCGGCAGAGCGCCCCGGCCACGCGGGCACCACCGCGCACTTCCAGGCCGCCTACCCCTTCCTCGCCGAGGGCGGCCTGCCCGCCTCCGGCATCTACATCGGCCGCGATGCCTACGGCGGCGCCTGGCTCTATGACCCGTGGGCGCTCTACCCGACCCACCTGCCGGGGCCGAACATGCTTGTCCTCGGCAACCTCAACTCGCGCAAGTCGAGCCTGGTCAAGACCTACATCTACCGCCAGGTCCTCTTCGGCCGCCAAGCCTGGGTGGTCGATCCCAAGGGCGAGTACTGGACGCTCGCGAAGGCGCTCGGGGTTAAGCCGATCAGCCTCGCCCCGGGCGGCGAGGTGCGCCTGAACCCACTGAGCCCGCGCGGCGGGCGCGAGGGGCAGCTGAGCCTCCTGCGCTCGGTCGCGCGGGCAGCGCTGCGGCGAGAGCTCGAACCGGAGGAGGACGCGGGCCTGCGGGTCGCGCTCGATGCCGTAGCGCATGAGTCGGGCGCCGGCGAGCCGACCCTGCCGATGGTGGTCGAGGCGCTGCTGCATCCCCGCGAGGAAATGGTCCAGGGCGTCTCCGCTCCCAGCGCGGAGAACTTCGCCGAGGCCAACCGCTCCGCCGCGCTCGCCCTGCAGCGCCTCTGCGCGGGCGATCTGCGCGGCATGTTTGACGGACCGACGAGCGAGGGCCTCGACCTCGACGCGCCGCTCGTCGTCCTCGATCTCTCCGCGGTGCGCGACTCTGCCGCGCTCGGCATCCTGATGACCTGCGCGGGTGCCTGGCAGCAGGCGATCCTCTTGGAGCGAAAGCTCGCCGCCGAGCGTGAAGGACGCCAGAGCGCGAAGCTGATCTCCGTCACCGAGGAGGGCTGGCGGGTGACGAGCCACATCGGCGTTGCCGAATGGCTGCAGGAGAGCTTCAAGCTCTGCCGCGGGCTCGGCGTGCAGAACATCGTCGTCGTCCACCGCCTCCCCGACCTCGGCGCCTCCGGCGCGGCCGGCTCGCGGGAGGCGCGGATCGCCGAGGGGCTGATCGACGACGCCGACACCAAGGTGATCTACCGCCAGTCGCCCGACCAGCGCGAACTGCTGCGCGGCGCCGGGCTGAGCGGCACCGAGGCGGAGCTGACGACGACGCTGCGGCCGGGCGAGGCGCTCTGGCAGGTGGGCGCGCGCTCCTTTCTCGTCGGGCATCGCTGCTCGCAGATCGAGCGGGAAATCGTCTTCACCGACTGGCGGATGGTCGATCCCGCCGCGGCGAGGGCTGCGTGAGCCGCAGCGAGCGAGAGCTCTACCTGGCGCTGGCGGCGATTGGGGTCGCTCTCCTGGCGGCGATCTGGCTGACCGGCGGCCTCGCCGGCCTCCTCTTCGGCGCGGGCTGGACGTCGATCGGGGCAGGCGAAGCGGCGGCGACGGCGCTGCGGCTCCCCTCCCACCTCGGCGATCCCCGCTCCGCCTGGCCGCGCCCGGTCCGCGCGGCGCTGCCGGGCGCGGCAGGCTTCTACTTCAGCGCCGCCTTGATCGCCGCCTCGCTCTGCGCGCTCGCGCTCCTCCTTCGGCGCTTCATCGAGCCGGGCGATCTGGCGGCGCTCGGCCGCGGGCAGCGGCGGGCGCCGGCAGCGCGCTGGGCGAGCCGGCGTGACCTGGCGCCGCTGCGGGTCCCCTCTCCCCAGCCGCGGCGGCTGACGCTCGGCTGGAGCGGGCGCTCGCTGCTCGCCGCCCGCGAGCGGCAGTCGGTGATCGTCTTCGCCCCCACTCAGAGCCACAAGACCACCGGCCTCGCGATCCCGGCGCTCTTGGAATGGGACGGCCCGGTGCTGGCCACCTCGGTCAAGAGCGACCTGCTCCTCGACACCGTGGCCCATCGGCAGCGACTCGGCGAGGTGATGGTCTTCGACCCCGCCCGCGTCACCGGCATGGAGCCCTCGCGGGCGACGCCGCTGTGGGGGGCGGCGAGCTGGCGGGGGGCGATGCGCGTCGCCCACTGGCTCGCCGCCGCCGGCAAGACCGGCGCGGGCGGCCTGCAGGACGCCGACTTCTGGTACGCGGCGGCCGAGAAGCTCCTGGCACCGCTCCTCTTCGCGGCAGCTTCGAGCGGGCGGACGATGGAGGCGGTCGTCCGTTGGCTCGACGAAGGCCCCGAGGCGAGCGAGGAGCAGGTCGAGGCGCTCCTGCGCGAGGCGGGCGAGCCGGCCGCGCGACGCGCCTGGCAGGCAAGCCAGAACCGCGAGGAGCGCCAGCGCAGCTCCGTCTACACCACCGCCGAGATGATCGTCGGAGCCTTCGCCGACCCGCAGGTGATCGAGGAGACCGAAGGAGCCGACTACAACCCGGCCGCGCTGCTCGACGGCGGGGCGAACACGCTGTACCTCTGCGCGCCGCTGCACGAGCAGGAGCGGCTTCGCACCGTCTTCTCGATGCTGGTGCAGGAGCTCCTGGCGGTGATCTATGAGACCGTCGCCGCCACCGGGAAGCCGCTCGATCCGCCGCTGCTGCTGGCACTTGATGAGTGCGCGAACACCGCCCCGATCCCGAACCTCGCGGAGATCGCCTCGACCGGCGCCGGGCAGGGGGTCCAGATGCTGACGATCTTTCAGGATATGGCGCAGGTCGTCTCCCGCTACGGCCGCCGCGCCCCGACGATTGTCAACAACCACCCGGTCAAGGTCTTCGGCACCGGGATCTCCGATGTTGACACCCTTTCCTACGTCTCGCGGCTGCTGGGAGCGGGTGAGTTCGAGCAGCGCTCGCGCAGCACCGGCGAGCAGGGCCGGCGCTCGCAGACCGAAGGCGATACCTACCGCGACCTGGCGCCGGCCAACGTTATCCGCGAACGCCGTCCCGGCAGCGGCCTGCTCGTCTACGGGCACCTGCCGCCGGCGAAGATCCGGCTGCGCCCGTGGTATGAGGACTGCGAGCTGCGAGCGCGTCAATCCGGGGCGAGCCACATCAGTCGAGCGAAGGGGGCATAGGGATGGAGCCCGAGCGAACGCCGCAGTTCCAGGCTGAGGATGCAGTTCCCCTGCGAGGCAGCGGGCGGGCGAAGGGAGCTCTGGAAGAAAAGGCGGCGAGCGCGGAGGAGCCGGTGCCGCTGCGCCCTGCCCTCGATCGCATCGAGGCCGAGGAACGGGCCGAGCGCCTGCGCCTCGTCACCGGCCGGCGGCTGCGGGCGCCGCGATGGAGTAGGAGCCGCTAGTCGGGATCGAGGTCGGCCATGTTGCAGGCGATCCACTCCAGCTCGCCGTTTACCAAGGGCACCTCTTCGGGATAGCGGCACCTCCAGACCCAGCGCTCCCAGCGGGTAAAACCGCCGTGGCGCGAGGCGCTGATCCGCTCCTCCCGCGTCATTCGCCGCAGCACCGAGAGGAAGCTGTCGAGAACGCGCTCGGCTTCGTAGACATTGCGGCCGCTGAGAGCCTCGTAGGTGACGTGGCGCTCGCCGCTCTCGACGTCACCGATCAAGCTGTCGAGGGTCTGAGTCATCTGAGCCTCCTTTGTTCGAGGCCCCGCCCACTGCGGGAGCCGACAGCCGCAGCCCGCACGCCGAGAGGCGTGCAAAATTGAGGGCAAGCGACGGCTCCCGCAGGGGCGGCCCAACCGCAGGTGCGCCGGAACGCCACGAGCGGAGATCCGCCGAGGAGGGTCAGATTCGCTCTGAGCGCCTCGGTTTCGAGCAGGGGTTCATACATCCATCCCTGGTGTCCAAACGGACCTGCGTTTGCTTCGGCGGCAAGCTGCTAGGCGAACAATTAATGGGCTCGCGGTACGTCACCAACACCGAGATTGCCTCATCGACGGCGGCATGACGCCGCTTTCTCACTGACCAGTAAGCGACCGTTGCACCGAGGAGCATCGCCAAAGCGAAGCTGACTGCCCGTGCTGCGCAGAAGGGGCAGCGACCGATAACCCCCACTTATGGCAACCGGGCTCGTCGCTGCCGCCAGATCTGCCAAGAGATCGCATCCGGTAGACCGCCCAATATCAAGGTCGGCGAGCGCGAAGCCTGAAGACTGCTCGGAGGATGTGCGAGATTTCAGAACCATCATCCTCGAACGACTTGACGTCGATCAACCAGCGATATTTGCCGCCCGGCCAATGGCGCCCGGTCACGGGCCCAATGCACCGGGTCACTTTTCCCGGGGGCAAGAAGGACTGCACCGGTTGCAGGTATCCCACCGGCGGCATCCTCTTCCATGACCCCCTGACCCAGCGCTGCGTTTGCCGGGGGCCGTAGCTGATTTCCACACTCCCCACGTTGAGGAGCCTCATCGCCGGCGTCTGTCCGGCTCGGACCGGGATCGGCGCCGCCACAAGATGGGCTCCAAACCCCTGCTTGCGTCGACTGAGTTCTTTGCCAAAGCTCTGAAGGCTTCGATGAGGCCGGCAGAACTTTGACCGATCACTTGCGGATGCCGTCGAGGCGCTTGCCGGAATCATCGTCACCCCGGCAACCAACAAGAGAAGGATGGCCGTCTTCAAAGTCATCCGCACTGTCATGTCTCTCGGGTTTCCATTTCAATCCTGGGTTTCAGCTATTCGGCGTAGGGATTGACCGAGAGCGGTTCGCCTATCCAACCCAGTGCCGCGAGGATTCCATGCTGGACGGTTCCGGTTGCTTTCCTGGTCGGCAAGGGCTTAAGCGGTGCGACCACTATCGCGCCGTGGGGAGTTCCGAGCGGTTTGCCTGCGGACAAGATGCCGACTGACCGACCAGTCCTTGCATTCCACACGGGGCTACCGCTGTCGCCGAGGTTGACTTCGACCTGATTCACCCTGATGCCGAGCATCTCACCGGAACGGTGGCTTCCGTTCGGGGAGCTGGCCGTGTATTCGACTACTCCGGTCACGATCCCGCATTGATGCCCGCTGATCACCCCTGAAAAGCATAGGTGCTGATTAGCGTCCCATTCCGCTGGGCCGGCAGCTGGTCTGATCTCCCGCGACGGGAAAATTTCGGTCGGCGCAAGTGCCAGGTTTTCAAGTTGGATCGCGAGCGCATCGGTTTCGCCGGCGGGCAGGTTTTCAGGGTATGCGCTTCGGGCGACCTTGCCTATTTCGCTGAATTCCGTCGAGAGCGAGGCCGTCGGACTGTTCGCTCGCCATAGTTTTTCTCCTACGTGGTAGCAGTGGCCAGCCGTCAGGAGGTACTTCTTCGTGGGTTCGCCGGGGGAACGTTCGGCCACACCGAAGCCTGCGGTACAGCCGGACTGTTCAGGACCAGTGATGGTCCGCATGGCGTCTCCGGCCTTGACAGGTCCAGACCTCCGGTACCGCCCGGAGGCCAGCCTCCAGGGTTCGGGTTCGGATTTGAATTCGACACGCGCAGTTGATCCGATCGCCGCGGACACTTCGGCTTCGGCCGCCGAGACGTTCGCTGCTTCCACCCGCACCTTGTTCGTAGCCGGGACAAATTCGACTGCCGATACGTTTTGTTGCATCGCGGGGTGGGAGATTGCGTACGTCTGAATCGATTCGGCATTGGCTTCAATCGACGCAACGGTCCAGGTCGGCGGACTGCTGAACCCGACTATTCTGGATGGCGCAGCCAGGCTTGCGCCGAGTTCCTGCTTCATCTGGGCTACCAGTTCGGCTTGGTGTTCGGTGAATCCGATTCGTATTAGGCCGCCAGCTCTTTCGTCGGCAAAGTAGCCGCCATACTGACTCCAAGCGTGGGCGTGGGCCCAAGCTTCTATCAGCGGTGCGTCCTGGGCAATGTAGGCTTCTCGATATTCAAGCTCCGCTACGTCCACCGGGCGCAGCGGCACCCCCCATCGTTCGTATGCGGCGTAGGCCACTTCTCCGAGTGGGGTCTGCGGGTTGTGCCACGCCCCCAGCGTTTCGATCACTCGTTCGTGGAGTTCGAGTTCATTGACGACAGGGTTGAGGTCCAGATCGAGGCCATAGTTTTCGCGAAATTCCAGCACGCGCTTATACCTGGGGGGCTGCGGAACCCCGGGTGGCGGCGGAGGTATGTAGGGGACGGTGACCCACCAGCGCTTGGTTGCCTTGTTTTCGAGGCTGTCGGTGAGCACCGCTTCGATCCACATCGTGCCGGGTGAGAGCTCTTCGGTGTTGACAATCCACTGCAACTGCTCGTTTTCGCGTTCTGCCCGGGTGCCGGTGTACGTGCGTTCGTCGACGATCGTGTCGCCGTTGGCGATGAACTGGATCGTCGAGATCCCTTCGGCGGCGTGGCCTTCGATGGTCAGCGTCTGGTCGCCGATCCCCAGTTCTTTTTCGCGCTTTTCGACCAGGGTGCCGGATTCTTTGTTGAAGGTCGGCGGCACTTCGGCGTTCCACCAGCGCAGCACCGACCCGTCGTTGCCGGTCACGTAGAACGTGCGGCGCTGGCCTTCGGGTTCCACCGTGGTCTTGCGCGATTCGGTCCCGGATTCTTCGCTGTAGGAGAAGTTGGTGCTTTTGGCCGGTTCGGCGCCGGCGGGATCGACCGTAACTTTGGTGGCACGGCCGGTCGTGTCGTAGACGACTTCCGCGATCGTCCCGTTCGGAAGCGTGACTTTGGTCAGGCGGGCCGAGACGTCGTATTTGTAGGCAGTCGTGCCTTCGGGACCTCGATCGGCGGTGAGGAGTTCGCCTTCATGGCTGTAGGTGTGCGTCGGCGCCTGGACTCCGGTGACGCTGCTGACGAGGCCGCTCGTCGTCGCCACGGCGACGCTGGGGTCGTCTTTGACTGGGGCTTTTTCTTCTTCGGCGGGAACGCGGGAGCCGGTCAGCCACCTCTGGATCCGGTTGTGATTGGTGTCGGTCACCCAGAGGCTGCCCTTGGCGTCGGCGGCAATGCCAATCGGATAGCCGAATGCGAACTGGCCGCTGCCCGCGCCGCTCGAGCCGAACTGCGTCAGGTATTCGCCACTTTCGCTGAAGCCCTGGATGCGGTTGTTGCTCTGATCGCCGACCCAGACGATCCCGCGAGCGTCGACTGCGACCTCGTCGGGGTTGCTGAACTGGCCGTTGCCCGAACCTGAGGAGCCGATCTGGCGCACCAAGGCGCCGGCGGCACTGAACTCGACGACACGGTTGTGCGCCCAGTCGGAGACCCAGACGTTGCCACCGCTGCCGACTGCGAGGCCGGTCGGTTCGATCGCGCCGAGGCCGGAGGGGTTGACGACTTTGATGAATTTGCCATTTTCGTCGAACTCCTGGACCCGGTAGTTGTAGGTGTCCGAGACCCAGACATTGCCCTGGTGGTCGACGGTGAGAGATTCCGGGCCGCTGAATTGGCCGTTGCCCGAACCGGCCGAGCCCACAGCCCTGATGAATTCGCCGCCTTCGTTGAACTCCTGCAGGCGGTTGTTGCCGGAGTCGCTGACCCAGAAATTTCCGTCGGGAGTGAAGGCGATCGACTTCGGGCGGCTGAACTGGCCGTTGCCCGAGCCAGTCGAGCCGAGCACTTTGACGAAGGTGCCCGTGGAGTTGAACTCCTGCAGACGGTTGTTTTCGGTGTCGGCCACCCAGAGATTTCCCTCTGGGTCGACCGCGATGTCGCCGGGGTGTTTGAACTGGCCGTTGGCGGTGCCGGTGGCGCCGAAGGAACTCACGTAGACCGGCTTGTAGCCGAAGTGCGGGATCAGCCAGCGCTGGACCCGGTTGTTGTTCGTGTCGGCCACCCAGAGGCTGCCCTGGTTGTCGGTGGCGATCCCGAGCGGATAGCTGAAGGCGAACTGCCCCGCACCGGAGCCCGCGGAGCCGAACTGCGTCACGTACTGGCCTTCGGTGTTGAACTCCTGGATGCGGTTGTTGCTCTGGTCGCCGACCCAGAGTTCGCCGTGGGTACCGACGACGATCGCGTCGGGGTGCTGGAACTGCCCGTTCCCGGTCCCTTCGGAGCCGAACTGGCGGACCAGGGCACCGGCTTCGCTCAGCTCGACGACGCGGTTATGAGCCCAGTCGGTGACCCAGACGTTGCCGTCAGCGGCGGCGTCAAGGCCGGTGGGTTCGATCGCGCCGAGGCCAGAGGGGCTGACGACTTTGATGAATTCGCCGGCGGCGTTCAGCTCCTGGACGCGGTAGTTGTAGGTATCGGAGACCCAGATGTTGCCTTTCGGGTCGATCGCGATTCCTTCAGGGCCGCTGAACTGGCCGTTGCCGGAGCCTTTGGTGCCGACCGCTTTGAGGAATTCGCCGGTGGTGGGGTTGAACTTCTCGAGGCGGTTGTTGCCGGCGTCGGCGACCCAGAGGTTGCCGCTGGCATCGAAGGCGAGTGATTTCGGCATCGCGAACTGGCCGTTGGCGGTTCCCGCCGAGCCGAGCGTTTTGATGAAGTCGCCGTCTGCGCTGAACTCCTGCACCCGGTTGTTGTTCTCGTCGGCGACCCAGAGGTTCCCTTTCGAGTCGATGGCGACGTCGGCGGGGTGGCCGAACTGGCCGTTGCCCGAACCGCTCGATCCGAATGAGGAGACGTAGGTCGGGGTGATGCTCGGAGCGGGTTTGGTTGGCGGCGGTGGCGCCGTCGTCGACGCCGGATCGTCGATCGCGATTTCTGAGAGCTTGCCCGCGCTGTAGCTGTAGTTGACGCTCGCCGTTGGGGTCGTCTGCACTTCGGTCGTCTGGCCAGCCGCGTTGAAGACGGTGGTCGTTTCTTCTTGTCCCGATTCTTCGCTGACCGCGTAGCCACCGCTGGACTGCTTGGTCACGACGGCGCCCAGCCTGTTCGTGAAGTGCGGCTGGCCGACCTGCTGGGGCAGGTCGACTCCGCCGGCGATCGCCGCCTCGGTGGTCAGCGCTTTACCCGTGTCGGTCCCGGTGCCGCCTCCAGTTTTTTCGAGCCGAGGGGTCTGCGAGAGCGTCCAGCCCCTGCCCCATTCGCCACTCTGTTCTTTGGGCAATTGGGAGTTGTAGAAAAGTTCGACTTCGAGGGCAGTGTCGGGGCTTTCCACGTTGACATCGCGCTGGTGGTAGACGACGTTGCCATTCATCACGTTGACAGCGAGTTCGGGAGCGTGGCTTGCTTCTTCGCCATAGTTTTTTCCATCGGGAAGCGGGAAGCGCTGCAGGACGAAGTCATCGCTGATCCCGGTCGCGGGCATATATTCGAATTCGATCTGCATCGGTTTTTCGAACTGGTTGCCGGCGAAGTCGTATGCCTGAACTTCGAGTTTGTGGACCCCGGCGCTGAGGCCGGTGAGTTTCAGCGCGTAGGTTGGGTGCAGGTCGCAGCTGCTCGACGGGCAACTCGCGTTTTCATAGATTTCTTTGACTTTTTCGCCCGGCGCCTTTTCGAGCAGCACTTCGACCTTTTTGACTCCGGAGCGCTTTTTGATCCCTTCGGTCGTGCCTTTCACACCGTCGGTGGCGTCAATCTTCAGGTTGTAGACGGGCTGGCTCAGTTCTGGGCCGCCCTGGCCCTGCGCTTCACCAGCGCCAGCTTCGTTCACCGCCGCCATCAACTGGCCGTGAAGCTGCACTTCGGGCGGTTTCTGATCAACCTTCAGCGTGAAGGTGCGCGTGTTCGACCCCTTCAGGGTCGGATCCTGTGCGGAGACTTGGACCTGTCGTTCTCCTTCGGTGAAGCCGGCGCCCGTGAAGGAAAAGCTGCCGCTGTAGCTCGTCGAGCACCTACTTTCGTAGGTGCCCTGGCAGCCCGTCGGCTTTTCGATCGGCGTCGAGGTGCCGCCTGGAGTGAAGCTGAGGTACTTGACGCCGAGGCCTTCGTCGGTGGCGGAGGCCGAGACGCTGAACGAGGCGCTCGAGCTGATCCACTGGCTCGGTCCCGTGCCCACCGAGGTCAGGTTCGGTGGCGCCCAGTCCCCCAAGCTGAACGAGACACCGCCCGCCATGAGGTCGCGCCAGCATACGGCGGGGACGTTGTAGCCGGGCGATACGCCTAAACCGAAGTCGTACTGGTGCCCCCAGTTCGCGTGCAGCGTTTTGCCGTAGTTGTGGGCGTCGTTGAAGTCGGTCTCGTTCCAATGCTGCTGGACGACGTCGTAGTAGCCCTCGAAGTCATACGGTTCGGTGTACCAGGGTTCGCATTCTGGATTGCTCTGGTGATCATCGCGCCAAAACGGCCAGATTTCGACATCGTGGAGGTAGGTGGCGGTATTGGGCGTGTTCAGGTAGTACTCGCTGTAGCCGCCGCCATTTAGTTCTTCGTTTACGGTGCTCTGGAACAGGCCATACATTCCCGCCCACGGCCCGCTGCCATTTTGGCCGACCAGGGAACGCGTCCATCCCACATTCGTCTGCCATTTCCAGTAGGAGAGGCCTTGCAGGTTCTGCCCCCCGTACCAGCCCGACCAATGCATCGCAATATCGGGGTCGATGAGGATCGGGTAGGCGAGGTCTTCCTCGCGGTGGTGGGTGTGCAGCACAATTGATTCGCCTTCAACCTGCATTTCGACAGGGACGTAGGTTCCTTGGGCGTCTTCGCCGCTGGGCTTACCCACCAGACCGACGACTTGGCCTTCGGAATCGACGATTTCGGCAGCGCCCCCGGCGGCAGCCCGGACGCTGTCGCCCTCTGGCAGCGCGAGATCGAACCGCAGCGTGTCGGGGCTTTCGACAGAGCGCAGCATGTCGAAGAGCTCGACCCCGCGTGAGGTCGGAGAGACCATCAGGTCGGTGTCGCTTCCCTCTTCGACTTCCGGGTAGAACACGTTCTTGTCGCCGAGCAGACGTCCTGCCGATTTTTCGGCGCCGACCTGGGAGATTTCCACCGCTTCACCTTCGCCTCCGACCTCGACGCCTTCGTTCGCGGAATTGCCGATCACCAGGTCGACCAGCGGGTTTTTAGGTTCGAAGCCTTCGGACCCCTGTGCGAGGGTCACGTCGACTTTTTCCAGGTCTTCTTCTTCATTACGGGCTTCGATCGGTAGGCCGGCTTCGAGAATTTCTTTGCGGCCTTCGCTTTCGATCACGGCTGACCCATGCCCCAAATTGTCAGCCAGCTTCGCGTCACTCAGGACTCGAGCAGGTTCTGCGTTCAGCCTCGAGAGCGTCTCCGCGAAGGTCGAACGGAGGAGCACTTCGGCTTCTTCGTTCGTCATGTCGGCATACGCGTGGCGAGAGCTTTCGCGCTCGGCGACCAGCGCGGGTTCCTGGAGTTCAGCTTCACGCTCTTCGTCCTTACGCTTGCTGGCCGCGTACGCGGCGTTCAGTTCGGTGAAGCTGGGGACAGGGAATTCCGAGGCCTGCAGAACCGGCTCAGAGCCGGCGGGGGCCTCAACTGGATCTGCCATTGCAGGTACCGCGCTGCAAATGAGGGCCAGGCACGCGAACGCCACCAGCGTCAGTCGTCGCCCACTTTTCGTTGCCTCTGGCGCCATCCCTGGTCGCGCTTATATCTTATTGCCAACCTTGTTTATCAACTAATTCAGAAAAAGACCTAATAATGAGGAGTGGCAAAGCGGCTACTCAACCCCCAGACCCGCCACCCAGGTAGAAGGTGGAGATCGTCAGGACGGTTCGGGCGCGGGCGGGCGGCCGATGCCCGCGCCAGCGACCGGCCCCTCTACGTCTTTGCTTCGGCTCGGGAGCGAGCGCGACGAACGGCGTAGGCGGAGGCGCATAATCTCGTATCCGAGCAGGCGCTGGAAATGCTGGTTACCGACGCCCACCAGGTAGGCGTCGGGACTATTGGTCAGCAACACTTTGCAGCGGCCGCAGAGCCGCTCGACGATCGCCGTGTGCAGGAGCCAGCGAGCGTATGAGGAGCTCGAGACCAGCCCGTGGAGCAGTGCAACCTCCTCGTCGACAGAAAGGATCGAGCTGGCGACCACCGCGCCCTCTCGATCCAGTACGACCCATTCCTCGACAGGCCCCGGTGTGATGTGGGCGGCGCGAAAATCACCCGTTCCCGGTGCCCAGTCCTCGGTCCTGCGGAATTCGACCGTGAAGCCGGCGTCGCGCGCGTGGCGCACGTTCGTGCGAACGGCCTGGCGATGACGGCCACGCATGTAAAGGGAGAACTCGGCGGGCAATGTCAGCACTCCCTGAGCTCGCCGGAATTTCCAATGACCCCGTTCGCGTATCGCAAAGTGCTGGGCGATCATGCGGCCCGGGGAAGACGGACTCAGTCGAACTCTGACCGACGGCAGTCGCAGCCGGTACAGCATCAGCCTCGGGGAGCCGGCCCGCACGCGCAGCCAGACGGCCCGCACCGCTCGCGGTTCGCGGTCGGCGATCTCACCGTACGCCGCCACGATCTGGCAGGCACGCGAAAACAGGGGGCTCCCGTAGCTGGTGTCTTGCATCGTTTGAGGTTCGGAGCGCTTCGGCGTTTCTTGCGACCGTGATCGATACGAAATGGAGCCGTGCAGCGGCGAGGCCTACGGGCTTCTATCAATAGTTGACCAAATTTGTCAACTTATTGCAACGGTGAAGCTCGCGGAGCCCGAGATCAGCGTCGTCGCGAACGGCAACCTTGCTCTCCCCCTCACTACCCGCAGCGGCCTGCACGGCGAGGAAGGCGAATTGGGTCAGCCCTGACGGGCGCCGCACTTCCGCGATTGCCGAGGCTGTGCTGTGGGCGCTGCTGTGGATCGCGACAGGAACCGAGTGAAGGTGAAAGTTCAGGTGAGCCCCTGCAGCGCGTAGCGACCACCGAGCGCGAGGGCCAGCACGCCGAGCGCGCGCCGCAGCATCATCTCCGGCAGCCGCGACTGAAGCCGAGCGCCGAGGTAGGCGCCAGCCAGGCCGCCTATCCCCATGCCGGCGCCGAGCGCCCATTCGGGGGCGACGTCGCCGCTGGCTCCGAAGCTGATGATCGCGTAGGTGGCCACCCCCGCGAACGAAGTCAGGAAGGTCGCCGCCAGCGCCGCCGGGGCGACCTCGAAGACCGAGAAGCCGAGTCCGACCAGGATCGGCCCGAGGATCGAGCCACCGCCGATCCCGTAGATGCCGCCGATCGTTCCGACCGCCAAGGCCAAGGCAACGATCAGGCGCCGCCGCCTGTGGTCAGGGATTCCGGCCGGAGCGGGAGGAGTCGCGAAGGCGAGCCAGGCGCCGAGCGGGATCAACACCGCTGCGACGACGACCAGGAACGCTTCGCCGCTGCCAAGAAGAAAGACCCGAATCACGGCACCGGCGACGACGCCGGGGAGGGTGCCGAGAACGAGCAGACGGGTCAGTGGGCCGCCCAGCCGCCGCTCGCGCCGGAACCTAAGCAGGGCACCGGGGATCGCAATCAGGTTGTAGAGGAGGTTAGTTGGCGTCACCGCCGGGCTCGGGATATGAATGACGCTGATCTGAAAGGGCACCAGGAAGACGGCACCGGAAACGCCGACCGGCGTCGTCAGGATCGCGAGGCAGAAGGCCACCGCTGCGCCGAGAATCGCGTCACCCAGCATCGCGGCACCCTAGTCGACGTCAAGTCCTTCGAAAAATGGTGGTCCAGAAGTCCCTCACGTTTTTCGAGCAGTTTTCAGGCTCCGCGCTCGCCGGTGGATCGACCCGCGCCCGACTGTCACCAGTGATTAGCGGGGCCCCCGCTAGGCGCTCGGCTTCAGACACGCGGAGTGAGTTCGGGAGCTTCTGGCAAGGCTCCTTGCGCAAAGCTGTCTTTGTTGATAAGTTTTATCAAGATAGCTTTTCGACCGAGGAGAGCGAGATGAACCAGACCGACCAGCTGGTCGACAACGCGAAGTCCTACGCGCATGAATTTGACAAGGGAGACTTGCCGCTGCCTCCCGGCAAGCGGGTCGCAGTGCTTGCGTGCATGGACGCGCGCCTCAACCCCTACGCCATCCTCGGCCTGAGCGAGGGCGATGCCCACGTGATCCGCAATGCCGGCGGGGTCGTCTCCGAGGACGCGATCCGCTCTCTGGCGATCTCCCAGAACCTGCTCGGCACCGAGGAGATCATCCTCATCCATCACACCGACTGCGGGATGCTCACCTTCACCGACGACGAGTTCGCCGACAAGCTCGAGGCCGAGACCGGCGAGCGGCCGCAGTGGAGCGCGCAGGCATTCTCGGACCTTGCTGACGACGTCCGCGAGGGGACCGAGCGGATCAAGGCCAGCCCTTTCATCCCTAACACCGACAGCATCAGGGGCTTCGTCTACGAGGTCGAGACCGGCAAGCTGCACGAGGTCTCGCTGCAGCCTTCGCTGCGCCGTTAAGGAGGACCTCGCTCCGACTTCCAAAGACCTCCCCGCATCTTCGCCAAGCAGTTCCCTCCCAGGGCGAAGAGGGGTGGCTGTCGCTCTCCCTGGCGACGGTACGAGGAGCGCAGGTAAGCCGATTCCGGCGGGCTCTTCGAGACCGGACGACCCCGGGGCGTCGAGGGTTCTCCCGCCCTCGACGCCCGATCGCTCCGGCTGACCGCGCCCGAGCTCGGGGATGACGCCGCACCGTAAAACAGACCGACTGAATCGCCCGGGCGGGCTGCTGAGGGTTTCCCTTTAGATCGTCGGGAAGCCCGGTCAGATCCGGGACCTCGATCCCGGGGCCGAGACCGTCCAGGATCTCGGGAGGGAGGCAAGCGGACTGGCCCTTCGGGATCTGCAGGCCGACGCTCTTTCAGTCCTAATTTGATCAGCAGCTTCTGAAAACTTGTCAACCATCTCGGCCCCCGTCTGGCGAGTGGAGCGGCCCCCAGCAGCGACGCCGGGATCGGCGAGCTGGCCCACTGACGCTCAGAGGTGAGAGGCAGGTTCGAGGACGACCGAGAGGCCGTAAGCCATGCGGAATTCGAGCAGCTCAACGCTGCCTTCTCGACCGATGAACGTATCCGCGTCGGCGGGGTCGAGGTAGACGCCATCGGAGCCCTCTAAGACCAGGCTGATCGCCGAGTGGTCGGGCGGAAGGAACTCGACACAACGGAGCTCCCCTGCCATTCCGCAGCCGAAGAACTGGCCATAGAGGTTGACGGTCGCTTTGACATTCGAGCCGATCCACCTGTGCAGGCAGAGCAGGGCGGCGTCGAAATCGACCGAGCGCATGTTGTCCATATGCGACAAAGGCGCCGGCATCGCTAACTGTCCCCCCTCTCCAGCAATCGCCGCACCCGCTCTCGTCCCTCGACGATGCAGCGGTGGACCTTCGCCGCGCTCCAGCCGCGCAAGTCGCGGATCTCGGCGCGGCTGCATCCGAGGCCGAGGAGGATCAGCGCCGTACGCTCGTCCGGCTTCAGGTTCTCGATCAGCTCGACCACTTGGGCAGTCTCCTCGGCGCGCTCGACCAACTCGGCCGGGCCGGGAGTATCGACATTGGCCACCGTCGCCTCGTATTCAGCGCCACCGTGGCGAGTCTCCCGCGCCTGACCCTTGCGACCGATTGCCCACGCGCAGCGTTTGATGACGAGCAGCATCCAGCGCAGCGCGTCTTCGCCGGCGGGGCCGTCGTAGGAGCGCAGGAACTGAACGCAGGCGTCGCCCAGCGCATCGTCGGCGTCCTCGGGACGGCGGGAGTGGGAGCGGGCCTGGCGCATCAGTCGCGCTCGCTCGTCACGGAGAAGGCGATCGAGCATCCAGGCTCGCCTTTCTCTTTCAGCTCTACGGCTTTGCGGCGGGGAGGCCATGCAGCCGCCCCGCACGCGCAGCGTGCGACCATCGGGCGGCGGGCCTCCCCAGCCGGCTAGAGCCTCGTGCCGGGCCTAGCGGCCGATGCGCATCGTGCGTCCGGCGCTGCGGGTCCGCTGCTTGCCGAGCTTGTGCTGGACGCGGGCGAGGCGGAGCTCGGCGTTGCGGCGATCGCGCCGCTGAGCGGCATCGCGCGGCTTGGGGCCGAAGGGGTCTTTGCCGGCGGTGGTGATGCCGTAACGGAGGCGGTAGCCGTAGATTGCATCGACGCCGTTGTTCCAGAGCGCGGCATCGAGCGGGTCCTTCGGGCGGGGACCGAGCGCTTCGGTAACGAGCTTGCTCGGCTGGACACGCTCGGCTGCGACCTCGCGGCGGTGGAGCTGGACCAGGCGCTCCTCGATCATCGCCAGCTCGGCCCGCTCGGAGGCGCTGAGCGCCGGAGCTCGTGCCGGTTCCGCGGCCACTTCGACCGCGAGTTCGTCGCGCTCGGCTTCGAGGCGGCGAAGCTGCTTTTCGGCGAGGGCTCGCCCAGCGTGCTCGGGGTCGGCCTCGGCGATTCGCGCCCTGGTGCTTGCGATCCGCCGCTCGATCGCCGCGAGCCGCTCCTCGGCCGGTGAGCGCTCACTGTGGGCGGCGAGGCGGCGGTTCAGCTCGGCGCGGCGCGCCGCCAGGTCGAGAGGCGCCATCGCCTCGATCCGCTTGCGGGCTCCGACCTCCACCGCCGCGTACTCCCCGGCCGCCCTCTCGGCGCCGACCCGCAGATCGTGGGCGGCGTCCTCGACGTCCCGGGTGCCGGGGCCGAGATCGGCGTCGGTCAGCTCCGAGGCGGCGACGCCGTAGGCGGTGGTTGGACCCGAGCTGCGCGAGATCGCGACGATGAAGTCCTCGCGGCTGATGCCGGAGTCGAGCAGGGCGAAGGCTGAGTCGAAGGTCTTTGACTCGGTGCTGTAGGTGGTGAGCGCGTAGGCGTGCTGGATCGCCGGCTCCCGCGAAGGCGTGACTTTCTCCAGGTAGCGGCGATCGAGCCGGACCCCTTCGCCCTCGACGCCGAGCCGCTGCAGGTAGAGCTGGTGCTTTGCCTGATCGACGCCGACGATCTCCCAGCGCTCGCGGTTGGAGACCTCCGGCGTGTTGATCCGGGTGACGACGCGATCGCCGACAGCGAAGGGTTGACCGCCGACGAGGAGCGACTCGACACCCAGCCGCCCCTCGGCGGCGAGCAGCTCGCGCGCCCGTTCGTTCAGCTCGGCGACGTCGCGGGTGCGGCGCGCGATCATTACCGCGTCCTCGCCGGCAGCGAAGCGCTTGTGCCAGTCGAGCGCCTGGGCGTCCAAGACCTCGGGCAGGGTGTCGGCGATAACGAGGCGGTCCTGGGCGCGAAGAACGTCGAGCGCGTCGGAGCCGCGACCTTCGTGGGCGAGTTCGACGATCCGCCGGTCGACCGGATCGCGCTGGCGGCGGATCTCGGTCAGCACGATCGGCTCGATCTCATTGGTGACGTTGCCGTAGAGCCCTCCAGGGCCGACCGCGCCGATCTGGTTGGGATCGCCGATCAGCACCAGCTTGCCGTCGCAGCCCGCGGCGAGCGCGGCGAGCGCCGCCATGTCCGGGGTCGGGGTGGTCGAGGACTCGTCCACCACGATTACGGTCCCTTGGGGAAGGGGCGCGATGCCGCGCTCTGCCAGCTCGCCGGTGCGGATCAGGAAGTCGGTGATCGAGGTGGCGGGGATGCCGTTCTCGGCCAGCTCGCCGGAGGCGCTGCGGGCGGTCGCGACCCCGATCCCCTGGTAGCCAGCGGCGGCCCAAGCCTCCCGGGCGGCGACGAGCGCGGTGGTCTTGCCGGTGCCAGGCAGCGCTGCGACCGCGATGATTCGCTCGCCGCCAGTGGTGAGGCGGCGGACCATCGCCACCTGCTGATCGCTCAGGTAGCGATGGCGGTCGAGGACAGCGGCAAGGGTGGCGCCGTCGACCACCGCCGCCCCGGCGCTCTCCCCCTTCCTCGCCGAGCCCATGAAGGCTTGCTCCAGCTGCCAGAGGCGCGGGGTCGTGTAGTAGGTGGCCTCGAGCGGACCGGCTCCCTGATGGACCACGATCAGCTGCCGACCGTCAATCAGCAACTTGACGGCGGCCTCCAAGGCCGAGGCGTCGGCGCCTTCGCGGAGCTGGTTGGCGACCGCGGTGAGAAGGTCGCGGCGGTCGAAATGAGAGTGGTGAGCCTCCAGGTCGGTGAGAGCGCGGTCGAGCTGCTCGGCGCCGATCGGGCGAGGCTCGCGGCGCCGACCGCGAGCGAGCATCCGGTCGATCGACTCGGCGCTGAGGTCAAACTCGGCCGCGCGCGCAACCCACTCCTGACGTTGGCTGTCGGGGTCGACCGCGTAGTCCTTCGCCTCGCGGGTGCGGTAGGCGGCAACTTCGGCAGCGGCCGCAGAGCTGGTTCCCCGCTCGGCCATCGCCGCGACGATCTCCGCTCGCCGCTGGGAGAAGTGGTCGATCACCGGCCGCTCGATCCCGGCCAGATCGGCGTAGCCGTTGACGACCGGCTGCCACTCGGCGCCGAGGTTGCGGGTCAGCTCGGCGCGGAGCGCGGCCTGGTAGACGTGGCCCGCCGCTTTGGCCTCGCGCAGAAGCGGCGACTGGCGCCGCGGGTTGGCGAGGCTGAGCCAGCGACCGTCTGAGGTGGCGCGGGTCATGTTGGCGGTGACGAGGTGGGTGTGGAGAGCAGGATCGCCGGCACGCGAGGAGCGGTGGCGGAAGGCCATCGAGAGGAAGCCGGCGCCCGGCTCGATCACCACCCCGCCCTTGCCGCGGTGCACGAAGCAGGCCGTTCTCTCCAGGTAGCCGACCGCCTCGGCGACGGCGTGATCGTGGGCGCGCAGGACGGCAGCGCGGACCCCGGGGGAGCCCACCGCGTAGAGCAGCGAGACCGACTTCGGCGCCGCGAAGCGAATGTCGTAGCCGAGGATCGGATCGAGGTGGCGCTCGCGACCCTCGGCGTCCACGAACTTGCGGGGCTCGGGCCGGGAGACGAGGACGGCGCCGGTGAGCGGGTGCTTGCCGGCGAGGACGGCGACGTAGGAATCGCGGTCGACCTCGCCGGCAAGGCCGAGCTCGGCGGCCAGCTCGCCCATCCACTCGCCCGGTGCCTCACCCGGCTTCGTGTAGTAGTCCTCGCCGCCTTCGGCTACGGCTTCGATCCAGTAGTTGGCGTTGGCGCGACCGATCTTCGTAACTCCCACCATCGCCCCTGTTGTCCGCCGCGCGGCCCTGTTGCATCGGGCGAACCGGAGGGTTCGTAGTGTGTCGGGCTGCGAGGTTGGGGCTACTGAGGCGCTGGAAGGGACTGCTGCAAGGCTCCGTAAAATGTTGTTCTGCCAGGGCTCTTGGCTTGGCAGAACCTTGCTGAGGATGGGGACTTCTTCGAGTCTATGGAGCGTTTTCGTTGAGTCGTTCGAGGATGGGGGCGTTTTCCTGTGCCCGCCGCCGGAGACGATCCATGAACTCGGTGTCCTTGCGCCGCTCGGCGATGTGCGCGTCGATGGCAGCGCGCTCCTCGTCGCTGAGCCGGCGGGACTCGTCGCGCGGCGAAGACAGCCCGAGGGCCGATAAGGCCCAGGGCGTTTCCTTCAGCAAAGGCGTCGGCTCGTGGAAGCGGGCAACGGCTCCGCGGCGCTGTTCTTCTTCGACGATCTCAATTGCCCCGAGTTCGGCTAGCTTGCGTACGTGGTATCTGACGCTGGAGAGCGGCTGTCTGATGGACTCGGCGAGGCGCTTCGTGCCAAGCGGCTCATCTGCTTCGAGGTAGCGCCGCAGGAGCGCAACCCGAAGTGGATGTCGCATGGCTTCCAAAAGCACCTGGGTGGGGTCTTCCTCCCTATTCGCCATCGGGATCACCCGTCTTTCCGCACGGCGAAGCTGCCGCGGGCAGCGGGGCCGGGCGGAATCCACTCGATCCCCTCAAGCAGACTTTCCAGCCGCACTTCCAGGGCGTCGGCGACCTTCATCAGCGTGTCCACGCGCGGCAGGCGCTGACCCTTCTCCAGCATTCCGATCTCGGTGCGGTGCAGGGAACAGAGGACGCCGAGGGCTTCCTGGGAGTAGCCCGCACGGCGGCGGGCTCTCCATAGGTTCTTGCCGAGCTGCTCAGCGGCCTCGCGGTCCACCCTCCTGCCGTCCATCAGAGATTGAACAGCCGATAGGAGATGACGGCGGTTCGCGTCGGCAGGAGGAGGTCGTCTTCCCTTCGGTGGAGCAGGCCGGCTGCGGTGAGTTCGCGGGCGGCTCGCTCGATCCGGTCCAGCTCGGAGAACTCGGTTCCGGCGATGGTCATCATCCGGATCAGCTCGCCGAGCGTGATCGGCTCCGGGTAGATGAACAGGATCTCTTTTAGGACCGCCGCCTGGTCTTGGTCGTCGTCCGCGTCCGGGAGCAGGCGCCACTGACTATGGTCGGTGTCGTGCATGGGAGCTCGTACCTCCTGTGCGCAAAGCCCCGGCGGCGGCTTGCTCCGTCGTCGGGGTGTATGGACTTGTCGGGACGTGAAGGCGCGGCGGGCGAAAGTTGTCCCCCCTCCTCGCCAAATTCACGACGAAGACGGCCGCAAGGCCAAAAAAAAGGCGCCCACCGTGAGGTGGGCGCCCCGCCGCGACGTGGCTCAGAGGGGGATGTCGTCTTCGCTGCCGCCGCCGGCCTCGGACTCCGGAGCGGCTTCGCTGCCCTCACCGTCTTTGTCCTCCGGTTTGCCGCCGAGGAACTGGACGGTATTGGCGATGATCTGAACGTACTCGCGGTGGCTCTCGCCCTCGCCTTGCTCCTTCCAGTCGAGGCGACCTTCGACCGCGACCGGCCGACCTTTGGCGAGGTACTCGTTGCAGCGCTCGCCCTGGGTACCCCAGACGGTGACGTTGAAGTAGTTGGGCTTGTCGACGTACTCGTCGTTGCCGTTTTTGCGGCGGCCGTTCACCGCGACGCGCAGGTTGCAGACGGGCGTGCCGCCTTCGGTGTGCCGCAGGTTCGGATCGCGGGTCAGGTTGCCGGTGATGACGACGACGTTGATGCCTTGCATTTGGGGCCTCCTTTGAGAGGTGGTTCGATTGACGAGCCCAGGTAGGGCGCGCGACCGAACGCCCGGAACCGAGCCGGAGACGAATGTCGGAGGTGAGGGGAACCCCCCTTGCGGGGGTTGAAGCGCGGGAGGCGCGTGCCACCCTGGTGGGAGGAAATTGGACTGCCTCTCTGGAGGGGCGCATATGCATGCCCCGTCGTTGCCCCGGCTGGCTTGAATCGAAGTGCAGGTCCGTGCCGGATCGGCTGTTGCAACTCGACCCGTCGTGGTGGATGGCCGCCTTGGAACGGCTCAGGCGGCGACGAGCTCCTCTACCTCCTCATCGGCATGGACGCCCGAGGCGAGCGCCGCATCCTTGAGCCGGCTCGCAAGGCGGTCGATCAGCTCGGCGTAGCGGGCGATCTCCTCCCCCTTCCCCCAGCTCGCCATGTAGGGGACAGACCAGCCGGAGGTGTCGAGTCCGACCGTCGAGCAGACGGTGTGGGCAATGCACTCGACGACGACCTCCTCCTCGCCGTAGGTCAACTTCGGGTCCTCCTCGCGCCGGTCGCAGCGGACGAGCGCGTGGGACAGCTCGTGGATCGTCACCCCGATCTGGGCGTTGGCCGAGAAACGATCTGAGATCGCTTCGACGCCGATGTGGTGGCGGGGAGGCGAGCAGTAACCGAGGGCCGAGCCGCCGATCTCCTCGACCGCGATGGTGTAGCCGATCGAGGCGGCGAACTCGACTAGCGGCTCGAACAGCCCCGCGAGGCTCTCACCCTTGACCGGCTCAAGCGGAGGATCGAGCTTGACCGGCCCCCCAGGGAACTCGGGCAGCGGATCGACCTGAGAGCGGTCGAAGACCTTGACCAGCCGGAAGTAGGTGCGCGGCTGGGAGTCCGGGTCGGCACCGGCTTCGCGCCATTCCCGCAGTCGCTTCTTCGAGGGTGGACAAGGAGCCCAGATGCTGATGGCGCGCTCGCCTTTACGGACGGCGTAGCCAAGGCTGAGCCAGCGGCGAAAGCCGGCGACGCGCGTGGCGCCCGGCCGCTGGTAGGCGATCAGCAGCTGGTTGTGGAAGCTGTAGGAGTGGAAGTGACGGCGGACGCGAACCCATCGCTGCCATCCCTCGCTGCTGCGCAGCTGCTCGATCGCCTGTGCCATCAGCTTGCGCTCGGCGGCGCTTCTCGGCGCGCTCGGTGTCGGTGAGCGCCCGTCGGCGTCTCCTCGTGGCCATCAGGTCCTCCTTGTTCGGTGCCCGCCCCGCTGGCGGGCGATTCGCCGACCCGATGCACGGCGGAGCCGTGCCAGGATCGGGAGGCGTCGCCCACCAGGAGGTCCCTGCGCTAGGAGCCCTCGCTCTCGGAATCCTCAGCCAGGCTGGTGCCGGTCTCCCCTCGCAGGACGAAGAGAACGTCCTCGGCACCGCGCACGATGTGGGCTCCTCGGGAGAGCAGGCAGTTGGCACCTGCCGAGGCGCGGGAGGTGATCGGCCCCGGCACGGCGCCGAGCTCGCGCTCGAAGCGGCTGGCACAACCCGCGGCGATCAGCGAGCCTGAGCGCTCGGCCGCCTCGACGACGATCGTCATTCCGGCAAGCCCGGCGATAATCCGGTTGCGAGCCGGGAACGTCCACCGCCACGGGGTCGCACCCGGCGGCAGCTCGGAGACCACCAAGCCCTGCTCGCAGATCAACCGCCACAGCGAGCGGTGGACGGCGGGATAGGCGACATCGGCCCCGGTGCCGAGGACCGCGATCGTGGTCCCGACATCCAGCGCGCCGCGGTGGGCGCAGGCGTCGATGCCGAAGGCGAGGCCGCTGATGACCGTGATGCCCGCCGCGGCGAGGTCATGGCCGAGGCCGCGGGCGACCTCTCGCCCGTAGGCCGTAGCACGGCGGGCACCGACGATTGCCGCCGCCTCGCTACGGCTGAGGCCGGCGAGCAGAGCAGGGTCGCCCCGGGCGATCAGAGCCGCCGGTGCAGCGGGGATCGCCGCCAGCGGCTCCGGGTAAAAGCCGTCGTGTAGGCAGGTCGCCCAGCAACCTGCCGCCTCAAGCTCAGCGGCGAGACGGGCCTCGTCGAGCGCCTCGACCCGAGCAAGCAAAGTGGAGGCGACCTTCGGCGCGACCTCCTCGGCCAGCGTCTCGTCATCGAGGCCCAGCAGCTCGAAGACCCGGCGGGCCGGTGCCGCGGTGAGGGTCTTCTCGATGTAAGGGGCGGCGAGGGCGAGCAGCCAGGAGCGCCGTAAGCACTGCGGACAAGCGTGAGGGTGAGACATGGTGTCCTCCGTTCATCGTGCCCGCCCTCTCGCGGGCGGGCGATCCCCGACCCAACGCACGGCGAAGCCGTGCCACGATCGAGAGGGGTCGCAGTGACCGCGACGGGTTGGCAGGGAACCCCGGGGTCAGCTTTCGGGCACGTCTGCCACATCGCGAACCGGACGCCCGGTGGCACGCACGATCGAAGCGACCGTTTCCATCGTGTCCCCATTCCATTCGCGGCCGTCGAGGGCGCCTTGGATCTGGTTGAGCGCCTCAGCGTCGGCCGGGATCGGATAGGCGATTTCGGCCTGCTCGTCCTCATCTGATCGCGGCTCTCCGTCGGCGGCTTCGACGGTGGGCTCTGAATCGTCGAGCGCGAGCGTCGCCTCTCCGTGGGAGACCGCATCCGCGAGCGCGTGTGCCCGGTGGTCGGCCTCCTCGGTGCTCTCGGCCGGGACGCGGAGGAAGCAGGTGAACTCATAGATCGCGGTCATGAGCGTTCTCCTTTCGGGTCGGCGGAGCGCTCGCATTCGAGGCCGCGCCGCATGTAGTCGGTGTGGGGTTGGAGGAGGTTGGGATCGCCGCCGAGTTGGCGGGCTTCGTGGGCGAGTCGCCGGATCAGCGGCACCGGGCTCCACTCATCGCCGGGCTCTGGCTCGGCGTAGACGCGGCCGTAGTAGTCGAGGTAGTGGTAGGCCGCAGCGAGATCGCGGGCACGAGCGACCTCGGGTTCGACCTCGCGTTGCTCCTGGCGTCCGCCGAGAAGCTGCGGCCAGGTAGCAAGTCGGCCTTCGGCCTCGACGCCGCGGCCGGAGGCCATCAACATCGGACCGCGGGGGCCACCCCTGCCCATCGGCCCGTTCGAGCCGGCGCCGTCGCGCTTGCTGAGATCGAGCACGGCGCAACCGGCCTGGTTGTAGCGGCGCGCCTCCTCGACGAAGTCGAGGGCCGAAAGCCACTCGTCCTCGTGGGGGAAGCGCGCCGGTGGCGAGGGGACGTGGCGATGCGGGAAGAGGCCCTTGCCGCGTCCTCGGTCGGCGCGAGCGCCAGCGCCGTAGAAGAGAACCTCCCAGCAGACGGGGACCTCCAGGCGCTCCTCCGCCGAGGCGGCCAGGAGACTCATCTGGACGGCGCTGCTCACTGCCGGTTGCTCCAGGTGGCCGAGGAGCCGTAGCCGGTCAGCTCTGAGGGCCGCACCGCCGCCGCGTCACCTCCGCGCTCAGCCATCGCGCGACTGAGCTCGCGGGCTTCACGGCGACGGTCGCTGGCGCTCATGCGCTTGCGGCTCTTGAGACGGTCGATCTCGGCGCTCGCCTCGGCGGCGGTTCTCGGGTAGGCGAAGGACTCGCCCCGCTGGAGCGCCAGGTCTTGCAGGTAGCGGATCTGCTTGGAGGTGGGTTTTCTGAGGTGGGGCTGGGAATCGGTCATGGGCCGGCGAACAGCGGGCCGGAGGAGGGCGTGGCGGAGCCGCGACCGGGGGAGGTCTGCTAGCCGTGGAAGCCCTGACCGATTCCCAGCCCTCAAGCCGCCGCGAAGAGATCAAGCTGCTCGACCTCCACCGGGGCTCGGTGCCAATCGGGACTACCGGCGGGTGACTCGCTCTTGGGGGACGGGCTCCTGACTGCCGCCGACCTCAGCAGCGGCGTCGCTTCCCAGGCGGCTCGGATGTCGGACTCGGCGATCTCCTCGCCAGTCGGCTTCACCCCCTGCTTGCGCAGCTCACGCAGGAACTCCTCGCGGGAGATCGGCTGCTCGGGCTCATCGACCAACTGGCCGTCGAGAGCAAGATCGGCGGTCTTGGCCTTCTGGCAGAGCAGCTCCCACTTCTTCGGGTCGAGCGAGCCGAGGGTGAGAGCAACATAGACCGAGACCGGCCCCGGGGAGGTGAGGCGCCAAGCGCGGGCGATGAACTGATCGAACATCTCGTAGGAGAAGACGAGCCCGTTGGCGATCACGCAGGAAGCCGCCTCCAGTGAGTGACCGAGGCGGATCGAGGGGATGCCACAGCAGAGCACCTGGGTCGTGCCCGTCTTGAACGCCTCGATCGCCTTCGCGCGGCGGCGCGGGTTCATCGTCTGTGCCCGACCGGCGCGCTCCTCGACGATGTGGCTCGCCTCGACCCTTTTTTCCCGCAGCCGCTCGCAGAGCCAGCGCCCGGTCTCGATCAGGTCCGAGCCGATCAGCACCTTCTCGCCTTGGCCGGCGTGCTCCAGAGCGACCTGTAGCACCTTCAGGTTCTTCGGCGTCCAGTTGGTGTGCGCGAGACCGTCGAGCCCCTCCCACTCGCGGTCGGGGTCTGCCTCCGGCAACGTCGTCGCGTACTCCAGCTTGGTCAGCTGCCCGAGCCCGGCGGCGAAGCGCTGGACCAAGCCCGCCTCCAAGAGCGGGTGCCCGGGATGTTTCCAGGAGAAGTAGCGCTCGAAGTTGCCGGAGTTCAACCAGAACTTGTAGAGGTCGATCTGCGCCTCGCCCATCGGGGCGGCGATCGTCCGCGTCGTCCGCGGCGGCAGCTCGCCCATGTGCTGCTTGCGGCGCCGCACCATCGCTCCGGCGAGCAGCCGCCAGAGGCGCGAGACGTTCGTCACCTGCGGCAGCACTTTGCGGTTCTCGCGACGGCCGTCGCGGCGCCAGTACTCGATCACGCAGAAGTCGGCCTCGAACTTGGCGCGGCCGCCCTGGTAGTCGAAGGGGAAGCGCAGGCTGGCGTTGCCGAGCGTCCACCAGAGCAACCAGAACACGTCGTTGACGTAGTTGGAGATCGGCGTTCCGGTGAGCAGGAAGCGATAGCGGGCCGAGAGGCCGCGGATCGCCTTCGAGCGCAGGCTGTCGTTGCCCTTGGCGAGCGTCCCCTCGTCGACCACGATCACACCGTCGGCGAAGGCGTGGGCGAGGTAGTGCCCCGCGGTCTTCACCCGCAGCCGCTTGTGGACGTAGTGGCAGCGGTCGCAGACGTGCGGGCTCTTGCGCTGCCAGCCCGCGTCGATCGAGGCCAGGCAGCGCGGGCAGAACTCCTCCGAGGTGAGGGCGGTGCGGCCCGTCTCCTCGCGCTCGGCCGTGGTCGCCTTCACCGGGACGATCGGCAGCGCTTCATCGACGCGGCCCAGCAGGGACAGCACCTCGTAGTGGGTGATGTAGAGGCCGGTGCCGCCCGCCTTCAGATGCCGGGCGACGGCGCGCGCCTGCGCGGGGCTCGTGATGTGCTCGACCTCGACTCCGTAGAAGCGCCTGATCTCGCGCCTCCACTGCGGCACGAGATCTTGCGGGCAGACGATCAGCGCCTGCTCGGCCGCGCCTCGCTCCCAGAGCGCGTGGATCAGGGTCGCGCCGCCGAGGCTCTTGCCGCCGCCCTGCTCCCAGCCGAGCACGCCTGAGCCCTTGACGACGAGGCGGGCCAGGTCCTCGAGCTGCCATTCCTCGACCTCCGAGGTCTTGAACTCGAAGCCGTGGCGCTCAGCGAGGACCCGCAATACCTCCCGCGCGGCCTCGACCTCCTCTGGAAAGCGCGTGCCGAGGTCGCCTGGATCGGGCAGCTCGAAGTGCTCCAGCAGGTAGGCGACATCCTCCGCGGACTCGTTGAAGCGGTGCCCGTCGATCTCGACTCGCAGCACCTTGGCCTCGTGCTCGTAGCGGCGGATTTCAACGTCGCCGTTTCGCTTGTGATGAGGACGCTCGCTCTGCGTCACCTCGACGGCGCTCGCCGTCTCCAGCGGGTAGCTCTGACCCGCCTCGAAGCCGCGCTCGGGGTCCGAGGCGACGCAGCGGATCTGGTCGAGGTCGTCGAGGAAGGCGAGGCGCTGCTGGGGGCGGACCTCGTAGAGGGGGCAGACCGCGCGCTCGGCCTCGGCGATCGCGGCCTTGACGGCCTCGCGGAGCGCCGGATCAAGGGTCAGCGCCTCCTCCTCGGCGAGGGTGCAGAGCTCCCTCCACTCGCGCAGGTTCAGCGCGAAGTAGGTGGTCGGCTGGTTGTGCAGGCGCTCGACGTTGCGAAGGACGCGGTGCTCGCGCAGGGCGAGGCGGGCGAAGGGACTCGGCCGCGCGGAAACGCGCTTTCCCTTAAGCGCCAGGTCGTAGCGCTGGCGCTTTGCCGCCTCGCCCTCGCGGCGGCGGGCGAGCTCGTCGGCGATCGTCGCGAAGCGCTCGGCGATCGAATCGCGGTAAGGGCAACCGGGATAGCTGACGACATAGCCGGCCACTCGTTCGCGCTCGGCGCGGATCTCCTCAGCCAGGTCCACCAGCTCCTCGCGCTCCGCGGTGAGCGAGAGCGGTCCGCCGCTGCGCGGCTCGGCGGCGTTGTCGGCGCGCAGGAAGAAGGCGATCACGCAGGGCAGTTGCACCCCCTCGAAGAGATCGGGGCACTCGACGAGCGCATAGACCCCGGCGGCGTCCTTGCGGCTCATCACCTCGCGGGCGAAGCGGTCGCGGCCCGCGACGAAGGCACCGGCGCCGTAGCCGGCGAGGAGCGTCGTCGCCATGCGCCAGACCGCGACCGTGGAGTTCTCGTGTTTCCCGCCGAGGCTCCAGTCGAGACCGAAGGGCGGGTTGCAGGCGACCCGCGGGAACTCGATCCCCGCCAGGCGCAGCAACGGGTAGGCCCGTTGCACGTCCGCGTGGATCGCCTCGTAGGCTCCGACCTTCACCTGGTCGGCGTCGATCTCGATGCCGAAGCGGAAGTGCTCGCGGACTCCCGCGAGGAGAGAACCGTCGCCGGCGGTGAGGTCGAGGGTCGAGTGCCCGCGCCCGTTGACGGCGGCCACCAGCTCGGCCGCCTCGCGCGGCGAGAAGAACTGCTGCAGGCCCGCGACCGAACCTTTACCTCGGCCGGGGCGCAGAAGCGAGGGCGAGGAGTCGAAGACTTCATCGCTGAGGGCCGCGCCGCTCAGCGCTCCGCGCTTTGCCTGGCTCGGCGCAGGGGAAGAAGGAGCTCGGTCTGACATGGCCGTCCTTTCCAGGAGGGCTCCGCCCGTCGCGGAGCCGATGTCAGACGCCCCGCACGCCCGTCAGGGCGTGCCAAGCTGGGGCGGCGTCGGCTCCGCGGCGGGGTCCAGGGCGAAGGCGCGATCGATCGCCTCCCGGCTCATCGGGCAGACACCGAGGCGCTTTGCCTGGCGCCGGTAGTCGGCGATCAGGACGGCCAGCTCTGCCTTCGAC
The DNA here is from genome assembly GCA_051954115.1 of Solirubrobacterales bacterium. Taxonomy (GTDB): domain Bacteria; phylum Actinomycetota; class Thermoleophilia; order Solirubrobacterales; family 70-9; genus VAYN01. The sequence continues at coordinate 8,982 of JBQCIB010000029.1, read as the reverse complement.
TCGAAGCCGCACTCGACGAAGTAGGGACGGCCGTTGCCGCTGGCCGAGTAGTCGTAGACGTAGACCTCGCCGTCGATGCGGCGACCGGCTAGGACCCGCGCTTCGTCGGGTACGGCATAGCGGCCGAGCTCGACGAGCTGCTGCTGGGCGGGCTGGACTGCGGTGGCGCTCATCGCGCACCTCCTGGGCTCGTTGACGGAAGACGTCGAGCCGTCCGGCAGCGGATCAGGCGCCGCGGAACCCGAGCGTCAGCGAGGGCGCGTCAGCGAGGCCCGCGAAGCGGTGCCTTGTAGCGGTGCCGACCGCTGCCAGGCTCGGCAACGGCTTCCGACAACGAGCCAGCGTGTGCATTAGGCGGCTTGCCTTGCAGATGATCCTGAGCCCGAAGATTCGGGGCGCTCCCTGAACCTGTAGCCAACACCCCAGATGTTTACGACGAACCCCGGGGCGCCGGCGTTGGCCAGTTTGCGGCGTAACCTGCCCGCGTGGGCGTCGAGAGTCCTGGTTCGGGTCTGATCGGACCGCCTCCAGACCCTCGCCATCAGCTCCTCCCTCGCAAAGGTCCGATTCGGCTGGGCCGCGAGAACAAGCAGAAGCGCGAACTCTTTGCGGCACAGGCGAACCTCGGTCCCATCGACGGTCACCCGACGCCCCGCCGGGTCAACCGTAAGCGGTCCGTGGGTGATGACCTCCTGCTCTTGAGCGGACGCAGCCGGATGCGCGGTCGCGATTCCGCAGTCAATGTCGCCGCTGCATGCCACTCGCCAGGCGGCCTGGTTGTCGCGGCGAACTCGCAGCTCCCAGATCCCCTGCTCGCTCAATCGAGCGTCGATTTCTCCGGCGGGGCTCTGCACCGAGACGCGCGTGAAGCGGCCGTGGGCAATTTTGTGAGGCGGGCTGTGGTGGTCGAATGAAGGGTCCATCGAGGAACCTCCTGGCTCGTTTGACGGAAGACGTCGAGCCGTCGGGGCAGCGGATCAGGCACCGCGGAACCCGAGCGTTAGCGAGGGCGCGTCAGCGAGGCCCGCGAAGCGGCGCCTTGTAGCGGCGCCGGCCGCTGCCAGGCTCGGCAACGGCTTCCGTCGCGGCCAGAAAGTGACGATCACCTGAGTTAGCGCTGCCGATGAGCGGAAACACCGACTTGGGTGGTCGCTACACGTCCTGGGCGCTTCCTATCGTCGAAGGATGGGCAGAATCGCAAACGGATACAGAACGCCGGGACTGAGCACCTACTGCTCGGCAGATCAGCATCGCCGTGCGGCGCTGCATCGTGGTGGCTGGGCCGTGTTCTTCCTCGTGTGTGCGGTCGCGACGGTCGCCGAAGGAGCGCCTAGCGCTGCCCTGCTGTGGATTTGCCTGGCCGCCTACTTCGCCTACAGAGCGCGCGAGCGCTTGTGCTTGGAGTCCTCGTTTCGACTTGGAGCCGAGGCCGAGCAGCGAGTCGCTGCGCTGCTGGGTGAGATCGTGGATTGGGGCTGGGCGGTCGAACATGACGTACTGAAACATGGTGGCGGGAACATCGACCACGTAGTTCACTCGCCTTCGAGGATCTTCACGATCGACACCAAGCGGTCCTGGTGGCGCGAGCGGGATCTTGACCAGGCCCATCGGCACGCCGCGTGGGCGGCTCGGCATTACGGGGGACGGCGGCTGATCGTCCCGATCATCTGTGTCCAGAGGTCGAGCAAGCCTGCGACGGAAGAAGACGGCGTTGTCGTCGTCGGCAGCGGCCGGCTGCTTGGGTTCCTGGCCTCGACGCAGTGGCCGGGATCGTTGACTGCCGGCGATCCGTTTCAGTACTCGCAGCGGGAAGCCGAGTTCGAGGAACTGTTCGGGATCGGCGCATAGGATTTCCGACCATGAACGGCAGCGGGGCTATGGGCACGGGGAGGAAGAAGCGCGGAGCGCTGTTGGCCGCTGTGCTCATCCTCCTCGTCGCCGGGTTTGCGACCGGCCGCCTCACCGCGCCGACGGAGGAAACGCGAGACGAAGCTCAGGGGGTGGCCGTCGATCCCGGAGGAGAGTTGAATACCGCCTTCCCGCATTCGCAGGCGGGAGCGGCCTTGGCGATGGCGGCCTACCAACGGGCGCTCGCCGACCCGGCGATCCTCCGCCCGGGTGGCCTGGAGAAGCGAGTCGAGGCCATAGCCGTTCCGGGTTACGTCCATACGATCGTGGAAGCGCTTCGGCCGGGCGACGAGCGGATGATGGGCGAACCGATCGGCCAAGGCGTTCAGGAAGGAGTCCCAACTGTCTACTTCGGCGTCCCTGTCGCCTATCGGATTATCTCCTACACGCCCGAACGCGCGCGGATTCAGAGCTGGGGCTTCACCATGCTCGGCAATGTCTCCACCGTCGAACCGGCCGCCTATTTCGGCACCGGCACGGAGGATCTTGTGTGGCGGGAAGGTCGCTGGAAGATCGCCTCTACGCATGGCGCGTTCGGTCCAACCCCTGAAACGCGCACGCCACGCGAAGGCGCCGAAGGATTCGAACTACAGGATCTGGCGAGGGACTTTCATCCCTACGGAATCGCTCCCTGATCCCTCCGTTTGAGAAGTCGAGCCACCAGGCCCAACAGCACGTAGACGATCGCCAACCCGATCAGCAGGAACTTCAGGGCGGCGCAGCTCGTCGCGACGGGAGGCCCGATCGCTCCGCCGTGGCCGCCAAGGACGAGGAGCCAGATGACGTTTTCCGCGGCATCAAAGAGGGCTGCGGCGAGCGCGAAGATCGGCGTCGCGATCCCCACTGCGGCGAGCGCTCGCAGGCCACGGCGCCTTGCGAAGTCACGGGTGGCGAGCGCCGCCAGGGCGAAGAAGGTCCCGTAGCTCACCATGAAGCCGAAGTCGATCCACAGCGACAGGCGGGCGAGGTAGCGACCATGAGCTCCCCATTCGACAATGATCTCGCTGGCGCGGCTGGAGCTGCGGGCGAACTCGAGGCCGAGGATCGAGGGACCGCCGGTGGCTGCTAAGCGCCGGTCTATGACGGTGAGAACGACGTCGAACACCACCATCGCGATCCCGAAGGCGACGAGGAGCTGCTTTCGGCTGAAGCGGCCGAGGCGAGGCTGAGCAGCCACAGACTCGGTAGACGATCCAGTGACAGACATGGGAGCCCGACGCTATCTACTCATCTTCGACTGCGACGGAGTGCTCGTCGACAGCGAACCGACCTCGAACCGGGTCTTGGCGAAGGCGATCACTGAGACGGGACTTCCGATGCAAGCGGTGGAGGTCGCCGATCTCTTCGAAGGCATGCGGCTCGCCGACATCCAGGCCGAGGTGGAGAAGCGGCTCGGCAGGCGACTGCCTCCGCAGTGGCTCGCCGACTTTGAAGCCGAGCGCGCGGCGGCATTTGAGCAGGGTCTCGCCCCGATCCCTGGCGTCTTCGAGGTCCTCACTGAGGCAAAGGCCGCGGGCAGGCGAATGTGCGTCGCCTCCCAGGCCCGGCGCGAGAAGACCGAGCTGACCCTCGGCCTGACCGGGCTCAGCCCGTTCTTCGAGATCACCTCGCTTTTCTCCTCACAAATGGTCGAGCGCGGGAAGCCGCATCCCGACCTCTTCCTCTTGGCCGCCGCGGCAATGGGGTTCGAGCCCGCGGACTGCATCGTGGTCGAGGATGGAGTGCCAGGAGTAGAAGCCGCGTGTCGCGCCGGAATGGTGGTGCTCGGCTACGGGCAAGGCGCAAAGGCAGAGCGCCTCGCAGAAGCAGGGGCGGAGGTTTTCGCTTCGATGGCCGAGCTTCCGGCGTTGTTGGAACTTACGTAGCGGAAGCTCCAGAACCTTTGGCTGGCGTTTGAGCCCTCCCGTCGTCGCCAGAATATGCGCCGAGGGGGGACAACTTTCGCTTGTCGCGACTTCACGGTTAGACAAGTCCATACACCCCGACGACGGACAGAGCCGCCGCCGGGGCTTTGCGCACAGGAGGTACTAGCTCCCATGCACGACACGAACCCTACGGGCGCGAAGGGTGATCGCGCCATCACCGAAGTTGACCAGGACGCCATCGACCAGGCGCGGGTCATGAGAGAAGTGATCCAGCTCGCGCCGGAAGCGATGACGCTCGACGAGTTGATTCGCGAGCTGACGATCGCCTCGACCGACTTCGAGGAGCAGGACCGGATCAAACGGGCGGTCCGCGACCTCGTTGCGGGCGGGCTCCTCCATCGGCTCGGTGAGTTTGTCCTGCCGACTCGGGCGGCCGTCAACTACTACCTGCTGGAGGAAGTCTGATGGCCCGGCCTGCTTTGGACAGAGAGGCCGCGGAGCGATTCGGCGGCAACCTCCTCGTCGCCCGCCGCCGCGCTGGCTATACGCAGGAAGAGCTTGCGATCAGATGCTGCCTGCACGTCAGCTACATCAGCAAGATGGAGGGCGGCACCGGCCTGCCCGGAATCAACACCCTGGTCAGGCTGGCGCGCTCGCTCGACGTGAGCGCGGACGATCTGCTGCGGGGGATCGAGTGGACGCCGTGTCCCCTCCCGACGGGTAGGCGCTGCTGCGCCGAGAGGACTCCGGCATGAGTTGGGAAGGCCAGGTGCGGCCCTTGCCAGAGGACCCGAACGATGCGCTCTTGAAAGCCCTTGGGCACCCGCTCCGCAGGTTACTGCTGCGGCGCTATGTCGAGGCGAGGGAGAAGCTGAGTCCCAAGGAACTCGCATTAGCGACGAGGCAGCCGCTCTCAAACGTCAGCTACCACGTCCGGGAGTTGGCGACTGCCGGTGCCGTCGAGATCGCCGACGAAGCGCCGGTGCGCGGCTCCGTGCAGCACTTCTACGTCGCGAGCGCCGTGGTCAAAGAAACTCCCTGGGTGCTGGCGACGCTGGGGCTCGGCTAGTCATGGCACCGCCGACGAAAAAGAGCGAAGCCTCGGCCATCGGCCGTCGCTTCGGCGAGAACGTGATCTGGCTGCGCAAGGAGGCTGGCCTCTCGCAGCAGGCGATCGCCGAGCGAGCCGGCCTGCACCGCGTCGAGGTCAGCCTGATCGAGCGCGGCCTGCGGGTGCCCCGGCTGGAAACCATCTTGAAGCTGGCCGGCGCGGTCGAAGTGGATCCATGCGAGCTCATCCGCGAAATGCGCTGGGAGAACGCGACGGATGCCCGCCCCGGCCGCTTCATCCTCGACTAGCCGATCCAGGCCCTCGGGGGAACGTGGGGGGAACGAAAGGGGTCAAAAACAGCCTTTTCCTGACTTTCGTTGACCTCTACTGACCTTCGGCGATCGGCGAGGCCGAGGCGGCGCAATCTCAGCTCTCATGCGGGATCGCGCGCTGCAAAGCGGAGGGGGTGGGATTCGAACCCACGAGCCCCCTTACGAGGGCCAACGGTTTTCGAGACCGCCCCGTTCAACCGCTCCGGCACCCCTCCAGGTGGGCCTCGGGGACGATTCTAGGGCTGCGGCTGCCTCGGTGGTCCTCCCCCGGAAAAAGAGGCAGCTCGCAGGTGTTCCGGCAGTTGGACTGGCTGGCTAGCAGGCCAGTTCCTTGTCAAAGAAGTACAGCCTAGAAACTTATGTTTACGAGAGGTTGTTTGAGGGAAAAACCTCTGTACTCCGTGTCCAATTTTAGTACTCTGCAGTTAGTTGACCGCGAACGCCTCACCAGCCGCTTCATGGCCCTCGTAGGGAAGCACTACGAAATACATGAGCGAAGGGAGAAGGGACTCGAGTTGGTCGTACTCGTGTTTGCACAGCCGGGAGTAGAGGAGCGATTCGACGCCGCCGACGATCCCGGTCGCGGTGACGGGAGTCTGGTCGGACATCGAAGGAAGAAGCTCCCGAGCCTCTCGGTCGAGGCAGTGCGCGAAGTCGTCCAGCAGTTTGACCCGCCGCCTGACGGCTGCAGCGCTGGCCGCCCGCGCCTCGACCACCATCGTGCGGGCAGTCTCAGGCTCTCGGATGGCGAATTTCAACAGGGCTTCAAGGCCGTAACGGACCCGGTCGCGCCAGACGTCGCCCCCTTTGCGCGCGGCTGCCTCGACTTTCTTGCGGAGGCGCTCGGCGCTGGTGTCGAAAGCGGCGAGGAAGCAATCTTCTTTGTTGGAGAAGTGCTCGTAGAAAGTGGGACGGGACACACCGGCCCGGTCGATCACGTCCTGGACGTTGGTTTCCAGGTAACCGAGTTCCGCGGCGGCGCTGAGCATCGCGACGATCAGGCGCTCGCGCTGGATCGCCCTGATCAGGTCAGGGGGGAGTTTGCGAATCCCGGATGGGAATTTGCCGCTGCTATTGGCCAGCAGCTCGAGGGCAGCCTCCACTTGCTCCGCCGGCCACTCCTCGCCAATCGCAGCGAGGAGGGTTTCCTGGCTCAGCTGGATTCGATCGAAGGGCACCGAGAAACTCACAAGTTTGCATTAAAAACAACGCAAGTTTTCTCACGGTACCAGAATAAAGGTGGGTCACGCGCGCCATTAAAGGCCGCGGCTATTCCCAGTTCCAGCCCCACTGAAGCCAAAGGAGGGGCAGGATGACGATGAGACCGGAGCTTCCAAGGGAGTTCGTCGCCGGTCACAAGCGGCGACGGATCATGGATGCGGTCGCCGAGTTGACGGCGGAACGAGGCTATGAGGCGACGAAGATCGCCGACATCGTCCGTCGGGCGGCGGTCGCCCGCAAGACGCTCTATGACAATTTCGACGGCAAGGAGGACCTGTTCCTCTCGGCCGTGGGCACCACGCTGAACGAAATGCGGGTGGTGGTCGAAGAAGCCTGCGAAAGGACCAGCTCCCGGGAGGGCAAGATCGTCGGCGGGCTGGAGGCCCTTCTCGACTTCATCGCCGAGCGCCCGGCCGCTTCCCGGATGGCCATGGTGGAGGCGATCTCGGCGACGCCGAGCTCCGCCCGCCTCTACGACTCCGGGATGCGCAACTTCGTCGAATTGCTGCGCCGCACCGCCCCCGAAGATGCGGATCTGCCGGAGACGATCGAGGAGTCACTCGCGGGTGGCGTTGCCTGGATTCTCCAGCAGCAGATCCGCCGCGGCGAGACCGAGAGCATCGGCGAGCTATTGCCGGAACTCTCCCAGTTCGTCCTCTCGCCGTACCTCGGTGCAGAGAATCTGAACGGAGCCGGGAGGCGAAAGTGACAGTACGGTGGCAGACTCCTATAGGAAATGGAGCGGCTACCAAGGGGACGTCACGGGCTTTCGCCTGAGTTCGTCGCGCGAAATCAGCGCGAACGGCTGATCGCCGGGTTGATCCAGGCGCTCTACGAGGTCGGCTACCAGAAGACCACGGTTTCGCTGATCGGGCAGCGCGCCGCCGTCTCCAAGAGCGACTTCTACAAACACTTCGAGAGCAAGGACGACTGCTTCATCGCCGCCTACGACGCAGCGGTCGAACGTATCCGCGGCCGCGTGCGGGAGGCGTGCGAAGCCGCGGGAGACGAAATATGGGCGGCCCGGGTTCGCAGCGCGATCGACGCCCTGCTGAAGCTGTTCGCGACCGAACCGGCTCTCGCCGGCATCACCCTGGTGGAAGGCCTGCGCGCCGGGCGGGGGGTCTACGACCGCTACCAAGCCGCCCTTGACGCCTTCGTCCGCGACCTGCGTGAGGGCGCGCCGGCGAGTCCCGCCGGCACCGAAGTGCCGGAACCGACCGACGAGGCGGTCGTCGGCGGAGTGGCCTCGATGCTCGGGCGGCGTATCCTCGCCGGCGAAGCCGAGCAACTTCCCGAGCTATTTCCGGAGATTCTCGAATTCGTCTTGGCCGCTTACCTGGGCCGGGAGGAGGCACGGCGAATAATCTCCGCGGGATGAGCGAGGCGATCAGCGGCGTCCTGCCCTCCCAGGCGCTGAACCAGGCGATCGAGTCGGAGTGGATCAGCTCCGGCGACTACCGGATCCGGCCCGAGGCCGTGCAGCCGGCGAGCATCGACTTGCGGCTGGGGGACTTCGCCTGGGCGTTGCGCTGCTCGTTCCTGCCCGACGTCGAATCGACGGTCGAGGAGAAGATCGACGGGCTCGCCTTCCAGAAAGTCGATCTGCGCGATGGGGCGGTGCTGGAGCGGGACCGTCCCTACCTGGTGCCGCTGATCGAGGAGCTGAGCCTGCCCGAGGACGTGCGCGGCAAGGCCAACCCGAAGAGCTCCACCGGCCGGCTCGACGTCTTCACCCGGGTGATCACCGACCGCCACCACCGCTTCGACGACATCCGCGCCGGCTACCGCGGCAAGCTCTACCTGGAGGTCGTGCCGCGCTCGTTCGCGATCCAGGTGAGGGCCGGGCTCTCCCTGAACCAGTTGCGCCTGTCGCGCGGGGAGGTCCGCCTCAGCGACGAGGAGATCCGCGGCCTGCAGGACGAGTTCCCGCTGCTCTACCTCGACTCGCACGCCCTGCGCCAGTCGGAGATGGCGGTCAGCGACGGCCTCTTCCTCAGCCTCGACCTCTCCGGGCCCACCGACCGCGTGGTCGGCTACCGGGCGAAGAAGAACAGCCTCCCGGTCGACCTCTCGAAGATCCGGGCCTACCGCTGGACCGACTACTGGGACCCGGTCTACCCCGAGCCTGGGGGGCGGGTCGTGCTCGAGCCGGAGATCTTCTACCTGCTGCTCTCGGCCGAGGGCGTCTGCATCCCGCCGCAGATCGCGGCCGAGATGATGGCCTACGACCCGACCGCAGGCGAGCTGCGCACCCACTACGCGGGCTTCTTCGACCCCGGCTTCGGCTACGACCCCGACGGCGGCCGCCACGGCAGCCGCGCCGCGCTCGAGGTCCGCGCCCGCGACGTCTCCTTCATGGTCGAGCACCGCCAGCCCGTCTGCAAGCTCGGCCTGGAGCGGATGGCGGCGCCGGCCGAGCGTCTCTACGGCAGTGGCCTCGGCTCCAACTACCAGGGCCAGGTGACGATGCTGAGCAAGCACTTCGAAGAGCAGACGGCTTCGCTAGAGGGAGCGGCGACCCCCCACGAAAACCCCGCCGCAACGAGCCCCGGTGGGTGTGGAGGGGGGGGGGCCCCCCCCCCAACAAAACGCTGAAAACAGT
>JBQCIB010000028.1:0-55233 GCA_051954115.1 Solirubrobacterales bacterium | reverse complement strand
GGGGCCCGGGCTGTGGGGGGGGTTGTTGGTGTGGTACTTGTGTCCCGGGGGTATGCACTCCTGGGCGGGGGTGACCTCGTGGTCACCGACCCCCGATTTGCGGCAGTGGACCTTGGCGCCGCCGAGCTCCTCCATCGAGATCTCCTCGCCGGTGACGGCTTTGGTCAGGTGCGGGCCGGCGAGCGCCATCGCGCCCTGGCCGGAGACCATCGGCACGAAGTCGGATAGCGCCGGGATGTAGGCGGTGCCAGCGGCGCAGGGGCCCATCATCGCCGCCACCATCGGGATCACGCCCGACATTTCGACCTCCTCACGGAAGAGGTGGCCGGAGCCGGCGAAGAGCGAGCCGGCTGCCTCCTGGATACGGGCGCCTGCGGAGTCCAGCAGCCAGACGAACGGCATCCGCTTCTGCAGCGCCATCTCGCGCAGGCGGGTGACCTTGAGCTCACCGGTCATCCCCATCGAGCCGGCCATCACGGTGAAGTCGTAGGCGGCGATGCAGGTGGGGCGGCCGTCGACGTCGCCCCAGCCGGTGATAACGCCGTCGGCCGGCGCCTCGACCCCGTCCATCGCTCGCTGGGCGAAGTGCGGGCGGCCGTGGATGCCCATCTCGACGAAGGTGCCCTCGTCGACGAGGAGGTCGATCCGCTCGCGGGCGGTGAGCTTGCCACGCTCGTGCTGCTTGGCGATCTTCTCCTCGCCGCCGCCGAGCTTCGCCTTCTCGCGCCGATCGTGCAGCTGCGCGGTCAGCTCAGCCAGCGGCGCGGTGCCGGGAAGCAGGTTCGGCGATTTCTCCTCGGTCGCCATCAGCGTCTCAGCGTCCTTTCCACTGCGGGTCGCGTTTCTCGAAGAAGGCGGTGACCCCCTCGACGATGTCCTCGGTGGTGAAGGTGAGCGAGAGCTGCGAGCGCAGGAACTCGAGCGCGTCGTCGAGCGCCATGTCCTGCTGCCGGTACATCGCGTCGTGGCCGAGCCGCATCAGCACCGGGCTCTTCGAGGCCAGCTTGCCTGCCCACTCGGCAACGGCGGCGTCGAACTCGTCCGGCGAGGCCACCTTGTTGGCGAGGCCGTACTCGACCGCCTGCTCAGCCGTCAGCCGCTCGCCCAGCAGCATCATCTCGTTGACCTTCTTGCGCGGGACGTTGCGGTAGATGATCGACATGATCATGTAGGGGAAGGCGCCGACGTTGATCTCGGGCGTTCCGAAGGTGGCACCCCCCTTGGCGATCACCAGGTCGCAGGAGAGGGCGAGGCCCATCCCGCCCGCCAGCACGTGCCCGTTGGCGGCGCAGAGCGAGGGCTTGCCGAGCCGCGGCATCAGCCGGAAGAACTCGAGGAAGAGGTCGGAGGCGAAGTGTTTGGCGACCAGCGGCACGTCGGCGGCGAACCCGCCGAGGTCGGCGCCGGCGCAGAAGACCTTGTCTCCCGCTCCCGTGAGGACGACCGCGCGCACGTCGTCGGAGGCTTTCGCCAGCTTCATAGCCTCGACCAGCTCGCTCAGCATCTGACCGGAGAGCATGTTGCGCTTCTCCGGGTCGTTCAGCGTCACCGTGGCGACGCCGTCGGCCACCTCGTAGGCGACCTTCTCGCCCTTCCACTGATTGTCTCCCTGGGGCATCCGGCTCGGGACGATAGCAGCATTGAAAGTAGGAAGTGCTACTGTCCACTTTCCTAGACGTCTCCGAGTTTTTGCATCCATAGGAAGGCAAAAGCTCGGAAACGCCCATCCAGGAACGACCAAGAGGAGAGACAAGTGGCGACCGCGACCAGCGACGGCTCCAGCGTCATCAAGCCCGACTTCGAAGCCGGGCGCAAGCACTTCATCTTCAGCCAGGAGCACGAAGACCTGCGCGAGTCGATGCGCTCCTGGGTCGAAAAGGAGCTCTGGCCCCATCGCAACGAGTGGGAGGAGACCTACTGGCCGACCGAGGCGATGAAGCGGGCCGGCGACCTCGGCTACCTCGGGCTCTGCTTCCCGGAGGAGTACGGCGGCCAAGGCGGCGACTACTTCTACTCGCTGGTCCGGGCCGAGTGCATGAGCTACTCGGGCAGCGGCGGCACCAACATGGCCTTCGCGGTGCAGACCGACATGACCCTCCCCCCCATCCACCTGCTGGGGACCGAAGAGCAGAAGCGCAAGTACCTCGAACCGGGGCTGAAGGGCGAGAAGATCGCCTGCCTCGGGATCACCGAGCCGGGCGCCGGCTCCGACGTCGCCGGGATCCGCACCACCGCGATCCGCGACGGCGACGAATACGTGATCAACGGCTCCAAGACCTTCATCACCAACGGCCCGCGGGCCGACTTCATCGTCCTCGTCTGCAAGACCGACCCGGGCGAGCGGCACGCCGGCATCACCCTCTTCGTCGTCGACCTCAAGGACGAGAACGGCGAGAAGGTCGAAGGCTTCACCGTCTCCAAGGAGCTGGAGAAGATGGGGATGCACGCTTCCGACACCGGCGAACTCGCCTTCGAAGACGTCCGTGTGCCGGCCGACGCCGTGCTGGGCGAGGTCGGCAAGGGCTTCTACCACATCGCCTGGGAGCTCCAGGGCGAGCGGCTGGTCGCTGCCGCCGGCTGCCACGCGGGGGCGGAGCGGATGATGGAAAAGACCCTCGAGTACGCGAAGGAGCGCGAAGCCTTCGGCCGGCCGATCGGCAAGTTCCAGGCGATCCGCCACAAGTTCGCCGAGATGGCGACCAAGATCGAGGCCGCGAAACAGTTCACCTACTCGACCGCCTGGCGCTTCGGCAACGGCGAGTACCCGGTGCGCGAGATCACGATGGCCAAGCTCTACGCCTCCCGAATCGCCTGCGAGGTCGCCGACGAGTGCGTCCAGATCCTCGGCGGCTACGGCTACATGAAGGAGTACGAGATCGAGCGCGCCTACCGCGACGTCCGCCTCAACCGCATCGGCGCCGGCACCGACGAGGTGATGCTCGACGTGATCGGCCGGAGCTACGGGCTGTAGGCGCAAGCCGAGCGGTGTTCCTTTTGGTCGCTATATGAGCAAAAGGAACACTGGAACGCGATGACGGGAACCGAGCGCGTTCGCGCCTACTACGAGGACCTGAACACGGGCGACGCCGCGGCGGTCTCGGCGCACTTCACCGACGACGCGGTCCACTACTACACGCGGCTCGGCCCCCATGAGGGCGCGGAGACGATCGGCAAATACGCTGCGTTCGCGGTCGAGCACATCGACGGCCAGTGGTACGTCGAGAACCTGATCGAGCAGGGCGACCAGGTGGCGATCGAGTGGACGATGACCTGGCGCGACCCGAAGAGCGGGGCGAAGCGCCTCGACCGTGGCGCCGAGTGGTTCCTGATCCGCGACGGCAAGATCGCCGAGGTCCGCGCCTACCACCACGGCGGCAGGAAGAACCCTCAGGGCGACCTGCTCGGTTTCGACCACGAGAGGCGCGGCTACCGGATGCTCGAGGACTGGCAGGCGCCGGCGCGAGCCGCCGAGGACGGTGTCACTGACGAGGGTACGGCGTGACCGTCATCAAGGACAGCGGCGCCCGCGCCACCCTCCCGCCCTTCGGCGAGGAGCACGAGGAGCTGCGGCAGACGGTCTCCCGCTTCGTCAGCAAGGAGATCGCGCCGCACGTCGACGAGTGGGAGGAGGCGCGCGAATTCCCCCGCGAGCTGTTCGCCCGCTGCGCCGAGCTGGGCTTCCTCGGCCTCAAGTTCCCCGAGGAGCTGGGCGGCCAGGGCGGCACCCACCTGCACGACGCGGTCTGGGTCGAGGAGCTGGCCCGCTCCGGCGGCTCCGGCGGGGTCGCCGCCGGCCTCAACGCCCACACCTCGATCGCGATGCCGCCGATCTTCAAGTTCGGCACCGAGGAGCAGAAGCAGCGCTGGCTACCCGCCGGGATCGCCGGCGCGAAGATCGGCGCGCTGGGGATTACCGAGCCCGGCGGCGGCTCCGACGTCGCCTCGCTCGCCACCACCGCCAAGCGCCACGGCGACACCTACGTCGTCAACGGCGCCAAGACCTTCATCACCAACGGCGTTCGCGCCGACTTCCTCGTCTGCGCCTGTAAGACCAGCGAGGAGGGCGGCCATGGCGGCATCTCCTTCCTCGTCCTCGAGCGCGAGATGCCCGGCTACGAGGTCAGCCGCAAGCTGGAGAAGATGGGCTGGCACTCCTCCGACACCGGCGAAATCTCCTTCTCGGACGTCGAGGTGCCGGCCGAGAACCTGCTCGGCGAGGAGAACGGCGGCTTCAAGCTGATCATGGCCAACTTCGCCTGGGAGCGGCTGCTGATGGCGATCGGCGCCGTCGGCGCTATGCAGCGCCTGATCGAGAACACGGTCGCCTACGCCCTCGACCGCGAAGCCTTCGGCCGGCCGATCGGCAAGTTCCAGGCGATCCGCCACCACGTCGCCGAGATGGCGACCCGCGCCGAAGCCGCCCGCGCCCTCACCTACGACGCCCTCCGCCTATTCCACGAAGGACAGGACTGCATCCAGGAGGTCTCGATGGCGAAGCTGATGACCCAGCGCGCCGTCCTCGAGATCGCCGACCAGTCCCTCCAGATCCACGGCGGCTACGGCTACATGCGCGAGTACGGCATCGAGCGTGCCGTCCGCGACGCCCGCCTCGGCCCGATCGGCGGCGGCACCGACGAGATCATGAAAGAGATCATCGGCAAGACGATGGGGTTGTGAGGACGCGGCGCCCTCAGCGCCTGAACCAACGCTGCTCGATCCAGGTCGCGATCATCGGCCAGAAGCGCAGCAGCAAGACCACCAAGACGATGGCGACGATCGCGAGCCAGCCGGTACCGCGGAAGAGCTGGTGGAAGAGGAGGCGTTGACCTAGGGCCAAGGGCACCCAGGCAGCGTAGGAGGTCGGTGCCGCGGGCCGGTCAGTGACCCGGCCCCGCCTCGCATTCGTGGGACTTGCCCCGGCCTGGGCCGCCGTCGCAGTAGTCGTAGCCGGGCCCGCCGTAGAGCTGGTCGGGGTCTGCCCCGCCATAGAGGCGGTCGTTGCCCTCTTCACCGTGGCAGCCGTCTTCGCCAGGGCCCATCACGCAGACGTCGTCGCCGGGCCCGCCCCAGCAGCCGTCACTGCCGGTGCTGGTGCGGCAGTAGTCGTTCCCTGGCCCGCCGACGCAGTCGCTGTTGCGAGGGCCGGTGATGCAGACGTCGTTGCCGCCACCGCCGACGCAGCGGTTGCGCCGGGCGCCTTCTCCGTAGCAGGTGTCCTGCTCACCGTTGCCGATGAACTTGTCCGATCCCCCTCCAAGGTGGACGACGAGCGAGAGCGGCAGGCGCTTATCGACCCGGACGAAGTCGCCGGAGTTGCCCATGTCGACTTCGATCGCCGCCGCGCCGCCGGTCGGGCACGCGGCTGCCCGGTGATGGACCGTGAAGCGACAGCCGACCAGGTTCTCGTGAGCCATGTTGCCGTTGACCAGGATCGCGCCTCCCCGCGTGCTCAAAGTCAGCGTTGACCCTGACGGGGAGCCGAAGATCACGATCTGGCCGGCGGGCGTAGCCACGGTCGGCATCGCCAAGGAGGCGAGCACCGCGAGCACGCCGACGGCGACGCTGCGGCCGGTCCTGGAGAACATCGCGGGCATACTAAACATGTGCATCGGCTAACAAAACACGAACTTTAGGCCAACATTTGTTCGCCCTGCACAATGCATCGGCAAATTGCCGCTTTTTCTAGACCCCGAGAGGCCGTGGAATGCCTTCTATTGCCCCTGCGCGATGAAGGAGATGGTGCCCACGAGTTCCCCCGCCTTGAAGTCTTCCTTGCCTTCGGCAAAGGCGCTGTCGAAGATGGCCGCGGTGGCGTCCGGCAGCGACAGCGATGCGCCGGAGAGAGCGATGGTGCGCGCGGCGGATTCGGAGGTAGCAGCGCCGCCACCAAGTGCGAGCGCCGGAACCTGGCCGAGCTTTCCGGGAAACGCAGGGGTCGGCTCGACGTCGGCTTCGGCAAGCGCGCTGTGCAGATCCAGGTCGAGCCAGAGTTCCTGCCAGAAGACCTGGCCGTGGCCGAGCTGGAGGAATTCGATCTCCCCACCCGTCCGCAGCGTTCCCTGGGAAGCGTCCGGAGCCAGCGCTCCCCCGGCGATGATCGGCAGGGTGAAGGTCGACCCGACGTGTTCGGCCGGGAAGATCGGGTTGAGCGAGACGAAGTGCTGGTCCAGCTTGGCGACGAAGGCCGGGTCGAAGACGAGCGTGGCCCTGCCGGTGGGGACGATGGAGGTGACCAGCGGCTGGGCTGACGTCCTCAGCGTGCCGATCAGCTGCCCGGCGAAGAACTGCTGGCGCGGGCGGAGCTTCTTGTTGAGCCGGGTCGCCACCTTGGCGGTCAGCTTCAGCTTCCTCGCGCTGAAGACCGTGCCGAATCCCTGGCGCTGCGACGTGGTCGTCGTCGAAGTGGCGATCTTGAGCTGCGAGCCGCCCACTTTGGCTACGAGCGGGGCACGGGTCGTCTTCACGACCAGCTTGCGGACCGGCAGGCGACGTCGGGGGCTGCTGAAGACGATGCTGCCCTGCTCTTCGACCTCGCCTCGGGCGATCGTCGGATCGAGCTCGCCACCGGACACCGGCAGGACCAGCGTGCGGCCACGCTTCGTCGCCCCGGCCTCGGGCGTAATCCGCACCCCGGCGCGCTCGAGGAAACTGGCAAAGCGCTTGTCGAGCACGAGCTGGGTGATGCCCCCGCCGATCGGATCGTAGGCGGCACGCGCCGCAGGCGCCGCGATCAGCAAAAGGGCCAGCAGCAGGAAGCCGACGCGCCTCATTCCGCAACCCCGCAGGTCTTGTTGACGGTGGCGCCGATCTGCTCCTCGCCTGCAAACGAGAAGATCACGTGGGCGAGCGCGAAGCTGGCCCGCTTCGCCGGGCTCGGAGCCGGGCAGGCGGCGTTGAAGTAGCTGCGTTCCCGGCCGCGATAGCTGTAGCGCCGCTTGAGGGTGAGCTTGATCCGGTCGAGGTACCCCCAGCTGCCGAGCGCCTGTGGCAGCGAGGCGGTCAGTTCGGTGCCGTAGGGGCCCTTTGAGATGCGGCGGATCGCGAAGTCGATCAGGAAGGCGCTGTTGAACGGATGAGAGGTGTAGATCTGCGCCAGCAGCACGTGCTTCCCGTGCTCCAAGCCGTTGAAGATCAACAAACGCCCCTTGGTCGGGTACGGCGCCTGTTCGGGCAGGAGGATCTTCGCCCAGAACCGGCCCGAGCCGATCAGAGCCGAGCCGCAATTTCGCAGGGCCCGCGCCGTGGTCGCGGGCTGAACTTCGTGCGGGTGGCAGATCGGCAGGCCGCGCGACTGCAGCAGCCCGTGGCGGTTGACCTGGATCGTCAGCTGCTGCAGCTGGGGCGGGATGCCGCCGTCAGCGGCGGCCAGGTGGCCGGCGACGAAGACTGCGATCGGCGCCGGCTTCGAGCGCGGCAGCTTGTAGGGCATTACCTGACTCAGCACGGTGATCCGCAGCCCGTGGGACTGCACGACGAGGGCGCTTGCCGCGCCGACGGCCGCCAGGAGCAGCACCGAACCAAGGGCACCGGTCCGGGTCCACAGGGACGAGCGCATCGTCCTAGGTAAAGCGCGAGGGTTCGAAGCGGCAGTACTTGAATTCAAAGGCGAAGACGACGTTGTTTGCCCTGCCAGCAGTGCCTTCGAGGCGAACCACCATCCCTTCGGCCGTCGTCCGCTTTCCCGCTGCGAGGTAGCGGGCGGTCTTCGCCAACAGTTCCGCCTCGGTCGAGACGAAGCCGAGCCAGCGGGAGAGGCGAGCCCGATCTTCTGGGGGCCGCGGCACCGGACGCAACTGCGAGAGCGTGCGGCGAAGGGCCTTGGCGGCGCGCAGGAACCGGTGCGATGCCGCCTCGAGCTCTTCGTGACGGACCATCGCGCGGACGCCGTGGAGGATCCGTTCGTTCGCCTGCGTGTTTTCCTTGCAGATCGGCTCTACCGCTTCACGGTAGGAGGCCCGGGTGACTTCTTCCGCCCCGGCCGGCGTGACGGCAAGCAGGCTTGCCGTCACGCAGAGGCAGAGGGCGGCTCGAGCACTCGACACCCCAGCCCCCCTCCTATCGTCAGTGCCGCGGCCGGTGCTTGGCCTTACCGCACTTCGGCTTCAGCGGCGCGTGGAAGTTGTGGAGCCTGCCGTTGTGGCCTTCCATTTCCACCGCCGCCTGGTGCTTGCCCCGGCAGATGTTGGTGCTGTTTTCGAGCAGGCCCTTCTTCCCGCCCTGCATTTCGAGCACGACTTTCGTGATCGGCGCGTCGGGGACGAAGTCGAAGGTGTTGCGGATGCCCCCGTGGACCGAATCGATCCTGCCCACCGCCTGGATGTCAACCAGCCCGTGGAGGGCGAGCACCAGGTCGGGCAGCGGGTGTTCGGAGGAGCGCAGGAAGACCGGGCCTTCCAGCGGTTCGGAGAAGAGCGGGCTCCATGCCCGCGCATGACCGTAGACAGCCCCGGCCGGGCACTCGGCGCCGTTGCCAGCGCCCGCTTTGAACTGGACGCGGGTGCACACCGTGCGGATGTGGCCCTGGTCGAGGAACTCCGAATGCGGTAGGGCCACAGAGATCTTCGATGCGTTCGCGTCGCCCGGGCGCGGACGTAGCACCGCCCGCAGCGCCGGGTTGCCGCCGCGGTTGGTCTTGCCGCGCAGCTTCAGCGAGAGCCGCGGCTTGAAGCCGAGGCTGGCGCAGTCAGCGGCCTGGAAGGGCGAGGTCACCGTGACCGGTTCGTTGTCTGCGGCCGAGCCGAAGTCGCGGCCCGAGCCGACGACCGTGGACGCGGTCGAGGTGCGTTCACAGCTGGTCGGGTTGAGCACGAAGTTCGGCCGGTCGACGTAGATGCGGATGTCGCGGGCATGCACTGGGATCCCCTGGATGATGTGGGGGATCGGGTCCGAGCCGGTGGCGTCGACGAACACTTCCGCCGTTTCCGGGTTGATCCGCAGCGCCTCGCGCACCACCACGGTGCCAAGGTCGAACGGACCGACCTTGGCCGCCGTGATCGAGACGATCGAGAGCGGCGAGCCGTTGTACGGGCCGGCCAGGTAGAGCTTCCCGGGGACGTAGGTGAGGCTGTTGCCCACGCCGGCGCCGACCAGGGTGTGCCCGATTTCGGACGCCGCCGGGCAGGAGGGCGAGGCTAGCTCTTCAGCTCCGCCGTTCGGCCCGGTGCGGGCCTTGGCGGCGGCGATCGCGGCGTTCGAGCAGAACGGGATCCCGGCCAGCTTGCCGACCACTCCGGGCGGCAGCTTGATCGAGAAGTTGGTGAACTCCTGTTCACCGTCGTTCCTGGTCAGTCGGACGCTGAAGGGCGAGTAGTGCCCCGCGGCGTTGTTGATCGACCCGGCTAGGAGATTCGGATGGAACGGGGGGGTACCCCCACTCGGACAGGCGCCGCCGTCAACACCGCGTTCGACCGTGAAGGGCGATTCGCGGGTGACGATTTCGTCCGGCGCCGGATTGTTCGGGTCCTGGGCCGACCAGGGCGTGAAGCGGGACACCACGTTGTAGGTGCCGCAGGCAGGTGGGGTCACCAGCGGTGCCCTGCCACCGGGTCGGAACTGCAGCTTGAAGCTGCTGAACGGCAACTGCGGCAGGTTGTCGGAGATGGCCGTCAGCTGCCCCGTCACGGGGTTGGCATCGACCCTCACCGGCTGCTTGATCAGGATCCCCCGGTCGGGGATCTTCGCCACGATGTAGAGGGCAATCAGAGAGTCGAACGGGTTGTCGTGAGGGCTCGCGACGTATAGGGAGCCACGGGCTTCCTCTTCGGGCAGGAGCGGCGTGGAAATCTGGACCGTGCCGACCTTGGAGGCCTCGGGGCACCCTTCTCCGGCTTTCGATTCGGCCGTCTCGCGTTCATACTCGTCCGGAGTGCAGCCGACCAGGCCTTCGCCCTCCGAGGGGTTGATGCTCATCCCTTCAGGGAGGGTGACTTCGACCTTCTTCGCCTGCCCTTCGGCGATCCCGTCCTTGTTCAGCAGGTTCGCATTAGGCATGTCGAGTTCGAATTCCAGGCCGCTCGGGTTTTCTGCCAGCTTGCTCGACGGAGATGACTGGGTCGAGGGATCGAAGGGCACCCTGTTACAGCCCCGCAGCGCTTCGCTCGTGTAGGGCTTGCTGTCGACCAACGAGCCGATCGGCACGTTCCAAGGTTCGAGCTCCAAACCGAAGTCGAGCGGGCTCGAGCACTGGACCGGCATGCGCATGAAGGCATTTTCGCCGAGGTTCGGCGGGCGTTCGCAAGGTCCTGGCGGGGTCAGGTAGACGCAATTCCAACCGCGGGAGTTGTCGTGGAGCGCATCCCCGGGCGTGCCCCAGAGGGTGGTCGTGGCGGACAGGAACTGGACGGCCTGGCTGGCGTTACTAACGCTGGCCGTGATCCGGTAGGCGTGGTTAGGGTCCACCGCGGTATTGATCAGGACGGCCGCTCCGCCAGCGAGGAAACCGAAGCGCGCCGGCTCGCCGTGGGCGGGCGGAAGGTTGAACACCGGTACCGCCTCACGGAACAGTCCGAGGAGGCCATCTTCGACGATCGTCACCGAAGTGACGCCGACGACGGTTTCCTCAGGACATGCGTTGATGAATTCTTCGACGTGAACGAAGATCGCCATGTCGCATTGGTGCATAGCGGCCGCGTTGCCGACCAAGCCGGCGGGAAGCGAGAAGCGCAGGTTGCGCGGCAGCGCCGGCTGTTCGGTGGCGATCGGGCGAGCCCCGATGCTCTTTCCGTTGGGGGAGGTGGGGAACACTGCCCCAGCATTGAGCTGGAGGGTGGTGGTGAACTGGAAGGGATGGCCACCTGCCTGAGAGAACACTTTGCCGCCCTCTTCTTCAGCCGAGGCAGAGAATTGTTCGATCCCGAACGGAACCGGTTCGTTGCTCACGTTTATGCGCTGCACTGCGCTGGCAGCGGCCGCATTCCCGCCGGAGACCGTCACTTCTCCAGGGGCTCCAACCGTGGGCGGGCTGCCGGTGAGGATGGTCAGGATTTCCACTTCGATCGCTTCATAGGAGGGCAGTTGACCTTCATAGGTGCAGACAACTTCGTCGGCGGCTTCGACCGCGCATTCCACCGGGTGGGGCACCGGCTGCGCCAGCCCCCCGTGCTTGTCGAGGCCGCCGGCGACAGCTTCGACACCCTCTGCGATTGCCCCCTCGGGCAGCCTGTCGACGATAGTTACCGGTGCCGAGCCGCCATCTACCGGGGCGTCGCCGAGGTTGGTCAAGGTGACCACCAGGCGGCCGCTGAATTCACTCGATTTCGAGACCTTGGAGGCGGCGTTTTCCGCGAGCGGGAAGCCGAAGGCTTCGAGGGGGGTGATCTTGATCGGCGAGCCCCAGGGGGATTTCACCTCGAACGGCTGCGTCCCCGCCGGTCCGCCGGTGACTTCGACTTCGCCGGGGCCATATGGGCCTTCGAGCATTTCTTCGAATTCAGGGGCGGTTTCGCTGGCAGGGAAGCCGGCCTGTTCTTCGCACACCTGATTCGCGCTGGGCCCGCCAAAGCCGGCGAGGGTGCCGCTGCCGAGGCAGCCGACGACGTTGCCGGCGACTTCGACTTTGACGGCGAAGATCAGCCCGAAGAATTTCTGTCCGGTCACTTCCTGCTTCTCCAGACCCGGTTCCCACATATTCGTCGGGCGGGAGCCGGTCAGCACCTGCCACCAGGGTTTGGCGGCCGAGGCTGAGGAGATCGGCAAGGTGACGAGGAGCGTGAGAGCGGCGCCAAGAGTGGCGGCAATGGTGACGAGGCGCTTGAACATCTTGCGGTTCTCCTTCAAAGAGTCAGGTACGAGGCACTGTTCCTTCGTCGAGGCGCTCATCGATGCGCCCTCCGGCTCTTGGCGGCTCTGTGGTTGTGCTTTCGCGCTACGCAGCGC
This sequence comes from Solirubrobacterales bacterium, assembly GCA_051954115.1. Classification (GTDB taxonomy): domain Bacteria; phylum Actinomycetota; class Thermoleophilia; order Solirubrobacterales; family 70-9; genus VAYN01. Next base: position 43,359 of record JBQCIB010000028.1, on the reverse strand, counting down.
GCCCTGCCGTGGCGACTCACGCGGCGCTTACCCTTGGCGCAGCGCTTGCGGGCCGGGACATTGCCGGCGCCGTTGAAGGCGGCACTGGCGGGGGTCGGATCGTTCGGCGCCTGCGCCGCGGGCTGACAGGCTTCCCCGAGACATTCGGAACTAACTGGACGCGTTGCCGCAATACCGCGGACACGGGCATCGTAGACGTCGAGCTCATGGTCTTCGTCGAACACCGAGAGCTGCGCGGGGGTCAGGAAGAACGCATCGTCCCCACTAGCGCTCGCATCCATGAATCCTGCTTCTTCTTCGCCGGTCCCCGACGAGATGAGCGAGACGCAGCCGCCTGCGGATCGGGTGGTTGCGGCGCCCCCCGAGGAGGCGGTGCAATCGCCGACGCCCAGGGGCTCGTACTGGTAAACGTCCCACTGGCCGTTGGAGTCGGCGGGGACCAGTGAATCTGCCGCGTTGAAGAAGACACGGCCGTTGTCGAGGACGGCGCGTGGACGGTAGAGGGTTATCCCGCCCAGGTTGCCTCCGAAGATCGATACCGCCTCGGGCAAGATCCCCGCGGCCGGCTGTTTTTCCCAAGTCTTGCGTGGATCTACCAACGAAGGGACGGCCGGGATCAGGCTGCTCGTCCTGGACCCGCTGGGGTTGCAGGAGACGCACTCGAGCTGGTCGATGGCGGCGTCGTAGCGGTAGACCTCCTCGACCGCTTCGCCGCTGGTTGCATCGCGGGTGTCGGCATTGGTCAGAGCACGCTTCGACATGAAAGTGAAGTACCGGCCGCTGGGGGAAGCGGCCGCACTCAGCCATGAAGCGGAGCCGGGAAAGGACACCCCCTGCGGTATCCCCCAGTTAGCTCCCTCGGTGCCGGAGAGCGTCCCTATGAACCGCACCCCAGACGCCTTCTGCCATACATAGAGGTTGGGTTCGCTGGCAACTGCGCTTTGGCCGAGCTGGTTCGGGGCGCTATCGAGTACCCCATCGGCAACAAAGTAGATCGTCTGCCCGTCTCCGGCGATCGCAGCGGCGATTCCCTGGACTTCGGCTTTCTTGCCAGCACCCTCCGCGACGCTGATGTCGGTCAGCGTCGCGCAACCGGAGGCGACGCTGCCGGACGGAAGCTCGCAGCGATAGAGGTCGAATCCACCAGAGCTGGCGTCTTCGGTGAGCTGCTGGGAATCGGTGAAGAAGACGACCGTGCCTGCGGCGTTCGCTCCCTGGAAGATCGGGTTCACAGCACCGGCGCCACTGCCCCCCGGCTGCACCACATCGATCCTGCCCGTTTCGCCGGCAGCGATGTCGCGAACGTAGAGCTGTTTCGAGGATTCTGCGGTCCAGAAGACCCGCGAGCCGTTACCCGAGATCGCGCCTCGGACTGAGCTCTCGCCGGAACCGAGACTGCCCGCGACCATTTCGCCGGTCGTCAGAACACTGACTCGATCGAGCTGCCCATCCGTCCACTCGTACAGGCCGTTCGTCGCCGTTTCGGAACCGAAGGACACCTCCGATTTCAGGATGACGTGATCGAGACCGGGCGTCGCCGCCTGGATCCGCACCCGCGGAATCGCACGAGAGGGTTCGTCTTCCCCTCCGAATCCCGTCCCCGGAGGCACGTCGGCGAAGCCTTCCTTGTCAGTCACCAAGGGCCGGTACACCGGGGGTTCCGTGTTCTGGCGCCAATAGGGAGTGCGTTCCGATGCTTCGGGGGAAAGGGGCGTACCGCTGCGGGGTTCGAGCAGCGACGCCGAGAGGTCTGGGTTGAAGAGCTTGTATTCGCCGCCGTTGCCGCTGGGGACCGGCTTCACTCGATCGTTGGGAGGAGTTATATCTTTGGAGCTCCACCCGCCGCTCGCGTTTCGTCGAGCCAGGTTCATCGACGATTCGATGATGCGGTTGCCTTCGGGGTCCGTTTCGGTTGACAAATAGCTCGAATAGGCGAGGCCGTTGCCGTCGACACTAGCCTGGAGATGGATTTCCCCTCCAAGGAACAGTCTCGCGCCATGCTTGTCGGAGGGCGAAACCATTTCCCAGACGCGCTTGTCGGGGAGTTCGAAGCCGATGCCGCCAAACTGGGTGGTAAAAGTGCGGTCGGGGCCATGAACGGTGTAAACGATGCCGTCGCGTTCATCGCGGGCGGCGAAGCGGAAGTGGTAGGTGGTGGCAGCCTGCAGACTGCTGAGCGCAGCTTCGCGCACCACCGGTGCGAAGCCTTCGCCCAGATTGGCCAGCGGGACGACCTGGCCGTAGCCTTCGTCGGTGCCGTATTCGAGCCAGGCTTCGGCTTCGACGCCGAGCGGGTTGAGTTCAGCATTGACAGTGGCGCTGTGCGCGCTGACGTTGCTCGCCCACTCGGGGTCGATCACGACCGCAGGCGGCGTCGTGAAGGTCGTGTCGGGACCGCAGACGGTACCGGCCGAGTTGGTCGCGCAGAGGCGGAAGTGGTAAGTCGTCGAGGGAACCAGTTCTTCAAGTTGCGCTGCGACCGGTTCGGAGTCGAATTCTTTGCCCGCGAGCGTTTCCGTGGGGGTGTTTTCGCCGTAGGCTTCGCTAGTTCCCCACTTGAAGTGGTAGCTGGTTTCGTGGCCCTCGGGGTTGAGATCGGCCGCCAGGGTAACAGTGGTCGGTTGGAGGTTCTCGACATGCTGGTTTTCCGGAAGTGGGCCAGGGTCGGGCAGGGGGAACGCTTGGACGACGCTTTCAGATTCACTCGATCTAGAACTGGCCACGTAAAGCCGGCTGGCATTCCCATCCACGGCGAGGGCATTCCCTTCCGGTTCGCCGATCACTTGGCCGGCCCCAAACTGAGCGGCCTGTTCGCCACCAGCTCCGTAGATCTTGAAGCGGTAGGGGTTGGTGGCGTCCCCAACGTAGACCTTGTCGGCTTCGTCGAGGGTGACCGTGCGAGGCTGACCGCCGGCATCAAGAGTTTCCAGCAGCGTCCCAGTACTTGCTTCGAGCTTGCGGACACCCGGCAGCGATTCGCTGACAACGTAGAAGTTGTCTGCGGAGTCGAGCGCGAGCGAGAGCGTATTGCCGGCGCCGGGAAGGGCGACTTCCGGTCCTGCGGTGCCGTTGGCGTCAAACGAGGTCAGGCGTTCCGTGTCGCCGACCCAGACCACACTCGCCGAGTCAACGGCCAGAGACCTGATGTTGAAGGTGAACTCGTTCGGACCGGTACCGGTTTCCCCTCCCTCGCAAGTGTCGCCGCTGGCGGCAGTACAGATGTTCTTTTCCGCCTGCGTGGCGCCGCCTTCCAAGGCTACCTTAGTTTCGTTGACATTACGTCCAACCATGAATACAAACTGGCCGGTAGAAGTGAACTTGGTGACACGGCGCTTAAGGCCGTCGGCCACGTAAACATCGCCGCTTGACTGGTCAACGCCGACGGCTTCAGGGGCGACCGCGCCGGGGCCGTTGCCTTCCACGCCAGGAAAGCAGTAACTGGTAGGCGGTGACGCCTGTGGGCCGCACGTCTGCAAGGAGGAGCCGAGTCCATCCCGGACCCCCCACCCCCACGCAAGAGCAAAGTGTCCGTCTGCATCGAACTTGTCGATGCGGAAATTGCCACGGTCGGCGATGTAGAAGTCGCCGCTCGATCGGTCTATCGCGATTCCACTTGGGCCCCGGACCTGACCCGCCCCTTCGCCGTATTCGACGATCGTTTCCGGCGCAGCCTGCGCAGGAACGGCGAACACCGCAAACAGCAACGCAAGGGAGATGGTGACAGCGCCCGCATGAGGGGCTCTCGCTATGAGCCTGCTCGCGAGCCCTGGACAAACACCATGGCTCCGACGACCACCCACCGTTCCCATCTCCCTTTTCCCCCTTTTTCCCTATAACGAAAATTGCGCACGATGTGAAAGGCGAAAGTGCAAATGAGACCAGCACATGCCTTTACGCGTATCACTGATTTCCCAGAGATCTCCGCCCAGGTCAAGGTGTGCCAACGGCTCAAGGCAGCGCGCCACGCGTTTTCCCTGCATATATGCGTTCGCCAAAAACTTGCACGCGCATTACTGCGGCTTTGTCCTTCCAGTTTTCGCTTCGCCCGCGAACGTAATCCTGACTGTGGATGCCAGTCCTGCTGTTTGGCCCTTTGATGATTTGTTCGCCGTTTACTGCTCGCTCCCCAGCCGGAATCGACTGTCCTGCCGCTAAGGCAGAGGGGGCCGCTATGCGGCCCCCTCTCAGAAATGCCAGAGGATCAGCGAGACGATCCTATGTGCATTCGAGCGTCTCTTCGTTGGCAAACGTAATGGTACCTGTGCCGGTCTGTCCGGCTGTTTCGCCATTGCTCAACAGGTCGTATTCGGTGCTTGTTACACCGGTAGGGCCGTTGGAGACTACTGTCCGGAATGTCTGTTCACCATGTTTGATGATTGCGAAATTGATGTTAGCCGTTTTGGTTTTGCTGCCGCATGCGTTCTCGATTTCGCCGATGATGCCGGTCCCCGTGACTTTGAAGGTGAGGAACGAGCAGGTGAAGGTGGCGAAATGGCCTTCCTTAGGTGTGATCAATACGGCCGGCTTTATCGTGCCCGTGGTCGCATCTTTCGCTGTCACTTGGTGGAACTGCAGGTTTTCTGTCGTTGTGATTGTTCCCGACGCAGCGCCACTGCTGGTACATGCAGGTTCCCCGAGGACTGTCGCCTTACATCCTTCGAACATCAGGGTCAGATGCCCTGTTGTGGTGTTTTCCCAGGTTGCGGTGCCCGTCACTTTCGTGCAGTCGACTGTCTGGCCGTTGAGCGTGCTCAGGCTCGTCGCGCCACCACTGATGGTAGACGCACCGGGCAGGGGAACGACGTGCACCGCAACATCTTCTTCCGCCGCCATCGCCGTTGCCGGCAGGACAAACACTGCCGCGCTGACTGCCGCCAAGGCGAGCAGGATGATCTTCTTACTCATGGTTACCTTTCTCCTGAACCCAGCAGGCGAGACGCGAAGCGCCTTTCCCGCCGTTCAATTGACTCGAGAGCGCCTGCTAACTGCCAGCGCTCTCGCTTTGCCAGTCAATGACTACGGGAGCGCCATCATCTGGTCAAGATATGCTGTCCTTTTAAGGTTCTTGAGCCTGGGGTGGCAATTGAATGGCCGCCTTTTTTCCTGGAAGCCACACATCGCTTCGGACTCGTCCTCACAAAGTTGCGCCCCATAGCAACTGTCGCCAGTCGATTCAGCAGTCTTCGAGGTGGAGTGCGCGGGCTTCCTTCTTATAGGCGATGATGCTCGGATCGGTTAGCGCGTCTTGTCCATTTTGCGCGATCAGGCGACTTGCCTTCGACACGTTCTCGATCAACGGTTCGACTTTTTTCTCAACTTGTTCGGAGCCAGAGAGAGCTTCGAGTTCTTCGACCTCCTGCTCGAGGAGCTGAGCTGCTTTCCCGTATATCTTCGAGCTGCTGGCCTGCGCTTCATTCCCCGAAACTGCGATCTCGGCTTGAAGCTCCTTCTGCGTTTTGGCACAGATCGTTCTTGCCTGCTTGAAGAACTCGGCTTTGCTTACCTGGGCAGTGGCTTCGTCGCTTCCTCCGCCCCCGCAACCCGCTGCGAGCAGGGCGACGGCGAGGACCCCGATGCCAGCGATGATGAGCCTGTACATGATCTTTCCTCCATGTTGCTTGACCAAAACGGAGGAGAACGTGACCTAGCGCTCAGGGAAAGTCAATGAAACGCACCTGGAGCGCGCGCGAAGGTTTGGCGAAGTGGTTGTTAGACGTGAGCGGCGACTAGATCGGTCGCGATCTGGTGGGCCCAGTCGCGGATCTCGGTCCAGTTGCGGCGGTCGCGGTACTCGCGGGGGGTGCCCTCGACCATGGCGCGCTCCATGAAGTTCTTTGGTTCGGCGGGGAGACAGCCGCCGAAGACGACATGGTCGCGGCCGCCCAGCTCCTCGACCTTCTCGGCGATCTTCGGGGGCTCCGTCCACTCGGGGTTGTCGTTGGCGGGATCGCCGACGGGGCCGGAGCTGAAGACCCAGAAGGGAACGTGGCGCAGGGCCTTGCGGTGCTTCTTGAGGAAGTGGCGGGCGTCGCCACGCCAGCGCTTCATGTAGACGGCGCTGCCGACGATGACGGCGTCGTAGGGCTCGAGGCTCTCCACGTTCTCCACCCTCTCGAGGCAGACGCCCAAGCCCTCTCGGCGTAGGGTCGCCGCCACGGTCTCGGCGATCTCCGCGGTGGAGCCGCGTTTGGAGGCGTAGGCGACGAGGACTGTCATCGCTTTCGATTTTGCCGAACTGGACAGGCTGTCGCATCGTGAATTCGCCACACAAGGAGCAACGGTCACCCCGGGTGTCCAAAGCGCGCTACGGTCGCTTCGACATCAACCTGAGGAGGCGCCGATGCTCTCGTGGCTGGCAAGCAAGCTGATCGCCCACAACATGCGGAGGCTGAGCGAAGGGGACCCGCGGCAGACGGTCTGCGTCCACGGCATCACCCACCTCGACGCGCCCTCCGGCGAGCGGGTCTACGAAAACCGCTTCGTCATCTGGGGCCACCTCGCCTGGGGCAAGATGCGGGAATACGAGGTCTTCGAGGACACCGAAAAGGCGAAGGCCTTGGACGGTTACCTCGAGAGCGTCGGCAAGCTGCCGGCGGCGGTCTCCTGAAACAGCGGGTCGGCTTGACCTGGAACCGACTGGCCGGTCAACCAGTCGATCCCGCTTCCCGATAGCCTCCCGCCCCGACTTTCATCGATCGAAGGAGAGGCGAGCAAATGGGACTTCTGGATGGGAAAGCCGCGATCGTCACCGGGTCGGCGCGAGGCATCGGCCGGGCGACCGCGGAGCTGTTCGTGAGCGAGGGCGCGAAGGTGCTGATCAACGACCTCGATGCCGACGTCGCCCAGCAGGCGGCAAGTGAGATCGACGGCGAGACCGCCGTCCACGCCGGCGACCTGACCAAGGAGGGCGCCGCCGACGAGCTGGTCGCGGCCGCCAACGAGGCCTTCGGCGCGGTCGACATCGTCGTCAACAACGCCGGCTATACCTGGGACGGCGTCGCCCACAAGATGACCGACGAGCAGTTCCAGGCGATGCTCGACATCCACACGATCGTCCCCTTCCGCGTTGCCCGGGCGCTCGCCCCGCACTGGCGCGAGGCGGCCAAGGCCGAGCGCGGCGAAGGCAAGGAGGTCTTCCGCAAGATCGTCAACGTCTCCTCGACCTCGGGGATGATGGGCAACGCCGGCCAGGTCAACTACTCGGCGGCGAAGATGGGCGTGGTCGGGATCACCAAAACCCTGGCCAAGGAGTGGGGGCAGTTCAAGATCAACGTCAACGCGGTCGCCTTCGGCTTCGTCGAAACCCGCCTCACCGCCGCCAAAGAGGCCGGCGAAGAGATGACCTCGCCGACCGGCGAGAAGATCGAGCTCGGGATCCCGGAGCAGATGCGGCAGATGGCCTCGGCGATCATCCCGCTCGGCCGCCCCGCGACCCCGGAGGAGGCCTCCGGCCCGGTCCTCTTCCTCAGCTCGCCGCTGGCGAACTACATGCACGGTCAGGTGCTGAACGTGACCGGCGGGATGTTCGGGGGGATGTACACCTGAGCGAGTCGCCGGAGGCGCGGCGGACGCCGCGCTACCTCGACCTGGCGGACCGCATCTGGCCCGTCACCCGGCGCGTCATGGGCGCCCACACGTTCCTCTACCGGAGGACGGGTGGGCGCCTCGGTCACACGATTCCGCGGCTGCCGAACCGCTTCCTCCTGCTCGACCACGTCGGCGCCAGGAGCGGCACCCACCGCACCTCGCCGCTGCAGTACGTCGAGGACGGCGACAACGTCGCGGTGATCGCCTCCAAAGGCGGCTTCTCGAAGCACCCGGCCTGGTTCCACAACCTGAAGGCGAACCCGGACACGACCGTGCAGATCGGCTCCGAGCGGCGCCCGGTCCACGCCCGCATCGTCACCGACCCGGAGGAGCGCCAGCGCATCTGGGCGAAGGCCATGAAGATGTACCGCCCCTACGAGGACTACCGCGCCCGCGCCGGCCGCGAGATTCCGATCGTCGTCCTCGAACCCCGGTAGCCGAACTGCATCAAATTCTCCACCCACCAGAGGGAGAATTTGATGCAGTTCACTTCTGTTGGCGCTCCTCGGCTACCGGATCGCCGCTCGAAGTGGCGATCGCCTCCGGAGGCCAGGGGCCGGCCCAGTTGTCGCGGGCGCCGTCGAGCGTGATCGTCGTGCCCGAGTAGAAGTCGCCGGCCGGAGAGGCCAAGTAGGCGACGAGCCAGGCCATCTCCTCGGGGCGGCCGGCGCGGCCGATCGGGATCGAGCGCTCGAGGTTGTCGACGACCACCTGCGGATACTTGGTCAGCAGAGTCTCCGTCGCGAACTGGCCGGCGGCGAGGGCCACGGTCTTGATCCCGAACCGGGCCCACTCGACCGCGAGCGTCCGCATCATGTTCTCGACCGCGGCCCGGGCGGCGCCGGAGTGAACCATCCCCGGCATCCCGTTGTGCGGCGAGAGGGTGACGCTGAGCACCTTGCCGCCGCCCTGGGGGATGAACGCCTTGGTCGCGGCGGCGTGGGTCATCAGCCAGGTGCCGTTGACGTTGAGGTCGATCACGGTGCGGAAGCCTTTGGGGCTGATCGCCTCAGCCGGGCTGAGGAACTGCCCGCCGGCGTTGTTGACGAGGACGTCGAGGCGGCCGTGGCGCTCGAGCAGCCCGTCGAAGAAGCGGCCGACCGGCTCCTCCTCGCGGATGTCGAGGCACTCGTGCTCGAATGATCCCGGCAGGCCCGCCGCCAGCTCCGCCGTCTCGGCCAACGGCTCCTCGCGGCGGCCGCAGGCGGCGACGGTGGCGCCGAGCCGTGCCAGCTCCAGCGCCGTCTCGCGGCCGAGCCCGCTCCCGGCCCCCGACACCGCGCACACCTGGCCCTCGAGGAGGCCGTTCCTGAAGACCCGCGAACGGTCGCTTTCAGCCATCGGCGGCCAAGCCTATAGGCGCGCCGACCCCCGTAAATTCCCCTCGATGGCCGTCCACGTCGAACCCCACCCCCTGCACGAGCCTCTCGACGGCGGCGCCCGCGGCGCCGCCGTCGCGGTCGAACCGCTGGTCGCCGGCCGCGTCGACTGGCCGAAGGCAATGATGGTCAGCCCGGGCGGGCCGATGCTGAGCGCGAAGCTGCTGCGGGCGCTCCTCACCGGCAAGGACGCGATCACGATCCCGATCCCGGCCTTCCTGATCCGCCACCCAAGCGCCGGCGCGATCCTCGTCGACACCGGCCTGCACCCCTCGGTTGCCACCGACCCCGGTGCCAACTTCGGCTCCCTCGGCGCCCGCTTCGGCAAGTTCGACCTCGCCGCCGGCGAAGACGTCCCCTCGCAGCTGCGCAAACGCGGCCTCGACCCCGGCGAGATCCCGAACGTGGTGATGACCCACCTGCACATGGACCACAGCTCGGCGATCTCCGAGTTCCCCAACTCGACCGTCGTCGTCAGCGAGGCCGAGTGGCGCTTTGCCAGCGGCAGCGGCGGCTCGATGCGCAACGGCTACCGCCGCGCCCACTTCGACTACGCCTTCGAGTACCGCACGGTCGACTTCGACCGCGCCAACATCGACTCCTACGCCAGCTTCGGCCGCACCTTCGACCTCTTCGGCGACGGCTCCGTCCGCCTCGCCTTCACCCCGGGCCACACCGCCGGTCACATGTCGGTGATCTGCCGCCTCGCCAAACGCGACTTCGTGATCGGCGGCGACTGCGTCTACATGCTCGCCCAGCTCGACGGCTCAGAACCGGGCCCACCGCGCCCCCAGGACGCCCACAACCTGCGCCGCTCCCTGCAGGAGCTGCGCCTCTTCCACCGCCAGTTCCCCGACGCGATCATCACGCCAGGCCACGATCCGGACTTCTACGCCCGGATCGAGCAGCGCTACGAGTAGCGTCATAAACTCTCCACAGTAGGTACAAGCTTGCGAGAGTGACTTCGTAGCTACCTGTGGTTTGCGGGGCAAACCCGCCTGTTCACTCCCCAACCGCCAGCGCTCGGAAATAAAAGATGAGCTGTTCTTGACTGGACTGGCACTGAACGCTAGTTCTGAACAGGTGGCAGGAAGGTGAACACACAAAACAGCATCACCCCTCATCGATAAGCCTGACAGGGTGACTTCGACATCGTCCTGTTAGGTCAAAAGAAAGGCACAAAATGAACAAGAAGATCATCCTGCTCACCCTGTCGGCGCTCAGCGTGATGGCATTTGTCCTGCCGGCGACTGCAATGGCGGTAGAAGAAGACATCCCGCTGCATGCGATCCCCAAACCCGAAAAAGCGACTCCTATCACCGGTGGCGCAACGTCCCTGAGCTCGCTCAACGGGCAGACAACAGACTGTTCCAGCGTGTCGGGCAACGCAACGTGGGAAAGCACCACAACAGGAAAACTGACCCTGACATATAGCGGGTGTAAGGCGACAACGCTCGGGGAACCCTCCTGCAGCAGCCCCGGCGAGCCGTCGGGAAGCATCGTCACGACAGAACTGCCGTTCCATCTCGTAACAGCAGAACATCCGGTAACGGGCGCGAAAGTGCCGGCGATATTAATCACACCGAAAGAAGGCCATTTCTTTACTAAAACTTGCTCGTTCCTCACTTTCAAAGTTACGGGTACTGGTCTCATCGGTAGAATCGAGAGTCCCGCCTGCGGAGGCTCCAGCAACACGATGAACATCGTTTTCGAAATCACCAAACATGGTGAACAGACATACCGCACAGTTGTTGGGACACCGAACACGGAGTATGACTTGTTGTGCAACGGTGAAACAGCCGCACAAACCGGAACAGTCACTGTTACGTTCGCACAATCAACCAAACTGGAATGCACATAGCATCAGGCCATTGATTCTCAGGTATTCGAGAGGGTCCCCTTCAGCGGGGGTCCCTCTCACACTTGTGAGTTCTCCCGCTCCAGGCTGGAGTACATCTCCCGCACCCGTCCGAAGATCTGAGTCGCGATCTCGAGCTGGCGCTCACGACTCGGCGCCGCTTCGACCGGAAAGGAGATCGGCTCGCCGTACTGGACGGTGACCTTGGGGAAGCGGAGGCGCTTCCAGCTGCGGACGCGCTCGGAGCCGTGGATGCAGACTGGGACGATCGGTGCTCCTGATTCGAGGGCGATGCGGCCGATGCCGGGTTTCGGTTCTCCCAGCTCGCCCGAGCGGGAGCGGCCGCCCTCGGCGTAGACGAGCAGCATCTCGCCTTGGTCGAGCAGGATGCGGGCGGTCTCGATCGCCTCCTCGTCGTGATGGCCGCGCCGCACCGGGAAGACGCCGCCGTGCTTGTAGATGTAGGTGAGGACCGGCGGGCCGAAGAGCTGGGATTTCGCCATGAAGCGGATCTTCCGTCGCAGGTAGACGCCGGCGAAGAAGTGGTCCATCTGGCTGAAGTGGTTGGGCGCGAGGACGAGCGGACCCTCCTTGGGGACGTTCTCGACCCCGATTGCCCGCAGCCGGTAGATCAGGATCGTCGGGACCGTGAGGACGATGCGGGCGAGGGTGTAGGTCCAGCCGACGCCCCGTCGCGCCGCTTCGTGGAACTGCTCGAAGTACTCCGCCGGGCGCGGGTCCTTGTAGACCTGCGGCTTCATCTCGCCCATTCGCGTGAACGCTCCAGTGCTCGTCGCCAGTCCGCCAGCAGCTGCTCCCGCTGCGCCTCCTCCATTCGCGGCTCGTAGCGATCCGCCTCCCGCCACATCTCCCCCACCTGCTCCAGCGACCAGGTGCCGGTCGCGATCCCCGCCAGGTAGGCGGCGCCGAGCGCGGTCGTCTCGGCGATCCCCGGCACCGAGACCGGCGCCCCCAGCACGTCGGCCTGGAACTGCATCAGCCAGCGGTTGACGGTGGCGCCGCCGTCGGCCCGCAGCAGCTCGAGGCGCTCGCCGCAGGCCGCCTCCTGGGCGCGGACCGCGTCGACCGTCTCGTAGGCGATCGCCTCCAGCGCCGCCCGCGCCAGGTGGGCGCGGCCGCTGCCGCGGGTGAGGCCGACGATCGTCCCCCGCGCGTAGGGGTCCCAGTGCGGCGAACCAAGCCCGGTCAGGGCGGGGACAAAGTAGACGCCGTCGTTGGAATCAAGGGAGCCGGCGAGCGCTTCGGTCTCCCCCGCCTCGCCGATGATCCCGAGACCGTCGCGCAGCCACTGCACGGCGGCGCCGGTGACGAAGATCGAGGCCTCTAGCGCATAGGTGACCTCCTCGCCGAGGCCCCAGGCGACCGTCCCCAGCAATCCGTCCGGAACCTGCGGCGGCTCTGGCCCGCTGTTGAGGAGGACGAAGCTGCCGGTGCCGTAGGTGTTCTTCGCCATCCCGGGGTGGTGGCAGGCCTGGCCGAAGAGCGCCGCCTGCTGGTCGCCCGCGACCCCCGCCACCGGCACCTCGCCGCCGAACTCGCTGGTGGTGCCGAAGACATAAGAGGAGGGCAGCAGCTCCGGCAAGCGCGCCGGATCGACGCCGAGCAGATCGCAGAGCTCCTCGTCCCAGCCGAGCCCGCGGATGTCGAACAGCATCGTCCGCGAGGCGTTCGTGTAGTCGGTGACGTGGCGGCCGGTGAGCTTGAAGAGAAGCCAGGAGTCGACGGTGCCGAAGACCGCCCGCTCCGCCCCCTCGGCATTGCGCAACAGCCACTCGATCTTGGTGCCCGAGAAGTAGGGATCGATCGTCAGGCCGGTGCGCTCGCGGACCAGCGGCTCGTGCCCTGCCGCCTTCAGCTCGTCGCAGCGCTCTGCCGTGCGCCGATCCTGCCAGACGAGGGCGCGATGGACCGGCTCCCCCGTCCGCGGGTCCCAGGCGACCACGGTCTCGCGCTGGTTGGTGATCCCGATCGCGTCGAGCTCGGCCCCATCGATGCCGGCGGCGGCGATCGCTTCGGCCGCGACCCGCCGGGTCACCTCCCAGATCTCGTTCGCGTCGTGCTCGACCCATCCCGGCCGCGGGAAGAACTGCTCGAACTCCGAGTAGGCGCGACCGGCGATCGCCCCCTTCCCGTCGAAGACGAGGCAGGTGGTCCCGGTAGTCCCCTGGTCGATTGCGAGGATCACCGGCCACCCCGGACCCGGCAGGTGCGGATCAGGTTCGAGGAGAGCTTGCGCCCGTCGGCGAAGGTCATCGAGACGCGCACGAAGGGGAAGGCGGCGATGGTCGTGCCGTCCGGCGCCGCGCAGGCCGCGCTCAGGTAGCTGCGCTTGCGGCCGCGGTATATGAAGTCCCGCCGCAGGTCGAGGCTGATCTTCTTCAGGTAGCCGTGGCGGTTGAGGCTGGCGGGGAGAGCGGCAGTGAGGACGGTCCCGAAGGTGCCGCTGGACTTGTGGATGTGGAAGACGAGGATGCGGCTGTTCGGCACCGGGTTGGCGCCGTAGACGTGGGCGAGGATCGCCCGCTGCCCGTCGACGATTGCGTTGAAGGCGAGGACGCGCCCCTGCAGCGGGAAGGCGTTCTGTTCGGGCAGCGAGAGGGCGCCGACGTAGCGCCCTTCGCCGACCAGGGCCGGCCGGCAAGCCGCCAGCGCCTGCTTACTGGTTGCTGGTTCGATCAACGAGCGCCGACACGTCGGCAGCCCCTTCGTGTCGATCCTGCCGCCGCGGTTGATCGCGATCGAGATGAAGCGCAGCGCCGGCGGCCGGTCGCCGGAAAGCGTCCTGATCGTCCCGTCGACGCTGACCGAGATCGGCGCGTTCGAGTGCCGGGGCAGCGCGGTCGGGGAGATGCCGCCGGCGAACTTGACGAAGAGGTCCCCGCGCTCGATCAGCTCGGCGTGAGCGATCGAGGCGACCACGAAGCACACCGCCGTCAGCGCGACGACGAGGAGGATCCTCTTCCCCTTCCGCAGCATCGCGCCAGGCTAACGCGGCGTCGTTCCTCGGCGCAGCAGGCGGGAGAAGAACACCCGCGCGAAGTCGCGGAGCTGGCCGGCGCGGTGGAGGAAGCCGGCGAAGTCCTTGCCGGTGGCGCGGTGCTCGAGGTCCAGCTCGTACTCGCGCAGGCGGTAGCCGGCGCGGACGGCGTCGACGGTCATCCCGATCTCCATGCCGTAGCCCTTGGCGAAGGGCAGCGTCGCCCGCAGGGCCTCGACCCGCAGCGCCCGCTGGCCGGAGATCGGCGCCTGCGTCTCCAGGCCGCAGAGGCGCTTGATCGCCCAGCGGGCGAAGCCGAGGGCGACGCCGAAGCCGCCGCCGACCCGGCAGCTGAACGCCGCGACGGCGAGGTCGCACTCGCCCCGCTCCACCGCCTCGACCAGCGGCACCAGCCGCGCCGCCGAGACGCCCAGGTCGCCGTCGCAGAGGAGCACGATCCGCGGCAGAGGCTCGACGCTCAGCGCCGCCTCGGCCGCGGCGCCGACGTTGCCGCCCTTGCCGTGCGGCTTGCCGCGCCGCACCACCTCGGCCCCCGCCAGCATCGCCGCCTCCGCCGTGCCGTCGCTCGAGGCGTCGTCAGCCACCCACACGCGCGCGCCGGGGAAGGCGCCACGCAGCGCCCGCACCGTCTCCCCCACCCGGTCGGCCTCGTTGCGCGCCGCGACGATCGCCGCCAGCGCGCCTTCCTCCCCCGCAGCCCGTTCAGGTCCCATCGTCGGGCTATTGTCCCCGGCCATGGCAGACATCGAGGCTCACATCACCGGCAACGTCTGGAAAATCGAGGTCGCGGTCGGCGACCAGGTGTCCGACGGCGACACCGTCGTCATCCTCGAGTCGATGAAGATGGAGATCCCCGTCGAGGCCGAAGACGACGGGGTCGTCAAGGAGATCCGCTGCGAGGAGGGCCAGTCGGTCAGCGAAGGCGACGTCCTCGTAGTGCTGGAGTAGGCGTGGAGGGGGAGCTCGCGGGCGGCAAGCTGCTCCTCGACCGGCCGGCCGAGGCGGTCGCGCGGCTGACGATCTCCAATCCGCCCCGCCGCAACGCGCTCGACCACGACATCCTCGACGCGATCGCCGAGGTTCTGCCCCAGCTCGACCGCGGGATCGAGAACCGCTGCGTCATCCTTACCGGCGCCCCGCCCCTCTTCTCCGCCGGCTACGACATCGCCGGGATCCCCGACGAGAGCTTCGAGCGCGACGCCGAGGCACTCGTCGCCCATCCCTTCCACGCGGCGATGGAGGCGATCGCCAAGCACCCCTGGCCGACGATCGCCGCGGTCAACGGCCACTGCCTGGGGGGCGCGCTCGAGCTGGCGATCACCTGCGACCTGCGGATCTGCGCCGCCGGCGCCAAGCTGGGGATGCCGCCGGCGAAACTGGGGCTGATCTACGGCCACACCGGGCTGCGCAAGTTCCTCGACGTGGTCGGCCTGGCGCGGACCAAGGAGCTCTTCCTCACCGGCCGCAACCTCGACGCCGCCCGTGCCGAGCAGATCGGGCTCGTCAACTGGGTTGCCGGCGACGCCGAGCTGGGGGACGAAGCGGTGGCGCTGGCGGCGGCGATCGCCGAGAACGCGCCGCTCTCGATGCGCGGCAACAAGCACGCGATCAACCTGCTGAACGCCTCGCCGGAACTGACCGAGCAGCAGGAGGCCGGCTTGGTTGCCCTGCGCGAATCCTGCTTCTCCTCCGAGGACCTCCGCGAGGGCATCCGCGCCTTCGGCGAGAAGCGCCGCCCGCAGTGGACGGGGCGGTGAGCGCGAAAGCACGCAAAGCACTTGCCGCTTCCGACCCGACGATGGCGGCGCTGATCGAGCGGATCGGGAAGATCGACATCGCGACCCGGCTGAAACGCCGCCAGGAGGAGCGCCCGGCCGATGCCTACGGCGCCCTGCTGCGGGCGATCGTCGGCCAGCAGCTCTCGACCAAAGCGGCGCGGACCATCTACCTGCGGGTGCTCGAGCTCTTCGGCGGCACCACTCCCTCGCCGGAGCAGCTGCTGGAGGCGAGCGAGGAGGACCTGCGCACCGCCGGCCTCTCCGGCCGCAAGACCGAATACGTCCGCGACCTCGCCACGCACGTCCTCAGCGGCGAGCTGGAGCTCGACCGGCTCGAAGAGCTGGGCGACGAGGAGGTAGTCGCGGAGATCGTCGCCGTCCGCGGCCTCGGCCAGTGGACGGCGGAGATGTTCCTGCTCTTCCACCTGCAACGGCCCGACGTCCTCTCCGGCGGCGACCTCGGCATCCGCAAAGCGATCCAGGTCGAGTACGGCCTGGAGGAGATGCCGCCGCCGAAGCGGGTGCTCGAGATCGGCGAGCCCTGGCGGCCCCATCGCAGCTTGGCGTCCTTGTACCTCTGGGAGTCGCTCGCGGCGGTGCCCTCGTGAGAACGCGCTTCTGGCTCAGCATCGCCGCCGCTGCTGCGATCGCGATCGGCTCGGTGGGCGCCGCCGTCGGCATCTACGTCAATGACCACGACGATTTCCATCGCATGCAGAGGGACGAAGCCGTGCGGGCGGCACGTCAGGCCGAAGCTATGGCCGCGCTCTCGGTGGCAAAGCTCTCGACCGCGGCGGCCTTCGCCCAGACCCGCGGGAAACTCGGCCGCCACGAATTCCGCGTGGTGGGCCGCTCGCTGCTCGGTGACGGCGCGCTCGACGGAGCCGCCTACGTCCCCTTGGTCACCGCCGCGCAACGAGCCGAATACGAACGGAAGCTCGGATTTGCGATCCGCGAACGCAGCTTCGGACCCCTGCTGCGGCGGGCGGCGGCGCGGCCCGAGTACTTCCCGGTCCTCTTCGGGGTCAGCAACCAGCCGCAGCCCCAGCGGGTGCGCGGCTTCGACCTCGGCTCCGATCCCTTGCGGGCGCGCTTCCTGGGTCGCGCTCGCGATTCGGGCCGGGCAGTGGCGACGCCGCTGGTCCGGCTCCTGATCGGCGGGACCGGGATCAACGTCTTCCGCCCGATCTACCGCGACGGCGCCCCGGTCGCGACCCCCGCGGAGCGCCGGCGAGCGCTGATCGGGTTCATCGCCGGCAGCTTCCGCATCGAGGACGTCGCCAAGGCCGCCCTGGCGGTCCTGCCGGCCGACGTCGAAGTCCAGCTGCGGGTCGGCGGCGAGGTGGCGTTCGGACCGAAGGGAGAGCTGGCGGACGCGGCCGCCGCGCCCGTCCACATCGCCGACCGCACCTGGCTGCTGACGCTCAAGGAGCCCGGCGGGCCTTCCCTCGGCCTGCCGATCGCCGTGGCGGTGCTGGGAATCTCCCTCGCCGCCCTGCTCGCCTCACTGATCTTCGGCTGGAGCCGCAGCGAGCGGATGCAGGAGCTGGAACGGCAGGCGAGCCAGGATTCGCTCACCGGGCTCGGCAACCGGCGCCGCTTCGAGGAAGACCTGGCGGCGACGATGGCACGCAGTCGGCGCGACGGCACCACTGGCGCCCTGCTGATGCTCGACCTCGACCGCTTCAAGCAGGTCAACGATTCCCACGGCCATCCTGCCGGCGACCAGTTGCTCGAGGAGGTGGCCGAGGTGCTGCGCCGGCGCACGCGGACGAGCGACTCGCTGGCGCGGCTGGGGGGCGACGAGTTCGCGGTGGTCCTGCCGCGTTGCAGCCGCGAGGAGGCGCTGATTGCCGCCGAGGCGATCGCCGAGGAAATCCGCCGCCACCATCCCCAGGACGGCGTCGACCCGGTCACGGTCAGCATCGGGATCGCGACGTTCGGCGACGACCCGCAGACAAGCGTCGCCACCGTCGTCTCCGACGCCGACGCGGCGATGTACGCGGCCAAGGACGAGGGGCGCGACGGGGTGCGGATCTTTGAGCCGACCTCGGTCGAAGACGGCGTCGGCGGGCGTTAGGGCGAGAGCTCGGCGCGGAGATCGAGTACGCGTTCGGCCGCCTGCTCGAATTCTTCGTGGTCGAGGGCGCCGGAGCGCAGCTTCCCCATCAGTGCCTTCCAGGCCGTCATCGCCGAGTCCAGCCGTATGTAGAGGAGCAGGTCGGCTCCGGCCCTCGCCCCGGCGACGGCCGCACGCGGGCGATTGCCGAAATGTTCGACGGCAGGGGTTTCGAGGGCGTCGGTGATCGTCACGCCTTCGAAGCCGAGACGGTTGCGCAGCTCCCCGGTGGCGATCGCGCGAGTGAAGGCGGCGGGACGATTGGAGAAGGCTGGGTAGATCGCGGTGCTGAGCATCACCAGCTTGCCGCCCGCGGCGACGAAGGCGCGGTAGGGCTTCTCGTCGACGGCGCGCAGCTCCCGCTTGGAGAGGCCGATCCGTTCGACCGAGAAGTCGGTGTTTTCGCGTGCCGCCCCGAAGCCCGGGAAGTGCTTGCCGGTGGCGGCGATGCCGCCGGCCTGCAGCGCCTTGGCAAAGGGGATGGCCGTGGCCGTGACACGGGCCGCAGTCGAGCCGAAGCTCCTTTCGGTTTCGGCGATGACCCCGCCGGGGCGGCCGACGTCGAGGACGGGCGCGAGATCGACGTTGACGCCGACGTCGCGCAGGTTGGCGGCGGTGCGACGTCCCTGTTCGGCGCTGAAGGCGGCGCCCCGTGCTCCCATCTCTCTGGCCGAGGCGGTCGGGGCGCCGCTCAGGCGCTTCACCTCCCCGCCCTCCTGGTCGACCATGATCAGCAGCGGGTCGCGCAGCTTCGGCGGCCGCGGGATCGCCTGCAGCCGCGCGATCAGGCGCCGGCCGGCAGCGCGACTGGGGAAGTTGCCGGCGAAGAGGACGACTCCGGCGATCCGGCCCTCTTGGATCGCCTTCCGCAATGCCGCGGAGACCGACGTGCCGCTGACGCCGACGACGATCCGCTCGCCGGCCAACTGCTTCAGCGGCAGGGTTTCGGCGACGCCGGGCTCGGGCGGCGCAGCTCCATCCCCGAGGGTGGCACCGAACGCGAACGCCCCGATCGCCAGGCAGACGAGGACGCCGAGGGCCACTTGCCGCCGCTTCACCGCCCGCTCCATCGCGCCGATGCTAGGGGAGCATCAGGCGTCCGGGCCGCTTCCTAGGCTCCGCCCCGATGCCCCCCTTGATCACCGCCGAGGAGGCCCGCGCCTACGGCCGCCTCACCGACCACGCCGAGATCGAAGCCCTCGTCGAACGCGCCTGGGAGGTGCGGCGCGAGAACTTCGGCAACTCGACCGACATGTGCTCGCTGGTCAACGCCAAGTCGGGCGGCTGCGCCGAGGATTGCGGCTTCTGCGCCCAATCCCGCTACGCCGAGGCCGACACGCCGATGCACGCGATGATGGAGCCCGAGCAGATCCTCGAACACGCGAAAGCCGCCGAGGCCGCCGGCGCCCACCGCTTCTGCATGGTCACCCAGGGCCAGGGGCTCTCTAAAAGGGACTTCGAGAAGATCCTCGCCGGCGCCCGGCTCGTCGCCGAGCAGACCAACCTCAAGCGCTGCGCCTCGATCGGCCACATGTCGAAAGAGCGCGCGAAGGCGCTGAAGGAAGCCGGCGTCCAACGCGTCCACCACAACGTCGAGTCGGCCCGCTCCTACTACCCGGAGGTCTCGACCACGGTCCGCTATGAGGGCCGGCTGCGGACGATCCAGGCGGTCAAGGAGGCGGGGCTCGAGACCTGCGTCGGCGGCATCCTCAACCTCGGCGAGAGCGAGGAGCAGCGAGTGGAGATGGCCTTCGAGCTCTCCGAGATCAACCCCACCTCGGTCCCGATCAACCTCCTGATCCCGAAGGAGGGAACGAAATTCGGCGACCGTGAGGTGATGGACCCGTGGGAGGTCGTGAAGTGGATCGCGATCTTCCGCCTGATCATCCCCGGCGCCCTCTTCCGCCTCTGCGGCGGCCGGGTCGAGAACCTCGGCAGCCTCCACAAGCTGGCGGTCAAGGCCGGTCTCAACGGGGTGATGATGGGCAACTTCCTCACCACGCTCGGCGCCGAGCCGGCCGAGGACCGGGCGATGTTCGAAGAGCTCGGCCTCAACGTCGCGCGGCAGCCAGACAACGGGGCCAACCCGCGCCCCGACAACCGCTCCGGCTGGCTCGAGGGCGAGGCGCCGGAGACGCCGATCGACGAGCTGATCGACAGCCAGGCGGAGGCGAACTTCTGGGACCCCTCGACCCAGCTGCGGGTCGTCAAGAAGGCGAAGAAGCCACCCTCCTACCCCTCATCAGGGGCCGCCGCGGCGTGACCGACGTCGCCAAGCGACTCGAAGAGCTCGAAGAGCTCGGGCTCTACCGGCAACTGCGACTGATCGAGGGACCCCAGGGGCCGCGCGTGACGCTCGACGGCCGCCCGGTCCTGCTGCTCTGCTCTAACAACTACCTGGGCCTGGCGGAACGGACCGAGGTGCGCGAGGCCGCCGCAGCGGCGGCGATGCGCTGGGGCGCCGGGTCCGGAGCCTCGCGGCTGATCTCGGGGAGCATGGAACCGCACCGGCAGCTGGAGGAGCGGCTGGCGGCCTTCAAGGGATACGAGTCGGCGCTGCTCTTCGGCTCCGGCTACCTCGCCAACACCGGCGTGATCGCCGCCCTCGCGGGCAAGGGCGAGGTCATCTTCAGCGACGAGTTGAACCACGCCAGCATCGTCGACGGCTGCCGGCTCTCGCGGGCCGAGACCTTCGTCTACCGCCACGGCGACCTCGAACACCTCGCTTGGGCGCTCTACCACCAGCGCGGCCGGCCGGCGCTGATCGTCACCGACGGGGTCTTCTCGATGGACGGCGACGTGGCGCCGCTGCCCGAGCTGCTGGAACTGGCGCGGCGGCACGGGGCGCGGCTGATGGTCGATGAGGCCCATGCGACCGGAGCAGTCGGCCCCGGCGGCCGCGGCTCGGTCGCCGCCGCCGGCCTCAGCGGCGAGGTCGACGTGGTGGTCGGGACCCTGGGCAAGGCGCTCGGCTCCTACGGCGCCTACGTCTGCGCCAGTGCCGAGACGATCGACTTCCTCGTCAACGCCGCCCGCCCCTTCATCTTCTCGACCGCTCCGCCGCCCCCCGCCATCGCGGCGGCGCTGGCGGCCCTGCAGCTGCTGGAAGCCGAGCCGGAGCTGGTCGAGCGGCTGCAGGCGAACGCGCGGCTGCTGCGCACCGGGCTCGCCGCCGAGGGTCTCGGAGTCGGCGCCGCCAAGACGCAGGTGGTCCCGGTCCACGTCGGCGAGGCGGCGGTGGCGATGGACCTCTGCGAGGCGGCGCTGAAGCGAGGCGTCTTCGCGCAGGGGATCCGGCCACCGACGGTGCCCGAGGGCTCGTGCCGGCTGCGCTGCACGGTGATGGCGACCCACACCGCCGAGGAGCTGACCGAGGCGGCGCGCCAGATCGGCGCCGCGGCCCGCGAGATCGGCCTCGCCCCCTCACCCGGAGCCCTGACGACTCGGGTCGCCTGACGCCGTGGAAGTGAGCCCCGAGCCCACCCCAGGCGTCTTCGTCACCGGCACCGGCACCGAAGTCGGCAAGACCGTCGTCGCGGCCGTCATCGCCCGAACCCTCGCCGCCGAAGGCAAGCGCGTCGCCGTCTTCAAGCCCGCCGTCACCGGCCTTGAAGAGGAGGGCGAGACCGATCACGCCCTGCTGCGCCGCGCCTCGGGCTCGAGCCAGAGCGACGAGCAGATCGCCCCCTACCGCTACGACCCCCCGGCCTCGCCCCACCTCGCCGCGGCGCTGGCCGGCGAGGAGATCGACCCCGAGCGGCTGCGCCAAGCGGCCCGCGCCGCAGCCGAGGACGCCGACGCGATCGTCTGCGAGGGCGTAGGCGGCCTCCTCGTTCCCCTTTCTCCCACCTACCTGGTCCGCGACCTAGCGATCGACCTCGGCTATCCCCTGGTGATCGTCGCCTCCCCCGGCCTAGGCACCATCAACCACACCCTGCTCACCATCGAGTCCGGCCGCGCCGCCGGCCTGGAGGTTGCAGCGGTCGTCCTCAACCCCTGGCCCGAAGAGCCCAGCGAAATCGAGCAGTCGAACCGGGAAACGATCGCCAAGCTCGGTGACACCGCCGTGCTCACCCTCCCCGACCTCGATCTCACCAGCCCTACCGGCTGGCCCTCGCTGCGAATCTGAGGCTCATGGGTACGTATGAGGTTCTCTCAATATATTTCCGGTGTGGAGGCGAGTCAGTCCGGCGATTGGAGCAGCCGCCAAGGGACGCGGCCGGGACGCGGCTGGCGCCTGACCTGGGCGTCCTGGCGATTAATGTGGCGGGATCGCACGGTGCTGCTCTTGGCGCTGATCGGCGGGATCTGTGGTGTCGCGGCTTTGGCCTCCGTCTTCTTCGCCGTGGCAGGCCATACCGGCATCGCCCACTCCGAGCGCTCCCGTCTCCTTGCGGCTGCACTGCTCGCTTCGTACCCGCTCACGTTCTTGCTCGTCTTCTTCGACCTCGGGATGGCCGCGGCGGCGGGCGCCCAGCTCGAAGGCAGGCGGATGAGGGTAGGAGAGGCGCTGCGCACCGCCCATCAGCGGACCGGCAGGATCGCGCTTTGGGCACTGCTGGTGCTCGGGGTTAACTTCCTGCTGCGGCTCATCGGCGCCCGATTGCCCGATGGGCTGGGCGTCGCGAGATGGCCGTTGGGTCTCCTCTGGGCTCTCGCCACGATCTTCGTCGTCCCGCTCCTGGCCCTCGAGGACGTCAGCCTTCGCAAGGCGCTGCACAGCTCGCGAGCGCTGCTCAAGCGCGGCTGGGGAGAGGCGTTGACCGGCCTTGTCGTCATCGGGGTCTTGATCGTCCTCATGGCCCTACCCGCATTCATCCTCCTCTTGGTGGGAATCGCAGCAACGGTTCTCGGAAGCGGTGGCCTTATCTTCATCGCGGTGGGCGCGATGGGCCTCGTCATAGCTGCGGCGCTGGCCGGCGCGCTCCGACAGGTCTTCGCCGTGAAGCTCTATCGCTTCGCGACCGACCGCGCGACCTGATCAAACGATCACATCGAGATTGCCGTCGTTGAGCTCGACGGTGAAGCCGGCTCCTTCGGCGATTGTGGCCGCGCCCTCGGAATCGACGGGCGGTTTCTTTGCCGTCACCAGCGCTCGCGCGATGTCGCCGCGCACCGCCTTGGCCATGTGCGAGACCGCTTTGCGCTTGCCGTTGCTCTCGGTGAAGGCGCGGACCGCCAGCAACATCGCCCGCTTCGGCTTCCACATCGTCGAGTAGGCAGCCGAGCGCATGTCGATGATCAAGTCGCCCTCTTCGTCCGGCAGCGCCTCGGCAAGAGCTGGGCGCCAGTACTTGGCCAGGGGTCCGATCCCAGCCAACTTCTCCTTCGGCGGCAGCTTGTAATAGGGGATCCGATCTCCAGGCCGCACCATGCCCCACAGCGCGCTCGCGATCAGCACCTGGCGCTGCTCCTTCGCCGGCAACTCGGGCAGCTTCAGCCGTCCGTAGAGGACGCCGGTGTAGATCTCGGCCGCAGGCGCGGCCAGTGCCTCCCCCAGACCCGGGTCGAGAGTCTCGAGCAGCTCTTCGCGCTGCTCCCGCAGCTCGTCGGCAAAAGCGAGCGAGCCGAGATCGACCGGCTCGCCCGCCTCAGGTTTTGCCTTCCCTTCCGAAGGTGGCAGCAGGACCAGCATCGGGCGGCAGCCTATGCCGCCCGATGGCTAAGCGGCCCGTGCCTCCTCGGCGACTAGCGCCTCGCCTCCCGGGTTGGCCTCGGCGGCAGCCGCCTCGACGCTGGTGTGGCCTTTCGCCTTCGCCCGGATCGCGGTGGCGCCGATCGCCGCTCCCAGCAGGGCGACGAAGCCGGAGACGGTCATCGCGTGGCTGAGCGCGTAGACGAAGGCTTCGCTGCCGGCCGCCATCACCTGCTTGGTCTGCGCCGTGTCGAGGCCCGGCACCTTCTGCACCGAGCCACCGCCGAGCTGTTCGGAGACCGCTTCGCGCTGGACGGCGGTCACCCCGCTGCCGCTCAGCAGCGAGTCGAGCTTGGAGCTGACCAGACCCTGGAAGATCGCGCCGGTGACGGCGACGCCGAGGCTGCCGCCGACCATGCGGAACATCGAGAGCACGCCGGAGGCGATCCCGGCTTTCTGCACCGGCACCGCGTTCATCGCCGCGCTCGTCATCGGCGACATCGTCATCGCGATCCCGATGCCAAGCAGCATGAACCCGGGCAGCAGGTCGAGGTAGCTGGAGTCGACCGCAATGCGGCTGAAGCTGAACAGCGAGCCGGCGACGATCGTCAGCCCGATCGCGATCAGCCAGCGCGGCCCGAAGCGATCCGACAGCCGCCCGGCCACCGGGGCCACGCCGACGATCATCAGGGTCGAGGGCAGGAAGCGAATGCCCGCTTCCAGCGGCGTGTAGCCGAGGATGTCCTGCATGTAGAGGGCGAGGAAGAAGAAGACGCCCAGCATCCCGAAGCTGATGATCATCGCCACGCAGACCGCGGCGAGGAAGTTGCGATCGCTGAGCAGGTCGAACTGGACCATCGGCGCCTTGACCCGGTTCTCGACGAAGACGAAGGCGGGGAGCGCCAGCGCCGCCAGCACCAGCAGGCCGATGATTTCGGTCGAGCCCCAGCCCCAGCTGTTGCCCTCGACCAGGGCGAGGACCAGCGCGGTCAGCCCGACGGTGAGCACCGCGACCCCGGCGTAGTCGACGTCGCGGCCGACCGAGGTGTCGCGCGACTCGCGCACCGCGAACAGGGTCGCCAGGACCGCGCCAACGGCGACCGGGATGTTGACGTAGAAGATCGCCCGCCAGCTGACGTGCTCGGTGAGGAAGCCGCCGAGCACCGGCCCGACCGCCAGCGCCAGGGCCGAGACGCCGGCCCAGGTCCCCATCGCCTTGCCGCGCTCGTGCGGCGGGAAGGCGTCGGTGATGATCGAGAGCGTCCCCGGCATCATCAGCGCCGCGCCGACGCCCTGGACGACGCGGCTGACGACCAGCGCGGTCTCGTCGGGGGCGAAGCCGGCCGTCGCCGAGGACAGCGCGAAGATCACCACGCCGGACATGAACATCAGCCGCCGGCCGAAGATGTCGCCGAGCCGCCCGCCCGTCGCCAGCAGCACCGCGAAGGAGAGCGTGTAGCCGTTGATCGTCCACTCCAGCCCGCTGATCGACGCCCCCAGGTCTTTCTGGATCGAGGGCAGGGCGACGTTCACGATCGTGTTGTCGAGCATGATCATGAACAGCGCGAAGCACATCGCGCCAAGCGTCCACCACTTGCGGTTGTCGTCGGTGATCAGGTGGCTGTATCGGGTCGTCAAGAGCGATCACTTCCCTTCAGGTGCTCGTAGGTCGTTGCGAGGTCTTCGCGGTCCATAAGCGCCTCGACGGCGGCGTCGAGCTTGCGGCGCTGGGCAGCGCTGAGGGTCGCGACGAAGGATTCGATCCCGGTGAGGCGGACGGTGACCAGGGTGGCGACCAGCTTCTTGCCCTTGGCCGTAATCTTCACGCGGCGCACGCGGCGGTCCTCGGGGTCCTCGACCCGGGTCGCCAGCTTCGCCTTCACCAGCGCGTCGACCGCGCGGCTCATCGAGGGCACCGAGACGCCGAACAGCTCGGCCAGGTCGCTGACCTGCCAGGCGTGGGCGTCGTGCCCGAGCCCGCCGAGCTCCAGCAGCACCTTGCACTGGGTCATCGAGAGCCCCGTCTCCTCGATCACCCGCAGCTGATTGCCGCGGTCGTAGAGGAACATGTGGTGCATCAGCGCGGTCAGCCGCGCGGCGGTGTCCTTCTCAGCGGGGCCGACCTCCTTGCGAGAGGCCTCCTCGATCGCTTTCACGTCGGTCGCATGCATCCAGACAATAGTTGCATGAACGCAACCATTTCGGAAGAGCAATAGTTGTTCGTGTGACCGATATCACGCTATATATCCTGGAGTGAGGGGCTTGTGACAGCGGTCCAGGTTCAAAACCTGCGACCGACGAAGGTTCAGGCCTCGCCGTCGAAGTAGTCGACTTTGCTCTCGCGACGGACGATCACGTCGGCTTCGGGGTCGCCGGTCCAGACCCCGACCTTGTCGCTGTCGGGATAGACCGTGGCGGTGGGAACGACGACGGTCGAGAACATCAGCACGCGCACGGTCTCGTCGGTCTCGTTGCGGACGCCGTGGGCGCCCTCGGGTCCCTTCGGGAAGAAGACGACGTCCCAGGGCCCGAGCCGTTCGGAGCCCTGCGGGTGACGCAGGGTCGGAGTTCCCCCCAGCACCAGCAGCCACTCCTCCTCCCCACACTCGTAGTGGTAGGGACAGATCGCTTGCCCCGGCGGCAGCTCGTAGACGGTGATGCCCGATTCCTCGGCACCGCCGAGCAGCTTGCCGAGGCGGGCCATGCCGCTGCGGAAGCCCTCTGGGTCCTCGTTGTCGTAGGCGAACTGGGGCGCCGCGATGTTGATCCGCTTCATATGGCGAAGCTAGCAACGCGCTAACTCGGCGTTTTCGGGCAGCCGGCTCCCGCCGGGCCCGGGGCTAACGTGCGAGCCGATGCAGCCCGACTACGCACAGCTCGATCGCGACTACGTCTGGCATCCGTTTACCCAACAGCAAGGGTGGAGCGAGGAAGAGCCGCTAATGATCGAGCGCGGCGAGGGCTCCTACCTCTTCGACACCCAGGGGCGGCGGTATCTGGACGGGACGGCGGCCCTGTGGTGCAACGTCCACGGTCACCGCCACCCGACTATCGACCGCGCCGTGTGCGAGCAGCTCGACCGCGTCGCTCATACGACGATGCTCGGCCTCTCCCACCCGGGCGCGACGGAGCTGGCAGCGCGGCTGGTCGAGATCGCGCCGCACGGACTCTCCCGCGTCTTCTACTCGGACTCCGGCTCGACCGCAGCCGAGATCGCGCTGAAGATCGCCTTCCAGTTCCAGCAGCAGCGCGGCGGCGAACACGCGCGGCGGACCAGGTTCGTCCGCCTGCGCGAGGCCTACCACGGCGACACCATTGGCTCAGTGTCCGTGGGAGGTATCGACCTCTTCCACTCGACCTACCGGCCGCTGCTTTTCGAGACGCACGTCGTCGAGCCGGGCGACGCGGCCGACCTCGAGCGTGTCCTCTCCGCCCATGGCGAGGAGATCGCCGGTGTGATCGTCGAGCCGCTGGTCCAGGGCGCGGCCGGGATCCTCCTCCAGCCGCAGGGCTACCTGCGCGCCGCCCGCGAGCTCTGCGACCGCCACGGCGTGCTGCTGATCTGCGACGAGGTGGCGACCGGCTTCGGCCGCACCGGGACGATGTTCGCCTGCGAGCAGGAAGGCGTCTCTCCCGACCTGATGTGCCTAGCAAAGGGGATCACCGGCGGCTACCTGCCGCTGGCGGCGACCCTGACGCGGGAGGAGATCTACGAGGGCTTCCTCGGCAACTACGAGGAGTTCAAGACCTTCTTCCACGGCCACACCTACACCGGCAACCCGCTGGCCTGCGCGGCGGCGCTCGCCAACCTCGACGTCTTCGAGCAGGAGCGGACGCTCGAGCGCCTGCAGCCGAAGATCGCCCTGCTGGAAGAGCTGCTGGCCGGCGTAGCGGCGATGCCCGAGGTCGCCGAGGTGCGCCAGAAGGGCTTCATGGTCGGCATCGACCTCGGCGACCACGATGACTCGCTGCGGATGGGCCACCGGGTGACGGTTGAGGCCCGCAAGCGTGGCGCCTTCATCCGCCCCCTCGGCAACACGGTCGTCCTCATGCCGCCCCTCTCGATTTCAGAGGACGAGCTGCGCGAGCTGGTCGCCATCGCCCGCGAGTCGATCCGCGCCGCCATTGCCTCGGCGCCTATCGAACTTCCTCAGGCCGCTTGACGAGTGGCGAGTTAGCCTGCCTATAGCGAGGTTAACTCTCCACTCGTCGATACTCGCTGTGATGGATCGGAAGGCGGCTCGTAGTAGGGACATGAGCGAGACGCTTGTGGCAGAGGCACGGGAGGCGCCCAAGGAGGCCGATCTCGCCTTCGACCGCCTCTACCGCTCCAGCCGCGACGACGTCTACGCCTACGTCGCCGGCCTGCTGCGCGACGCGACCGCGGCCGAGGAAGTCACCGCGGCCGCCTTCGAGCGCGCCTACCGCAAGCGCAACCGCTTCAACCCGCGGCGGGGCGAGCCGCGGGCCTGGCTCTTCGGCATCGCCCGCAATGCCGCCCTCGACGAGCTGCGCCGCCGCGGCCGCCAAGCAGAGCTGACTGCAGAGCCGACCGACCTCGACAGCCTCGACACCCATGAGGGCGCCGAGCACAACGAGCGGCGCCTTGCCGTCTCCGCCGCGCTGGAGCAACTACAGCCAGGCGAGCGCGAGCTGATCGCGCTCAAGTTCTTCGCCGGCCTGAACAACGCCGAGATCGCCGAGGTGCTCGGCGTCAGCGAATCGAACGTCGGCACCAAGCTGCACCGCGCCATGACCAAGCTGAGGGAGGCCTGCAATGGAACCGCTTAGGGACGACCAGCTGATCGCCGACCTCCAGGCCCTGCGGCCGACCCCGCAGCCCGAGTTCGCCGCCGAGCTCGACGAGCGCGCCGCCGCGGGCTTCCCGCGGCGCTCGCGCCTCCTCCAAAGAGGTGCGCCTGCCCTTTTCACCGCTATGCGGAACAAAGGACCGGCGGACCTTCGGCGCCTGCTGCTGCCTGCGAGCGGCGCGGCAATTGCGGCGGTGGCGATCGCGACGATCCTCATCGTCGCCAACCAAGGCGGATCCGGCTCTAGTACCCCCGCCGAAACCACCTCCGGATACAGCGCAGGAACCCTCGGCGCACTCAATTACTTCGAAGGCTCCGGCTCCCACGCGAAGCCGGCACCCACCGGCAGCGGGGAAGAGGCAAGCGGGACCGCCTACGAAGCCGAATCCCAGGTCGCCGGCAGCGCCGCGGCGGCCGGCAGCGGAGTGGGCGCCGGTCGCAGCCACCGCGACGTCGAACGCGCCGCCGAAATCACCCTCGCCGCCAAGCCCGAAGACGTCGCCGACGACGCGACCAGGGTCTTCGAAGCGGTCCACGCCCACGACGGCATCGTCATGCGTTCGTCCACCCGCGAAGGCGCCCCGGGCGAAGCCGGCGCGACGTTCGAACTGCTGATCCCCAGCGCCCAGCTCGGCGACGCGATGGCTGCGTTCTCGGAAATCGACCACGTCCGCTCGCGCCACGAAGCGACCGCTGACATCACCGCCCCCACCGTCAGCACCGCCGAACTGCTGAAGGAATCGCGGGAGCGGATCGACAGCCTGCTCGGCCAGCTCGAGGCGGCGGAAACCGAAGAAGCGCGGGAAGCGATCGAAGACGAGCTGCGGCACGAGCGCCGCCACGCCTCTCGCCTCGCCGCCCAGCTCACCCACCTGCACCGGCGCGCCGACTTCTCCCGCGTCTCCCTGCGGATCGAAACGGGCGGCCATGAATCCTCTGGCGGCGGTGCCTGGGGCATCGACGACGCGCTCCACGACGCCGGCCACGTCCTCACGGTCGCCGCCGCGGTCACCCTCGTCTCCCTCGCGGTCCTAGGACCGATCGCCCTGATCGCGCTCCTCCCCTGGCTCACCCACCGCGCCTGGGTCCGCCGCGAGCGCCGCCGCGTCCTCGGCTGAGCCGCGAGTCTGTCTAAACCCGCGACATAGGCGGACTAAGACAGGCTCGCGGCCATTAGGGTGGCGCAATGGAGGAGAGGCGACGCGGCCCCGCGGAGATGCCGAACTTCGGGCCGCCGTCGACGCCTCGGCCGGCGGCTTCGATCGTGCTTCTGAGGCGCGGCGGCAAGCACTCGCAGCGGGCGCTCGAAGTGCTGCTGCTGCGGCGCAGCGAAGAGGCGAAGTTCATGCCCGGCGTCTGGGTCTTCCCCGGCGGCTCCCTGGACGAGGCCGACGGCGCCGACGAGGCGGGCCTGCGCGCCTGCGCCCTGCGCGAGCTCGCCGTGGTGGCGGGCATCGAGCTCGAAGCGGGCGAGGAGCTCGTCCTCTTCACCCGCTGGATCACGCCGGAGGTGATCGCCACCCGCTTCGACGCCTGGTTCTTCCTCGCCCTAGCCCCGCCGCACACGCCGCCGCAGGCCGACGGGATCGAGACGACCGAGGCGCGCTGGTTCCATCCCGCCGCCGCCCTCGAAGCCCAGGAGGCAGGCGAGCTCGTCCTCTCCTTCCCCACCCAGACGCAGTTGCGCTGGCTCTCCGAGTTCCGCACCTCCGACGAGGCGATGGCCGCCTACCGCGAACGCACCGTCGAGCCGATCCTCCCCAAGGTAATCGCCGACGAGGGCCCCGAACCGCGCGTCGTCCTCCCCGGCGACCCTGACTACCCCGCCTAATCGAACTGCATCAAATTTCCGGCCCAGCAGCCCGGAAATTTGATGCAGTTCAAGCGGGGAACGGCTCCAGGCCCGCGTGCCAAGGACCCGGCGGGTAGGTGTGGATGCCGCTCTCTTCCATCTCCGATTGCAGCCGCCTGAACAGCTGGCCGGCGTTCTTCAGCGCCGCCTTTAGTTCCGCCTCGCTGCGCTCGCGCAGGCGCCAGAGGAACCAGAGCTGGCGGTCGTTGACGCCGAAATCGATCTCGCCGCTAATCGTCGTCACCCAGCCGAGGAAGCCGGGGCTGAAGAGCTCGCGCAGGGCGATCGGGTCGTACTCCTTCGGCACCGTCGCCAGGAAGCGCTTGTTGAAGTCGATCGACTCGAACTCGACCTTGCGCTGGAAGCGCTGCGTCACCACCTCGTGGCCCTCGATCGACTCGACGTTGAAGGCCGGCACCACCTGCGCCAGGTCCGGCATATGGGCCTTGGCGAGCACCGCGGTCGGCAACACCGCCTTGTTGAAGAAGCCGCCGACTTCCTTTTCGTCGGCGTCGCAGGAGGCGCCCCAGAAGCCTTCCGCCAGCTGCCCCGTCAGCCGGTTGACGCCGCCGACGCAGAGCGCCACCGGCCCGTCTTTGGGATTGATCCCGCCCACCGGCTCGTAGGCGACCCCGTTGCGCTCGCCGTAACGCCGCACGATCTCGGCCCATTCCTGCGCTTCCTGCTTCGCGCCCACGCCGCGATCCTATGCTGCCTGGCGTTCGTCCTTATTCGCCCACAGGACTACAAAAGACGAACGCCGCGCCGATAGGATGCTCTCAAGCTCGGTCACCTAACAGGAGCCCCAATGACCATCGTCATCATCGTCGTCGTCGCGATCCTCATCCTCGCGGTCCTCTACTACGTCGGGAAGCGCAACTCGATCATCGCTTCGCGGAACCGCGTCGACGAGTCCTGGAGCGGGATCGACGTGCAGCTGAAACGGCGCCACGACCTCGTCCCCAACCTCGTGGAGACGGTCAAAGGATACGCCGCGCACGAGAGCGAAACCTTCGAAAAAGCGACGAAGGCGCGGGCCGAGGCGATGCAGGCTTCGAGCGTCGCCGACACCGCCAAAGCCGAGTCGAAACTGACCGGCGCCCTGACCGAACTGCGCGCCGTCGCCGAGAACTACCCGACCCTGCGGGCGACCGAGAATTTCCAGCAGCTGAGCCGCAACCTCTCCGAGCTCGAGGACGAAATCCAGGCCTCACGGCGGATCTACAACTCCAACGTGCAGTCCTACAACACCTCGATCCAGCAGTTCCCGGGCTCGATCATCGCCAACCAGGGCGGCTTCACCCCGCGCGAGTACTTCGAGCTCGACGACGCCGCCGAACGCAGCGCGCCGCAGGTCAGCTTCGGCAAATAGCCGGGCCTTCGGCGTCCCTAAGATTCATGGCAATGACTACCGGTACCAAAGACGCGACGACCCTCTGGATCTGCGAGAGCTGCGGGTTCATCTACGACCCCGCGGTCGGCGATCCCGACGGCGGCATCCCGCCCGGCACCGCCTTCGAGGACATCCCCAAAGACTGGTTCTGCCCGGTCTGCGGCGCCCGCACCACCGACTTCCGGCCGCTCGAGCCCGGCGAGGCTTGAGCCCGGCGGAGTAGGGTGACTGGCTGATGAGCCAGTACGACTACGACTGGGTGGTTGTCGGCAGCGGCTTCGGCGGCTCGGTCTCGGCGCTGCGCCTGGCCGAAAAGGGCTACAAGGTCGCCGTCCTGGAGTGCGGCAAGCGCTTCACCGACAAGGACTTCCCGAAGTCGACCTGGGACCTCCGCCGCTACTTCTGGGCGCCGCGCCTGGGCCTGCGCGGCATCTTCCGCCTCTCCACCTTCAAGGACGTCTCGGTCGTCAGCGGCTGCGGCGTCGGCGGCGGCAGCCTCGGCTACGCCTGCACCCTGTACGTCCCGCCCGCGAAGTTCTTCAAGGACCCGCAGTGGGGCGACCTCGCCGACTGGGAGCGCGAGCTCGCTCCGCACTACGCCGAGGCACAGCGCATGCTCGGGGTGGCCGACGTCGCGGTCGACGACGCCGCCGACGACCTCTTGCGCGAGTACGGCGAGCACATCGGCGCCGGCGACACCTACCGCAAGACGCCGGTCGGGATCTTCTTCGGCGAGCCGGGCAAGACCGTCGCCGACCCCTACTTCGGCGGCGAGGGACCCGACCGCACCGGCTGCAGCTT
This sequence comes from Solirubrobacterales bacterium, assembly GCA_051954115.1. Lineage (GTDB taxonomy): Bacteria > Actinomycetota > Thermoleophilia > Solirubrobacterales > 70-9 > VAYN01. The sequence goes on along the minus strand of JBQCIB010000028.1, from coordinate 11,127 downwards.
CTGCGGCCGCTGCATGGTCGGCTGCCCGCACGGCGCCAAGAACACGCTGGTCAAGAACTACCTCCACCTGGCCGAACAGCGCGGCGTCGAGGTGGTCCCCGACCGCACCGTCACCGAGATCCGCCCCCTGGGCCCCGACGCCGGCAGCGAGGGCTACTCGGTGACGAGCGAGCGCTCGGGGATGATCCCGGGCCGCGGCCGCCGCACGATCCGCGCCCGCGGGGTCGTGGTCGCCGCCGGCGCCCTCGGCACCAACAAGCTGCTGCAGCGCTGCCGCCTGAACGGCGCCCTGCCGCGGATCTCCAACCGCCTCGGCGAGCTGGTCCGCACCAACAGCGAGATGATCCTCGCCGTCACCGTCCCCGAGGACTACCCGGAAGACCTGACCAAGCGGGTGGCGATCAGCGGCAGCATCTACCCCGATCCCGACACCCACATCGAGACCGTCAGCTACGGCAAGGCGGGCGACTCGATGGGGCTGCTCTACACGCTGCTGGTCGGCGACGGCACCCGCGTCACCCGGCCGCTGAAGCTGCTCGGGCAGATCGTCCGCCACCCCCTCCGCTTCGCCAAGGTGATGTGGCCGAAGGGCTGGTCGCGCCGCACGATCATCCTCCTGGTGATGCAGACGCTCGACAACGCGATCGCCCTGCGTCCCAAACTGAAACGCTCGGGCAACGTCTGGCTGCAGACCGAACAGGACCCGGAGAAGCCCAACCCGACCTTCATCCCCGGCGCCAACGACGCCGCCGAATGGATCGCCGAGCGCACCGGCGGCGTCGCCCAGAGCTCGGTGATGGAGGCGCTGATGAACATCCCGACCACCGCCCACATACTCGGCGGCGCGGTGATCGGCCACAGCCCGGAGGACGGCGTCGTCGACGCCCGCCAGCGGGTCTTCGGCTACGAGAACCTGCTCGTCTGCGACGGCTCGGCGGTGCCGGCGAACGTCGGCGTCAACCCCAGCCTGACGATCACCGCACTAGCCGAGCACGCCATGAGCGAGGTCCCCGCAGCCTCGACCCCTGGCTACGAGGCGAACCTCTCTGCGACGTAGTCCCAGTTGACGACGTTCCAGAAAGCGTCGATGTATTCGGGGCGTTTGTTCTGGTACTTCAGGTAGTAGGCGTGCTCCCAAACGTCGCAGCCGAGCAGCGGCGTGGTGCCGTCGGAGATCGGCGAGTCCTGGTTCGGGGTCGAGATCACCGCCAGGCCGGATGAGTCCTTGACCAGCCAGGCCCAGCCGGAGCCGAAGCGGGCGATACCGGCGTTTTTGAACTCCTCCTTGAAGGAGTCGAAGGAGCCGAAGGTGTCGCTGATCGCCGAGGCCAGCTCGCCGCTCGGCTCGCCGCCGCCGTCGGGGCTCAGCATCTGCCAGAAGAGCGTGTGGTTGTAGTGGCCGCCGGCGTTGTTGCGGACCGCGGCCTGCTTATCGCCCGGCAGCGCCGAGAGGTTGCGGAGGACGTCCTCGACGTCACGGTCGGCCCACTCGGTCCCTTCCAGGGCGGCATTGGCTTTGTCGACGTACGCCTGATGGTGTTTGTCGTGATGGACGCGCATCGTCGCCTCGTCGATGTGCGGCTCGAGCGCGTCGTAGGGGTACGGCAGGTCAGGTACGGAGAAAGCCATCGCAACTCCTTTTCTCGGTTTGAAGTCCGAGCCGGAGCCTAGCTATTCCAGCGTTGCTTCTTCGCCCTGCTTCGGCTTTTCGGAGCCGAGCCGGGGCACCGTGCCGGCGTCGCCGCCGGTCCATTCGTTGAAGCGGTACCAGGCGGGCTTCGCTTCCCGGCTCCTCGTCAGCAGCCCGGCGGAGCCGCAGAAGCTGCAGGTGCCGCCTTCGTCGGCCCAGGTGAACCACCAGACGCCGCCGACCCCCCAGCGGAGGCGGTTGGCGGAGAGGATCGCGAAGCTCTTGGAGAGCTCGTTGGCCTGGCCCCAGAGGCCGCGCTGCCAGCGGGTCGGGCCGCTCGCCGAGCCCCAGCCGAGCTCGGTCACGTAGAGCGGCGTCCCGGAGTCGTGGTGGCGGCGCATGATCCGCCGCAGGTTCGCGAGCTGCGCCCCCATCGCCCGCGCGTCGGCCACATAGGGGTGCAGCCCGACCCCGTCGAAGTACTTCTTCACATTGCCGGCGCGGTAGAAGCGCGAGAGATAATCGCCGGAGGCGACGTTGGGCGGGATCTGCAACGGCCGGCCGAAGAGGCCGCCGAGGATCACTTCCGAGCCCGGCGCTTCGCGGTGGATGATCCGGCCGGCGATCCGGATCAGGGTCGCGAAGCGCTTCGGTTCGGGGCGGGTGGCGAAGGTGACGATGTTCTCCTCGTTCCAGATCTCCCAGCGGCGGATCGGCAGGTAGGGAAGTTCGTCTTCTTCGCGCCAGAAGCTGCCGCCGGGGCCGTAGCGCTTGACCGCCGCGCGGACGAAGGAGCCCCAGGCGCGCCGTTGCCAGGGGTTGGCCACCGGCATGTCGATCCCCAGCGCCGTCACCCATTTCGGCGACCCGGTGATGAAAGGGAAGACTTCGAGCCCGGCTTCAGCCGCCAGTCGCACTTCATGGTCGAACCCGTCCCAGTTCCGTTCCGAGAGGGCGGGGTTCTGCGGCTCGACCGCGATCCAGTACAGGGGAACGCGAACGCTGTAGACGCCCGCTTCCTGCATCAGCCGGAAGTCCTTGGCCGTGCCGGGGTTCTGCGGCGAGACGCCGATGAAGCCCGGCGGCAGGTAGGCCCGGGCAGCCGCCGGCACCACCGCCAGCAGCAACAGAATCTGGATCGGAATCAGCCTTCGCGCCATCGTCATTGGGTGGACCCGCTTCGCCGTCCAAAGTAGCGGTCGCGCCCCTCCGGGCGCCCGACTTCCCCGCTCTGAGATAATCACCCCTCTCGGGGCGTGGCGCAGCCTGGTAGCGCGCACCGTTCGGGTCGGTGAGGTCCCCGGTTCAAATCCGGGCGCCCCGATGTAGACAGAAGCATCTGGCCCGAAGCAACAACCAAACGCGTCAGGGTGATGACGCGTTTCAGTTAGCGAGCGCGATCTGCGCGTTCACCTTGATCGGTTCTTTCTGCCCCGGCTGCGGAACCTTGACGGTGAAGCGGTTGATGGCGCCGGGCTGGAACACCAGCGCAAGCGTCGAGCCGCCGTAGCTGAAGCGGCCGATTTCCTGACCCTTCGTCACCGTCTCTCCCTCACTGACCGCAAAGCTCACGGACGAGATCTCGGTGATCCCGATCGGGATCACGCAGACGACGCCGATCGCCGGGTCCTCGCTTTCGACATAGACCAGTCCGCGCGTGTTGACGGATGCCTCGTACCCCAAGGACTTGACGCCCGCTTCGGGATCCCACCCAGCCGACTCGGCGTCGCTGAACATCAGCGCCTCCACCAGTTCCACCTTGCGCACCACCCCGTCGATCGGCGAGTGCCAGCGGTGGTAGTTCGCGCCACTGAGGAACGACTGAAAAACGTCTCCGCCGACGAATCTCTCCACGTACTCACCGTCCCCATTGAGGACGTTCTCGAGCGAGTAGGGCTGGCCCTTCAACCAGAAGCTGTCCAGGCGCTTCACCCCGCGCGCTATCGCCCACACGTTGCCGTCGTTGGCCGAGACGATCGCCTTCGGGTTACCCGGTTCGGCGATCGGACGGGCTGAGGCCTTGATCTCGCGGTGGAAGAAATCGTTGTAGGACGCCCACCCCCAGTGCGGTTTCGATTTGTCGGGGATTTCGAATTCGTTCAGCTTGAACTGCTTGTAGGCGGGCGGCGAGAGCCATCCTTCGGGACCTTCGTTGAGGACGGTGGCGCTATTAGGACTGTCGAGGAAGGCGCACCATTCCTGGAGAACCGCTCGCAGCGCGTCGTTGAACTGCTTCATCCGGAAGGCCGCCTCTCCCGCCTCCGACATCATCATGTACACGAAGAGGTTCGACATCGGGAAGGCCCGGGAGGGCCCTGGCGGCGGGACGAAGGGCGGCGCCAGGGTGACGACGTAGTTCAGCGCTTCCAGCATTTCCGTCACGTCGCGAACGGTGTCCGGCAGGCCGGGTTCGTGGGGCATCTTCAAGGCTTCTTCGATCATCCGCTCTACGTACATGCGAACGATCCCGTCGCGGTCGATCAGACGCGCGAGTGCGGCCACGGCGGGCATCCACTCGGCCGCCGTGCCTTCCTCCCTGACTTCGGCGAGGAGCCGCGCGTGCGCCTCGTCCGCCTCCGCCCGCTCCGCGGGGAGGTAACCAGCGGCGACAGCGGAAAGCCGTCTGTACCGCATATCCAGTTGATCTCTAGATAGTGACGGAGTAATCGACGCGTACTTTAGTGATGCGCCGGACCCAAGGGCAATCCACTTGACAGGCATGGCGAAGCTGTTCCTGGCGGCCTGCGGCCTGGCCCTCCTGCTCGTGGCCGTCGCCTTGGCGGGCCACGACCTGACGGCGCCCCACTTCGTCGGCCCTACCGCGATCATCGCTGCGGTCGGTTGGCTCTGGCGGACCTGATCGCACGCTAGGGTCTTCTCGATGGACGCCTCCCCAGCCTTCGAGGTCCACGAGGCAAACCTGCACGGGCACCGGGCCGTCTACCGGACCATTGGCAGCGGGCCGAACGTGGTCCTGATCCACGGGATGATCAACTCCTCGCGGCATTGGGAGGAGGTGGCGAGGCGGCTTGCCGGGTCTTACCGGGTGATCGCGCCGGACCTGATCGGCCACGGCGACGCGGCAACGCCGCGCGGCGATTACTCGCTCGGCGCCCACGCGGCGGGGATCCGCGACCTGCTGACGACGATCGGGGTCGAGCGGGCGACGATCGTCGGCCACTCGCTCGGCGGCGGCGTCGCGATGCAGTTCTTCTACCAGTTCCCCCAGCGCACCGAGCGCCTGGCGCTGATCTCCAGCGGCGGCCTCGGACATGACGTCAGCCCGCTGCTCCGAGGAGCGGCGCTGCCGGGCTCCTCGGCGCTGCTGCGCCTGGCGACGCGGCCGCAGGTGGTCGGCGTCCTGGCGGCAGCCGGGGCGCGGCTGCGAGCGCGCGGCAACAACGCCGGCGTCTACCTGCAGGCGGTGGCGCGCGCCCTGGGGCCGCTGCAGGAGCCCGGCTCCCGCCGCGCCTTCCTGCAGACGCTGCGCTCGGTGATCGACGTCCAGGGCCAGAAGGTCAGCGCCCAGGACCGCCTCTACCTGCTCGGTGAGATGCCGACGCTGATCGTCTGGGGCGAGCGCGACCGCACGATCCCGGTCGAGCATGGCCTCGAGGCCGAGCGCTCGATCCCCAACTGCCGCTTCGAGACCCTCCCCCGCGCCGCCCACTTCCCCAACCTCGAAGACCCGGAGGGGCTGGCGCGGGTCCTCGGCGACTGGATCGCCACCACCGCGCCCGCCCACATCGTCGACTCCGAGTGGCGGGACGTGATCGCGCAGCGGGCGCGGCTGCGGCGAGTGGCCTGAAGCGCATCCGGATTCGGGCACAGCCCGCTGTGCCGAAAACCGGCTGCGCTATTCGACTTCGGCGATCGCCTTCTTGACTTCCGCCAGCGAGGGGCCTTCCTGCAGCGTCTTCGTCCCGTTCGGCCCGCTGACGACCATCCCCTGGCCGATGCGGATGCCGAGGTTGCGGCCGAGTTCCTCGTAGCCTTCGAGCCGCTTCTGGATCGCGCTGTCGGAGACCTTGGCCTTTTCGAGTTCCTGCTCCCATTCTTCGATTTCCAGTTCCTCGACCCCGCCGGCGATCGACTTCTCGAAGCCTTCGAAGAGCTTCGGGGTTTTGAACCGGTTCGCTTCTTCCTGGGTGCGGAAGAAGAGGTAAATGTACTGCCAGCCGTAGCCCTGTTCGGCGGCGGCCTCAGCGCCGTAGAAGCCGAGCTCCTGCGGCGATTCGGAATTCGAGTAGTGGCGCCAGAGGAGCTTGACGTCGCCGGGCCGGACGTACTTTTCCATCAGCGGCGGGATCGTCCTGAGGAAGTCGTCGCGGCAGCTCGAGCACTGGATGTCGTTGAAGACCTGGATCGTCACCGGCGCGTCGTTGGAGCCCAGCCGGTCGCCTTCCTGGGGGACCCCGCCGAAGAGTTCCTGGGCTTCGGCGATCCCCTGGACGTGGACGATCCCCTTGTCCGCCTTCTGGGTCGAAAGGTTGACGATCGTGTAGCCGAGCGCGAAGAGGCCGGCTGCGAGCAGGGCAGCGACCCAGATCCTGCCCCGCCGGGGCAGTGGTTTGGCGGCAACTTCAGAGGACATCCGAAAGCATTATCGCGGGCCGGCGCTCTCGGCCGATCCCGCATCCTGCGTATTTCTGAGGTTGACACCCGGATGCCGGGGGAAGAACATGGGTTCTACCCACTTTCAACGACCGGGAGGTCACCGATGGCCCATCACCTCACGCCCGCCGAGCTCGCCGACCAGCTGCAGATGGAACGGCAGGAGGTGATCGGCAAATGCGTCGAGATGGGGGTCCCGATCTACCACGGACGGATCGACCGAACGTTGTTCGAAACCTCGATGCGCAGCCTGACGGCGGCGAAGCCGGCCCAGCCTTCGCCCCGGCACCAGCACTGAACTAGACTCCCCCGGCAGATGTCGGGGAGAGGTACCCACTCGCAGACGATCGCCGACCTCCTGCCGCGCGCGGCGGAGATGTACGGCTCGAAAGTCGCCGTCAAGTACAAGGAGCGCGACCAGTGGGTCAGCCGCAGCTTCGAGGAGGTGCGCGAGACCGTGCGGCCGCTCGCCTTCGGCCTCGTCACCCTCGGGGTCGAGAAAGGCGACCGCGTCGCGATCCTCGGCAACACGCGGCCCGAGTGGACCTACTTCGACTTCGCCGCGCTCTCGATCGGGGCGACGGTCGTCCCGATCTACCAGACCAACTCCCCCGAGGAGTGCCGCTACGTACTCGAGAACTCGGACTCCAAGGTCGTCGTCGTCGAGGACGCCGAACAGCTGGCGAAGGTGCGTCAGGTCCGCGACCGGCTGCCCAAGCTCGAGCAGATCGTCCTGATGACCGGCAGCGCCGAGGACGCGATCTCGATGGCGGACCTAGCCGCCAAAGGCGCGGGCGGGGACGACGCCACCTGGGAGGCCCTCTACTCGGCCGTCACTCCGCAGGACATCTGCACCTTCATCTACACCTCCGGCACCACCGGGCCGCCGAAGGGCTGCATCATCAGCCACGGCAACTACCGGGCGATGCTGGACATGGTCAACGAGGTCAGCGTCATCGAGGACGAGGACGTCGCCTACCTCTACCTGCCGCTTGCCCACTCCTTCGCGCTGCTGATCCAGTTCGGGACCTTCGACCTCGGCACCACCCTCGCCTACTGGGAGCGGGACCCGCTGAAGATCCTCCCCAACCTGGCCGAACTGAAGCCGACCTACTTCCCGTCGGTCCCCCGCATCTTCGAGAAGATCTACACCGCCGCGACCAGCGGCATCGAGAAAGAGGGCGGCCTCAAAAAGGCGATCTTCAACTGGGCGATCAAGGTCGGCGCGAAGATGCGCGAGGCCGAACACAGCGGCCGCCAGCCCGGCTTCCTGCTCAAGCAGCAGTACGCCTTCGCCGACAAGCAGGTGCTGTCGAAAATCCGCAACCTCTTCGGCGGCCGGATCCGCCTCGCGGTCTCCGGCGCGGCGCCGATCAACCCCGAGATCCTCCGCTTCTTCGACGCCGCCGGCGTCCTCGTGCTCGAGGGCTGGGGGATGACCGAGACCTCGACCGCGGCGACGATCTCGACCCCCGACGACTTCAAGGTCGGGACGATCGGCAAACCGTTCCCCGGCTGCCAGGTGAAAATCGCCGACGACGGCGAGATCCTGGTCAAGGGCCCGAACGTCTTCCAGGGCTACCACAAGAACCCGGAGGCGACGGCGGAGACGATCGTCGACGGCTGGCTCCACACCGGCGACATTGGCGAGATCGAGCCCGACGGCTTCATCAAGATCACCGGCCGCAAAAAGGACATCATCATCACCGCGGGCGGCAAGAACATCACCCCCGCCAACCTCGAGGCCGAAATCAAGCAGCACCCGCTGGTCTCCCAGTGCGTCGTCGTCGGCGATCGCCGCCCCTACCTGGTGGCGCTGGTCACCCTCGACCCGGAGGAGGCGGTCAAATACGCCCAGGAGCACAACCTTCCCGAGAACCCGGCCCAGCTCGCCATCAACCCCGGCGTCAAGGCCGCGATCGAAGCCCACGTCGACAAGATCAACCAGAACTTCGCCCGCGTCGAGCAGGTGAAGAAGATCGCCATCCTCCCCTACGACCTCTCCCAGGAGTCCGGCGAGCTGACGCCGACCCTGAAGGTCAAGCGCGCCGTCGTCGCCCAGAAGCACGAAGACGCGATCGAGCAGCTCTACGCGGCCTGAGCCGCGGAGCGACCGCCCGAGCTAAGAGGCCTCGCCGGTCTGCCTGAGCAGGACCGAGGTGGTCTGCTCGAGCACGCGCCTCCACGCTGACATCTGCTCGGGCTCCTCGTCGGAGGCTTTTTCGACGACGCGGCGGACGCGGCGCTCGGAGATTTCGAGGCCGTGGCGCTCGGCGATCTCGTGGTAGCGGTCGTAATCCCGGGCGAGTGCGGCGGTGACGGTTTCGAAGCCGTGTTTGGCGATCCGCAGGCGCCGCGAGTAGTCCATGATCGGCGTCCCGAACATCAGCTCGTCGGTCGGCTCGGGCTCGAGCAGGACGATGTCGACGCCGGGGTAGCGCTCCTGCCACTGCTGGACGGCCTGGTGGAGGCGCTGGTGGGCGATCAGGCGGAAGGTCTGGTTGGCGATCGCCGGCAGCCCCATGTCGGAGACGCGGCGGACGCGGCGGCCGAAGACGGTCGGGATCGTCTTCTCGAAGTCGTTCACGTATGGCACCAGCGGGTTGACGACGACGATGAATTTGGCGCCCTTCTCAACCGCGATGTCAACGTTGGTGGTCGAGCGGATGCCGCCGTCGACGAACTGACGGCCCTTCAGGTCGACCGGCTTGTAGACGAGCGGCAGGCAGGTCGAGCACTCGACCGCCTTCGAGATCGGCACGTCGCTCCAGCCTTCCTCGCCGAAGACGATCCGCTCGCAGGTGTCGAGGTCGGTCGCGGTCAGGTAGAGCTCGTTCTCGAGCAGGCGGAAGTCGTTGACGCGACCGTCGGTGCTGAGCGCTTCCTCGACGTAGTCAGAGAGTCCAGCGCCGGAGTAGAGGCCGGTCGGCAGCGCCTCGGCGAGGCCGACGCCGATGTCGATCATCGACAGCTCGCCGATCCGCGTCAGCTGGCGCAGCAGCTGCACGGTGCGCAGCGGCAGCGCCGCGGCTTTGCTCAGCAGGCCGAGGTAGTTCAGTTTCAGGACCCGGTTGAGGTCGAGGTCCTCGAGATCAGAGGGAACCTTGGAGTTGATCACCTGCATCATCTCCTCCGGCGTGATCCCATTCGCCAGCATCGAGGCGACGAAGGAGCCGGCGCTGGTGCCGACGTAGACGTCGAAGTTGTTGACGGTGCTGTTGACTGCGAGCAGGTCCAGGGCGCGCAGCGCCCCGATCTCGTAGACGCCGCCGGTGAAGCCGCCGCCGCCCAGCACCAAGGCCGTCTTCGACGGCTTCTTGCGGCGTTTTCCGCGCCGCCTGGGGCTGGACTCGATGTCTACGACTTTCCCCATGGGTACGTCAAGTATTCCAGGGCCATAGGTCGGGCCCGCCAAAACCAGGTATCGGCCATGACCGCTACCTTCCACATCTCGCGTGTTGGGAAACTCGATGAGACGTTGCGTCACCCTGGTTGCAACCGCCATGGCGGCACTTCTGCTGCTGGCGGGGAGCGCCCAGGCCAGCCAAACCTGCAACCAGATGCGCGCCTGGCTGCACCAGGGAGGCGGCGGCGCCAGCGGCCTGCTGGTCGTCGAAGCGGAATCCGGGAAGGTGGTCTGCGCCAGCGCCCCCGGCCATCCCCGCTCGCTCGCCTCGAACATGAAGCTGTTCACGACGGCGACCGTGCTCTCGCGCCTGGGGCCGGAAACCCGGATCCCGACCAAGGTCTTCAGCGACGGCAAGGTCGACGCCGACGGCGTCCTCCATGGCAACCTCTACCTGCAGGGCGGCGGCGACCCGGCCCTCGGCACCCCCGCCTTCTACGACAGCTACCTCGCCGGCCTCGGCACCAACCTTTTCGCGCTGACGCCGCAGGTCAAGGCCGCGGGGATCACCTCGGTCACCGGCCGGCTCTACGCCGACGACACGATCTTCGACCGCCTGCGCGGCGTCGCCGACTCCGGATATGCGACCAGCCCCTACATCGGCCCTCTCTCGGGCCTCGACTTCAACTCCGGCTTCCGCGGCGCGACCAGCTCCAGCGGCTTCTCCTCCGACCCGGCGAAGCTCGCGGCATCGAAGCTGGCGCGCTCGCTGCAGCAGGCGGGGATCAACCTGCCCTCGCAGGTCGCCCTGCGGGCAACGCCGCCCAATGCCGAACGAGTGGCGATGGTCCGCTCCCCCACGCTGAACCGGATCGTCAACACCACCGACGTCTGGTCGGACAACTTCTTCGCCGAGATGCTGATCAAGCTGCTCGGCGCCCGTCTCGGCAGCGGCGGCACCACCGCGGCGGGAGCCGCGGTGGTTGAGGAATTCGCCCAGGCCCACGGCTCCGGCGTCCACGCGGTCGACGGCTCCGGCCTCACCCGCTCCAACCGCGCCAGCCCGCAGCAGGTGGTCAACCTGCTGCTGGCGATGCGCGAAGACCCGGCCGGCGAAGACTTCATCCAGGACCTGGCCCTGGCCGGCAAGGAAGGCACCGTCGACGAACGCATGCACGGCACCGCCGCCTATGGGCGCTGCCGCACCAAGACCGGCACCATCACCGGCGTCAGCAACCTCTCCGGCTACTGCTTCAACAAGAGCGGCCGTGTCATGGCCTTCTCGATCCTGATGAACGGCGTCAGCAACCTCACCCTCGCCCACCTGGACCAAGACCGCATAGCCGGCGCCGTCGCCGGCTACTAGCTAGTAGCCCCCCTGAGAGAGGGTCCGGTCGTCCTCCGCGTGAATTTGTCGCGCCCCTATGTCGGGGCAGCTCCCTCATATAGAGCCCGCCTATGGCGGGCAGGAATCGGATTGCATTTCCGCCGCTTCGCGACCATTCCCGCGGAGGACGACCGGACCCTTCAATGTGCG
>JBQCIB010000027.1:0-22884 GCA_051954115.1 Solirubrobacterales bacterium | reverse complement strand
AGCCAGCTGGCCAGCTGGCTCGACCGCTACAACTACCGCAGAAAGCACGGCTCCCTCGGCCATCGCCCGCCCGCTGCTCGACTCAGCGAGCTGCAGGGGAACAACCTGCTTGGGAACTACATCTAGTCGTCACGCTTCAGCAGCCGGGCAGATGAGGCGGTAGTCGCACCAGCTGCAGACCTTTAGGGAGGGGCGGGGCTCGAAGTCCTGGCTGAGGATGCCCTCGCCGACTTGGAGGACGGTGCGCTCTACCCGCTCGGCGTCGTCGGGGCGGGTGGGGGCCGGGACCTTCTCGCCGTCGAGCACGTAGTAGTAGCTGCCGGTGCTCGCCTCGATGCCCCAGGCCTCGCGCGCCGCCATCCGGTAGAGCGCCAGCTGCAGGTCGCTGTCGAGGTCGTCGGCGCTCTTGCGCTCCCCGGTCTTGTAGTCGATCAGCTCGTAGTCGCCGTCGGGCAGGCGGTCGACGCGGTCGACGCGGCCGCGGACGTGGTGGTCGCCGACCTTGAAGTCGAACTTTTTCTCCAGCCAGACCGGTTCGCTCTCCGAAAGGCGCTCGCGCTCCCAGTAGAGGCGCAGCGCCTCGCGCGCCCGGTCGCGGAACTGCAGCTCGTCGTCGGAGTCGCCGAACCCGGTCCGCCGCCAGCCTTCGGCAAAGAGCTTGTTCAGCCGCGAAAGCCCTTCGTGCTCGTTCGTCGGCGGTTCTTTGTGGAAGCGCTCGAGGACGTTGTGGAAGAGGATCCCGAAGCGCTGGTTGATCGTCGGCTCCTGGGGGATGCCGAAGACGCGGGCGAACTTGTACTTGAGCGGGCAGGTCAGGTACAGCGAGAGATCCGAGGCCGAGAGGCTGAGCATGCCGTCGCCGCGCCGCGGCAGGAAGGCCTCCAGCGAGGGCTCCTCGCGCGCCGCCACGAGCTCCAGCCGCCGCCCCCGCTCGCGCTCGGAGTCGAGCAGGTAGGCGTCGAGGGACGAAGCGTCGAGCTCGGCCTGCTGCTCGGGCGTCGCCACCTGCCGCAGCAGCCCGTTCACCGCCGCGATCGCCTCCGCCGTCGGCTCGTCCCCCGGCCGCTGCGCCAGCGCCGCCAGCTTCAGCAGCTCCAGGTAGCGGGCGATCGCCCGGTTGACGTCGATCGCGGTGTCGAGCCGCGGCTCGGAGAGCTCGCGCCCCGCGCGCCACGAGGCCTCGAGCACCTGCTCGCGCAGCGTCCGGTAGGTGGCGTGCAGGCCCTCGGCCGGGCCGAACAGCTCCTCCTCGTGCAGCTCCTCGGAGGCGCCAGACGCGCCAGGCGCACCTTCGGTGCTGGCCGCCGCCAGCGCCTGCTCGTAATAACGCGAGGGCCGCGCCGCCTCGCCCTCAGCCCCGCGCTCGACCCGCGAGAGCACCAGGCCGCTGCGCGCCGGCCAGCCCATCCGCTCCCACTCGGCTTCCTCCTCCATGCCGAGCACGAAGACGTGGTCGAAGCCGAGCCCCTTGACCGCGGCGGCGGCCATCCCGCGCACCGCGCTCGGCGCCGGCGGCTCCTCGGCGTCCTCGGGCTCGACCCCGGCCTCGGCGACGGCGCTGAGGTAGCGGACGAAGCCGCGGGTCGAGCCGTGCGGTTCGCGCCGCGTCCAGGCGGTCGCCAGCTCGGCCAGGCGCGAGAGCCCGAGTAGCCGCTCGGCCACCTCCGGCTGGGCGGCGAAGAGGCGCTGGCGGCGCAGGCCGACCTGCTCGATCAGCCGCCGCACGAAGACGTCGGCGCGCCGTTCCTCCATGATCGCCGCCGCGCCCGCGTAGAGCTTGAGGAAGGTCCCGATCCGCTCCCGCGCCTCGGGCTGGAACTGGGGACTGTCGAGGGCCGCTTCGCAGGCGGCGACCATGTCCTGCTTGCGCCGCCTCGCGATCGTCGTCAGCCGCGCCAGGTCGCCCGAGCGCAGCTCCACGGGCGGCCGGGTCAGCGCCCGCGCCGCTGCCGCCGAGTCGTCGGGGTCGGCGAGGACCCGCAGCCAGGCGATCGCGTCGCGCACCTCCGGCCGCTGGAAAAGCGCCGCCGGTCCGAAGAGGTGGAAGGGGATGCCGCGCTCTTCCATCGCCGCCGCGACGGCGCCGCCCTGCTGCGCTGGGTCGGCGACCAGCACGCAGATCTCCTCCGGCGCGGTGCCGCCGGCGACGAGGTGCTCGACCGCGCGCGCCGTCGCCTGCGCCTGGGCGCGCTCGTTGCTGCAGCGCCAGAAACCGATCTGGGGATCGCGGAAGCGTTCCTCGAGCAGGATCCGCTCGCCGTCGGGGAAGACCCCCGCGTACCACCGCTCGGCCTCGCTCCCTGCGGCCTCGGCGCTCTCGGCCGCGAAGACCTGGTTCGGGTTGTCGACAGCAAGCGACTCAAGCACCGCCCGCTGCGCCGCCGTCGCTTCCTCCAGCTCGTCGACCATCAGGTGGCTCCAGCGCTCGGCGATCCGCCGCCGCACGTCGGGCCGCTCGACCAGCAGGCAGTCGAGGGCGAGGAAGACGTCGCCGCGGTCGAGGCTGCCGGTCTCGGCGAGGATGCGGTCGTGGGTCGCGTAGAGCTCGGCGAACTCCTGCTCGCGCTGGCTCGCCTCGCGGCTCGCCTCGTCTTCGCCGCTTGCCGCCTGCGCCCGTTCCGAGAGCGTCGTCGCCCCGACCCGTTCGGCCTTCAGCCCGTCGATCCGAGCCAGCAGCCGAGCCAGCAGCCCCGCCGGGTTGCCGCGGATCTCGTGCCGGCGCAGCGGCAGCTCGTCGAGCCGGTCGAGCAGCATCGCCAGCCGCTCGGCCCGGCCGAGCACGTCGAAGAAGGGGTCGAGCCCCGCCTCCTCGGGGTACTCGCGCAGGATCCGCTCGCCGATCGCGTCCCAGCTGCCGACCCAGAGCTCCTCGAAGGAGCCCTCGACCAGCGCCTCACAGCGCCCGCGCAGGCGAGCGGCGGTGATCCGGCTGGAGGCGATCGTCAGCACGCACTCGGGCCGGGTCCCGTCGGCGACGAGGTGGCGCAGGCGCTGCGCCAACAGCTCGGTCTTGCCCGTCCCCGGCGCGCCCGTCACCAGCAGCGGCCCGTCGCCGTGCTCGATCGCGCGCTGCCGCGGAGAGCCGACGCTCTCCAGCGTTGGGTGATCCTCAGGCACTACTCAAAGCTAACGGCTGAGCAGGGCCGGGGATGAAGACCACTAGCATCCGCGCGATGGACCTCCTCTCCGCTGACTGGCCGGAAATCTGCCGGCGCATCGTCGTCGCCCAGCGCCCGATCTTCGAAGAGGCGAAGACGCGCGAGGAGCGCACCGTCTACGAAGGCATCGGCGAGGGGGGAGATCGGACGCTGGTGATCGACCGCCGCGCCGAGGACGTGGTCTTCGCCGAGCTCGAGAAGCTGGCTGAGGAAGGCGCCTCCTTCGTCGCCGTCTCCGAGGAGCGGGGCGAGGTCGAATTCGGCGGAGGCGGCGGGCACCGCGTCGTGATCGACCCGATCGACGGCTCGCTGAACGCGCGCCGCACGATACCCTCCTTCGCCGTCTCGATCGCCGTCTCCTCCGGCCCCTCGATGGCCGACGTCGAGTTCGGCTTCGTCCACGACTTCGGCGCCGACGAGGAGTTCGTCGCCCGGCGCGGCGAGGGGGCGCAGCTGAACGGCGCTCCGGCGCGGGTCGCCCCCGAGGCCGAGCGGCTCGAGGTGGTCGGGGTCGAGTCGGCCGAGCCGGAGTGGTCGCTGCCGGCGCTGGAGGCGCTGAGCGGCAAGGTCTTCCGCCTGCGCGTGGTCGGGGCGATCGCGATCTCCGCCGCCTACGTCGCCGCGGGCCGCTTCGACGCGATGCTCAGCTTGCGCTCCTGCCGCTCGGTCGACGCCGCCGCGGCGCAGCTGATCGCCCGCGAGGCGGGTGGCTTCGTCGCCTTCGGCGAGGGCGATCTCTCGGAGGCCCTGCTCGACCTCGAGTCGCGCTACCCGATGGCCGCCGCAAGCAGCGCGGACGGGCTCGCGACGGTGCGCTCCGCCCAGCTCGCCGCGGCTGTTTAACGCAGGGGTCACGGCTCTGTAACCCGCTTCTCGAAGCGGTTTAGGAACGTGTGTTCGCTGGAACATACGTTCGCTACACTCGGGCATTCCCCAAAGCCCCCAAATCAAGACTGAAGAGGTGTTTCTTCCCATGGCTGAGACGAAAAACAACGGCAGCAAATCGAAAGCGCAGGCCAAACGGGCCACCACCGAAGCGAAAAAATCAGCGGCCAAAACCGCGAAAGCTTCCAAACGCGCTGCGACGAAAGCGGCTGCTGCCGAGAAGAACCAGGTCCAGGCCGTCGTCGAGACCGCCGTCGACGTTCCCGTCGGCGCCGTGCTCAGCGTCAGCGACCGGATCTCCGAGCTGGTCGAGCCCTGGACCGACCGCAGCAAGGCCGAGCGGCAGATCAAGAACTACCGCAGCAACCTGCGCAAATCGCTGAAACGGACCGAGCGCCGCGGCTCCACCGCCCGCCGCCGGGCGATCACCGAGGCGCGCAAGACCCGCAACCAGGTCGAGCGCGAAGCGCGTCGTCGCCAGCGCACCGTCGAGACGACGCTGAAGCGCAACCGGACCGAGGTCGAGCAGCGCGTCCGCCGCGCGATCGAGGTCCCGGCCGGCCGCGCGCAGGACCTCGTCGGCGGCGCCCAGGGCGTCGTCGGCACCGTCAGCAGCCAGCTGACCGCACTGCGCTAGATCGCTAGCGACCAAGCACCGCAAGCGGGCGGGAGTAGGCGGGCTCATAGGGCCAGCCCTCCCGCCCGTTCACGTAGGCGCGGAACTGGAAGCGGACGCCGCGGCTGTCGTCGTCGCTGAAGCGGTAGGCGTAGCGGAAGCGGCCGTGGGCGTCGGCTTCCACCGTGCGGAACTCGCTCCACTCGCCACCGGGATAGCGGAACTGGAGCTCGACCGGAAGGCCCTGGACCGGCCCGGTCGCGCTCGTCCGATCGACGCTGCCGCTGAAGACGACCGGGGCGCCGCCGACCTGCGCCGTGGCGGCTGAAGCGCGCAGGCGAACCGCGGCGCGCACGCCGAGGTGGACGCTCCGCGCCACCGTGCGAGAGAGGGTGGGGGTGCCGGAGAAGCGGACGCTGACGTCGCGACTCGGGCCCGGCCCGAGCTGGACCGAGAAGGCTCCGTCGCCTTCGGTACGGACGAGCGTCGTCCGTTCACGCGGCTCCGCTCCGGCCGCGAAGGTCTCCACCACCGTCACTTCCTGCCCGCCGAGTGGGGTCCCGGCGGCGTTTCGCAAACGGCCGCCGAAGCGGACGCCGTGGCCGAAGGGAACGGTGCGAGTCGCCGGTCGCGCGTCGAAACTGGTGACCCGCTGCCTGCGGCAGCGGCGGCCCTGGCGCGATCTGCTGCAGCGCTGCCAGACCAGCTGGCGGCCGCCGAAGCCCGCTTCCAGCACCACCGGCGTCTTCAGCGGGCTGGCGAGGATCATCTCCGCGCCGCCGGCGCGGGTCCGCCCGGCGGTCGCATTCCCGGCGCGGTCGTAGCCGGTCGCCTCGAATTCGTAGTCGCCGGGCGGGTAGGCGTCGGAGTCCCAGTGGGCGATCAGCCGGTCGCCGACCACTCGCGTCGGCAGCTCTCGGAAGCTGGTGCCGGCGCCGGCCGGGCGCAGTCGGATCGCGCCGCGGTCGGGGCTCGGGCCGGAGAGGGCGTCGCTGACGGTGGCTTCGATCCGCTCCGGCTCGGCCGGGTCCTGCGCCGGCGCGAAGAGCACTCGCGGCGGCTCTTCGTCGATCCAGACGACCGCGCTCTCGGGACCCGTGCCGAGCAGCCCGTTGTTGGCGTTGCCTGCCGCGTCACGGGCGAAGTAGGAGACGGTATGGGCGCCGCTGCCGCTGACCCACTTGGAGATCGTGTCGCCGAAGGAGAGCGCGGAGGGACCGCCGTCGACGGAAATTGCCGCATACGGGCCGCTGGGACCGGTCGCTGCCATTCCCGAAAGCGCGTCGGTGGCCAGCACGCTCAGCTTCACCGGCCCGTCGCTCCAACCGCTCGGCAGGCCCTGGAGGGAGAGGCGGGGCACCGTCCCGTCGACCCGGAGGAGCGCGGTGGCGACCGGCGAGGCGACGCCGGAGCCGGAGACGGCGACGACGCGGGCGAAGGTCTCGCCCTCGGGCAGCGGCCCCAGCGCGATCGCGTCGTCGTCGATCCCTCCCGGCAGGTCGGTCTCGGCGAGGCTGCACCAGTTCGGGCGCGCGCAGGGGGAGCTGCCGCTTCCTTCGTCGAGCGAGATCGCGTAGCCGCGGATGCCGGAGATCGGCAGCGGCCCGGGCGGATGGCCGATTTCCAGCGGCACCTGCTCGTGGGTGTTCGACCAGCTTGCGGGGTCGACCGGCGCTGGTGCCGGCGGTGCGACGTCGTCGAAGCGAAGCGTGGCGTAAACGGTGGGACTGGCGTTGCCTTCTGCGTCTTCGAGCCAGGCTTCGACCGTGTAGACGCCGGGAGTGGGCGGTACTCGGAGCGGGTCGATGGTCAGCAACGTCTTCGTGTTGCGAACCGGTCCGTCCACCAGGTGACCTTCGGAGTCGTAGAGGCGGTAGAGGACGGCGCGCGGGTAGACCGGCGGCGCCGGAATCTGGTCCCAATCGAGGCGGAAGGCATTTTCGGAGTGCCAGTTCGCTTCCCCGCCCTCGACGCGGACGTTGGTCATCCGCAGCGGTTCGGTCGCCTTGGCCGCGCTCGGCAGGGCGCAGGCCAAGGCGAGCGCGAGCAGCAGGGGCGCTTTTGCAAACCAATGGTTGACAAATGCGCCCATCGCGATCCGGCGCCTCATGGGCCGAACTCCCCGGCGGGGCTGCCGCTCGAGCTTTCGACCGGTGCCGGTTCGGGCGCTGGTGCGGGTTCCGGCGGCGGCGCGTATTCGACCGCGCCGCTGCTGGTGGCGGGTTCGCTCGCTTCGGGCGCGGGTTCGGCCGGCGCCGGCGCCGGTTCGGGAGCGGGGTGATGCTCGGTCGCCGGCTGCGGGTCCGGCTTCGGTTCCGGTTCAGGGGAGGGAGCCGGTTCGTAGTCCACCGTCTCCGCTCGCGGCTGCGGCGTCTCGTCGGCCTTGCGCTCGAGCGCCGGCCGCGCTCGTTCAGGCCCGTGCTCCAGCGGCGCCGGGACCAAGCCGCTGGCGACGCAGGCGGCAGCACCGCCGGCGGTGCCGATGCAGACCGCCGCCACCTTCGCCAGCGCTGCGACACCCGCCCCACCGGCGCCGCCGCCGGAGGCGACCTGGGTGACCGCGTCGCTGCTCCCGCCCCCGCCGAAGCGCGCGGCGAGGCCGGCGAGGGCGTCGTGCGCCCGCTCGAGCAGCGAGCGGTGGAGAGGCAGGGACGGGAGGAGCGCCGCCGCTGCCGCCGGCGCGGCGCGGTAGGTGCGGAGCGTCGCCCGGCAATTGGCGCAGGCGCGCAGGTGCTCTCGCAGCGCGGCGACTTCGGCCACCCCCGCCTCGCCGTCGCAGAAGGCGGAGATCAGCGGCTGCATCTCGTTGCAGCGGCTGCCGTCTTCGCTGCGCGAGATCAGGCTGCGGAAACGCTCCCTTCCCTCCGCCAAGGACCGGTTGATTTTCGTCCGGCTCCATGAGGTGATCTCGCCGATCTCCGCATAGGAGTAGCCCTCGGCGAGCAGGGTGAGGGCCCGCAGCTCGGCCGGCTTCAGCGCCTGCAGCGCCTCGCGGCTGCGGGCGATCGCTTCCCGCCGCTCCACCGCCTCCGGCGGCCCGTCCGCTTTGGCGGGTAGAAGCGAAAGCCAGTCTTCGGCCGCCTCGGCTCCGGGAATGGCGGGAGCGCCAAGGATTCGTTCGCGCTCGCTGCGGATCGCCATCGCCTCGTGCTTGACGACGGTCTGCGTCCACTTGACCAGCTCCCGCGGGTCGGTGGTGGGCGCTTTGTGCAAGAGGATCTCCAGGCCTCGCTGCAGGGCGTCCTCGGCGTCGTCCTCGCAGAGCGAGTGGCGCCGTGCGGTTCGTCGCAAAGATGCCTCGTTGCGTGCGTAAGTCTCGACAGCCGCCCGCTTGCGGGCGCCCTCGTCCGCCGGTCCCAAGCGCGCGTTCTCCCGCGCGGCGCTCACGATCTCCACCGTTTGAATTCCCCCTGCCGCTTTGAGTTGTCTGTAACGGACATTTGCAGCGTCAGGTACGAAGGAGGTACAGCTCTCCCCCCGCTTGGACGGATCTCGCAATCGGGAAGAACGCAAATTGCAGGCACGCCCGGAGAAACGTCCACCGCCGCCGCGGCTCGATAGCATCGGCCCCATGAGCACTTGCGTAGTTACCGGCGGCGCCGGCTTCCTCGGGTCCCACCTCTGCGAGCGGCTGCTCGGCGACGGGCATCGGGTGATCTGCCTCGACAACCTCGAGACGGGCTCGCTGGAGAACATTGCCCACATCCGCGACGATGCGTTCGAGTTCCGGCACGTCGACATCACGACCTACGTCGACATCCCCGAGGACGTCGACTTCGTCTACCACCTTGCTTCACCGGCGAGCCCGATCGACTACCTGCGGCTGCCGCTGCACACGCTCAAAGTCGGCTCCCACGGCACCCACCACATGCTCGGGGTGGCGAAGTGGAAGCGGGCCCGATTCCTGATCGCCTCGACCAGCGAGGTCTACGGCGACCCCGAGGTCCATCCCCAGAAGGAGGACTACTGGGGCCACGTCAACCCGATCGGCCCGCGCGGCGTCTACGACGAGGCCAAGCGCTACGCCGAGGCGCTGACGATGGCCTACCACCGCCAGCAGGGCGTCGACACGGCGATCGTCCGCATCTTCAACACCTACGGCCCGCGGATGCGCGCCCACGACGGCCGCGCGATCCCGACCTTCCTGCGTCAGGCGCTGCAGGACCGGCCGCTGACCGTCTTCGGCGACGGCAGCCAGACCCGCAGCTTCTGTTACGTCGACGACCTGATCGACGGCATCGTCCGGCTCGCCGAGTCCGATGTCCACATGCCGGTGAACATCGGCAACCCGAACGAGTTCACCCTGCTCGAACTGGCGAAGAGCGTGATCGAGGTGACCGAGTCCCGCTCGGAGATCGTCTACGAGGCGCTGCCCACCGACGATCCCAAGCAGCGCCGCCCCGACATCGGCCGCGCCCGCGACCTGCTCGGCTGGGAACCGACGATCCAGCTCAACGACGGCCTGCGCCGCACGATCGACCAGTCCGGCGTCGAGCGCCTGGTCGGCGCCGGCGACTGAGCCGTTTCCAGACTTGTCCTCGCTATAGGACGGAAAATCCTGGAAACGAAAGGGGCGGCTCGAAGGCCGCCCCTGGCGATACAGCGCGTTTTGTTGCTGACTACTGCGTCTGGGCGGTGAAGGAGAAGGTGCCCAGCGGGTTACCCGCGGAAATGTGGTTTTCTTCGACTTTTTCGCCTTCTTCTTTGGCTTTCGCTTTGGCGATTTCCTGTTCAGCCGGTTCTTTGCATTTTTCCGGCAGAGCCGCACAGACTTTGGCCGTGGTGACGGCTTCGACGAAGCCCCTGTAGACGCTGACGAAGCCCTGCAGGACTTCAGCCGAGACCGGCTGCAGCGTTGCCTGGGCGTTCGTCACGGTGACCTGGTGGTTCGTCGCGTCAATCGTGACGGTGGCTCCGGTGAGGGTCAGGTCGGCGATCGAGCTGCGCCCAAGCGGGCCGAGGTTGAGTTTTTCGCTGGCGTTCGATTTCGCCACTACTTCGACCGTGACGGTGTGGGCCGAAAGGTCCAGCCAGAAGTTGCCGAGCGTGATTTCCGTTTCGTAGAATTCAGTTTCGGCTTCGTTTTTCGGCAGTTTCTGGAACAGTTTCGCTCCGCCGATCGTTTGCACAACGCCCGCGGTCGCGGTCGGGGCGATCGAGCCGCCGCTGATCGGGAATTCGAAGGTCGTTCCTTTGACGTTGGTCGGCGAAATCGGTTCGACCGCCGTTTTGACGTTTTTCAGCTTCTGCAGCAATTCTTTGTTGGCGTCGAAGCTGACGTTGCCGCTGGGCACGATCGCCACCGTCGCCGGCTGCTCTTCAGCGGCCGCTGAAGCGATCAGGCGGTTGCCCTTGAACGCGTCGACGTCGAGCTTCTTGTTCAGCTTCTTCGCCGCCGTGTTGGTCAGCTTCATCTTTTTGATCACGAGCGAGACGCCGAAGCCGGACCTGGTAAAGGTCAAGCCACCAACCGTGGTGATTTTCACCTGCTTACCGGCAACCTTGCCGAAGAGGCCCTTTTTGATCGTGTTGAGGGTGAGGCCCTTGACCGGCGCACTCCTCTTGCCGTGCTTGAACTTGATGCCGCCACCGAGGGTGAGCGTCCCCTGACCGTTGGTCGGGTCCAGTTCACCACCGGTGACCTTGAAGGTGAGCTTCTTGCCCTTCACCGTTGCGGAGCCGATCTTGCGGATCTTGACCCCCTTCTTCTTCAGCGACTTGACGAAGCCGCTGTTGAGGGTGACGGTGGCAGAGCCGCTCGCTACCGGGTCGGGCGCGGCAGAGGCGAAGGGGACGAAGGCCAAGAGCGCAAGCAGCGCAGCCGCCAGCACCGCGGCGGTCAGCTTCATCCCCAGAGCCCTCCGTGGCTGGGTTCCTTCAGACATGTGATTCCTCCGTTTGTGCCGCCCCCTGCGGTCCCATATAGGCGGGCTACGGCGATTCGTTTGCTAAAGCAGGTTATTCCCGCTCGTCTCACGTTTACAACCCCGAAACGGACGAATGGTTCCGGTGTCAGCGCGATGGTCGGCGCCTTGCACCCGCCGTCACCGCGCCGGCCTGCACCCGGGGCCGCCGCCTCAATATCCTGCGGGAGATGACGATGACCGACGGCTCCGGGGCCCAAGAGGCCCATCGCACGATTGCGCCGGTGGTCGGGCCAGACGACGAGCGCGTCTTCACCGACTCCGGCATCGAGATCAAGCCCCTTTATGACGAGGGGGACGTCGCCCCCGGTCTCGAGGAGCGCCTCGGCGAGCCGGGGCAGCCGCCGTTCACCCGCGGCATCCACGAGCGGATGTACCGGGACCGGCTCTGGACGATGCGCCAGTACGCCGGCTTCGCCTCGCCCGAGGACACCAACGAGCGCTACCGCTACCTGATCGAGCACGGCTCGACCGGGCTCTCGATGGCCTTCGACCTGCCGACCCAGCTCGGCCGCGACTCCGACGACCCGCTCTGCCACGGCGAGGTCGGCCGCACCGGGGTGCCGATCGACACGATCGAGGACATGCGGATCTGCTTCGACCAGATCCCGCTCGACGGCGTCTCCACCTCGATGACGATCAACGCGCCGGCAGCGATCCTGCTGCTGCTCTACGAGCTGGTCGGCGAGGAGCAGGGAGTCGCGTCCGAGAAGTTGCGCGGCACGGTCCAGAACGACGTGCTGAAGGAGTACATGGCCCGCGGCAACTACATCTACCCGCCGGAGCCGACCATGCGGCTGACCACCGACATCTTCGAGTACTGCCGCGAGAACGTGCCGAAATGGAACACGATCTCGATCTCCGGCTACCACATCCGCGAGAAGGGCTGCTCGGCCGTGCAGGAGGTGGCGTTCACCCTCTCCAACGCGATCGCCTACGTCGAAGCGGCGCTTGAGCGAGGGCTGAAGATCGACGAGTTCGCGCCGCGGCTCGCCTTCTTCTTCAACGGCCACAACAACGTCTTCCAGGAGATCGCCAAGTTCCGGGCGGTGCGGCGGATGTGGGCGAAGATCGTCGGCGAGCGCTTCGGCGCCGAGAACCCGAAATCGCAGCAGATCCGCTTCCACACCCAGACCGGCGGGGTGACCCTCCAGGCCCAGCAGCCCGAGGTCAACATCATCCGCGTCGCCCTGCAGGGCTTTGCCGCGGTCTGCGGCGGCACCCAGTCGCTGCACACCAACGGCTTCGACGAGGCGCTGGCGCTGCCGACCGAGCGCTCGGCCCGGATCGCCCTGCGCACCCAGCAGGTGATCGCCTACGAGTCCGGGGCGGCCGACACCGTCGACCCCTTCGCCGGCTCCTACTTCGTCGAGTCGCTGACCGACGAGATCGAAACCCGTGCCTGGGAGCTGATGGACAAGGTTGAAGAGCTCGGCGGCTCGGTCGAAGCACTGGAGTTCATGCAGCGCGAGATCGAGGAGTCCGCCCTCAGCTACCACGAGCGCTACAAGAGCGGCCAGGACGTCATCGTCGGCGTCAACAAATTCGTCACCGACCAGGTCGACGACGTCGACATCCTCAAGGTCGACCCGGAGTCCGAGAAGCGCCAGCTGGCGCGCCTCAAGGCCTTCAAGGAGAACCGCGACCAGGCCGGGGTCGAGGCCAAACTGGAGTCCCTGCGCGACGTCGCCCGCGGCGACGGCAACCTCCTCCACCCGATCCGCGCCGCCCTCAAAGCCAACGCCTCGATCGGCGAGGTCTGCGGCGCCATGCGCGAAGTCTTCGGCGAATACAAGGGCGGCGCCTTCTTCTAGAGCCGCGACTGGAGAGTTAACTTCGCCATAGGCGGGTTAACTCTCCAGTCGTCAGGCGGCTCGCAGCAGGTTCTTCTCCTCGACCAGCTCGAGATCGAGGGTGCGGTAGCCGACGGACTCGAAGAGGACGATGACGCGGTTGTCGTCGTAGCGCTGGACTTCGCCGGGCCCCCACTCGCTGTGGGTGACGGCGGCGCCGATCTCGAAGGGACGCTCGACGTCGGCTTCCGGCTCGACCAGGCCGGCGTCGCAGTTGTCGCAGTTCCCGCAGGGCGGCTCGTGCTCCTCGCCGAAGTAGCTGAGGACGAAGTCGCGGCGGCAGCCGTCGAACTCGGCGTAGGAGCGCATCATCTCCAGCCGCGATTTCTCGAACTCCTCGCGCTCTTCCGGGCCGCCGCCGGCGAAGAAGCGGCGGATCGCCTGGTCCTCCTGGCGGTAGAAGATGCAGGCCGTGGCCGGCTGGCCGTCGCGACCGGCCCGGCCGACCTCCTGGTAGTAGGAGTCGACCGAGTCGGAGAGCCCGGCGTGGAAGACGAAGCGGACGTTCGGCTTGTCGATCCCCATGCCGAACGCGGTGGTGGCGACGATCGCCTCGATCTCGTCGGCCATGAAGGCGTCCTGCAGCTCGCCGCGCCGCTTCGAGCCGAGCCCGGCGTGATAGGCCTCGGCGGCGACGCCGGCCTCGCGCAGCGCCTCGGCGAGTTCCTCGCTTTGGCGGCGGGTGGCGATGTAGACGATGCCGGGCTTCTCGACCTCCCGGACTGCCTCGATCAGCGCCCGCTCTTTCGCCGGCGCCTCGGTGAAGCGGCGCGCCGCCAGGTGCAGGTTGGGACGGTCGAAGCCGCGGACGATCACCGCCGGGTCCTCCATCCCCAACCGCTCGACGATCTCGCGGCGGACCGGGGGAGAGGCGGTCGCGGTCAACGCCAGCAGGGTGGGGTGGCCGAGCTCGGCGGCGAAGCTGCCGAGGCGCAGGTAGTCGGGGCGGAAGTCGTGCCCCCACTCGCTGATGCAGTGGGCCTCGTCGACGACCAGCAGCGACGGCCTCGCCTCCCGTAGCTCCTCCAACACCTCCTCTTTGGCCAGTTGCTCAGGCGCCATCAGCACGAACTCGCGCTCGCCCCGGCGCAGCTGCTCCATCAGCTCCTCGCGCTTGCGCTCGGAGACGGTCGAGTTCAGCTCCGCCGCCTCGCCGGGCGTCGCCTCCTCCATCGCCTCGACCTGGTCCCGCTGCAGGGCGATCAGCGGCGAGACGACGATCGTCGGCCCCGCGAGGAGCTCGCCCGCGAGCTGGTAGATCGCCGACTTGCCGTAGCCGGTCGACATCACCGCCAGCGTGTCGCGCCCGCCGGCGACCGCCTCGATCGCCTGCAACTGCCCGGGCCGCAGCTCCTCGATGCCGAGGGTCTCCTTCGCCAGCCGCCCGATGTCCTCTGCCGAGGCTTTCGCCGATGCCATCGGCGCCATCCTTACCCGTCCGGCGCTCCAGGCACCGCTGAACGTTCCGTCCCAACCTGGGCGAGAGGGAAGGAACGCGCCCCCGTCGGTTGAAGCGGGGGGCGATGATCGAGGTCTCGAGGACGTTGATGAAGTCCGAGCCCGAGCTGGCGGCGCTGGTCCAGGAGGTCGAAGGGCTCGAGGTGAGGATGGCGGAGAAAGGCTTCGGCACGCGGGTCGAGCTGCGCGCCTCGGAGGACTCCGGCTTGGCCAAGGCCGACCTCGAAGCGGTCCTCGACCGGCTTGCCGAGCCGCAGCGGCGCCCGTTCAGCTGAGCGAGGCCGCCTCTCGTGGTTTGCGCGGAACTCCGATCGGGGATTCTTCGCTCTGCGCGGATTCCTAAGATGCGCGTGCATCGTGGAAATGCAGGAAGGGCCCGCTCCGGCGGGCCCTTCGTCTACCTGAGGACGCGCCGGACCAGCCCCACATAGAATGCCGCGGCCCCATGCGTGAGAGAAACCCCGAAACCCACGAGGAGAAGCTCGCCTACCTGCGCGAACTGCGCGAGGCGGCGATCCATTCCGCCTCCGAGGCGGCGGTCGAGAAGCAGCACGCCAAGGGCAAGATGACCGCCCGCGAGCGGATCGAAAAGCTGCTCGACCCCGGCTCCTTCGAGGAGCTCGACACCTTCGTCCGCCACCGCACCTACGACTTCGAAATGCAGAAGAACCGGCCCTGGGGCGATGCCGTCGTCACCGGGCACGGCACGATCGACGGCCGCACCGTGTTCGTCTTCTCCCAGGACTTCACCGTCTTCGGCGGCAGCCTCGGCGAGGTGATGTCGGAGAAGATGTGCAAGGTGATGGACCTGGCCGCTCAGGTCGGCGCGCCGGTGATCGGCATCAACGACTCCGGCGGCGCGCGGATCCAGGAGGGCGTGGTCTCCCTCGGCGCCTATGGCGACGTCTTCGTCCGCAACGTCCAGTGCTCGGGCGTGATCCCGCAGATCAGCCTGATCATGGGCCCGTGCGCCGGCGGCGCCGTCTACTCGCCGGCGATGACCGACTTCATCTTCATGGTCAAAGAGACCTCGCACATGTTCATCACCGGCCCGGAAGTGATCAAAACCGTGACCGGGGAGGAAGTCGAGTTCGAGGAGCTCGGCGGGGCGATGAGCCACAACACCAAGTCGGGGGTGGCGCACTTCGCCTCCGAGGACGAGGAGAGCTGCCTCGAAGACGTTCGCTACCTGATGAGCTTCCTGCCCTCGAACAACCTCGAGGCGCCGCCGCGGTTTGAGCCCAGCGACGACCCCGAGCGCGAAGACGAGGAGCTCGACACGATCGTCCCCGACGACCCGTCGAAGCCCTACGACATGCGCGACGTGATCGCGCGGATCGTCGACGACGAAGAGTTCTTCGAGGTCCACGAACACTTCGCCAAGAACATCGTCTGCGGATTCGCCCGGCTCGACGGCTATCCCGTCGGCGTCGTCGGCAACCAACCCGCCTTCCTCGCCGGCGTGCTCGACATCGAGGCCTCCGAGAAGGCGGCCCGGTTCGTGCGCACCTGCGACTGCTACAACGTCCCGATCCTCACCTTCACCGACGTCCCTGGCTTCCTCCCGGGCACCGACCAGGAGTGGAACGGGATCATCCGCCACGGCGCCAAGCTCCTCTACGCCTTCACCGAGGCGACCGTGCCAAAGCTCACCGTCGTCACCCGCAAGGCCTACGGCGGCGCCTACGACGTCATGAACTCCAAGCACATGCTGGCCGACTACAACGTCGCCTGGCCGACGGCGGAGGTCGCGGTGATGGGCCCCGAGGGCGCCGTCAACATCATCTACCGCAAAGACATCGCCAGCTCGCCTACGCCCGACGAGCGCCGCCAGAAACTGATCGACGACTACAAAGCCCACTTCGCCAACCCCTACTCGGCGGCGGAGCGCGGCTACATCGACGACGTCATCGAGCCCCGCCAGACCCGCCCGAAGCTGATCCGCGCCCTGCGGATGCTGCAGACCAAGCGGGTCGACCAGCCGAAGCGCAAGCACGGCAACATCCCGCTCTAACCGGCCCTTTTGCCCCCAGTAGGGGGGAGAGAAGGAGTGAGTCGTTCCTTAGGGCCACATGACAGCCAAAAGGAACAGCAGGCCGAGGGACCTCTTCTTTCACCTGTTCCTTGTGGCTGCATAGCGACCAAAAGGAACAACTGGCGGTGCGGCTGAATCTCGGCGGGGCGTTATATATGCTCAGCATATATTGATCAATAGAGCGTCTGCCAGTCGGCGCTCGGACGGGAGGCAAAGATGAAGTACATGAAGGGACTGGCCCTCGCTGGGGTAGTTGCGGCGGCTCTGCTGATCGTGGGTGCGGGGAGCGCATCGGCGACGGTGATCTGCAAGACGAAAACGAGCCCGTGCTCGTCTCCCTACACCAAAGGGACCGTCTTCAACGCCGTGCTGACGCCGGGGACCACCGCGGTCTTCAAAGCAGGGTTCACGACGATCGAATGCACCGAAGGCAGCGGCTCGGTCGAAATGACGAACAACGGCAGCGCGACCGAAACAGTCCATGGCAACACAAAAACGCTCACCTTCGGGGGCTGTAACGCCGAATTCAAAGTCCTCAAGACGGGCACCGGCGAAATCCACTGGACCAGCAAAACCAACGGCAACTTCACAGCCGAAGGCATGGAAGTCACAGGGAGCTCGCTCGGCGTCGACTGCGTCTACGGCGGCGCGATCACCTCGGGGATCACGCTGAACGGCGGCGAAAGCCCGACGATCGCCATCAACGCCAAAGTGCCGCTGATCTCGGGCGGGTTCCTCTGTGCGAACCCGGGGACGATGACCGCGTCCCTGACGGTCACCGCACCGACGCCGCTCTACGTATTGGCCAGTTGAACCTGAGACGGGGGAGAGACGTAGGACTGGTAACCGGCAGATAGCCGGAACCGAAAGGAGCTCACTATGAGGCGGTTGCTGCTTGCAGCCATCATCAGTGCTCT
Organism: Solirubrobacterales bacterium; assembly: GCA_051954115.1. Taxonomy (GTDB): domain Bacteria; phylum Actinomycetota; class Thermoleophilia; order Solirubrobacterales; family 70-9; genus VAYN01. The sequence continues at coordinate 6,038 of JBQCIB010000027.1, read as the reverse complement.
CGTCCTCGGTGTCTCTTCCCCGTCGGCCCTCGCCGGAGGCGGAAACCCCGCCGGCAAAGGGCCGCCGAGCCAGTCATGTCAGGAAATCGAGGCGGAAGGGGGCCGCGTCCCCGGCCACTCGTCCTCCTCGCCCGGCTCGCCCTTCAACGAGCCGGAAATCAACAGCGAAGAAGGCGGGACGGGAGGCCAGCACTACAGCGAGAAGTCGCAGTACGACGTGGCCTGCTTCCACGTCTCGAGCTGAATCCACCGGCGCTCGTCCTTTTTCGCCCTCTAGGCGATCAAGGACGAGCGCCCCAGCATTTCGTCTCAGCTTCGAGTTGTCGATCTAGCTGATCCGCTCGTTAATAACGGCGTGAAACTCGCCTCGTTATTTCACCGAAGCCCTCATAGCTTTAATAGCCGAGCTAGAGACCCCCGATTTCGGCAGATTCAGATAGCCCTTCATAGCTGGCGTTATGAACGCGAGTATTAACGGAATAGATAAATATCTATAATAGCGCCATAAGTTCTGGCTCTAAAACGCGCGCGGGGCGGTTCGTCACGCAACCAGAGGGGCATCGGGCGTTCGTTCCGGCCCCCCTGCCCCCTGCTCCGCCCCTGGAGTTGGACCCGGAATTGCTTAAGCTCTTGGAGAGCGCCGTGGCTGAGCTCGGCCGGCTGGATGGGGTCGCGCAGGTGATCCCCGACCCCGACTTCTTCGTCTCCATGTATGTCCGCCGCGAGGCCGTCCTCAGCTCGCAGATCGAGGGCACCCAGAGCACCCTCGAGGATCTGCTCGAAGTCGAGCTGGAGAGCCGGCGCCGCGATCTCCGCTCTGACGTGTTCGACCTCGTCAACTACGTCAAGGCGATGAACTTCGGCCTCGAGCGGATCAAGACCCTGCCCCTGTCGCTGCGGCTGATCCGCGAAATCCATCGAGAACTGCTCCGGGACGGGAGAGGATCTCGCGCGACGCCGGGTGAGTTCCGGCGGTCGCAAAACTGGATAGGCCCGGCGGGAGCTTCGCTCGAGCAGGCGATCTTCGTCCCGCCGCCGGTGCCGGAGATGAACGAAGCCCTCCACCAACTCGAGCGGTTCCTGCACGAAAACGATCACTACCCGACCTTGATCGAGGTCGGGTTGGCCCATGCTCAGTTCGAGACCATCCACCCCTTCCTCGACGGCAACGGCCGGGTCGGGCGCCTTCTCAACATCTTCCTGCTAGTGCATCGGGGGCTTCTCCGGCGGCCGCTCCTCTACCTGAGCTATTACTTCAATCTCCACCGGGCCGAGTACTACGACCGTCTGATGGCGGTGCGTGTGAGGGGGGACTGGGAGGGCTGGATCCGGTTCTTCCTGCGCGGCGTGGCGCAGACCGCTCGGGAAGCGACGGTGACCGCCGAGCGCCTCTTCGAGATGAGGGAATCCCATCGCACCAAAGTGATCGAGCACCGGCTCGGCGACAAGGGCCTACTGCTCCTTTCGCGTCTCTTCGAAATGCCTCTGGTCAACATCAGGTTCGTCGCCTCGCTGTTGGACATCACGTTCCCGACCGCGGCTCGGCTCGTCGCCAGCTTCGAGGAATTGGGACTTCTGCATGAGATAACCGGGCAGAAACGCTCGCGCGCCTATCGCTACGAGCCTTACCTGGCTCTCTTCGACGACGCGATCGGGCAGGGGGACGAGGGGCCCGGGTCCGTCGACGTCACGGAAAGCTCGGCCTGATTTAAGGGACCGCGGTCGCCTCGGTCTCGACGCCACCGCCGCCTCCTTTGCCGGGGGCGCCGGCCTCTTCGCCGCCGAGGCGGTGGGCGAGGTAGACGGGGATGATCGAGATCAGGATCATCAGCACGGCGACGGCGTTGACGATCGGCAGTTCGTGGGGGCGGAAGAGGTTGGAGAAGATCCAGATCGGGAGGGTTTGTTCGCCCGCCCCGATCGTGAAGTTGGTGACGATGATCTCGTCGAAGGAGAGGGCGAAGGCAAGCAGGCCACCGGCTATGAGGGCGCTTTTCATCCCCGGGAAGGTGACGTAGCGGAAGGTCTGCCAGGTGTGGGCGCCGAGGTCGGCCGAGGCCTCCTCGAAGGAGCCCGAGAGCCGGCGCAGGCGGGCGACCGCGTTGTTGTAGACGACGACCATGCAGAAGGTCGCGTGGCCGACGATCACGGTGAAGAGGCTGAGCGGCACGTTCAGCACCTGGGTGAAGGTGTTGCTGATCGCCACGCCGGTGACGATCCCGGGCAGGGCGATCGGCAGGATCACCAGGAAGCTGATCGTCTCCCGCCCGAAAAAGCGGTGGCGCGCCACCGCCAGCGAGGCGAGCGTCCCCAGCACCAGGGCGATCGCGGTTGCCGCCAGTCCCGCCTTGATCGAGGTGAAGAAGGCTTCGCGCGCCGATTCGCTGTTGAACGCCTCGTGGAACCAGTGGCCGGTGAAGCTCGGCGGCGGCCAAGCGAGGATCTTGCTCGAGTTGAAGGCGTAGACGACGATCGCGATCAGCGGGACGTAGATGAAGGCGAGCCCCACCCCGACGGCGATCCGCAGCAGTGCTTGTGCGCGTCCCGAGAGCCTCATACGTGCTCGAAGGCGCCGAGCTTGCGGGCGACCAGGAGGTAGGCGATCATCACCACGATCGGGACGAGCGCCAGGGCCGCCGCCAGTGGCTGGTTGTTGGCGATGTTGTTGAAGATGACGTTGCCGATGAACTGCTCGTTGGAGACCAGGCGCGGCGTGATGTAGTCGCCGAGGGTCAGCGAGAAGGTGAAGATCGAGCCGGCGACTACGGCCGGGAAGCTGAGCGGCAGGATCACCCGGCGGAAGGTGGTGAAGGGGGAGGCGCCGAGGTCCTCGGAGGCGCTGATCAGGGAGTCGGGGATCCGCTCCAGGCCGGCGTAGATCGGCAGGATCATGTACGGCAGCCAGAGGTAGCTGAAGACGAGCCAGACGGCGGTGGTCCCGTAGCCGGGGGTGTCGAGGCCGATCGGGTTGAGCGCCCAGTGCAGCAGCCCGTCGGAGGAGAGGATCGTGCGCCAGGCATAGACCTTGACCAGGTAGCTCGACCAGAGCGGCAGCAGGATCCCGACCACCAGCAGCGCCTTGCCGCGCCGGCTCGCCACCTTCGCCATGTAGAAGGCGATCGGGAAGGCGATCACCGCGTCGGTGACGGTGACGAGCAGCGCGGTGCGGACGGTTCGCCAGACGATCTCGCGGTAGACCGGTTCGTTGACCAGCGTTTCGAAGTTTTCGAGCGTGTAGTTCTTGACGACCAGCCCGCTCAGCGGGTCGACCGACCAGAAGGCGGAGATCAGCAGGATCGCCAGCGATCCCAGGTACCCGATCACCAGCCAGCCCACCGGGCCGGCGAGGAGCGCCCCTACCTGCAGGCGCCGGTGGCCCTGGAAGAGGCCGGCGAGCCGATGGCCCACCGACCTCCTCTCCAAGACCGCTTCCGATGCCACGAGTCAGACCTGCCGGACTAGCCCTTGATCGACGTCCAGGCTTTCACCCAGTCGTTGTAGTCCATGCAGTCTTCTTCGCCGTTGCCGCAGTCGGCGAGCGGGGTTTCCCAGTAGTAGACCCGCTTCCAGAAGCCCGGGTTTTCCGCGTGGTATTCGGCGCAGAAGTTCGGGTTCTTGGTTTCCTTGCAGGCCAGTTCCTGGGCCGGCGCCTCGCCGAAGTATTCGGCGACCTCGGCGTTGACTTTCGGTTCGATGATCCAGTTCATCCACTCGTACATGCAGTTGGGATGCTTGGCGTTCTTGGCGAGCATCCAGGTGTCAGACCAACCGGTTGCACCCTCCTTCGGCAGGAAGCCCTGGCTCGCCGGGCTGGCCGCGACCGGGACGCCTTCTTCCTTCAGCGCGAAGTACTGGTACTGCCAGGTGGTGCCGACGATGTTGTCGCCGTTGGCGAAGCCGGAGATCTGCTTGGCCGCTTCGCCCCAGTATTCGCCGACGTTGGGCCGCTGTTCCTTCAGCAGTTCGACCGCCGCGTTGAACTGTTCTTCGTTCAGCTCGTAGGGGTTTTCGATCCCCAGGCCTTTTTCGTGGTACTTCAGGTAGACGGCCGCTTCGGCGATCGACATCGGATCGTCGTACTGGCTGATCTTGCCCCTGAATTTGGACGCCACCTGGGGGTCCATCGTCACGTTCCAGGAGGTCGGCGCCGGTTTCACTTCCTTGCTGTTCCACATCAGCAGGTTGGCGCCGCGGCCGTGCGGGATGCCGTAGTGGACGCCTTCGAAGGTGTTGTACGGCTGGTCCTTGAGGTCGCTGAAGACCGTCTTGTAGTTGGGGACGAGGTCGACGTTGACCGGAGCGACGTAGCCGGCGGCGACGAGGCGGGCGGTCGCGTTGCCCGAGGCGGAGACGCCGTCGTACTGGCCGGTGCTCATCAGTTTCACCATTTCGTCGGAGGTGCCGGCGACCTTGTCGTTGACCTTGCAGCCGGTCTTCTGTTCGAACGGCTTGCTCCATTCGGGTTCGACGTAGCCGGCCCAGGAGATCAGGTTCACTTCTCCCTCTCCTTTGCCGAGCTTCTGCAGTTCTTCACCGCCGCCGCCGGTGGTGTTGCTGCTCGAGCTGCCGCAGCCGGCGAGAACGAGCATGAACACGACTAGGCCGGCGAGAACGAGCCACGCCGTGCGGGCGGGATTGCCATCCCTACTCCTCATGGTGCTACCTCCTGTTTCGTTTGCTTCCCGCCGACGGCGGCCGCGTGCTCGGGCCGCCATCCGACTAGGACCTCGTTTCCCTGCGCAGGCAGCGCGCCCGCGGACGCGCTCTCCACGTTCTGCCTGACCAGCTGGAGGCTCTCCCCGGTCTCCAGCGCGATCGTGAAGCGGGTGACCGCCCCGGCGTAGGAGACGTCGACGACCCGGCCGCTCTCCGTGTGAAGGCCGTCCGTCGCCGCGCCGGGCTCGAGCAGCTCGATCTTCTCGGGGCGGATCGTCACCTGCTCGCCGCCGCGCTCGATCAGGTTGGAGACGCCGACGAAGCCGGCGACGAACTCGTTGGCCGGGTGCTCGTAGAGCTCCAGCGGCGGGCTCACCTGCTCGATCCGGCCGTTGTTGAAGACGGCGATGCGGTCGCTCATCGTCAGCGCCTCGTCCTGGTCGTGGGTGACGTAGATGAAGGTGATCCCGACCTCGCCCTGGATCGTCTTCAGCTCGCTTTGCATCTCCTCGCGCAGCTTCAGGTCGAGCGCCCCGAGCGGCTCGTCGAGCAGCAGCACCTTGGGCCGGTTGACGATCGCCCGCGCCAGCGCCACCCGCTGCCGTTGGCCGCCGGAGAGCTCGGTCGGCTTGCGCTTCGCGTAGCCGGGGAGGCGGACCATCTCCAGCGCCTCGTCGCGGCGCTTGGCGCGCTCGGCCTTGCCGACCCTGGCCACCTTCATCCCGTACTCGACGTTCTCGCCGACGCTCATGTGGGGGAAGAGGGCGTAGTCCTGGAAGACCGTGTTGACCGCCCGGTCGTACGGCGGCACGCCGCTCACGTCCTCGCCGGCCAGCTCGATCGTCCCCTCGCTCGGGTCCTCGAAGCCGGCGATCATCCGCAGCGTCGTCGTCTTGCCCGAGCCCGAAGGACCCAGCATCGTGAAGAACTCCCCCTGCGCGATTTCCAGGTCGATCCCGGCAACCGCCACCACCTCGCCGTACTTCTTGGTGAGGCCGGAAAGACGGATGTCTGCAGCTGCTCCCTCTATACCTCTGAAGTTATCCGGAGCGGTGCGGAAAGCAAGGACAAAGTGGCCTGGGTGGCTTAGCCTCGGTGTACAGGGGGTTTTAGGGGTAGAGGGTCCCGATGGCCCCTTCTCTCAACTTGCTCGGGTGGGGGCGTCTTCGGCAGTCCTAGATTGCCGTGACCGAGAAGTACAAGCCGTTCAGGGGCCATCGGGACTCTCAGCATCCGCGGCGGTACTTCGGCAGAGCCTCCGGGCGCGGGGAAGGGAAGAGCTGTAGTTCCCTTGTTTTTTTGTTACGGTTTGATTTCATAAATAAACAAAAGCAATACTATCAAAATCTATTTGGGAATAGAGATGCTACTGCTCAAAGAAT
>JBQCIB010000026.1:0-86330 GCA_051954115.1 Solirubrobacterales bacterium | reverse complement strand
GGCCGGGCGTCTGACCTACGCGGACGAAACCCCGCAAGGCGGCCAGTGCACCACCCGCGCCTACACCTACGACGCCGACTCCAACCGCAAATCCCTGACGACCCGATCTCCCGGGATCGGCGGCGTCTGCTCGGAATCCGGTGGCACCACCCAGAGCTACGAATACGACGCCGCCGACCGCTTGATCGGTCCCACCTACGACAGCTTCGGCCGCATCACCAGCCTGCCGGCGGCCTACGCAGGCGGGAAAACCCTGACGACCAGCTACTTCTCCACCGACATGGTTGCCAAGCAGGCGCAGGGAGGGATCACGAATTACTTCCAGCTCGACGCGACGCTGCGTCAGCGGGTCCGCCTGCAGGGCGGTGGGGTGGAAGGCACCGAAGTCTTCCACTACGACGACCCCTCAGATGCTCCTGCATGGACCGAGCGAGGTTCGACTTGGACCCGCAGCATCGTCGGCATTGGCGGCGAACTAGTTGCCGTGCAGGAAAGCGGTAAAGAAATCACCCTGCAGCTGACGAACCTGCACGGCGACGTCTCCGCTACTGCGGCGATCAATCCGGAAGTCACGAGCCTGAAAGGGACTTCCAGCTATGACGAGTTCGGGAACCCAATCTCGGGGAGCGCGGGGCGCTTCGGGTGGCTGGGCGGCCAGCAGCGCAGAAGGGAACTTTCGGCCGGGATTATCCAGATGGGTGTCCGGTCCTACGTTCCAGCGGTCGGCCGCTTTATATCCGTCGACCCCGTGATCGGCGGCTCAGCGAACAGTTATGACTACGCGAACCAAGACCCAATCAATGCCACCGATCTCAGCGGGGAAACCACCGGTGGCGACATAAGCGGCCCCTGCATTGGGAAAATAATGTTGTACAGTGATTACCTAAATCCTCGGACCCACCGCGGCGGTTATGGCAAATTGCACCTGCATTATTGGGTGCAGTGTGGTGGGAAATCAACCAATATCCTCAAGGTCACCCATTATCTCGAAGAGACTGGTAGCGGAAGGCTCCTATTCTATAGCTCTAGGCTAACCCGCAATCCAAGTTCACCCCACTGGCATCATTGGGGCACCGGATTCGAAAATGCAGGCATAACGTATACCTGCCTTTACGGTCTCGAATACAGATATGTCTATGAATTTCAGTATGAAGTAAATTTCGGTCCAGAACAGGGAGGCGGGAGCTTCTCCATGTCTGCTCACGCCGTTTGCGGGATTGAGGTATGAGGTTCTTCTTTCTGCAACCAGGAGTCAAGAATGAGATACTATTTTTCCGTGGGTAATCAGAGGAACCGCCGGTGGGCATACGGGATTCTCGCTGCGGCTGGCGCCTATCTCGTCGCCTTCTACGCGATACCTAGCCTTCTCGTGCGGAGTGATGGCAATACTGGGTCCGGGCAATGCATCGCGCATCACCAAGTGGACCTCGACCACGGAGAACACGGTGGCCAACCGTGGCGCATCACTGCAAGCATAGATAAGATAGAAAGAAATGGTCGCTGCTCGTACTGGTTTCTAAAAGTCAACTTCAAGCCTCAAGGTGTTTCTCCGGGAAGTTGGACCGAGGGATGGGGAATTCCTGCTGGTGGGCATCTTCCGGCGACTGCGACTATCGACGCTTACGAAGAGGAAGAAGGCGAATCTGTAGGCGGGATTGTGGGATCGCGCGTCAGCAGGGTTGTGCTGACGCTTAGCGACGGGCGTAAGATGCTCATATCTCCGAAGGACCCCAGCAAGGAATTGCTAAAGCGCTTTGTGTGGCTGCACGGGCTGCGTTATTTCCTTTCTTTCTTTCCGGCGGGCGAGCACGTCCGGACGGCAAAACTTCTGGATGCGAACGGCAAGGTTGTCTATATCGCCCATAGCCGAGAAGGTGAACTAATAGGCAACATGGTCTACTGATTGGCATCGGCGGCCGGGCTGGGAGGACGAAGGAGACGTACTACTCGTACGCCGCCAACGTCAAGCTGCACACGACCGCGCTAGTTCTTCCGGTGTCGCGAGCCTGGAGGGGGATGCATCACTCTTCGGGTCGAGCTCTAGCTGGACCTAGTAGCTGCACGCATTGCTCGTAGCCTTCCTGTCAAAGCACCGGCAGTAGGGGAACGGGTGTGCAAGGAAGAGCTTGAGAAGTCCAAAGCTTCGCAATTCAGGCGAATGAACCGAGACTTGTCAAAAGGGTATGCGCCACCTGCCAGAGTGGTGGAAGTCGACTCTCAAGATATCCCTGCGCTGAAGGACTGGGCCGAGCGACTGTGCCGGGGATGGACGGTGCAGGGCTTGGCATCGTTTTTTGGGATTGAGGCAACGGAAGACGCAATCGCAAACTATCTCAGCGAGGGATTAGAGGGACACGCGCGTGACGCGGTGGTCGACGCGTGCCGCCGCGAATTAGCACGCACTGGAGAGGCTAAACCCAGTAGAGGCCGATGATATGGCGTGCGCCGACAGCAGTCGGAAACGGCGGCGTATGCGGCTAATTCACATCTGTGCCGTCTGCTTTTCGACGACCGCTCTCGGTCTGGCGCTGGTCTCAGGCGACCCAGCAGTGACGGCGTGCGCGGCGGTGACTTGGTTTCTCACGCTCTTCGCGCTGGGGCTCGGCGTGTGGAGGGATCTCAAGAGAAATGGTAAGGCGCAATGAAAAGCTATGTGTTCATCGTGTCTTTTGCTGTGGGCATCGGCTTTGCTCTAATCGGACCGCTGCTCTGGCATCTCCGCGAGGAGCTGGCGTTAGGTTGGCGCGAGCAGTTTGGAAGCGGAAGTGACAACGAGGATAAGCTTGTGAAAGAGCGCGCGGACATACTTCGGTCGATGGAGCCCTTGAGTTGGAAGATCACTGTGCTGCTAACGGCCATTCTGCTTATGATTTTCGTTGCTTTCGGGGTAGTCGTTGCGCATGGTGGCGTTGTGTTGTATATAGGCGGTGTAATAGTAGTTGCTGCTCTGATCGCATTATTTAACAAGGTACTGTTCGCTCAATTTCCCCGGTTACCAGACCGTGGAAGGCGGTTTAGCGACGAGTGATGCCGACTACCCCACGCGGAACACACCCCGAGCAATTCATACAAAGGCAACACCGGGCGTCAGCGGCCCCGGGGATCGCGGGCTCGGCGATCACGACCACCGAAACCGACATCCACGGCAACGTCGTGCGCTCCCTCAGCCCGCAGAACCGGCTGTCGGCGCTCGCGGTCGCAGACACCGTCACTTCTCAGCGCGGAGGAGTCGGTATCGCTCTTTGCTCATTTGTGACTTGTCTACTGGTACGGCCAACTATGCGTGCTATCTGGACTGTCCGAGACCAATGCGAAGAGGTTGGCGGTGTGTGGTCGAGGGCGAAAAACAGAGTCGGCCATTTCGGCTACCGTGTGCTCGCGCAGGCCGCGGGCTGGGTGCCGAGTAACCTAGGGGTAACCAAGAATCGACGGCAATTCGGACTGTTAGCTTGGCGCCTCGGGGTTCTCGCTGTGTTGCTTCTTCTTCCGTTGACGGCAACTTATAACTGGGACCGGGCATCCCACCATCACGATACCCTAAAGAGGGTGCTTGCCAATGTAGTCTGGACGTGTTGGGCGCTTATCGTCTTGGCATTTCTTGTCGCGCTCGTTCTGACGGTCTACGGACATGCCCAAGCGAAGAGAGAAGGGTAAGTAGTATCGCTCAGCGAGGGTTGGAGGGGGGATCAGCTCGCGTACTGCTGCGCAGGCGTCGCACTATCGAAGAACCGGCGGGTGGCTGGTAGTAGGAGCAGGCAAAGCTCGATCAGTCCGATCGCGGTCCCGTACCAGGTACCGCTTCCGGTGAAGACATTGATTGCACCGACTACGACAATGAGGGCAATGGTCCCGATCCACAGCCAGCGCAGTGCCCTCAGCAAGAAGAAATTCCACGCAAGAGTGAGAACGACGGTGAAGATCAAGGGGGCGGCGGGTGCGGAGACCGTCAGGACGGTAATCAGTATCTCGGCGGTGGTCAGAAGGACATAGGTCCAGAGCGACCATGGCACGCGGCGCCAATCGATCATCCAGCGCTGCATACTGGTTCCGGCGTCCGCTGCTCAGTCTGCCTTTGCCCCGATGTAGATGACCTTGTAGTCGCGGTCTTCGTCGGGGGGTTCGGAGAGGACGATCTCGTTGTCGACCTCGGTCATGCCGAGGACGGCGAGGCACTCGAGGCCGGCTCCCTGCATCGCTTCGCGGACCTCGGGCTGGGAGCGAAAGCGGGCGCGGTGGATGCTCGGTTCGATGTCGTCGCCTTCGATGCGGACCTCGAAGGTCGAGGGGCCGACTTCGCCGGTGCCGCGCCAGGTCCAGCGGCGGCCTTCGTACTCGACCTCCCTGGCCATCGTCCAGGCGCCGGCGGCGTAGGTCGACCTGGAATTGACGTCGAAGAGGAGGAGCCCGTCGTCGGCGAGGTTGGCGCGCATGCCGCTGAGGGCGCGTTCGAGGTCGTCGTCGCCGAGCAGGTAGTTGACGGCGTCGTTCATCGAGATCACGAGCTCGAACTCGCCGAAGACCGGCAGCTCGCGCATGTCCGCGACCTCGAGCTCGACCTTGCCGCCGCCCTCCTCGCGCGCCCGCTCCAGCATCGCCGGCGAGAGGTCGCAGCCGCGGATCTCCCACCCCCGCCGCAGCAGCGGCGCGAAGGCGCGGCCGGTGCCGCAACCGACGTCGAGGACGCGCCCGTGCTTCAAGCCGTGCTTTTCGAGCTCGGGCAGGAGGCTGCGGCCGAGCCACATCTCGTAGTCGTTCTGGTGGTTGAACTCGTTGTAGACGGGCGCGTACGCCTCGTAGGCGGCGAGCGCCGGATCCTCTCCCATGGGCAGCAGCCTAGTGCCTGCCGCGCGCTTCAGCCACTGCGCCGGTAGAGCCGGTCCTTGGCCGCGAGCAGCTCCCGGTCGGCGGCGGCGAGGATCGCGGCGCTGTCGCGATCGGCGCCGGTGGCGATGCCGAACGAGACGCCGATCCCGCCGTCGCCCAGTTCCGCCCACTGGACCCGTTTGGCGACGCGCTCCGCCGCGACGATCGCCTCGCCGCGGCTCGTCTCCGGCATCAGGATCGCGAACTCGTCGCCTCCGATGCGGAAGCAGTCGTCGGCGGCGCGGGAATCGTCGAGGATGTGGGCGACGGCGCGCAGGACCTCGTCGCCGGCGGGATGGCCGAGGCGGTCGTTGACGCCCTTGAAGCCGTCGAGGTCGAGGAGGCAGAGGGCGAGGGGCCGGCCGCGGCGGTTGGCCCGCGCCAGCTCGACCGGCAGGCGCTCCTCAAAGGCGCGGCGGTTCGGCAGGCCGGTGAGCGCGTCGCGACGGCTCTGCTGCGACTCCGCCTCGTAGAGGTTGGCGTGGGAGAGGTGGGCGGCGATCAGCTCGCTCAGCAGTTCCAGCGTCTCGACGTCGCCCTCGTCGAAGTGGTGCGCCTCCGGCGCGTAGACCTTGAGCACGCCGACGGTCTCGCCCTGGTGGGAGAGCGGGACGCAGATCATCGAGCCGGCGTTGACGCGACGGCAGGCCTCGGCGTCGACTCGCTCGTCCTCGGCCGTGTTGTCGCTGCGGAGGACCCTTGCTTCCCTGACGCAGAGGCCGGAGAGGCTCGTCCGCCGCTGCAGCCTGGTGCCGAGGTAGGGGGTGGCCTCGCCGCTCGTCACCGCGTAGACCATCTCCTCGCCTTCGGCCAGCTCGATCACCCCGGAGCTGGCGCGGGTCAGCTCCTGCGCCCGCTGGGCGATCAGCTGCATGACCGTCTCGGGATCGAGGTCGCCGCTGACGATTTCGGTCTGGGTGCGGATGATCGCCCGCAACTGCTCTGCCGAGCGGGAAGTGGTCATTGCTCCCGTATCGACCTCGGCGACCCCTTGATTTAGGAAGGAGAAAGTGGTCGGCTAGGACGGGCGGGGCATTTCATGCAAGGAGGTCGCGATGTACGCACGAGTTGCACGTTGGGAAGGCGGCGACGCCGAGACGCTCAAACGAACCGCGGAGAAAATCCGGGCCGACGCCGAGTCCGGCCCGCCCGAAGGCCTGCCGGCGAAACACCTCTGGCTACTGCACGACCTCGAGGGCGGCAGGGCGATGGCGATCACCCTGTTCGAGACCGAGGACGACTACCGAGAAGGCGACGAAACCCTGAACTCAATGAACCCGCCCGACAACGGAATGGGCCAACGCGTCGGGGTCGACAAATACGAAGTCGCTCTGGAGTTGGAGGCCTGAGGCTCGACCAGCGGTTGAGCCTCAGGCGACGGCGACGGGATGCCGAGCCTCTTCTTCCTCGGCATCCTGCTCGCCGCCCCCTCCGCGCTCCGCCCTGTCCTCCGCCGGTAGGCGGTAGAAGTGCTCGGTCGCGCCGCGCACCTGCCGCTCCCGCACGAGTTCGATCAGGTCCGCTTTCGCCAGCTCGGTCACGTGGTAGTTCGTGTTGCTGAGCGGGATCTGCAGCTCCCGGCTGAGATCGCTGGGGGACATCACGCGGCCGCCGTCGATCCCGAGGATTTCCAGGATCGAGACCCGCAGGGGGTGGGCGGTGGCGCGGGCCAGGCGCTCCCAGTTGACCGGGATCGAGCCCGAAGAAGGCTTCTCTGGTCGAGAGGAGTGCCCGTTGGAGCGGGAGGCATGCCCGTTTTGCGCTGCAAGGACGCCGTTTTCGAGGGTTTGGAGGGGGTGGTGGGGAGAGCCGTTCTTGATTGCCATGCAGTGAATTTACCCAAAATTATCGATTCAAGTCATTAATTTCGGGTAGTCTTTTCGTCGAGGATGCTTCTCGGGAGGAAAAATCCTTGGTCCCACCGGGCTCTGGGCGCGGCATTTCTTCTTTGCCTGCTGACGATGGCCCTGGCGGCCGCAAGCGCGAGCGCCAGCACCGAAGACATCATCGCCCCGAGCGACGTCCGGCACCCGGAAGCCAACTCGGGCTGGCAGGCCGGCACCTGCTTCAAAGACACCCCGACCTGCAGCATCGATACGCCCAAACAGTTCTTCGAACAGGCCGCCGGCCACCCCCCGGTCGGCTTCACGCAGTTCATCGTTCGCCATGAACCCGCGCCCGTCGGCGAAATGAAGACCGTCCGGGTCGATCTTCCGGTCGGCCTCAGCGTCAACCCCGGAGCCACCCCGCTCTGCTCCCAGGCGGACTTCGAAGCTTCCACCTGCCCGCCCGGGTCCGAAGTCGGCACCAGCATCGTCATTGCCGCCGACCCGATCCTGGGGACTGAAGCGCCGCCCTTGGTGGCGACCGTCTACAACGTCTCCCCACCCAACGGCCAGGCCGCCCGCTTCGGGTTCAACCTCGCCGGCAAGAACGTCTACCTCGAAGGCGACGTCGCCTGGTGGGGCGACTACCACGAGGGCTTCACGATCCACGTGCCGCCGGTCAGCGAACTGCCGGGGCTGGGAGGGGGCTTCATCCTCAAGAACCGCTTCGTCTTCAACGGCCGCGCCGGCGACGGCACCTTCATCACCACCCCGAGCACCTGCTTCGGCCCTGCGTACGCGCCCGGCTGGCATGAAGGCGAACTGCCGAACGGGCCCTCGGGGCACGCCTACTCGACCTTCCTGCGAGCGAGCTCGGTCCAGGAAGAGGCACAACCGGGCTACGTCTTCCCGCAGAGCGCGGAACCGGCGCTCGAGTCGCCGATCCCGCCTGGGACCGAACCGAGGGAATGCGACTCGATCCCCTACGACCCGTCGATCGAACTGGATCCGGGGACCGCGCAGACCGACTCGCCCGCCGCGGCGACCGTCACCTTCCACATCCCGCACCTGCTGCCGACCTATGACGAACCAGCGGGCAAGGAAGGGGAAGACGTACAGGACACCTCGACGACGAAGGACGCGACGCTGACGCTGCCGGTCGGGATGGGGCTCAACCCCTCCGCCGCCAACGGGCTGCAGACCTGCACCGACGCCCAGTTCGGGAAGGGGACGCAGAACCCGGTCGAATGCCCGGCGGCGTCCAAGGTCGGGACGGCGACGATCCAGTCGCCGGCGCTGCCGGAGGGCAACCTCGAAGGCCCGATCTACGCCGGCCAGCAGCTCAGCCGCGACCCGGCCTCGGGCAACGAGTACCGGATCTTCATCGACGCGACCTCCAGCCGCTACGGGATCGACGTGCGCCTGATCGGCAACGTCGCCGCCGATCCCCAGACCGGCCAGCTGACGACCACCCTGGCCAACAACCCGCAGGTCCCGGTCAGCACCTTCACCACCCGCTTCGACGGGGGGCCGCGCGCCGTCCTCACCAGCCCGCCGACCTGCGGCCCGAACAAAGGCGGCGCGGTGATGACGCCGTGGTCGGGGAACGCGCCAGCGACCCCCGCGAACACCTTCACGATGAGCGACGCCCCCGGCGGCGGCAAATGCGCGAAGACGATGGCCGAACGCCCCTTCGCGCCCTCCTTCGGCGCCGGGCCGGCAAACTCGAAAGCCGGCGCCTACAGCCCCGTCTCCATCCACATCTCCCGGCCCGACGGGCAGCAGGAGCTGAAAGGCACCGACATCACCCTGCCCCCGGGCATGACCGGCAAGCTCGCCGGCATCCCCTACTGCCCAGAAGCTGCGCTGGCGGCGGCGAGCACGAAGGCCGGCAACGAAGAGAAGAGCAGCGCCAGCTGCCCCGCCGCCAGCCAGATCGGCACCGCCACGGTCGACGTCGGGACGGGCTCCGCCCCCTACAAGATCGACGACGGCAAGGTCTTCCTCTCAGGCCCCTACCACGGGGCTCCTCTCTCCCTGGCAGTCGTCACCCCCGCCACGGCCGGGCCATTCGACCTCGGCACGGTCGTGGTGAGGGTGGCGCTGTTCGTCGATCCGGAAACGGCGCAGATCCACGCCGTCTCCGACCCACTCCCGCACGTCTTCGGCGGTAGCCTGCTCGACGTGCGCTCGGTCGACCTGACGATGAACCGGCCGAACTTCACCCTCAACCCGACCAACTGCGAAGCGATGGCGACGACCGGCTCGCTGATCGGCGGCGGGGCGGACCCGAACAACCCGGCGGCGTTCAGCTCCTTCCCCGTCAGCGTCCCCTTCCAGGCGACCGACTGCAGCGCGCTCGACTTCAAGCCGAAGCTCTTCACCAAGCTGATCGGCGGGCGCAAGAAGATGCTGCGAGCGCAGCACCCCGCCTTCCGGGCGGTGCTGGTGGCGCGCGGCGGCGACGCCAACATCAGGCGCGCGGCGCTGACGCTGCCGCACTCCCAGTTCCTCGACCAGGGGCATATCGGCACGATCTGCACGCGGGTGCAGTTGGCCGCTCAGGACTGCCCGGCCCGCTCGGTCTACGGGTACGCGCGAGCGCAGAGCCCGCTGCTGGACGACGAACTCGCCGGGCCGGTGTACCTGGTCTCCTCGGACCACGAACTGCCCGACATGCTGGTCGATCTGCACGGCCAGGTGAACGTCCGGCTGCGCGGCGTGATCAGCTCGAGCAAGGCGCGGCTGAAGACCGTCTTCAGCGGCGTCCCCGACGTGCCGGTGAGCAAGTTCGTGCTCAACATGAAAGGCGGGAAGAAGGGCCTCCTGGTCAACTCCCGCGACCTCTGCCTGAAGCCCAACTTCTCCTTCCTCAACTTCGAAGGGCAGAACGGCAAGACGCTGGTGAAGAAGAAGTTGCCGCTGCGCACCCCCGGCTGCCGCCACGCGCACAAGAAGCACAAACGCCACCACGGTCACCGCTAACGCCGATTAACAAGCGGTTCGGCTGGGTACCGGCGTGTCGAGGTGGGATCACCAGTCGCGAAAATCGGCTTGCTCGCAGCCGTCTTGGTGCTGCTCGTCGCCGCGCCGGCGCAGGCGGGGGAAGTCCCGTTCGCGCCGCAGCACACGCCGCCGCAGAACGACGACGGTTGGCAGGCGGGGACCTGCAACGAGCCCGAATGCTCCCCTGAAGACAAACTCGCCCTCGGCACGTTCTACGAAACCGCGGCGGGGCATCCGCCGTTCGGGATCACGCAGTTCATCATCAGGCACGAAACCGTGCTCACGCACGTCGAACCGGAAGTGGACCTGAAGACGTTGCGGGTCGACCTCCCGGTCGGGCTCAGCGTCAACCCTGGCGCGACGCCGCAGTGCGGCGCCGAACACCCTGCTGAATGCGCGACGCAGCAGCCCCTCAGTCGCGTCGGGGAAAGCAAGGTGATCGTCTCGCCGGAAGCCCCGCTCGCGCCCCCCGTGCCGATCACCGCCCAGGTCTACAACCTGGTGCCGAAGCCCGGTGAGCCGGCCAGGTTCGGGTTCACGGTCGAAGCGGTGCCCGATCTGCCGCTGCTGCCGGCCAGTGACGTCTTCCTCGAAGCCGACGTCGCCTGGGATTCGGATTACCACGAGGGATTCACCATCAACGTCCCCAAGGTCTCCGGCGTGAAACTACTCGAGAACCGCCTCGTCTTCGATGGGCTTGCTCACGCGGGGAACGGGGTCGGTTACTTCCTGACGACGCCGAGCACCTGCTTCGACCCGAGTTCGCCGACCTTCGCCCACACGTACTCCACCTACGCCCGCGGCGACTCGATCCAGAACCCCGACCCGAACTTCCCCAACGGCTCGCCGTTCGTTGAGTCACCGCTGCCGCCTGGAACCAGCCCCAAAGACTGCGGCTCGATCCCGTTCAACCCCGGCTTGCACCTGAGCCCCGGGACCGACCAGGTCGACTCGCCGGCCGGGGCGACCACCGACGTGACGCTGCCGGTCGAAGAAAACGCGACGGGGCAAGAAACCTCGACGATGAGGACCGCCAGGGTGACTCTGCCCGCCGGGATGGGGCTGAACCCCTCGGCGGCGAACGGTCTCCAGGCCTGCACCGAAGGCCAGTTCGGCAAGGGCACCCGCAACCCGGTCCAGTGCCCCGCCGCGTCGAAGATCGGCGCCGCCACGGTCGTCACCCCGCCGCTGCCGGAAGGGCCGCTGACCGGCAACGTCTACGTCGGCGAGCAGAAGAGCCGCAACCCCGAATCGGGTGAAGAGTTCAGGATCTTCGTCGACGCCGCCTCTGCCAGGTACGGCGTCGACGTCCGCCTGATCGGCAACGTCGTCGCCAACGCGAAAACCGGGCAGCTCACCGCCGTCTTCGACGAACCGGCCAAAGCGATTACGCGCGGGGGCAACAACGACAACCTCCCGAGCGGCTTGCCGCAGGTTCCCTTCACCACCTTCAAGATCAGCATCGACGGCGGCCCGAAAGCGGCGCTCAGCAGCCCGCCCACCTGCGGCCCGAACAAAGCGACCAGCCAGCTGACGCCGTGGTCGGGCAACGCCCCGGCGACGCCGTCGAGCGACTTCTCCCTCGCCAGCCTGCCGGGCGGCGGCGCCTGCCCGAAGACGATGGCGGAACGGCCTTTCTCCCCGGGCTTCACCGCAAAGCCGAAAGACAGCACGGCCAAGACCTTCACGCCCTTCTCCACCTTCATCTCCCGGCCGCCGGGGCAGCAGGAGCTGAAAGGCATCGACGTCACCCTGCCGGAAGGGGCGACGGCGAAGCTGAAGGGCGTTTCCTACTGCCAGCCCAAACAGATCGCCGCGGCTGAAAATCGTTCGGGGACGGAAGAGAAGAAAAACCCGAGCTGCCCCGACGACAGCAAGATCGGGGTGGCGACGGTCAAAGCGGGCACCGGGAATACGCCGCTCGAGATCCACGGCACCGCCTATCTCGCCGGTCCATATCAAGGCGCGAAACTCTCGGCCGTCGTCGTCACGCCGGCGCTCGCCGGGCCCTTCGACCTCGGCAACGTGGTCGTGCGGGTGCCGTTCTTCGTCGACCCGGAAACCGCCCAGATCCACCCGAAGACCGACGAACTGCCGGACGTCTACGGGGGCACCAAACTCGACCTCCGCTCGATCTTCCTCAACGTCAACCGCGACAACTTCACGCTCAACGGGACCAACTGCCGCAAAGGCGCGACGGCCGGCGTGATCAACGGCGGGGGAGGGGACCCGGCCAACCCGGCCGCCTACTCCGCCTTCAAGGTCAGCGACGAATTCCAGGCGACCGGCTGCGACCAGCTGAAGTTCCGCCCGAAGCTGAAGATCCGCCTCTTCGGGGCGACCCGCCGGGCGAAGAACCCGAAACTGCGCGCGGTCCTGACGGCTCGTCCGGGCGACGCCAACATCGCCCGCGCCTCGGTCGGCCTGCCGCACGCGCTCTTCCTCGACCAGGCGAGCCTGGCGACGATCTGCACCCGGGTCCAGTTCGCCGAACACAACTGCCCGAAGAAGTCGATCTACGGCAGGGCGCGCGCCTTCACGCCGCTGCTCGGCAAACCGCTCGAAGGGCCGGTCTACCTGCGCTCGTCCGACAACCCGCTGCCGGACATGGTGGCCCACCTCGAAGGGCAGGTCGACATCGACCTGGTCGGGAAAATCGACAGCTTCCACGGCGGCATCCGCACCACCTTCGGCCGAGTTCCGGACGTACCGGTGGAAAAATTCGTGATGACGCTGCCGGGCGGTAAACACGGCCTTCTCGTCAACTCGACCAACCTCTGCGCGAAGCCGGTCAAGGCCGTCATCCGCTTCACCGCCCAGAACGGGAAGAAGCTCAAGCCCAAGCCGCGCAAGAACAAGCTGCGCACGCCGTGCGGGAAGAAGCACAAGAAGAAGCACGGCCACTCCGGCGGCAAGCACCGAAAGTAACACCAAAAAGTGTTACGTCACCAAACGGTGACACGTTTACAACCGTGGTAACACGGGGAGGTACTTGAAAGACCCGCGAAGGTGTGTAATGTCTTCTGCGGGAGGGATGTTTGTGGGCGCTTACAGGGGGGCGTCCTCGTAAGGAAAAACGAGGAGGAAATTGATGGCGAAGCGCTCGCTCGCGTTGCTTCTGTTGTGTCTCGGAGCTCTACTCTCATTACCGGTGTTGGCACAGGCCAACACCAAAGACATCCTTGAAGGACAGTCGGACCCGCCCACCGCTGCAAACGGCTGGTTGGCCGGCACCTGTACGACTCCAACCTGCACGCCGGAAACGCCCGGCGAGTTCTTCAACGTGGCCGGCGGACATCCCCCGTTCGGCTACACCCAGTACACGATCAAACAGAAAACGGTCGAAGTCGCACCCGGAGAATTCAGGCAGATCCCCGTTGGGCCTCTTGGCACCATCAAGGTGGACCTGCCGCCGGGGCTGACGGTCAATCCCAACGCGACGCCTGTGAAGTGCACGCTGGCTCAGTTCAACGAAGCGAAACCGGGCGACCCGTCCGAAGGACCGAACTGCCCGGCTGAATCGCAAACCGGGGTGGAGCAGGTCACCCTCAAGGTCGTGGCTGGCCCCGGCACCGGGGTTCCTGTGGCTCCGATCCCGGGAGTCACCGAAATTCCGGTGTACAACTTGGTCCCCGAAGAAGGGGAACCGGCTCTGTTTGGGTTCAAGGCCGGACAGCCTGGCTCGAAAGAGGAGGTCTTCCTGAAAACGGAAGTCTCCTGGCAGAGCGACTTTCACGAGAGCTTCTCGATAAAAATCCCCGCGCCATCGCCCGGAACCCTGCCCTGGAAAAGCAGGCTCGTGCAGAACGGGAGGGCGGGCAACGGCACCTTCATCACGAATCCGACCACCTGCTTCAACCCGGCGGAATGGCCTCACTTGTATTCCACCTGGGCGCGTGCGATCTCTGCCGAAGAGGAAGCCGCTCCGAACACGTTCCCCGTGGGCTTCGAAGCCTTCGAGGCTAAAGTCGAGGATTCCTCGGGCAACCTGATCCAGCAGGAAGGTTGCAACACCGTGCCGTTTGAACCCAGCGTTGTCATCGACGCCGGTTCGGAGCAGGTCGATTCGCCCTCGGCGGCAACTGTCGACGTCCGTCTGCCTTTCGACCCGGCAAAAGAAGGAAACGACAAACAGTCGCAGTCCCACGTCCGCAAAGCGGAAGTGACCCTGCCGCGGACCATGGGCATCAACCCGTCCGGCGCACAGGGGCTCGTGGCCTGCACTGATCAGCAGTTCAAGAAGGGCGTCCGCGTCTACGACAACGAATGCCCGGCAGCCTCGAAGATCGGCACGGCGTCGGTCGAATCACCGCCACTGGAAAGGCCGCTGACGGGCGACGTCTATGTCGGGACGCAGAACAGCAGAGACCCGCAGTCCGGAGAAGAGTTCCGGATCCTGATCGAAGCGAAGGAACAGAAAGAGGGAGTCGCCCTTCGTCTGATCGGGCACGTCAAGCCCGACCTGAACACCGGTCAGCTGACGGTGGTAGTTGACGAACAAGAGAAGCTGGAGATGACGGGGTCCGAAAAAGACATCCCGTCAGGTCTGCCGCAGGCGCCCTTCACTTCGGTGAAAGTGCACCTCGATGGCTCCAAAGCCATACTGACCAGCCCGGCAATCTGCTCGACCAGCTCGACGAGCCACCTCGAACCGTGGGCACGTCCCGGTGAAAACCGACCGACGGGCGAAGCGCCTAGCAAAGACACGACCACGGTCACGGTCTCCAAAGACCCAACCGGCGGCGACTGCCCGAAAACGATGGCCGAACGGAAGTTCACGCCGGCCTACAAGGCCAACCCCGACAGCACCCAAGCCGGCTCCTACACCCCCTTCCACGTGCACATCGCACGGAAGGATGGCGAACAGGAGCTGAAGGTGGTCAACGTCACCCTGCCGAAGGGCCTGACCGGCAAGCTCGCCGGCATCCCCTACTGCCCGGAGGACGCGATCGCCGCCGCCGCGAACAAGAGCGGGACCGCTGAGATCGCCAACCCGAGTTGCCCTGACAACAGCTTCCTCGGGACGGCGGAAACGGTCTCCGGGACGGGCAGCAACCCGCTGAAGCTGGCGGGCAACGTCTACCTGGCAGGGCCCTACAAGGGCGCTCCGGTCTCGCTGGTGGTGACCACCCCGGCGGTGGCCGGCCCGTTCGACCTCGGCACCGTGGTCGTCCGGGTGGCGCTGAACGTCAACCCGGAAACCGCGCAGGTCAACGCGGTCTCCGACGTCATCCCCGACGTGTTCGGCGGCGTGAAGCTGGACCTGCGGTCGATCGACCTCAACATCAACCGCAAGAAGTTCATGCTGAACCCGACGAACTGCGCCGCTCAGGCAACGACCGGCGCGATCAACGGCGGCGGGGCCGACCCGACCAATCCGGCCACGTTCAGCTCCTACGCCGTCAACGACCCGTTCCAGGCCACCGGCTGCAAGAAGCTCGGCTTCCAGCCGAAGCTGAAGCTAAACCTGTACGGTCCGACCAAGCGGGCGAAGAACCCGCGGCTGAAGGCGATCCTGACCGCGAAGAAGGGTCAGGCGAACATCGCCCGCACCGCGGTGACGATGCCGCACTCGCTGTTCCTCGACCAGAGTCACATCGGGACCGTGTGCACGAGGCCGCAGCTGGCCTCCCACACCTGCCCGAGCGCCTCGGTCTACGGGAAGGCGTGGGCGAAGTCGCCGCTGCTCAAAGGCAAGCTGGCCGGCAAGGTGTACCTGGTGTCGTCCAGCCATGAATTGCCGGACCTGCTCGTCGACCTGCGCGGCCAGGTGGAGGTGTACCTGCGCGGAGTGATCAGCTCCAAGCGTGGAGGCCTGAAGACGGTCTTCAACAACGTGCCCGACGTGCCGGTGAGCAAATTCGTCCTCAACATGAAGGGCGGCAAGAAGAGCCTCCTGGTCAACTCGACCAACACCTGCGCGAAGGCGCAGCGGGCGGTCGTGAAGATCAAGGGCCAGAACGGCAAGAAGCACAACGACAACCGGCAGAAGCTGAACATCATCTCCTGCGGGAAGCACAAGAAGCACCACAAGTAGCCGAGTAGCCCGGTCGCGAGCACCGGCGCGGAGGTCCAATAGCCTCCGCGCCGGTGCGACCGACGCTCTCAGTCCTGATCGTCGCCTGGGAGAGC
This sequence comes from Solirubrobacterales bacterium, assembly GCA_051954115.1. Classification (GTDB taxonomy): domain Bacteria; phylum Actinomycetota; class Thermoleophilia; order Solirubrobacterales; family 70-9; genus VAYN01. The sequence goes on along the minus strand of JBQCIB010000026.1, from coordinate 70,503 downwards.
GGCGACGATCTGCAGAAGACCCTTCCCGCCCTGCTCCGTGAGCTGGGTGAGGGAGACGAGCTGATCGTCGTCGAGAACAAGGCCGGCGACGGCAGCGTCAAGGTCGTCCGCGAGCTGGCGCCGCAAGCCCGGATCGTCCGCCCGGGGGGCAACACCGGCTTCGCCGGTGGGGTCAACGCCGGCGCGGAAGTCGCTAAGGGAGATCTGTTGGTGATGCTCAACCCCGACGCCGTGCCGCTGCCCGGCTTCGGCGAGGCGATCAGGCGGCCATGGGTCGAGGAAAGGGGCTGGGCCGCCTGGCAGGCGCTGGTCGCCGACGGAGCGGGGGAGGCGATCAACTCGGCCGGGAACCCGATCCACTTCACCGGGATCGTCTGGGCCGGCGGGCACGGGCGGCCGATCGCCGAGGCGCCGCCGCCGCGCGAGGTGCCTGCCCTCTCCGGCGCCTGCCTGGCGATCCCGCTCGAGAACTGGCGCCGGGTTGGCGGTTTCCCGAGCGAGTTCTTCATGTACCACGAGGACGTCGACCTCTCGGTGCGGCTGCGGATGGCCGGCGGCACGATCGGGATCGAGCCTTCGGCGGTGGTCGCCCACGATTACGACTTCAGCGCCAGCGCCGACAAGTGGCGCTGGCTCGAGCGCAACCGCCTCGCCTTCGTCGTCCGCACCTACCCGGTGGCGCTGCTGGCGCCGGTCCTGATCGCCACCGAGCTGGCGCTGCTGGCGGTCGCGGCGGCCGGCGGCTGGGGCGGGCAGAAGCTGCGCGCCAACCGCGAATTCCTCACCTGGCTGCCGCGCCTGCTGCGCGAGAGGCGCGCGATCCAGCGCCAGCGCACCGTCAGCGCCGCCGAGTTCGCCTCCTGGCTCACGCCCGACCTCGACTCCGACCTGATCTCGCCCCTGGTGCGCTCCCGGCCCGCTCGCCTGCTGCTTCGTGGCTACTGGCGACTCGTGCGCCTGTTGCTTCCCCGATAACGCTCCCGATTCTTGCCCCACCCTGGTGTGGCAGAAATCGGATGCGCTAGTTCGACTGCGTGATCGGGCGGATCAGGACCTCGTTGACGTCGACGCTCGGCGGCTGTTCGAGCGCATAGATGACCGCGCGGGCGATGTCGTCGTCTTGAAGCGCCGATTTGCCCGGCCGGTTCTCGAAGAAGGGCGTGTCGACCATTCCCGGCTCGATCACCGTTACCCGGATGCCGTGGTTGTCGTGCATCTGGCGCAGCTCCTGCCGCAGCGACTCGCCGATCGCCGTCGCCGCCCACTTCGTCGCCGAGTAGAGCGAGCCGGGCAGCGCGCGCCGGCCCGCCACCGAGCTGGTGACGAGGAAGTGGCCGTCGCCGCGCTCGAGCAGGTGGGGGAGGGTGGCGCGGATCGTCAGCGCCACCCCGTAGACGTTGGTGAGGACCATCGAGCGCCAGTGCTCGACCGACTCCTCGAGGAAGCCGCGGGTGGCGCCGAAGCCGGCGTTGGCGAAGACGGCGTCGATGCGACCGAAGCGATCGAGCGCCGTCTGCACGAGCGCCTGCATCTCGTCCCACTCGGTGACGTCGCAGCGGACCGCGATCGCCCGCTCCTCGCCGCCGAGCTCCGCTGCGAGCTCTTCCAGGTCCTCCAGCCGCCGCGCCGCCAGCACCAGCCGGTATTTCCCGGCGGCCGCGCGGGCGGTCGCGGCGCCGATGCCGCTGCTGGCGCCGGTGATCAGGAGGACGCGGTCATCGGTCACGCAGCGATTGTCCCATGCCGCGGCTTGCGATAATCCCTTCTCCTCGTGGATCCCCAGCGGAAGCGAAAGATCCGGCTCGTCGTCGCGCTCAGCGTCGCGGTGCTGCTTGCCGTGGCGCTGATCTACACCTCGTTCTCGGCCTCGACCGAGGCGAAGGAGCCCTCGGAACTGATCGGCGCCGCCTCCGGAACCAGCTACGAGATGACCGGCAAGGTCGTCAAAGGCTCGATCCGCCACGTCGGCAACGGCATCGCCTTCCGCGTCGTCGACCGCGACGAAAAGGGCAGGGCCCTGCCCGTCACTTACAAGGGGACCGTCCCGGACCCGTTCCGCGGCGGCCGCGAGATCGTCCTCACCGGCCGGGTGCAGAACGGCACCTTCGTCGGCGAACCGGAAACCCTGATCACCAAGTGCCCGTCGAAGTTCACGACTAAGTCGAATGGCTAGTTTCGGCAGCGTCCTCTTGGCGCTCGCTTTCGCCGCCGCTGTCAGCGCCGGCGTGATCGCCCTCCTCGGCCGCAACGGCGACCGCCGCAAGGTCGAGATCTCGCGGCGCGTCGTCTACGCCTTCTGCGGCCTGCTCACCGCCTGCGTGGTGATCATCGAGATCGCCTTCGCCTCCAACGACTTCGGCTTCAGGATCGTCCAGGAACACTCCTCGATCGAGACGCCGGCCTTTTACAAGCTGGCGGCAATGTGGTCGAGCCAGGAAGGCTCGCTGCTGCTCTGGGCCTGGGTGCTCTCGATCGCCTCCAGCCTCGCCCTCTGGGCGACCCGCAACAAGCTGCGCGAGATCGTCCCCTACGCGACCGCGGTGATGATGGGCATCGCCGCCTTCTTCACCGGGCTGATGCTGTTCGCGCCCGACGTGCAGCCGTTCGCGACGCTCTCCCCGGCGCCGAGCGACGGGATCGGCCTCAACCCGCTGCTGCAGCACCCGAGCATGATGATCCACCCGCCGATGCTCTACTCGGGCTACGTCGCCCTGACGGTGCCGTTCGCCTTCGCGATCGGCGCCCTGATCACCCGCCGGCTCGACTCGGAGTGGATCCGCTCCACCCGCCGTTTCGCCCTGATCGCCTGGACCTTCCTCGGCTTCGGCCTGCTGCTCGGCGCGCGCTGGTCCTACACCGAGCTCGGCTGGGGCGGCTACTGGGCCTGGGACCCGGTCGAGAATGCGGCGCTGATGCCGTGGCTGCTCGGCACCGCCTTCCTGCACTCGATCATGGTCCAGGAGAAGCGGGGGATGCTGAAGGTCTGGAACGCCTGCCTCGTCGTCGGCACCTTCTCGATGGCGCTGCTCGGCACCTTCCTCGTCCGCTCCGGGGTGCTGCAGTCGATCCACGCCTTCGGCAACAACACCGTCGGCCCCTACATCCTCGGCCTGATCGGGGTCGTGGTGATCGGCTCGACCCTGCTGATCGTCAGCCGCCTCGACGACCTGCGCTCGCCGAAGCGGATCGACTCGCTGGTCTCGCGCGAGGCGATCTTCCTCGTCAACAACCTGCTGCTGGTCGGCCTCACCGTGGCGATCTTCTGGGGGACCTTCTTCCCGCTGATCTCCGAACTCTTCACCGGCAACAAGGCCTCGCTCGCCGCCCCCTGGTTCGACCGCTACACGACGCCGCTGGCGATCCTGCTGGTGCTCTTCACCGGGATCGGGCCACTGCTGGCCTGGCGGCGGGTCAGCTGGGAGTCGGCCAAGCGCGTCTTCCGACTGCCGGTCGCGGTTGCCGCGGTCGCCCTGGTCGTGCTGGCGTTCTTCACCGATGCCGCGCACAAGCCCTGGGCGCTGGCGCTCTTCACCTTCGCGGCCTTCGCGCTGACCGGGCTGGCGCAGGAGTTCTGGACGGGCGCGGCGGCGCGGCGGCGCCTCTCGGGCGAGTCGACGCCGCAGGCCCTGGTCGGGCTGGTCGCCCGCAACCGGCGCCGCTACGGCGGCTACATCGTCCACGCCGGCGTCGCCGTCTTGCTGATCGGCATCGCCGCCTCCTCGAGCTTCCAGACCAACCGCGACGTCAACCTCAAGCCGGGTCAGAGCACGACGATCGACGGCTACGAAGTGACTTACGTCCGCCCGACCGCCAGCGTCGACAAACTCGCCTTCACCGCGGGAGCGGTGCTGAGGGTCGTCAAGGGGGGCGAAGAATTCACCTTGCACCCGACCCGCAACTTCTACCGCCAGACCGGAACCGAAAGCAGCTCGATCAGCGGGTACTTCGGTGGCGAATCGGACAGCAACATCGGCCTCGAAGCCGGGCTGGCGAGGGACTTCTGGGCAGCTGAGCAGCCCGACATCACCGGAATCGAGGCGGCCGCTCGTAAAGCCGACGAACTCTTCAAAACGTGCGTCGCCGGCGGACCGGGAACGCCGCCGCAGTGCAAAGCGGTGGGGGCGATGATGCGGGCGGCGCTCGCCAACCCGAAGCTGCGGCCGGCGGCGTTGGCGCAGATCGAAAAGCTGCAGGAGGTGTCGGCGCAGCGGATCTCCCGTCGCTACCTGGCCGAAGACAGCGCCGCCACCTTCAAGGTGATCGTCAACCCGCTGGTGACCTGGATGTGGATCGGCGGCCTGATCGCTCTGGCCGGCGCGCTGATCGCGATCTGGCCGACGCGCAGGCGGCGCCGCGGCGCCCTCGTCCGCACTGAGGCCGATGCCCGCAAGGAAGCGAAGTACCGCGAGATCCGCGATGCCGAGCTAGACCACGCCGTCGGCAAGCTCTCCGACGAGGACTTCGCCGCGGTGGACGCCGAGCTGCGCCGCGAAGCGCTCGAGATCCTCGACAGCGAGAACGGCGCCAAGGTACCCATCGGGACTAACGGCGCTACCTCCACCGGCAACGGGAACGGCACCAACGGCAACGGTGCCCACCCCCACGACCCGGAAAAAATCGAGCAAAGCTAGACTTCCCAGACCGTGTTCACGCTCTTCGGCATCCTCCAGGTGATCATCGCCGTCGTCCTGATCTTCCTGATCCTGCTCCACTCGGGCAAAGACGCCGGCCTCTCCGGCGCCTTCGGCATCGGCGGTGGCGGCAGCTCGATCGGCGGCGGCTCGATGGTCGAGCGGAATCTGGATCGCGCCACTGTCTTCTTCGCGGTCCTCTTCGTGCTGAACACGTTCCTGCTGCTGAAGATCTAGTCACGCAGACAAAAAGCTTCAGAAATCGCTAGGATCAACAGCGGTGGCTGACGGGTGAGTTCCGTCCGCACCCCTATCTCCTGGGACGCCGGCCCATGGCCGGGGCCAGGGGAAAGGGGGTGATGGAAATGGAATCACTTGTAGTTGCATTGATCCTGCCCTGGTTCATCCAGACGGATCGATAGGCCACTGAGGTACCCGGCCCTGCGCAATGCGGGGCCGGGGTTGAGCAGCGAGAAGCAAAAGACCCGGCGCATTGGCCGGGTCTTTGTGCGAATGGAACCACTCCTGTCGCACTGATCCGAGGGCCATGTTAGTGCTCGTCACAAGAGGCAACAAGGGGATAGTGCGGACAGAAGAAACGTTTTTGTAATTGCTCTTGACAAATCTGCTCTCTATGTCAATCTACGCCACCAGCGGCGGCTATTTGACGAGGAGGGGAGCTGTGGAGGCACACGCGGAGCATGCGCATCACCATCACCACGACGACGTGGAGGTCAACCCGGCGGCGTGGACGGATGGCAAGCGCTACGCATGGATGCTGGGGATCATCGTTCCGCTCTCTCCCTTTTTCGCCTGGTTCTACTGGCACCTGACCGGGTTCGGCGGGTTCTGGTACATCGGTCCCGTCCTCGTCTTCATGGTCTTCCCGCTGCTCGACATGGCGATCGGGATGGACCCGACCAATCCGCCCGACAGCGTCCTCAAGTTCTTGGAGCAGGACCGCTACTACCGCTGGTGCACCTACCTCTTCATCCCGATCCAGTACGCGGGGCTGATCTTCGCCTGCTGGATGTGGTCGAGCGGCGACCTCTCGATCGTCGAATCGATTGGCCTGGCGCTGACGATGGGGGTGGTCGGCGGGATCGCGATCAACACCGCCCACGAGCTCGGCCACAAGCGCGCCAGCTCCGAGCGCTGGCTCAGCCGCGTCGCGCTTGCGCAGACCGGCTACGGCCACTTCTTCATCGAGCACAACCGCGGCCACCACGTCAAAGTCGCCACCCCCGAGGACCCGGCCAGCGCCCGGCTGGGCGAGAGCTTCTGGGCCTTCCTCCCGCGCACCGTCTCCGGCAGCCTGCGCTCGGCCTGGGAGCTCGAGTGCGTCCGCCTCGACCGCCTCGAGAAACCGCACTTCAGCATCCACAACGACATCCTCACCGCCTGGGCGATGACGGTGGCCCTCTTCGCCGGCCTGGCGATCGTCTTCGGACCGATCGTCCTGCCCTACCTGCTGCTGCAGGCGGTTATCGGCTTCTCGCTGCTGGAGGTCGTCAACTACCTCGAGCACTACGGGCTGCTGCGCCAGAAGAAAGAGGACGGCCGCTACGAGCGCTGCCTGCCCGAACACAGCTGGAACAGCAACAACGTCGCCTCCAACGTCCTCCTCTACCACCTGCAGCGCCACTCCGACCACCACGCCAACCCGACCCGGCGCTACCAGGCCCTGCGCCACGTCGAAGAGGCGCCGCAGCTGCCGACCGGCTACGCGGGGATGATCGTCCTCGCCTGGTTCCCGCTGCTCTGGCGCCGGGTGATGGACCCGCGCCTGCTCGACCACTACAACGGCGACCTCACCCGCTGCAACATCCATCCGCGCAAGCTCGGCCGGGTGCTGGAGCGCTACGGGAGGGTCGCGTGAGCGCCTGGCGCTGCCCCAGCTGCGGCTACGTCTTCGACGAGGAGGCGGGCCACCCGCGTGAGGGGTTTCCGCCGGGGACGCCCTGGAGCGAGGTGCCCGACGACTGGGCCTGCCCCGACTGCGGCGTCCGCGACAAGATCGATTTCGAACCGGTCGTAGACGCCGCCTGACTGCTCCCGCTGCGACGATAAGGGGTATGCAGAACGGGCGGACCCCCTACCAAGAGGCGGCGCGGGAGCTGCTGCGACAGACCGTCTTCGACGCCGCCCGCGAGCAGCTGGGGCAGCGGCCGTGGTCTGAGATCACGATGGCGGACGTCGCCAGCGGCGCCGGCGTCAGCCGCCAGACCCTCTACAACGAGTTCGGCAACCGCAACGAGTTCGGCTTCGCCTTCGTCATCCACGAGGCCGAACGGTTCATGGACGGGGTCGAGGAGGCGGTGCTGGCGCATCGCGAGGATCCGCGGACGGCGGTGACGGCGGCGCTCGAGCTCTTCCTGCGCACGGCCGGTGAGGACCCGCTGATCAGCGTCCTGCTCAGCGACGACGGCACGGGGGGGATGCTGCCGTTCGTCACCACCCAGGGGCTGCCGGTGGTCCAATGGGCGACGGCGCGGCTGACCTCGGTGATCGAAGAGGGCTGGCCGGAGGCGCCGGCCGAGGACGTGAAGACGCTCGCCGAGACCCTGGTGCGATTGGGGATCAGCTACGTGACGACGCCCGGCGAGTCGGCCGAGGACACGGCGAAGGCGGTGGCGGAACTGCTCGGCCCGTTCATCGACCAGGCGCTCGGGACGGCGGTTGACTGAGCTTCGGGCGCAGTTGAAGGGGGCCGCTCTGCGTCTCCTGCGCCCAGAGGACGCGGCGGAGCTGCACGCGCTGGTCGAAGCGAACCGGGACCATCTGGCGCGGTGGATGCCCTGGGCGGCCGGGCAGGAGATGGAGGGGACGCAGCGCTTCATCGCCGAAACCGAGGCCCAGCTCGCTCGCAACGACGGCTTCCAAGCCGCAATCGCCCCCCACGGCCCGATTCTCGGCGTCGTCGGCTTCCATTCGGTCGACTGGACCAACCGCAGCACCTCGATCGGCTACTGGCTCGCCGAGCACGCCCAAGGCCGCGGCCTGATGACCACCGCCGTCCGCGCCCTCGTCGACCACGCCTTCGACGAGTGGGAGCTGCACCGCATCGAGATCCACTGCGCCCCCGCCAACCGCCGCAGCCGGGCGATCCCGGAGCGCCTCGGCTTCCGCGAAGAAGCGACCCTGCGCGAGACTGAGCTGGTCGGCGGGCGTTACCTCGACAGCGTCGTCTACGGACTGCTGGCGGGGGAGTGGAACGGCTGAGGGCGCCCGCTGCCGCCGCGTCGGCAGTAGCGGGCGACTGAGCCTCAGCCGAGTTCGACCACCGTCACACGCAGGGAGCCGGTGGTGGCGGAGCTGCAGTTGCTGTCGCCGAATGCGAGGGCGCTGAGCGTCTGCTGTTCGCCGGCCTCCTGCAGGCCGAGAGCGGTGGAGCTGCTCCCGACGGGTTCGTTGTTGAAGGGCGGCGTGCCGCTGGCGCTGTTGAAGATGCCCGCGCCGGAGAACGGGACGCCGTTGACCAGGACGGTCACGAAGGGGAAGCAGGAGCCTGCTTCGGGGCCGTTGGCGTCGGTCGGCGTGCCCTTCAGTTCGACCAGGAGCTCGTAGGACTTGCCCGCGGCGGGGGTGAAGGTGGTGGTGCCGCTGAGCGGAACCTGAGTGCCGCCGGTCGTTTCCGTGGTCAGGCCAGGAACGGAGGTGTTGCCGGCGTCGGCGACCTGAAGGCCGGCCAGGGTGCCGGCCGCAAGGTTCGTGCGGCTGAGCGTCCCCGTCTTCACCTTCGCGCCGGTGATCGCTTCTTTCTTCACCTTTGCCGTGGTCACGGAGTTCGCCGCCAGGTTGTTCTTCTTGACGGCGTTCTTGGCGATGTTGCGCGTCTTCACCGCGTGGGTGGCGATGTTCTGGGACTTCACGGCGTTTCGGCCGAGGGTCGAGGCGGCGTAGACGACGCCGCCGCTGACCGCCAGGAACAGCGCGAGCGTGGCGACCACGTTCGCGTAGGTGATTGAGGTGCGAAGTTGCTTCATCAACTGACCTTTCGTTCGGATGAAGCGCGGCAACCTACCAATGCTCCTGTCGAGTATTCGAATAAATAGCGCGGTATTTTGTCTGCTTACCCAAAACTTGCAGCTGCAACTACCGACGAACTGAAATCGGTGGGGGGAGAACTTTTCTCGCCAGGCCCTTAAAGCGGCATGACCCATCACGCTGAAGTTGACGCCGCCCAGGAATTCATCGAGGAGCTGCTCCGAACCGGCCTCGCCCTCTTCGACCTGCTCAGCTCACTGGTCGAAGAGCTGCCGGAGGACGCCTTTCCCGGCGAGGACAGCGTTGAGGTCCTGGTCGCGATGGTGGCCGGCACCTGCCGGCCTGCCCTGCTGAGAGCGGGGGAGTCGGAGTGCCGAACCGCAACCGCGCTGATCAGGACCGTATGGGAGCGGGTGATGGCGGACCTACGCGCTGCCGCGGCTCTCGCGGGGCCGCAGGGGAGTGCCTGATGGCGGTCGTAGATGTAGCTGCTAGCCTCGATCCCATGACGCTACATGGCGATGGGACCGAAGTCGGTGTGCGCGAGCTCCACGACCGCCTCAGCGAGTACTTGGAGAAGGTCGAGGAAGGGGAGGAGGTCGTCGTAACCCGCCGCGGCAAACCGATCGCGCGGCTGAGCAAGATCGATGCTCCCCGGCCGCTGGAAGAGTTCGAACGCAGGGGCATAGTTCGGTGGCCAAAGCGACCGAAGGGGGTTCCCAGACCTCTGCCGGGTGCCAAGGGTTCCGTCTCCGACCTTGTCAGAGAGCGGCGTTGATCCTTTACGTCGACACCTCCGCTCTCGTCAAACTCGTGCTCGTCGAGCAGGGCTCCGATCTGGCGGCGGAGCTTTGGACCAGATCCTCGCGGGCGGTGTCGAGCATCCTCGCCTATCCCGAGGGGCGTGCGGCGCTTGCAGCGGCCCGCCGGAGCGGCCGCCTGGGGACGGCGCTATATGCAGAGTCTCTAAAGAAGTTCGAGAAGACGTTTGAGCAACTGCTTTCAATCGAGGTCGACGATCGCTTGGCGATGTCTGCCGGTGAAGGGGCCGCGAGCTTCGGCTTGCGCGGTGCCGACGCGGTCCACCTCGCGACCGCGCTTGGCCTGGTCGACGAGGAAGTCACCTTCGTCACCTGGGACCAGGACCTGGCGGACGCGGCGGCGTCGGCGGGCCTGGCCGTCGCCGGCGCTCCGGTCTAGCTGGTTTCCCGAGAGGCGCCTGCGTCGAGAGAATGCGGCTGAGAGGAGTCGAACCTCCACGGGTGTTTCCACCCACAAGGCCCTCAACCTTGCGCGTCTACCAGTTCCGCCACAGCCGCTCGAGGGAAGGCGATTCTAGATGTTTGCGTGCAGCGGAGGGCGGACGTTGCGGTCGTCCGCAGGGAGCAGTACTCTACGAACAAGTGTTCGAAGGCAATTTGCGCCTATTTTGACCTTGGTGACCCGGCGGCGGAGGAAAGCGGAAAGACGATGGATTTGGACCTGACCAAGCGGCAGAAGGAGATCTTCGACTTCATCCGCAAATACGCGGCCAAGACGGGCTACCCGCCGACGGTGCGGGAGATCGGTAAAGCCGTGGGGCTGCACTCGTCTTCGACCGTGCACGCGCACCTGGCCAACCTCGAGAAGCTGGGGCTGGTCAAACGCGACCCTTCGAAGCCGCGGGCGATCGAGCTGCTCTTCGACAAGGCAAAGAGCGCGATCAGCTCCGAAAACGGGTTGCCGTTGGTCGGGCAGGTCGCCGCCGGGGCGCCGATCCTCGCCGAAGAGAACATCGAGGAGTACCTCGAGCTCCCGGACGTGATCGGCGGCGAGGACGGCGACTACATCCTCCAGATCCGCGGCGAAAGCATGAAGGACGCTGGCATCCTCGAAGGCGACTACGTGGTCGTGCGGCCGAGCGACACCGCCAACGACGGCGAGATCGTCGTCGCCCTGATCGGCGAAGAGGCGACGGTGAAGCGGATCTTCCGCGAGAAGGACCACATCCGCCTGCAGCCGGAAAACGAGGAAATGGAGCCGATCCTCACCACGGAGGCGCGGGTGCTGGGGAAGGTCGTCGGGGTCTTCCGCGCGGTCTAGGGCCAGCGCCCAGACTGGATCTTCTTCTTGTAGGCGCGCTGCTTGCGGCGCGCGTCCCACATGATCAGCGGCAGCAGCCGCAGGCCCAGGCGCGGGAAGAGGTCGTAGAAGCGCAGGGCGGGGCCGCGCCAGCGGGGGACGATCAGGATCGGGCGCGGGCGCTCGGTCAGCTTGCCGACCTCTTTCGCAACCTCCTCGGCGGTGAGCAGGCGGCCCGAGAAGGAGGGGGCGGCGTCGGGATCGTCGAGCTTGTCTTCCAGCATCGGCGTCCAGATCCCGTCGGGGCAGACGGCCGAGATCTCGATGCCCTTGAAGCCGGCGCGGCGGAGGTCGAAGAGGGTGCCGAGGGTGAAGGCCATCGCCGCGTGCTTGCTCGCCGAGTAGGCGACCTCGCCCGGCGCGGCGACGATTCCGGCGAGGGAGACGACGTTGACGACGTGGCCGCGGCCGGCGGCGCGCATCGGTCCCAGCGCCGCGATCGTGCCGTTCATCAGGCCGGTGACGTTGACGTCCAGCATCGCCTGGCGGGTATCGGCGTTCTGCTCCCAGGGCGGGCCGCTGAAGAAGACGCCGGCGTTGTTGACCCAGAGGTCGAGCGATCCCGTGCGCCCGATCGGCTCCGCGAGCCCGCGACATGCCATCTCGTCGCGAACGTCGAGGGCCGTGCCGCGGGCGTCGCCTCCCAGCTCCTCGGCGACCCGATCGGCGGCCCCCGCGTCTACGTCGGTGACGTGGACCCGGTAGCCGCGGCCGATCAGCTCGGCGGCGATCGCGCGGCCGAGCCCGCTGCCGGCGCCGGTGACCACAGCCGTTCGCATGCTCGCCACCATAGCCGTGCTGCGCTTGGCCTGAGAAGCATGCCGAGCTACCCTTTGAGGGCGGGCTGAGCGGACCGCGGGGGGAGAGAAAACCCCTCGAGGAAAGTCCGGACACCACAGGGCAGGGCGGTGGGTAACGCCCACCCGGGGAAACCCGCGGGAAAGTGCCACAGAAATGACACGGCCGATGGCGCGACTGCAGCTGCGTCGCGTACAGGCAAAGGTGAAATGGTGCGGTAAGAGCGCACCGGCGTCGCGGTGACGCGGCGGCCAGGCAAACCCCGCCCGGTGCAAGGCCAAGCAGGACCGTCGACCCGGCTCGGCGAGGTCCAGGTAGGTCGCATAGATAGATGGCCGCTCACGACAGGATCCGGCTTACAGGCCCGCTACGGAAAAAGCCTCCATCTGGAGGCTTTTTCTATGGATTGAGATCCCTTCGTAACCCCTGCACGCTTTTCTGTCTTAACGGTTGCTAACATGGCGCCAACTTCCGCTGAATCTTCGCCTACATAACGCGAGGAGCGGGGGACCCGATCAGTTGGGGCGAGTCGCGGCGACTGCCGCGTAGCGCAGCTCTTTCAGCGCGAGCCCGTCAGCTAACCCCGTAAGCGCCTGGAAAGAGATGACGACGATCAAGCAAACCTCCCTGCGCTGGGCCCTGTTCGTGGCCGCCATCCTGGCCCTGATGGCCGGTGCCGCGACCGGTGCCAAGGCGGCGACCGGGGGAGCTGCCAGCACCACTGCCAGCGCCGCTGCGGGGAGCGAACTCGCCTTCAGCCCGTTCCGCTACGCCGGTGCCAGCTGGTACGGCGGTCCCGACATGTGGGGGCGCAAGACCGCCTGCGGTCAGACGCTGCGACCCAACACGCTCGGCGTCGCTCACAAGACGCTGCCGTGCGGGACCACGGTCAAGTTCGTCTACCACGGCCACGTCCTCGTCACCCAGGTGATCGACCGCGGCCCCTACGTGAAAGGGCGCGCCTGGGATTTCACCCAGGCGGCCAGCGAAGCCCTCGGTTTCGACGGCGTGGGCCGGGTTCGCTACGCGATCGCCCTCAGCTACGCCCGCACCCGCTGACCCGCTGTTTGCGGGCATTTCTCCGGCCGCTCCTCGGACTAGGCTGCGGTGTTCCAGGCAGTGCAAGCAACGAGAGGAGCAGCGTCGATGTCGAGGTCTTCGTCCCTAGCCGTGCCCACCCCTCACCTTCGCAGGGGGCGTTGGCTGGTTCTCGGCCTGCTCGTCTGCGCGGTGGCGCTGCTGGTGAGCCTGGCTGCCGAAAGCGATGCCGCCAAGGTCCCGCAGACGACCGTGATCCTCGGCAACACCGCGACTGAGCCGGATCCGTCCTGCCCCGACCTCCCCTGCCAGGCCGTCGGCAGCGTCACCGGCTTCCAGGTGGACAACGGCCAGACCCGGTTGCCGTTCCTGGTGCCGCACGACGGCACGATCAAGGCCTGGACGCTGACGCTGGCGCAGCCGACCAACAGCCAGCGCACCTTCTTCAATGGCTTCTTCGGCACGCCGCCGGAGGCGCGCCTGGCGATCCTGCACCGCGTCCCCGGCACCCAGCCACCTCGCTACGCGCTGCGCCGCCAGGGCTCGATCAAGGTGCTCTCGCCCTACCTGGGCCAGACCGTCAAGTTCGGCGCCAACCTCGCGGTCGAAAAGGGCGACATCGTCGGCCTTACGGTCCCGACCTGGGCGCCGGCCTTTGCGCAGAACCTCAGCGCCGACAACGTCTGGCGCGCCAGCCGCGAACCCGAAGCCTGCAAGAACTCGACGGACATCCGCCAGGGAGAACCGCAGATGAAGGTCGGCACCCGCGTCACCTACGGCTGCAAGTACACGACCGCCCGCCTGCTCTACACGGCGACGCTGGTGGAGGGCCGGTAGCCCCGGCCGGCAGCCCCGAAGCGATGCGCGGCCGCGGGGAGAGGGCTGTGCCGGTCCGGCTCCAGGCGCTGGCGCTCGCGTTTGCGCTGGCGGGCCTGCTCGGCCTGGGCGGAGCCGAGGCCACCGCTGCCGTCGCCCCCTCGAAAGCCTCCGTCACCACCTACCGGTTGCCGCGCGTGCCCCCGACCGGCGGCGCCGGGGCCCTCGCCGTCGACCCGAGCGGGAACGTCTGGTTCGAGGAGACCTACGAATCCGCGCCGGGAAGCTTTCCCCGCGAGGTCGTGCGCATGAACCGGGCAGGGGAAATCGTCGTTGCCGCCGCCCCCGACATCGCCGACGGCTTCGCCGTCGCGCCGGACGGCAGCGTCTGGTTCACCGGCTTCTACAAGATCGGCCGCATCGCGCCGGATGGGGTCGTCACGACCTTTCCGCTGCCGAACGGGGAAGGCGAAGAAGGCAAGCACGTCTTCGACGACGGCCCGCTGGTGATCGGATCGGACGGGAACGTCTGGTTTTCGGGAGCGCGAGGGCTGCCGGACGAAAAAGGGCACGTGGTCGGCGACGAACCGATCATCGGCCGCCTCACTCCCTCGGGGCAACTGACCGAATTCGACCTCCCTCGCGACGGCGGGCACCCGATCAGGCTCACGGCCGGGCCCGACGGCAACGTCTGGTTCAGCGAAGCGCAGGGCCACCGCATCAGCCGGATCTCCCCGGACGGGCGCATCCAGGCGTTTTCGCTCGCCCCCTTCGAGGAACCGCGCGACCTGACCGCCGAGCCCGACGGGGCGATCTGGTTCATGGACAGCCGGCCCGATGGGCAGGCGATCGGCCGCATGACCACCTCGGGCTCCGTCAGCGAGTTCCCGCTGCCGCCGGGGGAGGGAGAAGAACCCGGCGGGCTCTACGGCGCCGGTTCGGTCCTCGCCGGCCTCGACGGGCGCGTCTGGTTCGTCGGCGAGAACGGATTCGTGGGGCGGATCGGTCCTACCGGTCGGTTGTCGAGGGTCGCGATCCCGACCAGGAACCCCGAAGACCTCGCCCTCGGACCGGAAGGGAGCATCTGGTACACCTCGGCGGCCGAACCTCCCTGCCTGCCTGGAGACAGCGTCTGCGGCCAGGGCGGCTACTACCAGTCGGGCGTGATCGGCAGGATCGACCCGGCGCCGCTCTCGGTTCAGATCGAAAGCGGCAAACCGGCCGCTGACGCGCACCAGGTCAAGGTCAGGCTCAGTTGCCTCGACGGCAGTGCCACCTCGGTCTGCAAGGGGCGCCTGCGCCTGCGCAGCGGGCGCGCCGTCGTCGCCGGCCGCCGTTACGCCCTCGGCGCCGACCTCTCGCGCACGTTCAGCCTGCGCCTGCGCGGGAAGGCTCGCGAGAAGCTGCTGCGCACGGGCCACCTGCGCGTCAAGTGCCTCACCACCGTCGCCGGCGGGCAGGCAGGGGTGCGCGCGCTCCGTCTCCGGTTACGCGCGCACCCCCAAGGGGCTTAAGCCGCTGAGGGGAGCACCCGTGGACCGGCCTGGTCCTTGGGCAGCGCCGCGGCGCTCGCGATCAAGCTCTGGAACTCGTTCAGGGCCAGGTGCCCGACCGCCTCGAGGATCTCCTCGTCGGTCCAGCCGATCTCGCGTGCCTCCTCGTGGAGGTGCAGGGGCGGGGGGCCTTCCGCGTCGAGCGCCTCCTTCAGGTAGGCGAGCAGGGCCGCCTCCTTGGGGTCGCCCGAGGTGAAGCTCCGCGCTTTGGAGACCTCGTCCAGTCCGAGGCCGGCCCGGCGGGCCGACTTGGCGTGCTGGGCGATGCTGTAGTCGTCCTCACGGTGCTCGGCAACAGCCAGCGCGATCCGCTCCCTCGTCGCCTGCGGCAGGACCCCGCCGCGCAGCTCCGAGCGCATCCGCGTGTACGCGCGCAGGACAGCCGGCGCCCCGGCGAGCACGCCAACGAACTTCGTTACCGCGCCGCCGGCGGCTTGAATGCTCTTGATGAGAGGAGCGCTCTCATCGGGCGCCGTCAGCTCGTCGTGGATTTGAAATCTGCTTACTGCGGTTTTTACCGTCACTTCGTAACTCGCTTCTGGCCCTGCTTCCGGGCGGCACTTGGCTTAGCAGAGCCGTTACGTGGCCTTTACTTTACTTTTAGCCGCTTACTTACTTGACGTAAGTTATACCTGCTTTCCAGGGCGCTTTCAAGCTGGACGAGGAGTCTCTTCTCTACCCGTTAATACGGCGTTCAGCACCGCCTTGGTTCATTGGGCTAGCGTTGCGCCCTTCGCAATAGCCAAGGAGGCAATGAGGCATGGCAGAGCAACCCCGCAGCGCCGCTGACGTCATCGAGCTCGTCAAGGAGCATGACGTCCGCTTCATCCGCCTCTGGTTCACCGACGTCCTCGGCCAGCTGAAGAGCTTCTCGGTCAACGCCTCCGAGCTCGAGGACGCCTTCGAAGGCGGGATGGGGTTTGACGGCTCGTCCATCACCGGCTTCAACCCGATCGAGGAGTCCGACATGCTGGCGGTGCCCGATCCCGCCACCT
Organism: Solirubrobacterales bacterium; assembly: GCA_051954115.1. Lineage (GTDB taxonomy): Bacteria > Actinomycetota > Thermoleophilia > Solirubrobacterales > 70-9 > VAYN01. Next base: position 54,564 of record JBQCIB010000026.1, on the reverse strand, counting down.
TCGCGCTGATCCCCTGGCGGCCGGAGGACGACGCGGTGGCGCGCATGTTCTGCGACATCCAGGTCCCCGGCGGCGGGCCGTACGAGGGGGACCCGCGCTGGATCATGCGGCGGGCGCTGAAACGGGCAGAGGAGATGGGCTTCGACGCCTACAACATCGGCCCCGAGCTGGAGTACTTCTACTTCCGCTCCGCCAAGCCGGAGAGCGGGGTGCCGGAGCCCCTCGACGAGGGCGGCTACTTCGACCTCACCACGCTCGACGCCGGCTCGGACCTGCGGCGGGAGACGGTGCTGGCGCTGGAGAAGCTCGGCATCCACGTCGAGTACACCCACCACGAGGTCGGCCCCTCCCAGCACGAGGTCGACATGCGCTACAAGAACGCGCTCGAGATGGCCGACGACTGCATGACCTACCGCATCGTCGTCAAGGAGTACGCGCTCAAATACGACCTCCACGCGACCTTCATGCCGAAGCCGCTGTTCGGCGAGAACGGCTCCGGGATGCACGTCCACCAGTCGCTCAGCCGCGACGGCAAGAACGCCTTCTACGACGCCGACGATCCCTACTACCTCTCGCCGGTGGCGAAGAGCTTCATCGCCGGACAGCTGAAGCACGCACGCGAGATCTCGCCGCTCTTCGCCCAGTGGGTCAACTCCTACAAGCGGCTGGTGCCGGGCTATGAGGCGCCGGTCTATCTGGCCTGGTCGCGCCGCAACCGCTCGGCGCTGATCCGGGTGCCGCTCTACCACCCCGGCAAGGAGTCGGCGACCCGGGCCGAGCTGCGCTGCCCCGATCCCGCTGCCAACCCTTATCTCTGCTTCGCCGCGATGCTGCAGGCGGGGCTGGAAGGGGTCGAGAAGGGCTACGAGTTGCCCGAGCCGATGGAGCAGAACCTCTACCACCTCTCCCAGGAGGAGCTCGCCCACCAGGGGATCGAGCAGCTGCCGGCGACGCTGGGCGAGGCGATCGAGATCGCCGCCGAGTCGGAGCTGGTCCTGCGCACGCTCGGCGAGCACACCTTCCGGCGGTTCGTTGAGATCAAGCGGCAGGAATGGGACGACTACCGGGTCCAGGTAACCCCGTACGAGATCGAAAACTTCCTACCGATCCTCTAGCTGACGGCGTAGCTCCTCGGGGTTCGTGACCGGGAGCTGGCAGGTGAAGTTTTCGCAGACGTAGGCGGCGGGGTGGCCGTCGACGACGGTGCGGCCGGCTAGGAGGGGTGGTTGCGCGGTGCCCTCAGGGCCGGCGGCTAGGACTAGGTGGGGGCGGGGTTTTTCGCGAACTACCGCAGCTAGCTCTGAGACGTCCTCGCCTATCAGGGCGACCTCACGGGTGGGGGAGAGGTGGAAGTCGAGGGAGCGGAGGAGGTGGGCGAAGGCGTCGGGGTGCTGGACCGCGGGCTGGGCGAAGAGGGCGAAGGCGCCTTCGGCTGCCTCGGCGTAGCGATGGTCGCCGGTCAGCGCGGCGAGGCGGAGCATGCCCATCGCCGCCGAGCTGTTGCCGGAGGGGATCGGGTGGTCGCCGACCTCCTTGCGGCGGGCGATCAGCTCCTCGTGGTCGGAGGAGGTGTAGTAGAAGCCGCCGCGCTCGGGGTCGCCGAAGCGCTCGATCGTGACGTCGGCGAGGGCCTGGGCCTCGGTGAACCAACGCTCTTCGAAGCTCGCTTCGTAGAGGGTCAGCAGCGCCTCGAGCAGGAAGGCGTGGTCCTCGAGGTAGGCGTTGAGATGGGCGCGGCCGTCCTTGTAGGTGCGCAGGAGGTTGCCCGCCTCGTCGCGCAGTTGCTCGAGCAGGAAGGCGGCACAGGTGCGGGCGGCGTCGAGGTAGTCCTCGCGGCCGAGCACGGCGCCCGCATCGGCCAGCGCCGCGATCGCCAGCGCGTTCCAGGAGGTCAGCCGCTTGTCGTCCAGCCCCGGCCGCACCCGCTGCGCCCGCGCCTCGAACAACGCCCGCCGCATCTCATCCAGCCCCTCCGGCTCCTCGGCCGCGGCCCCGCCCGCGAGGTGGAGCACGTTCGTCCCCTCGAAGTTCCCCTCCTCGCTGACCCCGTAGAACTGCATCAAATTCTCCACCTGCTGGGGGGAGAATTTGATGCAGTTCGGGTCGGTGGGGTCTTCTAAGGCCTGGCGGGTCTGCTCGGGGGTCCAGACGTAGAACTTGCCCTCCTCGTCCTCGGAGTCGGCGTCTAAGGCTGAGTAGAAGCCGCCCTCGGGGCCGCGCATCTCGCGCAGCATCCAGTCGAGGGTCTCCTCGCAGATGCGCCGGTAGCGCTCGTGCCCGAGCGCCTGCCAGCCGTGCAGGTAGACGCGGGCGAGCAGGGCGTTGTCGTAGAGCATCTTCTCGAAGTGGGGGACGAGCCAGATCGCGTCGACCGAGTAGCGGGCGAAGCCGCCGCCGAGCTGGTCGTAGATGCCGCCCGCCAGCATCCTGTCGAGGGTCAGCTCGACGTGCTCGGTCTCGCCGCGCGCCAGCAGCAGCTCCAGCGAGGAGGCGGGCGGGAACTTCGGCGCGCCGCCGAAGCCGCCGTTGCGGCGGTCTGCCGCCGCCAGCAGCCGCTGCACCGCCTCTTCGAGCTCGGCAGTGCCCGGCAGATCGCGCGGCTCGACTTCGCCCAGCGCGCCCAGCCGCGCCCGCGTTCCCGGCGCCCGTTCGCGGATCTCCTCGCGTTGGGTCTCGAAGGCGTGGACCACCGCTTCCATCACCATCCGGAAGCTCGGCATCCCGCGGCTGGTGTCCGGCGGGAAGTAGGTGCCGCCGTAGAAGGGCACCCCCTCCGGGTCGAGGAAGACCGTCATCGGCCAGCCGCCGTGCCCGGTCATCGCCTGCACCGCCTCCATGTAGATCGCGTCGACGTCGGGGCGCTCCTCGCGGTCGACCTTGATGCAGACGAAGTGCTCGTTCATGTAGGCGGCGGTCTCCGGGTCCTCGAAGGACTCGCGCTCCATCACGTGGCACCAGTGGCAGGCGCTGTAACCGACCGAGAGCAGGATCGGCCTGTCCTCCTCCCGCGCCCTTTCCAGAGCCTCCGGCCCCCAGGGGTACCAGTCGACCGGGTTGTCCCGGTGCTGGAGCAGGTAGGGACTGGTCTCCTGCGCGAGGCGGTTCGGCATCCCCTTGAACCTACCCGGGGAACGGGAAGTCAAGTATTCGACAGCGTGACTAACCGAAATTCAGGTCGAGATCAAGTCTGCCCAAAGGTTGAACCCTTTGCGCCGGGTAACCGAATACCGTCAATCTGATGAAGAACATGCGCGGAGGGGGAAAGGCCGGCTCGGAGGTCGAGGCGGCCTTGGCGAAGCTCGCGCCCGAGGACCGGGCGGTGGTCCAGGGTGCGCTGGAGCGGGCCGAGAAGACCGAGGCCGAACTGCGCTTCCTCGCCGACCACGACTCGCTCACCGGGCTGCTGAACCGGCGCCGCTTCCGCGCCGAGCTCGACCAGTACGTCTCCTTCAGCGCCCGCTACGGCGGCCGCGGCGCGGTGATGGTGATCGACATCGACGGCCTCAAGGAGGTCAACGACAAGCTTGGGCATCAGGCTGGGGACCGCCTGATCCGTCGCGTCTCCGACATCCTCCGCGAGCGGGTGCGGGCGACCGACATCGTCGCCCGCCTCTCCGGCGACGAGTTCGCGGTGCTGATGCCGCAGACCGACACCGCCGGCGCGCTGCAGCTCGGGGAGGACCTGCGGGCGCAGGTCGCCGAGGGATTCGCCGCCAGCTCCGAGATCGCTCCCGCTTCGATCAGCGTCGGGATCACGATGTTCGGCGGCCAGGGCGGCGCCGGCTCCGAAGCGGTCCTGCTCGCCGCCGACCAGGCGATGTACCAGGCCAAGGCCGACGGCCGCAACCGGATCATGCTCTTCCACGCGCCCGGCGAGGCGAGCAGCGAGCCGCGTCGGGCGCAGACGACCAGCGCCCGGATCCGCGACGCGCTGACCCAGAACCGGCTGCGCCTAGCCACGCAGCCGATCCGCAGCCTCACCTCGGGCGGGATCGAGCGCTACGAGCTCTTCCTGCGGATGACCGGCGAGGAAGGCGAGCTGCTGCCGGCCGCCTCCTTCATCGAGGTCGCCGAGCGCTCCGGCATGGTCCAGGAGCTCGACCGCTGGGTGGTGGCGCGGGCGCTGGAGATGATGGCCGAGCGCGAGCGGGCGGGCAATCCCGTCTCCCTCCACATGAACCTCTCCGGCGCCTCGATGACCGACCTCTCGGTGCTCGAATTCATCGAACGACGGCTGGACGAAGGCGAAGCGGACCCCTCGCGCTGCACCTTCGAGATCACGCAGACGGTGCGGGTCGAGGACTTCGACACGGCCGGCGCCTTCGCCGACCGGCTGACCGAGTTCGGCTGCGAAGTCGCGATCGACGACTACGGCGCCGGGTTCGGACCTTTTGCCTACCTGAAGAAGGTGCCGTTCGACGTGATCAAGATCGACGGCACCTTCATCCGCGAAATGGCTCAGAACGACGCCGACCAGCTCGTCGTCAAAGCGATCGTCGAGATCGCCCGCGGCCTCGGCAAGCGCACGATCGCCGAGTTCGTCGAGGACGAGGACACGACGAATCTGCTGCGCGAGTACGGCGTCGACATGGCCCAGGGCTACCACCTGGGCAGGCCGGTCGACGCGGTCGAAGCGCTGGCGACAGAGGCGGCCTGAGCCTCAGACCTGGCTGGCGCGCAACTCTGCGCGCTTGATCTTGCCGCTGCTGGTCTTCGGCAGCTCGCCGGTGAACTCGACGATGCGGGGGAACTTGTAGGGCGCGGTCTCGCGTTTGCAGTGCTCTTGGAGCTCGTGGACGAGCGCTTCGTCGCCGCGGCCGTCGCGGAGGACGACGATCGCGCGGACGACGGCCCCGCGCTCGGGGTCGGGGGCGGCGACCGCGGCGGCGTCGGCTACGGCCGGGTGGGAGAGCAGCGCGGACTCGACCTCGGTCGGGCCGATCCGGTAGCCGGAGGAGAGGATGATGTCGTCGCCGCGGCCCTCGAAGAAGAGGTAGCCCTCGTCGTCTTCGCGGACCAGGTCGCCGGTCTGCCACCACTCGCCCTCGAAGCGCTCACCGTCGAGGTAGCGGGAGAAGAAGGTGGGGGAGGAGGTGGCGCGGAGTTGGAGTTCGCCGATGCCGCGGTCGGCACCCTCGTCTTCAGTGGGCACGATCCGGGTCTCCATCCCCGGCAGCGGTTTGCCCATCGACCCCTGGCGGACCGGCTCGCCGACGAGGTTGGCGGTGACATGGCCGGTCTCGGTCTGGCCGTAGCCGTCGGCGGGCTCGAGGCCGGTTGCCTGCTCGAAGGCGGCGATCGTCTCCGGGTCGAGCGGCTCGCCAGCGGAGACCATCCGCCGCAGCGCCGGCAGCGGCCGCAGCTGGGTGCGGCGGGCCAGCATCCGGTACTCGGTCGGCGCCTGGCAGAGGACGTTGACGCCGAGCGCCTCGGCGAAGTCGAGCCGCTCGGCCGGGTCGAAGCGGCCGTCGTGGATGACCGCGGCGGCGCCGGTGATCCAGGGAGCGAGGAAGACGTTGCGAGCCGACTTCGACCAGCCGGTGGCGGTCGTGCACCAGGCAAGGTCGCCCTTGCGCGAGCCGAACCAGTGCTCGGCCTGGATCCGCTGGCCGAGCAGGTAGCGATAAGCATGCACGACCCCGCGCGGCTCGCCGGTGGTGCCCGACGTAAAGACGATCAACGCCGGGTCCTCGGGCTCCATCTCCTCGACCGCCGCCGGCGTCTCCTGCGGCCGATCCTCGTCCATGACATCGGCGACGTCGGCCATCGTCATCAACGGCACCCCACCGGGCATCTCGTCCAGTAGCGCCTCCTCACCAACGCAGAGCTTGGGATCAGCGACGGCGACCCGGTGCTCCAAATCATGCCGCCGCAGCATCGTGTTGCAAGGCAGCGCCACCGCCCCCATCCGCCAGCAAGCGAGCAGCGAAAGCACCCACTCGATCCGATTCCCGACCAGCGTCATCACCACATCCCCCCGCCCAACCCCACGAGCCGCAAACGCCCCCGAGAGCCCCGCCGATTTAGCGATCAGTTCCCCGAAGTGCCAGTCCCGCCGATTCCCCTCGGCGTCAATGGCAACGATCCCCAACCGCGAGGCCGGCGACTGCTCCATGAAGTCAACGAAGTTCAAAGCCCGCCCAGTCTGACAAGGGGGCCGGGGGGTGTGCCCCCCACACAAAAAAAACATATATTGTTGGTTTTTTTTGGTGGTTGGTCCCCCCCCCCCCCGCCCCCCTTAATCCCTGCTGCTGGCTACCGAAGTTCGGCCGACGTCTTCTTCAGCAGCTGCCGGGCGACGATCAGCAGCTGGATCTGCTGCGTCCCCTCGAAGATGTCAAGGATCTTCGAGTCCCGGGCCCACTTCTCCAGCAGCTCGTTCTCGCCGTAGCCGACGCTGCCGCAGAGCTCGACGCAGCCGAGCGTGACGTCGACGCCGGTGCGCCCCGCCTTCGCCTTGGCCATCGAGGCCTGCAGCGAGTTCGGCTTCGAGTTATCGGCCATCCAGGCGGCCTGGAGGGTGAGCAGCCAGGCGGCCTCGTAGTCGGCCTCCATCTCCAGGAACCGCGCCGCGGCGGCGTGCTGGGAGAGGGCGGGCTTGTCGTAGTCGATCTTCACCCCCGCCTCTTTCAGCAGCCTGCGGGTCTCGTCCAGCGCCGCGCGGGTGACGCCGAGGGCCATCGCGGCGACCAGCGGCCGCGTGTTGTCGAACGTTTCCATCACCCCGGCGAAGCCCTTCTCTTTCACCTCCGGGTCCCCGAGCAGCGCCTCTTTCGGCACCCGGCAGTCCTGCAGGGTGAAGTTGGCGGTGTCGGAGGCGCGGATCCCGAGCTTGTGCTCGAGCCGGTCCAGTTTCAGGCCCGGGTTGTCGCGCTCGACGATGAACGACTTGATCCCCGCCCGCCCTTTCGAGCGGTCCAGGGACGCCCAGACGACGATCAGGTCGGCCCGGTCGCCCGAGGTGACGAAGATCTTCTCGCCGTTGAGGACGTATTCGTCGCCGTCGAGCTCGGCGGTGGCGCGGATCGCAGCGGAATCCGAGCCGGCTTCCGGCTCGGTGATTGCCATCGCGGCCCACTTGCCGCCGTACTTCTTCAGCTGCTCCTCGGTCGCCACCGAGGCGATCGCCGAGTTGCCAAGCCCCTGGCGCGGCATCGAGAGCAGCAGGCCGACGTCGCCCCAGCAGAGCTCGATGATGCCGAGCACGGTGGAGAGGTTGGAGCCGTTGCGGTTCTCGCCGTCGGCGGCCTTTTCGCGCCGCACGCCGGCCGCGCCGGCGCCGCCGATGTCGGAGCCCTCGTTCATCCCGTCGATCAGGGAGGCGAGCATGTCGAGCTCTTTCGGGTAGGTGTGCTCGGCCTCGTCGTATTTGCGCGAGATCGGGCGGAACACCTCCGTGGCGACCTGGTTGGCCTGGCTCGCCAGCGGCTTGAACTTCTTCGGTATCTCGAGGTTGATCGTCATGTTGTGCCTTTCGCTCTCCTAGGCAGCGCCTAGACGAGCAGGGCGCCCTCCATCACGCCCGCAGCTCGCAGGTCTCGGTACCAGCGCTCGACCGGGTGCTCCTTGACGAAGCCGTGGCCGCCGAGCAGCTGGACGCCGTCGGAGCCGATCTTCATCCCCTTCTGGGAGCAGAGCCGTTTGGCGAGAGCGGCCTCGCGGGCGAAGCTCTCGCCGCGGTCGGCGCGGGATGCAGCCCGGTAGGTCGCCAGCCGCATCCCGTTCTGCTCGATGCCGATGTCCGAGACCGCGAAGGCGACGCCCTGGCGGTTGGAGATCGGTTCGCCGAACGCCTGGCGGTCGTTGACGTAGGGGATCACGTAGTCGAGCACCGCCTGCGCGGTCCCGGTCGCGAGCCCGCACCAGGCGATCCGTGCGCGGTTGACGCAGGCGGCGTAGTCCTTGGCTTTCGCCTCGCCCTCGCCGAGCAGCGCGTTCGCCGGCAGGTTGACTTTGTCGATCACGAGGCGACCGGTGGCGGCGGGACGCAGGCCCATCGCCGGCTCGTCTTCGACCGCGAGGCCTTTGGCGCCCGACTCGACCACGAACAGGGCCGGGCCGATGCCCTCGGCGTCGGCGGCGATGACGAAGAGCTCGCACTCCTTGGCCCGGGCGACCAGCGACTTCACGCCCGTCAAGACCCACTCGTCGCCTTTCTTCTTCGCCTTCGTCTCCAGCTCGAAGGGGTCGAAGAGCGGCCGCGGCTCGAGGATCGCCAGGGCGGCGGCGGGGACGTCCTCACCGGTGAAGGCGGGGAGGTAGGTCGCCTCCTGCTCGCCGCTGCCCCAGAGGCCGATCGCGGTGGCGGCGGCGCCGGGGGCGAGGGCGGCGTAGGCGATGCCCATGTCGCCGTGGGCGAGCGCCTCGCCGATCAGGACGCTCGTCACCGCCGACTGCTCGGTCATCACGCCGCCGAGCTCCTCGGGGACGCCGAGCATGTTGACGCCGAGCTCGGTGGCCTGGTCGAGGATCTCCTTCGGGGTCTCTCGCTTCTCGTCGGCCTCCAGGGCCGCCGGGCGGATCTTTTCCTCGGCGAAGGCGCGCCCGCCTTCCTGGAACATCTGCTGCTCGTCGTCGGGCGTGAGGTCGAAGAGGCCCCTCGATTTGCCCTTCTTCTGGCGGGCGGGTTTGCCCAGCGTCTGGGTCGCCTTGAAGGCGCGGCCGGCCGCGGTGGCGCCGCGGAAGCCGTTCTTGGTGCCCTGGAAGAGGGCCTTCTCGACCTGCTTGCGGATGCGGATGCGATCCAGCAGGTCGGAGCCGGCGAGGCGGTTCAGCGCCCGCAGGCCGAAGCCCATGCTGCGCTCCGCCATCCCCTTGTTCTCGGTGGTGGTCGTCACTTCGCTTTCTTCCTTCCGGTGGTTTTGGCGGTTTTGGGTTTCGAGTTGGCAGCTTTGGGTTTGGCTGCGGCTTGGAGCGGCCGCACGCGGCCGTCAAGGTGGGGCGTGCCCTTCCGGGCGTCGCGGACGGCGAAGAGGATCTCCTCGCCCGAGCTCTGCTCGGCGAACTCCACGCGCGCCGGCAGCAGGACCGGCTTGCGGAAGCGGACGTCGACCTCGAAGCTGTCCGGCAGCTTGCTTTCCAGCTGGGCCAGCGCCCGCGCCTTCGTCCACATCCCGTGCGCGATCGCGCCGGGGAAGCCGAGCGGCTTCGCGGTCAGCGAGTGCATGTGGATCGGGTTGCGGTCGCCGGAGACGCCGGCGTAGCGGCGGCCGAGGTCGCCGGGCAGCTTCCATTCGGCTGAGGCGGGAGCATCGGCGTCGAGCGAGTCGAAGCTCTTCTCGGCCTTCGGTGCGTCGCCGTTGGCCTTGCCCCGGCGCAGCATCGTGCTGGTGCTCTCCCAGACGACCTCTCCGTCGACCAGGACCTCGGTCTCCAACGAGAAGGTCTTGCCTTTCGGGTGCGGCTGCAGCTTGGTCGGGCGAACGCGGATCGTCATCTCCTCGTCGACCCCGATCGGCCGGTGCTGAGCGATCGAGTTCTCGACGTGGACGAGGCCGACCGCCCCGAACGGGAAGGAGCCGTCGCTCATCACCGCCATGTGCAGCGGGAAGGCGAGCATGTGCGGGTAGGTCGGCGGCAGGGTGTCGCGCAGGGCGAAGCCGCAGACCCTGGCGTAGGCGGCGACGTCCTCGGGCTTGGCGCTGACGCCGCCCAGCTCGAGGTCGAGCCCGTCGGGGATCTCGCCGCCGCCGCCAGGGACGAACGGCAGCAGCGAGGCGCCCGGGATCATCGGCAGCGCCGCCCGCGCGTAGAGCGGCAGGATGCTGGGGGAGCTGTCGAGGGTCTTGGCCATCAGGCGATCACGCCCCCAGCAGGTTCTGGCCGCAGACGCGGACCGTGTTGCCGTTGACGCCGGTCGAGGCGGGGCTGGCGTACCAGGCGATCGTCTCGGCGACGTCGACCGGCAGGCCGCCCTGGGAGAGGCTGGAGAGCCGGCGGCCGGCTTCGCGCGGGCCGATCGGCATCGCCGCGGTCATCTGGGTCTCGATGAAGCCCGGCGCGACCGCGTTGATCGTCGCTTTGCGTTTCGCCAGCTCCGGCGCCATCGCTTCGACCATCCCGATCACGCCGGCCTTGGAGGCGGCGTAGTTGGTCTGGCCGCCGTTGCCGGCGATCCCGGACATCGAGGAGACGCAGACGATGCGCCCGTTCGGCCGCAGCAGTTTCTTCGCCAGCAGGGCCTCGTTGATCCGCTCCTCGCTGGAGAGGTTGATTTCCATCAGCTGCGTCCAGCGCTCTTCCGGCATCTTCGCGATCGTCCGGTCTTTGGTCACGCCGGCGTTGTGGACGACGACGTCGACGCCGTCTTCGAGCTCGGCGGCGATCTTCTCCGGCGCGTCGTCGGCGGTGATGTCGACGGCGATCGAGCGGCCGCCGATCGCCTCGGTCACGGCCTTGAGGTCGGCCTCCATCGGCGGGATGTCGAGGCCGACGACTTCGGCGCCGTCGCGGGCGAGGGTGTTGGCGATCGCGGCACCGATCCCGCGCGAGGCGCCGGTGACCAGCGCCACCTTGCCCGCGATCGGTTTCTCCCAGTCGATCTTCGGGCTGGGGGCGACGCCCTTGCCGACCCGGATCACCTGGCCGGAGACGTAGGCCGATTTCGGCGAGAGGAGGAAGCGCAGCGTCGACTCCAGCTGGTCCTCGGCGCCAGGTTCGACGTAGACGAGCTGCGCCGTGCTTCCCTTGCCGCCGATCTCCTTGCCGAGCGAGCGGACGAAGCCCTCCAGGGCCCGCTGGGCGATGTGGGCCTCGACCGAGCCGGCTTCGGCGGGCGGGGTGCCGAGGACGATCGCGCGGCCGCTGCGCTGCAGGCGCGGCACCGCCGGGTAGAAGAATCGCTGCAGCTCGACCAGCTGGGTCGAGTCGCTGATCCCGGTCGCGTCGAAGACCAGCGCCTTGGCCTTGCCCTCGGCGCCGGCCCGTTCGGCCTTGACGCTGTCGAGGATCGCGGCGATCTGCTTGCCGAGCCGGCCTTCCGGCGCGGCGTCGTGGAGCACCGGGCCGGCGACCGCCGGCTGGCCGGGCTGGTAGCGGTCGAGCGAGACCGGCTGCGGCAGCCCGAGCTGCTTGGCGACGGTGGAGACGACCGGTGCGTTGACGAGTTGCGAGTAACGATCAGCCATGACTACTTGGCACCTCCCGGAGCCTCGAGGATCGCGACGACACCCTGGCCGGCAGCGGCGCAGATGCTGATCACGCCGCGGCCTTTGCCGTCTTCGTTGAGTTGCTTGGCGAGGCTGGCGACGATCCGCCCGCCGGTCGCGGCGAACGGGTGGGCGGCCGCCAGCGAGCCGCCGTTGACGTTGAGCTTCTTGCGGTCGATCGACCCGAGTGGTTCGTCGCGACCGAGTTTCCCTTGACAGAACTCCTTGTCTTCCCAGGCCTTCAGCGTGCAGAGCACCTGCGCGGCGAAGGCCTCGTGGATCTCGTAGTAGTCGAAGTCCTGCAGCTTCAGGCCGGCGCGGTCGAGCATCCTCGGCATCGCGTAGGCCGGCGCCATCAGCAGGCCTTCGCGCTTGTGGACGTGGTCGACGGCGGCGGTCTGCGCCTCGGTGACGTAGGCGAGGATCGGCAGGTCGCGTTCTTTGGCCCACTCCTCGGAGGCGAGGAGGACGGCCGAGGCGCCGTCGGAGAGCGGCGTCGAGTTGGCCGCGGTCATCGTCCCCTCCGGGCCGCCGAAGACCGGTTTCAGCTTCGCCAGCTTCTCCAGGTTGGAGTCCGGGCGCAGGTTCTGGTCGCGGTCGAGCCCGATGTAGGGAGTCATCAGATCCTCGAAGAAGCCGCGGTCGTAGGCGGCCGCGAGGTTCTTATGGCTGCGGACCGCGAGCTCGTCCTGCTCCTTGCGGCCGATGTCCCATTCGGTCGCCATGATCGCGCAGTGCTCGCCCATCGAGAGGCCGGTGCGCGGCTCCTCGTTGCGGGGGATCGCCGGGACGATGTGGCCGGGGCGGACCTTGGTCAGCTGCTTGAGTTTGCCCATCGTCGAGCGCTCGCGGTTGGCTTCCAGCAGCGTCTCGCGCAGGTCCTCGTTGAGGGCGATCGGCGCGTCGGAGGTGGTGTCGGCGCCGCAGGCGATGCCGGAGTCGATCTGGCCGAGGGCGATCTTGTTGGCGACGAGGATCGTCGTCTCGAGGCCGGTGCCGCAGGCCTGCTGGACGTCGTAGGCGGGGGTCTCCGCCGCCAGGCGGGTGCTGAGCACGCTCTCGCGGGTGAGGTCGCGGTCGCGCGAGTGCTTGAGGACGGCGCCGCCGGCGACCTCGCCGAGCGTCTCGCCCTGAAGGCCGTAGCGGTCGATCAGCCCGTCGAGGGCGGCGGTCAGCATGTCCTGGTTGCTCGCGTGCGAGTAGACGCTGTTGGAGCGCGCGAACGGGATCCGGTTGCCGCCGACGACGGCGACTTTGCGGGTCTGCGTGTTCATCAGGGGGTGTTTCCTCCTTGGGGGGACTTGGAAGTTGAAGTGGGAGTGGGGGTCGAGCGGTTGCGGAGACCGGGCTCGACGGTGGAGATGAGGAGATCGGCGGCGTCCTCGGCGGTCATCGCCTCGGTCCGCAGCCACCAGCGGGCGAGCGCCTCGGCGGCGCCGAGCAGGGCGGTGGAGAGGGCCTCGATTTCGACCTTGACCTTGTCGCGGCTGCGGTCCGGCAGCTGCCCCAGCAGCGAGGCGGAAACGAGGTCGACGATCTGGCCGCGGTAGGCCGCGACCCGGTCGAAGACCTCCCCGCCGTGGGGAAGCGTCTCGTCGAACAGCACCGCCCAGGCAGCCCGGTCGGTGTCGAGGAAGCTGAAGAAGGCGCGGACGCCGGCCCCGAGCGCGTCGCCGGGGTTGGCGCTCTCACCCACTGCCTCGGCGATCGTGTTGATCAGCGAGTCGCCCGCCTGCTCCATGCAGGCGATGTAGAGCCGCTCCTTGTTGCCGAAGTAGTTGTAGAGCAGCGGCTTCGTCACGCCCACCGCCGCGGCGATCTCGTCCATCGTCACCGCCGCATAGCCACGCTCGGCGAACAGCTCATGCGCCGCCTCCAGCGTCTGCTCCATGCGGTCGTCCCGCGACAATCGAGTGCGTACCGATGCATCCATCGAGCGCGAGGTTACGCCACTATAAATTTATATGCAAGTAACGTGATGGATCGCACGGAGTCAAGCTGCTGGACAGCGGCTGAAGATGGAGATGGGAGCTACCCATCGGCCGCATGATCTTTGGCGACCTCTCCAGTTGGTCCCCTGCCCAACAGCAAGTTCTGCGGAGGACGGGGGACTCGAACCCCATCCGAAGAGCTACTTCGGACTCACGTTTATCAAGCGTTCGCGGCACCTCGCCGCTTCGTCCTCCGCCTTTCTAAGTCCACAGCCGTGAAAACTCTCCCCCCATTGACGCTGAAAGTTGGACGGGATAACCTCGGTATCCGTTTATCAAGCGTTCCGGGGGTAGCTCCCCGCACGAAAAAAGACCCGCTTCGGCGGGTCTTCGTGATTCAGGGGTTGAAGGTGCTGGCTACGAGAGCTCGGTGCCGTCGTAGAGCTTCTTGACGTGCACGGTGCCCGGGGGGCTGGCTTCGATGCAGAGACGGCAGAGGACGCACTCGTCGACGTTGGCGTCGACGATCTCGACGGTGCCGTCGGCGTCCTTGTAGATGTCGACGGGGCAGACTTCCTCGAGCTTGGCGGCGATCGCGGCGTCGTTGCGGATCGAGTCCTCTACCTCGACGTCGATGAATATCTTGTTCATTGATCCTGGGTTCATGGTCTCGGCCATCAGGCGGGGGCTCCGATCTTCTCCTTGACGACGTCCGGGATCTCGTCGATGCGCTCGACGACGCGGATGCCAGCGGCTTCGAGGCGGGCGATCTTCTCGGTCGCGGTGTCCTCCTTGCCCTCGACGATCGTGCCGGCGTGGCCGAAGCTCATGCCTTTCATCTCCTCGTCGTCCATGAATTTGCCGGCCATGAAGGCGACGATGGGGAGGCGGGAGTTGTTGTCCTTGACCCATTCGGCCAGCTGGGCCTCCATGCGGCCGCCGGGCTCGGTGTAGATGACGATCGCCTCGGTCTGCTCGTCGGCCTCGAAGTAGGGCATCAGCTCGGCGTAGGTGGAGCCGATGATCGCGTCGCCGCCGATCGAGACGGCGGTGGAGACGCCGAGGCCGGCGGCGGTCAGCGAGGAGGAGATCTCGGTGGTCATCCCGCCCGAGCGGCTCATCACCCCGACGCGGCCGGGCTGGTAGGCCTTGGCAGCGTCTTTGGCGGGGCCGCCGATGCCACCCATCTTGCAGACCTCCGGGACGATCAGGCCGAGGCAGTTGGGGCCGATGATGCGGGCGCCGCGCATGTCGGCCAGCTCGACCATCTGGGCGACGTCGCCGCGCGGGACGCGCTCGGTGACGACGACGATCAGCTTGATCCCGTTCTCGATCGCCTCGAGGACGGCGTCCTTGGTGAAGGCGGGGGGGACGGTGACGACGGAGCCGTCGATCGGGCCACCGTGGTGCTCGACCGCCTGGGCGACGGTGTCGAAGACCGGCACGCCGTGGACCTCGCGGCCCTTGCGGCCGGGGGTGACGCCGCCGATGACCCTGGAGCCGTAGTCGAGGCACTCCTTGGTCAGGTTGACCGCCTCGCGGCCGGTGATCCCCTGGACGATGAAGGTGGTGTCTTTGCTGAGCAGGATCGACATCAGGCCGGCGCTCCCTGGATCTTCGAGACGGCGCGCCCGGCGGCCTCCCACATTGAGACCGAGCGGTCGCAGTACTCGACGCCGTATTTCTCGAGGATCTTGAAGCCCTCCTCCTCCCAGGCGCCGGGGATGCGGAAGATCGCGATCGTCTCACCGGGGTCCTTGCCGAGCTCGAGGCAGGCTTTGATCACGCCGCGGGCGACGATGTCGACGCGGGTGTTGGAGACGATCGACATCATCACCGCGATCTTCTCGACGCCGTCCTTTTCGAGGACCTCCTTGGCGAGGCCGCAGGCCTTGGCGACCGACGGGTTGCCGCCGATCTCCGAGTAGTTGGCGGGCTGGCCGCCCTGGTTGCGGACCGCGTCGGTCAGCGTCAGCGAGCCGCCGCCGGCGCCGATCACGAGGCCGAGGTTGCCGGTGAAGCCGTGGTCCTTGCCCTGGATGACTCCGCGGTGATCAGCGGCATCAATCGCGCTGACATTTTTCTCGAAGTCGGAGGGCTCGTAGGTCTCGCGGGTGTCGTCCTCGGCGATCTCGAGCTGCTTGCGCAGAAGCTTTTTCTGCCGGCCGACCGCCTCGTTCTCCATCTCCATGTGGGCGTCGAGGGCGACGAAGCTGCCGTCGGTCAGCTCGGCGAGCGGGTTGATCTCGGCGAGCGTCATGTCGTTGTCGCGGAAGAGGCGGGCGAGGCGGGCGAGGATCGGGGTCGCGCGGTTGAGCTGCGAGCCGGTGACGCCGGTCGCGGCGACGACCTGCTTGGCCTCGAAGTCGGAGACGGGGAGGAGGTTGGAGACGTGGCCTTTGCCGACGTGGTCGGGATGGGTCTCGGCGACCTCCTCGATGTCGATCCCGCCCATGTCGCTGAACAGCATCAGCGGCCGCTTCGCGGTGCCGTCCCAGACGACGCCGGCGTAGTACTCCTGCTTGACCTCGGCTTTCGGGTCGACGAGGACGCCGCGCGGCATGTGGCCGTTGATTTCCAGCTTGAGGATCTCCTCGGCGTGCTGGGCCGCCTCGTCGGGCGTGTCGGCGAACTTGACGCCGCCGGCCTTCATCCGGCCGCCGGTCAGCACCTGGCTCTTGATCACGACAGGACCGCCGATTTCCTCGGCGACCTTGCGCGCTTCCTCAGCGCTGGTGCAGAAGCCGTACTTGGTGACGGGAATCCCCGCCAGCTCGACGATCTTGCGTGCCTCGTACTCGTAAAAGCGCATCAGCGGCGCGGAACCCTATCCAAGACCCGAAGAAGATCGTCGCCCCACCCTGCTTTACTGCCCCGGGTGCTACCCGCCCCCTCCGGCCGGAAGAAGCGTTTTCGGTCCCTCGTTTTTCCTCTGTTAGCGCTGCTTTTCAGCCTTGTGGCGCTCTACGGATGCGGCACGGTGGTCAGCCGGGAAAAGCTTCAGGACACGATCCAGGCCAGCCTTGAATCATCGATTCATGAAAAGATTAAGCAGGTCGAATGCCCTTCGGACCAGTCTGTGGACCCCGGCGCGACCTTTGCGTGCGACGTGATTTTTTCCGATGGCAGGCGGGAAGTAGCGACTTTGGAAATCCGGAACAAGGACGCCGACATCTCGATGATCGGCCTCAAACCCAAAAAATAGAGAGAGGCGAATGAGCGACCTGACGACTGCCCCTGACGAGCTGACGACCCACGCCAAACTTCTCAGCTGGGTGGACGAAATCGCCTCGCTCACCGAACCCGACTCCGTCTACTGGTGCGACGGCTCCGCCGAGGAGTACGACCGCCTCGCCCAGGTCCTGATCGACGCCGGCACCTTCGAGCGGCTCGACGAGGCCAAGCGCCCGAACTCCTACCTCGCCCTCTCCGACCCCGGCGACGTCGCCCGCGTCGAAGACCGCACCTTCATCTGCTCCGAAAAGGAGGAGGACGCCGGCCCGACCAACAACTGGCGCGACCCGGCCGAGATGCGCGCCACCCTCAACGACCTCTTCAAGGGCTCGATGAAGGGCCGGACGATGTACGTCGTCCCCTTCTCGATGGGCCCGCTCGGCTCCCACATCTCCGAAATCGGGGTGCAGCTGACCGACTCGGCCTACGTCGCCACCAACATGCGGATCATGACCCGGATGGGCAAGGGCGCGCTCGACGTGCTCGGCGCCGACGGCCAGTTCGTCCCCTGCGTCCACTCGGTCGGGATGCCGCTGGCCGAGGGGCAGGCGGACGTCCCCTGGCCCTGCAACGAGGCCAACAAGTACATCGTCCACTACCCCGAGACGCGCGAAATCTGGTCCTTCGGCTCGGGCTACGGCGGCAACGCCCTGCTCGGCAAGAAGTGCTTCGCGCTGCGGATCGCCTCGGCGATGGCCCGCGACGAGGGCTGGATGGCCGAGCACATGCTGATCCTCAAACTGACCTCGCCCGAGGGCAAGGTCAAGTACGTGACCGGCGCCTTCCCCTCGGCCTGCGGCAAGACCAACCTGGCGATGCTGGTCCCGACCCTGCCGGGCTGGAAGGTGGAGACGATCGGCGACGACATCGCCTGGATGAAGTTCCACGAGGACGGCCGTTTGTACGCCGTAAACCCGGAGGCTGGTTTTTTCGGCGTGGCCCCGAACACGAGCCACAAGACGAACCCGAACGCGATGGACACGATCGAGCGGAACACGATCTTCACCAACTGCGCCAAGACCGACGACGGCGACATCTGGTGGGAGGGGATGACCGGCGAGCCGCCGGCGCACGCGATCGACTGGCACGGCAACGACTGGACGCCCGAGTCCGACAAACCGGCCGCCCACCCGAACGCGCGCTTCACCACCCCCGCCTCCCAGTGCCCTTCGATCGCGCCGGAGTGGGAGGACCCCGCCGGCGTCCCGATCGACGCCTTCCTCTTCGGCGGCCGCCGCGCCACCGTGGTGCCGCTGGTCCAGGAAGCCTTCGACTGGGAGCACGCCGTCTTCATGGGGGCGACGATGTCCTCGGAGAAGACCGCCGCGGCGACCGGCAACGTCGGCGAACTGCGCTTCGACCCGATGGCGATGCTGCCCTTCTGCGGCTACAACATGGGCGACTACTTCGCCCACTGGCTGAAGATCGGCCAGCGCGAGGGCGCCAAGCTGCCGCGCGTCTTCTACGTCAACTGGTTCCGCAAAGACGACGAGGGCAAGTTCCTCTGGCCCGGGTTCGGCGAGAACAGCCGCGTGCTGGAGTGGGTCTTCCGCCGCTGCGACGGCGAGGCCGAGGCGGTGGAGACGCCGGTCGGGCTGCTGCCGGCCGAGGGCGAGATCAACACCGAGGGCCTCGACATCTCCGCGGAGGCGATGAAGGAGCTGCTCAGCGTCGACCTCGAGAAGGTCAAGGAGCAGCTGCCGCAGGTGAAAGCCCACTTGGCCGAGTTCGGCGACAAGCTGCCGGCCGAGGTGAGCGCCCAGCTCGAGGCGCTCGAACAGCGGCTTTCCTAGCTCAGGCTGTACGACGGTCCGGGGCGCTCACCGGCGCTCCGGCCGTCCCCGTTCAGGGCTATCGGAGTGGCGACCGCCGGCCGACCATAAGATTTCATGGTGTCGGCCCGGCGCACTAAACCCCGAGCGGCGAGAGCCGAACGGTCAAAAGGGCGCTCTGCGCCGAGCCTCGAATGGCTGTCGTTTCCGCTCGTCGCGCTGATCGCTTCGGTCGGGGTCTTCCTCTGCGCGCTTGCCAATGCCCTCGCCCGGGCGACCCTCGAACCGAACTCGGTCCTCTACTGGATCGGCCTGCTCGTCATCGCGGTGCCGATCTTCCTCCGGCTCAGCCTGAGGAAGCCGAGCTACCGCGAGCGGCTGGCCCTCGTCCTCTTGCTGGGCCTGGCCCTCTACCTGGTGAAAGTGACGCGGGACTCGATCTTCTTCACCTTCCCCGACGAGTTCGTCCACGCCTTCAACGCCGAAAACATCGACCGCTACCACCACCTCTACCACTTCAACCCGGCGATCACGACGACCCCGCGCTACCCGGGCCTGGAGGGGGCGACCTCGGCGCTGATGATGCTGACGGGGATGTCGAGCTTCGGGGCGGGGACGATTCTCGTCGGCGCCGCCCGCCTCACCTTCATGGCCGCGCTCTTCTTCCTCTTCGCCCGCCTCAGCGGCTCGGCGCGCGGGGCCGGCCTCGGCGTCGCGATCTACGCCGGCAGCTCCAACTTCCTCTTCTGGGGGGCGCAGTTCTCCTACGAGTCGCTCTCGCTGCCGCTGATGGTCGTGGTCCTGATGGCGTTCGCCGAACGCGACGAGGCCCCGCCGGAATACAGCCGCGCCTGGGCGGTCCCGATCGTGCTCGGCATCCTCGCGATCACGATCACCCACCACCTCACCTCTTACGCACTGGCCTTGGTCTTCATCCTGCTCGCCGTCCTCTACAAGGTGATGAAGGTGAAGAAACCGAACCCATGGCCGTTTGCGCTGCTGGCGACGGTCGCGGCGCTGGCCTGGCTGCTGATCGCCGCCCGCTCCACCGTCGGCTACCTTTTCCCGGTCCTCGGCGACGCGGTCAAGGCGATCTGGGAAACGGCCTCGGGCGAGTCGGCGCCGCGGACGCTCTTCCACCAGGCCTCGACCACCACCGAAACGGTCGGCGCCACGCCGCTCTTCGCCCGCGCGGTCGCCTTGTTCGCGATCCTCCTGCTGGCGATCGGGTTCTTCCTCGGGCTGCGGCAGATGTGGCGGCGCAGGCGAGAGCTCGAGCCCCTGGTCCTGCTCCTCTGCGTTGCCGGCGCCGCCTTCTTCGGGGCGCTGCTGCTGCGTTTCGCCCCCGCCGCCTGGGAGACCGGCAACCGGGCGGGAGAGTTCCTCTTCATCGGCCTCGCCTTCGTCTGTCTCTACGGCGCCGCCGAGGTCCTGCGCGCCGGTCCCCGCCTGCAGCGGCGCCGGCTGCTGCTCGCCGGCGCGCTCGGGATCGTCCTCGTCGGCGGGGCGATCTCCGGCTGGCCCTGGGACGTGCAGCTGGCGCGGCCGCTGCAGGCGAAGGCGCACGGCCGCGAGATCGGCTCCGAACCGCTGGCGCTGGCCGAATTCGCCCGCAAGCGGCTCGACGGCAGCCGCTTCGCCGCCCCCGAAGCCGACGCGCGGCTGCTGCTGACGCCGGGCGGGCAGGTCGCCTTCGGCGGGCAGGGCCCCGACGTCCAGGACATCGTCGGAAACACCGCGCTCGAATCGTGGCAGCTGCCGCTGCTGAAGGAAAACCACCTTCCCTACGTGGTCGCCGACCGCCGCGACAACGCCGAGGACACCCTGCGCGGCCAGTACTTCGCGGTGCCGGGCCAGTACGGGGAAAAGCTGCAGAGCAGCGAACTGCTCCACAAGTTCACGCGGGTCCCGGCGGCGCGGGTCTGGGACGGCGGCCGGATCGTCCTCTACGACCTCAGGGACAGGCCGTGAGGGGGCATCGCGACCTGCGATGGGCCTCGATCGCGGCGGCGGTGTGCGCCCTCGTCGCGGCCCTGGTCCCCTGGGAGGTCGTCCGGATCGTCGCGGCGCTGCCGCTGACGCTGTTCCTGCCCGGCTACGCGATCGTCGCCGCGGCCTTCGGGTCCAGCGAGCTGGCGCTGCCGAAGCGGATGATGCTGAGCGTCGGGGTCAGCCTGACGGTGCTGGTGCTGGGGGCGCTGGTCCTCAACGTCTTCCCCTTCGGGATTCGCACCGCCAGCTGGGCCGTCCTCCTGTCGCTGGTCGCGATCGCCGCCTGCTGGGGCGCGGCGCTGCGGCGCGGGGCGTCGCAGCCGGAGCGTAAGCGCCGGCCGGTCGCCGGTCTCCGTCCCTCGCGGGGCTCGGCAGCCCTGCTGGCAGCGGCGGTCATCGTTGCCGGGGCGGCGATCGCCCTTGCCCAAAAGCCGCTGCCGGCGAAGAACGCCGAAGGCTTCACGGCCCTCTGGATGCTCCCCACCGACGCCCGCGAAGAAGCAGTGGCGATCGGCGTCGAAAGCAACGAGCAGGACCCCGCGTCCTACCGGCTCGAAGTCGAGGTGGGGGCGAAGGGCAAGCCGCGCGAGTACCGGGTCGAGCTCAAGCCCGGCGAGGAAAAGACCTTCGAAGTCGACGTTCCCTCGAAGCCGGGCAGGAGGACGCACGTCGTCGCTTCGCTCTACCGCGAAGGGGAACCGCAGCGTCTCTTCCGCCGGGTCACGCGCTGGCTACCGAGGCAGAAGACGTTCCCTTGAGCACCGCTGCGCCGCTCGTCGACATCGTCGTCACCAATCACGACTACGCCCGCTTCCTCGGGGAGGCGATCGAGAGCGCCTGCGCGCAGACCCACCCCGAGGTGCGGGTGGTCGTCGTCGACGACGGCTCGACCGACGGCTCGCGGGAGCTGCTGCGGGGGTTCGAGGGCCGGGTCGAGGTCGTGCTGAAGGAGCAGGGTGGGCAGGCCTCCGCCTTGAATGCCGGGCTCGAGCGCTGCCACGGCGAGGTCCTGTTGGTGCTCGACGCCGACGACCGCTTGCGGCCGCAGGCAGCAGAGCGGGTGGCGGCCGCCTTCGCCGCCGACCCGGAGCTCGCGAAGGTGCAGTTCCCGATGGCGATCGTCGACGCTGCGGGGGAGCCGACCGGGGCGGTGAAGCCGGGCGGCCACCTGCAGGCGCCGACGGGGGACCAGCGGCGCGCCGAGCTCACCTTCCCCTTCGACCTGCCCTGGCTGCCCGGCGGCGGCACCGGCTTCCGCACCGAGGCGGTGCGCCGGATCCTGCCGATCCCCGCCGCCGACTACCCGCGCAGCGGGGCCGACTGGTACCTGGTCCACCTCACGGCCCTGCTCGGCACCTCGGCGCTGCTGGAGGAGGTCTGCGCCGAGTACCGCGTCCACGGCGGCAACGCCTACGAGCTCGAGCGCGACGACGTCGACCTGGATCACGTGCGTGAGTCGATCGGCTTCGCGGGCGCCACCACGCGCTCGCTGGAAGCGCTGGCGGACGAGCTCGGGCTGGAGCACCCGCGGCCGATCCTCTCCTGCGCCGACCTCGCCAACCGGCTTGTCTCGGTCAAGCTCGAGCCGGAGCGGCACCCGGTCGCCTCCGACCGGCCGCTGGGGCTGTTGCGGGACGCGATCCGCGCCGGCCGCCGCCGCTTCGACGTCTCCTGGCCGATGAAGACGATGCTCGTCGCCTGGTTCGCGCTCGAGGCGATCGCGCCGCGGCCCCTGGCAAGGCCCTTGGCCGAGCTCTTTCTTTTTCCGGGGAGGCGGCGGGGGGTAAACCGGCTGCTGGGAAGATTGCAGCGCTGATGCGGATCCTGATCGCCACCGACCACTATCCGCCGTTCATCGGCGGCGCCCACCGCCAGGCGCGGCTGCTCGCTGCGGGGATGGCGCAGCGCGGCCATGACGTTGCCGTCGCCACCACCTGGCACGGCGGGCTGCCGCCGCTCGACTGGGAAGAACACGTGACCGTGCACCGGCTGCGGCAGCTGCGGACGGTGGCGCGGAGGCTGATCCGCACCGAAGAGCAGCGCCACCAGCCGCCGTTCCCCGATCCGGTGACGATCGCCGGTCTGCGGCGGCTGATCTCCGGCTTTGAACCGGACGTGATCCATGCCTACGGCTGGCTCGCCTTCTCGGTGGCGGCGGCGCTGGGGCGGCGGCGGATCCCGCTCTTGATCTCCGCCCGCGACTACGGCTACTTCTGCGCCAACCGGACGCTGCTGCGCAAAGGCGAGCCCTGCGCGGGGCCGGCGCCGCTGAAGTGCGCGAGCTGCGCCAGCGAGTACTACGGCGGCGCGCCGAAGGGGCTGGCGGCGACGCTCGGCGTCTACGCCTGCCGGCCGCTGCTGGCCCGCAAGATGACCGGCCTGCACAGCGTCAGCAGCTTCGTCGACGACGTCACCATCCGCTACCTGTTCGGCCCCGGCGGCCCGCCGGACGACCTCGTGCGGGTGGTGATCCCGAGCTTCCAGGACGTCGCCCCCGACGAGCCGGTCGACAGCTCCGACGGCGAAGTCGGCGCCTACCTGGCGCGGCTGCCGGAGGAGCCGTTCATCCTCTACGTCGGTGCCTTCCGCAAGGTGAAGGGACTGGAGACGCTCTTCGACGCCTACGAGCGGCTGCAGTCGCCGCCGCCGCTGGTCCTGATGGGGACGTACGAGCGCGACTCGCCCGGCGGCTTTCCCGAGGAGGCGGTGGTGCTGACCGACGTCCCTCACCGGGCCGTGATGGCGGCCTGGGACCGGGCGATGTTCGGGGTGATGCCGTCGCTCTGGCCCGAGCCGTTTGGCGCGACTGTGGCCGAGGCGATGAACCGCGGCAAGCCGGTGATCGGGACCACGCTCGGCGGCCACGTCGACATGGTCGGCGAAGACGAGGCCGGGATGCTGGTGCCGCAGGGAGACGTGGGTGCGCTGGAGGCGGCGATGCGGGAGCTGATCGGCGATCCGGAGCGGCGCGAGCGCTATGGGAAAGCAGCAAGCGAGAAAGCCCGGACCTTTGCCGCCGGCTCGGTGATCCCGCGCTTCGAGCAGGCCTACCGGGACGTGCTCGAGGCGGGATGAGGGTCCTCCTCGTCGTCCCTGTCCCGCCCGCGGCCGACGGGGCGGGAGCGATCCCGGTCCTGCTCCACGCCGAGCTGCTCGGGCTGGCCGAGCGGCACGAGGTGACGCTGGTGACCGCGGTCGGGGACGAGCCGGGCGAAGCAGAGGCGGCGCGGCGGCTGGAGGCCGAGGTCGAGGTCCACGTCGCCGACCGGCGCCGGCCGCCGCCGGGCCTGGCGCGCCGGCGACGGCAGCTGCGGATGGCGACGAGGTGGGCGCGCGGGCGCTGGCCCTGGCGCACTGTTTGGTACGCGGCGCCTGGGATCCAGCCGATCGTCGACCGGCTGACCGCCGAGCGCAGCTTCGACGTCGTAGCGGTCGAGGACAGCGCGATGGCGGTTTTCCGTTACCCGCCGGGGCTGCCGAGCGTCTTCACGCACCACGAGGTGCTGCGCTCGCGGCCGGTCGACTGGCACGCGGGGCCGCCGCGGCAGTGGCCGGGCTGGGCCTTCGGCGAGCTCGACTGGCGCCGCTGGGCGCGCTTCCAACCCGAAATCTGGCGGCGTTTCGACCGCGTCCAGGTTTTCAGCCAACGGGATGCCGAGCAGGTAACGGCGCTGGCGCCCGAGGTGGCGTCGCGGGTGCGGGTCGATCCCTTCGGCCTGGTGCTGCCGCCGCGGGGCGACCCGGCCCGCGAGGTGCCGGGGACGATCCTCTTCGTCGGCGCCTTTCACCACCCGCCCAACCGCGACGCGGCGATCTGGCTCGCACGGGAGATCCTGCCGGCGGTGCTGGCGCGCAGCCCGGGGGCGCGGCTGCGGATCGTCGGCAGCGGCCCGACGCCGGAGGTGCGTGCCCTGGCCGGGCTGAACGTCGATGTGGTCGCCGACGCCCCCAGCGTCCTTCCGCACCTCGAGGAGGCGGCGGTGGTGATGGCGCCGGTGCGGACCGGCGGCGGCATGCGGATGAAGGTGTTGCAGGCGATGGCGGCGGGCAAGGCGGTGGTGACGACGCCGCGCGGGACCGAGGGCTACACCAGCTTCGGCGAGGAGCCGCCGCTGGCGGTCGGCGAGAGCGGGGCGGAGATCGCCGCGGCGACGGCGGCGCTGCTGGAGGACGACGAACGGCGCCTGCAGTTGGGCGAGCGGGCGCGCGAGTTCGCCGAGCGCCACCACAGCCCGGCGGCGTGGGCGGAGCGGCAGACCGCCGTCTACGAAGAGGCGATCGCGGCGCGGGAGGAGGCCGGCGGTGGCTGAGCCCGAGGTCAGCGTCCTCATCCCCAGCCACCAGCGGCGCGAGGCGCTGCGGGCGGCGCTGGAGTCGCTGGCGCGGCAAAGCGTCGATCCCGGGACCTACGAGGTGGTCGTTGCCACCGACGCTTGCAGCGACGGCACCGCCGAGATGATCGCGGCGCTCGACCTTCCCTACGTCCTGCGTCAGGTGTCGCCGCAAGGGCGGGGGAGAGCGGCCGCGGTCAACGCGGCGCTGGCAGCTGCGCGGGGCGAGGTGGCGATCCTCCTCGACGACGACATGCGCGTCGTCCCCGAGTTCGTCGCGCGGCACCGCTCGCACCATCCGCCCGGCTCGCGCCGCTGCGTCCTCGGTGCCGTCCCGGTCGAGCTGGACGAGAGGAGCACGCACGCGGCGCGCTACGTCAAGGCCAAGTTCGACCTTCACCTCTCCCGCCTCTCCGACCCGGCGCACCTCGCCCTGCCGCGCTCCTTCTACACCGGCAACGCCTCGCTGCGGGCCGAGGTGCTGCGCGAGGTCGGCGGCTTCGACGAGTCCTTCGGCATCTACGGCAACGAGGACGTCGAGCTCTCGCTGCGGCTGCGCAAGGCCGGGGTGGAGCTGGGGTACGACCCGGAGGCGAAGGCGCTCCAGGAATACGGCAAGGGCCTCGGCGGCCTGCAGCGAGACACCCTGGAGAAAGGGCGGACGACGGTGCTGCTGGCGCGCAGCCACCCGGAGTTCTTCGACGACCTGCGCCTCGCCGACCCTTACGACGGCTCGCGTCCGTGGCTGGCGGCGCGGGCGGTGCTGCTCTGGCTGACGCGGCGGGTGCTGGGCACCGCCGCGCTGGTCTTCGCGCTGGCCTCGCTGCTGGAGCGGGCCGGCTGCTGGCGCTTCCCGCTCTTCTACCGGCCGGTGCTCGACTACGCCTTCTGGGTAGGGGTGGACGCGGCACTGCGGGAATCAAACGACGGAGGCGAGCTGTCGAAGCTCGCAAGTGAGCTCGAACGTGGCCCGATCGACCTTCTTCTACACCGATAGCCGCGTCCTCGGCGGGGCCGAGAACGCGATGTTCATGCTGCTCGAATCGCTCGACCGCGAGCAGTGGCAGCCGACGCTGCTGCTGGAGGACGCGCCTGGGACCGAGCCGCTGGCCGAACGGGCGGCGGCGCTGGCGGTGCCGGTGCGGCGGGTGGCGCCGATGCCGCTGGGGCTGGAGGGCGCGCGGCGGGTGCCGGCGCTGGCGCGGCTGCTGCGGCGCGAGCGCCCCGACCTCTTTCATGCCCACATGAGCTCGCCGGTCGCCTGCAAGTGGGGGCTGGCGGCAGCGGTGGCCGCGCGGATGCCGGCGGTGCTGGGGACCGTCCAGGTCGGCGGCTACGAGCCGCCGGACCGATCCGCCTACTGGCAGCTGCGGGCGCTGGCGCAGGGGGTCGATCGCTACCTCGCGGTCTCGCGCGACATCGCCCGTGAGCTGGTCGAGCAGCTGGGCTGGCCGGAGGAGAAGGTCGAGGTCGTCTACAACGCCGTCGATCTGGCGCGGGTCGAGGTCGCGGCGCCGCCGGGACTGCGCGAGCAGCTGGGGGGCGGCGAGACCCGGCCGCTGGTCCTGACGCCAGCGCGGCTCGACGCCCAGAAGGGGCACCGGGTCCTCTTCGAGGCGATTGCCCAGGTGCCCGACGCGGTCTTCGTCCTCGCCGGCGAGGGACCGGAGCGCGAGCCGCTGGAAGCGCTGGCGGCGCAGCTGGGGATCGACAAGCGGGTGCGCTTCCTCGGCCGCCGCGACGACGTCCCGCAGCTGCTCGCCGCCTGCGACGTCTTCGCCCTGCCTTCGCTGTACGAGGGGTCCTCGCTGGCGGTGCTGGAGGCGATGGCCGCGGGGGTGCCGGTCGTCAGCTCGGCGATCGGCGGCACCGACGAGCTGATCGATGACGGCAGCAGCGGCCTGCTGGTGCCGCCCGGGGATGCAGAAGAGCTGGCGGCGGCATTGCGGCGGCTGCTGGGGGATGCGGGACTGCGCGACGCTCTTGCGGCCCAAGCCCGAGAGCGGGTCGAGCGGGACCTGACGCGGGAGCGGATGGCGGCGCGGGTGACCGGCGTCTACCGGGAGCTGCTGGGCGAGGTTTCGGAGGCGGCGGAGGCGCTGCCGGAGTCGCGGCGCAACCCGGTGCTGCGGCGCTCCGACTGGCGCTTCGCGCTCCCCGAGGCGGAGCTTGTAGCCAAGCATTGGCTGCCGCTGCCAGGCGGCGCCCGCCGCGCCCGCCGCCGCGCCGAAGCCGCCGGCTTCAGCGACGTGCGGGTCTACTGGCCGGGACCCTTGCCGCACCGCCCGCCGCAGTTCTGGCTGCCGCTGGAGTCGGACGAGGCCGCTCGTCACCTTCTCGCGGAGCGCGAGGCCGAGTCTCTCGGCGCGAAGGCGCTGCAGCTCCTCTGGCGCCTCGCCCGCCGCGCCGGCCTCCTGGCGCCCCTCTACGTCGTCGGCCGGAAGCATCGTTTCCAGACTTTTGGGGGCTCTGACGCGGAAAAGCCTGGAAACGACGTGGAGATCCCGGTGGCGCCGTCGGCATCGTTGTTGCTGCTCACCGGTGGCCACCGCAGCATCAACAAGGTGGTTGGGCTGGCGTTCGAAGAGGGGGCGGGGAAACCGTCGGCGGCGGTGAAATTCGCCCGCGTCGCCGAGGCCGAGCCGGGCCTCGAGCGCGAGGCCATGGTCCTGCGGCGGCTAGGGGAGGAGCGACCGGGTCTGCGAGGCGTACCCGGCTTCCGCGGCGAGGGCCGCCGCGCCGGCCGCCTGGCGGTGGTCGAGGAAGCGATCGAAGGCCGGACGCTGCTCGACCAGCTGACGCCCCAGAACTTCGAAGACGTGGCGCTCCGCGTAACCAAGCTCTTGGTAGAGCTCGCTCGCAATGGGCGCTCGCTCGATCCCTCATGGCGCGAGCGGCTGGTCGAGCAGCCGCTCGCCGACTTCGACCGCCACTTCGGGCCCGTCGTCGCCGAGGGCTCGGCCGACGTCGTGCGCTCGATCCTCGACGACGTCGGTGAGCTGCCCTCGGTCCCCGAGCATCGCGACTGCTCGCCCTGGAACGTCGTCCTCACGCCGAGCGGCGAGCCCGTCCTGCTCGACTGGGAGTCGGCCGAGCCAGAAGGACTGCCGGGGATGGACCTTGTCTACTTCCTCGCCAACTGCGCCTTCGTCCTCGACGGCGCGATCGAGAGCGGCCGCACCCGCGAGGCCTACGCGAAGCTGCTCGATCCCCGCACCGACTACGGGCGGATCGCCCGGCGGGCGCGCAACGAGTACATGAGCGCCCTCGCCATCGGCGGCGCCGACTTCCGCCGCCTGCGGCTGCTCTGCTGGATCGTCCACAGCCGCAGCGACTACCGCCACCTCCAGCTCGAGTCCCAGGGCGCTCCGCCGCCCGAGCAGCTGCTGAGATCGACGTTCCTCGGCTTGGTCGCCGAGGAGCTCTGGCGGTATCCGCTGACGATCGGCGAAGGAGTGGGAGCGTGAGCCCGGCCGGGAAGGTCAAGGCGATCCTCGAGGAGCGCCTGGCGCTGATGGCGCCGGCGCGGCGTCTGCGGCTCGCCCTCGCCGAGCGCGAGGTGTCGCGGCAGCTCGGCGGCGACAGCCGCCTGCGGGTGCTCGACGCGGGCTGCGGCGACGGCCTCCTCTCGCTGGCGATGGCCAAGCGCCATCCAACCTGGAGCCTCACCGGCGTCGACCTGCGCGAGGACCTGCTGGAGGGCGCCCGCAAGCGGGCGGTTGCCCGCGGACTGCCGAACGCGCGCTTCGTCCCCGGCAACCTCGAAGAGCCGCTGCTGGAGAGCCGCTTTGACGTGGTGCTGGCGCTCGAGTGCCTGGAGGAGATCCCGGGAGACCGCCAGGCGTTGCGGGTGATGGCCGAGGCGCTCTCTCCCGGCGGCCTCCTCCTCGCCCACGTGCCGGAGCGGAACTGGAAGCCGGTGCTCCCCGGCAGCTCCGGGACCTGGCGCGAGCAGGTCCGCCAGGGCTACACCGCCGAGGACCTGGAGGCGGCCCTGCGCGAGGCCGGTCTGGAGGACGTAGAGGTGCGACCGACCTATCGCAGCCTCGCCGCCGCCGCCCAGGAGATCCGCGACCGGATCAAGGACCGCGGTCTACCCATCCGCCTGCTCGCCTTCCCGTTCCTGGCCCTGGCGGTCAGGCTCGAGCGGCTTGGGATTACCTTTGGGCGGCCCAACGCGCTGATCGCGGCGGGTTGGCGACCCTAGCGGCGCAGCCGCAGCCAGAGCCCCGGCAGGGCCTCGCCCGTCAGCACCTTCCAGAGCACGGCCGGCGCTCCGTCGGCGCCGTGGACGCTGACTCGGCGCAGGCGCATCGGGTCGGTCCCGGCGCCGTTGCGGCCCTTCTCGGTGGTGAAGGCGAGCTCGTAGCCGGCAGCGCGGGCGGCGGCGCAGACGGCGTCGTCGTGGTCGCCGTTCGGGTAGGCGAGCACCGACGTCGCATCCGGCACGTTCTCCCGCAGCTCCGCCAGGGAGCCGGCCAGCTCGACCTCGCGCTCGGCGGGCCCCAGCTGCGTCAGGCGGCGGTGGTGGCGGGTGTGGGAGCCGATCGCGACGCCCGCCGCCGCCAGCGCCTGCACGTCCTCCCAGCCGGCGACCGGCTCGCCGTCGATCCAGTGGGCGGTCCTGCCGACCTCGGCGGTCGGGACGAAGAGCTGCGGCGCCAGCCGCGCCGCCTGCCGCAGCGGCTCGACCGCGTCGGCCATCGCGTCGTCGACGGTGATTACGAAGCGCCGACGCGGCAGGTCGTTGCGCTCGCCGCTGTGGAAAGCCGTCAGCGCCTGCAGCGGCAGCGTCCTGAACCCGAGCAGCCGCAGGAGGCGCAGCTGGCGGCGGAAGCGGCGCGGGTCGAGGTCAATGCGCTCCTGGCCGGGCTTCAGCTCGCCGGCGAAGCGGTGGTAGACCAGGACGACATAAGAGCTGGTCAGGCGCCGCCATTCAGCATCGCTTGCCGTCTCACGTACTCCCTTCCAGTAGGCGAGGTCATCGGCCAGCTGCCGCCACCGCCGCGAGCGCGGCACTGCGAGCCGTGCCAGCCGGCCGAGCAACGGCAGGCGCCGGGCCAGCCGCGTCCGCCACGGCGCCTCGCACCAGTCCGCTGCCACCGACCCGCTCAACGGACGTAGCGCTCGAGCGCCTCTTCCCAGGCCCGCCGCGGGTCGTCGACGCCGACTACCTCGTCGAGGGTCCGATCGGAAGTGCCGCTGAACCGGGTCGCGTAGAAGTTGTGGTAGACGAGGTCGCCGAAGACGGTGCCGACGTCGCCGGGCCCGCGCTGGCTCGTGATCTCGAAGAAGTGGACGTTCGGCGCCTCGGCGGCGGAGATCTCCTCGCCGACGTCGCCGGAGGCGTCGCGACCCTCGCTGCGGGGGACGTAGTGCGAGCGGAAGGAGTGCCCGCGCTCGACGAAGCGCGCCATCCGCATCGCCCAGCAGCAGGGATGGACGTACTGGCGGTTGAGCCGCGCGCCGGAGACCTGCGCCCCTTCGGAGAGCGGCGCCAGCAGCCGCTCCAGCCAGTCGTCGTGGAGGGGGAAGGCGTCGACGTCGAGGGCGACGACGAACTCGGTCTCGGCCAGCAGCACGCCGACGTCCATCGCCAGCTCGTGGCCGAGGTTGAGGGGGAGCTTGATCGCGGTCACGTCGGGACGTTCGCCGAGCCGCGCCCGCGACTCGTCCTCGGAGCCGTTGTCGACGACGACGATCCGGGTGTTCGCGGGGCTGCGGCGCTGGACGACCTCGATCAGCACCTCTAGGTGCTCCCAGGAGTTCCAGTTCACGGTCACCACCGTCGTCGCTCCCGGCTCGAGGCGGCCCAGCCGCCGCCGCGCCCGCGTCCGCAACAGCGGCACGGCGACGTGCCAGCCCAGAGTCTGGGTCGCGGATCGGAGCAGGCGGCCGGCGATCCGGCGCAGCCGGCTCACGGTTTCGTCCCCAGCCGTTTCAGCAGCGGCGTGCGCAGCTTCTCCGGCCAGCCGGCAGTCGCGGCCTTCACGCGGATGGTCTTCGCCGTGTCACTGGCTAGAACCTCTATCCGCGGCAGGGCAAAACGATCGTCTCCGGTCCGAATCCGCCCGGGGTCGATGGTGAAGGCGGCGGCGTATCCCGCCGCGGCTGCCGCCCGGACCGCCCGCTCGTCCCACTCGCCATGGGGATAGGCGAAGGCCCGCGGGCGCGGCAGCCCCGCCGCCTCGATCTGCTCGGCCGAGTCGCGCAGCTCCGCCACGACGTCCTCGTCGCCAACCTTGGTCAGCTGGCGGTGGCTGACGCTGTGGGAGCCGATCTCGATGCCGGCGGCGGCCAGGGCCTTCAGCCCCTCCGCGTCGAGCAACCGCAGGCTGCCCGCTCCCAGGTGCCGGTCCCACTCGTTGCTGCCGCCGATCTGGCCGCTGACCGCGAAGACGACCGCCGGAATCCCGCGGCTGGCGAGGATCTCGACCGCGGTCGGGAGCAGGTCGACATAGGCGTCGTCGAAGGTGACGAGGGTGGCGCCGTCGGGCAGGGGGGCCCTGCCGTCGAGGGCGGCGACGAGGAGATCGAGGTCGATGAAGCGATGACCGTGGGCGGCGAGGGCGTCGAGCTGCTCGGCCAGCGCCTCGCCGGTGACGCCGTATTCCGCGAGCACCGGATCGTCGCCGAGGTCGGAGAGGGAGTGGTAGGCGAGGACGACGGCCTCGCCTCCGGCGGTGGCATCGCCGCTCCCGGCCTCCCGCCACCCGCGCAGGTATTCGACCGTCCGCGCGGCGAAGAAGACCCGGCGCAGACGCGGCGTGTTGCGGCCGCTGCGCGCGACGGCGACGGCGAGCGCCCGCAGCGGCGCCGAGCAGGCCGGCGGCAGGTGGAGCAGGGGCGAGAGCAGCAGCTTGCTGCGGCGGGTCGTGAACCGTGGGCTGCCCTCCAACCGGACCGAGAGCTCGGGGTGCTTGGCGACCAGCTCGCGGTCGGAGCGGCCGGCCTCGCGCGCTCGTCGCAGGTAATCGGTGGGGCCGACGTCGTAGTACTGGTAGGAGACGGCGGCGGGGTTGAAGACGATCCGGTAGCCCGCCTTCAGCAGCCGGTAGCCGAGGTCGAGGTCCTCGCCGCCGAACAGCCCTTCGCGGGTGAAGCTGGCGTCGAAGCCGCCGATCGCCTCGTAGGCCTCGCGGGAGATCGAGATCTGCCCGGTCAGCAGGTCGGCGATCCCGATCTCGGCCCCCGGCGCGGCGAGCCGCTCGCGCCGCGACTCGGCCCACCAGCCGACTCCCCAGCTGATCAGGTTGCGAGGCGAGCGCGGGTCGAGCGGCAGGTGGCCCATCGCCACGTCGGCCCCCTGGCGGTGCGAGCGGTCGAGCTCGGCCAGCATCGCCGGCTCGGCCTCCATGTCGTCGTCGAGGAAGAGCAGCAGCTCGCCCGCGCCCGCGGCCGCTCCGCCGGCACGCGCCTCGGCGCCGCCGCTGTTCGGCTGCTCGATCACGGTCAGCGGGAAGCCGACGTCGAGGTCCCGCAGGGCCGAGGCGGTGCCGTCGGTGGAGCCGTCGACCACGACGATCGCCTCGAAGTCGCGAAAGGCCTGACGATCGAGCGCGCGCACGTTGCGGGTCACGATCTGGTGCCGTTCGTAAGTGGGGATGACGACGCTGAAGCGGGGTGGGCTCACGGCGCAGCCTCGCCGAGCCGCTCCTCGGCCGCTCGGTAGGGCGGCACCACCCGCCGCGCCAGCGGCGGGGCGAGGACCGCGGCCAGGGCCGTCACCCGCTCCCGCGGCCGCAGCCTCCCGGCCAGCGCGTGCCGGGCCAGGGCGGACTTGGAGCCCGCCCCGTAGAGCGCCTCCTGCGCCTCCGCCATCACCGCCCGCGAGCGGTGCATGCGCAGCGCCCGCTCCAGCGCCGGACGCTCCTCTTCGCGCAGCGACGGGTTGCGCTCGGCCTTTTCCAGCAGGCGCGCCCGCTCCCAGAGGCTCGGCGCCCGGCTGGCGGAGAGGCTGCCCGAGTGGACGACGTAGTCGTAGTAGGGCTCGTCGACGAAGCCGACGCGGCCGCCGTCGAGGATCGCCCGCAGCCAGCAGTCCCAGTCGTAGGCGATCCGGAAGCTCTCGTCGAAGCCGCCGATCGACTCCAGCCGGCTCAGCCGGATCGCCGGCCAGCCGCCGAGGAAGCAGGTCTCGAAGATCGCCGTCCGCTGGTTCTCCCAGACGAAGGGCGTATAGGCGGCGAAGGTCCCCGCGCTCTCGCCCTGGGCGACCAGGCGGGCGTCGGTGGTGACCAGGTCGAGCTCGGGGCGTTCGCTCGCCAGCCCGGCGAGCGCCTCCAGGCGCCGTGGGTGGTAGGTGTCGTCGGCGTCGAGGATCGCCATGAACTCGCTCCTGCTGGCTTCGGCGCCGGTGTTGCGAGCGGCGGCCCCGCCGCCGTTCTCGCGCCGCACCAGCTCGATCCGGTCCATGTAGGGGGCGAGGGCGCCGCCGAGGTCGTCGTTTGAGCCGTCGTCGACGACGATCACCTCCTCCGCCGGGTGCGTCTGCGCCAGCGCCGACTCCATCGCGGCGGCGATCGTGCCGGCGGCTTCGTATGCCGTGATAACGATCGAAAAGGTCGGTGCCTGCATGGGAGGCAATCTAACTTCGGCGGTCGTCGGCTCTTCCGGTGGAGGGGGAGGGAATACTTACGCCCGAATGGTGAGCTTGGTGATGCCCGCCTGGAAGCCCCGCGCGGACTGGCTCTTGGAGGCCGTGGGGAGCGCCCTCGGCCAGCGCGACTGCGAGATCGAGTTGATCGTCGTCGACGACGGCAGCCCGGAGCCGGTCGCCGACCTCCTGCGCGACGTCGACGACGACCGCCTGGAAGTGATCGAGATCCCGCACGGCGGCATCAGCCGCGCGCGCAACGCCGGGATCGCGCAGGCGCGGGGCGATCTGATCCGCTTCATCGACGCCGACGACGTGCTGGAGCCCGACAGCACCGCCCGGCTCGTCGAGCTGAGCGGGCCGGACCGGGCGCTCGCCTACGGGAGCACCCTCGTCTGCGACCCCGACCTCCGCCCCCAGAAGCTGATCGAGGAGAGTTCGCAGGGCGACGTCCTCCTCGCCTCGGTCCTCGGCGGCTTCGACGTCTACATCACGGCGATGGCCCTGCCGCGCGAGGTGGTCGACGCCGCCGGCGGATTCGATCCGGAGATGGAGCCGAACGAGGACTTCGAGTTCCTGCTGCGGGCGCTGGAACACGGCCCTGTCCGCGGGGGCCGCTTCGTGGCGACGAAGTACCGGCGGCACGAGCACTCGATCACCGCCACCGGCGAGCCGGCGAAGACGAAGGACGAGGAGGCATTCGAGCGCCTCCTCGAGCGGCGCCCGGACCTCGTCGGCTCCGGCTTCGAGCGCAAGGCGAGGGCCCATCTGGCGATGAACGCGGCAAACCGGCTGCTCCACGGCGGCCGCTACCGCGAGTCCCTGAGGACGGCTTCCCGGTCCCTGTGCTTTGCCCCTGCGTACGCCTCGCCCGAGGTCGCGCGGTTCCTGCTCGCTTTCCTCCGCATCGGCGCCAGGCGGCTGACGGCTCGCTAGCTGGGAAGGCTCCAGGTATGGGGGAGGACGACGTTGCCGTCGGCGCCGGAGGCGGGGACGGGCCGCCCCCCGACCACCCCGGGCTGCACGTCGAAGAAGCCCGCCGCCTGCAGGCCGTCCTGGATGTGGCCGTTGGCTTTGAGGAGGGCGTCGATCCGGTACCGGCCGGGTAGGAGCGGCACCTCCTCGAGGGCGCACTCGATCCTCGCCCCCAGCGCCGGATCCCGCCGGTCCCGCTCCGAGGAGATCTCGCTGTCGAAGGTCATCACGGGGGTGCCGAGGCTGTCGGCGACGGTCAGGCGGCACTCCATGGCCGGGCGCACCTCGGTCACCTCGACGACGATCGTCGCGGCGCGGCCGCCGACCACCACGTCCGGGTTTGCACTGCCGGGTTCCCGGATCTCCAGCCGCCTGATCAGCGTCTCCTCGTAGCCGCGGCTGTCTCGGTCGGTCCGCTCGAGCAGGTCGTCCGAGCCGGCGGCCTCGAGCGCGCGGAGGTAGCTGTCGAGCGTCTCTTTGACCGGCCCGTCGGCGACGACCCGCCCCTGTTCCAGCAGCACCGCCCGGCGGCAGAGGGACTGGATGATCGCCAGGTTGTGGGAGACGAAGACGACCGTGCGCCCTTCCTTGGCGACCTCGTTCATCTTCGCCAGCGACTTGCGTTGGAAGGCGGCGTCGCCGACCGCCAGCACCTCGTCGACGAGGAGGATCTCGGGTTCGAGGTGGGCCGCGACGGCGAACGCGAGGCGGACCGACATCCCGCTCGAGTAGCGCTTGACGGGGGTGTCGAGGAACCGCTCGATTTCGGCGAACTCGACGATCTCGTCGAAGCGGGCGCGGATCTCGGACCGCTTCATCCCGAGGATCGAGCCGTTCAGGTACACGTTCTCGCGTCCGGTCAGCTCGGGATGAAAGCCGGTGCCCACCTCCAGCAGGGAGCCGACCCGGCCGGTGACGTCGGCCCAGCCCGTCGAGGGCTCGGTGATCCTCGAGAGGATCTTCAGCAGGGTGCTCTTGCCGGCGCCGTTGTGGCCGATCAGGCCGACGACGTCGCCGCTGCGGATCTCCAGGTCGAGGTCGCGCAGGGCCCAGAGGAGGTTTTCGGGCCGCCGCCCCTCGCCCCTGCGGACGGCGCGGCGCACGGAGTCCTTCGCCACGCGCGTCAGCCGCTCCCGCAGCGTGTCGTAGCCGTAGCCCCCGTACAGCCCCAGCGCGTAGCGCTTGCCGAGCTGGTGGATGTCGATCGCGATCTCGCCCATGCTCAGACGTAGTCCGCGAAGCCGCGCTCGACGCGGTCGAAGTAGGCGAGGCCGCCGACGAGGAGGACGACCGCCGAGGCGGCCGAGATGCCCATCAGGGCGAAGGGCGCGTCGCCGACTCCCAGGGCCGCCCAGCGGAAGCCTTCGACCACGCCGACCATCGGGTTGATCGCCGAGAGGCTGCGCCAGGGCTCCGAGATCAGGCTGCTGGGGTACGCGACCGGGCTCGCGAACAGCCACATCTGGATCGCGAACGGGACCACGTAGCGGACGTCGCGGTAGCGCACGTTGACCGCCGAGAGCGCCGCGGCGACCCCGAGCGCCGCGGCGGCGGCCACCGCGACGAGCGCCGGCAGCAGGAGCACGCCCGGGCCCGGCACGAACCCCCACAGCAGGACGACCGTGAAGAGGATCACCAGCGAGACGGCGAGGTCGACGAAGCCGGCGGCGACGACGCCCGCCGGGATGAAGATCCGGGGGAAGTAGATTTTCGCGACCAGGGCCGAATTCGCCACCAGGCTGTCGGAGCCGAGCAGCAGCGAGGTCGAGAAGAAGGTCCAGGGGACCAGCCCGGCGAGGCTGAAGAGGGCGTAGGGGATCCCGTTCGAGGCCACTCCCGCCACCCGGCCGAAGAACAGCGAGAAGACGACCATGAAGCCGATCGGCTGCAGCACCGCCCAAGCGGCCCCGAGGGCGGTCTGCCGGTAGCGCACCGTGACGTCGCGCAGGGCGATCTGCGCGGCCAGCTCGCGGTAGCGCCACAGTTCGCTCGGCGCCAGCACGCGGCTGAAGCCCTTGGTCGGTTGCAGGCGTATCGTCTCGGCGGGCGAGTCCACAGGCTTGAACATAAGTTGACATCGGCGGGAGATGCTGCGACTGAACCCCCGCAGGCAAGCTCCCTTGCGTCCCGGCAGGCGGCTAACGTCCGCTCGCCCGATGGCCGCCCCCTTCTTCAGCGTCGTGATCACGACCTACAACCGCGAGCGGATCGTCCGCCGCGCGGTCGACAGCTGCCTGCGGCAGACGTTCGCAGACTTCGAGGTGGTCGTCGTGGACGACGCCTCTACCGATGGGACGGTGGCCGCGCTCGGGGCCTACGAGGACCCGCGGGTGCGGACGGTCGTCCACGAGCGCAACCGCGGCATCAACCCCGCCCGCCACACCGGCACGGTCGCCGCACGGGGGGAGTGGATCGTCGTCCTCGACAGCGACTGGGAGCTGCTGCCCGAGGCGCTGGAGCGCCTGCGCGCGGCGATCGCCTCTCTGCCCGACGGCGTGCGGGCGGTGCGGTTCCGGCTGCGCTGGGACGACGGCTCGGTCACCCCCCGCTTCGTCCCCAGCGGGCCCTACGGCTACGAGGGCCGGATCCGCTGGGCGGAGGAGGAGGGAGGAAACGATGCCGGGCGCTGCATTAAGGCCGGGGTCTTCGAGGCCACCCCCTACTTCGCCGAGCGCCGCGGCGCGATGGAGACCCTCTTCGAGCTCGACCTGGCGCAGGCGGAGACGACCGTCTGCCTCGACGAGGTGCTGGGCCTCGAGCACAGCGACGCCCCCAACAGCTGGCTGCGCAGCGCCTCGGCCGCCGAACTTCTCCCGCGCCTGCGCAGCGAGGCGCCGGACATGCTCTGGATGGCGGAGACCGTCCTCGCCCGCCACGGCGAGGCATTGCGCCGCTGGGGCCCGCGCCAGTACGCGACGATCCAGCGGGTGGCGGCGGTGCAGGCCTTCCTGCTGGGGAAGCGCCGCGAGGGGGCCCGCCACTCCCTCGCCGCCCTCCGGTTCCGGCCGTGGGGCGGGATGGCCTGGGTCACGCTGCTGCTCGGCCTGCTCGGTCCTGGCGCCGTCGGGCGCGGCACCCTGGCGCTGCGGCGGCTGCAGGCCCTGCGTGCCTAGCCGGCCGCTCGCCCGGAGAAGCGCTCCGGCAGCACCAGCGGCCGCAGGATCGTCGCCAGGAGGACTGCCGCGAGCAGGAACTGGCTCCCGGCCCAGGTGAAACCGACGGCTTCGATCCCCGTGCTCGGCAGGAGCAGGGCGCTGCCGCCGAGGACGATCGCGACCTGCGCCCCCTGCACCGCGGCCACCCAGGGGCCCCTGTGCTCGATCCGCGCCACGCCGATCCCCAGCGCGACGATCACGTTCGGGATCGTGCCGATCGCCAGCAGGCGCAGCAGCGAGGTGCCGGCGTCGGCGTAGGCCTGGCCGAAGACCAGCAGCGCCAGCGGCGCCACCAGCGCGGTCAACGCCGCCAGCGGCGCCACCAGCCGCATCGAGTGGGTCAGCGTCCGCCGCGTCAGCCGCCGCAGCTGGGCCATGTCGCGCGCCGCCTCGACCGTGAGCGAGGTGATCACGTTGATCGGGACCAGCTGCAGCGAGATGCAGATCATCCAGGGGACGTAGAAGTAGGCCGCCTGGGCGGCGTTGACCTGGTTGGCGACGAGGATCGGCAGGTACATGTTCCCGACCAGGGCGAAGAGGTTGCCGCCCCAGTTGCCGGCCGCCATGTTGACCACCTTGCGGCGGTCGAGTTCGCCGAACGACTTGTAGCGGGGCAGCAGCCGGCGGAAGATCAGGTAGTTGACGAGTACGACGGCCGGCAGCAGCGGCGCGTTCCAGGCGACGAAGGGGCCGGAGCCGGGCAGCGCCGTCGCCAGCGCCACCAGCAGCACCAGCTTCGCCAGCGAGTAGAGCGAGTTCTCGAGCGGGATCCAGCGGGCGGCGCCGAGCCCGGTGAGGACGCTGTCCTCGAGCGTGAAGATCGTCGTCGCCGCGGTCGCCAGCGTGAAGCCGGCAAGCCAGGCGGGTTCCTGGAGGAAGTCCAAGGTGGGGGACCAGATGCTGCTGGTCGCCGCGACGACGGCGCCGAAGACGAGCGAGAGGGCGGTGGTCAGGCCGTAGCTGCCGGCGACGAGGCGCTTGTCGGCGGTGCCGGCGATCGGCAGGTAGCGGACGAGCACCGCCGAGAGGCCGAGTGAGCAGACGCCGGAGACGAGCGTCATCGCCGAGATCGCGGCGGCGTTCTGCCCGACCTGGTGAGCCGAGTAGGAGTGGGCGGCCAGGGCCCAGAAGGCGACACCGAGCAGGCTGGTGATGCCGGTGCCGACGATCAGGTAGTAGCCGGTCCGGTAGAGCCGGTCGTCGAGGTGGCCGCGCAGCCGGCCGAGGCCGCGCGGCGCAGCCGTGCTCGGCGCCGATGACTCCACCGGTTCAGCCGCCCCCGGCTCGGGGCGTCCGCCAGAGGGTCTCATCGCGTCCGGCCGCGCTCCACAGCGGCTTCGCCCCCGGATGGCGGCGGGCCCAGCCTTCGTCGCTGAGGACGAAACGCGAGGGCGGGGGTTGGCGGTTGCCGTGGAACAAGGTCAGTTTCGTATTCGGCAGGAACCACTGGACGGTGTAGAGGCCGATCGTGTCGTAGTGGTCGAGGTCGTAGGAAATCGTCTTCGCTCCCGCCGCTGCGGCTGCCGCTTCGGGGCTTTCCCATCCGGCAGGGTAAACGGCGCGCTGGGAGCTGCGGACCGGGTTCCAGACACCGTAGGCGACGACGGGGACGAACAGGGCGAGGGCGGCCAGCGCCACCGTCTTCTGACCGCGCTGGGAAGCCCACAGCAAGATTCCCGCGCCGGCAAGGGCGACGAGCGCCGCCCCGATCAGGATCGCCGGGCCGAGCTGCACGGTGACGAACGGCAGAGCGGAGACGTTCCAGCGGTTGGCCGCGTCGGGGTCCGAGGCGGTGGCGCGGATCAGCACCACGAGCGCGGTCAGCGCCCCGAAGCCGGCGAGCGGCCAGGCGAACCGCCGCGGTACCCGGCTGAGCGCTGCCAGCCCGAAGGCGATCAGCGCCGGCGCCACGATCTCGGCGTAACGGCCGTAGATCAGCATGTCGGGACGGGTCCGTTCCGGGAAGGCGGCAGCCGAGATCAAGAGCAGCAGCGCGGTCAGCGCCAGTAGCACCCCGAGCACCGGAGCCGGCCGCTCCCCCGACCGAACTGCATCAAATTTTCGGCCTGCTGGGGCGAAAATTTGATGCAGTTCGACGGGTCGGAAGAAACTCCACACGGCGGCGGCAGCCAGGCCGAAGGTCGCTACCACCAGGTACCAGGTCTGCCCGGCGAGATTTGCCAGCGCCGTCCGTAGGCCGCTGAACTGGAAGAGGTCGTTCATCCGTTCGCTCAGTTCGTCCGGGGCCGAGCCGGCGTAGTTGTGGTCGATCAGGTAGCTGTCGAGGAAGTGGACGCCGACGAAGAAGAGGGCGATGACTCCTAAGCCAACCAAGGCCGCGGCAGGGCGCAGGCGCCGCCGCGCCGCCAGCCAGATCAGCCCGACCACCGCCAGCGCGACGGCGACGATCATCCGGTTGTGGACCGCCCAGAGCGCTCCGGTCGCGGCGGCCAAGCCGACGGCCCAGGCGATTTCACTGCTTCCGCGCTGCGCCGCCAGCAGCCCGCCAAAGGCGATCAGCCAGACGACGACGAGCGGGAAGAGGGCGTTCTCCGACATCGCCACCTGGCTCAGCACGGTCAGCGCCGGGTAGGCGGATCCTGCCAGCGCCGCCCAAAGCGCCAGCTCCGGCCGCACCCCACCGAACCGGGTCAGCAGCAGGTAGAGCAGGGGGAAGACCGCGGCCGCCAGCGCCGCGTTGAGGATGAGAACCAGGTGGTAGGCGAAGGTCGGGTCGGAGCTGAGCTTGACCAACGGCGCGATCAGCAGCGAGTAACCGCCACGGTAGAAGGGCGCCTGTTCGAGCTGCCCGCCGATGCCGCCGCTGAGCACGCGGGCGTTGGTCAGATAGCCGATCTCGTCGGCGACCAGCACCGGGCCGGTCCGGATCAGCGAAAGGACCAGCCGCGCGGCGAACAGCACGAAGGTGCCGGCCAGCAGCCGATTCCGGATGGTCCAGCTCATCTAGTGCGATGTTTCGCCAGCGCCAGGTCGTATGCCTGCTCGAACTGGGGCACGATCGCGCTGGGGCTGAACCTGGCGGCCCGCTGCTTGGCCGCGGCGCCGAGGCGGGCCCGCAGCTCGCCGTCGGCAATCAGCCTCTGTAGCGCGGCGGCCAGCGCCTCCCTCTCTTCCGGGGGAACCAGCAGGCCGGTCTCGCCGTCGCGGACGATGTCCCGCAGCCCGCCCATCGCCGTGGCGACGATCGGCTTGCCCGCCGCCGCGGCCTCCAGCGCGACCAGCCCGAACGGCTCCGGCCAGAGAGAGGGGGCGACGCTGAACAGCGAGCGCCGCAGCGCCTCGATCGCCAGCGCATGTGGCCAGGCGCCCATCACGTGCACGCCCGGCCGGCTCTTCAGCTCGCTGATGTAGCAGCGGCCGATCAGGACCAGGGGCGGCGGGTCCTCGAGCCGGCGGTAGGCCTCGGCCAGTTCCCAGGCCCCCTTGTCCTCGGTGACGTCGCCGAAGAAGAGGATGAACGGCTCGTCGGGAAGCTGGGCCAGCCGCGGGTCCCCCAGCGGCGCCGGCGGCAGCTCGCCGATGAAGTTGGGGATGACCCGGGAGGCCTCGTCTCCGCGGATCCGGCAGAGCTCCTCGACCGTCGAGCTGACCGGCAGGAAGACGTCGACGTGCCGTCGCAGCCGCGACTCGTTGGAGCGGGTGCCGAAAGCGGCCACCAGCCCCTTCGCCACCCCGTAGTGCCGGCTGGCGCAGACCTGGCACTTGACCGGCGCCGGTCCCGAGCAGACCTGGTCCTTGCGGCGCAGCCGCTTGGTCGCGCAGATCAGGCCGTAGTCGTGCAGGGAGAGTGCGAGCGCGCTGTGGGAGCTGCGGGCGAGCGGCAGGTAGGAGTGGACGAGCCAGTTGTGGGCGTGGACGATCTGCGGCCGCTCGCGCCGCAGCACCCGGCTCAGGTCGCGCACGATCTCGGGGTCCGGCGCCGGCGGCGCGTGGCGCCGCTCGGCGTCCTGGCTGCCCTTCGTCACCCGGTAGCTGGTGCTGCAGAGGTAGTGGACTCGTGCGCCCGCCACTTCCTCCGCGGCCGGGCCGCCCGGCTGCTGCAGGGTGGCGATCGAGACGTCGTGCCCGCGAGCGACCAATTCGCGGCTCAGGTCCTCGACCACGCGCTCTTCGCCGCCGACGATCGGGGCGAAGGACTGGGCGAGCATCATGATTCGCATGGTTGAAGACTGGCAGGGTGGGGACGAGCGTCGTGCCAGAATCCGGCCGGTGCCGAGCGAGCCGCCCACCATCTCGGTCGTCATCTGCGCCTATACGCGCGACCGTCTAGAGGTTCTAAGCGAAGCCGTCGACTCCTTGCGGGCACAGACGCTGCCGCCGCACGAGGTCGTGCTGGTGATCGACCACGCGCCGGAGCTGCTGGAGGAGGCGCGCGAGCGCTGGCCGGACCTCGAGGTCGTCCCCAACCGCGAGCGCAGGGGTCTCTCCGGCGCCCGCAACAGCGGCGTCGCCGAGGCGAGCGGGGAGGTCGTCGCCTTCCTCGACGACGACGCGATCGCCGCCCCCGACTGGCTGGCGCGGCTGGCCGCGGCCTACGCCGACCCCAACGTGCTGGGGGCGGGGGGAACGGTGCGCCCGCGCTGGGTCGAGGGCAAGCCGGGCTGGTTCCCGCCCGAGTTCGACTGGGTCGTCGGCTGCACCCACTCGGGGATGCCGCAGCGGCTCGAGCCCGTGCGCAACTTGGTCGGCGCCAACATGTCCTTCCGCCGGCAGCCGCTGCTCGATGTGGGGGGCTTCAGCCACGACCTGGGGCGGGTGGGGACGCTGCCGGTCGGCTGCGAGGAGACCGACCTCAGCATCCGCGTCCACCAGCGCTGGCCTCAGGCGGAGATCCTCTACGACCCCGCCGCCGAGGTCGAACACGTCGTTCCCCCGAGCCGCGGCAGGGTCCGCTACTTCCTCGACCGCTGCCGGGCCGAGGGGCGCTCGAAGGCGGTCTTGAGCGGCATGGTCGGCAGCGACGACGGCCTCTCCTCCGAGCGCACCTACGTCCGCCGCACCCTGCCGCTCGGCTTCCTCCGCGACCTCGGCGATGCCGCCAAGGGCGATGCCGGCGGCCTCGGCCGGGCGGCGATGATCTTCGTCGGCCTCGCCGCCACCACGGTCGACTACCTGCGGGTCCGCACCGGCGTCGCCAAGCCCGACGAGACCGAGGCCGCGCACCCCAGCTCCGGCGGCGCGAGCGGCGGCGCGCCGCGGGTGCTGATGGTGACGCCGCGCAGCCCGCTCGCCCAGGGCGGGGTGGAGCGCCACGTGCTCGAGGTGAGCACGCGGATGGCCGCCGCCGGCGCCCACGTCGAGGTGATCTGCACCGACCCCGATGCGGACGCGGCGAAGACCGAGGTCCACGAGGGGGTGCGGATCCGCACCCTGCGCGCTTGGCCGCGCGGCCGCGACTGGCACTTCGCGCCCGGCATCTGGCGCGCGATGGGGGAGGAGAAGTGGGACCTCGTCCACGTCCAGAGCTACCACACGCTGGTCGCCCCGCTGGCGATGCTGCGCGCCCTCGCCCTGCGGGTCCCCTACGTGGTCACCTTCCACGGCGGCGGTCACTCGCTGGAGTACCGCAACCGCGCCCGCAAGGCCCAGATGCGGGTGCTGCGGCCGCTGCTGCGCCGCGCCGCCCGCCTCGTCGCGATCGCCCGCTTCGAGGTCGAGCAGTACGGGCAGCTGCTCGGCGTGCCGCCGGAGCGCTTCGCCTTCATCCCCAACGGCACCGACCTCAGCTTCTCCGACGGCGACGTCGCCGCCGCCGAGCCGACTTTGCCGACGCTGGCCTCGATCGGGCGGCTCGAGCGCTACAAGGGCCACCACCGCGTGCTCGAAGCCTTCCCGCTGGTGCTGGAGCAGAGGCCCGACGCCGAGCTCCTGATCGTCGGCAAGGGCCCCTACGACGAGGAGCTGCGGCGCCAGGCGGGGGAGCTCGGCCTCGACGGCAAGGTCGAGGTCACCAGCGTCCCGCCCGGCGACCCGCGCGGGATGGCTGAGCTGCTGGGACGCGTCTCCCTCGTCGTCCTGATGAGCGAGTTCGAGAGCCACCCGCTGGTCGCGCTCGAGGCCGCCGCCGCCCGCCGCCGCCTGCTCGTCGCCGACGCCGGCGGCCTCTCCGAG
This sequence comes from Solirubrobacterales bacterium, assembly GCA_051954115.1. GTDB lineage: Bacteria > Actinomycetota > Thermoleophilia > Solirubrobacterales > 70-9 > VAYN01. Next base: position 11,299 of record JBQCIB010000026.1, on the reverse strand, counting down.
ATCGCCGCCGACGGTTTCGGCCGCGCGATCCCGCTCGACGCGACGCCGCAGCAGATCGCCGATGCGGCGCTCGAGGAGCTGGCGAAGCCGCAGCCCGAGCGCTCGCCGAGCCTCACCTCCTGGGACGAATGCGCGGCGGCGCTGCTCGACCTCTACGGCACCGTCCTGAAGCCAAACTGAGAATTTTGGGGCCCGTCTCTGGACGTACGTCGGAGACAAACGTCCAGCTCCCGGCATCGAACTGAAAGCCGGCGGGGAGGAGGTCCGATGAGTGCGGGGCAATGGCTCCGGCTCGGCTCTTCGCCAAGACCCTCGTATTCGCGCTCGTCCTCCTCGCGCTTCTGGCCCCCGCGGCGCTCGCGGCCGAAGGCATCTCGCCCGCCATGGCGCTCGGCGGCGGCAAGACCACCCCGGCGACCGACAGCCGCACCAAGACCACCATCACCGTCAGCAAGGAACAGCTCTCGATCGCCACCGTCGCGCCCGCCGACGGGCAGACCGTCTCGGGCAAGGTCAACTGGGAAGTGTCGGTGCTGGCCGGCGCTCCCAGCAAGGTCGAATTCGCCGTCGACGGGTCGGTCAAGTGGACCGACTCCAGCGCGCCCTACAACGGCACGCTCGACACCACCAAGCTCAGCAACGGCAACCACACCCTCACCGCCACCTCCTACGGCTCGCGTGGGGTGAAGGCGACGACGAGGGTGACGGTGAAGGTCGAAAACGCCGCCCCGGAACCGGCTCCCGAACCCGAACCGGCCCCCGAAACCGGCACCGCCTCGCCGATCTACTGGGGCGCGACGATCGGCACCCAGCTGACCGGCACCCAGGCGCCCTGGGACATGACCCCGGTGGCGAAGTTCGAGGAAGAGACCCACAAGCAGGTCTCGATGATCAACTTCTTCCAGCCGTTCGCCAACTGTAACCCGACCTGCTCCTTCTACGGGTTTCCGAAGACGCCGCTGGAAAGCATCCGCCAGCACGGCTCGATCCCGGTCCTCAGCTGGAGCTCGCAGTCGATCCCCTCGAGCAAGACCGAGCCCGACTTCCAGCTCTCCGACCTGATCGAAGGCCGCTACGACGCCTACATCACCGAATTCGCCACCAAGGCGAAGGCCTGGGGCCACCCGTTCATGCTCCGCTTCGACTGGGAGATGAACGGCAAGTGGTTCCCCTGGCACGAGGGCGTCAACGGCAACCAGCCCGGCGAATTCGTCACCGCCTGGCGCCACGTCCACGACATCTTCACTTCGGTCGGCGCCACCAACGTGACCTGGGTCTGGTGCCCGAACGTCGAATACAGCGGCTCCACGCCGTTCTCCGAGGTCTACCCCGGTAACGAATACGTCGACTGGACCGGCCTCGACGGCTACAACCACGGCACCAACCCCGCCCAGCCGGATTCCTGGAAGAGCTTCAACCAGCTCTACCGCTCGTCCTACAACTACATCACCGGCACCCTCGCCTCCGCGAAGCCTATGATGGTTGGCGAGGTCGCCTCGACCGAGGACGGCGGCTCCAAGGCGGCCTGGATCAAGGACATGCTGGCGCGGGTCCCGGCCGAATACCAGAAGATCCGGGCGCTGCTCTACTTCGACAAGTACGACAGCAACATGGACTGGCCGCTGGAGACCTCGGAAAGCGCCCTTGCCGCCTTTGCCGAAGGCATCCAGAACCCGGCCTACGTCGGCAACGCTTTCTCCAGCCTCAGCGCGACGACGATCCAGCCGCCCGGCTGATCGTCCGATTTCAACCCCACCTGGACATATGTCCAGGTGGCTGGACGCTCGCTGAAACAAGCGGCCAGGACGCCGATGGGCCTGTATGCCCAAAGGCTCGTCGACTCATCTCGCTGCCCGCGTCCTCTGGCTCGCGGTGGCGATCTTCGTGCTCAGCGCCGGCCTCGCCTTCGCTCGCTCGGGCGGCTCTGAGCACAAGCGGGCGAAGCTCGCCGACGCGAGGGCCGTGGGCGGCGCCAACCGCTGCGTATCCGCCCGCGTCTCCCGGCTGAGCGCCCGCGCCAAGCGGCTCAACCCGGCCGGCGTCCGCCGCCGCTGCGGCCGCAAGCCGGCCCAGGCCAGCGGCACCCCGCAGCCGCTCTACTGGGGCGCGACGATCGGCTCTCACGTGACCGGCGAACAGGCCCCCTGGGACATGGGGGCGGTCGCCAAGTTCGAGGAAGAGACGGGGAAGTCGGCCTCGATGGTGCAGTTCTTCCAGCCCTTCGCCAGCTGCAGCCCGAGCTGCTCCTTCTACTCCTTCCCGGCCAACCCGATGGAAAGCATCCGCGCTCACGGCTCGATCCCGGTCCTCAGCTGGAGCTCGCAGTCGATCCCCTCGAGCCTGAACGAGCCCGACTTCCAGCTCTCCGACGTAATCGAAGGCCGCTACGACGAATTCATCCGCGAATTCGCCGAAGAAGCGCGCGACTGGGGCCACCCCTTCTTCCTCCGCTTCAACTGGGAGATGAACGGCAATTGGTTCCCCTGGGCCGAGGGCGTCAACGGCAACGCCCCCGGCCAGTACGTCGCCGCCTGGCGCCACGTCCACGACGTCTTCGCCTCGGTGGGCGCCACCAACGTCTCCTGGGTCTGGTGCCCGTTCGTCGACCCGGCCGGCTCGATGACCGACCTGCGCTCGCTCTACCCCGGCGACGCCTACGTCGACTGGACCGGCCTCGACGGCTACAACTGGGGCACCAACCCCGCCTCGCCGCGCGGCTGGCGCAGCTTCGACCAGCTCTTCTCCAGCACCTACGACGAAATCGTCGAAGAAGTCGCCCCCTCGAAGCCGATGATGATCGCCGAGCTCGGCTCCAGCGAGCAGGGGGGCGACAAGGCGGCCTGGATCCGCGACACCCTCGCCCGGGTGCCGGCGGACTACCCGCAGGTCCGCGCCCTGCTCTGGTTCGACAAATTCGACGACAACATGGACTGGCCGATCGAGACCTCCTCCTCGGCGACCGCGGCCTTCGCCGAAGGGATCAGTCAGCCGGTGTACGCCGGGGCGAACTACGGCGGCTTGGCCGGCGGGCCGATCCAGCCGCCCAGTTAGGCGCGGTTTGATTTGCCGCTGATGCCGTTCCCTACACTGGCCCCTCTGCTTTCGAGGTCGGACTCTCGGCGCCCGCCTGGGGCGCGCTTGATCGTCGTGCTGCTCCTGGGGCTGCTCGGCTGCTGGCTGCTGCCCGCGGCGGCGAGCGCGGCGGCGACGCAGCCGAAGACCGGCAAGCACCGGCACCACAAACGGCACGTCAAGCCCAAGCCGCTCTACTGGGGCGCCTGGATCGGCGACCAGCTGACCGGCACCGACGCCCCATGGGACATGAACGCGGTGACGGCCTTCGAACAGATCGTCGGCAAGGGGATGTCGCTGGTCGAGTTCTCCTCCCCCTTCTCGGACTGTCATCGCACCCCTTGCAAGCCCTTCGCCTTTCCGGTGAAGCAGATGGAAGACATCCGCGCCCACGGCTCGATTCCGGTCTTCAGCTGGGGAGCCGAAGCCACCCCGCGCGAGAGCGCCGAACAGCCCGAATTCCAGCTCGCCGACATCATCAACGGCAACTACGACGCCTACATCGCCCAGTTCGCCTCCGAAGTTCGCAACTGGGGCCACCCCTTCTTCCTCCGCTTCGACTGGGAGATGAACGGCAACTGGTTCCCCTGGGCGGAGCGGGCCAACGGCAACGCCCCCGGCCAGTACGTCGCCGCCTGGCGCCACGTGCACGACGTCTTCACCTCGGTCGGGGCAACCAATGCGACCTGGGTCTGGTGCCCCTTTGCCGATGCCAACAAGCGCAGCGGGCAGCCGTTGAAGCAGGTCTACCCAGGCAATGCTTACGTCGACTGGACCTGCATGGACGGCTACAACTGGGGTCCGAACCCGGTCAACCCGCAGCGTTGGCGCAGCTTCTCGGAACTCTTCGATCCGACCTACAAACTGCTGACGACGAAGATCGCGCCAAAAAAGCCCGTGATGCTCGGGGAGTTCGGGACCACTCCGTATGGCGGCCACAAGGGCCTCTGGATCCGCAAGATGTTCGAAGTCCTGCCGCAAAAGTACCCGCGGATTCGCGCTCTGATCTATTTCGACACCGTTGACAGGGGGGTGGATTGGCCGATTGAGACGTCGCCTGCCGCCACCCAGGCGTTTGCCAAGGGAATCCAGAAGGGCATATACGCCAATAACCGCTTCGGCGAAATAGCGACCAGTCCAATTCCCTCATTGCGCTGATCCCAGACGTCGATACATCCGTAGCAAGGGAAAGCGGATTGCCGCAGCGAATGTCCCCGGGCCGGGTTTGAGGCGCAGAGAACAACGATGAAAACCAGTACTGGCAAAGGCCATCGCCGTCTCGGCTCCCGCTTGTTGCGGGGCGGCGTCACCTGCCTGCTGGCTTTCTCGCTGCTGTCGGTGCCCGGAGCTGCGGCGGCGACGAAGCGACCGCCTGCCTCGCTCTACTGGGGGGCGCAGATCGGCGACCAGATGACCGGCGAAGCGGCCCCCTGGGACATGAACCCGGTCTACCGCTTTCAGCACCTCGCCGGCAAGGGCCTCTCCCTGGTCGAGTTCGGCTCGCCTTTTGCCGAATGCGGCGCCAGCGGCTGCGTGATGACCAAATTTCCAACCACGCCGCTGGAAAACGTCCGCGCCTACGGCGCGATCCCGGTGTTCAGCTGGAGCTCGAGCCAGAGCCCGACCTCGATCGACCAGCCCGAATACAGCCTCGGTGCGATCGCCAGCGGCCGCTATGACGCTTACATCCGCGAATTCGCGCTCAAAGCGAAGGCCTGGGGCCACCCCTTCTTCCTTCGCTTCGACTGGGAGATGAACGGGTTCTGGTTCCCGTGGAACGAGGGCGTCAACGGCAACCAGGCCGGTGAATTCGTCGCCGCCTGGCGCCACGTGCACGACATCTTCAGCTCGATGGGGGCAACCAACGCGACCTGGGTCTGGTGCCCCAACATCGATCTCTACAACACGCTGATACCGCTCGGCAAGCTCTACCCCGGCGACGCCTACGTCGACTGGACCGGCCTCGACGGCTTCAACTGGGGCCGGCGCCGCGGCTCACCCGGCTGGCAGAGCTTCAACGAAGTTTTCCACCGCACCTACAAGCGGATCGTCACCAAGGTGGCCCCGCACAAGCCGATGATGCTGGCCGAGGTCGCTTCGAGCGAAAAGGGCGGCAGCAAGCCGGCCTGGATCAAGAACATGCTCGCCCTCGTCCGCCACCGCTACCGCAAGGTCCGCGCCGTCATCTGGTACGACGTCGACGACCGCGGCACCAACTGGCCGATCGAGCGCCGCAAGCAGGACCACAAGGCCTTCCGCGCCGGCATTCGCGCCGGCGCCTTCAAGCCCAACGAGTTCGGCGGCATCACCAGCAGCCCGATCCCACCCCCCGCGCGGGGCAGGTAGGGCCTCTGTTCTCAGCCGAGCGCGACCTCAGTCGCTCGCAGCCTCCAAGTCCTCGAGGTCGGCGAGATCGCGGGTGCGGCCGGCGGCCCGCTTCATCGTCTTCAAGTCGTCGAGCGAGCAGACAGCGACGGTGACGCCGAGGATCTCTGCCTCGCTCGCCCGCGAGCGCAGCTCCTCATAACTCGGGACCCCGTCAAGTCCCTGAACGACGTCGAGCCGACCGAGGTCGGTCTCGATCGCCACCTGCTCGCCGCTTGCCAACGCTGAAGCGATCGAAATTGGGCTTCCCAGTAAGGCTTCGCCTTGCTGGACGTGACCGCCCGCGGCGACGGCGATCTCCGCGATCCGCTTGAGGTTCTCGATCTCCGGATCGACGACGAGGTCGACGTCCTTGGTACCGCGGACCACGCCCCAGGCGCCCACGGCCAATCCGCCGACCACCACAAATCGTGCTTCTGCTGCTACAAGGCGGCGAAGCAGCTCGTCGAAGGCCGGTTCGGTCAAGTTTGTCGAGCGGCACCCGCAAACCGCATCAGTTTGTGGCTGAGGGCGATGGTTTCGGCAAGGTTCACGCTCATCGGCCGCTGGGCGTCTTCACGCAGTCGTTGCACCCGCACCGCCTCGGCTCTGGCGGCGGCTTCCGTCGTCGCTTTGCTGCGATTCGTCATCGAGAAAATGCTATCCGGCGAAGTCCCGGAACTAGCGATCCCGCTTCTCGAAGCGCTCGGTCAGCGCCAGGAGCTCGTGCAGCGGGACCTCGAGCGCGTAGGAGATCCTGCGCAGGTCGCCCCAGGTCGGTTCCAGGCGCCCCGCCTCGATCTCGGCAACCTCCTGCTCGCTCAGCTCTGCTCGTGCCGCCAGTTCGCCCTGCCCCAGTTTCGCCTGCTCCCGCAGCTGCTTCACCACGGCTCCGAGAGCCACGTTGGGGTCGAGTTCGCGGTCTGTGGGAGGCTGCTCCTCGCTCATCGGCGCCGAGGCTAACGACGACGGCGGGGGAGGGGGATTCAGTGCGCGCCCGTTGACCGCTTAAGCGGCGGCGCGGGCCCGCTGCTGCTCGGCGACCTCGGCTGAAGTCGTAGAGGGGCGGGACCTACGGAGGCTGCGGCGGCGCCGGGCCTCGCGGAAGATCGTGCCGAGGACGCGGGCGCCGTCGCGGAAGGTCTTCAGGTTGCTCTCGCCGTGGATGCGCTCTTTCTCGTAGCTCGGCACCTCGGTGATCTTCATCCCGGCGGAGGACATCCGCAGGTTGATCAGCGTCTCCACCTCGAAGCCGGGGACGTCGAGCGAGATGAAGGGGAGGCAGCGCGCCCAGAAGGCGTTGTAGCCGTAGCAGAGGTCGGTGAAGCGGGTGCCGTGGAGGAGGTTCGCGGTGTTGCTGAGAACCCAGTTGCCGGCGCTGCGCAGCCTGGTGATGTCGGCGCTGCCGCCGCCCTCCATGTAGCGCGAGCCCTTGGCGAAGTCGGCGCCGGCCTCCAGCGCGGCGACGAAGCGCGGGATCTCGGCCGGGTCGGCGGAGCCGTCGGCGTCGAGCATGACCACGAGGTTGCCGGTGACGGCGGCGAAGCCGGTGCGGAAGGCATCGCCCTTGCCGCGGCCGCTCTGGCTGGTGACGCGGATGCTGGGATAGGCCTGGCGGGCGGCCTCGATCGTGTTGTCGCTCGAGTTGCCGTCGACGAGGATCACCTCGTGCAGGCCCTCGGGCAGTTCCGAGAGGACCTGGCCGATGTTCTTCTCCTCGTTCATCGCCGGGACGACGACGCTGACCTTGGTCCTGCGGGTGCGCCGGCGGTCGGGTCCTTTGTAGGGGACGGAGCTGCGGGCGCCGAGCGCATCGACCTCGATCAGCGGCACGCCGCCGACCCGGTTCGCGGTGATCGACTGCGCCTCGAGCAGGTCCAGCGGGCGCGGCAGCAAACTCACCGGTACCCCGATCGATTTGAAGGCCCGCATCAGCTCCAGCAGCCCTTCGTCGTCGGCGTTCTGGCTGGAGATGACGACCCGGTCTGCGTGGTAGCGCTCGACCACCTCGAGGGCGGCGACGCGGCCTGCGGTGCCCGGGTCTTTTTCAGCCGGCGGCACGGTGCCGACGACGTTGGCGTATTTCTTCAGCGGCGCGTAGGCGCGGAGGCGCTCGGCGGTGTCCTCGTCGCCGACGAGGACCCACCGCTCCTGCGGGTTCAGGCGCTCCACGTAGGGAGCGAGGACGGCGCGGCAGGCGCTGTCGAAGGCGATGAAGCCGATCCACAGCCCCAGCTGCTCGAGGCCCCCCAGCGGGGTCAGCAGGGACGCGGACCAGGCGAAGAGGGCGGCGACCAGGAAGCGGATGACGGGCCAGCCGGCTCCGCCCTCGGCGCCGCGCGCAGGCTGGGAGCCGTAGACGCCGAGCAGGGCGTAGACGAGGACGAGGAGGGCGGGCGCCACCGGGAACGCCGGCATGTAGGCGACGTCGCCCACCGCGACAACCGCGGCCAGCACGGCGGACGAGGAGACGAAGTCGACCGCCGGCAGCAGCCAGAGGCCGGGACCGCGCCGCGCCATCGGCATCGCGCCCAGCGTCGGGCGGTCCTGGACGAGCGCTTCACGCGGGCTCGGCTGCTGGGGCTGGAAGGGGCCTTCGAGGGGGACGTCAGTGGAAGATTGCATTGGCTGCGAGAGATTGGACTGGGGGCTCTATCTGTAAGACGGGAACGGAGTAAGGGTTGCGGTCGTCAACGCAAACTCCGTATCGGCAGCCGCCGCGGATCACCTGAGCCGCTGCAACCGGGAATTTCTTTCCCGCAGATTAGGGGAAAGTCAAAAGGAAAAATCGCTTTTTCCTAATAGCGGCCAGCGTCTTTGCAAACCGCCCCTATTACTGAGCTACCCAGTTACTGACTACTTGTAAGCCTCGGCCAGCTCGGGGTCCTTCTCGGCCAGCATCTCCGCCAGCTCGACCATCACCTTGCACTGCTTCCAGGTGGCGTCGTCCTGCATCTTGCCGTCGATCATGTGGACGCCGCGGCCGTCGGGGATCGCCTCGATCACCTTCTTGGCGAACTTGACCTCGTCGGGCGGCGGGCTGAAGACCTTCTTTGCGATCCCGATCTGCACCGGGTGCAGCGACCAGGCGCCGACGCAGCCCATCAGGAAGGCGGCGCGGAACTGGGTCTCGCAACCGGCCGTGTCCTTGATGTCGCCGAAGGGGCCGTAGAAGGGGAGGATGCCCGCGGAGGTGCAGGCGTCGACCATGCGGGCGATCGAGTAGTGCCAGAGGTCCTGCTGGGCGCTGACGCGGTCGGCCTCGGGGTTCTCCGGGTCGGCCGGGTCCTCCATCACCCGGTAGCCGGGGTGGCCGCCGCCGACGCGGGTCGTCTTCATGCGGCGCGCCGCGGCGAGGTCGGCCGGGCCGAAGCTCATCCCCTGCATGCGCGGGCTGGCGTTGGCGATCTCCTCCAGGTTGACGACGCCCTGCGGGGTCTCGAGGATCGCGTGAACGAGGATCGGCCGCGAGAGGCCGGCCTTCGCCTCGAGCTGGGCGAGCAGGCGGTCGACGTAGTGGATGTCCCAGGCGCCCTCGACCTTCGGCACCATGATCACCTCGAGCTGCTCGCCGATCTCGGTGACGAGCTGGGTGAAGTCGTCGAGCACCCAGGGGCTCTCCAGCGCGTTGACCCGGGTCCAGAGCGAGGTCTGGCCGAAGTCGTTCTCCTTCGCGGCGCGGATCAGCCCTTCGCGCGCGGCCTCCTTGCGGTCGACCGGGACCGCGTCCTCGAGGTTGCCGAGGAGGATGTCCGTTTTCGCCGCGATGTCGCCGGCCTTGGCGACCATCTTCTCGTTCGAGAAGTCGAGGAAGTGGATCATCCGCGAGGGCTTGACCGGGATCTCGCGGAGCGGCTCGGGGGCGCCGATCGCCTGCGGCAGGAAGAAGTCTCTGGGGTGTCTCAACGTGCTCCTCGGGTCGTGTCTGGGGGAAGGCCGCGCGTAAATTTAGTGCGAGCGCGAGTTTGCCGCCTCTCCCGTGCCTAAATTGCCTGCTATCGCGGCAGAAGAGCGAGACACGACGCAGGACTGGCTGGTGCCGCGCGGCAGCGTGCCGCTGGTCAGCGAGCTCGAGGCGCGGGTCGACGAGGCGCTGGTGATCGCCCGTGCCTCCGAAGACGGCGTGCGCGAGGTGGGCGAGATGGCGCTTGACGCGGCGCGGCAAGCAAGGCGGGCGGCGGAGGCGGCTGAGAAGAGTGCAAAGGCTGCGGTTGAGGCGAGGGACAAAGCTCGCCGGCCGGCGGGTGCTGTCGCCGCAGGGGACCCACCCCCTCCTGCGCGGCAGGAGGGGGTCCCCCCTACGACGCCACCCGCCGGAGGAGCGCGGTTCGAGGTTCGTTTCCGCAGCTTTACCGAGCGAGCTGACCGGGTTTCGGCGCGGCTGCAGAGGATCGGGGCGCATCCGGGTCACTCGGCAGGCCCCAGCGCCGTTGCAGTGCGACGGCGAGGCGACGGCTGATCTCGCTGCAGCCCGCCAGCGGCTGACCGTCGAGCTCCAGGGCGAGCTCGATGCCGCGGATCGAGCCGCTGAGGAAGGTCTCGTCGGCGTCGAGAAGGTCGTCGGGGGAGAGCGGTTGCTCGCTGCTTTCGATTCCCAGCTCGGGGGCTAGCGCCAGTAAGGCGGCGCGGGTGGTGCCGGGGAGTAGGCGACCGTCGAGAGGGGGCGTGAAGAGGGTGCCGCCATGGACGACGAAGACGTTGGCCCAGCCCGCCTCGAGAACTTCGCCTTCGTCGACGATCAGCGCTCCGGCCTCGTCGGGGGCGGGGCGGTTGATGCCTGGTCGATGGACCCACTTGTGGGAGCCAAGACCGCCGGCGACTGGGTGCGATCGCAGCTTGACGCCGCGGGACGGGAAGACGGTCTCCGGATCGACCCCCCCGGCAAGTAGGTCGATCCGGAGACCGTCTTCTGCGGGAGCGAGGGTGAGGCGGAGGCGTCCGAGCCGGATTCCCTCTGCCGCCCGTCGCAGTTCCTCCTCGGCTTGCGGCGGTAGCGGCTGCGAGTAGATCGTCTTGAGGCTGTAAGCGAGGCGCCGCAGATGGGCCTCTAGCTCGATCGGCGCCCCGTCGATCACGAGCAAGGTCTCGAAGATGCCGCGGGAGCGGTCGGGGTGGCGGGGGGCAGCCATCGGGCGGATATCTTGCCGATGCGGCCCGCTTCATGCAGACGCTGCTGATCGACAACCACGATTCGTTCACCTACAACCTCTTCCAGTTGCTGGCGGAGGTGAACGGGTCCGAGCCGCTCGTCGTCCGCAACGACGAGGCGAGCTGGGTCGAGCTGGAGCGCCGGGAGTTCGACAACGTCGTCATCTCCCCGGGACCGGGGCGGCCGGACGTGGCTAGTGACTTCGGCGTCTGCGCCGAAGCGATCCGTCGCTGCCGCAAGCCACTGCTCGGCGTCTGCCTCGGCCACCAGGGGATCGGCTGGGTGGAGGGAGGAGAGGTGGCGCAGGCACCCGAGCCGATGCATGGCCGCGTCGTCGAGATCGAGCACGACGGTTCGCCGCTCTTCGCCGGCATCCCCACCCCCTTCCGCGCGACCCGCTACCACTCGTTGGCTCTCACGCAGCCGCTGCCGCCCGCGCTGCGCGAGATCGCCCGCTGCGACGGTGTCCCGATGGCCCTCGAACACCGCACCCGCCCCCAATGGGGTGTCCAATTCCACCCCGAGTCGATCGCCACAGAGCACGGCAAGCGCCTCCTCGAGAACTTCCGAGACCTCACTCCGCATCGCCTGAGAGCACGGCGTGGGGGGGTGTTTTGTGGTGAAAAAAAAAAAAAAAAACAAAAAACAAAACCAGGGGGGAGGGGGGGAAAAAAAAAAAAAAAAAAATATAATACAATCCATTTTTTTTTTTTT
>JBQCIB010000025.1:0-103832 GCA_051954115.1 Solirubrobacterales bacterium | reverse complement strand
AAGGCACTTCTATGGCATGGAGCGGAAAGCGCCCTCGCCCACCTTCTTCACCGAGCGCACCCTCGCCGAGTTCCTCGCGGTCTCGGATCGAACGATCCGCAACTGGATTAGGCAGGGCGAGCTTCCCAGCTACAAGCTCGGTGCGGCTCGTCGGATCGACCCGGCAGACGTCGAGGATTTCCTCTCGCGCCACCGAGACGAGGCGTCGTGAGGCGCGACACCCCCGTCAAGCGCCGCAATCCCTCGGGGCAGGTGGTTTGGGTCGCCCGCTACACCGGCCGCGACGGCCGCCGCCACATCGCCAAACCTTCTTGGAACCGAGGCAAAGGCACCTTTGCCAGGAAAGGCGAAGCGCAGAAAGCGATTGACGAGGCATACGGCCTCTCGGATCGGCCCGACACCCTGGGCGACTACTTTTCGACTTGGACCGACCGGCACCCGCGGTCGGAGCGCACCAACGCCACGAACGAGCATCGGATCGGCCGCGTCAAGGAGGTGGTGATCGAGGGCGTCCCCTTGAAGGACTGGCCGCTGCGCGAGCTGCGCCGCCGCCACGCCCTCGCCCTGGTCGACCACATGCTGAGGGTCGAAGGCCGAGCCACCACCGGAGCCGTCGGCATCCTGCGCGCGCTCTCGGCGATGGCCGAGGACGCGACCACCGACGAAGTCTGCGACCTCAACCCGTTCAAGGGCGTGAGGATCAGGGCCAACGACCCGAGGGCGAAGAAGAAGCCCCGGCCGATCCGCGTCTTCTCCTTCGAGGAGATGCACCGCTTCGCGAAGGCAGCAGGCCGCTACGAGGCGATGGTCCGAGTCTTCACCGACTGCGGGTTGAGGTTGGGAGAGGTTCTGCCACTGCGCCGCAAAGACTTCGACGGCGAGACCATCCAAGTCCGCCGCACCGCCCACGAGGGCCAGATCCTGGAGGGCACGAAGACCGATCACGGCGAGCCCGACGCCGGCCGCGTAGTCCCGGTGCCAGCAACCCTCGCCTGGATGCTCGAAGCCCAAATCAACCTCAACAGCCCCGACTGCCAGCTCCTCTTCCCAACGCCAAGAGGCCGCCTCTGGCGCGAGCGCACCTTCTACCGCGATCTCTGGAGGCCGACCCAGGAAGCCTCCGGCCTAGACATCCGCCCCCACGAGTGCCGGCACAGCTACGTCACCCATCTTCGCGCCGCCGGCGTCGATGATGCCGATCTCGCCGAGATAGCTGGCCATCGGGTCGAGACGATGCTCTCTAGGTACACGCATCCACTAGGCGGGAGCTTTGGGCGAGTACGAACGGCAGTAGATCGAAGGGGGTAGCTTCAGCAGTACCCCTCCTAGAATCTTGTTTCGTCAGATACCGATACGGTACCTAAAAAGGTGGCCTGGGAAACGTATAAATGAAGCCGTATCTGGCGCCTCGGAAGCGAAGTAGCTAACCGGAACGGGCGCAGCTATGGCGATCGCATTAGGTGATGTCCTCATGCTTCACGACGCTGATACCGGAGCTTCTGCGAAAAGGGTGACGCGACCCTGCGTAGTCTTGGCGCTGAGTCCAGCGATAGTCGTCGTGGCGCCCCGCTCGGCTTCCCACAAAGGACTAGTGCCGACCCCCGAGACCGCTTCTCCTGGATTCAACAAGCCCGGTAGCTTCAGCCGCTGGCGAGTGCGAGTGGCCCGCCAAATTGCTGAAGGTGCCACCAACCATGGCCAGCTTGCCGAACCCTATCTGGCTGAAGTGCTCGCACTGCAACGTAGGAGATCGCAGTGACCGAGGCGCAGTATCGAGCGGCGCGGGCAAAGATTTTGGCTCGGGAAGATCCTCCGGAGGAGTTGATCGAGGAGTGCCGCAGCCTAGTCCGACTCTTGGTACGCACTGCTGGCTTTCCTCCTCATTACTCTCCGTACGGAGTCTGGAGCGATGAGGCTATAGAGGAGATATTTGCTGACTGGGTGGAGGCGCGCCTCATCGGCCGGGGCCAGCTCCTGGCGCTCGTACAGCGGGCACCCATGATTCGCGTGTTTAGGCGTATGGCGGAGACCTCCGTTCGCCAGCATCTCATCGATTCGCTTAAGCGGTCACAGTCGGCGAACTTGTTTGAGCGACTTACGGACTTGCTTGCAGGGGAGGAGAGATTTCAGTCCTCGGGCACCGGCAGCAATGCTCTCTGGCATCTGCGGGATGGGTCGACTGATCCCTTTAGAGGTGGTGATCGGGACTTACTTGCAGCGGCTTGGTCGCTGGGTGACTTTCGGGTGATCCGGTATCAAGCGGACGCACGCAAGCTTTCGCCGTTGCTCGACGCCGATGAACTGGACCGCTTCCTAAGCGGAATCCTTGGATTCGGAGCTATGAGTGCATCTACGGTGATGCGTGCACTGCGAATGCGATTTGCAATTGATGAAGAGGATGCACCGAATGAGGCCCTTGATCCAGAGGCTTCCAGCAATCGAAACCGGCCGGAGTTCGAGGTAGAGGTAGACGACCTTGTTACTGCAACGCTAGCGGAGCTCACCCAGCGGCAAGCGGAAATCTTGATAGGGATGGAGCATGGTTTGAGCGGAAGCGAACTGGCAGAGAAACTTGGCTGTTCGACGGGAACTGTCTCTCACGAACGGCGAAAGATCGAAGATGTCCTTGCTCGCCTCGGGACCGATGCTGCACCGGTATTGAAGCGAGTGCTCGATGCTCTGTTCAGGGAGAACGGATGACCTGCCCGTCGATCACGGAACTCTGCGCTGCCGATGCGGCGGCAGTCTTTGAGGAGCATCTCGCGTCCTGCGTTCGATGCCGCACGCTTGTAAGCAATCGTCAAGCTCAGGATGACGTATCTATTGAGAGCCCGACGATCATGCCGGCTCCCGCCGGGGGTCGGCCTGAGCCTAGGACCGTGTGGACGATCTGGGCGCCGACGGTTGAGCAATATCTTGTGGCGGCGGTTCTCGAGGCCAGTGAGGAGGAGGCTCTCATTCTCCCCTTGATGCCGTGGGCGGACTGGGCATCTGAGGCCGATGTTGCTCTCGATTCCGAAGCCCTTGGATACAGCGCCATCGCTCCCATATGGGCTAGCGATCATGTGCTGGTTGAGCAAGCCGTGGAGGCTGTAGACGTTCTCTCCGAGAGTTGCTTCGCAACCCTCGCTAACGCCTATGATGCCTTCTACGCAGGAGAAGTGATCAACGCACAGACCGGAGCCCCGATCCTGAATGAGGAGGATCCTCGACTAGAGGCTCAGGCAATGGTGGCCGAGGAACTTCACTCCTGGTTTCTTCCTTGGTCCGCGTTGCACGGCGCAGAAGAGCTAGGACCGGTAATGCAGCAGAGGCGGGAATCTCTTGGGATTGAGCTGGATTCCTTAAGTGAGGAGGTGGGAGTCGAGCCAAAGGATTGGAGACACTTCGAGGCTGGAGAGGCGGATCCCTACGCCACCATTCAAGTCCCCGCGATGGCTAGGGCGGTTAGTCAACTTTGTCTGCTGGCCAGTTCGCGGTTGGTTTCATTAGCTCACGCTTCCGTTCTAGCCCATAACCAAGGCCAAACGGCAGATGGACCCGCGCATGCCCGCCGAAGGCGAGGGAGCATGCGGAGGAGGGGCCGTGACGCTGAGGCAGCGAAAGCTGCGGCAGATCAGTATGCCGCTTCTCTGGCAGAGGAGTTAGGCCTTTGACTGTGATGATTTGTCGCGAATGTGGCGCCAGGATCGAGTTACGGAGCCGCTTTGAAGACAATTGCACCGAGTGTGGCTCCGACGACCTCGAAGTCGAAGACGCTTACGACCCTCAAGAGCACGAACTACGGTGCGAATTGTGTGGTCTGGAAGTCGATACCACGACGCGCGATGAGGAGTGGCTCGCCGAGGACGAGGAGATGCCAACGTCGGTCGACGATCCATGCCCAAGATGTGGAGAAGCACTCGTCCCTCGAAGCGATGCGCGGACGCCGAAAGAGATCCCAGAGTACAAGCTGGCTCGTGAGGCAGCCAAGAAGCTACATCGCGAGCACAATATTCCAGGGCCTCCTTACCAACTGGACAGTCTCGTCCGCAAGCTGGGTCTAGAGGTGAAGATTGGAACGTTTCCTCACGAAGGACTCTTGGTTGGGGATTGCATTGAGATACCTGAGGACCTATCCCTTGTCTCGCAGCGCTTCACGTTTGCCCATGAGCTTGGGCACTACGTTCTCCGACATCACGGAGAACGTCGAAAAGTCGAGCCCGAGGCAAATGCCTTTGCCTCGGAGCTCCTGATCCCCCGAGCAGAGCTGAATCGAGCCATCGGCCAGAACCCTTCCATGCGGGCCATTGCCGCCCAGTTTGGAGTCAGTCGCCAAGTTGTTGTTTACGCAGCCATGAGCGCCAAGGCTCTCGGTCGCCTCAGCCGATAGATCATCAGGTTGAACCCTTTGGGGGATCCCCTGTTCTAAGGGAGTAAGCCACCCCGATGAAGGCTATCCCCTAGGAGGAACTCATGAGCAACGCGGAGCAGCAGAAGCAAGATCAGGGCAAAGGCCCGGACAAGAGCATCACGATCATCGTGAATGCCGAGGAGAAACTGGTGTCCGCTGGCACCCTGAGCTTCGATGAAGTTGTCTCCTTGGCCTATAATGGTAACCCGCCGGCTGGTGAAAACTGGTCATTCACGGTCACCTTCCGCCGCGGCCAAGGCAACAAGCCTGAGGGGTCGCTTGTCGAGGGCGAAACGGTCAAGCTGAAGGATGGGATGGTCTTCAATGTCACCGGGACCGATCAGTCGTAGCCCTGACCTAAAACAGCTGCGCGACGAGGGCTATGACATCGCGATTAGCCCTCACGCTCAGCTAGTAATTCGAGACATTCCCTATGTAGGGGCCGGTAGAGAGATCCGACGGGGGACGATGGTTTCAACTCTCAATCTTTCAGCGGAAGTGGCGGCTCGTCCAGACACCCATGTCGTGTACTTCATCGGTGAGCATCCTTGCGACAAAATTGGGAATCCGCTTGGGAAAGTAGCCATCGGAAGTGAAAATCTCGACATTGGAGAGGGGCCAGTCGCCGCGCTCACGTTCTCGAGCAAGCCACCTGAGGGTTATGCGGACTATTACCAGAAGATGACGAGTTACATCAGGATTGTCTCCGCTCCAGCTCAAGCACTCGACTCCCAGGTGACGGCCCAGACTTATCCTGTCATTGAAAGCGACGATCCAGAGTCGGTCTTTGAGTATCTCGAGACGGCCTCAAGCCGAGCGGGGATCGAATCTGCAGCTGAGAAGCTCAAGATGGACAGGATCGCCATCATTGGGCTCGGAGGCACCGGTTCCTATCTCCTTGACCTGGTTGCGAAGACTCCGGTGCGGGAGATCCACCTTTATGACGGGGACAGCTTCCTGCAGCACAACGCATTCCGCGCTCCTGGTGCCGCTAGCTTGACGGACCTCTCCGAAGCCAAGAACAAGGCTGCCTACTGGCGTGATCGCTACACGCCAATGCGCCGAAATATCTTCGCTCACGAAGATCGGATCAGTGAGGCAAATGTTGAAGAGCTTGTGAATATGGAGTTTGTCTTCATTTGCATTGACGAGGGGCCTGTTAAGAAGCTGATCGTTGAGCATCTGGAGGCGTGTGAAGTCGAGTTCATCGATGTTGGGATGGGCGTTTTTCTGACCGAGGGCTCTCTAGGTGGCCAGTTGCGGACGACGACTAGCACCGTCGGAAAGCGCAGTCATGTACACGACAAGAAGCGAATCTCTTTCTCTGAGGGAGCCGTCGATGACCTTTACCAGAGAAACATCCAAATCGCTGATCTCAATGCCTTGAATGCCGCATTAGCTGTAATCAAATGGAAGAAGCTGCGCGGCTTTTACATTGACCTAGAGGCTGAGCATTTTTCGATCTACCAGATAGATGGAAATCATTTGCTCAATGAGGACGGCTAGATGCGACTGTCAGAACTTCAGCCAGAGTTCGTCGACTTGGTCCCGCCAGACCTAGAGGAAGGCGTCCTCTACGTGTCCATGACCTATGGAACTGCAATACACCTCTGTGCTTGTGGCTGCGGGGAGAAAGCGGTCACGCCTCTTACCCCAACCGATTGGAAGCTCATCTTTGATGGAGAGACCGTGTCTCTATGGCCATCTATTGGAAACTGGAGCTTCGACTGCAGATCTCACTACATCGTTAAGAAGAACAAGATTCGATGGGCGGAGGACTGGTCGCGGTCAAAAGTGAAAGCAAACCGCGACCGACAGCGTGGGGAAAAGCAGCGCCACTTTGAAAAGCCGAGCGAGTCCAGTCATAGCCAGATGGATGAGGCGCCCGGACTGTTCCGGCGCCTCCGCGAGAGATTTCATCTTTAAAGGCTGACTTGAAACGTGACTGCAAGCGTGAAACCCGAAGAGCAACTAGAAGGGTCTTTGCCAAATGCACACCGCAACTGAGTTGAGCAGGAAGGTACGAGTACCGGCATATCAATCTCCTGGGCCTACGGCTGAACCACCGCCTGCATACCTGAGCGTCCCTGTAACCGTTGCGCGGAAAGCGGTATCTCTTTACCACGAAGAAGGGGCGTCAGCAGCTCGCCGCTACCTTCGAGGAAGCAAAGTTGGGCAGTGGGCCAATCACACGAACCCAAGCATGGCGACCTCCAATAGCAATGTCCTCTCAGGGTTCGATGCATATATTGCCGCAGATGCCGCAGATGGGCGACCGGCAAGAGCATGGGGCCTGAGCACGGTGCTCACTTGGCCGGCTGGGCCGCTAAGGGTGCGACTGGATGTAGTCCTCGCTGATGGGGACAAGCTTGCAGCCCGGGCGCTTCTTTGGGACGGTCCCGACTTGCACGAAGCTCAGGCGCCTCTAATCGCTGCGCCCTACGCTGCCGCCCTTGCGCAGCTTCATCCTGAAGCCTCTCTAGCTTCAACTGAGGTCTGGCAGGCGCGTCGCCAGACCTATATTGAGGTGTCGATCCAAGAGGCGTTGCGTGAAGTTCGGGCTGCCCAACGGCTTCAGTTCAGCCTTTGATCGGCCCCGGCTGGCGAGGTGGCCCAGGAAGATGAAGCTGGCAGGGGCATCCGACCTGGATGGGACGATCCCGTCCAGATAGGCAGCGGTGACCGCAGGTGCCGGAAGCCCATGCCGGTTGTGCGAAGCAGGTCGACCCTTTCGTCGATGGATTACTCCGGGGCCGGTAGCCATTCCGGCGGTAGTGCCCGGTCGAGCAGCCGCAACCGCTCTCCCGCTGTTGTCCGACTCAAAATTTTCAGGGGTTTCCCCTTTGTTAGACGCTGCCATGAGTTACTCGCTGACTCACCGTCCATCCAAGCCCCCAGGGGGCGTCATAGCCCGCCCCCTGGACCCCCTGGCCTAGTCGAGCGCCGGGCGCCACGTCGGGCACTGGGATTTCGAACGGACTGCGTATTTGCGCCCGGCGCTCGACGTGTCGTGTTCAACAACAAGACCCATCAGAGGTCCGAGGAATCCGCCCCTACCCCGCTTCAGTTTGAGCTTCGAGCCGCCTTTCGAATTATCAGGAGGCATTGGCTTTCGCCGGCGTGGTTACGTGTGGCCATCACTGATTGGATGTCTCGGGATGGAAGATGGGGATTGAGGCGAATGACATCGTGCGCCGAGCGTGGCGGGATCTGCCGTCCGGGGACCGCGTTCTCCTTGAGGCGATCAGCGCCGACCAGTGGCAGGTATGCGACCGACCACTTGGCACGTATACGGACGAGCTGCTTCGCTCGGCCGACCGCGGATCGCTGCCGGAGGGCGAGATTGCACGAGCGAACGATGCCCTCGCGCTTTGGATTCCAGATCTGCGCGTGATGTTGATCAATGAGAGCCATCCGGCTTTCGATGGACTCGATGGCCCCACTCTCACCTATGACCTATCGCGGGTCGCTTGGCACGAGTGGGGACATGCGCTCTCCCTCGACCGGGCCGGGGAAGAGGACATCGCAGCCGGTGAGCGCTACGTCGAGTTGCTGCCAGAGGGTCTTGCCAAACTCGTCCGACAGGCGGGCTACCGTCGTCGCGAATATACGCACGAGGTCGTTGCTGAGATCTACGCGGTCTTGATGATCCGGCGGCGGCAAGGAAGGACCGGAAGACCTTCTTGGCTCCATCCGGAGATCTATGAGCTTGTGAGGAGGGTAGCGGGATGAAACCAATGAAATTGCCAGCCGGATACCGCCTGCCCAAGGGCACGACTATGGCCGATGTTCGTCGACTCGATCAAGAATTGCTTGCGAGCGAGGGTCTTGAGGTGCAGGGTCACAAGCGCAAAGACGGCCAAAAAAGGACTCCTCGCGAGGAGAAGTAGCACTCGGGTCCTTAATCCCCGCGCTCCGGTCTCATTCCGGTCACATCGGCAGCGGAATCACGCTCCCCGCGCGGAGGACTCTCGTCCTTTCAATCCGATGGAACGTGGGCCGAGCGGCTACTCGCTGGGCTACTGCTCGTTCTCGACGACCAGGACCATCGAGAACTCCAAAAGCCCGTGCAGGTGGAACTTGAGTTCATCGAAGTTCATGAACCCGTCGAGCCAGTCGCCAATGTGGCTCGTATGGAGAGCTTGATCGGACATTCCGTTGCGGACTGCCTCCTCGATGTCATTGCCGACACCGACGCTCATTTCGCCGTGGCGGTATCGCGCGTAAAGCATCCTCCCGTCCTCGAGTTCTCCCTCCCATTGCGATGGACACGCGAGGGACGTTTTCTTCAACGCCACCACCTTCGGACGTTCCTCCGGTTGCTCGGAGCGATGCGCAGCACCCTGCCGGCGTAGCGGTGCAGGACGACATAGTCGCCCTCCAGATCGCCGCTCTGCCTCACCCGCGCTAGCTCTTCCATTTGAGTAGGTTGCAGACAAACACATGCGTTACCATGAACCAACGGGCAAGTGATACGACCCGGCGCAGGTGAAGATGACAGCGAAGGAACAACTCCACGAACTCATCAACGAGCTCTCCGATGAGGATGCAGAGGTCGCTCTCCTGGTCTTGGAGCGTCGCGAGATGATCGAAGAATGAAAAAGGCGATAACCGCTGTCAGCAAGCGCTCTCGCGTCGCCCAGGTGATGGATGAAGCGATCGATCTTGCGATCGAGGGACGCTCGCCCTTTCCCGAGCGCGCCGCGTTCATCGATGCCGACGCTCCCTCGGCCGGCCATGACATCGAGCGTGCTACGGACGAATGTCTCGCAGTCGTCCTCGTCTCAGCTGATGGCAGCACGCAGATCCTCAAGGCGCCCTGATCGACGATGCGCGCCCGCGGGCTCGTTGGGATCCGTCCCTGGGCTCTAGGTAGCAGAACTGCTACCGTATGCATGTGGCGACGATTCCCCAGAAAGAACTGCGCAACAACGTTGCCGAGGTGCTGCGTCGCGCCGAAGCGGGAGAGGAGTTGACGATTACCGTTTCTGGGCGGCCGGTCGCATCCCTGGGGCCGGCTAAGGGCCGGAGCTGGGTGCCGAGCTCACAGCTCGCTGAGCTCTGGAGGGCACCCGCCGACCCGACTCTGGAGGCCGACATCGAGAAGGTGGGCGGCGAGCTCCAGGACCCCTGGGCGCAGTAGCGGTTCGGTGCCGGCCCTGCTTGACACGTCGGTCCTCATTCGCGGCAGCGAGGATCCCGGCGACGATGTCGCGGTCAGCGTCGTCTCGCTCACCGAGCTTCACTTCGGTGTCTTGGTCGCGGCGGATGAGGAGGTCCGGGCTGTGCGCCTGCGCCGGCTCACCGCGATTGAGGAGAGCTTCGACCCGCTGCCCTTCGAGGCAGCGGCAGCACGCGAATGCGGTCGCCTTTATGCAGCCGTGGCGCAGCGTGGCGGCCAGCCCCGGCGCCGCGCCTTCGACCTGGCGATTGCCGCGACCGCGAATGTCCACGGCGTGCCGCTGCTTACCCTGAACGCCGACGACTTCAAGTTGATTGACGACCTGGTTGACGTCCGCGTGCCCTGAGTAGGGGTCGCATTCGGGTCACATCGCCGCCGCAATCCCGCACCTCAAGCCAACGCCCTCCGTCCTTTCAAGCCGAAGGTCGCGGGTTGGCTCTCGTCGGGCGTATCTTCTTTAGTTGGCTTTGGTCGCGATGTAGACGATCTTGCCGTCTCGCTCTTCGTCCGGCGTCTCCGACAGGAGGACCTTTCCGTCAGTTTCTCGCTGGCCCAGCCGCTCCACGGCTTCGAGGCCCGAGGCCTCTAGTGCTCGTTCTATTTGCTGGGCGGTCCAGTGTCGCTGGCGATGGGTATGGGTCTCGATGTTCGGGCCGGAGAGACGGGCTTCGTAGAGACCTCCGGGTTGAGCTTCCTTGGTGAGGCCGCGCCACTCCCATCCGTCGGGGCTCTCCTCGATGGCGTTCGCCGAAAAATCATGGCGGAACAGGCTGAGCGTGTTGACGTCGAATATCGCTAGGCCGTCGGAGCGGCTTAGGTTGCGCTCGACTCCGCTGAAGACCTGCTCCAGATCGCCTTCCTCGGTCATGTAGTTGAGGACATCGTTCAGCAGCAGGACGAGCTGGAAGCCTTGTCCTGCCGGCGGTTCGGGACCGGAGGGGATCGCGCCGAGGGTTCTGGCGTCCAGGTTCAGGAGACGTACGCGGTCGCCGTATTTTTCTTTGGCCTCGCGCAGCATCCCGGGTGAGACGTCGCAGCCGACGACCTGCCAACCGCGCTCTAGAAGCGGGTCGAAGGCACGGCCGGTCCCGCACCCGACATCAAGAGCCCAGCCCTTCTGCAGGCCATGCTTCTCCAGCGCCGGCAAGAGGACTTCACCGAGCCACATCTCGTAGTCGTTGTCCGCGTTCACCCGGTCGTAGGCAGGCGCAAAGCGGTCATAGGCGTCTCTCGCTCCTTCGGGTGGAGACGAGGGAGCAGAACTGGCGGCTCCCGGCTGCCGAAGCCGCCGGGAGCTGATTGGAGCGTCACGCCCCTCGCCTGTGCTCAGGAACCCTTCCCCCTGCACTCGAGCGGCAGAATCGTCTCCGTGCTGATCAGCATCCGTGTTCACCTCCTTCCATTTTCCACTAGTGGAGAGGATTCCACCGCAGGGAGTGGATTCGAGAGGAGATTTCGCGCCCGCTGCTGAGTGACGGATTAAGATCAAGCACTCAAAACTTCAAGAAGGGAACCACGGTGGCGACTAGGGCACAGCGCCGGCAGGCGACTTCAAATCGGATCAAGGCGATGTCGCACCCATTGCGGGCAGAAGCATTCAGGTTGATTCGCGACCGAGGCCCGATGAGTCCCACTCAGGTCGCTCGCGAGCTGGAAGCTGAGCGGAAAGAAGTCAGCTACCACATCCGCAAACTCAGAGAGTTCCACTGTGTCGAAGAAGTCGACCAGCGAATCGTGCGGGGTGCGGTCGAGCACTTTTACCGCGCAACCGAGCAGCACATGATCGACACCGAGGAGTGGGGGGAGCTGGCCGAAACAGACCCTCAGATGGCCGAGGCCCTGACCGACGAATTCATGCAGGGGATCGTCGACGACTACACGGAGTCCCGTCGTGCCGGCGTCGTCGCCTTGGACGAGGAGTTCTGGATTGTGCGCAAGCCTCTCCTCCTCGATCCCGAGGGCGTTCGCGAAGCACTGGAGGCCTCCAAGGAGTACGAGGACGCGATGACGGACATCGCCGCTCGGAGTGCCGAGCGGCGGATCGAGGAAGGAGCTCCCGAGGTGCCGGCGTCCTCCTCGATCGTCTTCTTCAAGAGCCCTGTGCGGAAAGAGCAGCGCTAGGTGTAATTATCTCCACCGGTGGAAGGTTGACGCCACCTTTAAGACTGGTTTCACTGCCTCCGTGGCCGGCAAGAGGCGAAAGGCGCCCAAGCGAAGGCAGCGTGGAAACAGTGACCGGTCGCCGCAGGAGGCCTTGGTCAGGGCGCTGAATCACCCAGTGAGAGTGGAGGCACTGACGATCCTCTCGGACCGGGTTGCGAGCCCGACGGAAATCTCCGAGCAGATCGAGAGGCCGCTTAGCAACGTCGCCTACCACATCCGCGTGCTCGACGAACTGGGTTTGGTCGAGGTCGTAGAGGAAGAAGCGATCCGAGGCTCCGTCGCCCATTTCTACAAAGCGGTGGAGCAACCGTTGATCGACGACCCCAACTGGGAGAGCCTTGACCCAAGGGTCCGAAGCGTCGTCTCCGGCCAACTGGTCGAAACCCTGATCGACGATCTGGCCCGGTCCTTCAAAGCCGAACTATTCGACAAGCGAGACGACCGCCACGTCAGCAGGACGCCCCTGCTGCTGGACGAGAAAGGCTGGCGCAGAGTTGCCGAGCTCCATGCAAAGGCGAGGGAGAGCATCCTCAAAGCCCAAGCGGCAGCCGCGGAGCGAATGAAGAACCCGGAGAGCGAAGGAATCCACGCAACCAGCGCCCTGCTCTTCTTCGAGGTTCCACCGAGCGTGGATTGGCAGTCACCCGCAGGTTGAGGTAACCCTCGCGGCTGGGTGACCTGGCAGCTTGGCCCAGAGGTGCTCTGAAACCGGTTGGTCTTGGCCTGGAACATCCTCATGGGGCTGCTGGTGCTGCAAAGGCACCTCGGTGCGAGGGTGGGCTGCGAGGCCGGCGAGGGCGAGGAGGGCCCAGGCGGTGAAGAGGAGGAGTGCTTTCAGTAGGTCACGGCGGGAGGTTGCCAGAAGGTTGGAGAGGCGCAGGGCGGTGAGGCGGTTGAGGGTGGCTGCCTGGAGCTTGCGCTCTACGAGGCTGGGGGTCTGGCCCGCTGTTGCGGACACGATGTGCGGCGTTGCGCGCTGGACCGGTTTCACGAGAACGAGTGGAGCCCGGAGGCTCTTCAGGTCGCAGGCTGCTGCGCTGACCAGCAGCCACTTGGCGAGGGTGGTGGAGTCGCTCCAGGCGATGGTGATGGCGAGCCCGATCGCTGCCGCGACCATCGCAGCGATCGAAGTCAGCGCTTGCCCCTTTCCTTCGAGCGTGGTCAGCTGGCGTTCGCTGTGAGCCAGGGCATCGCCGGCCTCCATGGCCCTCCGCTTCGCCTCCCGCCGTGAGCACGGGTGCAGGGCCGGGCGCAGCGGAAGGCCCTGCGGGAGGCGTCGGAGCAGAGTTGCGAGCGGCATCTCCGCCAGAGGGAAGCAAGGGGTGCTGAGCCATCTCTGACGGCGCCTCCTCCTTCCTCAAGCGGGCGGCTCTCAGCCCTAGCTCAGGTCGTTCAGACGCTCTTCAGGTCAGGCAGATGCACGCAGCGCAGCGACGAGCGCCGTCGGCGGCTCCACCGCCTGACGGCGCCCCTCGTCGTAGAAGACGGACACCATCCGCCCCCGCGCCAGCGGCTCCGCCGTGACGCTGTCGCGCAACACGATCTCGAGCACGTACGAGCGGCCTCGGACCTCCGTGAGGGCGTACTCCCCGGTCACCTCCGAGCCGGCTTCCACCGGTTGCAGGAACTCGGCCTCGAGGGTTTTGGTGATCGTGTCCATCTCCGGGCAGCGGGGGATCACGTCGAGCCGCCAGTGCAGTTCGCGCACGCACTCCATCAGGCGCAAGATGCCGGGATAGCCGAGCCGGCTCTCGCCCGGAGCGCACCACCGCGGCTCGACCCCGAACCTCACTCGCCGACCTTCGACCTTCGCGGCTGCCGCCGACTCCAGGTCCTGCAGGAAGACGGGGTACATCGACGGCGAGTTCACGGGTCGTTCCGCGGTCAAGCGTGGCCCACTGTCTGCGCAGAGCGGGCCGCCGGCTGCTTGCTGTTGAAGGTCTTGGCGGCCTTGAGCACCTCGGATCCGAAGTCCTCGCGAGCCGCATAGGTCCCGGCCGGCTCGCTGAGGCCCTCTGCGGAGAGGCCCAGGTATATGGAAACGCCTTCTGCCGAAACCTCCTTCGCCAGTCTCAGGCAATCGGAGAGGCGGGGAGGGGCGTAGCCCGGCGCCTCTGCGGCGCGCTGCGCCCACCGGGATCCCTCGGCGAGGTACATCGGGTTCAGCCTCACGGTCAGCCCGATGCCTCGCCTTCCGCATTCTTCGCGCAGAAAGCCGATCGACCGCCGCGCCTCCGCGTAGGCGGCGGCATCCGTCATCTCGGGCGCCGGCTTGAACAGCACGTAGGCAGTCAGGTCCAGCCCGAGGCTGGCCAGGCGGTCGAGTCCTTCGCGGAAGACGTCGAGCGGCTCTCGCTTTCGCAGGACGCCTTCACGCAAGTCCGGGTCCAGCGTCTCGAACCCGGTCAGGACGTTGATGCGCGCTCGCTGGAGAACCTCGCCGAGCCCCTCGAGCCGGTCCGCGTCGACGAACTCGAGCCGCGTCTCGAGGACGACGGTCCTCACCCTCCTCATCTCGTTGACGGCTTCCAGGATCTGGGCAAGTGCCTCTGGATCGAGCGTCTTGGCGTCCAGCACCGAGCCCTCGTTGCTCAAGGTGATCCGGTCGACGATGCTGAGCGCGTGCTTGACCTCCTCGAGCACGTAGCCGAACTGAGCGACGACGTCCTCCCCTGGAATCCACACCCGCGAAGACTTCGCCGGCAGCTGACAGAAGTCGCACTGGTACCGGCACCGTTTGGTGTTGAGGATGACGAGCAAATCGGTCTGCCCTTGGAAGGTGCGCAGAAGGAAGAAATGCGGCCGCCGAGTCGTCTCCGGGGCGATGCCCATCGGCTTGCGCTGACCGAATTCCGCGTACAGACGCTTTGCCTCGTCCGGCAGGGACTCCACCGCGGCGGTCATGGCGCCTGCCTTTCTCGCACTTCGATGATCTGCCCGCTGACGTGTCGTGCCGCATCGGAGGTCAGCCACTGGACGACCTCTGCGACGTTCTCGGGCGCAAGCGCGGTTGCCGCGTCCTCGGGAAAGAACCTGACGTACGCCTCCGTCGCAACGTCGGCAGGAGAGACGCAGTTCACCTTTACCCCGAGCTCGCCAACCTCGTCGGCGAGACCGACGGTGAACTGCTCGAGCGCTCGCTTGGAGACGAAGTAGTGCATCCAGCCTCGCCCCCCTTCGGAGAAGGTCCCCGAAAGGTTGATCACCGAGCCTCCGTCTGCCGCGATGATCAGCGGCAGCAGCGCCCTGGTCAGGAGCATCGGCGCGACGATGCCCACCTCCATCACGTCGAGGATCTCCTCTACTTCGGTCTCGTGGAGCAAAGGCCCGTAGAACGCGCGGTCCTCTCCATGCCAAACGGCGGCGATGTTGGCGAGGACGTTGACCGAGCCAAGTGCCTTCACCCGATTGGGAACGTCGGCGACGGCGGCCCGATCGCGCAGGTCGAGGGCAACAACCTCGGCGTCCCCACCTTCGTTGCCGATTTCCTCGCGGATGCGCTCGAGCTTCTCCTGGTTCCGCGCGACGAGCGCCACCCGATACCCGTTACGGGCGAGGGTGCGGGCGACCGCCGCTCCGATGCCGGTGCTCGCACCGGTTACAACCGCGGCTTGCTGGGAATTCATGAGTCCTCCTTCCATGGTGTGGGGTGGCGGGACTCATGCAATGCCTCCAGCACGAGGTCGATCGCGTCGCCCACGGTTTCGACGCGAACAGCGTCGGGATCGGGATCGAAATACACGTCAAACAGCTCCTCCAGGGTCATCAGCACCTCCCTGGTGTCGATCTCGTCCGCCCCCAGATCGCGCGCCAGATGGGTGTCGCGGGAGAGGCTGCGGGCGGGAACGCCGTAGTGGTCGCCGATCACCTTGAGGACGGCATCGGCGGGCATGCCGAGCTGACGCCAGGGGTGCGGGCGGATTGGATTCATCCGGCCTTCTCCTCTGCGTCGGCGGGAAGGCGGACCGCGCACTTGAGGCCGTAGGTCGTCGTCCCGGGGAGGCTCCCCTCCGCAGCCCCGGCTTCGAAGCCCCTGCGCAAAGCCTGCTGGAGGCGGCGGCGGTCAGCGTCGCCGAGGTGCGAGGTTCGCTCGATCGAGGAGAGGAGGGTTGCTGCGTCCTCGATGCTGTCGCGCGACGGCACCCTCACTTCGGCACGCAACGTGTTGCCGAACATCCCAGCCGAGGTCACCCACTCGTCGAAGCCGTGGCAGGTGGAGTAGGCCCAGTCGGCGAGCGAGACGCCAAAGCTCGCGAAGGTGGAGACTATGTGGTCCTTGTACTCGTCCTCCCAGGAGGCGATCCGCCAGCCGACCCCGAAGCGGCCGCCGGGCACGATCGCGCGGCCGACCCGCTCGACGAGCGCGAACGGGTCCGGGAACAGGTGGAACGACTCGTAAGAGAAGACCGCGTCGAATTCCCGCTCGCCGAAGTCGAATGCCTCGACCGGTTCGTTGACCCAGCGGACGCGGCCCGCACCGGGGGTCCGTTGCGCCGCGCGCAGCATCTCCACCGAGGAGTCGAGCCCGACGACGCGCGCGCCCGCCAAGGCGAAAGCGATCCCGACCTCGCCGATCCCGCATCCGAGCTCGATCAGGCGGCTGTCGGTTTCCAGCTTCAGGTATTGAGTCAGAAGCGCGCTGTATTCGTCGGGGATCTCCCGCGGCAGGCGCCGGTAGACCTCTGCCATGACGTCGAAATGGCGGTTGCAGCTCATCGCGCCACCCGCTCGAGGACGGGCCGGAAGCCGACGGTGTGGTACCGGTTGCCGGCCAGGATCCGGCTTCGGTAAGAGGGACGGCAGAGGCGCGAGAAGCGAATGGTGGACCCTCCGCGGACGACTCTGTGGTCAAGGCTCGAGGAAGGATCGGACCGCCACTCGGGGGGAGCGGCGCTGTCCCACCGGTCCCGGCACCACTCCTCGACGTTGCCGAAGAGGTCCGCCACGCCAGCCCTGGTCGTCGACCTCTGGAACATGCCCACGGGGGACTTGTGACGTAGGAAGCAGCCCGCCCAGTTGGCCTCCGCTCCCGACCCCAGGGTCATCCGGTTCCCCCACGGGAACTGCTGGCTCGGGGGCACGTCCTGGCGGGCGGCGAACTCCCACTGCGCCTCGCTCGGCAGGCGGCAGCAGAGCTTCGAAGACGATTCGCGTTCCGAGAGCCAAGCGGCGAACGCCATCGCCTCGAACCAGGAGATCCCAGTCACCGGGGCGTTGGGGAGCGTTTGCTGGTCGGCCCAGTCGAGCGGTGCGGCCACCCCCAGCGAGGTCTTCCAGGACCATCCCTCGCTCGACCAGAGGTCGGCAGCCAGCGTCTCGTACCCGCCGTCCTCGACGAACTCGCCGTACTCGACTACCGTGATCGGGAACTTCCGGATCGCGAACCGCTCGAGCTGCACCTCCCGTACGGGCCCCTCCCAGGGAGCCGCGTCACGGTCGAACCCCGGGGCGGAGGGGTCGGTCGCCTGCGCCCCGACGGTGCAGGAACCGCCGGGAAGCCATGACCAGGTGCTCTTCGGGTCCTGCAGCCGCGGGTCGCCCTCGCGCCCGTAGGCAACGGCGGCCTCGAACTTCGTCTGCAGGTCCGGCTCGTCGCTTGCAACCTCGAACAGCTGGCGGACGCCGGTGACGGCTTCGTGCCAAGCCGGGATGTGCGATGCGCTCGTGTAGCCCAGGGGCCGCAGGTCGCGCAGGATCTGCCCGCCGACGGCGACCCGGCGGGTTCTCGTCTCGAAGGGAGTGCTGCGGGTAGTCTCGCCGAAGCGCCCGAAGAAGAGGTCGACCCGCTCGCGACCGAGGTGGAGCAGCCGGGCGGGGACGAAACTGAGGACGTCGCGCCAGGCGGGATCGTCGAGGTGGGGCTCGAGGGCGTGCCACCAGCCCTCGTCTTCGAGCTCGTCGGTCCTTCCGGCCAGGTGTTTCGCCGCCAGGTAGTCCCGGAAGAGGTCCTGGGAGAACCCGATGTCTCCTACGCCCTTCGGCAGGATCAGGCCGCCAATCGTCGATGCTTGGGAGACGAAGGCGAGGGCGGCCTCGCGAGAGTTTGAGAACAGGTGCTCGATCGCTTTCGCGGCCGCGAGCCTGCCGACCTGGGCGGCTACTCCGCCCTCCGCGGAGACCATGTAGTAGGCAAGGGCGCTCAACACCTCGTCGACGCGTGGCGAATTCCCCAGCGCCTGCTGGAGCGCCCCCATGCGGTCCTCCTCCAGCCAGGAGATGATCGACTCGAGGAGGTCGGCCCGGCTTTCGGCGGGTGGCCTGCCGGCGAGGTCGAGGACCGCCATCGCGGTAAGGAACAACGGCGTGCCCCCCAGCCGTCGCATTACCGGGTCGGGATGGTCGAGCACCCGGCCCAGGATCACCTCCGCGCGCGCGTTCACGTCTGTCTCGTCTATCCCCGGCAGCGAAAGCCGCACGAGCGACCGCAGGAACTCCCGCATGTGCTCGGGGTCCCATTCGGCGACTTGGGCGACCTCGAAACCGAGCGGAAGGAAGTCGGCGGTGAGCGTCGAGCTGCTGGTGACCACCCATTTGCAGTGCGGCCAGTGCTGGGCTGCGCTCGACAGCATGTCTGCCAGCTTGGCCCGTTCCTCGGTCTTGGGCACCTCGTTGAGCGCGTCGACCAGCCAGATCACGCCGCCGGCCGACGCGAGCCTTTCCAGCTCGTCGATCCGCAGGCCGGGGCTCTCGCGCTCGAGCTTGTCCTCGATCTCCTTGCGCAGCGAGCGCCAGCCTGGCTCCTTCTCGCTCGCCCATGCACCCTCCACCAGTTCGCGGCAGCGGATCAGTACGGGAACGGCTCCCTCCCCATCCGCCGCCGCCACCCGGCCCAGGTGCTCGAGGAAGGTGGACTTGCCGCATCCGGAGTCGCCGAGGAGGAGGATCCGGGCGCTGCGCTCCACGAGCTCCTCGAGCGAGAGCGTCCCGAGGTTGGTGGCGACTTGAGCTGGCCCTGAGTCGACGTAGAGGGGCGTGAAAAGCTCGGCGGCGTTCAGCGAGACTCCGCTCTGCGGCGCCCCTACGACCCACCGGATGTCCGAGTGACGCAACTGCTCCTGGACCCACTCTCGGTACTTGGCGACCGCTGAGCGACCGACCGCCTCGGAGAAGGTCATCGCCGGCTTGGCCGTGGGGAGCTGGCTCAGCAGGTTCGTGTACAGCTCGGTGAACTCGACGGACGGCTCCTGCTCGTGCTCCTCGCAAAAGGTCTCGTACACCTCGGCAGCTTTCGCCGGTTGTTCCATCGCGAGGTAGGCGCGCAGCTTTACCCGCGGCTCCCAGTCGGCTCGGCTCGGCTCCGAGTAGAAGCTCTCGATCTCGGCAATCACCTCAGGCGCGTTGCCGCAGTCGACCTCGAGTTCGAAGAGCAGCTCTCTGGCGCTGTCCCGAAGCGACTCCAGCCGCCTTATCTCATCCTCGGCGAAGCCATGGGTGCGGGCCTCGTGGTAGGCGTCTCCTCGCCAAAGAGACAACGCAGCTCGAAGGTCTTTCCGCGCCGAGGCCGGATCCTTCTCGGCTGCTTTCCGCGCCTGAGCGACCAGGGCCTCGAACCTGCATGCGTCCAGATCTTCGTCGGCGAGTACGAGTTTGTAGCCGTCCAGCTCGCTGACGAGAACTTCGTACTCACGGCGGTGCTCGGGCTCCAATGCCCGTCGCAGCGCCAACGCAGCGGTGTGTACGTTCGACACGTCCTTCCCCCGCCAGAAGCGCTCGTGAAGCACATCAACGCTGACCACGCTGTTGCGGTGGAGCACGAAGTACAGAAGAAGAGCGGCCTGCGTGCGAGTAACCTTCACCGGCTGACCCCTGCACATAGCGCGCAGGTCGCCGAGTACCTTGGCGGCAAGGCCCTCAGTCGCCTCTCCCTCCGGATTCTCTATATGCAGAGCCTCCACGAGCACACGGTCAGCATGCAGGCAGGCCCTGAGAGGCTTCTGACTTACGCCTGAATTTCAACTGAATTTCTCGCAAGCGAGGCGATCGCCAGTTGCGCAGCGTTGCTACCGGGGCAAAAAGGCTAAGAGCGGTAGCCCAATAAGGAAATACTCAAAAATAAAAAAACATAGGTATTTCTAGATAGCCTCGAGGAATGCCCACCCCCGATCGAGACGAGGCTTGCGGGCCTATGCGAGAAGTACGCCTGACCTGAGGTGGCGGTGCGTGCGGACTCGGTGAGGGAGGTGCGCTCGGCGCTGGTGGAGCGCCTGCGCGAGCGGCTCCCCGAGCTTCAGGGTGCCGTGACGACGCGCGTCTACTCGATCTCCGATCCCCACGACGTCTCCGACCCCGCCTACCTGCAGGGCCTCAACGGCGCCCTCGCCGCGGCGATCGAGTACCGGCTCAACGTGCTCGAGAGCGGGGAGCGGCACGCCCCGCCGGTTCCACCGGTCCTGCTCGCGCAGGCGCGGCTGGAGGCGCGCGACGGCATCCCCCTCGACGCCGTCCTGCGGCGCTACTTCGCCGGCACCACGCTCTTCGGCGATTTCCTGGTCGAAGAGGCGGAGCGGTCCCAGGTGCCGAACTCGGCCCTGCGCCGGCTGCTCGGCGAGCAGGCGACCTTCGGCGACCGGCTGCTCGCCGCGGTCAGCGCCGAGTACGCCCGCGAGAGCGAGAACCGGCCGCGCAGCGCCGCCGAGCGGCGCCGCGAGTGCGTCAAAAGCCTGCTCGCCGGCGAGCTCGTCGACCACTTCGAACTCGGCTACGACCTCGACGCCCACCACCTCGCCCTGATGGCCAAAGGCAGGGGCGCGGAGGAGGTGGCGCGCGGCGTCGCCAAGGCGCTCGACCGCCGCCTGCTCGCCGTCGGCCGCGAGGAGGAGCCGGTCTGGGCCTGCTGGCTCGGCGGCAGGCGCCGGCTCACCGCCGAGCAGGCGGTCGAAGAGCTCGCCGACGTCGTCCCCGACGGCGTCTTCGTCAGCGTCGGTGAGCCGGGCGAGGGCCTCTCGGGCTGGCGCTTCAGCCACCGCCAGGCCAAGGCGGCGCTGCCGGTCGCCGAGCGCCGGGGCAGGTCCGTCCTCGCCTACGCCGAGGTCGCCCTGCTCGCCTCGATCCTGCGCGACGACCTCCTCGCCGACTCGCTGCGCCAGCTCTACCTGGCGCCGCTGGAAGCGATGCGGGACGGCGGCAAGGTCGCCCGGGAGACGCTGCGCGCCTACTTCGCCGCGGGGCGGAACATCTCCTCGACCGCGGCGGCGCTGGGCGTCGACCGCCGTACGGTGAGGAACCGCATCCGCTCGATCGAGACCCTGCTCGGCCGCCCGCTCGAGGCCTCGGCGGCGGACCTGGAGATCGCCCTGCGGCTGGACGACTAGCTCTCCGGCAGCCTCGGCCAGCGCAAGGAAGAGTGCGCGGGCAACCTCTGCGTCGGCGACAACGGCGGCATCTCGCCGACGCGACTGCCGCGGCACGGGAAAGCGCCGGTCACCGCGCGCATCATCGGCGAAATCAAGACCCGCGACGGCAGCCACCCGCCCGCGGTCCAAACCCTCGACCTCGACGTAGACAGGACCATCGGCATCGACGCGATCGGTCTCCCGACCTGCACGGCGAGGCAAATCGAGGCGACCAGCTCCGCCGTCGCCAAACGCGCCTGTGCCGACGCGCTGGTGGGATCGGGCACTGCCGAGGTCGAAGTGGCTTTTCCCGAACAAGCGCCGTTCTCCTCGACCGGCCCGCTGCTGCTCTTCAACGGTGGCGTCCGCGGTAAGACGACGACCGTGTTTCTCCACGCCTATGTCAACGTGCCGGCGCCGACCGCGATCGTCACGAAGGCGACGGTGACGCGAATCCACCATGGCCGCTTCGGCCTCCAGATTGCCGCGCGGATCCCGAAGATCGCCGGCGGCGCCGGCTCGGCGACGAAATTCGAGTTGAAGATCGGCCGCAGGTTCACCTACGAAGGCAAGAAGGAGAGCTTCCTGACGGCAGGGTGTCCGACCGGGTCCTGGGTGACCAGGGGGCACGTCGCCTTCAGCGACGGCACCCAACTCGGCTTGACTCACGTCTTCCCCTGCACTCCCAAGGGCTAAGGTGCCCGTCTCATGAGTGCTTTGCGTGGAGCCGTGCCCGTCTTGCTGGCGCTGGCGTGCTTGGCGGCGGCCGGGCCGGCGGCCGCGTCCGGCGAAGCCGGCGCGAACATCCGCCGCAGCCCGGGCGAATCGGCCGCCTTCACCCTCGCCGGCTCGAACGGCTACTCGCTCTACTTCAAGAGCGAGAAAGGGATGCTGACGATCGTCGCCTCGCGCCGGCGCCCGGGGCAGGCGACGATCTCGCCCACCGGGAAGCTGGTCCCGGCGCGGCGAGGTGCCACGAGCGAAAGCACCTACGCGGTCCGCGGCGTCTCCCAGGACCCGACGCAGATCAGCGCCGACCTCGGCCCCGCCGGCAGCGTCTCGCTCGCCTTCCAGCCTTCCGGGAAGAAGCGCGTCACGTTCGTCGACCTCGGCTCGAAGAGCGAAAGATGCATCGGCGCCGCCAAGGTGACCCGCCGCCTCGGCACCTTCGTCGGCACCGTCAGCTTCCGCGGCGAGAACGGGTACACGACGGCCGAAGCGACCGCCGTCGCCGGCACGGTCGGCACTTCGCCGTTCCGCAACTGCACGACGGTTCGGGGTGCGGCCGGGGGGCCGGGAGCGCATAACGATCCCGTCCCAGCCACGGAAGCGCTCTTCGACGTCGGCGGGGACGCGAGCTTCTTCGCCTTCCGCGATTCCGATGCGGCCCATTTCGTCTCGCTCGATTCCGAAGAACTCAGCCCGGGCTTCTTCGTGCTCCGAACCGCCACCGCCGTTGGCCGATCGAGCCTCTTCTCGTACGGCCCGAGCGGCACCTGGGCGAACCTCGAACCGCCCGCCCCTTTCTCGGGAACGGGGAGCTATCGCGACCCGAACGCCGGCCCGCCGAGCTGGAAGGGCGACCTGAGCGTGGAATTCCCCGGCTTCGAGCAGCCGTTGAGCGGTGCTGGGATGACCAAGCCCAGCCTGAAGCTGCTCGGCCGGATCCCGGTCAGGCGCTGAGCCGCAGCTGGTCTGCGAGCGTCGTCAGCTCACCCACCGTCGTCTGCAGCGCCGTTGCCAGCCGCACCAGCGTGGTGTAGCTGGGATTCCTCACCCCGCGCTCGATGCCGCCGACCTGAGTTAGGTCGGTGCCGGCCGCATCGGCAAGTTCTTCCTGGCTCATGCTGGCCCCGAGCCGGAGGGTGCGAACGGCCTCGCCGAGGGCGGCGTGCTCGGAGGAGCGGGGTTTGCTGCGACGGGCGGGTGGCACTGTATTCGCAGCAGCCTCTCGATTTACAAACCCGAGTGTTAGGGTATTTATGACTTAACATCCCTGAGCGCCGGGGGAGTTTCCAACGCTCCGCACTTGGCGCTCTATGCCTCCATCCAGTTCAGAGCTGATCGATGCCATGAGCCACCCGACGCGGCGGCAGATCCTTCGCGCCTTCGTCGACGAATCACTCGGGTCTGCCTCGACCGGCGAGCTGGCCGAGAAGCTGGGCCAGCCCGCCGCTCGGGTCGGCTACCACCTGAAGACCCTGGCCCGCTGCGAGGTCTTGCGGCTCAGCGAGGAGGGCGATCGCGATGCAGCGGAGGAGGCTCGTCTCACCTGGTCGCTCGGGACCGAGCGCGATTGGCTGCGCTTGGTCCTCGACGTCTGGGTGAAGTCAACGAGGTGACCACGCGGAAGTAGTGGAACGGCACGTGCAGCCGCGAGCGCAGTTCCTCGACCGCTTGCGCGGCGGCGGCGCTGCCGCCGCCGGTGACGAGGAAGACCTCGGTCGCGGGGTACTCGCGCAGCTGGTCGGTGACGGTTTGGACGATGTCCTCGTCGCCGATCCGGGCGGTGGCGTCGACGCCGGCGCCCGCCAGCGAGGCGAGGCTGAGGACGAGGTTGCGCTGGGCGCGCTCGTGGCCCGGCCCGCGGTCGCAGGCCCAGCGGTCGAGGAAGCGGTTGTGGGCGGGGGCGACGACGCGCACCTCGGGCTCGGGGTCGGCCGGGTCGAGCGGGACCGAGGCGGCGGCGATCCGCTCGATTGCGGTCCCGTCCTCGAGCGGCTCGTCGACGACGACGAGCAGGTGCTCGCGGTGGTCGCTCGCCTCAGCCGGGAGGATCGGGTGCAGCGGCGGCTTGCGCACCGCCATCACGACGATGACGCCGGCGACGATCGAGCCCTCGGCCATCCCCATCCCCGGCCCGCCGACGTAGAAGGCAGCGATGATCGCGATCGCGATCGCGGCCACGATCAAGGGGAGCTTCCATGCGGCTATTCCCTGATCGCTCATACCTCTGACCTTAGAGAGTCGCCGCCGTGAGTCAATCCCCCTCGCGCGTGACGAGGTCGCGGAGGCTGTGGAAGTCCTCGGCGCAGGCGGGGCAGCCCTCGAGGTGGGCGCGCATCCCCGGGATCCGCTCGTCGGCCCTCTCGCCGGCGAGCGTCAGCTCGACGTAGCGGTCGAGCTCCTCGAAGCACTGCTCGCAGGTCAGCTCCGGCGCCGCGGGGCCGAGTGCGCGTCCCAGGATCTCGTCGCGGTTCATCGTTCCTCCTCTCCGCCCGTTCCTACCCGGAAGCCGCGCTCGGCGAGCGCCTGGCGCAGTTTGCGGCGGGCGTCATGCAGGTTCTTGTAGAGGGCGCCGCGGGTCGAGCCGAGGCGCTGGGCGAGGACGTCGATCGGCACCCCGTTGAGGGCGACGGCGACCAGCACCTCGCGCTGGCGAGGGCCGAGGCGCTCGATCTCCTCGCGCAGCGCCTCGAACAGCTCCGCCTCCTCGGCGCCGCGGCCGGCAGAGGCGCCCGCGTCGGCGAGCGCCCTCCAGGCCTCGTCCTCGAGCGGGATCTCGCGCCCCTGCCAGGCGCGGCGACGGACCTTGACCGCCGCCTCCAGCAAGGCGAACTTGTAGGCCCAGGTGGTGAAGCGGCTTTCGCCGCGGAAGTCGTCGAGCTTGCGCAGCACCGCCATCAGCGCGTCGTCGGCCGCCTGCTGGGCGAGGTCCTCCTGGTCGCCGCCGCGGAGGTGGGACAGCTCGGCGGCGCGGCGGCCGACCTCGAAGCGCGCCGCCTTCAGCAGCAGCGCGTGCAGGTCGGCGACGGCGGCCTGGCCTTCGGGGCCTTCGGCCCGCAGGCGCCCGACCCAGTCGCAGGCGGGGGAGTCGGCGGGCGTCGGGGCGGGAGCGGTCATCAGCGCGGTCGCCATGCATTGTTAGCGACCGGCCGCGCCGGGTTCTTACCACCGGCTTAGTTGTTCCTTATGTCGGTATAGCGACCGAAAGGAACAGCTAACGGGAGGGGCGACGTAAGAACTGCGCGGGGAGCGACGCAAAGGGGACACAGATCAACCTGCAACTCCGACCAAGGGAGGTCCCATGTCAACCACCGCAACCCTCGACCCGCGCGAGGCGACGATCGCGCCGAGCTTCGGCGAACGCTTGAAGAGCGACCCCGCCTACCAGGCGTTCGTGATCATGCGCATCGCCTTCACCGTCGCCCCGATCCTCTTCGGCCTCGACAAGTTCTTCAACGTGATGGTCGACTGGGAGCAGTACCTGGCCCCCTGGATCAACGAAATCATCCCCGGCAGCGCCTCCACTGCGATGCACCTGGTCGGCGTGATCGAGATCGTCGCCGGCGTCTTCGTCTTCGTCAAGCCGCGCTACGGCGCCTACGTCGTCGCCGCCTGGCTCGGCGGGATCATCGTCGACCTGCTGACCTACTCCGGCTACTACGACATCGCCCTGCGGGACTTCGGGCTGCTGCTCGGGGCGCTGACCCTGGCGCGGCTGGCGAGCGTCTACGACCCGCCGGGGGCGGAGGTCAGGTTCTAGGCCGGACTTGGGAGGGGCCGCCGGTCCCTCCTAAACTGACCGCGTGCCGCCGCTGCTCGAGCGAATCGGGGTGGAGCTGCCCGTCGTCCAGGCGGGGATGGGCGGCGGGCTGAGCCGGCACGAGCTGGCGGCGGCGGTCTCCGAGGCCGGGGGACTGGGGACGATCGCGGTCAACGGCGCCGAAGCGATTCGGCGCGAGTTGGCGGCGGCGCGGGCGCTGACCGGCCGCCCCGTCGCCGTCAACGTGCTGCTGCCGTTCGCGCGGCGCGACTGGTTCGAGGCGGCGGCCGCGGCCGACGTCGTCGTCACCTTCTGGGGCGAGCCGCGGCGGCGGGCCGGCGGCGCCTGGCTGCACCAGTGCGGCTCGGTCGCGGAGGCGCGGCGGGCGCAGGCGGCGGGCGCCGACGGCGTCATCGTCCAGGGCGTCGAGGCGGGCGGCCACGTGCGCGGGACGACGCCGGCGCTGCGGCTGCTGGAGGAGGTGCGGGCTGCGCTGCCGCGGGACTACCCGGTCCTGTTGGCGGGAGGGATTGCCGAGCGGGACGACGTGCAGGCGGCGCTCGATGCCGGCGCGGACGCCGCCGTCGCCGGCACCCGCTTCCTCCTCTCCGAGGAGAGCCGCGCCCACGCTCTATATAAGGAGCGCTTGCTGGCGGCGGAGGAGACGCTCCTCACCGAGCTCTTCGGCGCCGGCTGGCCCGCCCCGCACCGCGTCGTCCCGAACGCCGCCACGGAACGCTTCCTCGGTCGGCGTTCGTCCTTAATCGCCCAGGAGGCGAAAAAGGACGAACGCCGCGAGGTTTTGACCGCCCCGCGCCTCAACCGCGCCCTCAACCACCTGCTCGCCCCAGGCACGCGATACGCGCCCGCGTCCTTTCAGCAGCGGATGATCCGGGCGCAGCGGCCGGAGAGCCGGCTGCTCTCGCCGGCGGGGCCGACCGACGACGGGCCGGAGACGCTGGTCGACGCCGGCGCCCTCTACGCCGGCGAGACCGTCGCCCGCATCGACGAGATCCGCCCCGCGGCCGAGCTCGTCAGCGCGCTGTCCCTGTAGCGCATCCGACTTCATCCCCAGCCGGGTGGGGAGAGAATCGGCCGCGGGTTCGGTCACAGGGGTGTGCCTAAGTGACCGACGAAGGGACCCGGCAGCGAGCGCGGCCAGAACTGCATCAAATTCTCTTCCTGCTGGAGGGAGAATTTGATGCAGTTCGGCTGGGGCGGGGATACTGGGAGAATGGGGACGATGGCTGGGGGGCAGATTCTGCAGATCGCCGAGCAACGAATCGGGCCGGACCGATGCGAGTTGCAGCTCGAGGGGGAGCTCGACTTGTGGACCGTTGAGCGGCTGCAGGCGGTCCTGCAGCGGGTCGCCCGCGACAACAAGGCGATCGTCGTCGGCCTCGAGAGCTGCGAGTTCGTCGACTCGACCGGCATCGCCCTCTTCCTCCAGGTGCGCCGCCAGTTGGAAGAGCAGGGCGGCCGCCTCGTCATCTACGGCTGCTCGGACCAGGTGCTGCGGATCTTCACCGTCGCCGGCCTCACCGACGCCGGCATCGTCTTCGACAGCCGCGGCGAGGCGCTCGCGGAGCTGGCCTCGGTCAGCTGACCGCCGGCGCGTCCTCGATCCGCAGGCGGGCGCACCAGAGGGCGAAGAGGGCGACGGCCAGGACGGCGCCGGCCCAGTGGACGCCGAAGACGACGGCGAGGATGCTGGGCAGGCCGGCGAGGACGGCGCCGGTCAGGGCTGGCACCAGCGGTAGTCGCAGCACTTGGGCGGTGAAGGCGGCGCAGAGCATCCAGGCGGTGGGGCCGGCGATCCAGCCCCAGTCGACGAAGAAGTCGTGTGGGAGGGCGAGAGCGAGGGCGATTGAGAGGACGGCAACTGCAACCAGCTGTAGCAGCGCCGCGCGCCAGAGGGTGGGGAGGTCCATGCCCACCGAGGCTATTCGACGACGATCTTGCCCTTCATGAAGGGGTGGATTTCGCAGTGGTAGAGGAAGGTCCCCTTGTGCTTGAAGCGGACCACGATCGTCTCGCCCGGCTTGATGTGGCCGGTGTCGAAATGACCGGGGCTGGTCGCCGTGTGGGTGACGGGGCTCGAGTTGGTGAAGGCGACCTTGCCGCCCCTGCCGACCCGCAGGGTCGGGGGATGGAAGGCGAAGTGGTTGATGTCGACGCTCTTGGCGCCGCTCGCGGTGGCCGTTGCGCCGGCGGCGCGGCCGCCTTGCAGCGCCGCCACCGCCAGCACCGCGATACCCATCAGGAGGGCGAAGGCCCACCGGCCCCGCCAGCTGTTCGCGATCGTCATGGCCGGGGATACGGTCCAGGGCCCATCCGGGTTCACAAACTCGCCAGGCGAGCAATAATGGGGTCCCGGGGCGGTTAGCTCAGTTGGGAGAGCATTCGGTTTACACCCGAAAGGTCACTGGTTCGAGCCCAGTACCGCCCACTCCATCCTCCGGGGTCCCGCCCCGCTGCAAGATGGGCGGGCTGACCGCAGACAGCCGCCCGCCCTATGTCCCTAGGCCGACTTGGTCAGGCTGATCGCCGGCACGGAGACCGTCTTCTGGATCTTCACCCTGCTCACCTCCTCCCCTATCGCTGGTTTTCGCCTTCGATAGGGAGAGGGGCATAAATGCTCTAATCGTTTGCATCGGTTCGCCGAAGTCGCGCAATTAGCGACAAAAGATTACGGCACTTATGCTGCATCACTCAGTCGAACCAGATGGAGGGGAGGCCGAAAGTGGCGCAGAAAAGACGGAAAGTGAAAGTGGCAAAGCGGCGGCGGCAGATCGGGAGGTCGCCGCAGGAGGTTTTGGTCAAAGCCCTGAACCACCCGGTCCGGGTGAAGGCACTGACGATCCTGACCGAAAGGATCGCCAGCCCGAAAGAAATCTCCGACCAGATCGAGATGCCGCTCAGCAACGTCAGCTACCACGTGCGGGTGCTGGACGAGCTGGGCCTGGTCGAGATCATGGAAGAAGAAGCGGTGCGGGGGTCGGTCGCCCACTTCTACAAAGCGGTGGAACGACCGTTGATCGACAACCCGGACTGGGAGAAGCTCGACCCCAGCGTCCGCAGTGCCTTCTCCGGCTACGTGATCGAAACGCTGATGAGCGACGCCGCGGGCTCGCTCGCGGCCGGGGTCTTCGACCGGCGCGAGGACCGCCACCTCAGCCGCACGCCGCTGCTGCTCGACGAGAAGGGATGGCGGCGGGTCTCGGAGATCCAGGCCAGGGCGCTCGACAACATCCTCAAGGAGCAGGCGGCCGCGGCGGCGCGGATGAACGGCTCCAGGGAGGAGGGCATCCACGCGATCGCCGGGATGACCTGCTTCGAGGTGCTGCCGGGACAGGGACGGGAGTGAGGCCTCTCCGCTCCGGGCGCCGCCCGCGGGGCGCTTTTTTTAGCAATTAGCCCTGAGTTCAACTACAGACACCTGCGCGATTAAAGGGAAACATCTAGACCGTCGAGAAGATCGGAGGCGTACCGCTACGTAAACGACCGCTTTCTTCGACCCTTTGAGCCCAGTGCCGCCACATAGCCCGCACCGGGCGCCCAGGCTCCTCCCCCTCTCCGGGCCGCCGCGAGAGGTGGTGAGCCGCGGGGCGCTGCTGGTCTGGCTGCTGGTCGGCCTCCTGGTGGTCGCGCAGGCGGCCGGGGTAGGGCTGATGGGCGACACCGATACCGTGGGCGGCACCGAACCCGCCTTCTTCGTCCCCCTGCTCTGCGCCGCCGTGGCCGCGGCTGCCGCGGTCTTCTGGCAGCGGGAGGAGCGGCTGCTGTGGGCGGTGCTGGCGGTCGGCCTGGCGGTGGGAGCCGTCGCCGAGTCGGCCTTTCACCTCAGCCAGCAGCAGGGCACCGGCGTCGCGACCAGCGCCGCCGTCGCCTACGGCCTCTTCTGCGCCGCCGCCGGTGCCGCGGTCCTCGCCGCCAGCGGCGAATTCCACTTCCGCCGCGCGATCACCCAGGGCCTCGGCGTCTGCTCCTTCGGTCTCGCCACGGCCTGGACCTGGTTCTTCCTCGTCCCGGCCGGCTCGAGCAGCGATTCCCTCCACAGCGCCCTCGACCTGCTGCTGGCGCTTGCCGTCCTCGCCGCCTTCTGCAACCACGGCTGGCCGGTCGCGCCGCGCTTCGCGATGCTCGCCGGCGGCCTCGGGCTGATCGCCGTTGCCGACTCGATGCAGTCGCAGGGGGTGCTGACCGAAACCTTCGGCCTCGACTTCGCCGATGCCCTTCCCTTCGCCGGGGCGGCCCTGATCTCGATCGTCGCCTGCTGGGGCCTGCGACCAGACGCCAAGCGCCGCCCCAGCGGCCGCCTCGTCGTCCTCCTCTCCCTGGTCGCGGTGGTGGTCGCGGTCGCCGCCCTGATCTACGACCACTACGCCCGCATCAGCTCCGGGACGGTCCTGCTCGCGAGCCTGACCCTGCTTGCGGCAGGCATCCGCCTCACGGTCGCCCAGCGCGGCTGGCGCGACGCCCGGGCGCGGGTGCGCGAGGTCGAGGCGGAGGCGGTCGAAGCGACGACCCTCGACGCTGCGATCACCGTCGGGCCCGACGGCACGATCGCCGCCTGCAACGAGCGCGCCTACGCGATCTTCCGCCGCAACGACTTCGAGATCGTCGGCAAGCCGGTGGGGAACCTGCTCGACGGCGGTCCGGGCGGCCGCTCCTTCGGGGAGCTGCTGGAGGGGATCGAGCCGCACTCGCTGCCGGCGCCGCTGGAACTGAACGCCTACGACACCCACGGCGTCGCCTTCCCGGTCGAAGTGACGATCGGCCCCTCGCCCGGCCGGGCGTCGACGCGGACCCTGGTGGTGCGCGACATCACCGAGCGCAAGCGCCGCGAGGAGGAGAACCGGCGGCTGGCCGCGATCATCCGCTCCTCCGACGACGCGGTCCTGACCAAAGACCTCTCCGGCACGATCACCGGCTGGAACCAGGGCGCCGAGCGCATCTACGGCTACGGCGCCGAGGAGGCGATCGGCAAGCAGGTGACCGAGCTGCTGATCCCGGCCACCCGGCGGGCCGAGGCGAAGCGGATCCTCAAGGAGGTGGCGGCGGGCGAGGTGGTCTCCTTCGAGACGCAGCGGCTGACCAAGAACGGCACCCTGATCGACATCACCCTGCGGGCCTTCCCGATCCGCGGCCTCTCCGGCGAGGTGACCGCCGTCTGCACGGTCGCCCACGACGTCAGCGAGCGCCGCCGCCGCGAGCGGGCCGAACAGCAGGACGCCGAGGCGCTGGCCTGGCGCAAACGGCTGCGCGAGTCGCTCGGCAGCGGCGGCCTGCTCTTCCACGGCCAGCCGATCCTCGACCTGCGCAGCGGCCAGGTCCACCACTACGAGCTGCTGGTGCGGATGCGGATCGACGGCGACTTGGTGATGCCCGGCGCCTTCCTCCCCTACGCCGAGGAAACCGAACTGATCCGCGACCTCGACCTCTGGGCGGTGGAGGAGGGGATGCGGCTGAGCTCGCGGGTCCCGGTGGCGATCAACCTCTCCGCT
This sequence comes from Solirubrobacterales bacterium, assembly GCA_051954115.1. Lineage (GTDB taxonomy): Bacteria > Actinomycetota > Thermoleophilia > Solirubrobacterales > 70-9 > VAYN01. The sequence continues at coordinate 72,769 of JBQCIB010000025.1, read as the reverse complement.
CGCAGCCTCGGCAGCCGCGGCTTGCTGAGCGCGATCGAACGGCGCCTCAGCGGCGAGGGCTCGCCGCCGGAGAACCTCACCTTCGAGATCACCGAGACCGCGGCTGCCGAGAACATGCAGGGCGCGCGGGAACTCGTCTCCGAGCTGACCAAGATGGGGTGCGGAGTCGCGTTAGACGATTTCGGAACGGGGTACGGTTCCTTCACCTACCTCCGTCACCTCCCTGTCACCCAGTTGAAGATCGATACCGAGTTCATCCGCGGGATCGGGGCCGACCCGGCCGACCGGCGCGTGGTCGAATCGATGATCGACGTCGCCCGCAACTTCGAGATGACGACGGTGGCGGAGGGCGTCGAGGACGAACGCACGCTCGACCTGCTGCGGGAGATGGGCGTCGACCTGGCGCAGGGCTACTACGTCGGCCGCCCGCAGCCGCTGGCATCCGCGAACGGGAACGGGTCCGATGGCTGAGGAGCGCGACCCGGCGCGCGATGCAGAGCAGCGGGACCTCGACCGCGAGCAGTCGCTGCTCGACCTCGACCAGGCGATGGGCGACCGCGAGCAGCGGGAGCTCGATTACCAGCAGGCTGGCGGCGACGCCGACCGCGCGCGGCTCGAACGCGAAAGCCGCGACGCCGGGGACGGCGCCGGCGAAGAGTTCGCCCGCGAGCGCTCCGCGCGCAACCGCCAGCAGACGACGCACGACGCCCAGCAGGGCGCCCGCGACCGCAGCCAGGCGCAGATCGACGAGCGCCAGCGCGAGCACGACCGCCACCAGCGCGAGCACGACGCGACGGCGCGGGAGGGGCAGTGGGGCGCCGAGGCGGCCGCCCGGCGCCCGCGCGAGCTTGCCGTCGAGGCCCGCAACGAGGCGATGCGCGCCCGCGAGGAAGCGCAGGCGGCGCGGGAGGAGATCCAGCGGATGCGGCAAGGGCCCGATTGAGCGGCTCGCCACCAGTCGAGCCCACCGTCATCGAGCGTCTCTTCATCGCCGTCATCGAAGGCGAACCGGAAGCAGTGTTGGAGCTGATCCACCCCGAAGGCGAGTGGTCGCCGACGGTGTGGAGCGGCAACCAGGTCTACCGGGGCAAAGAGGGCGTGCGCGAATGGCTCTCCCAGTTCGGCGAGGGCCTCGAGCACCTCGACATCCGGGTGGAAAAGGTGCAGACAGACGGCAACCGCGGGGCCGTCCTCGGCACCGTCTTCGACAGCCGCGACGAAGGCATGTTCGCGGTGCGCGTCGCCTGGAGCTTCGAACTCGAGGACGGCATGATGCGCCGCGGCCGCGCCCACGAGAGCTGGGAGGAAGCGGTGCGGACGGCGGGGCTAGCCGAAGGCGCGGACCGCCAGCACCACAGCCGCCAGTAGCCCGACCGCGGCGGTCGAGATGCGGAGCGGGTCGCTGGGGATGCGGCGGGCGTAGTGGGCGCCGACCCGGCCGCCGGCGAAGGAGGAGACCATGATCGTCACCGCGTAGCGCCAGTCGACCGGGGCGAGGAAGGCGTAGACGACGGCGGCGAGGAGGTTGGCGCAGCCGACGAGGATGATCTTCATCGCGTTCAGGTGCTGGAGGGTCTCGGTGACGAAGAGGACCAGGATCGCGAAGAGGAGGATGCTGACGGCGGAGCCGAAGTAGGCGCCGTAGGCACCGCAGAAGGCGAGGCCGGCGGTGAGGTAGGGAGAGCGTTCGTCGCCGGCGTGGGAGATGCGCGGCGTGAGGCGCGGCTGCAGGAGCAGCAGCACGCAGGCGGCAGCGACGAGCACCGGCACGATCGCTTCGAAGGTGGCGTTGGAGGTGAGCAGGAGCGCGATCGTCCCGGCGACGGCGCCGAGCAGCGTCGGCGCCAGAAAGCGGGCGAAGCGCTCGCCCTGTTCGCGCAGCAGGTCGGTGTAGCCGAGGGCGCCGCCGACGGACGCGGTGGTCATCCCGACCGTGTTGGTGACGTTGGCCGAGAGCGGGGGGAGGCCGAGGGCGACCATGGTCGGAAAGGTGATCAGCGCGCCGCCGCCGGCGATGGAGTTCACGGCCCCCCCGACGGCGCCGGCCGCCGCGACGGCGAGCAGCTCGAGCACGCCTCAATCCTCGCCGAAGAGGCGGGCGCGAAGGCGTGACCAGGCAGACGGCGGGCGCGGCTGGGTCGCTCGCCACTCCGCCTCGGTCGGCAGGCGACCCGCTTTGCGGGCGCGCAGGACGCAGTTGGTGTGGGCGTGGCGCCGGTGCGATTTGTCGTTCTCAGGCCAGATCAGCACGTGCTCGGAGAGCGCCGGCAGGTGCTTGCCGCAGAGCGGGCAGCGGTAGGTCGCCGGCTTCAGGTTCTGGGCGGGGCGCATGCCCCACCAGCGGGGTTTCTCGGCGGCCATCCGCCGAGGCTACCCGGCGGTCAGCGCGGGGGCTGAGCCTCCTTGGCCATCGCCACCAGGGCGACGCCGTTGCGGCGCGGCTCGGCGAAGGTGTGGAGCTCGTAGCGGTCGAAGATCTCTTCCATCTCCTCGCTGCTCAGCGTCTCGCGGTCGAGCGCTTCCGCGGCGAGCTCGTCGAGGCAGAGGCGGTTGGCGGCGAGCAGGGCGCGGGCGCGGCGGTAGGCCTCGCGGGCGAGGGTCATCGCTGCGAGGTCGACGTCGCGGCGGGTCGCGTCGGAGACCTGCCACTTGCCGACCGGCATCGCGATCGGCGGCGGGCCGTCGTGGTCGAGCGCGACCCCCATCCCGAATTCGGTGATCATCTGCGCGCAGACCGCGTAGACGTGGGCGAGGTCGGAGGAGACGCCGGAGTAGCCCTCGCCGAAGACCTCCTCCTCGGCGGCGCGGCCGCCGAGCGAGGTGACGACGTCGTCGAGCAGCTCCTCGCGTGAGCGCATGTAGCGGTCCTCTTCGATCGCCGGGGAGACGAAGCCGAGGGCGGAGCCGCGCGGGACGACGCTCAGCATCTCCGGCGCTTCTTCGCTGACGAGGCGGAAGCAGAGGGCGTGGCCGGCCTCGTGGTAGGCGACGATGAGCCGCTCTTTTTCGGTCAGCTGGCGGGTCTGCTGGGAGCCGAGCGCCTGGCGCAGCAGCGCCTCGTCCAGGTCCTCGCGGGTGATCCAGTTGCGGCCGGCGCGGCCGGCGATGATCGCGCCCTCGTTGAGGGCGTTGGCGAGCTGGGCGCCGGTCATGCCGGTGGTCTTGCGGGCGACGTCGCCGAGGTCGAGGGCGGGGTGGAGCGGCTTGTTGCGGGCGTGGCTGTGGAGGATCGCTTCGCGGCCCTTGCGGTCGGGCGGGGCGACGAGGACCTGGCGGTCGAAGCGGCCGGGGCGCAGCAGCGCCCGGTCGAGCTTGTCGACGTGGTTGGAGGCGGCGATCACGATCACCATGCCGGGGTCTTTCTCGAAGCCGTCGAGCTCGACCAGCAGCTGGTTCAGCGCCTGCTCGCGCTCGCTGGTGCCGCCGTCGCCACCGCCACCGCTGCGGCTACCGCCGATCGCGTCGAGCTCGTCGATGAAGATGACCGCGCGGCCGGCCTTGCGCGCCTCCTTGAAGAGGCGGCGGATGCGGGCGGCGCCGCGGCCGACGAACATCTCGACGAAGCTCGAGCCCGAGGCGGCGAAGAAGTCGACGCCGGCCTGGGCGGCGACGGCGCGGGCGAGCATCGTCTTGCCGGTGCCGGGCGGGCCGTAGAGGAGGACGCCGCGCGGGGCCTGGGCGCCGAGGGCGGCGAAGCGGTCGGGCTCGCGCAGCCAGGCGGTGACGTCCATCAGCTCGTCCTTGGCGGCGTCGACCCCCTGCACCTCCTCCCAGAGGACGGGAGCGGTCCTGGACGCCTTGACCGTCTCCGGCTTCGTCGTCCCCATCATCCCCCGCATCATCTTCAGGAAGATGTAGAGCAGCAGGGCCATGAAGAAGACCCCGAAAACCGGGTACCAGTTGAAAAAGAATTCCTGAATTTCCCCGGCCATTGGTGGAGTGTGCAGAGGAAGTGCGATTTCCCCAATCGCACATCCGTCCAAAATGGACGCGAGGGCTAAAGGTCAGGCGTGAAGAGCGCCGTCCCTTCAGGTCCTTGTCACTCGGGGCGCTCTATTTCTCGACCTGCGAGCCCCCGACTATGGCGTCCTCGCCGGAGTCTCCGAAGAGGACCCAGGCCTTGTTGCCGCCGTCGTAGTCGGGGGCCCAGAGCTTCAGCGTCGCCGGGCGGCCCCAGACGGTCACCGGCTCTTCGCCGGTCGGGTCGAGGCCGCGCCAGATCCGCACGAAGGGGTTGCGCTCCCACTCCTCGCCGACCGTCGTCGGCTCTCTGTGGCCGGGGTGGACGTTGGTCTCCGGCGGCAGCTCCATCAGGCGCATGACCGAGGACTGGAGGTCAGCGAAGCCGCTGGCGCCGGGGGCCATCGTGCCGCCAACGGTCCCCTTGAAGAGGACGTCGGCGGTGAAGACGTCGCTGCCGTCGACGAGGTAGGCGAGGTGGCCGGCGGCGTGGCCGGGGGTGAAGAGCGCTTCGATCTCGAGACCGCCGGCGTCGAGCTTCTCGCCGTCGCCGAGGGTGACCTCGACTTCGTCGTCGAGCTCCGCCGCGCAGGCCTCGTGGGCGACCAGCGGCGGGTTGCCGAGCTGTGCTCGCGCCTCGGCGAGGCCGGCGACGTGGTCCGCGTGCGGGTGGGTGACGAGGACGTGCATGATCTCGATCCCGTCGTCCTCGATACGCCGGAGCAGCGGCCCGAGCTCGTCGTTGCCGTCGACGAGGACGCCGGTCTTGCGGTCGGGGTCGGCGACCAGGTAGGCGTTCGACAGCCACATCGGGTTCTCGGTCCTCTCGACGATCACTGCTCCTCCTTGCGTCCGGGATGGGGTGTCTGACTTTAGGCCCCTCATAAGGGGGCTGAAGTCAGACACGTCTGAGATCAGGCGCGAGCGGTTGGCTGTGCGCTGCCCTCCAACAGCGTTTGCGCCACCAGCTCCGGGTCGTCCCAGGTGGGGGTGTGACCGACGCCGGGGAGGACGAGGAAGCGGGCGCCGGGCGGGCGGCGGTGCGGCTTCGGCGGGCCGAGCAGGCGGTCCTTCTCGCACCAGGCGATCGTCACCGGCACGTCCTCCGGGTAGCCGGTGGGGTCGAAGACGTGGTTGCGCATCGCCCGGTTGGCGGCGTCGTAGCCCTCGCCGTCGAGCCAGCCGAGGATGAGCGCCCGGGCGGCGTCGGGTGGGATCCGCTCCGGATGGGCGGCGATCGACTGGAAGGCGGCGGCGCGGGTCTGCGGGAACTGGAAGGCGACCGAGAGGAGGGGGCGGGCCGCCTTCACCCAGGGCGAGCCGCGCAGCAGCATCCGGGCGCCGCCGCCAGAGGGTTCGCCGAGCGGGCGGGACCAGAGGCCGGCAGGGGAGAGGGTCGTCACCGAGGCCGCCCAGCCGAAGCGGCCCATTTCCAGCGCCACCCAGCCGCCGAGCGAGTTGCCGGCGACGTGCGGGCGCTCGACGCCGTAGCGGGCGCACTCTTCATGCACGGCGCGGGCGAGGTTCGCGGCCGTCGCCTCTTCGCTCTCCGGCAGCGGCGGGGTCTCGCCGAACCCCGGCATGTCGATCGCGTGCACCTCGCGCTCACCCTCCAGCAGCGGGATCACCGGCTCCCAGATGTTGCGGGAGCCGCCGAGCCCGTGGATCAGGAGGAGCGGCTCGCGGTTGCCGCTCGTCCCAGGCCCGTCATTCGCGCCGGCGCTCACCGCGCCTTCGGCTTCGCGAAGAGCGCCTGCACGTCGCCGATCCGCTGCTCGCGGAAGCCCGCCTCCGAGGAGCTCAGGTAGAAGTCCCAGAGCCGGCGGAAGCTCTCGTCGTAGCCGCGGGCGCGCAGCCGCTCCCAGGCGGCGAAGAAGCGCTCACGCCAGGCGGCCAGGGTCGGCGGATAGTGCGCGGTGATGTCGTCGATCCAGACCTGCTTCATCGAGGTCACCCGCTCCAGGCAGTCGGCGATCAGCCCCTCGGAGGGTAGGCAGCCGCCGGGGAAGACGTGCGTGTTGGCGAAGCTCTTGGCGGCCTTCTCGATCTCGTAGATGCGGTCGTCGATCGTGATCGCCTGCAGCAGCATCAGCCCGTCGTCGGTCAGCAGTTCGTCGCAGCGGCGGAAGTAGTCGTCGAAGTACTGCCAGCCGACCGCCTCGATCATCTCCACGCTGACGAGCCGGTCGTAGCGGCCGTCGAGGTCGCGGTAGTCCTGCAGCAGGACGGTGACCTGGTCCTCGAGCCCGGCTTCGCGCACGCGCCGCCTCGCCAGCTCGAACTGCTCGCGGGAGATCGTCGTCGTGGTGACGCGGCAGCCGCTGCGGCGCGCGGCGTGGATCGCCATCCCGCCCCAGCCGGTGCCGATCTCCAGCAGGTGGTTCTCAGGGCCGAGCTGGAGCCGGTCGCAGATGCGGTCGAGCTTCGCCAGCTGCGCCTCCTCCAGGGATGCGGCCTCCTCGGGGAAGTAGGCGCACGAGTACATCATCCGCTCGTCGAGGAAGGCGGCGAAGAGGTCGTTGCCGAGGTCGTAGTGGGCGGAGATGTTGCGCCGGGAGCCGGGGCGGGTGTTCTCGGGGACGAGATGGCGGACGCGGTGCCAGAGGCCGCGCGGGCGGGCGACGGCGCCGCGCAGACCGTCCATCTGGCGCAGCTCGCGGGCGGCGATCTGGATCAGGGCGACGAGGTCGTCGGTCTCCCAGAGGCCGTCGACGTAGCCCTCGCCGAGGCCGACGCTGCCGCGCAGCGGCCCACGCCAGGCGGCCGGATCGTTGACGGTGATCGTGGCGCGGAGGTCGGCGTCGGCCGGGCCGTAGCTGCGTTCGCGGGCGCCTTCGACGACGTCGATGCGGCCGCCGCTGACGCGGCCAAGCAGGGCGCCGACGCCGGCGCGGGCCGCGGCGTCGCCAATGCGCGGACGGGTGGCGGTGGTCATGGTGAGACGAACCCCTTCGGGCGGCTCCCCTCCGGGTGCGGGTAGTAACGCGCGCCCTTCAGCTTCAGTCGCAGCGATTGCGCGTAGATCTTCGCCACCACCTGCAGCGACATCGCCGGGTAGCGGGCGAGCAGGCCGGTGAGGGTGCGGCGGGAAAGCTCGCGGCGGCGCAGGCTCAGCGTGGCGTCGAAGCTCTTGCCAGACGCGCCTTCGACGCAGCGCGCCCGCGACTCGATGTGGACGGCGAGGCGCTCGCCTGGTTTGCCGGCGCGGAACGAATAGATCTGGTCCATGCCCATCAGCGGGGAGACGTGGAAGGTCTTCTCCAGTTCCTCACTCAGCACCGTACCCCGGCGCTCGCCCCGCGCCAAGACGTAAGGGTGGCGTTCGCCCCAGGGGATGTTCTGCACGTCGGCCACAACCGCTTCTACCCGCTTGGCCGGGGCGTCGAAGCAGTAATAGAAGGAGACCGGGTTGAAGCCGTGGCCGAAATAGCGGAGGCCGGCGAGGAGGCGGACCGGGCCGGAAGGGCGAGCGCCGGTTGCCTCCTCGACCGCCTCGCGCGCGCACTCGTCCAGCGGCTGCGCCGGGTCGCCCATGAAGTCCTCGCGGCGGAAGCGGGCGAGGGCGCGGCCGCGGGCCGAGAAGAGCGGGTAGGGATCGAGCACCTCCGGCAGCTCCGCCAGGTCGAGGTACATGAGGAAGAGTGGGTAGCGGAACTCGTGCTCGACCGGCTCGAAGCGCCGGTGCCGGACCCAGCCCTCGTAGACGGCCGAGGCGGGTGGGGGGGACAAGGGGTGGGGGTCGGCGGACAACAGCGGGGAGGGTCCGGCGACCCCCACCCCTTGTCCCTCGATCGCAGCGGTCAAGCGGCCAGCGCTCCCTCTCCCGGCTCCGAGATTTTGGGGGCTATGGCCCCCGCGATCTCGGAGTGGCGCTCGCCTTCGATCGCTTGGCACGCACGAAGGGCGCTGACGACGCCGTCCTCGTGGAAGCCCCAGCCCCAGTAGGCGCCGCAGTAGTGGGTGCGGCGGGCGGCGTTGCTGATCTCGGCGTGGCGCGCTTGCGCCGCGACCCCCTCCTTGGTGTAGACGGGATGGTCGTAGGCGATCTTGCGGATCACCTTCTCGGGATCGATCTGGTCGGTCCGGTTGAGGGTGACGAAGTAGTTCTGGCGCGTGCGCAGCCGCTGCAGGTGGTTCATCCAGTAGGTGACCGTCGTCCCCTCGACCGGCTCCGGCGTCAGGTGGAAATTCCAGCTCGACCAGGCGGCGCGGCGGCGCGGCATCAATGAGGCGTCGGTGTGGAGGACGGCCTCGTTGCGCTGGTAGGGGATCGCGCCGAGCACTTCCCGCTCGCCCTCGCTCGGGTCGGCGAGCAGCGCCAGCGCCTGGTCGGAGTGGGTGGCGACGACGACTTGGTCGAACTCCTCGCTCTCGCAGCCGTCGGCCTCGATCCGCACCCGGTCGGCCAGCCGCTCGATCCGACGCACCGGCGCCCCCGTCCGCACCCGTTCGCGCCACGGCGCCGTGATCGCCTCGACGTAGCTGCGCGAGCCGCCGCTGACCGTCCGCCACCGCGGCCGGTCACGCAGGCTGTACATGCCGTGGTTCTCGAAGAACTCGGCCATGAAGCTGGCCGGGAAGCTCCACATCTGCGCCGGGTCCGCCGACCAGACGGCGGATGCCTGCGGCACGATCAGCCGCTCGACGAAGTGGCGGGAGAAGCCCTGCTGCTCGAGCCAGTGCCCGAGCGAGGGCGCGGTCCCGTTCATCCCGATCAGCGCCCGCGCCTCGCGGTTGAAGCGCCGCCAGTCGCGCAGCATCCCGAGGAAGGTCGGGCTGAGCAGGTGCGCGGGGCGGGCGAAGAGGCCCCATGGCGTGCCGCTGTACTCGAATCGGCCGCGCCCGTCGGAGACGGAGAAGCTCATGTGGGAGGGCTGGCTCGCCACCCCCAGCTCGTCCAGCAGCGCTTCGAACTCGGGGTAGTTGCGGTCGTTGAAGACGATGAAGCCGGTGTCGATCCAGTGGGTGCCGTCCTCGGCCTCGACCGGCACCGTGTGGGTGTGGCCGCCGATCCGGTCGCTCGCCTCGTAGACGACGATCTCGTGCTTGCGGTGCAGTCGGTGCGCTGCCACCAGCCCGGAGATCCCGGTTCCGACGATTGCGATCTTCATCGCCTTCCCTTACGGAAAGGGATGTCGATCTGGATCAGCCGTAGGGCCGGTAGACGATCTTGTAGCCGAGCAGTTCGGAGACGGTGGCGAAGCGGAAGCCGCGGGCGCGCAGGGTGTCGATCACGTGCGGCAGGGCGGCGAGGGTCTCGCCGCGGGGGCCGCCGCCGTCGTGCATGAGGATGATCGAGCCGTTCTGGGCGTGGCTGACGATGTTCGAGTAGATCGCGCCGGTGCCGGGCAGCGACCAGTCGCGCGGGTCGACGTCCCAGTTGACCGTCCGCATCCCGAGGCTGCCGGCGGTGGCGACGACGCCGGCGTTGACGCCGCCGCCGGGCGGACGGAAGAGGCAGGGCTGGAAGTGGGTGTAGGCCTTGATCCGGGCCGCGGCGCCGGCGATCTGGGCGTAGCCGGGGTATTCGACGTGGTTCATCGTGTGGTCGCCGAGCTCGTTGCCTTCGGCGAGGATCTGGCGCATCGTGTCTTCGCGCCCCGGCATCTCCTGGCCGACCTCGAAGAAGGTGCCGTGCACGCCCTTTTTGCGCAGGACCCGGAGGAAGTCGGGGGTGTATTCGGAGGGGCCGTCGTCGAAGGTGAGGGCGACGACGTGGCGGTCGCGCGGGCCGTTGGTGACGAGGCCGGGGCTGCCGCCGGTGCAGCCGACCGCGCGCACCGGGCGCAGGCGGAAGGCGCTGGTGCCGGTGGCGGGGAGGGATTCGGCGCAGAGGTTGCGGACTTCGCAGCCGGAGCCGCGGATCACGCGCCACTGGTAGCCGCGGGGGGAGAGGCCGGCTTCGCCGGGGATCAGCGCCACCACCAGCTTCTCCGGCCGCGGACGCTTCACCGTCGCCCGCACCCAGCTTTCGTCGGCCGGCTGTTCGGCCTGGTTCACCTGCTCGACCCCGACCCGCCGGTGCGCCTTGCGCCCGCCAAGGCAGAGGCGCCGCGCCGCCGCCGTCGCGCTCGGCGCCAGCTCGAAGCAGAGGTAGCGAGCTTCGGCCCGCCGCGGGTCCGGGTGCGGTTCGAGAGTCCCCAGCCCCACCGCCTCGCTGGTCCGCACCGTGAGGATCAACTCCCGCCCCTTCTGCGCCAGCCCCGCGTGCTGCAGCCGCGGCTGCGCTCCCGCAACTCCAGGGATCACCAACAGCCCGCTCATGGCGAGGAGAGCGACGCACAGGATCTTGCGGGCGGTGTTCTTCACGGTCTTATCGGGCGGGACAGGTGACCCTCCCCAGACACTCAACCACGAGCCATTGGCGAGTGGTGTCTGGGGAGGGTCACCTGTCCCCGCACCTGCGCCCTTACTACCGTGTTCAGACCAGTTGTGACCTTCCACTCCCGAATCCTTGCCGCGCTGGCGGTCCTCGTCGCGCTCGCTCTCGCGCCGACCGCTTCCGCCGAAACCGGCGGCGCCGCCCAGGTCGAAGCGCCGCCGCCGGAAAGCGGCGCCACCCTCGGCAACACCGCCTTCGACCGCCAGGGGATGTGGGTCTGGTACGTCTCCCACTCCGAGGGCGGCAGCGTCTCCGCGATTATCGCCCGCGCCAAGGCCGACGACATCGGCACCGTCTACGTCAAGGCGGGCGACGGCGGCGGCGCCTGGAGCCAGTTCAGCCGCGGCCTCGTCCAGGCGCTGCACCAGGGCGGCCTCGACGTCTGCGCCTGGCAGTTCGTCTACGGCGACCACCCGGTCGCCGAGGCCAAGGTCGCCGCCGCCGCGGTCGCCAAGGGCGCCGACTGTTTCGTGATCGACGCCGAGGCCGAATACGAAGGCAAGTACGCCGCCGCCGACCGCTACGTTCGCGCCCTCCGCGCCCGGATCGGCGAAACCTTCCCCGTCGCCCTCGCCGGCTTCCCCTACGTCGACTACCACCCGTCCTTCCCCTACTCGGTCTTCTTTGGGCCGGGCGGCGCCCAGTACAACCAGCCGCAGATGTACTGGAAGGCGATCGGCACCTCGGTGCGAACCGTCTACGAGCACACCTACCTCTACAACCGCATCTGGGGGCATCCGATCTACCCGATCGGCCAGACCTACGAAGGCCCTGGCGCCGCCTCGATCCGCCTCTTCCGCCGTTTCGCCCAGAGCTACGGCGGCTTGCCGCCGAGCTGGTGGGACTGGCAGGAGACGAGCAGCCGCGAGTGGGGCGCGCTCGGCGCCGCCAGCGCCCTGCGGCCGGTGACCGGCTACCGGACCGAAATCGTCCACCCGCTGCTGAAGCGCGGCGCCAAGGGCGACATGGTCGTCTGGGCGCAGGAGCACCTGGTCACCGCCGGGGCGGAACTGCCGGTGACGGGGATCTTCGGCCGCCAGACCGCCCGCGCCGTCCACGTCTTCAAGGAAGAGCACGGCCTGCCGGCCAACGCCCTCATCGACACCGAAACCTGGAACGCGCTGCTCGCCTACACGCCCTACCGCCAACCCTGGGCCGCCCGCCGAGCGCGCCCGGGTGCGCGAGCGACCACGGCCAGCAAGCCGCTCTCAGCGAACCTGCCGGCGAAGGCCTACGAGATCCCGCCGCGCCCGTAGTCACTTGTTCCTTATGGGCGTATACCGGCCATAAGGAACAGACGAACGCCTATGCGCTGATCCGGGTCACGAGCCGGCCGAGGGTCGGCGACTCGATCGCGATCTCGTCGCCGTCGGCGAGCCAGACGCGCGGCTTGCGGCCCATGCCGACGCCCTCGGGGGTGCCGGTGGAGACGACGTCGCCGGGCTCGAGCGTCATCAGCCCGGAGAGCTGCGCGATCAGCTGGGGGATGCTGAAGATGAGGTCGTCGGTGGCGCCGTTCTGCATCTCCTCGCCGTTCAGCGTCAGCCGGATCGCGATCGCGTCCGCCGGCCCCGCCTCGTCGGGCGTCACTAGATAAGGACCGCAGGGCGCCGAGCCGTCGAAGACCTTGCCCGGCATCCACTGCGGCGTCGCCCCCTGCAGGTCGCGCGCCGAGAGGTCGTTGAGCAGCGTGTATCCGGCGACGTAATCGAGCGCCTCGACCTCGTCGACGTCCTTCGCCCGCCGCCCGACGACGAAGGCGACCTCCGCCTCGAAGTCGGTCTTCGCCGTCGGCACCTTCACCGTCGCCCCATCCGCCGACAGCGCGTTCGGGTACTTGGCGAAGAACGTCGGCATCTGCGGCGGCTCCGTAACCCCGACCTCTGCCGCGTGCTTGCGGTAGTTCAACCCGATGCAGACGATCTTGTCGGGATCAGGGATCGGCGGCAGCAGCTTCACCGCCGAAAGGGGGTGGGAGGGGGCGCCGGTGTCACCGAGCCGCCCGCGTAGGTCGTCGATGCGCTCCGCCGCGATCAGCTCGCGCAGGCCGCCACGGTGCGGCTCGCCGAGCAGCGCCCAGGCATCGACGGCCCGCTCGTCCTCGGCGACTCCCGCACGCGCACCGTCGCCAGCGTCATAAGTCACCAGTCGCATCCGCGGCAGCCTAACGCTGTCGACTGACCCGACGGCCACGCATCGCTGACAGCGGAGTTCTACGGATGGCGCACCTCCGCGCCGCGGCGAGTATGCGCCCATGTCCACTTCGCAGCTCAGCCCGCTCGACGCCGCTTTCCTCGAGCTCGAGGAGGCCGACGAGGCAGCCCACATGCACATCGGCTGGGCGCTCGTCTTCGATCCCGTCCCCGGAGGCGAGCGCCCCTCGCTCGAGCAACTGCGCGACCAGGTGCGCGAGCGGCTGGAGGCGCTGCCCCGCTTCCGCCGCCGCCTCTCCTCGCCGCGGGTCGGCCGCTTCTCGCTGCCGGCCTGGGAGCCCGCGCCCGATCTCGACCCGGGAGAGCTGATCCGCCGCGCGACCCTGCCCGCGCCGGGCGGCGAGGCGGAGCTGATGGAGTGGCTCGGAGACTTCTTCTCGCACCGGCTCGACCGCAGCCGCCCGCTCTGGGAAACGACCCTGCTCGAGGGGCTCGAGGGCGGCCGCTGGGCGCTGGTGTCGAAGGTGCACCACTGCCTGATCGACGGGATCAGCGGCGCCGAGGTGGCGACGATCCTGCTCGACGTCGAGGCCGAGCCGGCTCCGGAAGCGACGACCCTGGCCGACATCGTCGCCTCGCCGCAGGAAGGCGATTCAGATCTGGGGAGGGTGAGCAAGTTGCGGGGCATGGTGGGTGGCGCGGTTCGGGGCGGAGTCGATGCCGTCCGCCATCCCCGCAACTTGCTTTCACAGTCCTGGGCGATGGCGGAGACGCTGGTCCGCGACGAGCTGAACTCGGCGCCGCACACGAGCCTCAACGAGACGATCGGGGCGACGCGCCGCTTCGCCGCGGTCGAGGTGCCGCTGGAGGAGGCGAAGCGGGTCAAGCGCGAGCTCGGCGGGACCGTCAACGACGTCGTCCTGGCGGCGACCGCGGGCGGGCTGCGGCGCCTGTTCGAGGCGCGCGGCGAGGACGTTGACCACATCCGGGCGATGGTCCCGGTGAGCGTGCGGGCGGCGGGCGAGTCGCTGGCGCTCGGCAACAAGGTCTCCTCGCTCTTCGTCGACGTCGCCGTCGCCGAGCCCGACCCGCTGCTGCGCTACCGCAAGATCGCCGCCGCCTCGCGCAAGCTGAAGAGCGGCAACGCGGTGGCCGGGACGGACGCGGTGATCAAGCTCGCCGGCCTCACCCCGCCGGCGATCCAGAGCATCGTCGCCCGCCTGATGTTCACGCCGCGCCTCTTCAACGTGACGATCACCAACGTCCCCGCCTCGCCGATCACCCTCTACTGCCAAGGCGCGCCGATGCGCCGCGTCGTCCCCCTGGTGCCGATCTTCAGCGGCCACGCCGTCGGCGTCGCCGTCGTCAGCTACGACGGCGCCCTGACCTTCGGCCTCAACGCCGACCGCGACGCCGTCCCCGACCTCGAGGCGATGCGCGCCGGGATCGAGGAGTCGCTGGCCGAGCTGCGGCAGCTGGCCGCCGCTTCGCCAGCGGCGGCGTAGCTACTCCTCGGCTGCGACCCCGGCCTCCTCCGGCCGGTGCTCCAGGTCGTCGGCGTCCTTGACCGCCCAGCCGACCCGCTCCAGCAACTGACCGGCGAAGTGCTCGGACTCCAGGCTCGAGCTCGGCACCCGCTCCCGGTAGACGACCTCGCCCGCCCGCTGCGGCGAATCGGTGAGCACGAGTATCTGCGGCATGTCTCCCTCCTCGTCTCGGTTCCGCGCCAGTATCGCCCTCGAATCTTCAGCCCAGGTCAACCGCTCGTAAAGATCGGCCTACGGGCCGAGGCAGGCGATCGGGATGACCTGGATGCCGTCCTTGCGGACGTAGCCATAGCCGCTGGCGACGATTACGCCGAGCACTGCGGGTGGGCCGGTCCGCGAGGTGTCGACGCGGTCACGGAACTTGAGCAGGTTCGCCGCCGCCTCGTCGACCGGCTTGGTGCCGCCGAGCTTCACCTCGAATGCTCCCCAGACGTTGCCGGCATCGACGATCGCATCGACCTCGAGACCGCTGTTGTCCTGGTAGTACTGCACCTCGCCTCCGAGTGGTTGCGCATAGACGCGAAGGTCCCTGACGACCATCGACTCGAACAGCAGGCCGAAGAACCTGAGGTCTCGCATCAGGCTCTCAGGCGTCCCGCGCAGCGCCGCGACCGCCAGCGAAGGATCGACGAAGTGGCGTTTGCCCGACTGGCGCAGGCGATAGCGCGAGCGCAGGTGCGGTTGCCACGCTGGCTGGTTCTCGACGACGAAGAGGCTGCCGAGGGAGCTCAGGTAGTCGGCAACCACGTCCTCCGAGACCCGGTCCCCGGGTTGACTGGCGTCCTCGGCCAAAGTTCTCGCGGTCACGGGGGTAGCGACGTTTCGAGCGAGGCTTTCGATCAGGCGCCTCACCCGCTCGGGCCTGTGCCGTTGACCAAGACGCTGGGTGTCCCGGGGAATCTCGTTCAGGTAGGCCTGGACCCCCTTTAGCGCGTCGGGAAGGTCCTGGTCCTTGGACGCCGGCCAGCCGCCGCGGCAGACCGCGGCGGCTATATCGGTCAGTTGCCGTCCCGCGTCCGATGCGGAGCCGGGCTTGCCGCCAAGGAGCGCCGACAGCGAGATCTCCCCCTTGCTGATACCGAGCTCGAAGAGGGACATGGGCCGCATCGTCAAGCGGCTGATGCGACCGGCGCCCGTGTGCCGGGTCTCGTCGTCGGTTGGCTGGGCGGAGCCGGCAAGAATGAACTGACCAGTCTGCTGCCGGTCATCGACCGCGCGCCGCACGTGGTTCCAGACTTCCGGCACGAGCTGCCACTCGTCCAGGAGCCGGGGCGCCTCCCCCTCTAGGACGAGGCCAGGATCCAGTTCGGCGGCCTCACGCGCGCGCCTGTCGACGTCGAGCCGCACCTCGCTTTTGGCGATCTGCCGGGCGGTCTCCGTCTTGCCGCAGGCCTTTGGGCCCTCGACGAGAACCGCCCCCATATATCCAAGACGCTCTTCCAGCTCCGCGTCGGCAATTCGAGCCACATATCCCATAGAGGGAGGATTGTAGAGATTTTAGCTGGAGATTTGTAAGAAAAGAATCTGGAACTTCGTGATAGATTTAGCTGGAAAATCGTAGAGAGAACCGAAGTCCCGGCATAGGCTCCCGTCACCCGCTAGATTCCTCGTCTGGGCCGCTCCCCAACCGGCCCACCCGAGCCATCTCGGGGGTGTAGCTCAGCTGGTTAGAGCGCTGGCCTGTCACGCCAGAGGTCGCGGGTTCGAGTCCCGTCACTCCCGCTCGCCGATATAAAGCTGATGGGTGGAGCTCTTTTCCAGTGACGATTCCGGTTCCGTGACCACGGTGCCGCTGGCTGATGCCGGTGGCGTTTGCGGGATCGTCCCCGGCAACGTCAGCGGCGGGACGAACACCAGCCACACCATCGTCGTCGACGCCCTCGGGCGCCTCTTGGCGGCCGTGCCGGCCGGCTCCCCCGCGGCCGCCTACGAAGACGCCGCCCTGCGCCTGAACGCGCTCGGCAAGGAGACGGACGGCGCCCGCTGGCGCACCTTCAGGTACCTGCGCGAGCTCTACCTCCTGCGCCCCGACGCGCTGCTCTTCCGCGCCCTCAGGGACCTCTGGCCGATCGAGCAGGAGGCGCGCCCCCTGCTCGCCGGCCTCTGCGCGCTGGCCCGCGACGCGGTCTTCCGGGCCAGCGGCGCCGCCGTCGCCGCGACCGCCTTCGGCGAGCCGCTGCGCGCCGCGGACCTGGCGGCCGCGGTGGAGGAGGCGTTCCCCGGGAACTACGGGCCCGGGACGCTGGCGAAGATCGGGCGCAACACCTTCTCCTCCTGGGAGCAGACCGGGCACCTGAGGCAAGCCCGGCCCGGGACGAAGATCCGGGTCGAAGCCTCGCCCCGGCCGCCGAGCGTCGCCTACGCGCTTCTGCTCGGGCACGTCGAAGGGGCGCGCGGCAAGGCGCTCTTCGAGACCCGCTGGACGAGGTTCCTGGACCAGCCGCCGTCGCGCCTGATCGAGCTCGCCCGCGTCGCCTCCAAGCAGGGGATGCTGGAGCTGCGCACCGCCGCCGGCGTCGTCGAAGTCGGCTTCCGCGAGCTCCTGCGGCCCTTCGGCGAGGGCCCCGGGGAGCGGTTGCCGTGAGCTATCTCGACGATCTGCTCGGCGCCTATCGCAGGTACGTGAGCCTGCCCTGGGCCGATTCACTGGCCCCGGCCCAGCGGGTGTGGATGGCGGTCTACCCGCCCGACCAGGAGCGCCGGCTCCGCCTGCACCTGCAGGCCTTCGAGGAGGCGACGGTCGAGCACGGCCACGAGTGGACCGCGGTCGACATCACCGATTCGTTCGAGCGCTGGACGGCCGCGAACCCCTACAACGAGGCCTACTTCGAAGCCCCGGAGCTCTTCGCGGCGGCGCTTCCCGGCTTCTTCGACCACCTCGTCGAGGAGCTGCGCCGGAAGCTCGCGGAGAGCGACTCCCCAAAAGGGGTCGTCGCCCTGGTCGGGGCCGGGGCGATGTTTGGGCTTGGCGAGGCGGTGAAGGTGTCGGCGCTCCTCAACGCCGTCAGCGACTCGATCGCCGGCAGGCTGCTGGTCTTCTTCCCGGGTGATGTGGAAAGCAATAACTTCCGCTTGCTCGACGGCAGGGACGGATGGAATTACATGGCCCTCGTGATCAAGCCAAACGGGGAGAGGCAATGACGACCGAGAACCGAGATCTCTTCTACCGCGATCCGGTCGAGACGCAGATCCCGAACGGCGGGGTCGCCCAGGTGGGCCGGCCGGAGACCGCCGAGCAGTGGGAGGTGCTGCGGTGGGAGCTGACCAGCTTCGTCTGCGACGGCCAGTACGAGCGCGGGCTGGACCGCATCCTCGGCAGCTTCCTCGCCAGCCTGCGCCAGCCCCAGCAGCCGGCGGTCTGGGTCAGCGGCTTCTTCGGCAGCGGCAAGTCGCACCTGGTCCGGGTGCTCGAGTACCTCTGGCGGGACATCGAGCTGCCCACCGGCGAGCGGGCCCGCGACCTCGTCTCGCTCTCCGACGAGGTGCGGGACCAGATGACCGAGCTGTCGACGGCGGGCAAGCGCGGGGGCGGCCTCTGGTCGGCGGCCGGCACCCTGGCGGCGGGCAAGAGCGAGGCCGCGCGGCTGGCGTTCCTCTCGGTGCTCTTCGAGAGCGCCGGCCTGCCGAAGGAGTTCGCGGCGGCCCGCTTCATGATCTGGGCGCGGGAGAACGGCCACCTCGAGGCGATCGAAGCCGCCGTCGAGGCGGAGGGGCGGACGCTGGAGAAGGAGATCTACGACCTCTACGTCTCCCCCGTCATCGCCAGGGCGCTGCTGGAGTCTGACCCGAGCCTCGCCTCCTCGGTGGGGGAGATGCGCGGCCGCCTGCAGGCCCAGTTCCCGCTGGCCACCAAGGACGTGACCGAGGAGGAGATGTTCGACGCGATGCGCGACGTCCTCCGCCTCCAGTCGAGCGCCGGGGGCGACTTCCCGCTGACCCTGATCGTGCTCGACGAGATGCAGCAGTACATCGGCGACGACAACGACAAAGCCCTCGTCGTGCAGAACGTCGTCGAGGGCTGCTCGGCGAGGTTCGGGAGCAAGGTCCTGTTCGTCGCCACCGGGCAGAGCGCCCTCACCGCCACCCCCACCCTGCAGCGGCTGATCGACCGCTTCACCGTCCCCGTCGTGCTCTCGGACAACGACGTCGAAACCGTCGTCCGCAAGGTGATCCTCCGCAAGAAGCCCGAGCACATGCAGATGCTGCAGTCGACGATCGACGCCGCCGCCGGCGAGATCGACCGCCACCTCGGCGGCACCCGCTACGCCCCCCGCGCGGAGGAGAAGCCGAAGCTCGTCGCCGACTACCCGGTCCTGCCCAACCGCTGGCGGCTGTGGTCGGAGATGCTCCGCGCCGTCGACCGCGGCGGCAAATCGGGCCTAGTCCGCTCCCAGCTCGGCTTGATCCACGGCGGCGCCCGGGCGAGCGCGGGCCGTCCCGTCGGGACCGTGATCGGCACCGACTACCTCTTCTTCGACGACAAGGCGCGGATCGACATGCTGATGAACGGCGTGCTGCTGCGCGAGGTGGACGACTTCATCCAGCGCCTGGTCGGCGAAGGGGGGGACGGCGTCGTCAAGGGCCGCCTCTGCGCCCTGATCTTCCTGATGACGCAGATGTCCCAGCCGGCTCTCGGGGGCGAGAGCGGCCTGCGCCCGACCGCGGCCTTCCTCGCCGACCTTCTGGTCGAGGACCTCGCCGAGGACGGCGTCCGCCTGCGCAAACAGGTGCCGGAGCTGCTGGAGGCGCTGGTCGAGGAAGGGCGGGTCGTCCAGGTGGACGACGAGTACCGGCTGCTGACCCAGGAGGACGCCGAGTGGGACCGGGAATACCGCTCCCGCCTGGCGGCGATCCGCGACGACGCCTCCCAGGTCAACCGCCTCCGGGGCGAGCGCTTGGCGGCGGCGGTGGAAGACGCCCTCCGCGGCCTCAGCTTGAGGCAGGGCGGCAGCAGGGCCCCTCGCAAGCTCCAGGTGAGCTGGGACCAGGAGGAGCCGGAGAGCGCCGAAGGCGAGGTGCCGGTCTGGGTTCGCGACGAATGGGCGGTCCAGGGCGCGGCGGTGAAGAGGCAGGCGGCCGAGGCCGGCGACGAAAGCCCGACCGTCTTCGTCCTCCTGCCGAAATACGAGCCCGACCGGATCCGGGAACTGCTCGCGAGCCACGCCGCCGCCGAGGACACGCTGCGGCGGCCCACTCCCCAGACCGACGAGGGGAGGGCGGCCCAGAACGCGATGCGGACTCGCCTGGCGACCGCCGACGAACAGCTCCAAGCCATCTTCCGCGAGCTGGTCGCCAGGGCGCGGGTCTTCCAGGGCGGCGGGATCGAGGTGACCGTCTCGAGCCTGACCGAGGCCGTCGAGACCGCGGCCAACCGCTCCCTCGCCCGCCTCTTCCCGCGGTTCGGCCAGGGGGACCACCCGGACTGGAGCAAGGTCGTCGAGCGGGCGCGCGCCGGCGCCCCCGACGCGCTCAGCGCCGTCGGGCACCAGGGCCCGCCGACGACCCAGGTCGTCTGCAAGGAGGTCCTGGCCGCGATCAGCCCGGCCGGGACCCGGGGGACGGAACTGCAAAGGCGGTTCACGGCGCCTCCCTTCGGCTGGCCGAAAGACGCCGTCAACGCCGCCGTCCTGGTCCTGCTGCTCGGCGGCAACATCCGGGCCGCTCAGGACGGGAAAGACCTCGAGGGGCCCAAGCAGCTGCCGCAGTCCCAGATCGGCAAAGTGACGCTCTACAAGGAGGACGACCCGCCGAGCGTCGAACAGCGCCTCGCGGTCAGGGGCCTGCTCACCGCCGCCCAGGTCCCCTACGAGGAGGGCCGCGAAGGAGCCCAGATACCGGCTCTGCTGCAGCGGCTGAAGGACCTCGCCGGCAGCGCCGGCGGGGCGCCGCCGCTGCCCGAGCCGCCCGCGACCGGATACCTCGACGCCCTGCTCGGGCTGGGCGGGAACGAGCGGTTCAAGGCGGTGGCCGGCGAGCACGAACGCCTTGCCGGGGACCTGGCGGCTTGGAAGGCCGCGGCCGCACGGAGGGAAAAGCGCGAAGCCGAGTGGGGGGACCTCCTGCGGCTGCAGCGCCACGCCGCCGAGCTGCCGGTCCACGCCAAGCTGGCCCCGGCCGTCGAGGCGATCCGCGACGGCCGCTTGCTGCTCGCGGACCCCGACCCGCTGTCCCCGCTGCTGGCCGAGCTCGTCGCGGCGCTGCGCGAGGCTGTCGGCGAGCGGGCGCAGCGCCTCGACGAGGCGCGGCGAAGCGCGGCAGCGGAGCTGGAGCGGTGGGACGACTGGGCGAAGCTGGGGCCGGAGGACCGCCGGGCGATCGTCGAGGAGGCGAAGCTCGTCGCCGAGAAGCCGCCGCAGCCGAAGAACGAGAAGGACCTCCTGGAGCTGCTCGAAGTCAGCCCCCTGCGGGCCTGGAGCGAGCAGATCGACTTCGTGCCCAGCCGGCTCGAGCGGGCCCGCAAGCAGGCGGCGAAGAAGCTCGAGCCGGAGAGCGTGTCCGTCTCGGCGCCGCCCGGGACGATCAGGAACGAGGAGGACCTCGACGCCTACCTGAAGGAGCTGCGGGAGCTGGTCGAGGCCCACCTGAACCGCGACAAGACCGTGATCCTCTAAGCCGCCGTGAGAGCGCTCACCGCCGCACTGCGCAGGCAGCTCGAGACGTCGGTGCTGGCAGCCCGGCGCGCCGCGGAAGCGGCCTCGGCGGCGGCCTTGGAGAGCCTCGGCACCTTCGCCGACCGCCGCCCCCAGCACCTGGGCCCCGAGCAGGCGGCCCTGCGCAACGGGCTGCGGGCGAAATGGCGGCAGCTGGGGAAGAGGGAGGACCTGCTCGTCGCCGAGTGCGCCTACGAGCAATGGCACAAGCTCCTCTTCGCCCGCTTCCTGGCCGAGAACGGGCTGCTCCTGCACCCGCAGTTCAAGGCCCCGGTCACCCTCGCCGACTGCGAGGACCTCGCCGCCGGGCTCGGCGAGCCGGACGGCTGGTCGGTCGCGGCCCGGTTCGCGGCCGAGATCCTGCCCGGCATCTTCCGGCTCGACGACCCCTGCACGCGGCTGCGCCTGGCGCCCGAGGGACGGCAGGCGCTGGAGGAGATCCTCGACGGCATCCCGGCGGAGGCCTTCGCGGCCGGGGACGCGCTCGGCTGGGTGTACCAGTTCTGGCAGCGGGACAAGAAGGACGAGATCAACGCGGCGGAGCGGAAGATCGGCGGCGCCGACCTCGGCCCGGTGACGCAGCTCTTCACCGAGAACTACATGGTCCGGTTCCTGCTCGAGAACTCGCTCGGCGCCTGGTGGGCTGCCCGGCGTCCCGGCAGCCCCCTCCTCGCCGGCTTCGAGTACCTGCGCCGAGACGAGGACGGCCAGCCGGCCTCGGGGCCCTTCCCGAGCTGGCCCGAGAGCGTCGCCGAGGTGACGGTGATGGACCCTTGCTGCGGCTCGGGCCACTTCCTCGTCGAGGCCTTCTCGATCCTGTGGAGGATGCGGGCCGAGGAGGAGGGCCTGGAGCCGGTCGAGGCCCAGGACGCGGTGCTGCGGGACAACCTCTTCGGGCTCGAGCTCGACTCCCGCTGCGTCCAGATCGCGATGTTCGCGATCGCTCTCGCGGCCTGGAAGGCGGGCGGCGGCTGGCGGCAGCTCCCGGTCCCGAACATCGCCTGCTCGGGCATCCCGGTGAAGGCGCCGGTGGAGGAGTGGACGGCGCTCGCCGACGGCGCCCAGCGGCTGGAGAGCGCCCTGTCCCGGCTTCACCGCCTCTTCCGCGACGCCGACAGCCTCGGCAGCCTGGTCGACCCGGCCGCCGCCGCCGGCTCGGGTGCCGGGGCCAGCCTGCAGCAGTCGCTCGGCGACGTCGAGTGGAGCGAAGCGGCGCCTGCGCTCCAGCGGGCGCTGCGCGCCGACCGGGGGAGCGACGTCGCCGCCTCCGTCCTCGGCAGCGACCTGCGCGGGCTGGTGCGGGCGGCGGACCTGCTGGTCAGGGACTTCACGCTCGTCGCGACCAACGTGCCGTTCCTCTCCCGCTCCAAGCAGGCGGAGTCGCTGCGCTCCTATCTGGACGCGCGAGCGCCGCGGGCGAAAGGGGACCTCGCCACGGCGATGCTCGAGCGCTGGCTGGGGGCTGCGCGGACCCTCGCCCTGGTCAGCCCCCAGAACTGGCAGGAGAAGCCGGGCTACACGGCGTTCCGGAAGTCGATCCTCGAGCGCCGCACCTACGACCTCTTCGCCCGCGTCGGCAACAACGTCTGGCAGACCCAGTCGGGGCGGCAGCCGTTCAAAGTGCCGACGGTCCTCTCGGTCCTCTCCGGCGCGGCTCCCGCCGCCAGCCACTCGATCGCCGCGATTGACGTCGGCAACGGGCCGGTCGCCGAGAAGCCCCGCCTCCTGGCCGAGGCCGAGGCCGGCCGCGTCTCGCAGGCCGGCCAGCTCGGCAACCCCGACTCGCGGATCGTGACCGCCGCCCTGGCGGCGCAGCCGCTGCTAGAAAAAGTGGCCTCGGCGAGGCAGGGGATCAAGACCGGCGACGACCCCCGCTACCGCCGGCTGTTCTGGGAGGTCCCGCTCCCGGACCGGGACTGGTGCAGGTTCCAGTCGAGCGTGGTCGAGACGGAGTTCTTCGGCGGCAGGTCTTCGGTCCTGCGCTGGGAGCAGGGGGCGGGGACCCTGGTGGAAAGCCCGAAGGCGCGGGTCCAGGGACAGGAGGCGTGGGGCAAGCGGGGAGTCCTGGTCAGCCAGATGGGAGACCTCTGCGCGACCCTCTACACCGGCGAGCGCTTCGACTCCAACGCCGCCGCGGTGGTCCCGAACGACCCCGCCGACCTGGGGGCGCTCTGGGCCTTCCTCTCCTCGCCGGAGTACCGGGCCGCGGTCAGGGAGATCGACAACAACGTCGCCGTCACCAACCGGACCCTGGTCAAGGTCCCCTTCGACGCCGAGCGCTGGCGGCAGGCGCCGGCGGAGGCCGGCCCCCTCCCTGAGCCGGGCTCCGAAGACCCCACCCAATGGCTCTTCGAGGGCAGGCCGGAGGCCTCGACGGCGCCGCTGCAGGTCGCCGTGGCCCGGCTGGTCGGCTATCGCTGGCCCGAGCAGGGGGAGGACGACCTGGACTCCCACGTGGACGCCGACGGGATCGTCTGCCTGCCGTCGGTGGCGACCGAGGCTCCCGCGGCGGACCGGCTCCAGCGGCTCCTGGCGACCGCCTTCGGGCAGACCTGGTCGCCGGCGAAGACGAGGCAGCTGCTCGAGCAGGCGGGCAGCGGGAAGAAGGACCTCGGCGACTGGCTGCGGGACGAGTTCTTCAAGCAGCACTGCGCCCTGTTCAAGAACCGGCCCTTCGTCTGGCACGTCTGGGACGGCCGGCGCGACGGCTTCGCCGCCCTCGTCGACTACCACCGGCTCGACCGCAGGACGCTCGAGAAGCTCACCTACACGTACCTGGGGCAGGACTGGGTGGAGCGCCAGCGGGCGGCGGTGAACGACGACGTGCCGGGCGCCGAGGACCGGCTGACGGCGGCGCTGGAGCTGCAGGGAAAGCTGAAGCAAGTCCTCGACGGCGAGGCTCCCTACGACGTCTACGTGCGCTGGAAGGGGCTGCGCGAGCAGCCGCTGGGGTGGGACCCGGACCTGAACGACGGCGTCCGGCTCAACGTCCGCCCGTTCGTGGAGGCGGGGGTGCTGCGGGCGCGGCTGAACGTCCACTGGCGCAAGGACCGCGGCCGCGACGCCGACGGCTCCGAGCGCCGCAACGACCTGCACCTGAGCCTGGCGGAGAAGCGAGCGGCCAAGGTCGAGGAGCGAGCGGCGTGAGGGAGACGGTTCTGGACGGGATCGTCGCCGCGCTGCGCGCCGCGCTCGCCTACGACCGCAACGTGCAGGAGGGCCCGGTGGCGCTGCTCTGGCCCGACGAGCGCTCCCAGTGGGCGGCGGTGGCCGACCGGATCGGGGGGCGGCTGCCGCTCGTCTGCCTTGGTCCCTACGACCCCGCGAGCCGCAGGGGCCCCGCCTACTGGATCAGGTGCGTGGTCGCCGGCAGCGTCGACGCCGGCCTGCCGGAGGGCCCCCCGGTCGTCTACCTCCCGGGGGTCAGCCGCGGCGCCCTGCGCGCTTCCGACGACTGCCCTCCCGAGCTGGCGCCGATCGCCGAGCTGCAGTACCGCAGCCAGTGGTTCTCGCACCCGAACGGCAAGGACTGGAGCCTGCGGGCGCTGCTCTCGCACCGGGAGCGAGGGCTGGGGCTGCGGATCGCCGACGACGCGCAGACTCGGGAGGCGCTGGAGGTGGCGTTGCGGCGGCTGGTCGACGAGCGGCTCGACCGCCTGCGCAGGCAGCACGTGGATGCGGCCTACCTCCATCACCTCGTCAACCCGGACCCGGTCCTGAGCTTGCTGGAATGGCTCGACGACCCCGCCGGCTTCCGCGACCGCTCCGAGGCCGAGGAGTGGAGCGCCTTCCTGCAGCGGTGCCGCAACGACTTCGAATTCGACCCGCTCGGCGAGGGGGAGGTGACCGCCGCCCGCCGCCTCGCCGGCCGGGCGAGCCCGTGGCAGGCGGCCTGGAAGCGCTTCGCCGAAACTCCCGACCGCTTCCCGGGCCTCCCGGAGCGGCTGCGCGGGGCCAAGCCGCAGGAGCTGATCTTCGACCCCGAGGTTTGGCCGCAGGACAACGACGTCGCCGAGGAGGACCTGCGGAGGGGGCTCCTCGCGCTGGCCGAGCTGACGCCGAGGGAAGCCCGGGCGGAGGTGGAGCGGCTCGAAACCGAGCACTCGAAGCGGCGGGGGACGGTCTGGGCCGACCTCGACCGCGCGCCCCTCGCCTTCGCCCTGGAGCAGCTCGGCTCGCTCGCCAAGGAGACCAAGCGCCCGCTCGAAGGCCGCGACCTCGCCTCCCTCGTCGCCGGCTACGCCGAGCGGGGCTGGCGGGCGGACGACGCGGTCCTGCGGGCGCTGGCCGCCGCCCCCGGCGACCGCGACCGGGCGGCGGTCTCGGCCGCGATCGCCGCCTTGTACCGGGAGTGGGTGGACGTCGGGGCGAGGGCGCTGCAGGCCGCGATCGGTTCCCTAGGCGACGGCCCTCCCTACGAGGCGGGGCCGCCCGCCGCGACGGCCGCGGGCACCGTCAGCGTCTTCGTCGACGGGCTGCGGCTCGACGTCGGCCAGCGGCTGCGGGAGGCGCTCGAGAGCGCCGGGGTGCAGGTGCGCGCCGGCACCGCGCTTGCGGCCCTGCCCACCGTCACGCAGACCGCCAAGGCGGCGCTGGTCCCGGTCGCGGACGGCGCCCTCGGCCCCGGCGAGGGCCTGCACGCGGTCGCCGCCTCGACCGGGGCCGAGGCCTCGGCGAAGGCGATGCGGGCGCTGATGGCTGCGAACGGGGTGCAGGTGCTCGGTCCCGGCGAGGCGGGCGACCCCTCGGGGACCGCCTTCGCCGAAATCGGCGAGATCGACCGGCGCGGCCACGACGACGGGCTCGAGCTCGCCGACCGGGTCGACGAGGAAGTCCGCCGGATCGCCGCCCGGGTCCGGGACCTGCTGGAGGCGGGCTGGGAACGCATCGAGGTCGTCACCGATCATGGGTGGATGCTCGTTCCCGGAGGGATGGAGAAGGTGACCCTGCCCGCGCAGACGGCGCTGCTGAAGAAGGGGCGCTGCGCCAGGCTCAAAGAGGGAGCCGCGGTCGAGGTGCCGACGGTTCCCTGGCACTGGGACCGGGAGGTCCGCATCGCGCTGGCGCCGGGCGCCTCCTGCTTCGAAGCCAACAAGGAGTACGAGCACGGCGGCGTCAGCCCCCAGGAGTGCGTCGTCCCCCGCCTCGCCGCCAGCGTCGGCGCGACTGCGCCCACCGAAGGCCCTGAGCTCACCGGCGTGAAGTGGCTGGGCCTGCACTGCCGGGTCGAGTTCGCCGGGGTGGCGGCGGCGACCCTCGACCTGCGGCGGTTGCCGGGCGATCCGGGCTCCAGCCTCGCCGAGGAGGCGAAGGAGGTGGCGAGCGCCGGCAAGGTGTCGCTGCTGGTCCCCGACGAGGACGAGGAGGGCGAGGCCGCCTTCCTCGTGCTGGTCGCCCCCGACGGCCGCATCGTCGCCCAGCGGGAGACGACGGTGGGGAGCAACCGGTGAGCGGGCTCGACAGCCTCGACCGCCTGGCGGCCGTAGCCTTCGAAGGCTTTCTGGTCCGCAAGGACCTGGCCCAGCAGTTCCGCGGCCAGTACCCGGTCCCCACCTACGTGGGGGAGTTCCTCCTCGGCAGGTACTGCGCGACCACCGACCCGGAGGAGATCGCGGAGGGACTGGCGGTGGTGCAGCGGTCGATGAAGGAGCGCACCGTCCGCGCCGGCGAGGAGGAGCTGTTCAAGTCGAGGGCCCGGGAGAAGGGCCGGGTCAAGGTCATCGACCTGCTCCGCGGCAAGCTCGACGCCAGGTCGGATGCCTACAAAGCCGAGCTGCCCAGCCTGCAGCTGGGCGACGTCCACATCTCCGACGAGCTCGTCAACCAGAACGACCGCATGCTCACGGGCGGCTTCTACGCGGAGGTCACGCTCGAGTACATCCCCGCCCTCGGCCGCGAGTCCGACGGCCAGCCGTTCCGGGTCGAGTCGGTGCGGCCGATCCAGATGTCGACCCGGGACGCGCTCGACCGCTTCGTCGCCGGGCGGGAGCGGTTCAGCCTCGAGCAGTGGCGCGCGCTGCTGCTCCGCAGCGTCGGCTTCGAGCCGGACCGGTTCTCGCGCCGCCAGCAGGACGTGCTGCTGGCCCGCATGGTCTCCTTCGTCGTCGCCAACTACAACGCGGTCGAGATCGGCCCGCGGGGCACCGGCAAGTCGCACCTGTTCCAGCAGGTGTCGCCGTACGCCCACCTCGTCTCCGGGGGCAAGGCGACGATCGCCAACATGTTCGTCAACAACCGGACCGGGCGCCGCGGGCTCGTCGCCCAGTACGACGTGATCTGCTTCGACGAGGTCTCGGGGGTCTCCTTCGACACCAAGGAGGGGGTGAACATCCTCAAGGGCTACATGGAGTCCGGGGAGTTCAGCCGCGGCAAAGAGAGCATCCGCGCCGAGGGCGGGATCGTGATGGTGGGGAACTTCGACGTCGACGTCCAGCACGAGCTCCGGCGCGGCCACCTCTTCGCCCCGATGCCGAAGGAGATGCGGGACGACACCGCCTTCCAGGACCGGATCCACGCCTACCTGCCGGGCTGGGACGTGCCGAAGCTCGACCCCTCCTACTTCACGGGCCACTTCGGGTTCGTCAGCGACTTCCTCGCCGAGTGCTGGAGCCAGCTTCGCCGCCTGTCGCGGCTGGAGGCGACGCAGGGCCGTCTCGCCTGGGGAGACGAGCTGAGCGGGAGGGACCGCAGGGCGGCCGACCTCACGGTCAACGGGCTCCTGAAGCTGCTGTGGCCGAACCCGGAGATGGAGGTCCCGGAGGAGGAGCTCGCCTGGGCGGCGGAGCTGGCGCTGGAAATGCGGCGGCGGGTGAAGGAGCAGCAGGCCGCGATCGGGCAGGCGGAGTTCGGGCGGGTGGACCTGAGCTACCGGGTGGGCGAGCGCCCGGAGCGGGTCGTCTACTGCGAGGAGACGCTGGGCAGGGGAGCGGGCGGCGGGGCCGGGGGTGCCTCCGCTGCGCCGGCGAGCGACCCGGAGCTGCCCGAGCCGGACCCGTCGGACGTCGAAGGACCGGTGGCGGCGAAGGCGGCGAGCTACGCCGTCGGCGACGTGATCGACGGCCGCTTCGAGGTCCTCGAGAGCTTGGGGGAAGGCGGCTTTTCGAAGGTGTACCGGGTCTTCGACGAGCTCGAAGGGGAGGAGCGGGCGTTCAAGCTGTTCGACAGCGCGGCCGGCTACGAGGCGGTCCGGCGGGAGATCGGCGCCCTGCGCAAGGCCCGGCACCCGCGGATAGTCGAGGTCTACTGGGCGTCGAAGACCGCCGACGGGCACTGGTACCTGATCACCGAGTACATCGACGGGGTGCCGCTCAGCGAGTACACCGCCGGCAGCCTGCACCTGCAGGACCGCGAAGCGGTGGACGTGGCGCTGGACGTGCTCGACGCCCTGATCGCGATCCACCCCGACGCCGCCCGGATCGAAGGCCTGGAGCAGGAGGAGGGAGGGGAGCTGTCGGAGCGCGAGTTCGCCGAATGGCAGGAGCTGCAGGACACCGGCCTGGTCCACCGCGACGTCAAGCCGCAGAACGTGATGCTCACCCGGACCGGCGCGAAGCTGCTCGACTTCAACATCGCCTCGCGGGCGGGAGACCCGATCCACACCCAGTCCGGCACGCCCCCCTACCAGCCCCCCGACGGGGACTTCGGCCGCTGGGACGTGGCGACCGACCTCTTCGCCGTCGGGGTGATGCTCTACGAACTCCTCTGCGACGGCGAGCACCCGTACCCGCGGTCCCAGCCGGCGGCGAACCTGCAGCCGATCGACCCGAAGTCGGTCCGCCCGGACCTCGACGACGCCCTGGCGGAGTTCCTGCTCAAGAGCTGCGCCCCCGAGCGCCAGTCCCGCTTCGCGACGGCAGCCGAGATGAAGGCCCGCCTGGCCGAGATCAGGGCTGCTTTGTAACCTCGTACGTCATCGATCTGTGTCTTGATTTGCGCGCATCATTTGGCACCCTGCGCGCCGCTGCCAATATGCGCAAAGTAGTTCGATAGTTCAAAAACCGCTGGTATAACCGCCTCGGCTTGATCTCAGGGCAAGGGGGTTTAGGAATGCGTGCGGGAGCTTTAGGGCTGTCCCTGCTGGCGGTGCCGATGAACGTCGAGGTTCTACTGGCACTGGAGAAGCAACCGATGTCGGCGGTGGACCTGCGCCGGGCATTGGGTTCGCCGCCGCCGACGACGATGCGGCGGAACCTCAAGGAGCTGAACGAGCTCGGCCTCGTGACGCGGCGCGGGCCGAGCGGCTTCCAGGGGACGGTCGACTACGGGCTGGCCGAGGCCGGCCGTGAGCTGCTGGCGGTACTGGAGGCGCTCGAGCGCTGGCTGGGCGAATCGCCCGACGGCCCGCTGAGGCTGGGGACCTCCCAGGCGAAGAGCGCGGTCAAGGCGCTCGTCGACGGCTGGTCGGCGAAGATCGTCCGCGCCCTCGTGGCGAGGCCGCTCTCCCTCACCGAGCTGAGCAAGATCATGCCCGGCGTGAGCTACCACTCCCTGGAGCGGCGGCTGGAAGCGCTCCACTTCACGGGCCAGATCCAGCGCTGCGCCGCCCGCGGCCGCGGCAATCCCTACGCGGTGACGGAATGGCTGCGCCGCGCCGTCGGCCCGCTGGTCAAGTCGATGCAGTGGGAGAGCTGCCATGCGGCTGGCAAAGCGCCGTCGCCTGGCCGCATCGACCTCGAGTCGATCCTCCTCCTCGCGATTCCCCTCGTCTCCCTTCCCGAAGACGTCGAGGGAACCTGCCGCCTGCAGGCCGATCCGGGCAGCGCCGGCGACCGCGCCTGCGGAGTCACGGTGGCGGTAGAGCGCGGCCGCATCATCTCCTGCGTCTCCCGGCTCGACAGGGAGGCGGAAGCGCTGGTCACCACCACCGTGCCCACATGGGTGCAGGCACTGGCGAACGGGCACACGCGAGAGTTCGAAGGG
The DNA here is from genome assembly GCA_051954115.1 of Solirubrobacterales bacterium. GTDB lineage: Bacteria > Actinomycetota > Thermoleophilia > Solirubrobacterales > 70-9 > VAYN01. Next base: position 43,158 of record JBQCIB010000025.1, on the reverse strand, counting down.
AACGCCGTCGGCGAGCTCGCCCGCTCCCTTCTCGCAGGTCTTCCCTGCGCCATCGAAGCAGACGGCGCTTCCGCACCAGAAGGCCCCCGCATGAAAGCGGTTTCCTTCCATTAGCAGCATGTTTCCTTTTACGTACCACCGTGTCACCCGCGAATGGTGAAAACCCTCTTGAGCGCAGCACATCCGGCGGGTTAAAAACCCCTATGTCAGCTCCGGCTTGGGTAGCCGGGGCCAATCCAAGAAAGGGAACACATGACCAAGAAAATGATGCTGCTCGCGGTCACCGCCGTTGCCGCGCTCGCATTCGCGGCAATGCCGGCGATCGCCTCGGCGGCTCCGACCGTCGACTTCTCGAAAACGGGGAATATCCCGTTCACCGGGACCAGCAGTGTGTCGCTGCTGAGGAATGCCGGCTTTGCGGGTGAAGTCGAATGCACCAGCGACACCAACAGTGGCGAATGGACGAGCGGTACGACAGGAACCCTGCAGGTCAAGTTCAAGAACTGCAAGAACAAGGCGACCGGAATTGCCTGCAACTCCGCCAACGCGGCCACCGGTGAAATCGTGACTGACACCGGAGTATTCCACCTCGTCTACATCAAGGGCTTCCCCAAAACAGTGGGCACCTTGCTTACACCGAGCACTACGACCGGCAACTTCGCCACGTTTAGCTGTGGCTCGTTGTTCAAAGTTGTGGTATCGGGCAATGGCATCGTTGCCCACGTCACGAAACCCGCCTGTGGCGAAACTTCCAGCAAATCTACGATCTCCGCTACCGCCACCGGTGCATCGCAGACTTACAAGGAAGTCGAAGGCGACACCCATGTCTACCACCTGACCTCGTCGCTCAACGGCGGCACGGCCAGCGAAGCCTCGGAGGAAACCACCGAGGAAACCGAACTCAGCGGAGGAGCGACCGGGACCCTTACATGTCTCTAGGTTCTCTGCTCTCGTGAGCTATGGCGGGGCCGCTTCGGCGGCCCCGCTTTTTTCTATGTCTGGACCCATGACGAAGAGTCCGCTCCAGACGGTTTGTTGGCTAAAGCAGGGAAGATGTCAAGTTACTTGAGTACTCTCATGTGTCTGGTTACGGATGTTCCCTACAAGCTCCGGCCGGGGAAGCTGGAGCGATTCAGAAAGGGAACACATGACCAAGAAGATGATGCTGCTCGCGGTCACCGCCGTTGCCGCGCTCGTGTTTGCGGCGATGCCGGCGGTCGCCTCAGCCGCTCCGAATATCGACTTCTCGAAAGGTACCCCGATTCCGTTCACCGGGACCAGCGGGATTTCAGTCCTGAGGAACTCAGGGTTCGCCGGCGAAGTCGAATGCACCATCGACACGAACAGCGGCGAATGGACCTCGTCCGTTACAGGAATCTTGCAGGTCAAGTTCAGAAATTGCAAGAACAAGGCAACCGGGATCGCTTGCACGACCTCTGGCCAAGAATCTGGAGTGATCGCGACCGATTCTGGTGTATTCCACCTCGGCTACATCGCAGGATTCACCAAAACAGTGGGTATTCTGCTTACACCGAACGCCACGACTGGCATCTTTACCGAATTCAGCTGCGGTTCTCTATTCAAAGTTGTTGTCGCTGGTAATGGCCTTATCGCCCACGTGACTAAACCCACATGCGGCGAAACTTCCGGCAAATCGACTATCTCGGCTACTGCTACCGGTTCAGTTCAGACCTACCAGCAAATGGAAGGGAACTCCACGAAATTCCACCTGACCTCGTCGCTCAACGGCGGCACGGCAGCGGAGGCCTCGGAGGAAACCACCGAGGAAACCGAACTCAGCGGAGGAGCGACCGGGACCCTTACATGCCCTTAGGGTCCTAGGCCCTCTCGAGCTATAGCGGGCCGCTTCGGCGGTCCCGCGTTTTCTCTGGCTCCGGCCAAAGACGGCCGAAGCCGATCCAGGAAAGGGAACAACATGACCAAGAAAATGATGCTGCTCGCGGTCACCGCCGTCGCCGCGCTCGCGTTCGCGGCGATGCCGGCGATCGCCTCGGCAGCTCCAATTATTGACTTTTCGCAAGCGACTCCGATTCCTTACACTGGAGTTAGCGGGCTGACGGTGATAAGAAGCGGACGCATCTCCATAGAATGCACCAGCGACGATGTCAAAGGGGAATGGACCTCTTCAACTACAGGAACGCTGGAGATAAGCTGCACAGGAGCCAGGAATCTTGCCACCGGGATTAGCTGTAACTCTTCTGGTCAAGCTTCAGGCGTAATCACAACGGAAGTCTTGCCCACCCACCTCATCTACATTAAGGGATTCACTAAAACAGCAGGTCTACTGGTAACACCGAATCAAGCGACGGGCAAGTTTATGGAATTTACTTGCGGCTCTCTCCTAAGGGTGGTTGTTGAGGGCAATGGCGTCATCGGGCACCTAGGTAGTCCTAAATGCGACGAAACCTCCGCTAAAGCGAGTACGAGTTTCACCGCTTCCGGAGTTGTGCAGACCTATCAAGAAGTCGAAGGCAACACGACCAAATACCACCTGACTATCACAATCAACGGCGGTGCGGCTGAAGAAGCGTCATTTGAATCAACCGAGGAAACCACTCTCAGCGGAGGGGCAGTCGGGACCCTTACATGCCTCTAGTGCCTCCGCTCTCATGAGCTACGGCGAGGCCGCTTCGGCGGCCCCGCTTTTCGTTCCAGCTCCGGCTGTGGATCACTGGAGCGATCCAGAAAGGGAACAACATGATCAAGAAACTAATGCTGCTCGCGGTCACGGCTGTCGCCGTGCTCGCATTCGCGGCTATGCCGGCGATCGCCTCGGCGGCTCCGACCATCGACTTCTCGAAGGCTACGCCAATCCCGTTCACCGGGACCAGCGGGATTTCGATCCCAAGGAACTCCGGCTTTGCCCAAGAAATTGAGTGCACCAGCGACACCAGCAAGGGCGAATGGACGTCAAGCGCGACCGGGACCCTCGAGATCACTTTTAAAGGCTGCAAGAACGTCGCGACCGGGCTTGTCTGTACCTCCGCTGGCAAGGCCAGCGGTGAAATCACAGCCGAAACTCTGGCATTTCATCTTGCCTATATCAAAGGCTTTACCAAGACAGTTGGAATCCTGCTCACAATACCTGTCTCAGGCAAGTTTACGGAATATAGTTGTGGATCGCTGTTTAAAGTTGCGTTTGCGGGAAACGGTCTCATCATGCATTTGACCAACCCGCATTGCGGCGAAACCTCTGGCAAAGCTACGTTCTCGGCGACCGCTACCGGCGCTGTCCAGACCTATCAAGAAGTCGAAGGCAACACGACCAAATACCACCTGACCTCGTCGCTTAATGGCGGTACGTATAGCGAAGCCTCTTGGGAAACCACTGAGGAAACCGAACTTAGCGGAGGAGTAACTGAGACCCTCACATGTCTCTAGGCTCGTCCTCTTGTGAGCTAGGCGGGGCTTCTTCGGCGGCTCCGCGTTTGCTCGGGGCCGCGCGGCACCCGCTTCAACTGGTTTGTTGAAGAGAGCAGGGAAAGTTTAGAGACGCAGACAGTGCTACTCGGGAATTGCTTGAGTATTCCCGTGGCTGTGAATACCAATGTTCCCGTCAAGAAGCTCCGGCTGTGGATCAACCGGAACAAACTCAAGAAAGGGAACACATGACCAAGAAGATGATGCTGCTTGCGGTCACCGCCGTCGCCGCGCTCGCATTCGCGGCGATGCCGGCGATCGCCTCGGCAGCTCCGACCGTCGACTTCTCGAAACCGACTCCACTTCCGTTTACCGGTAAAAGCACCGTCTCTTTCCTAAGGAGCTCAGGCTTTGCCCAGACGGTGGAATGCACTAGCGACCACGTCAAAGGAGAATGGACAACTGGCACGACAGGGCATATTCACCTCCTTTTCACAGGCTGCAAGAACACCTCAACGGGGATCGCTTGCAATACGACCGGTCTAGCGTCGGGTGAAATCACAGTTCGTTCTAGTCTGTTCCACTTGGTGTACATCAAGGGCTTCACTAAAACAGTAGGCGCCCTGGTGACACCGCCCGTTGAAGGCGAAAAAACTCTTCCGTTCGCAGAATTCAGCTGCGGTTCATTGTTCAAGGTGGTAGTTACTGGCAACGGAATTATTGGCCATGTGACTAAACCCGCATGCGGAGAAACCTCCACCGGGTCAACGATTGTGGCCCAGTCGGCCAGCCTCAACAGCGTGCAGAAGTACCAGGAAATCGAAGGCAGCACGACCAAATACCATCTGCTCTCGTCGCTCAATGGCGGCACGGCAGGCGAAGCCTCCGAGGAAACCACCGAGGAAACCACCCTCGAAGGAGAAGCAACCGGGACCCTTACATGTCTCTAGGTTCTCCGCTCTCGTGAGCTATGGCGGGGCCGCTTCGGCGGCCCCGCTTTTCATTTCAGCTCCGACACTGACGCGGAGCCAATCCAAGAAAGGGAACACATGACCAAGAAAATGATGCTGCTCGCGGTCACGGCTGTCGCTGCGCTCGCGTTTGCCGCTATGCCGGCGATCGCCTCAGCAGCTCCGACCGTCGACTTCTCGAAAGCGACCCCGATCCCGTTCACCGGGACCAGTGGAATCTCAATCCTGAGGAGCTCCGGCTTCTCTGCTCAACTGGAATGCACGGGCGGAACTGGCAGCGGTGAATGGACGAGTGTTACGACAGGTGTCGGCGTAAGTACCTTAACGGGATGCAAGAATAGGGCCACCGGCATCGCCTGCAACTCAGCCGGTCAGGCTAGCGGGGCGGTCAAAACCGAAACCCTAGTCTCACACCTAGTCTACATCAAGGGCTTTACTAAAACAGTAGGTTCCTTAGCGACACCTAACGCTACCACCGGAAAGTTCGCGGAATTCACGTGCGGCTCTCTCTTTAAGGTCGTCGTTGCAGGCAACGGGATCATCGGCCACGTGACCAAACCCGCTTGTGGCGAAACCTCGAACCATTCCACCACGGTAGGCACCGCTAGCGGCGCGGTCCAGACCTATCAAGAAATTGAAGGGAGCACGGTTAAATACCACATAACTACTTCGCTAAATGGCGGCACGGCCAGTGAAGCCTCCTTGGAAGCGACGGGAGAAGGCGAACTCGGCGAAGGAGCGACCGCTACCCTGACATGCCTATGAGTTAATGGTGCTAACTCTCTCGAGTAACCCGCCCCGCCTGGTTGATCCGGGGCGGGTTCTCGTGGGAGGGCAGTGACTAGAGAAAGATGCAACTTCTGTCACCCCGAGCCTCTTCCGGCGCAGGCTATTCTCAATCAGAACTCCGCTTTCGTACCCATAGATGTGAGCAAGGAGGTGCGGCCGGAGTGGGGAAGTCCTGTCGAGCGGGGATATGCGAAGGGGATCATAAGAGTGATTGGCGGGGAGGAGTCAATGATGATCAGGGGATCGAGAGCATTCGTCGTGAGCCTGTTCGCGATGGTGGTGCTGCTGATGGCGCCAAGCCACTGTTTCGCGGCAGAAAGCTTCCAATACATCTCCAGCTTTGGCCCAGACGGAACTGCGGCATCTGACTTCAGCCTTGCAGCCGAGGTCGCTGTTGACGAAGCGACCCATGATGTCTATGTGATCGACCGGACCGCGGGTGCTCTCTACAAGTTCGGTCCGAATGGAGAACCGCGTAGCTTCACGGGTTCGGCGCCCTACATCTCGGGAAATGCAATCACTGGGCTTGTCTTTCGATCGGGTACCGACGAAAACCAGGTAGCCGTAGATCCCGTGCGTGAACTTCTCTATGTGACGAGTGGAGACGCGATCCATGTGTTCCATACGAACGGAGAAGCGGCAGAATTCAGCGCAGGGCCTGGGGCTGGAACGGGTGAGATCGGCGGATTCGTTGAACTCACTGGGGTTGCCGTTGATGCGAATGGAGACATCTACGCCAGCGATGCCGCGAGCTATGAGATCAGCGTCTACGCCCCGAACGGGGAAGTCATCACGCAGTTCGAAGCCTCGCGACCGGCCAACCTCACGGTGGCGCCAGATGGCTCCGTGTACGCAATCCACTGGGTGGGTCCGGTCTGGAAATACACGCCCTCCAGCTACCCGCCCGGGCCGGGGACGGAATTCCACCAAGCATCAGAACCGCTCGACCCAGGCCGCGCTGCCAATGCCGTCACCGTCGACCCTGTGACGGAAGACGTCTACGTCGTGGACCATCTCTCCGGCGGGCCGTGGGAAGTCGCCCAATATGACTCCGCAGGGAATCTGATAAGAACGTTTGCGGGTAAAGAAGAAGAAGGCGAACTTGCAGAATCGCAGGGGATAGCGGTCGATGGGCAAGGCGAAGCCGTCTACGTCTCCTATTTCGATGGCCTTGGAGGGTCCTCGAAGGTAGAGATCTTTGCGCCGCCGCCACCGGTAATCGAACGGCCGGCAATTACGGCGGTGTCAACCAAGGAAGTGACCACTGCCTCCGCGCAGCTGCTTGCTTCAATCAATCCGAACAACCGCGAGACGACCTACTACTTCGAGTATGGAACCGAAAGCTGCTCGACGGAACCCGATCCCTGTATCGCGGTTTCCGGTGGTTCGGGCGACATCGGTTCCGGAAGCAAGGCGGTCAGCGTTGTCGTTGGGTTGAGCGGTCTGCTGTCCGGGACCACCTACCACTTCCGCGTGGTCGCAGAAAACTCCGAAGGCACGACGTACGGCCCGGATCATAGCTTCACGACCCAGGGCTCCGGCGGTTTTCTGCAGCTTTTTGACGGACGCGAGTGGGAACTCGTCTCTCCTGCGGAAAAGAAGGGCGCGGGAATTGTCAAACCTCCGATCGAAGGCATTACCGAGGCCTCCGAAGACGGCGGCGCGTTCACCTTTCTGTCCGCTGGGGCCCTGGGCTCCGATCCCGAAGGGCAGCGGGCGCCGGAACTCTCGCAGTCATTGGCGCGCCACGATTCCGGGAGCTGGTCTTCGGAAGAAATCGGGCCCCGGCATGATTTCGCGTCACCCATTCCCTTCAACACTGAATTCCGCCTCTTCAGCAGTGATCTCGGTCGAGCGGCGATGGTGCCGCAGGGATCAGGGCCGCTTTCTGAAGAAGCATCGGAATGGACGCCCTACGTCAGAGAAAACTTCACGGAACCGCCGCATTGGCGACCGATCGTGACTAGCAAGGAAGGCTACGCCAACGTTCCGCCGGGAACCGAATTCGGAGGTGACCCGGAAAGGGCGCAGCCTTTGATCCAATTCCTAGGAGGTAGCCCCGAACTGACCCATGCGATTATCGGGTCTCTTGTGCCGCTGTCGCTTGACGCCGCAGGGGCTCCGGAAGAAGGCGGTCAGGGACTGCTCTATGAGTGGTTTGACGGCCAGCTTCATCTGGTCAGCATCCTGCCGTCAGGTCAGCCGGAAACGGGCTTCCTTGGATCGACGGGCGGCCTTGCGCAGGGGACGAACAGTCATGCGGTTTCAGATAGCGGTCGCTACGTCTACTGGATCAACGCGGCGCGCAATGCTCTTTACGTGCGGGATATGCAGGAAGAGGAAACGGTGCGTCTCGATGTGCCGAAGAGCGGCGCCGGGAATGGGACTGCGAGCCCAGTCTTCCAAGGAGCCAGCGCCGATGGGACGCGCGCCTTCTTCACCGATGAACAGCAGCTCGTCCCGGGCGCCGGCACCAAAGGTATCGATCTCTATGAATGCGAAGTGGTGAAAACTTCGACGAAAACCAAGTGCAACTTGCGCGACCTGACGAAGACCGGCAGCTCGGAAGCGGCCGAAGTGCAGGGCATGGTCTCGGCAATCGGAGAAGACGGCAAAAGTGTCTACTTCGTCGCCAATGGCGCTCTCGCGGCAGGTGCAAGCCCCGGTACGTGCACCGATCACCCTGAATCAACCAAACCGAGCCAGGGCTGCAACCTCTACTCGGCGCGCTTTGACGGTGAAGCCTGGCGCGCCACCTTTGTCGCGAGGCTCGCCAATAGCGATGCGGCGGATTGGGGCCTTCGCCCGAGCAGTTCCCAAGAAGGCGCCTCCGCACGCAACCTGGTCGCCGATGGCTCTCCGAGCGGACGCTACTTCGTCTTCATGTCGAACCGCCCACTGACCGGCTACAACAATCAGGATGCTGTCAGCGGAAAGGCCGACGAGGAGGTGTTCCTCTATGACTCGTCCGCCGAGGAGTTGCGTTGCGTGTCTTGTAACCCCACTCAGGGGCAGCCGCGTGGGGAACAAATCAGTTCTGACATTCTCGCCATCTCGCTGATCGATTGGGGCGAATCCTGGGCGGGTCGCTGGGTGGCGGCGACGCTGCCGGAGCGGAATACCCCTGCTCCCACTGCCACCGCCTTCTACCACCCTCGTGTCGTTCTCGACAATGGCCGGGTCCTCTTCAATTCAGTTGACTCGCTGGTGGCAGCCGATTCCAGTGCTGCCGCCGATGCCTACGAGTACGAGCCAGTGGGGGTGGGAAGTTGCACCGCCTCTCCGCGAGGGGCAGGTGTGGCTGAAGCCGAAGGAGGCTGCGTTGCCCTCCTCTCTTCGGGTACTTCAGAAAAGGAAACCGGCGTCCTCGACTCCAGCGTGAGCGGCGACGACGTCTTCTTACTCACTGCTGACCGGCTGGCGAGCCGCGACGTGGACAGCGCTTACGACGTCTATGACGCGCATGTCTGTGGCGCTGGCTGGGCTTGCCCGGAACCTGAAGTGCCGCCGCCGCCTCCCTGTTCCTCAGCGGGTGCATGTCACCCCTCCTCCGGAGTTGAGTCGGAAGCCAATCCTGGGGGCACTGCGACGTTGACCGGATCCGGGAACGTCCGGCCTCGTCACCGACACCACAAGAAACACAAGCGGCATCACCACAAGCGTCGCCATCACCACCGGCATGCTCATGGCCATAGGGGAGGTTCGAAATGAGGGTTTGGAAGTGCTGTACTGCACTCTGCCTCGTGCTGCTGGCGCTGTTCGTGCTCCCTGCTACGGCCACGGCTGCCTCGCCGTGGTGGCAGGTCTCGACGAGCTCTCGTCCCACGAACCTCTGGACGCCGAAGAGCGAGGTCCAGGAAGTCTCCAAGACGAGCGTCGGCCTTACCCTGATCTATCTGGAAGAAGCGCTGGTCGCATGCATGGGCGGTCCGGAATGTACGACGGAATACTCGCTTCCTAACGATGAAACCGCTGTGCAGCTGCAGACCTCGCTGGAAGCTGCCTACGGCGCCGGTCAGGTGGAAGTCGCCGAAGAAACCTCGGGTCGCTTCATAGTCAAAGCCATCGGCGCCGCAGCAGGCCATTACGTCGCTCCCCTTTCCGCGACTTGGGTCTCGAACCCCGGAGGCGAAAGGGCGAAGGTCTTGGTCGAGGGTGGCAGCGGGCGGCTGGTTGTCACGCTCACCAACCTTGGCGACGCTCCCGTGGAAGCAACGGGTTCGCCGTTGCAGATCAGCGATCAAATGCCCGCTGGAGTCTCCGCTTACCACGTCGAAGCCTACGCGGGCTTGAACGACATCTACGGACCAGTGGACTGCGGTGCCGCATCGACCAGCGAAATCACCTGCGCCTTCGAAGGCGAGTTGCCCCCCTACGAAGCCATCGAACTGGAAATCTACGTCAGCCTGGACGGCGAACCGCCGGTGGCGGGCACGCTTGGTGAAGTCTCGGTTTCCGGTGCCAATGCACCGGCGGCCGGCACCGCCCAGTCGATCCACGTCAGCTCCGAACCGACTCCCTTCGGCATCGAAAGCTACTCGGTAGAAGCAGAAGAAGAGGGAGGGAAACCCGCCACTCAGGCCGGCTCCCATCCGTTCCAGCTGACGACCACGATGACCCTGAACCAGGGGTCGCTCACCCCTGGCAAGCGGCGCAACGCCCATGAGCAGCAGCCGGCCCAGCCCCGCAACTTTCGCTTCACGATGCCGGCGGGCTTGGTGGGCGATGCCACCGTGCTGCCGAAGTGCAGCCTTGCCGACTTCACCAATCAGTCGGGCTTCGTCAACCGCTGCCCGGACGAAGCGGCAATCGGAGCGGCATCGGTGACCATCATCGAAACTTCGTCGGGCTTCATGCGCGTCGCGGTTCCGGTCTTCAACCTGGAACCGGCGCCAGGGGAGCCGGCGCGCTTTGGCTTCATGGCTGTCGGAGTCCCGGTGACGCTCGACGCCGGAGTCAAGAGCTCCGACGGGTACCGGATCACCGTCCACGCGGACAACACTTCCCAGCTGGCCCAGGTACTGGCAAGCACGGTGACCATCTGGGGGGTTCCGGGCGATCCGCGCCACGACATCTCGCGCGGGTGGAACTGCGTCTACGGTGCTCCGTCCGGGCCCTGCACCACGCCGGCAGGCCTCGGGGAGGCTCCCTTCCTGCGCCTGCCCACCTCCTGCGGCAACCCACTGTCCTTCGCCACCGAACTGGAACCGTGGAATACGCCGCTGGGCAGCGACGTAGTGAGTGAAAAATTTTCATCGGGACCGATGAGCGGTTGCGACAGCGTTCCCTTCGAACCCTCGCTGACGACGCACTTGGACACCGGATCGGCTGATTCCCCCGCCGGGCTCTTTCTCAATCTGCACGTTTCCCAGGAAGAAGCAGGCCAAGTGCCGGACAGCATCGCCCCCTCGGACGTGCGAGCGGCAAAGGTGGTGCTGCCGCCTGGGCTGCAGGTGAATGCCGCCGCCGCCAACGGGCTGCTGGCCTGCTCGGAGGCGCAGGTCGGCTTCCAGCGCCTGGAACCCAGCGGGGAAGCGATCTTCGACGACGCCCCTGCTGCCTGCCCTGAGGCCTCGAAGCTGGGGACGGCGAAGATCACGACGCCGCTCCTCGAAGAACCGCTCGAGGGCGCCGTCTACCAGGCTGCTCAGGGCTCCAATCCCTTCGGCTCCCTGCTCGCCATCTACATCGTCGCCGAAGCGCCCGGAGAGGGCGTGAGGGTGAAGCTCGCGAGCAAGGTCGAACCGACCTCCGAAGGACTCGTCTCCACCGTGGAGGAGAGCCCGCAGATGCCGTTCGAAGACTTCGAGCTCGATTTCTTCGGCGGCCCCGGCGCTGCTCTTGCGACCTCCGGTTGCGGCAGCTACGTGACCAAGTCCCAGATCGCCCCCTGGTCGGGGAGCCCGGCTGCCAATCTGAGCTCGGAATTCCCCGTCGACAGCGGCCTGGGCGGGGGTGCCTGTCAGTCCCCCGAACCGTTCAAACCGGACTTCGCGGCCTGGGGGGAAACTCCCGTCGCCGGCGCCTTCAGCCCGTTCCTGCTGCGCCTCGCGCGGCCTGACGGCACGCAGCAAGTGCGGCGGCTGCAGACGACTCTGCCGCCGGGCCTGCTCGGCCGCCTCGCCGGCGTCCCGTACTGCCCGGAGGCTGCCATCTCCCATGCCGCGTCCTTGACCGGACCCGGCGACGGCGCCCGCGAGGCGGCTGAACCCAGCTGCCCGGCGGCCAGCCAAGTGGGAGAAGTCAGGGTTTCCTCCGGTGTGGGTCCTGCGCCTTCCGTCGTCGGCGGAAAGGTGTATCTGGCCGGTCCTTACGAGGGCGCGCCGCTTTCGCTCGTGACCGTCACCCCGGCAATCGCAGGTCCCTTCGACCTCGGCGCGGTCGTGGTGAGGGTGGCCCTCGAAGTCGACCCGGAAACCACCCAGATCACGGCGAAGAGCGACCCGTTCCCGAGCGAGCTGCAGGGGATCCCGCTGCAGATCCGCACGATCGCGCTGAAGATGGACCGGCCCAAGTTCACCGTGAACCCGACCTCGTGCGAACCGATGGCGGTCGGCGCCACTGCCACCTCGCTCCTCGGCCAGGACGTGGGGCTGACGGCTCCCTTCCAGGTCGGAGACTGCAAGGCGCTCAAGTTCTCCCCGCGCCTCTCCCTGCGGTTCAAGGGCTCGACCCGGCGCAACGGCCATCCGCAGATCCACGCTCTCGTGCGGGCGAAGGCGGGTGAAGCGAACATCGCGAGCACCTCGGTCCTTCTGCCGCCGTCCGAGCAGATCGACAACGCCCACATCCGCAATCCCTGCACGAGGGTGCAGTTCGACGCCGGGAACTGCCCGAAGGGATCGATCCTCGGCCGCGCCAAGGCGGTCAGCCCACTTCTAGACAAACCGCTCACCGGCCCCGTCTACTTCCGTTCGAACGGCGGCGCCCGCGAACTACCGGACCTGGTTGCGGACCTCCACGGCCAGATCCATGTGGTCCTCGTGGGCTACATCGACGCGGTGAACGGCCGAGTGAGAACCCGCTTCGCGCATGTCCCGGACGCTCCGGTCTCCAAGTTCTCGCTTGACCTCTTCGGAGGCAAGAAGGGGCTGGTCGTCAACAACCGGGATATCTGCGCTCGCCGGTACCGCTCGAAGGTGCGGATGCGCGCCCACAACGGCAGGGCCTTGAACACGCGGCCGCCGATTCAGGCGCAGTGCAAGGGCGGGCACAAGAAGTAACCCGTCACCTCATAACTCGAGTTTTCTCAAAGAACAGTCAAACGACCAGGGAGGGTGGATGTTCTCTCGCATACACAACAAAGTCGGCACTGTCGGCTTGATCGTGGCAGTAGTGGCGCTGATAGCTGCGCTGACGGGAACCGCGATCGCAGCTGTTGGGCTCAACGCCAAGCAGAAAAAGGAAGTCACGAAGATCGCCAAGAAATACGCGGGCAAGCCGGGACCGGCAGGTCCGCAAGGCGCTCCCGGCCCGGCTGGTCCCGAAGGCAAGCAGGGTCCCGAAGGCAAACAGGGCCCGGAAGGTAAACAGGGCGCTGAAGGCAAACAGGGCATCCAGGGAGAAGCGGGCCCGAGCTGTCCGGAAGGCCCCTGCTTCTTGCACTCGGGCTCGACCGAGACCGGCACGTGGGGCGGGTACACGACGACCCCGGGCATGCAGCTTCTGCCGGTCACGCTCAACCTGCCGCTGAAAGAAGCGCCGGAAGGCGTGTTCGTCGCAGAACCCGGCGTGAGCAATACGACGGAATGCCCCGGCCTCACCGCCAATGGCGTCCCGCAGGCCGAACCCGGCTTCCTCTGCGTCTACGCCGGGACGATGCAGGAAGCGTCGTTTGCCGGCTTCTTCAATCCGACTGCGAGCGTCTCAGGGCCGGAAGCCTTTGGCACGGCACCGACCGGAGCGATGGTCGCTGTCAGCTGCTCCGGCGAATGCATCCCTTACGGGACGTACGCAGTAACTGCCGAATAGAGCAAGGCTCTATTCGTTCGTATTGAGTCATTAAGGAGACCGCGCCAGGGCGCGGTCTCCTTTTTACTGCCTGCTTGTGTCCAGCTTTGTCAAGTTTTTCGGACAAAGCGATAGCCGCTCGCTGCGCGAGCGGCTCGTTTTCGATGCCGTGCGAGCTTCCGGCAGTCACCGCATCTGCACCTACCCTCGCGGAAGGCGCCCAAGGGCGCCGCGCGATGGGGACGTGATGCTCATGGCCCACCTGGTGAGTGGGCCAAATGACATCAAGGTCTACGGCCGGGCGATCGCGCGGCGGTATGAAGAGGGGAGGGATGACGCGAGTCCAGAGGACATCGCGCTGCGGCCGTGGTTGGAGCGTTGGCCGCACTTCATCCGTGTCCACGGGATGGAGTTCGTGGACGGAACCCTCGGCGACGGCGTCTCCCTCGCCGAGCTGATGGACGAGCTCGGCGCCTACGCCTTCGGGCCGACCGCCGAGAACGCCGACCGCGGCGTCGGCAACGTCGACCCGCGCCAGTCGATCCGCCAGGCCGCCGCCATCCGGCTTTCGGAAGCCGGAGCGAGCTGGCTGAACGAGGAGCTGGAGCTGGTCTTCGGGCGGTGCGGGAAGGTGAGAGCGGAAGAGGTCCCTGGCCTTGACTGGCCCGAGTGAGAGGAATTCGGCGCTCCTCTCCGAAAAGCAGTGTGATGTCGAACCTCGATCTCACCGCCTCGGCCAAGCTCGTCGACGGGCTCGGAATCGTCTTCTATGTCGGCATGGCCACGGCGCTCCTGACCGCGTTGATGGGCTCCCCGGGATGGGCCGCCTTGCTGCTGGTCCTGGGGTCGGTCGCGCTCGTGGTGCGGACCGCGCTGGAATCCCTCTAGGAGCTCGGCGGCTTCAGATGAGTGACGCGGGCACCTAGCTCGCGCTCGCGCTCGAGCCGCGCCGCGATCAGCGAGCGGTGGCAGGCCTCCGGGTCGCGCTCGACACAGAGCAGCGCCGCTCGCTGGCGCCCGACGAAGCGGACGATGGGCTCCAGGTCGACGCGGTCGAGGATCTCCTCGGTGTAGCGGCGGGCGTACTCGGGCGCGAGCACCGTGCGGGAGCGTTTGCCCTCGCCTTTACGGGCGTCCTCCTCGTACTGCAGCTGGCGCATCTCCGTCGTCGGCGCCAGCTCCGGCAGGTGGCTGTAGCCGATGCCCGCCTCCGCGAGCGCCGCCTGCAGGCGCTTCGCGTTCGCCCAGGCGTACTCGCTGCCGCGCACGCCGCGGCGCTGGCGGACGTCGAGGACGAGCCCGACCTCCGCATCCTGCAGGGCGCGGATGAAGCCCGGGCCGTCGAAGCCGTAAACACCGATGGTGGCGAACTGCGCCATCACTGACGATCGTAAACCCCGGCCGTGCATGCCGGCTGCGGTTATTGCGTCCTCCCCGCTAGACACAATCGCTTAGTGCTCAAGATCGATAGCAGGATGACCATGAAGGGGCGCGGCAGGACGGTGAAGATCGGGGTGGCGCTGATGGGGATGGTGGCGCTCGTCCTGGCGACGGTCGGGCTCGTCGGCGGCAAGGGCGCCTCGCCTCTCGCCTGCGAAGCGACGACTCTGCACCAGGGCACGAAGATGATCCAGGCTTATCGGCGGGCCGGAAAATTCCCCGCCGTGCAGGCGAGCCATGAGGTGTGGGTCGAAGTGCCCCCGATCCACTTCACCGGCGAAGGTAGCTCCTCAACCCTTCCGAGCGGCCCCTGCCAGCACATCTACCGGTTCAGGTTCCCGCGCATACGCGCGGCCGCCGGCCGTCCCTCTCCCTTCCGCTATGTCGAGGTCGATTGGAATACCGAGGGGAAGGGACGAGGCCCGCATGAATCCTTCGTCTCGCCTCACTTCGACTTTCACTTTTACCTGCCACCGCGAAAGGCGATCGACGCGAGGACGAAGTGCGGCTCCAGCAACGGCAAGACCTGCGACCCGTTCCTCACCGGCTACGCGCAGATGCGCCGCTTCCTTCGCCTGCCGCCGCCCGCTTACGTCCCGTCCACCTACCGCCCCGACGTGGACTCGTCGATCCCGCTGATGGGAATGCACCTGCTCGACACCCACTTCACCTACACCGTCCCATACGTCAACCGCCACCCGGTTCTGCTCTACGGGACGTTCGACGGCAAGGTGGAATTCGCGGAGGCGTCGGTGACGCTGCAGACTTTGCAGGAGGCCGTCGAAGCGCCGGAACGCGCCGTCTCGTTCCGCTTTCGTCAGCCGCGACGGGTTCGCAGAGGAGTTCCCTGGCCGACCCGGTTCAGCCTGGAATACCTGCCGGAAACCGGCGCCTTCCGCGCCGGTTTTACCGGCCTGCGCACCCTCGGCTAAGAGGTGACTAATAGCGCGGCGGGGCTTCGCGGTAGGCGGGGTCCCGGACTTCGCGCCGTTCTTCCACGGGGGCGGCGCCGTCGACCGGGCGCCGGCGGGACCAGACGATTTCCTGGAAGAGCCCGATCAGGAGGCCGACAGCGCCGGCGACCATGAGGATGACGCCGATCGTGTCGATGCTGATGCCCGAGACGTGGAGGTTGGTCGCGAACTTGAGGATCGCGCCGACCGCAATGAGGAAGATTCCTGCTCCAATGGTCATGGGGGCTGAATACCCTCGGGTTGGATCGACAAACCGCTCCGAGTCGGTTGTGGGCGCTTTTGTAGACCAATGGTTGACAAAGTCGCCACGGCGCCGCCTCAGCCGAGGCTCGTCCACAGGCGGCGCTCGGCGTCGAGCACCTGCTCGGCGCGACCGCCGACCGCGCGCCACAGCTCCGGCCGCGGCTCGCCATCCTCGCTCGCCGCCTTGAAGGCTTCGGCTAGCTCGGTCCAGCGCGCTGCCGCCTCGGCCGCCAGCGGCGCCTCGTCGCGCCCGGCCTCCTCGAGGAAGCGCGAGTACATCAGCCGGAAGCAGCCGCCGCCGGTGCCGCGGCGCTCGATCACCTGGTAGGCGAAGCGCGCGCACCACTGCCAGTCCTCGACCGCCTCCGGCCAGGAGCCTGCCTCGGCCGCCAGGCGCTCCAGCGCCGGCAGGCCCGCGTAGGGCGCCCAGATCGATTCGGTCATCTCGGTTGCCGCCCGCTCGATCGCCCGCGGCACCGCCGCCTCCAGCTGCGCGCGGTCGATCTCCTCGCCGACCGTGAACATGTGACCTTCCAGCGGGTAGGCGGGATGGCCGCTGTGACGCGCCCGCGCCAGGTTCTCCAGCCGCGTCTCCTGCAGCTCCTCGAAGGCGGTGTCGGAGAGGTGCGCGACCTCTTCGTCGTAGCCCCCCAGCACGACCGCGTGTCCTGGGAAGTGGGCGGAGTTGCCGTAGTGGTCGAGGTGATAGATGTCGGTGAGCAGCAGGGCGGGATTGCCGGCGTCGACCTCGGATCGCGCCGCCTCCCAGGCCGCCTCGCTGTCCTCCTCGGCGAAGGTGCGCAGCTCCAGCGCCGCCCCGGTCAGCTCGCGGAAGGTCTCCTCCAGCCGCGCCGTGCGCCCGTTGAACCAGCGGCTCGGCGAGGAGTCGTCCATCGCCAGGTAGTAGAAGCTCGGCCCCGCCCCGAGCCCGAACGCCATCTCCTCGCTGATCTCGGCGCCGTGGAAGGCGAGCAGGTTGCGCAGCGCGGTCGAGCCGCAGTGGTGGCCGGGGGTGTGGGTGAAGCCGCGCACTTGAGGCATGGCATGAATTCTGACGCGGACCCGCGGCTAAGCGGGTCCGCCCTTATGACATCCTCCCCGGCCGTGCGGGACCTCGACCTCAGACTGCTGCGCTGGATGCGCACCCACGGCCACACGCCCGCGGTCGAGGAGGCCGCGGTCGCGCTCGGCAAGGCCGGCAACAACGGCCTCGTCTGGTTCGTCCTCGGCCTCGCCCTGGCGATCCTCGACAACGGCCGCTGGGAATCGTGGCTGATCTGCGCCCTGCTGGGCCCCTTCGCGATCGCCCTCAACTACGCGGTCAAGCTGGCGGTGAAGCGGCCGCGGCCGGTGCTCGAGGGCCTGCCGCCGCTCGGCGGCGCCCCCAGCTCGCTCAGCTTCCCCTCCGCCCACGCCACCTCCTCGTTTGCGGTGGCGACGGCGATGTGCCGGCTCGACCCGGCGACCTCGGCGGCGTTCGTCGTCGCGATCGCCCTCGCGCTCGGCCGCCCCTACCTCGGCATGCACTACCCGTCCGACGTCCTCGCCGGCGCCCTCCTCGGCGTCGTCTTGGGCCTGATCGTCCCGCTCACGTTCTGATGAGGAGGCGCACCAGATGAAGGTCGGAATCGTCGGGCTGCCGAACGCCGGCAAGTCGACTCTCTTCAACGCGCTGACCAAGGGCGGCGCCCAGATGGGCGACTACCCGTTCACGACGATCGAGCCGAACGTCGCCGTCGCCCAGGTGCCCGACGAGCGCCTGGAGAAGGTCGCCGAGACCGTCAAGAGCTCCGAGCTGGTGCCGGCGAAAATCGACTTCCACGACATCGCCGGCCTGGTCAAAGGCGCCTCGGAAGGGGAGGGGCTCGGCAACCAGTTCCTCGCCTCGATCCGCGAGACCGACGCGATCTGCCACGTCGTCCGCTGCCATACCGAATCCGACGTGCCGCACCCCGACGGCCGTGTCGACCCGCTCGCCGACATCGAGACGATCGAGACCGAGCTGGTCCTCGCCGACTACGACCAGGTCGAGCGCCGGCTGCCGCGGGTCGGCAAGCAGGCGAAGTCGGGCGACAAAGAAGCGCAGGTCGAGCACGAGTGGCTGCAGGCGGTGCACGAGGCGCTCGCCGCCGGCCGGCCGGCGCGCTCGATCCCGGTCCCGGAAGGCGCACCGCAGGCGGCGCAGAACCTGCAGGCACTGACGACGAAGCCGATCCTCTACGTCGCCAACGTCGACGAGGGCGACGCCGAGCCGCCGGAAGCGGTCGTCTCCCACGCCAACTCGGTCAACGCGGGCGTGGTCGCGGTCAGTGCTCGGA
Source organism: Solirubrobacterales bacterium (assembly GCA_051954115.1). Taxonomy (GTDB): domain Bacteria; phylum Actinomycetota; class Thermoleophilia; order Solirubrobacterales; family 70-9; genus VAYN01. The sequence continues at coordinate 25,092 of JBQCIB010000025.1, read as the reverse complement.
TCGAGGCCGAGCTAGCCGAGCTCGACCCCGCCGAAGCGGCGGAAATGCGCGAGAGCTACGGGGTCGAGGGCTCGGGCCTGGCGCGCCTGGTCCGCGCCGCCTACGACCTGCTGGAGCTGATCACCTTCTTCACCGCCGGCGAGGGCAAGGAGGCGGTGGCACGGCCGCTGAAGCGCGGCGCCACGGCGCTCGAAGCCGCGGGCACGATCCACACCGAGATCATGGAAGCGTTCGTCAAGGCCGAGGCGATCGGCTGGGAGGACCTCGTCGCCTGCGGCGGCTACGTGGCGGCGAGGGACAAAGGCCTGCTGCGGATCGAGGGCCGCGATTACCTCGTGCAGGACGGCGACGTCATAACGATCAAGGTCTAGTCCTCGACGATCTCCACCACTCCGCTCGGCGCTTCGAGCAGCTCCACGGTTCGCCGCGCCGCCTCGGCGACGTGGACGAAGGGCGGCTCCGGGCGGCCCTCCTCGTGGTAGGTGCCGGGGCCGTAGAAGCGACCGTAGCGGGCGACGACTCCACCGACGTGGAGCACCATCCGCTCGTGCTCTTCGACTGACGCATGCGCATCGCCCGGCAAGCGCCAGGCGATGCTCTGGGCGAGGAAGCGCGGCGCCTCGGCGGCCTGCGCGGCGGCGATCAGGTTGCGGGTTCCCTGGGTGCGGACGCGGGCGTTGTCAGCGGCCTTCTCCGGGATCCGCGCCGGGTCCGGCGGCAGGTCGGTGAGCTGGTGCATGACCAGCTCGGGCGCGAAGGCGACCACCGCCTCGCGCAACCGCTCGGCGTCGTAGACGTCGAGTACGACGGGCTCCGCCCCGAGCTCCCGCAGCATCTCCGCCTTCGCCTCGCTGCGCGTCGTCCCCGCCACTTCGTGCCCTGCCGCGACCAGCAGCGGCACCAGCTGCCGCCCGATCGCACCGCTCGCACCTGCCAGGAAGATCCGCACGCGCCGAAATTAGCGAACGCTGTTCCGTGGTTGCTTTCGGACGGTATGCGTCCGAAAGGAACCACGGAACGCGGCTAGAGTCCCTCGCATGGAGGAACGGGCGCGGTTCCCGCAGGTCGCCGCCAAGGCCGGCCACTACGAGAGCTTCTACGTCAAGGCCTGCGAGCCCGGCGGCGGCCGCGGCGTATGGATCCGCCACACCGTCCACAAGCGCCCGGGCGCCGGGCCGAACGCCTCGATCTGGTTCTGCTTCTTCGACTGCTCCGCCGCGGGGCCGCGGGCGACCAAGGTGACGGTGCCGGCCTCGCAGCTGGAGGCGCCGGCTGGCGACTGGATCCGGGTCGCCGACGCCGAGATCGGCCCCGGCCGTGCCGAGGGCTCGATCGACACCGAGGCGCTCAGCGCCGCCTGGTCCTTCGTCTTCGCCGGCAACGCCGAGCCCTGCAAGTACCTCCCCGCCGACTGGCTCTACAGCGCCCCGCTGCCGAAGACGAAGTTCATCGCGCCCTACCCCGATGCTCGCTTCAGCGGCCGGCTCGAAATCGACGACGAATCGATCGAGCTGAGGGGCTGGCCGGGGATGGTCGGCCACAACTGGGGCTCCGAGCACGCCGAGCGCTGGGTCTGGCTCGAGGGCACCGGTTTCCCCGACGCGCCCAACACCTACTTCGACGCTGGCGCCGCCCGCGTCCGCCTCGGCTCCCGCACCAGTCCCTGGATCCCCTCGGGGATGCTCGTCCTCGACGGCGAGCCGCACCGCCTCGGCGGCCTCGGCGCGATCCGCTCCGCCCGGATCGAGGAGCACCCGACCGTTTGCAGCTTCACCCTCCCCGGCAAGGACGTCGTCGTCCACGGTCGCATCAGCGCCCCGCAGAAGGACTTCGTCGGCTGGGTCTACGCCGACCCCAAGGGCCCTGAGCACCACACCGTCAACTGCTCGGTCGCCGACCTCGAGCTAACCGTCGAACGCCCCGGCGTCCCGCCCCGCGAGCTCACCCTCAATGGCGGCGCGGCCTACGAGTTCGGGATGCGCGAGACGGATCATGGCATCCCGATCCAGCCCTACCCCGATGGGTGAGTGTCGAGTTTGTCGCCTATGGGGAGACAAACTCGACACGCCTATTTGCCCGAGACCACCTTTTCGAACGTCATCCAGTCTGAGTAGCCGCCGAGGGCGACTTCGAGGTCGGTGCCGCTGACGGTGCTGGTGCCGGTGGTGCCGACGAGCTTGGCGGTGATGATGCGGGGGGTGACGCCGGTCTTGGTGATTACGACCTGTTTCAGGCGCCCTTGCAGGTAGGCGCTGAGCTTGGCGCTGATTTCGGGGCCGCTGAATTTCAGCGTCCATTCGTGCAGCGGGCAGTAGTAGTCGTAGGGGTCGGGGACGCCCTGCAGATAGGGGATCGCGGGGCCGCCGAAGACGTTCTGGATGCTTTCGGTGTGGCCACCCGAGCAGGCGGAGAAGAGGGTCTCGGCGACGTGGCCGCCGTACATCAGCACCTGGCCGCGGGTCTGTTCGGCGGCTTCGTTCGAGCTCTTGTACTCGCTTTCCAGGCCTTTGTAGACCTGGCTGCGGGTGTCGGAGTAGAGATCGAAGCCGTTGCCGCCGACGCCCGCGGTCAGCGCGAAGGAGCGCGAGGCGACCGCCTGCGCCTTCAGCTCGGCCATCGGCCAGGAGGGCGGCGACTCGTTCGGGATCACCCCTTTGACGTAGTTGTCGACGGTCAGCGCGTTGACCACGTTCAGCGAGCCGGCCTGGCTTTCGGTCGGCACCGTCTCCAGCGCCCCGCGATAGGTGCCGTAGCCGGCGATCGTCACCGTTCCCGGCCCCGCCGCCCGCAGCTTGCGCCCGCAGTTGGCGAGCGGCTTGCCGCTGGAGCTGCGCAGCTTCACCGTGCTGCCGACCCGGTGCGCCTGGTAGTCGCGCCGCGGGTCGAGCTTCTGGCCGCAGGCGCTGGTCGCGCCGCTGAAGCCGACGTCGCCGCCGTTGATTCCCAGCAGCACCCGGACGACCCGCGCCCCTTCGAGCGTCCCCAGGCTCGTCCCCTGGTAGTAGTGGCCGAGGATGAAGCGGTAGCCCTTGCCGTGTTCGGCGTAGCCGTAGGCACCGTAGGCGCTCATCCCGACCCCGTGGCCGAAGCCGCGCCCGTGGACGATCCAGGTGACGCTCGCCTGGGCGCTGAGCGGGTAGAGGGAGAGCAGGGCGAATGCCGCCGCGCAGGTCGCGACGAGGGCTTTGATCTTTCTCACGGCCTTGGACATCTCCGAGAGAACAGATTCAACGTTGCGGAGTAGCGGCCTGCACGAGCGGGGGCGTACCCTGGATCTGCACCCCGAATTGAGAGGAGGGCCCGATGGCGACGCAGACCGTAGAGGCGACCGACCACAAGCTCCTCGCCGCCGGCGAGTGGCAGGAGACCGGCGAGTGGGACGAGGTGAAGAGCCCCTACGACGGCACCGTCGTCGGCCGGGTCGCGCAGGGTGACGAAGCGCTGGTCGAGCGGGCGATCGAGGCCGCCCACGAGGCCTTCGAGACCGCCGACTTCCCCCAGCACGCGCGGGCGAAAGTGCTCGACCGCGCAGCCGAGCTGGTCGCCGAGCGCCGCGACGAGCTGGCGGCGACGATCGCCGCCGAGGCCGGCAAGCCGCTGAAGACGGCGACGCTGGAGGCCGAACGCTGCGTCTCCACGCTCGAGTTCTCCTCGGTCGAGGCGCGCAAGCTGACCGGCGGCACGGTGCCGATGGACGCCTCCCCGGCCGGCGCCGGCAAGCTCGGCGTGATGCTGCGCGTGCCCTACGGGGTGGTCGGCGCGATCAGCCCCTTCAACTTCCCGCTCAACCTCGTCGCCCACAAGCTTGGCCCGGCGATCGCCGCCGGCAACGCGGTCGTCCTCAAGCCCGCCGGCCAGACGCCGATCTCGGCCCTGAAGCTGGCCGAGATCCTGGTCGAGGCGGGGCTGCCGGAGAACTGGCTCTCGGTCATCCCCGGCCCTGGCTCCAAGGTCGGCAACAAGATCGTCGAGCACCCGCTGACCCGCGCGATCACCTTCACCGGCTCGGCCCCGGTCGGCTGGGACATCCGCTCCAAGGTCCCCCACAAGAAGGTCAACCTCGAGCTCGGCTCAAACGCGCCGCTGATCGTCGCCGAGGATGGCGACTGGGAAGCCGCCGCTGACAAAGCCCAGTTGCACGCCTTCTCGCACGCCGGGCAGAGCTGCATCTCGATCCAGCGGATCCTCGTCCACGAGTCGCTTGCCGACCGGTTCACCGAGCGGCTGGTCGCCAACGTCGAAGGGCTGACCGTCGGCGACCCGCTCGACGAGAACACCGACGTCGGCCCGCTGATCACCCCCGACGACCGCGATCGGGTCAAGGAGTGGGTCGACGAGGCGGTCGCCGGCGGAGCGGAGCTGCTGGTCGGGGGCGAGCTGGTCGATGAGGGACGCTGCCTGGCGCCGACGCTGCTGAAAGCACCGCCGAAATCGGCGAAGGTCTGGTGCGAGGAGATCTTCGGCCCGGTGGCGACGATCGACACCTTCTCGGTCTTCGAGGAAGCCCTGGCGATGGCCAACGACTCCAAGTTCGGCCTGCAGGCGGGCGTCTTCACCCGCGACATCGGCAAGGGGCTCGAGGCCGGGCGTACGCTCGAGTTCGGCGGCGTCCTGATTAACGAGGTGCCGACCTTCCGCGCCGACCAGCAGCCCTACGGCGGGGTCAAGGACTCCGGCAACACCCGCGAGGGCCCGGCCTACGCGGTGATCGAGCTGACCGAGGAGCGCTTCGTCACCCTACAGGGCTGATCCTACGCCCGCCCCCGCCCGCACCCAGTTTTGGGGCGGCGGAGTACGCAGATCGTCCAATTCGCCTGACAGCAGGCGCCTTCGCGCTGTTTTGACCGATGCAGAGCGTGACGCGGCGAGCCGCCCGTCGCATCCATAAGCAAGGAGCGTGAAGACAAGCATGAGCAGCATGCGCAGGAACTTGATCGTCGCCCTAGGCGTGCTCGCCCTGGCGATTCCCTCGGCGGCGGTCGCCGGCCAGGGTGAAAACCACGGCCAGGGGCACGGCAAAGGGCACTCGACGACCCACAACGTCGCCTACGTCTTCAAGGGCGTCTACCAGGGCGAAGGCACGGTCGAAGTCAAGGCCGGCAACGCCCGCGTCCGCAAGGGCGGCTTCCTCGAACAGACCGTCAGCTTCGACCTCGTCGGCGCCCGCTTGACCGTCGCCGACACCAACGCCGACGGCACGATTGACCTGAACGACGTCCAGGTCGGCGACAACGTCGTGGTCAAGGCGATGCTGCCGAAGGGCGACCCCGGCACGCAGCCGTTCGCTGCCAAGCACCTCGTCGACCAGACGAACCCCGCGGAATCGGACTAACCCAGAGGACTAGCTCACCTCGCGCTCGACCTCGTCGGCGAGCGCGGGGTGCTGGTACGGACCCGGTTCACGCAGCCGCTCGATCACGTTGCGGCGGCTGACCGGGTCCTTGTCCTGGCTCAGCTTGCGCTTGCAGGTGAAGCGCTCGACCCGGAGGCGGATGCCGACGGTGCCGCGGGCAAACGGCGCCGCCCACTCGCGGTCGAGGTACATCGGCTCCTCGACGTGCCGCTCGAAGCGCTCGACCAGCCGGGTCAGCGACTCCAGGTTCTCCTCCTCGCTGAGGATCTCCGGCGTCCCATAAAGGTGGGCGACGCTGAAGTTCCAAGTCGGCGCCCGAGTCGCCCCCGGCGCATACCAGCTAGGCGACACATACCCGTGCTCCCCCTGCACGATCACCAACATCTCACCCTCACCCAACCCATGCAGCTCGTCATCCGGCTTGCCGAGGTGGGTGAGGATCGTCAGTCCCTCGGCCTCCGGGTCGAGCAGGATCGGGCAATGGGAGGCGACCAACCCGTCGCCCTCGTCTGAGTCGGCGTTCTGACTGACGAGAACCGCCCAAGGGTTCTCCTCGATCAATCGCCGGACGACCTCTGGATCTTCTGAAGCGTAAGCCGGGTTATGGCGCACCCCTGGAGTATGCGCTGTGCATGGCAGAGGGGGACGGGAGGGGTTCCCCAGACACTCAACCACGAGCCATTAGCGAGTGGTGTCTGGGGAACCCCTCCCGTCCCCCTCCCAAACCTGAACTACTCGTGCGGCCGAGCCATCCGCCGGTGGTCCAGCGCCTCCTCGAGAACCGCCGGCTCCACACCCTGCTCGAGCGCCACCTCCCGCAGCGACCGCCCCGACTCCGCCGCCTCCTTGACGATGTCCGCCGCCCGGTCGTAGCCGATGTGCGGATTCAGCGCGGTGGCCGTCGCCAGCGTCGCCTCGGCGTGACGCTCGGTCATCTCCTCGTTTGCCTCCAAGCCGGCCACGCACTTCTTGTTCAGCAGGCGCGAGGCGGAAGCGAGCAGCTTGATCGAGTCGAGCAGGTTGCGGGCGATCAGCGGCACCCGCACGTTGAGCTCGAACTGGCCCTGGCTGCCGGCGACGGTGATCGCGGCGTCGTTGCCGATCACCTGGGCGGCGACCTGGATCACGACCTCCGGGATCACCGGGTTGACCTTGCCCGGCATGATCGAAGAGCCCTTCTGCAGCTCCGGCAGGCGCAGCTCGGCGAGGCCGGCGCGCGGTCCCGAGCCCATCAACGCCAGGTCGTTGGCGATCTTGTTGAGCGAGACCGCGTAGACCTTGAGCGCGCCCGAGAGCTCGACCAGGGCGTCGCGGTTGCCCTGCGCCTCGAAGGCGTCGAGCGGGGCGGAGATCGCCAGGCCGGTGTCGGCGGCGAGCCTCTCGCGCACCTTGGCGGCGAACTCCGGGTGAGTGTTGAGACCGGTGCCCGTGGCGGTGCCGCCGAGCGGGATCTGGCCGACCCGCCGCAGCGTCCCCTCCACCCGCTGCACGCCGAGCCGCACCTGCGCCGCGTAGCCGCCGAACTCCTGGCCGAGGGTGACCGGGACCGCGTCCATCAGGTGGGTGCGGCCGGCCTTGACGACGTCGGCGAACTCCTGCGCCTTCGCCTCCAGCGCCGATTGCAGCCCGCCCATCGCCGGCAGCAGGTCGTGGGTCACCTGGTCCAGCGCCGCCAGATGGACGGCCGAGGGGAAGACGTCGTTGGAGGACTGGCCCATGTTGACGTGGTCGTTGGGATGGGCCCCCTCGCCGGCGAGGTTGGCGATCACCTCGTTCGCGTTCATGTTCGAAGAGGTCCCGGAGCCGGTCTGGAAGACGTCGACGGGGAACTGGTCGTCGTGCTCGCCCTCGGCGATCGCCTTGCCGGCCGCGGCGATCCGCTCGGCGAGGTCTCCGTCGAGCTTGCCGAGCTCGCCGTTGGCCTCGGCCGCGGCGCCCTTGATCCGTCCCAGCCAGTGCACCACCGGCACCGGCACCCGCTCGCCCGAGACGGGGAAGTTGTCTACCGCTTTGGTGGTCTCGCCACCCCACAACTGCTCTGCCATGCGTCTCCTCAGTTCAGCCTTTGCTTTGACCGGCAGCGTATCCAGTCCGATATGAGCGGAAGAAGGCGGCGGAGAAGGGTTGGCGGTCGGGGGCGAAGCGGGCGGCGACGGTGAGCCGGCGGACGAGGTCGGAGTGGATGCCTTCGCTGCCTTCGGCCCCGCGCATGGCGGCGCCGAGCAGGTAGCCGAGCTCGAGCCCGGCCTGGCCGCCGTCTTCTTCGCGTGCTCTCGCGTTCAGGCTCGTCGCCGCTTCGATCATCGCTTCGCCGATCCGCGAGAGGTCCCCCGCCGTCTGATTAGAGGCGAGGCAGTCGCTGATCGGCGTCTCGCCCCCAAGCAGCACTTCCCCTGGCGCGTCCCGCAGCGCTTTCTCGTAAGCGCCCGCCCCTTCGAGGCAGGCGACCGGCGTCGAGTCGCCCTGGCTGCCGCAGCCGGCGACGGCGGTCAGGCAGAGGAAGGCGAGGAGGGCGGAGGCGGCGAAACGCACCGCCGCATCCTATGGACCGCCCGCTCCTCCCGAACTGCATCAAATTCTCCACCCAGCAGAGGGAGAATTTGATGCAGTTCGGAAGCGAGGAGGCTCAGTCGCCGGAGCCGTTGGGGGAGAGGCCGCCGGTCTGCGACTGCGAGACGCCGCCGGGAGGTGCGGTGGGGGCCTCGGGCGGCGGCGGGGTCGCCGTCGCCTTGCCGCGGGTGCCGGGTCTGGTTCCGCTGAAGGTGACGGGGAAGACTTCGACCCAGGAGGCAAGGGTGTATTCCGGCGCCGGGGCGTGGTTCCAGGAGAGGTGGAGGTGGTTGCCGCAGCCATGGCCGGCGTCCCCTTCGTAACCGACCCAGCGGAAGGGCGGGCGGGGGTGGTTCTGGACCGGCTCCGCCCACTGGGCGAGGCGGGTGATCGGCGCCCAGGTGGCGTCGCACGTGGTGCCGCCGCCCACCGGCACGATGTCGACCGCGAGGCCGTTGTAGTGGTCGGAGCCCTTGACGTGGCAGCGGTTGCAGCCGACGTGTTCGCCGTCGGGCAGCGGCCCCGAGTAGCCGTCGGTAATGAAGATCGGGTAGCGCTGGGCGATCCAGCGCAGGTCGGGGAGGATCCGCTGATCGACCATGTCGCCTTCTTCGTGCGGGATCGAGGCGGGGATCGGGACGATCTTCCCCGGCGAGTAGAGCAGCTTCGTCGCCGGCAGCGGCGCCGCCTGCGAGTAGGCGCAGACGGCGAGGAGCGGGGCCAGGGAGAGAGCGAAGACAGCCAGGAGACGGACCCAGGTGCCGGCGAAGAGGCGGTGGCTCACCCTCGCGTTATCGGCCGTACGACGCCCGCCTCTTAAATCCTGCCGGATAGGGTTCGGTTCGTGCCAACGGTCCGCGAGGCAGCGTTCGATCTCTTCCGCGCGCACGGGATGACGACGATGTTCGGCAACCCGGGCTCGACCGAGCTGCCGATGCTCGCCGACTTCCCCGGCGACTTCCGCTACGTGCTCGGGCTGCAGGAGGCGGTTGTGGTCGGGATGGCCGACGGCTTCGCCCAGGCCTCGGGCAAGACCACCGTCGTCAACCTCCACACCGCGCCGGGGGTCGGCAATGCGATGGGGGCGATCTTCAACGCCCAGGCCAACCACTCGCCGCTGCTGATCACGGCGGGACAGCAGGCGCGCGCCCAGATCACCCTGCAGGCGAACCTGACCAACCGCGACGCGATCCGGATGCCGCACCCGCTGGTCAAGTGGTCCTACGAGCCGCCGCGGGCCGAGGACGTGCCGCTGGCGCTCGCGCACGGCGCGCACCTGGCGGGGCTGGCGCCGCGCGGACCGGTCTTCGTCTCGCTGCCGATGGACGACTGGTACGCCGAGGTCGACGAGGCGGACGCGCGGGCCGCGATCGAGCGCCAGGTGACCGGGCGGGCGGTCGCCGACCCCGAGACGGTCCGGGCGCTGGCCGAGCGCCTCGACTCGGCGCAGAACCCGGTCTTCGTCGCCGGCCCCGACATCGACACGACTGGAGCCTGGGACCTCGCCGTCGCCCTCGCCGAGCGCCAGCGGCTGCCGGTCTGGGCCTCGCCCGCCACCGGCGGCGTCCGCCTCGGTTTTCCAGAGGACCACCCGAACTTCCGCGGCGTCCTGCCGCCGGCGATCGGCCCGGTCGGGCAGACGCTCGAGGGACACGACCTGATCCTCGTCGTCGGCAGCTCGGTCTTCCCCTATTACCCGCACATCCCGGGACCGCTGCTGCCCGAGGGCGCGAGCCTGGTCGCGATCACCAGCGACCCCGACGAGGCGGTGCGGGCGCCGATGGGCGACGCCATCGTCGCCGACGTCCGCCTGACCGTGGAGGCGCTGCTGGAGCAGGTGCCCGAGTCCTCGCGCCCGGCGCCGGAGCCGAACCCAGGGCCGCAGGAAATCCCCGCCGAGGATCCGCTCAATTCCTCGACCGTCCACAGCGCCCTCGCCGAAGTCATGCCCGAGGACGCGATCGTCGTCCTCGAGTCGCCCTCGAGCACGCTGGCGCTGCGCAACCAGCTGCGCATCTCCCGTCCCGGCAGCTACTACTTCAGCGCCGGCGGCGGCCTCGGCTTCGGCCTCGCGGCCTCGGTCGGCGTGCAGCTGGCGCAGCCGGACCGGCCGGTCGTCTGCGTGCTCGGCGAGGGCTCGGCCCAGTACGCGATCACCGCCTTCTGGAGCGCGGTCGCCTACAACGCCCCGGTCACCTTCCTCGTCCTCCAGAACTCCGAGTACGCGATCCTCAAGTGGTTCGCCGAAGTCGAGCAAGTGAGCGCGGCGCCGGGCCTCGACCTGCCGAAGCTCGACGTCGCCGCTGTCGCCGAGGGCTACGGCGTGAAGGCGCACCGAGCCAAGGACCGCGACGAAGTAGCGGGGGCGCTGAGCGCAGCGCTCGCCTCCTCGCAGCCCGAGCTGGTCGAAGTGCAGGTGGCGCCGGGGATGTCGCTCTTCTAGGCGATGGTTGGGGAGGCCCGGGGGGATGCTCGGCGGAGCAACAGCGGGGAGGCTCCGGCGAGCATCCCCCCGGGCCTCGTAACGTAGGCGGATGTTCCTTCATCTGGGAAGCCGTTCGGTACCGGCGCCGCCTAGTCAGGTGGTTGACGATCGGGCTCCCGATTCGCTGGCCGGTGGTGTTGCGCAACCGCTGCGCGACGAGCTCGAGCAGCTGCTCGGGGCCGACCGAGTCCTCCACCGGGTCAGCGACCTTGTCGCCTACGCTTCCGACGCCAGCCCTTACCGGCTCTTCCCGCGCGCGGTGGTCGAGGTGCGCGACGCCGACGACGTGGCGAAGGTGTTGCGCTTCGGGCGGGAGCGCGCCATTCCCGTCACTTTCCGCGCCGGCGGCACCAGCCTCAACGGCCAGGGCCAGAGCGACGGCATCCTCGTCGACGTCCGCAAGCACTTCGCCGGGGTGCGGGTGGAGGAGGACGGCGCCCGGGCGCGGGTGAAGCCGGGGACGATTCTCGGCCACGCCAACCGCGTCCTCGCTCCCTACGGCCGCAAGCTCGGCCCCGACCCGGCCAGCACCGACGTCTGCACGGTCGGCGGCGTCGTCGCCAACAACTCGGGCGGGATGCGCTGCGGCGTCACCAAGGACTCCTACTCGACCGTGCGCGAGCTGACCTTCGTCCTCCCCTCGGGGACGAAGATCGACACCGGCGCGCCCGGCGCTGCCGAGCACTTCGCCGTCGCCGAGCCGGAGCTCGTCTCGGGTCTGGAAGCGATCCGCGACGAGATCCGCGCCGACGCCGCGCTCGCCGAGCGCATCCGTCGCAAGTTCCAGATCAAGAACACGACCGGCTATCGGCTCTGCGCCTTCCTCGATGCCGACGAGCCGCTGGAGATCTTCCGCCGCCTCCTCGTCGGCTCCGAGGGCACGCTCGCCTTCGTCGCCGAGGCCGTCTTCGAGACGGTGCCGGTGCCGCCGGTCACGACCACCGCCTGGATCCACTTCCCGGGGATCGACGAGGCGATCGCGCCGGTCCAGGACCTGGTCGCCTCCGGCGCCACCGCGGTCGAGCTGATGGTCGCTCCGGCGCTGATCACCGCCGCCTGGAACATGGTCGGGGCGCCGCAGGAGTGGAAAGAGCTGCCGCCGGAGTCGGCGGTGCTGCTGGTCGAGTACGGCGGCGAGGACGAGGGGGATCTCGCCGCGCAGGTCCTGCAGGCCGAAGCGATCCTCCGCTCGCACGAGACTATGCGCCCGATCGCCTTCACCGAGGACCTCGAGGAGATCGAGCTCGCCTGGCGCGTGCGCGAGGGCCTGCACGGCCTGATCGGCCGGGTGCGGCCGGAGGGGACGGCGCTGATCGTCGAGGACGTCTGCGTGCCGCCGGAGCGGATCGCCGAGGGGGCGAAGGACCTGCAGGCGCTGCTCGGCCGGCACGGCTTCCTCCCCGGCGTCGCCGGCCACGCCTCGGCGGGGAACCTGCACTTCATGCTGACCCCGGACTTCGCCAAGCAGGAGGACCTCGACCGCTACGAGGCCTTCATGGGCGGCCTAGTCGAGCTGATCGTCGACAAGTACGACGGCTCGCTCAAGGCCGAGCACGGGACCGGGGTCAACATGGCCCCTTATGTAGAGCGCGAGTGGGGGGAGAAGGCGACCGAGCTGATGTGGCGGGTGAAGCGGCTCGCCGATCCCGACAGCGTGCTCTCGCCGGGCGTCCTGCTGAGCCGCGACCCCGGCGTCCACCTGCGCAACCTGAAAACGACGCCGGCGATCGAGGACTGGGGCGGGGCGACGACCTGTGTCGAGTGCGGCTTCTGCGAGCCGGTCTGTCCCAGCCGCAACCTGACGACGACGCCGCGCCAGCGGATCGTCCTGCGCCGCGAGATGGCGCGCCAGCCCGAGGGCTCACCGGTGCAGCGGGCGCTGCTTGAGGAGTACGAGTACGACGCGATCGAGACCTGCGCCACCGACGGCTCCTGCCAGTTGGCGTGCCCGCTGGGGATCGATACGGGGCGGATGGTCAAGGAGCTGCGGGTGGCGCGGCATGGGGAGCGGGCGGAACGGGCGGCGCTGGGGGTAGCGAAGCGGTGGGGGACGGTCGAGAAGCTCTCGCGCGCGGCCCTGCGATTCGGCGGACCGCTGGCGCGGAGGACCAGGCCCGGGAAGGGGCTGCCAGGTCCAGCCGCGGTGGGGGGAGGGGGTGAGTCTCTCCAGACACTCAACCGCGAGCCATTAGCGAGCGGTGTCTGGAGAGGCTCACCCCCTCCTCCCAGTAGCGAGGTCGCGGCGGTGTACGTCCCGAGCTGCACCAATCGCATCTTCGGCCCCTCTCGCGAGCGGTCAACTCGACGCACTATCGATGTCGAAACGACCGCTCGATCCGTCGTCGACGCTTTGGTGGCGGTTTCAGCTAGGGCCGGTAAGCCGGTGGTGATTCCAGATGACGTCGCGGGAAGTTGCTGCGGGTTGCCTTGGAGTTCGAAAGGGTTCGATGCCGCTCACCGGCACAAGGCGAATGAGATGGTGGAGCGACTTTGGCGGTGGAGTGGGGAGGGGCGGTTGCCGGTGGTGATCGATGCGGCTTCTTGCACCGGGGCGATTGCTGATCCGGCGGAGGGCGTGCTCTCGGAGGAGAACGCGGGGCGGCTTGCGCAGATGGAGATCGTCGATTCGGTTGCTTGGGCGTTGCGGTTGCTGCCGGACCTCGAGATCGGCGAGAGGGTTCCCTCCGCCACCGCCCACCCCACCTGCGCTACCCGCCGCCTCAGTCTCGCTCCATCGCTCCGCACCCTCGCCGAGGCCCTCGCCGACGACGTCTACGTCGCCCCCTCCGCCACCTGCTGCGCCTTCGCCGGCGACCGCGGGATCAGCCATCCCGAGCTGACCGCCTCCGCCACCCACCCGCAGGCGGAAGAGCTCGCCGGCCGCCGCTTCGACGCCCACCTCTCCAGCAACCGCACCTGCGAGATCGCGATGACCCGCGCCACCGGCTCTCCCTACGAGTCGGTCGTCTCCCTACTGGAGCGGCTCAGCCGCGCCTGAGGCTTTCGCCAGGTCGACGCTCTGCGCGTCGATGTCGCGGACGAGCTCCGCGTACTGCGGTTCGGTCTCCATCCGCTTGTCGAGCAGCGGGTTGATCACGCCGCGGAAGGCGGAGACGTAGCGCCACCACTTGGGGACGAAGATCCGCGGCGCTTGTTCTTCGATCCCGCGCACCAGGCCGGCGCCGGCCTCCTCGGGGCTGATCCGTTTCAGCAGCCATTTCGGGCTCAGTTTTTCCACCCGCGGGCCGGTGTCCTGGGCGAAGGCGTCCTGCACCAGTTTCGTGTCGACCCAGCCGAAGTAGGCGACGCTGGCGCTGGCGCCGTGCGGTTTCAGCTCCACCCGTAGCGCCCGTCCGAGCGACTCGACCCCGGCCTTGGCGACCGCGTAGGGCGTGTTGCCGAAGCCGTTGGCGAAGGCGTAGACGGAGGAGACGACGATCATCTGCCCCTTGCGCTCGACGATCTGCGGCAGCGTCGCCCGCACCGTCCGCCAGACGCCGAGCATGTCGACCTCGAAGACCCGCTCCCATTCCTCGCCGGAGATGCCGCGTACGGTCGCGAACTGCCTCTGCGCGATCCCGGCGTTGGCGACCGCGACGTCGATCCCGCCCAGCTCTTCGACGATCTGGGCGACCGCGTTCATCAGCGCGCTCTGGTCGGTGACGTCGCCGCCGAGCCCGATCGCCCGCGGCCCGATCCGCTCCGCCGCCTCGCGCGCCTCGTCGGCGTTGAGGTCGAGCACCGCGACCGAGGCGCCGCGCAGGTGCATCTGCCGCGCCGTCTCGAAGCCGATGCCGCGGGCGGCGCCGGTGACCAGCGCGACTTTGCCGTTGAGGTCGTAACGGTCCATCGGCTTCGCACCCTAGTGGGTTGGGGCGCGGGTAGCACCAAGGAACTCCTTTACGCAAAGGTTCCCATTCATGAGCTTCCTAGAATCCACTCCTTCATGCCCGGCTTCCAACCCGTAGACCCGAAGCAGTCCTTTCCCGAGCTGGAGGAGAGGATGCTCGCGCGCTGGCGCGAGGAGAAGGTCTTCGAGCGTTCGCTGGCCCAGCGCGAGGGGGCCCCGGTCTGGAGCTTCTACGAGGGCCCCCCGACCGCCAACGGCCGCCCCGGCTCCCACCACGTCCTCGCCCGCGTCTTCAAGGACGTCTACCCGCGCTACAAGACGATGTGCGGCTTCCGGGTGCCGCGCAAGGCGGGCTGGGACTGCCACGGCCTGCCGGTCGAGCTCGAGGTCGAAAAGCAGCTCGGCATCTCCTCCAAGCAGGAGATCGAGGAGTTCGGGATCGCCGAGTTCAACCAGCGCTGCCGCGAATCGGTCTTCGAGTACGTCGAGGAGTGGAACAAGCTGACCGAGCGGATCGCCTTCTGGATCGACCTCGACGACCCCTACATCACGCTCGAGGACGACTACATCGAGTCGGTCTGGTGGTCGCTGCGCCGGCTCTGGGACGACGGCCGCCTCTACGAGGGCCATAAGGTCGTGCCGTATTGCCCCCGCTGTGGCACCGCGCTGTCCTCGCACGAGGTCGCGCTGGGTTACGAGGACGTCAAGGACCCCTCGATCTACGTGCGGTTCCCGCTGCTGGGGGAGGACGGGAACGAGAGCGGCGAGTCATTGCTGGTCTGGACGACGACGCCGTGGACGCTCCCGGGCAACGTCGCCGTCGCCGCTGCGCCGGAGGTGACCTACGTGCGGGCGCGGATGCCCGCCTCCGGCGGGCGCATGGAGGTGGTGATCCTGGCCGAGCCGCTGGTCGAGAAGGTGCTGGGTGAGGGGGCGGAGGTGCTGGAGCGCTTCCCCGGCAGCGAGCTGATCGGCCGCCGTTATCGCGGCCCGGTCTTTGCGCTCAGCGACGGAGAACCGAAGTCCGAGAACGCCTTCCAGGTCCTCGCTGGCGATTTCGTCACCACCGAGGACGGGACCGGCCTCGTCCACCTCGCGCCCGCCTTCGGTGAGGACGACTACCGAGTGTCCGCCGAGAACGGCCTCTTCGACCCCACCGACCACGGCTCCCTCTACAACCCGGTCGGTCTCGACGGCAAATTCACCTCCCAGGTCTCCGGCTTCGAGGACCGCTTCGTCAAGGACCCCGAAGTCACCAAGGCCCTGATCGCCGATCTCGACTCGCGCGGCCTGCTCTTCCGCGAGCAGGTCTACGAGCACTCCTACCCGCACTGCTGGCGCTGCGGCACGCCGCTCCTCTACTACGCCAAGTCGAGCTGGTACATCGCCACCTCGCAGGTGCGGGACCAGTTGCTCGCCAACAACGAGGAGATCGGCTGGCACCCCGAGCACGTCAAGCACGGGCGATTCGGCAAATGGCTGGAGAACAACGTCGACTGGGCGCTCTCGCGCGACCGCTACTGGGGGACGCCGCTGCCGATCTGGGAGTGCACCGCCGAGGGTTGCGAGGAGCGTTTCTGCGCCGGCTCGGTCGCCGACCTGCGCGAGCGAGCGCGGGGGACGGTGCCCGAGGACTTGCATCGCCCCTACATCGACGGCGTCGCCCTCGACTGCGAGCGCTGCGGAGGCGAGATGCGGCGGGTCGTCTCGGTGATCGACACCTGGTACGACAGCGGTGCGATGCCCTTCGCGCAGTTCCACTACCCGTTCGAGGGCACCGACGAGTTCGAGGAACGCTTCCCGGCCGACTACATCTGCGAGGCCCAGGACCAGACCCGCGGCTGGTTCTACACCCTGCTCGCCGAGTCGACCCTGCTCTTCGACACCTCCAGCTACCGCAACTGCGTCTGCCTCGGGCTGATCCTCGACCCCGAGGGGCAGAAGATGTCGAAGAGCCGCGGCAACGTCGTCGACCCCTGGGACGTGCTGAACGCCCATGGCGCCGACGCCTTCCGCTGGTACTACCTGACCGCCCAGCAGCCCTGGGCCGGCTACCGCTTCTCGGTCGACACCGTCGGCGAATCGGTCCGCCAGTTCCTGCTGACGCTGTGGAACACCTACTCGTTCTGGGTCCTCTACGCGAACGCGGAGAACCTGGGGCCGGAGAATTTCGATGTCGAGTTTGTGGACAAGGAGGCCACTAAGTCGACAGGCAACGACCTCGACCGCTGGGCGCTCTCGCGGCTGCAGGCGACGACCGCGACCGTGCGGGAGCGGATGGACGCCTACGACTGCACCGCCGCCGGGCGGGCGATCGCGGAGTACGTCGAGGAGCTCTCCAACTGGTACGTGCGCCTCAGCCGCCGCCGCTTCTGGGAAGGCGACCGCGCCGCCTTCGCGACGCTGCGCCACTGCCTGCTGGAGACGGTGGCGATGCTGGCTCCGTTCACGCCCTTCCTCGCCGACGAGATCCACCGCAACCTCAGCGACACTGACGCCGCGCCCTCGGTCCACCTGCGCGACTTCCCGGAGGTCGACGGGGCGCTCGCCGACCCCGACCTCGAGCAGGGGATGGAGGCGGTCCGGCTGACGGTCGAGCTCGGCCGCGCCGCCCGCGCCCAGGCGAAGGCGAAGGTGCGCCAGCCGCTGCGCCGCGCCGTGATCGTCGCCAACGAGGCCGAGCGGGCGGCGATCGAAGCCCGCGCCGACCTCGTCACCGCCGAGCTCAACGTCAAGGAGCTCGACTTCGTCACCGACGAGTCCGAGCTGGTCAGCTACGAGGCGAAGCCCAACTACCGCGCCCTCGGCCCCCGCTTCGGCAAGAAGATGCCGCAGGTAGCCGCTGCGGTCGCAGCGCTCGATGCCGCCCACGTCGCCGCGGTCCTCGCCGAAGGCGGCGAGATCGGCATCAACATCGATGGCGCCGACCACAGCCTCGGCCCCGACGACGTCACCCTTGCCCTCCAGCCCCTCGAGGGCTATGAGGTCGAGGCCGAGGCCGGCCACGCCGTCGCCCTCCAGCTAGAGCTCGACGACGAGCTCCGCCGCGAGGGCCTCGCCCGCGAGATCGTCCACGCCGTCCAGAACGCCCGCAAAGACGCCGGCCTCGAGATCACCGACCGCATCGCCCTCACCCTCGCCGGCGACCCCGACCTCCTCGAAGCCGCCCAAGCCCACCAGGACTACCTAGCGAACGAGGTCCTAGCGACCTCCGTCTCCTACGACGGCGGCGCCACCAACGGCACCGCCGCCAAGATCGACGGCCGCGAGCTCAGCATCGGCGTCAGCCGGGCCTGAGGAACAAGGACGAAGCTTGTTCGGTATGGAGGAGTCGGGTATCCCTTCTCTCCCTGGGATTTTCGCCGTTAACGCTTCAGCTCTCGCCGAGTAGCCAGTGCGAAAATCAGGGACGCCGGTCGTTCAGGGACACCCGACTCCTCCTAGCGACAGAGCTCCGGCAGACGCTTAGGTCCGGCAGCTTTTCTGCGAAAGATGTCGGACCTTGCGCCGTCCCCCTCTACCGCTAGCGCTCAGTCCTGCGGCTTCTCCCCGATGATGAAGTCCGATTTCTTGGAGTCGGAGAACTTCACCCAGCAGTGGTCGGGGGAGACGCCGGCGACCTCGATCAGGGCCGCTTCGATTCGCTTGGCGATCTCCGCCTTCTGCTCGTCGGAGCGGCCCTCGTACCAGTGGACGTGGACGAACGGCATCGGTTCGGTCTGCGCGGGGGAGGATGGCGCCGCTAGGCGAGCGCCGGCTCCAGCTCGGCCTCGAGGCGCCGCTTCGGCATTGCGCCGACGATTTTCTTCGCGATCGCGCCGTCCTTGAAGAGGATCATCGTCGGGATCGAGAGGACTTCGTACTGGGCCGCCGTCTGCTGGTTCTCGTCGACGTTGATCGAGACGATCTTGAGGTCGTCGCGCTCGGAATCGATCTCCTCGAGGACGGGATGGACCACGCGGCAGGGACCGCACCAGGGCGCCCAGAAGTCGACGAGCACGGGGCCTTCAGCCTCCAGCACGTCCGATTTGAAGGTGGCGTCGGTTACGTCGGTCAATTTGCCAGTCACTGTCGCGTCTCCCGGTCGAGTTGTTCAGCTCAATACTTCAGAAAGTATAGCGGCGCTGTCTAGACAGAGACCCGGTCCCTGCCGGATGCAGATGGAGCGCCCTCGACCGCGCCTCGACCGAAGCGCAGCAGGGGTAAGCGACAAACGGCCTCGGCGACGATCGAGAGGTCCATCTTCGACTTCCCTACCCGGCGCTCGCGAAAAATGATCGGCACCTCGACGACTTCGAAGCCGCGGCGGATCGCGCGGTAGGTCATCTCGACCTGGAAGGCGTAGCCGTGCGTGGCGATGTCGTCGAAGTCGATTGCCTCCAGGACCTCGCGCCGGAAGCACTTGAAGCCGCCGGTGAGGTCGCGTACCGCGACGCCGAGCACCAGCCGCGCGTAGGCGCTGCCGCCGCGACTGATCGCCCGCCGCAGCGGCCCCCAGTCGCTGACCCCGCCGCCGTCGACGTACCGGGAGCCCAGCACGACGCCGGCGTGCTGGGCGGCCTCCAGCAGCCGCGGCAGGTAGCGCGGGTCGTGGGAGAAGTCGGCGTCCATCTCCAGCACGAGGCCCGCGCCTCCCGCGAGCGCCTCGCGGAAGCCGGCGATGTAGGCGGGGCCGAGCCCTTCCTTGCGCGGGCGGTGGAGGACACGGACGTTCTCGTCCTGCTCCGCCAGCCGGTCGGCGATCGCCCCGGTTCCGTCAGGCGAGCCGTCGTCGACGATCAGCACCTGGGCGCTCGGCGGCAGCTTCGCCCGCACCGCCTCGACCAGCGGCTCCAAGTTCTCGGCCTCGTTGTAGGTCGGCAGCACCAGCCAGGCGGGGCCCGCGACGGACTCGGTCATCCTCTCGACTCTATTCCGGATCACCAAGGCGATCTAAAGAAGAACCTCAGGTGACTTAAAAGCGGGAGAGCCGCCGTGCGAGAAGGGAGGGCTTCGTCGGGGTAAGTTCCTCCCGTGACCAACGCCGAGATCGCCGCCGCCCTCGAAGAGCTGGGGATCCTCTACGAGCTCGACGGGGCGGTCAAATACCGCGTCCTCGCCTACAGCACCGCCGCCAAGGCGATCCGCGAGAGCCCCGTCTCGGTCGCCGAGCTCGCCTCGCGCGGGGAAGCGACCAACGTCCCCGGGGTCGGCAAGACGCTGGCGGAAAAGATCGACGCGCTGATCGAGACCGGCGAGATCCCGGCCGCGGTGAAGCTGAAGGCGAAGTTCCCGCCGACCCTGATCGAGGTCACCCGCGTCCCCGGCGTCGGCCCGAAAACCGCCCGCCGCCTCTTCGAGGAGCTGGAGATCTGCTCGATGGAAGACCTCAAGGCCGCGGCTGAGGCGGAGAAGGTCCGCCACGTCAAAGGGCTCGGGCCGAAAGCCGAGGAGAACATCCTCGCCGCGCTGGAGCGGCTGGGGGAGCCCGGCGAGGGACCCGGCCGCCTGCTGCTCTCGAAGGTGAAGCCGATCGCCGAGGAGCTGGCGGCGGCGCTGCGCGAGCACCCGGCCGCCAGGCAGGTCGAGGTCGCCGGCTCGGTTCGCCGCTGGGCCGAGACCTGCAAGGACATCGACGTCATCGCCACCGCCGAGGAGCCGGCCGCCCTCGCCGAGCACCTCGCGACGCACCCGCTGATCGCCGCTGCCGGCACTCCCGGCCCGAACGGCGTCCGCGCCCAGACCCACAACGGCGTCTCGGTGGACCTGCGGATCGTCCCGCCCGCCGCCTTCGGCAACCTGCTCCAGCACTTCACCGGCTCCCAGGCCCACAACGTGCAACTGCGCGAAGAGGCGGTGGCGCGCGGCCTCTCGGTCTCCGAGCACGGGATCACCGACGCCGAGAGCGGCGAGATGTGGACCTGCGCGACCGAGGCCGAGGTCTACGAACGCCTCGGCTACGACTACATCGAGCCGGAGCTGCGCGAGGGGCGCGGCGAGCTGAAGGCGGCCCGCGAAGGCAACCTCCCCGAGCTGGTCGAGCTCGGCGACGTCCGCGGCGACCTCCACTCCCACACCACCCTCTCCGACGGCCGCAACAGCATCGAGGAGATGGCCGAGGCGGCGTGCGACCGGGGCTACGAGTACCTGGCGATCACCGACCACTCGGCCAGCCACGGCTTCGGCGACCACGTCACGGCCGAGCGGCTGTGGGAGCGGATCGAGGAGATCCGCGCCTACAACAAGGGCAAGCGCGGCTTCCGCCTGCTGGCCGGCTCGGAGATCAACATCGGCCTCGACGGCTCGCTCGACTACCCGGATGACCTCGTCGCCGCCCTCGACTGGGTCGTCGCCTCCGTCCATACCTCCTTCTCGGTCTCCAAGGACCACATGACCGAGCGCGTCGTCACCGCGATCGAAAACCCGAACGTCGACTGCATCGGCCACCTCACCGGCCGCCTGATCGGCCGCCGCGAGCCCTACGGGATCGACGTCGAGGCCGTCGCCGAGGCCGCCGCCCGCACCGGCACGATGATCGAGATCAACGGCAACCCCAACCGCCGCGACCTCTCCGACCTCCACGCCCGCCTCGCCGCAGAAGCCGGCGTCAAGATCGTCCTCAACACCGACGCCCATGGCGTCGACACCCTCGACAACATGGCCTACGCCGTCGCCACCGCCCGCCGCGCCTGGCTCACCCCCGACGACATCGCCAACACCCGCCGCTGGGCCGACTTCAAGAAGCTGCTGAAGGTCTGAGGGAGTGTTCCGGTCTTTTGTTTCGCATAGCGGCGCAAATGACCGGCGCACTCTCAAGTCACGAGGCTGTCGCTGCGTAACCCCGGCGCCCGCACCAGCTCGATCGGGCGCAGGGCGTTGGACGGGACGACGTAGAACTTGATGCCATCGCGCTGCTCGACGCCGAGGACGGCGGCCTCGCGGGTGTGCCAGGCGAGGGAGGCGATCAGGGCGTAGCCGGCGCCGACGGCGGTGACGCCGGGGAAGAAGATGCCGAGAACGCCAGCGGCGATCGCAGTGAAGAAGATCGGCCAGAGGCGGGTGAAGGCGATCCGGGCCGGGCTCTGCTCCGGCAGGGAGGTGGCGGTGCGGGCGCGGGCGAGCGCCTCGCGGACGTCGTCGGCGGCGCGCTGGGGTCGGCTGAGGTAGAAGCCGATCGCGAGCGAGATCAGCCACCAGGCGGCGGCAACGACCACGATCCAGGCTTCGCCGTCGCGGTTCGCGGCAACCGCGGTGATCGCCCCGAGCGCGGTCGCCTCGGCGGCGGTGATGAAGACGCTGGCGCGGAGCAGGTCGGTGTAGGGCATCGCTAGAGGAGCACGAACTGCATCAGATTTTGGTTGTTATAGGACCAGAATTTGATGCAGTTCGAGGTGGGCACGACGGTCACTCGGCCAGCCATCGCAGCATCTCCAGCCAGCCCTCGAGCCCCTTGACCGTCAGGTCGCACTCTTCGGCCAGCTCGGCCGGTCCCTCCGGGGAGAGGACGCCGACGCAGACCGCCGCGCTGAGCCGTCCCTCCTCGCTCAACTCGCGCAGCCGGCGGAAGGCGTCGAGGTCGGTGCGGTCGTCGCCGGCGTAGGCGGCGCGGTCGAGACCCTCGTCGGCGAGTAGCGAAGCGACGGCCCCGTCCTTGCCGCCGCCGCCGAGCGGCCGCAGCTCCAGCACCTTGCGCCCCCAGCGCGGTTCCAAGCCCGCCTTGCCCGCCTCGATCGCGATCTCGTGCGCGCGGCTCTCCGCCGCCGCCTCGTCGGCGCTGCCGCGCCAGTGCAGCGCCTGGATCGGCCCCTTGTCCTCCAGCCGCAGCCCCGCCGCCTCCAACCGCCCTCCCTCGATCCCGGCGAGGAAGTCCGCGGCTTCGCGCTCGCGCCCCGCCACCGAGGGGTCGGGCTGGGGCACCTCGTCCCCCGGCATCAGCAGTTCGAGGCCGTGGTTGCCCGCGTAGGCGAGGGAGTCGAGACCGACCAGCCGCCGCGCCTCCTGCGCCTGCCGGCCGGAGATGCAGCCGACCAGCGCGTAGCGCTCGCTCAGCGCCGCCAGCACTTCGCGCGCCGCCGCCGGCACCGCCGCTTCCTCGGCCCGTTCGACGATCGGTGCCAGGGTTCCGTCGACGTCGGTGAGGATCGCCGACCGGCCCGGCTCGTCACGGAGCGGCGCCAGGGCCTGCGCCCACTCGCCATGCCCGCTGGCACGCTTCGGCGTCTCGCGGTCGGGGGGCACGCCTCTAGTATCGCGAGATGCCCGCCGGCGCGACCCCGGACCACGCGATCTGGAAGCTGGCGGCGATCGGCACCCTCGCCGGCATCTTCAGCGGCCTGTTCGGGGTCGGGGGCGGGACGATCATCGTGCCGCTGCTGATCTTCTGGTTCGCCTACGGGGAGCGCCTCGCCACCGGCACCAGCCTCGCCGCGATCGTCATCATCGGTGCGCTCGGCGCCATCGCCCAAGGTGGCTTCTACGGCAACGTCCACGTCGCCACCGGCCTGTTGCTGGCGATCCCTGCCGTCCTCGGCGTCCTCCTCGGCACCGCGATCCAGCAGCGCATCCCCCAGCGCGCCGTCTCCTACCTCTTCGCCCTGCTGCTGGTCGCGATCGCGGTGGAGCTGATCTTGTCGTGACTGTCCTCGTGACGGAGTGCTCGTGAACGAGCTGCTGGCGGCCCTGATCTGCCTCGCCGGAGGGATGACCGGCGGCCTCGTCGGCGTCGGCGGCGGCATCCTCTTCGTCCCGGCGCTGACCGTCTTCCTCGATCTCAGCCAGGTCGAGGCCGAGTCGACCTCGCTGCTGATGATCGTCGTCGTCGCGATCGTCGGCGCCTACCGGCAGAACGGCTACGGCAACGTCCGCCTTCGCGAGGCGCTGATCATCGGCGCCCTCTCGCCCGTCGGCGTCCTCGTCGGCGTCGGCCTCGCCAACCACGTCTCCGAACGCGCCCTGCAGCTCGCCTTCGCCGCGCTCGCCCTCTTCATGGCAGCGCAGCTGGTCCGCCGCGCCCGCTCCGCTCCCTAGATCCCCCGTCCGGCTTCTTAAAGAGAGAGCGGGAGGCATGGTCTACGCTCAAAAGCGTGGATGCATTGACCTGGAACGGGGACCTGCCGCACCTGCGCTCGCCGGTGATGGTCTGCGCCTTTCGTGGCTGGAACGACGCCGCCGCCGCTGCCTCGACCGCGCTGGCCGCGGTCGGCAACTCTCTGGACGGCCAGCTGATCGCCCACCTCGATCCCGAGGAGTTCTTCGACTTCCAGTCGACGCGGCCGACGATCACGCTTGACGAAGGCCAGACCCGGCGCATCGAGTGGCCGGAAAACAACCTGATTGCGGTCGAGGTGCCGGGCGCCGACCGCGACCTGGTCCTCCTCGACGGGACCGAGCCGAACCTGCGCTGGCGCACCTTCTCGGAGACGATCGCGACTGCCGCCGACGCGCTCGGGGTGGAGATGATCATCACCCTCGGCGCCCTCATCGCCGAGGTCTCCCACACGCTGCCGGTGCCGATCACCGGCCTCGCCTCCAGCGAGGACCTGGTCGAGGAACTGGACCTGGAGCGTTCCAGCTACGAGGGCCCGACCGGGATCGTCGGCGTCGTCCACGACCTCTGCCGCCAGAGCGGCCTCGACTCGGCCTCCCTCTGGGCAGCGGTGCCGCACTACGTCGCCGCGGTCCCCAACCCGAAAGCGGCCCTGGCGCTGCTGCGCCGGCTCGAGGGCCTGACCGGGATCGCCGTCGAGGCCTCCGAGCTGGAGGAGGAAACGGCCGACTACGAGGAGCAGATCGACCGCGCCATCGCCGCCAACCCGGAGATCGAGGAGCTGGTCCAGCGGATCGAGGCCGAACAGGCCGACCTCCTCGACGGCGAAGGCGAGCTCCCCAACGCCGACACCCTCGCCCGCGACTTCCAACGCTTCCTAAGGCAACGCGGCAACGACAAAAGCTAGGGATTACCGCCTTGGACCTTGAAGCTCAAGGGTCACGGTTCGCAATGCGTCCTGCTTTGGCGATTCAGTTCGGAGGGCGATGGAGGGAGGAGTCTGAAACGCGGTCCGGGGTGGCCAAGGACGCGATAGCCACCGACCTCGGTCCGGGGTGGCTCGAGAGCGATAGCGATCTTGGTGCCGTCGAGGCCATGGACGGGGTCAAGGGAAGGGGAGCAGCCGGTTGGATTCCAGTGATCGAATGGCTCGGCCTCCAAGTGGCAGGGCTCGGAGTATCGGAGGCACTGCGCAGTGGGATCAGGCGTATTCGTGACAAGATCAAACGGGCAAAAGAGAGCGACCATCGCGTCCTTGTCTCACGGGGCCTCGCCGCTTTGCTTGCAATGGAGCACGTCTTTGAGGCGACTGATGAGACGGAGGTGCTCGACGTCGAGTTTGTTCAGGAGCCATCGGTGTTGGGTGGAAGGCCGCCCTCTGAGACGAGCTACACCGGCCTCGAGCCTTGGATCGTGTCCTTGGTAAACGGGTCCAGGCGTATGCGTTATGTACTCGTGGTGAGCGCCGAAGGCGAAATCCAGGGATTGGTCACTGCCAAAGCAGGAGAGTTCGACCCGATCTACGGTCTGCTGCCGCCTGTCGAGTCCGACCGAGACGGCTGATTCACCCCCACTTCTTCTGTTCCTTTTGGTCGTAGAGCACCCAAAAGGAACAAGTTGCTCCCAACGCCCTCTCTCCTCTGTTCTTTATGGCCTAAGGTGACTAAAAGGAACAGAAGAGGGTGGATCTAGCTGTAGTTCCTGACCACGTTGTTCATCCGGGCCTCCTTGAAGGCTGGGGGTGCTGACCACCCAGATCAAGGAGGACACCGGATGAGGATCCACGGTAACGCCCGCACCTGCCCGAACAGCCGCAGGCTGCTCGTCAG
>JBQCIB010000024.1:0-83185 GCA_051954115.1 Solirubrobacterales bacterium | reverse complement strand
GCGGCCCCCCCCCCCCCCCACCCCCCAAAAATAAAAAAAATACTCCCCCCTCTTGTTTTTTTTTTTTTTGCTTTTCGGGGGGGCGACGAGCACGTTGGAAGCGTAGAACTCGCCGTGGAGGACGGTTCGGGGCAGCGCCAGCAGCGCCTCGACCACCTGGTCGTGGCGCTCGCGCAGGCGGGCGACGGTGGGAGCGGAGCCGTCGTCGCGTTCGCGGGCGAACTCCTCCGCCCGCTCGATCCAGCCGCGGTAGAAGGCGGCGTCGTGCTCGATCAGCCGCCCCTCCCGGCGATGGCGGTCGAGCCCAGGCGCCATCGCGACGTGGAAGCGGGCGAGCCAGCGCGCCGCCTCCTCCCAGAGCTCCCGCTCCCCCACCTGGAAGAGCTCACGGCCCTCGACCCACTCGAAGAAGAGCCAGTGGCGGCCTTCTTCGACGACGGCGCCGAAGAACTCGGGCGGGCCCGGCAGCGCCTGCGGCAGCAGCGCCCGGTAGATCGCCGGCTCGCGCTCGGGGTCGTGGAGGAACCGCGGCTTCGCCAGCTGCGCCTCGGGGTCGAGCTCCTCCCGGTCGAGCCGCTTGAAGCCCAGCCGCACCGGGCCTCTCCCCTCGAGCTCCACCCGCAGCTCCTCGATCGGGAAGCTCGTGCGGTAGGGGGACGGGCGGCGCTCGACCGCGCCGGAGAGCTCGAGGCCGACGCCCGCGAGCGCCCGCTCCAGCGCCACCCGCAGCTCGGAATCGGAGGGGGCCGCCCTCACTGCGACAGCTCGGCGACCGCCGCCCGCGTCGCCTCGATCACCCGCTCGACCGCGGCGTCGTCGAGGTCGAAGAAAAGGGGCAGGCGGACGAGCCGGGAGCTCAGGTCTTCGGTGTTGGCAAGGGAGCCGGCGACGCGCCTGAAGCGCTCGCCCGCCGGGGCGCTGTGGAGCGGGACGAAGTGGAAGACCGTGGCGATCCGCTGCTCGCTCATGCGCTCGATGAAGGCGCCGCGCGCCTGCGCGCTCGGCAGCACCAGGTAATAGACGTGGCCGTTGTGGAGGCTGCCGGCGGGGGCCGGCGGCCGCCGCACGAGCCCCTCCCGCTCCAGCCCCTCGAAGGCCTCGTGGTAGCGGTCCCAGATCGCCCGCCGCCGCGCCGTCACCACCGCCGCCGCCTCCAGCTGGGCGAGGAGAAAGGCGGCGGTGACGTCGCTGGCGGCGAAGGAGGAGCCGACGTCGACCCAGGTGTAGCGGTCGACCTCGCCGCGCAGGAACTGGGAGCGGTTCGTGCCCTTGTCCCAGATCACCCGCGCCCGCGCTGCCAGCGCCGGGTCGTTGACCAGGAGGGCGCCGCCCTCGCCGCAGGTGACGTTCTTGGTCGCGTGGAAGCTGATCGCGCCGAGGTCGCCGATCGAGCCGAGCGCGCGGCCGTCCTGCTCGGCCAGCAGGCAGTGGGCGGCGTCCTCGATCAGGTTCAGCCCGTGCTCGACGGCGATCCCGCCAAGCCGCTCCATGTCGCAGGCGACGCCGCCGTAATGGACGGCCATGATCGCCCGCGTCCGCTCGCCCACCGCCGCGGCGACCCGCTCGGGGTCGACGTTCAGCGTCACCGGGTCGATGTCGACGAAGACCGGCGTCGCCCCCTGCCGCACCACCGCCGTCGCCATCGTCGGGTAGCCGAAGGAGGGCATGACTGCCTCGTCCCCCGGCCCCAGCCCGGCCAGCATCGCCGCCGCCTCCAGCGCCCCGGTCGCCGAGTGCGAGAGCAGCGCCAGCGGCGACCCGGTCATCTCCCGCAGTCGCTCCTCGCAGCGCCGCGTGAACTCGCCGCCGCCGGCAAGGTCGCGCGCGGCGATCGCCTGCTCGACGTAGGCGAGCTCGTTGCCGGAGACGAACGGCCGGTTGAAGGGGATCGGCTCGCTCACCGGCTCGCCTCGCTCGGCTCGGGGACGGCCAGCCGCTCCAGCAGGCGCGACAGCACCTTGCGGGAGTCGAGGTGCTCCTCGGCGAGCTCGCGGGCGGCGCGGGCGTGGCGCTCGTAATCGCCCTCGACCGCGGCAACCGCGGCCGCCGCCTCCTCGATGGTGCCGAAGGCGAGCAGCCCCTCCCCCACCGGCAGCGCTTCGCCGAAGCCGGTGTCCTGCGCGACCACGGGCCGGCCGCTTGCCAGGTAGCAGGCGCTGCGATCGCTGAACCAGCCGCTGCGCGAGTCGGCGTAACCGCTCTTGGCGACGCCGAGCTCGGCCTTCGATTCGCGGACGAAAGCCGCGTAGTCCTCCGGGGTGCCGGCCACCTCGTAGGGATCGACCAGAGCCCAGCCGTTCTCATGCAGAGCCCGCAGATCACCGACCTCGTCGGGGTGGATCCCCAGCGCCAACTCGAAGCGGGCGCCCGAGCGCCGTGGCAGCTCGAACAGGCGCCGCAGCGAGTGCGCGCGCTGCCCGTAATGGACGCCGCCGTGCTCGATCGAGCCGTAGCTGCGCCAGTGGCCGACGCTGGTGAAGGCCTCGCGCCGCGGCGGCCCGCCCGCAACGAGCCAGTGCGCGAGCGCCACCGGCGGCAGGGTCGGGATCCAGGTGCGGCCAAGGGTCGGGATCGGGCAATCCTCGGCGCCGATGCGGACGCCGACGGTGACGCAGTGGGTGTGGCGGTCGAATCCCATCTCGGTCCCGGTGGCCTGCCAGACCTGGTTGAAGCCGGGGTCGAGGTCGAGGAAGGCCCGCACCGGCACCGCCTCCAGCAGCCGCTCGTCGCGCAGCATCCCGGAGACGTTCAGCAGCAGGTCGGCGCCGCGGGCGAACTCGACCAGCTGCGGGTAAGGGAGCCCGAGGGTCCTCTCCCCGCCGCGCTCCAGCAACGCCGCCCGCGCCTCGAGGAACGGCAGCGTGCGGAAGTAGCGCCCCACCTCCCCGTCCGGATCGAGCGCCTCCGCCCCGACCGGCTCGACCAAGACCACGTCGTGCCCGAGCTCGGAGAGCCCGGCGACGTACTGCAGCACCGCCCAGCTGGCGCCCCCTTGATGGGGATCTCCGGCGACCATGCCGCTGAAGAGGATCCGCAGGCGCTCTGCGCTCACGGAGAGACCTCCAGCGGCACCCGCATCAGGTCGCGTTCGGCCGTCTGCTCGCAGTTGCGGTAGCGAAACTGGGTGTAGTAGAGGTAGGGCTGAGCCCCGGTGGTGGCGAAGGTGGGCGAACCGCTTTCGGGGTCGATCAGCGAGGGGTAGGAGAGCGGCGAGGGGCCGCCGCAGCGGTAGTTGTGAGTCGTCACGGCGCGGGTGATCAGCTTGCGCTCGCTCCAGTGGACGAGGTCCGGCGAGGTCGAGAAGTAGATCCCCCGCAGCTTCGGCCCGACGCTTTCCGCCCCCGGCGGCGCCAGGCCGACCAGCAGGTAGCGGCCGAGGGCGGTGTTGTAGGTGAGGCTTTCGTCCATCTCGGCGATCGCCCCCTTCCCCACCGGCGTGCAGGGGATGCGGCGGCGCTGCCGCGCCCGGTAGGGGTCGCTGAAGCGGCCGCCGAAGCCGAGGCCGTTCCAGGCGCGCCAGCTGCGTGGGCGGCCGACGTGCCGGGTCCGCAGGAGGCAGGTCCCACGCCGGCCGCCGGGTTCGCGGATCCGCACCAGGGCGTACTCGGCGCCGTCGGGGCCTTCGACGACGTTGCTCGGGGTGAAGACGCCGGCCGGGCCGCGGTCGGGGCGGTAGCGATAGGGCGCGGAGGCGACGAGGTTGCGCGGCGGCGGCGCCTCCGCGTAGGTGCGGCCGCCGTCGGTCGAGTGGGCCAGGGTGATCGCGTTGTACCAGCAGCGGTAGTAGCGGTGGCTGGGGCAGCGGCCGCGGTGGCGGTTGCCCTGGTACTCGTCGTGGACCAGCGCCCAGACGTTCCTGCCGTCGCGGGTGAAGACCGAGGCGATCCACTCGCGGTCCCGGAAGCGCCCCGGCGCCGGGCTCTCGTGGGAGAGCATCACCGGCTGGCAGTCGATCGCAAGCTGGTCGAGCGAGGAACCGACCATGCGGAAGTCGTCGAAGTGGGAGATCAGCAGCTGCACCCCGCCTTCGTAGTCGCGAAAGGCGCGCGCCGGCAGGTCCGGGTAGTTCATCGTCTCGCAGGCCGAGCTGCCCCAGTCGAAGACGCTCTGCGGCCGGCCGACGACGCGGATGCTCGGTTCCGCACGTGCCCCCGCCGTGCCGACGAGCAGCGGCAGCGCCAGCACGAGCAGCAGCGCCAGGACGATCTCCAGCACCCGGCCGAGGACCCGGTCGGAGTCGAGGTGCCGCTCGGCGAACTCGCGGGCGGCGCGCGAGCGCTCCTCCCAATCGCCGGCGATCGCCTCGGCGCCGGCAACCGCCTCCTCGATGTCGTCAAACGAGACCGCCCCTGGGCGAGTTTGCAAAACATCGGTTGACAAACTCGCCCGCCACCCCGTGTCCTGGATCAGCACCGGGCGGCCGCTTGCCAAATAGGCGGCGGTGCGGTCGCTGAACCAGCCCGTCAGCGCTTCGACGTAGACGCCCTGGGCGACCGAGAACTCGGCGCCGGAGCCGCGCACGTAGTCGCGGAACGCCCCCGGCGTGCCCGCCGCCGCCCGCGGGTCGACGACCTTCCAGCCGTGCCCGCGCAGCAGCTCGAGGTCGGCCGCGTCGCCGGGGTGGATGTCGAGCGCGAGCTCGAACTCCGCCCCCTCCACCCGTTCGGGCAGCTCGGCGAAGCGGCGGAACTGATGGTGCTTCAGGCCCATCCTCAAGCCGCCGATCTCGAGGCCGCCGTAGGGGCTGCGCCAGGTCGCGACGGTGGTGAACCGCAGGGGTCCCGACGGTTGTGGGGCCGGCTCCCACTCCTCCAGCAGCACCGGCGGCAGCGTCGGCACCCACTCGATCCCGCCGGTCGGGACCGGGCAGCCGGGCTTGCCGATGTTCTGGCCCACGGTCAGGTAGCTGTCGTAGCCGGCGACGCTGAAGTCGACCCCAGGGTCGGCGTGCCAGGCCTGGGTGAATCCGGGGTCGAGGTCGACGTAGACGCGCCTGCGCGGCCCCGCCAGGATCGGCCCCTGCCCGAGGTGGCCGCTGACGTCGAACAGCACCTCGGCCTCGCCCGCCGCCTCGGCCAGCTCGGCTTCGCCGGGGCCGAACAGCGGCTCGCCTCCTTCGCCGAGCAGCGCCGAGCGCTCCGCCAACCCGAATTCGCCGACCACTTGCTCGAAGTACCGCCGTCCCTCCGGATCGCCCGAAGGCAGGCGCTCGACGAACCAGACGTCCCAGCCCAGCCGCCGCAGCCCCAGGACCCAGGACATGCGCACCCAGGCCTCGCCGCCGCTGTTCGGCTTGTTTGCGAGGGCCCCGGCTACGAGCGCGGTCGGCATCTCGGCCTAGGAGGGCAGCGGGCGCCGCCGCGCCCCGGGAACCCGGGTCAAGCGGCGGGGGTTGTAGCGGGCGAGGATGGCGGTTTCGTGCAGCGCCCTCCCCCGTTTCCCGTCGCGCAGCGACTGGCCGATCTGGGCCACCAGCAGCTCGCCGTAGTAGTCCTTCCAGAACCTGCGGGCTTTCTTGTAGGCCGCCCGCAGCTCCGGGGTCTCGCGCGTGTAGCGGCGCTGCCGCCGCAGCGCAGCCAGGCTCTGCGCCAGCATCCGCGCCGCGTCGCCGCTGGAGTTACCGCCGTGGGTGCGGTGCTCGGCGACCAGCTCGCCGTGACTCCAGACCGGGAACTGGCGGATGATTTCCAGGTTGAGGCCGAAGTCCGCGGTCTCTTCCAACTCCGGATCGAAGCACTTGACGTGCTCGAAGACGGCGCGCCGGTAGATCGTGCGGGGCGGGAAGCCCGCCCAGTTTTCGGTCAGCTGCCGCGGGTAATGCCCGCGCCGCACGATCGGCTGCTCGAAAGTCTCGATCGGCGTCCCGTCCTGGGCGATCCGCCGGAACCTGCCGCTCGCCGCGGCCGCCTCGGGGTGTTCGCGGAGCAGGTTCACGCCGGTCTCGATCGCGGTCGGCAGCAGCCGGTCGTCGGAGTCGAGGAAGACGAGGAGGTCGCCGCTGGTGCTGCGGATGCCGAGGTTCCGGGCCCCCGCCATCCCCCGGTTGTCGCAGCGCAGGCAGCGCACGCCGGGGTAGCGAGCGGCGACCTCGGAGGCGTTGTCCGGCGAGGAGTCGTCGACGACGAGGACCTCGAGATGGGGATAGGTCTGGGCGAGGACGCTCTCGATCGCCTCGCTGAGGAAGTGCGACTGCCCGAAGCACGGGATCACGACCGAGACCAGCTCGGCGAACTCCTCGGCCGGGTCGCGGCGCCAGGCGTGGCGGCCGCTGACCATCCCGAACGGCACCCGGCGCTGCCCTTTCAGCACCGCCGAGAGCTCGACTTCGAACTCCTGCGGCGTCCCGACCAGGTTGAGGGTCGTGCGGAAGCCCGCCCGGGCGGCGTCGGGATAGTCGGGGAAGGCCTCGGCGAGGTCGGCGCGTTCGGCTCGCACCGCGGCGCGCCAAAACGCCTTCCCGTCCATCAGGAACTCGACCGCCACCACCCGGGTCTCCTCCCCCAGCGCCCAGCCGAGCATGTCGACCGCGTTGGCGTCGAGCACCGACCCCGGCTTCGGCTCGTCGATGAAGGCCCCGTGCAGCTCCGGCGGCCGCGAGACCGAGACGTCGAGGATTTCAATCAGCGCGCCCATCTCCTGATCCTCCCTCAGCCGCCGGACCCGTCTTCGAAGCGCATCTCGGCGAAGCGCGCCCGCCGCTCTCCCGGCAGCACCGCGACGACCTCGGCGCAGGCGCCGGGCGGGAGCTGCTGGGCGTTGACGGTGGTGCGAAAGCCCGGCGTGCCGACGTCCCGGTCGGGGAAGCCGCGCTCGATGTCGGGGCGGGGCAGGTCGACGGGGGCGCGCCACACCCGCTCGCCCGCGACCCACAGCTCGACCGCTTCGACCGGCTCCTCGCGTCCCAGCGCCCAGCCGATCGTCGTCACCGCGTGCGCCGGCAGGGCGGCGCCCTCGGCCGGGGCCTCGAGGTTTGCCCCGACCAGCTCCTCCGGCATCCTCTCCTCGCGGAGGATCTCCACCCGCCGCGTCGGCCGCGTCGCCACCCGCCCGCCGTCGGCGTGCAGCGGCAGCTCGAAGACGGTCGCCGAATCGTCCTCCCAGGCCTTGCTGCCCTCGCCTTCGAGGTACTCGCACAACCCCTCCCTGGTGCGCAGCCACTCGCGGGCGCCGGCCGGGACGACGAGGAAGCAGCCGCCCTCCCCGCTGGACTCGGTGCCGTCGGCGTAGTCGGGGCGCGCCGGGGCCAGGTCGGAGGCGAAGCGGCGGATCGTCTCCAGCTCGGTCACCTCGCGCCCGTCGCGGCGCGGCAGGTTGCGGGCGTGGCGGCCATTGAAGTAGGGCTTCATCTCCCGCCGCGGGTCGGCGAGGACGACGCAGGCCCGGAACGGGACCCCCAGCCGCTCGACCGCCATCTGGGCGCCGCGGAGCTGGACGCAGCGATCGATCAGCTCCGACTGCGAGGGGAGCTCCGGCCGCAGCTGCTCGTAGAAGCGCAGGTCCTCTTCGATCTGGCTGATCCGGTCCAGCGCCGAGAACATCCCGCCCTCGTGGACCCGATAGGCGGCCAGCGGCTCGGGGATGTAGCCGATCGGCCCTCGCTCGGCACAGCGGATGTGGATCAGCCAGTCGATCCAGGCCGACTCGAAGGCCCAGGCGGGCAGCTCGGCGACGATCTCTTGGCGGAAGACCATCGACGGCGAGGGGATGAAGCACTCGGTGAGGATGTCCTCGAGGGCGAAGCTCATCTCGGCCAGGGCCGGCGTCGTCGCCCCCGAGGGAGCGCCGGCGGCGTCGTAGACGAGGCTGGCGTCGTGAAAGCAGCTGGCGCAGTCCTCGTGCGATTCGAGGTAGGCGACCTGGCGGCGCAGCTTCGCCGCCGAGGTCCAGTAGTCGTCGCCGTCGAGGTAGGCGACGAAGCGGCCGCGGACCGAGTCGAGGACCCGGCGCAGGATCTCGCCATGGCCCACGTTCTCCGCCGGCAGCACCGCCCGCACCCGCTCGGGAAAGCGCTCCGCGTAGCGTTCGACGATCTCGCGGGTGCCGTCCGAGGAGCAGTCCTCGCCGATCACCAGCTCGAACTCGAAGGGAGCGTCCTGGAGGAGGGCGCTCTCGATCGCCTGGGCGACGAACGGGCGGTGTTCGAAGGTGCGCATGGCGACGCTGACCAGAGGCTTGGAAGATTCGGTCACGACCCCAGGCCCTTCACCAGGTGTTCGAAGCGGCCGCCGGGCTGGCCGATGCCGCGGCGGCGGAAGCGCAGGAAGGCGCCCGGGTCCCAGCGGGCGAGGGTGCGCAGGTTGCGCAGCACCACCCCCCATTCGCGCCTGCCCCAGGCGTTGGCGACGCGCTCGACCAGCGCCTCCCCCTGCTTGGCGCGGGTGTTGCGGATCCCGAGCCGCCGCGCCGCCCTCTCCTCGGCGCTGCGCAGGCGGCGGCGCTGCCCGTTCAGCACCTGGATCTGGGAGCTGAGGACGAGCGCGGCGTTGCGGGTGGTGTTGGAGCCGTGGCGCCGGTACTCGGTGACGACCTCCTCGTGGCAGATCACCGGGTAGTCGCGCGCCAGCTTCAGGTAGAGCTCGTAGTCGTCGGCGGCGACCCGGTCTTCGTTGAAGGCCCCGACCGCCTCCAGCGGCGGGCGCCGGTAGACGAGCGAGGAGCCCGACCAGATGAAGCATTCCTCGAGCAGCTTCAGGTAGTGGTCGCGGCTGACCAGCGGTTGCGCGGCTTCGCGGATCACCTCGCCGGTGCGGCCGATGTCGCGCGGCCTGCCGGCGGCGAAGGCGGCTTCGGGCGCGGCGAGGAGCTCGCGCATCCCGGCCGCGAGGGCGTTCGGCAGCAGCCGGTCGTCGGCGTCGAGGAAGACGACGTAGGCGCCCTCCGACTCGCCAAGGCCGCGGTTGCGGGCGGCCGCGACCCCGCTGTTCGGCTGCCGCAGCCGCCGCACCCCCGGATAGCGGGCGGCGACCTCGTAGCTGTTGTCGTCGGAGCCGTCGTCGACGACGATCAGCTCCAGCTCGGGGTAGCTCTGGGCGAGGACGCTCTCGATCGCTTCGCCGAGGTAACCCGCCTGGTTCCAGCAGGGGATCACCACCGAGACCAGCGGCGTCTCGACCTCGTCCTCGCCGAGCTCGCGCCGCCGCAGCCGCACCGTGCCGATCTCGACGCGGCGGCCGTCGGCGAGCACCGCGCGCAGGACCAGCCCCAGCTCGCCGCCTCCCTGCAGCGCTGCGAGGTTGCCGCCGACCCGGAAGCCGGAACGGGCGGCGAGCCCGCCGTCGAACATGCCGGCGACCCCGGGGCGCTCCACTCCCACCTCCGCCCGGCCGACCAGGCGCTCGTCGAGGACGAGGTCGACGGCGGCGACCGGCGAGCGCTCGGGGACCACCCAGCCGGCCAGCCGCAGGTCGAAGGGCTCGACCGCGGCCCCGGCCTCGGGATGGTCGATCCGCCAGCCCCTGACGCCCGGTGGCACCGGCCGCTCTTCGATCGCGACGATTTCAAGCGGGCGGGCGCTCAACGATCGCCGAACAGGCGGCTGAGCAGGCCGCGCCGCCTGATCTCCAGCACGATCGAAGCGATCGGCGCCTGCTCCCCGTCGACGCGCCCCCGCACCGCCAGCTCGTGCCGGCCTTCGCCGGTTCCCTGGACGACGAGGCGGAAGCCGGCCTTCTCCGCGCCCGGGGTGTCGGGGTAGGCGCTCGCGACGCCGGGGCGCTCGATCGCGACCGGCGTCGTCGCCACCACCTCGCCCGCGGCGAGCACCTCGACCGACTCGACCGGCGTCTCCCTGCCGACCGCCCAGCCGACGATCTTCAGTGCGTTGGAGTCGAGCTCTTCCCCCGCCGCCGGAGCGTCGAGGTGAGCTTTGCGCAGCCCGTTGTCGGGTTGCGCCAAGGAGACGTCGACCACCCGGATGCTCTCCCGTCGCGCCATCGCGCGATTGTATCCAGAACCCGCGTCTTTCCAGGACTTTCGCCGCCGCCGGGCGCGGACCGGCCGGCGCGGCGCCCGGCCCTCGACGAAGAGGCTCTCGTCCTCGCGGTTGTCGAGCTCGACGATCTCGGGGATGCCGCTGGCGGTGACGCCGAAGGCACACTCGCGGACGTCGACGAAGCCGGCCTTCTCCAGCAGCTCGAGGGCGAAGTCGACGGTGAAGAGCGAGCGCGAGTACCCGTACCAGAGCATCTGCACGACGAAGCGGCCGCCGAGGCTGCGCACCTCCTCGGGCCCGACCTTGAAGTAGTCCTCGTTTCCCGCCAGGTAGGCCTCGATCCCGCGGTTCAGGTCCGGCAGCGCCAGTCGCAGGGTCCCGCCCGGCGCCAGCACCCGGCGCAGCTCTTCCAGCACCGGCACCAGCTCCGGGTAGGCGAACTCGGGCAGGGCGTGGATGCTGACCGCGTAGTCGATGCTGCCGCTCTCCAGCGGCAGGCCCTCGCGGACGTCGGCGACGAGATCGACGTGGCCCCCGGGCTTGACGTCGGAGTTGATCCAGCCCGGGGCGACGTGGTCGCCGCAGCCCCAGTTGAGCCGCCTCATCCGGCCACCTCCTCCAGCAGCCGGCTCAGCACCTTGCCGGACTCGAAGTACTCGGCAGCGATCTCGTGGGCGGCGCGGGCGTGCCGCTCGGGCTCGGCGCAGATCGCCTCCACCCCGGCCCGCGCCTCCTCGAGGTCGTTGAAGGCAAGCAGCCCCTCTCCCGTCGGGTAGCGCTCGCCGAAGCCGGTGTCCTGCGCCAGCACCGGCTTGCCGCTGGCCAGGTAGGCGAGGCTGCGCTCGCTGAACCAGCCGCTGTGGGTCTCGACGTAGATCCCCTTCGCCACCATCAGCTCCGCCAGCGAGCCCTGGACGTAGCGGCGGTAGCTCTGCGGGTCGGCGGCGACGGCGGCCGGGTCGACCAGGTTCCAGCCGTTCTCCCGCAGCGCCTCGAGGTCGGCGGAGTCGGCCGGGTCGATCTCCAGCGCCAGCTCGAGCTCGGCCCCGACCTGCCGCGGCAGCGGCAGGAGCTTGCGCAGCTCGTGCGCGCGCAGCCCGAAGCGACGGCCTTCGAATTCGACCGGGTCGTAGGGGCCGCGCCAGCTGCCGACGCTGGTGAACCTCTCCCCGCCCGGCACCACCGGCCACTCCTCGAGCACGATCGGGTGCGGGGTCCTCACCCACTCGATCGCGCAAGTGGGAATCAGGCAGTCCGGCTCGCCGATCCGCTCGCCGACGGTGACGTAGGCGTCGTGCCCGGCGAAGGGGTCGTGGAGGCCGAGCTCGCGCCACATCTGGCCGAAGCCGGGGTCGATGTCGAGGAAGACGTTGCGGGGGGAGGCGGCGAGCACGTCGGGGTCGTCGACGAACCCCATCACGTTCAGCAGCAGGACCGAGTCCCTGACCCGCGCCAGCGCCTCCTCGCGCGGAAGGCCGACCGTCTCGTCGCCGAGGAAGAGCGAGTAGGAGCCCTCCAGCCCCGCCCCCTCCATCACCTCGGCCAGCCAGCGCACGCAGCGCTCCCGCTGCCCCGGGGCCGGCGCCATCTCCGGGTCGAGGCGGTCGAGGAAGAGGACCTCGTGGCCGAGCTTGCGAAAGCCGAGCAGGTAGCCGAGCAGGGCCCAGGCGTGGCCGCCGTAGCCCGGGCGCTGGGCCAGCGCGCCGCCGACGGCCACCCGCTCCACGCTGCCCCCGGTCAGCCCGACGACGCCGCCGCCAGCGTCGGCTCGTACCCGAACTCGGTCAGCACCGGGTCGAGCACCTCGGCGCAGACCTGGGCGAGCTCGGGCGAGAGATCGCGCTTCCAGCGGCCGATCGACTCCGAAGCCTTGCTCGTGGTGCGGTGTTCGTCGAGCGACTCCGCCTCGGCTCGCTCGAGCACCGCCGCCACCGCCTCCTCCCCCGCCTCGAGGCCGAGGTACCGCATCATCGCCGCGACCGTCGGCGCCGGTTCCCCGATCAGGTCCTCGTAGCGGACGAGGTGCGCCGCCTCGCCCCGTTCGCGCAGCCGCCGCAGCAGCCGCCGCGCCGAGTTGGCGACGGTGGTCTGCACGTACTCGGCGTCGTCGGCCGCCTCGGCGCGCCCGAACGCCTCGTACCCCCGCTTCTCGTTGAAGGCGATCACCGAGCAGAGCATGTCGCGGAAGTCGCGGACCAGGATCACCTCGCGGGCGCCGGGGTAGAGCTCGGCCAGCAGGTCGGGGGTGAGCTGGTAGGGCAGGTACTTCTCGACGAAGAAGCGCGGCTGCACCCCGTCCTCGGCCAGGCGGCCGTAGAAGGCGTCGATCCGCGACTGGCAGAACTGCGCCAGCGACTCGATCCCCTCGCTCCCCAGCCAGGCTTCCAGCTCCTGGTCGCCGCCGATCCCGGAGCGCAGGTCGGGGCGGTCGAACCACCAGGTGCGCTGCTCGAGCGGGCCCGGCACCAGCTGGGCCAGGTAGCTCTGCGGCCGCGACAGCGCCTGCAGGACGCTGGTCCAGTAGGTGCCGACGCGGGCGTCCCGCGCCCAGGGGCTGAAGGCGACCGCCTCCGACAGGCAGCTGAGCAGCCAGACCAGCCAGGTGGAGCCGCTGCGGCCGATCGTGTTGACCATCAGCGGCTGGATCAGGTCCTCGGGCCCCGCGGGCAGGGCCGACCGCTCCCCCCACAGCTGGGCGATCTGGGCGTGGAAGTCGGCGCCGCGGACGACCACCGAAAGCTCGAACTCCTTGCGCAGGTCGATGCCGCTGACCGGGATCCGGAACCCCGACTCCTCCGCGTGTCCCACGTTCGCGAAGGCGGAGGCGATGTCCGGGCGCTTCTCGCCGGGCTCGGCCTCGGCCACCACCCGTCCCTCCTGCAGGACCTCGATCTTCGCCAGCGGCGCCGACTCGCCCAGCGCCCAGCCGACGATCTCGAACCCGTAGGTCTCACTTTGTGCCCCCGGCTTCGGCGCGTCGAGCCGGCAGCCGAGCAGCCTGCCGGCAACGGACTCGCGCTGCTCGACGCGGCTGATCTCTACGGATGCCATCGGCGCTCCATCCTCCATGAAGGATCGGTCGCTATGCCTCGTAGCCGAATTCGAGCAGGAGATCGCCCAGCTCCTCCTCGCAGGCCGCGGCGGTCTCCTCCGCTAGGTCCTCGCGCCAGCGCCCGATCGAGGCGGCCGGGTTGGAGGTCGTGCGGTGGTGGTGCATCGAGGCGGTGCTCTCCTGCGCCCGCTGCACCGTCTCGCTCACCAGCTCGGGGTCGCAGGCCAGGCCCAGGTGCTCG
Source organism: Solirubrobacterales bacterium (assembly GCA_051954115.1). Taxonomy (GTDB): domain Bacteria; phylum Actinomycetota; class Thermoleophilia; order Solirubrobacterales; family 70-9; genus VAYN01. The sequence continues at coordinate 69,961 of JBQCIB010000024.1, read as the reverse complement.
AAGAGCCCCGTCAGCGCCGGCTCGGGGTCGAGCACCAGGTCCTCGTAGCGGACGAGGTAGGGGGCCGTCGCCTCGTGCCGCAGGCGCTCGGCCAGCGTCGCCAGCGAGGGGCGCATCACGTTGCGCACGTACTCCGCGTCGTCGCCGCCCTCGGTGTAGCCGAAGTCGCTCCAGCCGCGCTTGCGGTTGAAGGCGATCACCGAGCAGAGCATGTCGCGGAAGTCGCGGACCAGGATCACCTCGCGGGCGCCGGGGTAGAGCTCGGCGAGCAGGTCGGGGATCACCTGGTAGGGCAGGTACTTCTCGACGAAGAAGCGGGCGCCCCCCGCGCCCGCGAGGTGCGCGTAGAAGGCCTCGATCTGCGCCCGGCAGTTGGCCGCCAGCAGGTCGATCGACTCGTTGCCGAGCCAGTGTTCGACCTCGGGGTCGCCGAGCTCGGCGGCTTCGCCGTCGAGCCACCAGTGCCGCGCTTCGAGGTCGGGTGGGTCGAAGGCGGAGAGGAAGCTCGAAGGCTCGGCCAGGTCCTGCAGCACGTTGGCCCAGTAGGTGGAGATGCGGGCGTCCTTGATGAAGGGAGAGAAGGCGACGACGTCGGGGTGGGAGCTGAGCTGGGTCACCAGCAGGGTCGAGCCGCTGCGGCCGACGGTGTTCACCATCAGCGGCTGGATCAGGTCGCCGCCATCCGGCAACCGCAGCAGCCGCCGGTGGCCCCGCAGCCGCGCCAGCGGCAGCCGGGTCCCGTCCTCGAGCTTCGCCCGCAGGACGATCTCGAACTTAGGCGGCAGCTTCAGCGCCCCCACCGAGGCGCGGTAGCCGCTGCGCTCCGCCCCCTCCACCTCCGGGAAGCCGGCGGCGATGTCCGGGCGCTCGACGTCGAGGCCGACACGGGCGATCGGCCGCTCCTCGTAGAGGACTTCGACGTGCTCGACCGCGAGCCGCCTGCTCAGCAGCCAGCCCTCGATCACCAGCCCGTAGGAGTCGCCGGCGAACCCGTTGCGCGGGCCGTCGAGGTTGGCGCCGTGGACGTAGTCGCTTTCGCCTTCGTTGACCTCGGCCTCGTCGATGCTGACGACCGCGGTTGCCGCCAGGTCCGGCATCAGGCGCCTCCCCCGGCCCGGACGATCTCCTCCGCCCGCTCGCCCCAGCGCTGGTCGAAGAGCCAGGCGTTGAAGCGGTTGCTCATGTCCGAGGAAGAGGGCACGTAGGAGCGGCCCTCGAGATGGTAGAGCTCGACCTCCGGCACGTACCAGGCCTCGAGCTCCCGCTCCCGCAGGCGCATGCAGAGGTCGGCGTCCTCGTAACCCCCCTTCACGTAATCGGCCGAGAGGCCGCCGAGCCCTTCGAAGAGCTCGGCCTCGGTCAGCAGGCAGGCGGCGCTCAGGCCGGGGACCGCTTCGCGGGCGTTGGCGCCGGCGAAGCTGCCGTTCAGGCCCTTGAAGCGGTGCGCCAGCTCCCAGCCGGCGGAGACCGGGTTGCGGCGGAAGGTCAGCCCCGCGTGCTGGATCGAGCCGTCGTCGAAGAGCAGCTTCGGCGCCACCGCCCCCGCTTCGGGCAGGCCGTCGTAGGCGGCGACCAGCTCCGGCAGCCAGCCCGGGCGGGCGGGGAGCACGTCGGAGTTGAGCAGCAGCAGCAGCCGGCCCTGCGCCAGCGCGGCGCCGTGGTTGGTGGCGACGGCGAAGCCGCCGTTGCGCGAGAGGGTCGCGAGCCGGAACGGCAACCGGTAGAGGTCGTGCAGCTCGGCCACCCGCGGCAGGTACTCCGAGGCCAGCTCGGGCGAGTCGAGCACGTAGACCAGCTCGGCCTCGGCCATGGCCGGGTCGTTGGCGAACTGCGCCAGCTGGTGCTCGATCAGGTCGAGGCGGCGGTAGAGCGGGATCACGACGGAGACCTCGGCCTGCGCCGGGACCGCCCCGAACTCGTCGACCTCTTCGACCTCCACCCGCGCGGCCAGCTCCTCCTGCAGGCGCACCACCGCCGGCACCAGCTGCTCCATCAGCGGCGTGTCGACGCGGCGCTCGCGGGCGAGCTCGGAGAGGATCGTGTCGCGCACGGCGAGCGGGTCGATCGTCGCGGCGGGGCCGCCGGCCTCGATCCCGACCCCGGCGGAGTTTTCGAGCTCGAAGACCCACCCCTCGGCGAGCCGGCTCGGGTCCGGCAGCTCGAAGAAGGAGACGAAGCCCGGCTTCGGCTGCGGCCGCGGCGCCCCGCGGAAGAGCTCCTCGAGGTCGGGGCGGGGAACGCGGAAGAGCCGCTCCAGGATCGCCGCCCGGCCCCCCTCCGGGGAGACCGCGTCGAGGCGGACGACCGGCGCCTGGTCGTCCCGGGCCCAGCCGCGGACGAAGAAGGTGCGCTCGTCGACCTTCGCCACCGCGCCGATGTGGAGCCCCTGCGACTCCTCGGGGCGCAGCTCCGCCTGCGGGTAGGGGTCGCGCAGCGCCTCGCGCAGGGCGAAGAGGCTCTTCGAGAGGCCGAGCGGGTCGAGCGTGCGCTCGTGCTCGCCCGGCGTCGCGGCGAGGAAGTCGAGGATCTGCTCGCGCACCTCCGCTTCGCGCCCCGCCAGCTTCTCGCGGATCGTCGTCCGCAGGTCGACGGCGACCGCCAGGGCCATGCCCGGGCCGAGGCGGATCTCCTCCTTCCCGCTGCGCAGGACGAGCTCGACCGTCTTGCCGACGACGGGCTTGCCGACCCAGACGGTGAGCAGGGTGACGTCGGCGTCCTCGCTCCCCTCCGCGTTCGGCGCGATCCAGCGGGTCTCGACCTCGACCGGCTCGCCGGCGACGGTCAGCTCGACCTCCGGCTCGGCCTCGGCGGCGACGTCGGCCGCCACCAGCATCACGTCGGTGGCGAGCCAGCTCAGCAGCGTCTCCGACCGCGCCCGCTCGCCGCTCCCTTCCCCGAAGGGACCGGAGACCAGCGGTTCGGCGCCGGCGCCGACGCCGGCCTTCACGAGACCACCACGAACTCAAACTCGTCGCTCGCGACCGTTTCCTCCACCGCTTCCCCTTTCAGCAACTGCTCGTATACCCGCTCCAGCTTCTCGACGTGGGCCCGCATCGCGTAGACCGGCTCGATGCCGGCCGCCAGGGTCTTCCAGAGCTGCGCCGAGCCGGCCGCCTGGGTGATCACCCGCGCCAGGTCCTCGGGGTCGCCGACCCGGAAGTGGAGGCCGTCGACGCCGTCGGCGACCTTCTCGGCCATGCCGCCGATGTCGGAGCAGATCACCGGCCGGCCGTGCATGAAGGCCTCCTGGATCACCAGCGGCGAGTTCTCCCACCAGCGCGAGGGGACCAGCACCCAGTCGACGTTCTCCATCAGCGAGCCGAGCTGGTCGTGGTCGTAGCGGCCGATCAGGACGACGCTGTCGCCGCTCGCCTCCAGGAGCTCGCTGAATTCCTCCTGGAACTCCGGCGGCTGGATCTCGAGGTTGGCGCCGTGCAGGTAGATCGTCGCGTCGACGTCCTCGTCGGCCAGCAGCTTCGCCGCCTGGAGGACGACGTTGACCCCCTTGTAATGGCTGAACTGGCCGAAGAAGCCGAAGCGGTTGCGCTTGCGCCGCCGCGGGTTGCCCGGCTGGTAGGAGAGCGGCAGCCGGCCGTACTCCTCGACCATGATCTTCTCCGGCGGCAGGCCCCAGTCGACGTAGCGGTCGCGCAGCTGCTTGCTCGGCGCGATGAAGAGGTCGACGAACTCCATCTGCGACTGGATGAAGCGCTTGCGCATGAAGAAGTCCTGCGGCGAGACGTCCGGGAAGCACTCGTGGCAGCGGCGCGGCGACTCTTCCAGGCAGGGCTCTTCGTCGGTCGCCCGCAGCAGCTGGCCGTGGCGGTGGCAGATCGGCAGGAACTCGTGCAGCGTGTAGACGATCGCTGCGTCGGGCAGCGTGTTGCGCGCCTCGCGGATCGCCTCCAGGCCGATGAAGAGCGTGTGCTGGAAATGGACGACGTCGGGCCGCTGGGCGAGCAGGAACTCGCGGAAGTGGGTGGTGATCGTCGACTTCTCGCGGGTCGAGTTGAGCAGCCAGTCGAAGTCGTTGAGCTCGGTGTAGAAGAAGTACTGGCCGGGATCGCGGTCGTCGACGCCGGTCAGGAGCGTCCCCTCGTGGTAGCGCGAGGAGGTCGAGAAGGGCGGCCCGGTGCGGGCGAGGAACAGCGACTCCCAGTCGCTTTCGTCGCGCATCGCCTCGTGCAGCTCGAAGGCGTAGGCCTCGGCGCCGCCCGGCCGGATCACCGGGTGGTTGTGGGAGACGTAGAGGACCTTTTTCGGACTCACTTCCATGCAGCCTCCTTCGGCTGGAGCGATTTGCGGGTTGAGGTTGCGAGACCACCGTTCAGCTCGTAGACGGCGCAGACGCGGGGACGCAGCGCCAGCCTGCGGCACTCCCGCTCGAGGTAGGCGGCGAGAGCCGGCCGCCGCGAGAGGGTCCAGAGCAGCGTCGCCGGGACGACCAGGTAGCGGACGCCGCCCTGGCGGAGCGTCCGCAGCTGCGAGGCGGCGCGGGTGCCGTCGCCGGCTTCCAGCGGCACGTGGCGGCCGACGGCGTCGTGGGGGAAGTGCCAGGCGGCGCGTTCGAGGGCGAGCAGGTCGGCGTCGCCTTCGCTGAGGACGAGGACCGTCTCCTCGTCGGGCAGCAGGTTGCCGAGCAGGGAGCGCATCGCCGGCAGGCAGCGCCGCTGCTCGTCGCGCCGGGAGAAGTCCGGGACGGCGCGCGGGGCCGCCGCCGGCAGCTCCAGCAGGCGGTAGATCCGGCAGACCTCCTCCGGGGCGGGCAGGCGCTCGTAGCGGCCGCGCAGGTGCGCCTCCAGCTCCGGGTAGTGCTCGAACCACCAGTAGTAGGTCGAGGGCAGGACCAGGTAGGCGCCGCCGGCGCTCCGCAGCGACTCGAGGTGCTCGACCGCCCAGGCTCCGTCGAGCGGGTGGTGACCGGCGTACTGCCCGGTCGAGGCGCGCGGGAAGTGCCAGCCGCTGCGGCCCTCGAAGCGGACCAGGCTCTCGTCGCCCTTGCTGACGACGAGGACGATCGCGCCCACCGGCGTCAGCTCCTCGACCAAAGAGGTGATCCGGGGCGCGAGCTCCTCGTAGGCGACGGCGCCGTTACCCACGGCGGTGACGGTCACGAGCCGACCTCCACCTTCGCCGCGCTCGGCGCCAGCGCGTAGATCGTGCACGAAGCGTGGGCCTCTTCGGCCCTGCAGCTGCTCGCCAGGTGGACGGCGAAGCCGGCGTAGTGGTCCAGCCACCAGCTCTCGGCCGCCGGGATCACGAAGTACTCGGCGCCCTCGCGCCGCCGCGCCTCGAGCAGCTCGATCGCCTCGGCGTCGCCGGCGGGGTGGTTGCCGAGGTAGCGGCCGTCCTCGCCGCCCGGGAAGTGCCTGGCCTCGCGCCCGCCGAGCCGCAGCAGCTCCGAGTCGCCGCGGCTCACCACCAGCACGGTCGCGCCCGCCGGGACGCTGCGCTCGACCTGCTCGCGGACCGCGGCGACGTCGTCCTCGTAGCCCAGCCCCGGCAGCTCGACCTCGACGCCGCGGTCGGCCAGCTCGGCGACCAGCTTCACCAGCTCGCGCTGCAGGTCCGCCGCGCGGCGCCCCTGCGCGCGCAGCTGCGGCTCCAGCTCGTGCTCGTGCCCGTCGCTGCGCTCGACGCTCGCCAGCAGCGGGGAGACCGAGATCCGCAGCGGATGGGCCTCGGGGTACTCGACCTCGATCAGGCCGTCCTCGGCGTAAACCTCGAGGTCGTCGCGGTGGACGCGCCCCCGCCAGCGCTCGCGGTAGCGGGCAACGCTCGGCTCGAACTTCTCCTCGCGGCCGCGCGAGGCCGACTCGAGGTGGACGACGACGGCGTCGGGGCAGTAGTGGACCTCGCCGCCCGCCTCGCCCACCCGCAGGCAGAAGTCGACGTCCTCCATCGAGTTGAGGTACCCCTCGTCGAAGCCGCCGAGCCGCTGGAAGGCCCCCCGCCGGACCAGCATGCAGGCGCCCGTCACCGCCTGCAGCCGCCGCGGCCGGCCGACCGCCGGGTGCGCGGCCGGGAAGCCCGTGTAGAGGTTGTGGGGATAGCCGTCCTGGCCGAAGACGACGCCGGCGTGCTGGACGGCGCCGGTCGGGTAGAGCAGCTTGGCGCCGACGACCTCGGCTGCCGGATGGGCGGCGGCGTAGGCGAGCAGCGCTTCGAGCCAGCCCGGCTCCGGCTCGGTGTCGTTGTTGAGGAAGACCAGGTGCTCGCCGCCGGAGACGGCGGCGCCGGCGTTGCAGGCGGCGGCGAAGCCGGAGTTCCGCTCCAGCCGCAGCGGGCGCACCGCCTCCCCCAGCTCGGCGAGGAGCTGCGGCGTCCCGTCGCCGGAGGCGTCGTCGACGACGATCGCCTCGCAGTCGGGCGGCAGGTCGCCGAGCACCCGCTGCAGGCAGCGGCGGGTGAGGCCGGCGCGGTCGTGCACCGGCACGATCACGCTTGCCCGCGGCGCGGCGCTCATCCCTCACCCCCAGCGAGCCGGTAGATCGCGCCGGCGCGGTCGTCGGCGACCACCGGCTCGTAGTTGTCCTCGAGGTGCTCGCGCAGCCCGGCGTAGTGGCGCAGCCACCAGAGGTAGGTGGGCGGCACGACGAGGAACTCGGCGCCCTGCTCCCGCAGCGACTCCAGGTGGGCGATCGCCTCCTCGCTGTCGGCCGGATGATGGCCGGCCCAGGCGCCGTCCTCGGCCTGCGGGAAGTGCTGGGCGCGGCGGCCGTTCAGGCGCAGCAGCTCCTCGTCGCCGCGGCTGATCACCAGCACGGTCGAGCCGCTCGGCACCGTCTCCTTCACCGCTTCGCGCACCTGCTCGGCTTCGCGCCGGTAGCGAGGGTTGGGGCGGCGGCCGTAGGGCTGCCAGTCGCGGCCCCATTTCTCCGCGTAGCGCTGCTGGTTGCGGGCGAGGATCCGCGCGTACTCGCCGCTCGGGACCAGTTGGCCGAAGGAGGCCTCGCCGAAGTGGTGGACGAGGACGTCGTCGGCGCAGCGCAGCTCGTAGCCGGCCCGCCGCGCCCGCTCGGCGTAGTCGTCGTCCTCGAGCAGGCCGATCTCGTAGCCCTCGTCGAGCGGGCCGAGGCGGAGGAAGGTCTGGCGCCGCATCGCCAGGCAGAACATCGCCGGCGTGCCGATCCGCAGCCATTCGCCCGCGTGCTCCTCGGCCCGTCGCGCGGCCGTCTCCAGGTACTCGCCCCAGGTCCGGTAGTCGGTGTCGATCTCGGCCTCGTTGCCGATCCGGTTGGTGACCGGCCCGACCAGCCCCACCTTCGGGTCGGCGAGGTGGCGCCGCAGGCCCGCCAGCCAGCCCGGCGGCACCATCGTGTCGTTGTTGAGGAGGACGAGGTGGTCGCCGCTCGCCAGTGCCAGGCCCTGGTTGCAGGCCGGGGCGAAGCCCATGTTGGTGCCGTTGAGGAGGACGCGGACCCGGGCGTCGAGCTCGGCCAGCCGGGCCAGGTAGGCGGGGGTGCCGTCGCTGGAGCCGTTGTCGACGACGACCAGCTCGAAGCCCTCGTCCCCGGCGGTCGCGAGGACGCTCTGCAGGCAGAGGCGGGTGAAGACGAGGTTGTCGTGGGTGACGACGACGACGCTGGCGCTCTCGCCCGCCGTCCGCGACGCCCCCTCGTAGCGCTGGACCGGCGCCGCGAAGGCGGCCTCGACGGTCTCCCGCGGCAGCACCGTCGGCCGCCGCGAGACCGGCTCCAGCGGCATCTCCTCCGGGAAGGTCCCCCGCTTCGCCTGCCGGCGCGCCCCCGGCCGCACCCCGAGCTCCTCGAGCAGCTGCCCGATCACCACCTCGTGGCTGAAATGCTCGCGGGCGATCTCCCGCGCCGCCTGGGCGTGGCCGGTGTAGTCGCGGTCGATCTCCTCGACCGCCGCCAGCGCCTCCTCGAAGGAGTCGAATCCGAACAGCCCCCGCCCGGTCGGGAAGACGTTGCTGAACCCCGTCTCCTGGGTGACCACCGGCCGGCCGGAGGCGAGGTAGGTGACGCTGCGGTCGCTGAACCAGCCGGTGCGCAAGCGCACGTTCTGCTCCTTGGCCACCGTGAACTCCCCCCGCGAGGCGCCTATGTAGTCGCGGTAGCGGTCGATTCCCTGCGAGATCTCCATCCCGTCGCGCACCCGCCAGCCGCGCTGGCGCAGCATCTTCCGCTCGGGCTCCTCGCAGCTGCTCAGCGCCAGCTCGAAGGCCTGGCCGCTGCGCTGCGGCAGGTCGAGGTACTTGAGGAACTCCTGGTGCTTGCTCCAGGTGTAGCGCTCGCCCTCGAAGGTGACGTCGCGCCAGTCCTGGCGCCAGTTGCCGATCGTGGTGAAGACGTCGGCAGGCTGCGGCGAGCGGTCCGGCCAGAGGTCGAGGACGACCGGCTGGCGCGTCGGCTTGAACTGGAAGCGCTCGCTGCGGGGCAGCCGGCAGTCGGGGTTGTCCCAGTTCTCGGCGAAGCTGAAGAAGGCGCTGTGGGGCTCGAGGAAGTCGACCGTCTCCTGCAGGCCGTGCTGGAGCTCGAGCTGGAGCTGGACCGGATCGGTCTCCAGGTAGACGAGCCGCCCCGTCGCCGCCAGCTCCGGATAGGGCTGGGTGCCGCCGTGGAGGTTGATCAGCAGGTCGGCCGAGCGGTAGAGCCGTTCCAGCTCCCGTTCGCTCATCCCGAAGCAGCGGCCGTCGTCGTGCAGCGCCCGGAAGGCCCAGCGGTCGGCAAAGCCGAAGCGCCGCATCAGCGCCGCGATGTACTCCGCGGCCAGCGCCGAGCTGTCGTCGTCGGGCCGGCTCATCAGCATCGAGGGCGTGCGGGCGTGGGTCTCGACGTAGTAGGCCTCGCAGCCGAGCCGCTCGAAGCCGAGCAGGTAGTGCAGGTTCTGCCAGGCGACGCCGGCCACCGGCATCTTGGTCATCATCCCCAGCAGGACCACCTTCGGCGCGCTCACGAGATCTGCCTCCAGCGTCCGCCGCCGTTGCCGTTTCCGCCGCCGTTGCCCCCGGTCCCCTGCTCGGGCTCGGCCGCGGTCTCCGACGCGGGGGCCGCCTCGACCAGCGACGGCTCCGGCTGCTGCGGCAGCGGCGCCCGCCGCCTCCCCCGCTCCTTCGTCTGGGCTTTGTGCAGTTCCGTGTAGACGCCGCCGCGGTCGACCAGGTCCTCGTGGGTGCCGCGTTCGACGATGCGGCCGTCCTGCATGACGAGGATCTGGTCGGCGTGGCGGACGGTCGAGAGACGGTGGGCGATCATGAACGAGGTCCGGCCCTCCATCAGGTCCTCGAGCGAATCGAGGATCACGTCCTCGGTCTTCGAGTCGATCGAGGAGGTCGGCTCGTCGAGGATCAGGATCGGGGCGTTGCGGAGGAAGGCGCGGGCGACGCAGATCCGCTGGCGCTCGCCGCCTGAGATGTGGGCACCCCGCTCCCCCAGCACGGTGTCGTAGCCGTCGGGCAGCTTCGAGATGAAGTCGTGGCAGTTGGCGGCCCGCGCCGCCGCTTCGACCTCCTCGTCGCCCGCCTCGAGGTCGCCGTAGCGGATGTTCTCGGCGATCGTGCCCGAGAAGAGCAGCGGTTCCTGGAGGACGACGCTGATCTGGTCGCGCAGCGAGGACAGCTTGGCGTCGCGGACGTCGACGCCGTCGAAGGCGATCCGGCCCTCTTTCGGGTCGTAGAAGCGGATTAGCAGGCTCATCAGCGTGCTCTTGCCGGCGCCCGTATGGCCGACGACGGCGACGCGTTCCCCCGGCGCCACCCGGAAGGAGATGTCCTCGAGGGTCCGTTTGCGCTTCGAGTAGGCGAAGGAGACGTTCTCGGCGGTGACCCAGCCCTTGACCCGGCCGAGGTCGACCGCGTCGGGCTTCTCCTTCACTTCCGGCTCCATGTCGAGGAGCGCGAGCGAGGCGTTGAACTGGACCAGCTCCTCGTGGATCATCCCCACCGTCGTGCTCAGCTGTTCCAGCGGCTGGTAGACCGAGGCCATGTAGGTGAGGATCACGATCAGTTCGCCGACCGAGAGCTTCCCGTGCATCACGTGCCAGGCGCCGACGCCGAGGATCAGCGAGAGCCCGGCAGCGCTCGCGGTCTGCACCCCGAGCGTGTAGAGGCTCTGGCTGACGGTCAGCTTCACCCGTTCCTCGACCGCCACCTGCCCCTGCTCCTTGAACCTCCTGTGCTCGTAGCCCTCGCGGCCGAAGGAGACGATCACCCGCAGCATCGCCATCGCCTCGTGGACGATCGAGAGCGAGCGCCACTCGAGCTGCTGCACCCGCTGCAGCCGCGGCACGATCCGCTTCCCGTAGACGCCGAACGACCAGAACAGCAGCGGCACCACCACCAGCGAGAGCAGCGCCAGTTCCCAGTCGATCAGGGCGGTGACGACGAGCATCCCGACCAGGGTCATCAGCGACTCCGCCACCGGCGGGATCACCATCACGATCGTCCCGACCGCGGCGGCCTGGTTGTTGATCTGGCTCATCAGCTGGCCGGTCTGGCGCTGGTCGTGGAAGGTCAGCGAGAGCCGCTGCACGTGGTCGAAGAGGTCGCTGCGCAGGTCCAGCACCATGTTCTGCTCGGTTTTCGCCCCGAGGTAGTGGTTGAGGACCGTGAAGCCGTTGCCGGCGACGACGATGAAGAAGCGCAGGAACAGCATCGAGAGCAGCAGGACCAGGCGTTCGGGGTGGTCGCCGAAGATCTGCTGGATGAAGCCGCCCGGGTTTTCCTGGTTGAGGACCTGGTTCAGGATCACCGCCAGCGGCCACGGCTCGCCGAGGCCGAAGATCGCGGCGAGAACGGTCGCCAGGGTGAGGAAGATGAGCGTCTTGCGGTAGGGCCGCAGGTAGGGCTTCGCCCGTGGCAGCACCTTCCAGAGGTCCCAGGCCCCCTGCTTCTTCTCCTTCTTCCCGGTGCGACGGACGCGGCGCTCGCTCCGCATCGGGATCGGCCCCATCCACGGGCTCATCGCGGCTGCTCCCTCCCCGGCGGTTGCCCCGCCCGCGCTTCGACCATCGCCTTGGCCAGCGGCCCCGAGCGCTCGATAGAGGGGCTCGGCGCCGCAACGGCAGCCTCCTCCTCCTGCGGCGCGTCTTCCCTCAGCCCCTCGAGCTCCGCCAGCGCCAGCTGCGTCGCCGTCGCCATTCCCTCGACCCAGAAGGTGACGAGGAGGACCGCCGCGACGGCGATCCCGGTCGCGATCTCCGGTCGGTGCTCCTGAAGGGCGACCAGCCCGAGCACGGCCAGGGCGAAGAAGAGGATCCGGCCGGGGGCGGTGGTGCGGGGCCAGATCCGCGCTCGCAGCAGCTGTTTGCCGTCGCCGTGCTCCTCGACGGCGGTGCGGATCTTGACCCCGCCGAGGGCGCTGGCGCGCAGGTCGAGGTCCCAGCGGTCGAAGGGGCCGCCGCTGCGGACGAAGCCGCCGGCGGCGGCGAGCCCGTCCTGCAGCCGTTCGATCCAGGCGCTCGGCTCGCACCAGCGTTCGCTCCAGACCTCGACCGTGCGCGGCCAGGGCAGGGTCGGGCTGGTGGGGGTGCGCCGGCGCCAGGGCGAGAGCCCGTTGCGCAGGCGGCCCGCGAGGCGGGCGAAGGGCTGCAGGAGGAAGAGCAGGGCGGTCACCCCGCGGCGCTTCAGGGTCTCGCCGCGCGAGCGCCCCGGCACCGGGCGGTGGGCGCGCCAGCCGCAGGCGATCGCCGCGGCGAGGATCCAGGCGATCGCCGCGAAGAAGACCGGCGCCGCCACCAGCAGCGGCCCCCAGAGCAGCCCGAGCGCCGAGATCTCCCCCAGCAGCGCCACCAGCAGCAGCCCCTCCGGCGCCTGCAGCAGCCCCGAGAGCATCCGCGGCGGCTCGTAGATCGACTGGAAGAGGCCGGTGCCCCAGGTCCCGTAGCGGACCATCGCCCGCCGCCGCGGCGTCTGCGCCGCCGGCGCCTCGTAGATCCGCCCCGACCAGCGCGAGGAGCCGGCCCGGTTGTAGTGGGTCGGCCACTTGCGCTCCAGCAGCGCCTCGGCTTTGCCGTAGCCGTACTGCTGGCGCAGGTAGCGGCTGATCGAGTCGCGGCGGCGGTGCATGACCACGGCGCCGGCGCTGAAGCCGAGGGTCCGGTTCGCCTTCTGCAGGCGCCAGCAGAGGTCGACGTCGTCGCCGGCGACCTCGAAGCGCTCATCGAAGCCGCCGACCTCCTCCAGCACGTCCTTGCGGAAGGCCATGTTGCAGCCGGGCACGTGCTCGGCCTCGCGGTCGGAGACGAGGACGTGGATCGGCCCCCCCGGCGCGGCGGCGACGCATTCGGCGAGGAAGCCGTCGTCCTCGGGCGGGATGTTCGGCCCGCCGACCCCGCCGTGGCCGTTGCCCCGCAGCTGGGAGGCGAGGTAGTGGAGCCAGTCGGAGTCCGGGTAGGCGTCGTCGTCGAGGAAGGCGACGATCTCGCCCCGCGCCGCCTCGATCCCCTTGTTGCGGGCGTGGCCGAGGCCGCAGTGCTCGGTCTCGATCAGCTTCACCCCGTGGCGGGAGGCGATCGCGGTGCAGGCCTCGCCGGAGCCGTCGTTGACGACGATCACCTCGTAGTCGGGATAGGCGAGCCTGGTCAGCCGGGCCAGGCACTCGTCGAGAGTGCGCTCGCCGTTGTGGGTGCAGACGATGACCGAGACCGAGGGCCAGGGCGCGCCGGGCGCGAAGGGCACCGCGGCGAAGGCGCTGCGGACCGCGTAGAGCGCCGGCTTCGGCTGCCGCTCGCGGTCGACCAGGCCGAAGTCCCAGTCGAGGACATCGTGGCCGCCGCGGTGCCACTCGTCGGTCCAGGCGAAGACGAAGGCCCCGGCGGCGCCGGTTGCGAAGGCGGTGCGGACCTGCCGCTCCAGGGTCTGCGCCTGCTTCTCGCCGCCGTTGCGGCGGCTGTCGAGGCCGAGCTCGGTGATCAGCAGCGGCCGGTCGCCGGAGAGGTTCTGCAGCCGCGCCAGGTAGGACTCGAAGGTGCGCTCCTGCTCGAGGAAGACGTTGAAGGCGCAGACGTCGAGGAAGGGCAGCTCGAGGTACTCGGTCGAGGGGTAGTTGACGTAGGTGACGAGCCCGTCGGGGTCGGCGCGTTTCGCCTCCCAGTAGAGGCGCTCGAGGAAGCACTCGACCCGGCGCTTGCCGTGCCAGCGCACGATCGCCGCCGGGATCTCGTTGCCGACCGAGTAGCAGAGGATCGCCGGGTGCCGCTCGAGGGCGCGGATCTCGTCGCCGAGCCGCGAGGCGATCTGCCGCGGCCGGGCAGGATCGTCGAGGAAGGCGACGTGCTGTTCCCAGGCGAAGCCGACCATGACGTGGATGCCGTGCTCCAGGGCGGCGTCGAGCAGCCAGGCCGGCGGCGGCACGTAGGTGCGGATCGAGTTGACCCCGACCGCGGCCATCGCCGCGAAGTCCTCACGGACCCGCTCAGGGGCGGGGAAGGACGACCCCTCCGGCCCGCGGAAGGTGCCGTAGGTGACCCCGCGAACGTGGAACTTCCGCTCTTCGAGCAGGATCGAGCGCCCGTGGATACGGGGCCGCCGGGCAGATACTGGGGTTGCAGATACGGTCAAGCGCTCCTATCTGGACGAACCAGAAGGAATGTCGGTCCTGCCGACGATTTACCGAAATCCCGCGAGCCCTCTCCCAAACTCCGCTCGCGGCATCTGCAACTTTACGCCATTTGCCTTTGGATTGGACATCTATTCCAATTAGAATCGAGCCGTTCCTGAACACTACTTGCAGGAGTTTTTCTGGCTGATCGGCCAATCAGTCCAGATAGCCAGGATCTGTCATCCGGCCATCGCCCGGGCGATCACCACCCGCTGGATCTCGTTCGTCCCCTCGTAGATCTGGGTGATCTTGGCGTCGCGCATCATCCGCTCGACCGGGTACTCGCTGACGTAGCCGTAGCCGCCGAGGACCTGGATCGCCTCGACCGTGACCTTCATCGCGTTGTCGGAGGCGATCAGCTTCGCCATCGAGGTCCACTTGCCGAGGTCGGCAGGGCGCTCGGGGCGGTCGGCCATCGAGCAGGCTTTGTAGAGGAGCTCGCGGGCGGCGGCGGTGCCGGCCTCCATGTCGGCGAGCTTGAACTGGATCGCCTGCAACTGGTTGATCGGCTTGCCGAAAGCGACCCGCTCCTTGGCGTAGGCGTTGGCGTAGTCGGTCGCGCCCTGGGCGATCCCGACCGCCTGGGCGGCGGCGCCGAGGCGGGTGCGCTCGAGCGTGCCGAGGGCGACGCGGAGGCCGTTGCCCTCGCCGCCGATCAGGTTCTCCTCCGGGACGCGGACGTCGGTGAAGCTCGGCGAGCCGGTCGGCGAGCCCTTGATCCCGAGCTTGTGCTCGAGCTGGCCGGGATCGAAGCCGGGTGCGTCCTTCTCGACGACGAAGGCGCTGGTGCGGCGGTTCTCGCGGTCGGTGGTGGCGAAGACGACGTAGAAGTCGGCGACCGTCGCGTTGGTGATCCAGCTCTTCTGGCCGTTGATCACCCACTCGTCGCCGTCGCGCACCGCACTGGTTCGCATCGAGGCAGGATCGGACCCCGCCTCCGGCTCCGACAGCGCGAAGGCCGGCGACCACTCGCCGCTGGCGCACTTCGGCAGCCACCTCTGTTTCTGCTCCTCGCTGCCGAACAGCTGGATCGGCAGCGTCCCCAGCTCCTGCACCATGAGGATCAGGGCCGAGGAGGCGCAAGCCTTGGCGATCTCCTCGACCGCCATCTGCAGCACCAGCGTCCCGGTTCCGGTCCCGCCGTAGACGGAGTCGAACGGCAGCCCGAGCACGTCGTGGGAGGCGAGCAGCTCGCGCACGTCCCACGGGTATTCGCTCTTGCGGTCGACGTCGCCGGCCCGCGGCGCGATCTTGTCCTGCGCCAGCTGGCGGACCATGTCCCGCAGGTCAAGCGCCTCCTGGGAAATTTCGTAGGCAGGAGTCACTGCTTCGACGGTCAATTCATTCCTTTCCTAGAAGACGGGGGACTCGGTGTAGGTGCCGAAGACCTCTTGCATCGCCGCGATCATCTCGCCCTCCGTGGCCTGCGTGCGGGCTGCCTCGATGATCGGGGGCACCAGGTTGGCCTCGGTGGCGGCGGCGCGCTTGAGGTCGGCCAGGGCTGACTCGACGGCGGCGCCGTCGCGGGACGCTTTGGTCGCCGCCAGGCGCTCGACCTGTTTGCGTTCCAGCGCCGGGTCGATGCGGAGGATCGGCGGCTCTTCGTCGTCGGACTGGGTGAAGTCGTTGACGCCGACGACGATCCGCTTGCGCTCGTTCAGCTCCTGCTGGTAGCGGAAGGAGGCCTCGGCGATCTCGCGCTGGGGGAAGTTGCGGCGGATCGCCTCCACCATCCCCCCCAGCTCGTCGATCCGGGCGAAGTACTCATACGCCGCGCGCTCCATCTCGTCGGTCAGCTTCTCGACGAACCAGGAGCCGCCGAGCGGGTCGGCGGTGTTGGCGACGCCGGTCTCGGTGGCGATGATCTGCTGGGTGCGCAGCGCCACCCGCACCGCCTCCTCGGTCGGCAGCGCCAGCGCCTCGTCGAACGAGTTGGTGTGCAGGGACTGGGTCCCGCCCATCACCGCCGCCAGCGCCTCCAGCGCCGTGCGGACGACGTTGTTGAGCGGCTGCTGCGCGGTCAGGCTGACGCCGGCGGTCTGCGTGTGGAAGCGCAGCCGCATCGACTCCTCCCTGGTCGCACCGTAGGTCTCCTTCATCTCCCGCGCCCAGATCCGCCGCGCCGCCCGGTACTTGGCGATCTCCTCGAAGAAGTCGATGTGGGAGTTGAAGAAGAAGGAGAGCCGCGGCGCGAAGTCGTCGACGTCGAGCCCGCGCTCGATCGCCCGCTCGACATAAGTGAAGCCGTCCTTCAAGGTGAAGGCGAGCTCCTGCTGGGCGGTCGAGCCGGCCTCGCGGATGTGGTAGCCGGAGATCGAGACCGGGTGCCAGCGCGGCATGTGCTCGGTGCACCACTCGATCATGTCGGTGACCAGGCGCATCGCCGGCTCGATCGGGAAGCACCACTCCTTCTGGGCGATGTACTCCTTGAGGATGTCGGTCTGGATCGTGCCGCCGAGCTTGTCCGCCGAGACCCCCTGCTTCTCCCCCACCAGCACGTAGAAGGCGAGCAGGATCGCCGCCGGCGCGTTGATCGTCATCGAGGTGGTGACGCCGCCGAGCGGGATCCCCTCGAAGAGGCGCTCCATGTCGGCGAGGGTGTCGACGGCGACGCCCTCGCGGCCGACCTCGCCGAGGCTTTTCGCGTGGTCGGAGTCGTAGCCCATCAGGGTCGGCATGTCGAAGGCGGTCGAGAGCCCCGTCTGCCCGTGGTCGAGCAGGTAGTGGAAGCGCTCGTTGGTCTCCTCGACGGTGCCGAAGCCGGCGAACTGGCGCATCGTCCACAACCGCCCCCGGTACATCGACTCGTACGGACCGCGGGTGAAGGGGTAGCGACCGGGCTCGCCTACCCGCTCCTCCAGGTCCCCGCCAACGTCTTCGGGACCGTAGAGCGGCTCGATCTCCTGCCCGGAGATCGTCGAGAACTCGGCGTCGCGTTCGACGCGCTTGTCACCCGAAACCTGGCTCACCAGCCAGTAAGTGTGACAGCGACCTCAGCCGGCCGCGACGGCGCGGAGCTTCGGCGCCCAGACTTCCTCGAGGAACTCGCTCAGCTCCTCGTTCAGCCGCTCCGGGTGCAGGCGCCACTCGAGGATCGAGTTGGCTTCGACCAGGCGCGCGTTCGGCAGCTCCTCCAGCAGCATCCCCGAATCGCTGAAGGGGTGCAGCGGGTCGCGCGGGTGGCCGACGACCAGCGTCTCGTGCTCGATGTTGACCCGCTCCGCGCGATGCGGCGCCGTCTCCCCCAGCAGCAATCCCTCCAGCACCGCCTGCGAGGGGCCCGGCCGCTGGCGCACGAAGTCGAGAGCCATGTCGGCGAGGTAGCTGGTTCGCGGGATCACCCGCGTGAAGAGCGAGACGCCCTCGAAGACGGGGCGGCCGAACTTGAGCCCGAGCAGGACCGGGGCGAAGAAGCCGGCGACGGCGGAGAGGGCGTTGTCGAGCACCGGCATCTCGATGAAGAGCGCCCGCGCCCGCTCCGGGTAGTGGACCGCCAGCTCGAGCGCGATGTTGGCGCCGAGCGAGGTGCCGCCGATCACCGCCTGCTCCTCGCCGAGATGATCGAGCAGCGCCACCACCTGGCGGGAGAAGAGCGGCATCGAGTAGAGCCGCAGGTCCTCCGGCCGGTCCGAGCGCCCGTGGCCGAGCATGTCGACCGTCACCACCCGGTTCCCCCGCTCCGCCAGCTCCGGCCCCAGCCGGTCGAACATGTGGCGGTTCATCAGCAGACCGTGCACGAGCACGATCAGCCGCTCTCCCTCGCCGTAGACGTCGTAGGAGATCTTGTGCCCCTCGTAGCGAAACTCTCCCATGTAACAGAGGCTACACCCTCGATGAACACCGGAGTACATTGAGCGCTCTCTAAATCTTTACTGAACTTCTACGAATTTGCGGGATCGGCCAACGCGACCATTACCTCTTGTCCTCTGCGGCAGGTTAGGTTGCGGGACATGAGCAAAGTGTTGGTTCGCCACGAGGTTCACAGCCCGGCCGGTCAGGCAGCGGTCGAGGCTTACGCAAAAGCGGTCGCCCACATGCAAGAACGCTCTGAAGACAAAGTGACCAGCTGGACCTATCAGGCGGCGATCCACGGCAGCGAAGTCGGGCAGAAGAAACTGTGGAACCAGTGCGAACACGCGAGCTGGTTCTTCCTCCCCTGGCACCGTATGTACGTGTACTACTTCGAGCGGATCGTTCGGAAAGCGGTCGTCGAAACCGGCGGTCCTGCCGATTGGACCCTCCCTTACTGGAACTACGGCCTGGGTGGAAGCAACGCCGCGATCCCCGAGCCCTTCCGCCAGCCTGCCAATCGCGGAAACCCGCTCTTCACCCCACACCGCCGGTCGATCTTCAACGAAGGCAGGCAGCTGCCGCCGAAAGTGATCTCCGACGTCGCCGCCCTAGCGCGGCCCCACTTCATCGGCAATGCCGAATTCGGCGGCGCCGAAGCACCTCCCGGAAAAGGCTTCTGGGGCCTGCAGGGGGAACTCGAGAGCACGCCTCACAACGACGTCCACAGCACCCTGGGCGGGTGGATGGGAAACCCGGCCACGGCCGCGCAGGACCCGATCTTCTGGCTCCACCACTCGAACATCGACCGGATCTGGGCGGTGTGGAACGAAAGCAAACACCGCACCGACCCGACCAAGTCCTCCTGGCTCAACCAGAAATTCGAATTCTTCGACGAGCACGAAAAACTGGTCTCCAAAACCTGCCATGAAGTACTGAACACGGTCGACGACCTCGGCTACACCTACGACCCCGCACCGGCGGGTATCGTGGAACAACTCGTGCAGCCTGCATCGATTCCCTCGCCAGGCGCAGCTCCGCCTCCCTCAGGGCCGAAATTCGTCGGCGCCAGTGAGAAAGCGATGCCGCTGGAAGGCGAATCGATCGAAGTCCCGGTGGAGATCGACGCCCGGGCCAGGCAGGAGGTGCTCGAAGCCGCCGACCCAGAGGACCCGCGACGTCTGTACCTCAACGTCGAGGACATCCGCGGCGAGTCCAATCCCGACACCGTGTACGGCGTCTACGTGAACCTTCCGTCCAAGCCGAGCGAGCAGGACCTGGAGCGCCACTACCTCGGCAACATCTCCTTCTTCGGGATCGAGCGATCGAGCGAACCGGCCGGCGACAAAGCTCCGCATGGGATGCGGATGAGCTTCGAGGTCGGGAACCTGATCCGGGCGCTGCGCGACGAAACCGACTGGGACCAAAAGCAGCTCGAGGTCTGCTTCCGCCCCGTCACGCCCGATCCGGAGGAGCACCCGGCGATCCACATCGGCCGGGTCAGCCTCTCGATCGACGCCTGAGGCCGCAGGTGGCGGGGCTGCGCGCGATCGGGCGTCGGCCGGCGCTCTGGGTCGAGCTCTTTGTCGCCGGCGCCTGGCTGGCCCTGCTGCTGAGCGCGGGGATCGCCCGGGGGTCCGCGGCCGGCGGCTGGGAGAGCGGGCCGCTCTGGATCTGCACGACCGGGCTCGGGACGATCGGCCATGGGGCCTCGCACGGAGCCGCCTCCGCGCCGGTGAGCTCCGCCTCGCTCCTCGCCGGAACGCCGATGTGGGCGCTGATGGCGCTGGCGATGATGGTCCCGACGGCGATGCCGGCCGTGCACCACGTCGCCGGCAAGAGCCTCTACTGGCGCCGCCGGCGTGCCGCAGCCGAGTTCCTCGCGATCTTCCTCGGGCTCTGGACCGCCTTCGGCGTCCTCGCCCTCGGCCCCCTCTCCCAGTGGGGGCCGGTCGGCTCCCCCTTCGCCTTTCCCATCGCCCTCGCGGCGGCAGCTCTATGGCAGTTAACCCCGCTGAAGCTGCGGGCGCTGCGCGCCTGCCACCGCAGCCGCCCCCTGCCCCCGCGCGGCTGGCGCTCCAGCACCGGGGTCGCCGACTTCGCCCTCCACAACGGCGCCGCCTGCCTGGCCTCCTGCTGGGCGATGATGGCCGCCGCCGCGGTCTCCGGGCCCGGCCGGCTGCTGTGGATGGGCGCGCTCACCGGCGCGATGACGGCCGAGAAGCTGGCCGACAAGCCGCTCACCGCCTCGCGGCGGCTGGCGGCGCTGCTTGCCGCGGCGGCGGTCGGAGTCGCGGCCGCCGCCCTGGTCGCTTAAGCCTCGCTGCCGTCGACCGCCACCTGCGGCAGCTCGCGCAGGCGGGGCATCGGCGAGGGCAGGAGCCAGAGCACCCCGGCCAGGCCGCCGACGACGGTCACCCACATCGTCGCCTGCAGACCGACCGCCTCGGCCAGGACGCCGCCGGCGAGGGCGCCGATCGGGCGGACGCCGTAGTTGACGAGCAGGAAGGCGCCGGAGACGCGCGCCCGCAGGTGGTCGGGCACCACCGAGGCATAGAGGGCGCCGAGGCCGACGTCGAGGACCATCACGCCGATCCCGGTGCAGAACTCGGCGATCGCGACCACCGCAGCGGGACTCGAGGCGCCGGGCGCCAGCGGCACCATCAGCAGCGGCGCTGGCGTGATCACGAAGGCGAGCATCAGGGACATGCCGAGGCCGAGGTGAGCGCTGAGCCGCCGCGCCAGCAGCACCCCGAGCAGCGAGCCGAGGCCGCCGGCGCCGAGCGCCAGCCCGACCGCGCCGGCGCTCATCCCGAGGTGGCGGGTCGCGTAGAGGACGAGCAGCGCGTAGAACGCCGTGTTGAAGAGGTTGAGGGTCGCCGAGGCCAGCAGCGAGGCGCGGATCAGCGGCGTGCGGACGATGAAGCGACCGCCGGCGGCGAGGCTGGCCAGGCTCCCTTCAGGTGGCGCGGGCGGCGCCTCCACGGCATCCGCCCGGCTGACGAAGAAGGCGGAGGCGAGGTAGGAGCAGGCGTCGAGGAGCAGCGCGAACGGCGCCGTTATCCACTCGACGAGCAGCCCCGCAACGCTGTTGCCGGCGACGAAGGAGGCGGCCCGGCTGGCGTTCAGCAGCGAGCTGCCTTCGATGTAGTCGTCGCGGTCGAGCAGGGAGACGAAGACGACGTCGTAGGCGACGCTGAAGATGACGCCGAGCGAGCCGGCGGCGAAGGAGACGACGTAGAGCTGGACCAGCGAGAGCGCCCCGATCGCCCAGGCCAGGGGGATCGTCAGCAGCAGCAGCGCGCGGCCGAGATCGGCGGCGATCAGCAGTTCGCGGCGGCGGGGGCGGCGGTCGGCCCAGGCGCCGAGGTGGATCGAGAAGAGCAGGTTCGGCGCTAGCGCCGCCGCGGTCAGCAGCCCCATCTGGGCGGCGCTGACGTCGAGCTCCAGCGCGGCCAGCAGCGGGATCGCCAGCAGCGAGACCTGGTCGCCGAAGAGCGAGATCGTCTGCCCTGTCCAGAAGTCGCGAAAGGAGCGGTTCGAGCGCAGCAGCGGCGGCGGCGAGGGCAGCGGCGTCACGAGCCCGCCCCCTCGTCGGCCGGCAGGGGGATGCCGAGGGCGATGACGTTGACCGGCCGCGCCCCCTCCGCCGGCGGCTCCCGGTCTTCGAGCCGCTTCAGGTAGGGCTCGAAGAGAGCACGGATGCCCTCGTCGAGCTCGCGCAGCTCCTCCGCGGTCATGTAGACGAGCGCATCGCTCATCGTCGCCGCCTCCACCCACTCGGGGTCCTCGGTGCCGCGCCGGTCGACCCAGTCGAGGGCGGTCTGGAAGTAGCGCTCGACGACCACCCGCGACAGCATCGAGGTGGCGGCGTCGCTCTCCTCGTCGCTCCCCCGCGCCGCCCAGGCGGTCGAGATCGCGGTCGCCCGCCAAGGTCGCTCGCGCCCGTGCCCGCCGCCGGCCTCCTCGACCAGCCCGTATTTCGCCAGCTGGCGCAGGTGGAACGAGCAGCTGGCGGGGCTCTCGCCGATCCGCTCGCCGGCCTGAGTCGCCGTCAGCGGCCCGCCGCGCCGCAGCAGCCCGATCAGCTCCAGGCGGACCGGATGGGCAAGTGCGCGCAAGGCGCGCGGATCGGTGAGCTCGACCTGTCGTCGCTCTGACATGCTGGTTCGCAAGATATCTTTCGAAAGGGTTCTTTTCAAGTGGCCCGGGCCTGGAGCCCGCAACTTAGGGCGCTTTGTAGAGGCGCAGAGCGAGGGAGAAGGTTTCAGGCAGGGCCCGCGACCGAGCGGCTGCCCTGGTCGAGCGCTGGCACGACCTTCTCGACGAACGCACGCACCAGCTCAGGATCGAATTGGGTGCCGGCGCCGCGCCGTAGCTCCTCCAGCGCCTGCTCCCTGCCCATCGCACGCCGGTAGGGACGGCCTTCGGTCATCGCGTTGTAGGCGTCGCAGATGAAGATGATGCGGGCGCCGAGGGGGATGTCCCTGCCGGCGAGGCGGTCGGGGTAGCCCTCGCCGTCCCAGCGCTCGTGGGTGGAGCGCACCAGGGAGGCGACCGGGCTCATCGCCGGCGCGGCGTCGAGCACGCGCTGGCCGATGATCGTGTGCTTGTGCATCAGATCCCACTCCTCCGGGGTCAGATCCTCGCCCTTGTGGAGGACGTCGTCGGGGATGGCGACCTTGCCGATGTCGTGCAGCTCGGCCGCGCGGACGACGACGTCCTGCTCCTCGGCGTCGAGCGCCAGCGCTTTGCCGAAGGCGGCGGCGAGATGGGCGACGCCGTCGAGGTGCCGCTCGAGGTCCGGCTCGCGCTCGTGCAGCATCCGCAGCAGCACCCCGCGGGTCTGGCTGCGGACCGAGTCGGCGCGCCGGCCCTTTTTCGCATACATCCGCCGGTCCGCCACCCGCAGGGCGTCGGTCGAGCTCGTCACCTCGACCGGGATCAGGACCTTGCCCCAGGAGGCGGTGATCGAGAAGCCTTTCCCCCGCTCCGAGAGCGCCTCCTCGGCCGCCCGGCAGATCATTTCCGCCGAGAGGGCCCGGGTTGCGGCGAGGATGCAGAACTCGTCGCCGCCGAGCCGGTAGGCGCGGCCGTGCGGCTCGGCCGAGGCCTGCAGCGCGTTGCCGAGCCGGCGCAGCAGGTCGTCCCCGGCCGGGTGGCCGAAGCTGTCGTTGTAGGCCTTGAAGCCGTCGAGGTCGAAGAGCGCCAGCACCATCGCCTGCGGCGGCGAGGCGGAGACGGCGGCCTCGAGGTCGGCCATCAGCTGCCGGCGGTTGGCGAGGCCGGTGAGGGAGTCGGTGACCGCCTTCGACTCGGTGATCGCGAGGATGCGGGTGTTCTGGTCGAAGGTGATGGCTAGGCGGACGAGCACCGCGGCAAGGCAGGCGACCCCGCAGGCGACCGCGGCGGCGCCGATCCAGACGAAGCTGCCGAGCCCGAGCAGGGCGATCGCGACCATCCCCATCGCCAGCGGGACGACGATCCGGCGCTGCTCGGCGCCGGCGACGGTCGCACCCGAGTCCGAGGCCGGCAGCCAGGAGGCCGCCGCCAGCAGCAGGAAGGCGAGCGGCCAGCCGACGCTGGCGATATTGAGGGCGGTGGTCGACTGGCCGCCGACCGAGAGGTAGACCACGTCGGAGACGCCGAAGAGGAGCAGGGCGGCGGCGATCAGCAGCCAGGTCCCGTGCAAGCGCCACTTCGAGGCGGCGAAGACGCCACTCAGCAGCCCGAGCAGGACGAGGTCGAAGCACGGGTAGGCGAGGCTGACCGCGACCCCGAGCGGGCTGCCGCCGAGGGCTTCCAGGACCGGTGGGAAGATCAGCGCAGCGGCGACCCCGGCGACGGCGAGGGCGCCGATCAGCCCGTCGACCCAGGCCAGCGGCTCCAGCTGCGCGACCCGCGCCCGCAGCAGCAGGACCAGCGCCAGGTAGCTGGCGGGGTAGAAGGCGAGGAAGCCGAAGTCGGCGGGCGAGGGGAACGGGGCCGGGCTGGCGTAGTAGAGGACGACCGAGTAGTAGGTCTGCCCCAGCGCCCAGAGCAGCAGGCCGGCGCCGAGCGCGAGCCAGGTCCGGCGCTCCGTCTCGAACAGCAGTGCGCGCGCCAGGACGACCAGGGCGGCGCCGAGGACGACGGCGTCGTACACCCAGCGCCCGACCGCGTCCTGCAGCGAGGCGCTGCCGAGCGCCCAGAGGACGACGACGGCATAGAAGACCAGGAGCCCCGAGAGGAGCCCCAGCGAGGCATAGGCGAATTTCCGCGGCGGCCATCGCCGCCTGGACAGCTTGTCCACGACGGAGGTATCGGTCGGTTCCCGAGAATGCTTGAGGAACTCGCTCTAAAGATTGCTCAGCGCGCGAGCTCGTCCCGCCGCTTGATCAGCAGCCACTGCGGCTTCGCGCCGCCGCGCGTCCGCTGCAGGGCGAAGCCGCCCTTCAGCTTCTCGCCGTGGAGGACGAAGACGGCGTGGCCGCGCTCGAGCGCCTCCGGCCAGGGGACGCGGCCGCCCTGCTCGTAGGTGCCGCGGTCCCACGTCTTCACCCAGCCGCCGTCGATCTCCCCCTCGAAGTCGTTGTAGGCAATGGAGTGGTCCTCGACCTCGATCGCCAAGCGCTTCACCGAGGGGTCCATCGAGGGCTCCTTCGGCACCGCCCAGGAACGCATCACTCCCTCGACCTCGAGCCGCAGGTCGTAGTGGTGTGCGGTCGCCTGGTGCTCCTGGACGACGAAGACGCCGGCGCTGACGCCGCGGACCACGAACTGCTCGTGCCCCTCGACCTTCGCCGCTTCGAGCTCGACGTCCTCGACTCTCGCCGCGGGCGGCCCTTCTTCCAGGAACTCGACCAGCGCGTCGACCCCGTCCCGGGGCCCCTCCGCGTGGACTTGCACCGTCCCGTCTTCGGCGTTGCGAACCCAGCCAAAGACACCAAATCGGCGCGCGCTTTCGACGGTCGCATCACGGAAGAAAACGCCCTGCACCCGACCCCGCACCACCGCCCTCACAGCCCTCTTCTCGTCACTCACAAACCAAGCTTGTCAGCCGAGGAACCTTTTGCGTTTAGCCGCAGGTGGTGGAGGCAATAGGGGGTTCAAGTCATTGATCCACCAGCGGAAGGCCACCCCTTGCCAGAACGAATCCTCATCACCGGCGGTGCCGGCTTCATCGGTTCTCACCTCGCCCGGCACCTGCTTCGGCAAGGGCACGAGGTGCGGGCGCTCGACCGGCTCGACCCGCAGGTCCACCCCGAGCGGCTGCGGCCCGACTACCTCGACGACGAAGTCGAGCTGGTCAAAGGCGATGTCCGCGACCCGGCCGCGGTCGCCGAGGCGCTGGAGGGGGTCGACGCGGTCGTCCACCTCGCCGCCCGGGTCGGGGTGGGCCAGAGCATGTACGAGATCGCCGACTACTGCTCGGTCAACACGGTCGGCACCGGCGTCCTGCTGGAGGCGATGCTGGAGCATCCGGTGCGGCGGCTGGTCGTCGCCTCCAGCATGAGCATCTACGGCGAGGGTCTGTACCGCGATGCCGACGGCGCGGTTGCCGAGGCGGTCGAGCGCGACCGCTGCCAGCTGGAGCGCGGCGAATGGGAGCCGGCCGCGCGCGACGGGCGCGCGCTGACCCCCGAGCCGACGCCGGAGTCGAAGAAGCCGTGCCTCTCCTCGATCTACGCGCTCAACAAGTACGACCAGGAGCGGATGTGCCTGCTCTTCGGCTCCTCCTATGACGTGCCGACGACGGCCATGCGCTTCTTCAACGTCTACGGGCCCGACCAGGCGCTGTCGAACCCCTACACCGGCGTGCTGGCGATCTTCGGCGGCCGGCTGCTGAACGGGCGGCCGCCGCTGATCTTCGAGGAGGGCGAGCAGCGACGGGACTTCGTCAGCGTCCACGACGTCGCCCGCGCCTGCGCGCTGGCGCTGGAGTGCGACGAGGCCGCCGGCTGCGCGGTCAACGTCGGCAGCGGCGAGAGCATCACGGTGCGGGAGATCGCCCGGCGCCTGGCGCGGGTGACCGGCCGCGAGAACGTCAGGGCGAAGGTCACCGGCAAGTACCGGGTCGGCGACATCCGCCACTGCTTCGCGGACATAACCCTGGCCCGAGCGGTGCTCGGGTACGAACCGCAGATCGCCCTGGACGACGGGATGGCCGAGCTGGCCGACTGGCTGGAGGGGCAGACCGCCGAGGACAGGGTGGAATCCGCGCACGGTGAGCTGGTCGCGCGAGGGCTTGCCTTATGAGCGGCTTCGGCTCGGCCGCCTAGGAGGTCATGGTGCCCCGCGCTGCGGTCATCCGCGAACCAGGGTCGGCAGAGCTGGTCGAGGCACCGGTGCCCGAGCCGGGCGCGGGCGAGGTGCGGCTGCGGCTCGAGGGCTCGGGCGTCTGCGGCTCGGACCTGCCGGTCTGGGCAGGGCGGCCCTGGTTCGAGTACCCGCGGCCGGCGGGGGCGCCAGGGCACGAGGGCTGGGGCGTGGTCGCCGCGGTTGGCGAGGGCGTCGAGGGTCTGGTCGAGGGTGACCGGGTGGCCGGGCTGACCTATCACGCCTACGCCGACTACGACGTCGCCCGCGCCGAGGACCTGGTGCCGCTGCCCGACGGCGTCGAGCACTTCCCCGGCGAGGCGCTCGGCTGCGCGGTCAACGTGGTGCGGCGCAGCGGGATCGAGGCCGGCGACACCGTCGCCGTCGTCGGCGCCGGCTTCCTCGGCTGCGTGATCGGCCAGCTGGCCGCCGATGCGGGGGCGCGGGTGGTTGCGATCTCGCAGCGGCGCTCGGCGCTGGAGACGGCGGCCGAGATGGGCGCAGCGGAGACGATCGCGCTGGAGGAGCCGGTTGTCGAGCGGATCGAGGAGCTGACCGGGGGCGAGCTCTGCGACGTGGTGGTCGAGGCGGCAGGCGTGCAGGCGACGCTGGAGGTCGCCGCGCCGCTGACCCGGACCCGCGGGCGGCTGGTGATCGCCGGCTTCCACCAAGACGGTCCGCGCCAGGTCGACATGCAGCTCTGGAACTGGCGCGGCCTCGACGTCGTCAACGCTCACGAGCGCGACCCGCGGGTCTACGTCGAAGGTATTCGCGAGGCGGCGGCCGCGGTCAGCGAGGGACGGTTGGACCCCTCCCCCCTCTACACCCATCGCTTCGGCCTCGACGAGATGGGCCGGGCGCTGGAGACCGCAGTCGAGCGACCGGAGGGCTTCATGAAGGCGCTGGTGCTGGCATGACGGTCGCGACCCTCCCCCGTCTCGGCTTCCTCGGCGTCGGCTGGATCGGCCGCAACCGGATGGAGGCGCTGGCGCGCGAGGGGCTCGCGCGGGTGGCGGCGGTGGCCGACCCGCAGGCCGAGGCACTGGCGGCGGCGGCCGAGGTGGCGCCGGCGGCGGAACGAGGCCAGTCGCTGGAGGAGCTGCTGGAGCACGACCTGGATGGAGTCGTGATCGCCACCCCGAGCGCGCTGCACGCGGAGCAGGCGGTGGCGGCATTGGAGAGCGGGCTCGCCGTCTTCTGCCAGAAGCCGCTGGCGCGCGACGCCGAGGAGACGCGGCGGGTGCTGGAGGCGGCGCGGGGGGCGGACCGCCTGCTCGCGGTCGACTTCTCCTACCGTCACGTCGAGGCGCTGCGGGCGGCGCACGAGCAGGTCGCCTCCGGCGCGATCGGCGATCTGCACACGCTCGACCTCGTCTTCCACAACGCCTACGGCCCCGACAAGCCCTGGTTCACCGACCCCGAGCTGAGCGGCGGCGGCTGCCTGATCGACCTCGGCACCCACCTCGTCGACCTTGCCCTCTGGCTCACCGGTTCCGCGGTTCCTTTGTCCTCTATATCAGGACAAAGGAACCACGCGATCGAGGTGGAGGCGGCGCGGACGCTCTCGCTCCACGGCCACGAGGTCGAGGATCACGCGACGGCCGAGCTGTCGCTCGGGGACACGCGGGCGCGGCTCGCCTGCTCCTGGTTCACCTCGGCCGGGCGCGACTGCGTCTTCGAGTGCACGGCCTGGGGAAGCGAGGGCGCGGTCTCGGTCCGCAACGTCGGCGACTCCTTCTACGACTTCCGGGCCGAGCTCTGGCGCGGCACCAGCTCGGAGACGCTGGTCGAGCCGCCCGACGCCTGGGGCGGGCGGGCGATCGCCGCCTGGGCCGAGCGCCTGCGCAGCGACCGCGGCTACGACCCGGCCGCCGACGAGCTCGAGCTGGTCGCCAAAGCGATCGACTCCATATATAAGGAGGCGAGGCGATGAAGGTCTTGATGACCACCGACACCGTCGGCGGCGTCCTCACCTACACCGCCGAGCTCGCCGCCGCCCTCGAGGCCGCCGGCGACGAAGTCGCGGTGGCGACGATGGGTGCGCGGCTGCAGCGCCGCCAGCGGGAAGCGTTGCCGGCGCGCGTTCACGAAAGCGGCTTCCGCCTCGAGTGGATGGAGGATCCGTGGGACGACGTCGCCGCCGCCGGCGAGTGGCTACTGCGCCTGGAGGAAGAGGAGCAGCCCGACGTCGTCCACCTCTGCTCCTACGCTCACGGCGCGCTGCCGTTCAAGGCGCCGAAGGTCCTGGTCGCCCACTCCTGCGTCCCCTCCTGGTGGCGCGCCGTCCACGGCACCGAGGCTCCGGCGAGCTGGAACCGCTACCGCGAAGAGATGAGCGCCGGCCTGAGCAGCGCCGACGCCATAGTCGCCCCCACCCACGCCATGCTCACCGAGCTGGAACACGACCACGCCCTCCCCCCCGACACCGCTCAGGTAATCCCCAACGGCACCACCCCCAGCCCCGACACGAACTGCATCAAATTCTCCCCCCAGCAGAGAGAGAATTTGATGCAGTTCGCCGACCGGGGTTTCGTGCTGGGGGCGGGGCGGTTTTGGGATGCGGCTAAAAATCTCGCTGCGCTCGATTTTGCGGCGGAGGGGTTGAGCTGGCCGGTCGTCCTTGCGGGCGACCTTGGTGACGGCGAGGAGTCGCGGTACGCGAAGAGCGTCGGACTGCTCGATTCGGCGGAGCTGGCAGAGCTGCGGCGCGAGGCCTCGATCTACGCGGCGCCCGCCGTTTACGAGCCGTTCGGGCTCGGCATCCTCGAGGCGGCGCGCGACGGCTGCGCGCTCGTGCTCGGCGACATCCCCTCGCTGCGCGAGCTCTGGACCGACGCGGCGATCTTCGTCGATCCGCGCGAGCCTGAAGCGCTGCACGCGGTCCTCGACTGCCTGATCGACACCCCACATCTGCGGGAGCACCTCGCCGCCCGGGCGCAGCGCCGCGCAGCCGGGTACTCGATCGACCGCACCGCCGCCGCCTACCGCCGGCTCTACCGGCGCCTGGTCGATCGAAAACGGACTTCTTCCCGCATAGCGGAGAGAAAGGCGTTCTCAGGAGCGGCGCGATGAAGGTCGTCGTCTTCTCCCACTCCCTGGTCTCGGACTGGAACCACGGCAATGCGCACTTCCTGCGCGGGGTCGTCACCGAGCTGCAGGAGCGCGGGCACGAGGTCGACGTCTTCGAACCGGCCGACAGCTGGAGCCGCGCCAACCTCGTCCGCGAACACGGGGAGGCACCGCTGCGACGCTTCGCCCGCACCTTCCCGCATCTGCAGGCGCGGCCCTACGACCCCGGGACGCTCGACCTCGGCTACGCCCTCGATGACGCCGACCTCGTCCTCGTCCACGAGTGGAACGAGCCCGCGCTGGTGCGGCGGGTCGGAGAGCACCGAGCTCGCCACGGCGGCTACCGGCTGCTCTTCCACGACACCCACCACCGCGCCGCGACGGCGCCGGAGGAGATGAGCCGCTTCGACCTCTCCGATTACGACGGCGTGCTCGCCTACGGCGAGGTGATCCGCCGCATCTACCTCGAGCGCGGCTGGGCGGCGCGCGCCTGGACCTGGCACGAGGCCGCCGACGTGCGCGTCTTCTGCCCGCTGCCGGAGATCGAGCGGGAGGCGGACCTCGTCTGGGTCGGCAACTGGGGCGACGGCGAGCGCAGCGAGGAGCTGCGCACCTTCCTCCTCCGCCCCGCCCGCCAGGCGCGCCTGCGCGGCTCTATATATGGAGTGCGCTATCCGCGCTCGGCGCGCTGGCAGATCCGCCTGGCACGGCTGCCCTACCGCGGCTGGGTCGCCAACTACCGGGTGCCCGAGCTCTTCGCCCGCCACCACCTCACCGTCCACGTGCCGCGCCGCCCCTACGTCGAGGCGCTGCCGGGCATCCCGACGATCCGCCCCTTCGAGGCGATGGCCTGCGGCATCCCGCTGATCTGCTCGCCCTGGGACGACTGCGAGGGCCTCTTCCGTCCCGAGCAGGACTACCTCGTCGCCCGCGACTGCGCCGAGATGCGTGAGGCGATGCAGGCGATCGTCGAGTTCCCCGAGCTGGCCGAGAAGCTGCGCCAGAGCGGACTGGAGACGATCCGCGCCCGCCACACCTGCGCCCACCGGGTCGACGAGCTGCTGGCGATCGACGCCGAGCTGCGCGGGGAGACGCTGGAGGTGACGGGATGAGGATCGCCTTCTTCGGCTCCAGCCTCGTCTCCGCCTACTGGAACGGGGCCTGCACCTACTACCGGGGGATCGTCCGCGCCCTCGACGCCCGCGGCCACCAAGTCACCTTCCACGAACCCGATGCCTTCGATCGCCAGGCCCACCGCGACATCGATGATCCCGCCTGGGCGGAGGTCGTCGTCTACGAGCCGCGCGACGAGCGGACGGTGCGCGAGGCGGTCGCTGGCGCCGCCGACGCAGACGTGGTCGTCAAGGCGAGCGGGGTCGGCGTCTACGACGCGGTGCTGGAGGAGGCGGTGGCCGAGCTGGAGGGGCCGGAGGCGCGGATCTTCTGGGACGTCGACGCGCCGGCGACGCTGGCCTCGATGGAAGACGACCCGGAGAACCCGCTGCGTGAGCTGGTCGGCCGCTACGACATGGTCCTCACCTACGGCGGCGGCCAGCCGGTGATCGACCGCTACCTCGCCCTCGGCGCCCGCTCCTGCACCCCGGTCTACAACGCCCTCGATCCCGAGACCCACCACCCCGAGCCGCCGCGGCCGGAGCTCGCCTGCGATCTCGCCTTCCTCGGCAATCGTTTACCCGATCGCGAGGCGCGGGTCGAGGAGTTCTTCTTCGGCGCGGTGGAATCACTGCCACGCCACGCCTTTACCTTGGGCGGCAACGGCTGGGAGGACCGGGTGGCGGGGCTCGGCAACGTCCGCTACCTAGGCCACGTCCCTCCCGGCGACCACAACGCGCTCAACCGCGGCGCCCTCGCCGTCCTCAACGTCAGCCGCGAGAGCATGGCGGCCAACGGCTGGTCGCCGGCGACGCGGGTCTTCGAGGCAGCAGGCGCCGGCGCCTGCCTGATCAGCGACGCGTGGGAGGGCATCGAGGAGTTCCTCGCGCCGGGCGAGGAGGTGCTGGTTGCCCGCAGCGGCGCCGAGGTCGCCGAGCTGCTGGCGGGGCTCGACCCCGAGCGCGCCCGGGCGATCGGAGAGGCGGCGCTGGAGCGCGTGCTCGCCGAGCACACCTACGACCGCCGCGCCGAGCAGGTCGAGGCGATCCTCACGGGGGCGGCGGTGCGATGAAGGTCGTCTTCCTCGGTCTCTCGATCACCTCCTCCTGGGGGAACGGCCACGCGACCAACTACCGGGCGCTGGTGCGCGAGCTGACGGCGCGCGGCCACGAGGTCCTCTTCCTCGAGCGCGACATGCCCTGGTACGCGGCACAGCGCGACCTTCCCGAGCCGCCGTGGGGACGGACCGAGCTGTACGGGTCCTTGGAGGAGCTGGAGCGGCACGCCGACGACGTCGCCGCCGCCGACCTCGTCGTCATCGGCTCCTACGTTCCCGAAGGCGTCGCGGTCGCCGAGCGGGTGCTGGAGTGGGGCTCGGGCGTCGTCGCCTTCTACGACATCGACACCCCGGTCACCCTCGGCAAGCTGCGCCGCGGCGACGAGGAGTACCTCTCCCCCGAGCTCGTCGGCCGCTTCGACCTCTACCTCTCCTTCACCGGCGGTCCGACGCTGGAAGTACTGGAAGAGGAGTTCGGGGCGCGGCGCGCGCTCGCCTTCTACTGCCTCGTCGACCCCGAGGCCTACCGGCCGCTGCAGGCGACTCCGCGCTGGGACCTCGGCTACCTCGGCACCTACAGCGACGATCGCCAGCCGGTCCTCGAGCAGCTGCTAATCGAGCCCGCCCGTCGCTTGCCCGAGGCCGGCTTCGCCGTCGCCGGCCCGCAGTACCCGGAGGGAATCGAGTGGCCCGTGAACGTGGAGCGGATCGAGCACGTCGCCCCCGGCGACCACCCGGGCTTCTACGCCTCGCAGCGCTTCACCCTCAACGTGACCCGGGCGGCGATGCGCACCGCCGGCTGGTCCCCGAGCGTGCGCCTGTTCGAGGCGGCCGCCTGCGGCGTCCCGGTGATCTCCGACCGCTGGGACGGGCTGGAGGCGATCTTCGCGCCGGGCAAGGAGATCCTGATCGCCGACTCCGCCGACGACGTCCTCCGCTACTTCGTTGAGATCGATGAGGAGGCGCGGCGAGCGATCGCCGAGCGGGCGCGGGCGCGCGTGCTCGCCGAGCACACCGCGGCGCGGCGCTGCGAGCAGCTGGAGGAAGAGGTCGCGGGGGTGGCGGTGCGATGACCCTGCAGGTTCCCGGCGCGATCGCCGAGCTCGGCCCCTGGTTCCACAACCTGCACCTGCCCGATGGCAGGGAGACGGCGCCCGGCCACCCGCTCGGCGACTTCCCCGCCTTCAAGTGGCGCCAGATCGAGGGCTGCCTGCCGGCAGACCTGAGCGGCGCCCGCGCCCTCGACATCGGCTGCAACGCCGGCTTCTACGCCTTCGAGCTCGCCGCCCGCGGCGCCGAGGTGCTCGCGCTCGACCTCGACGAGCACTACCTGCGGCAGGGCCGCTGGGCGGCGCGGCACCTCGACCCCGAAGGGCGGGTCGAGTTCCGCCAAGGCTCGGTCTACGACCGGGTCGACGTGGAGGGGAGCTTCGAGGTCGTCCTCTTCATGGGCGTCCTCTACCACCTGCGCTACCCGCTCCTGGCCCTCGACGTCGTCGCCGAGAAGGTCGGGGGCGCGATGGTCCTGCAGACGCTGACGATGCCCGGCGAGGCGTCGCCCGGCACCCCCGAAGACGTCGGGATCGGCGAGCGCAAGCGGCTGCTGCGGCCCGGCTGGCCCCGCGCCGCCTTCATCGAGCACAAGCTCGCCGGCGACCCGACCAACTGGTGGGCCGCCGACCCCGCCTGCGTCGAAGCGATGGCCCGCTCCGCCGGCCTCCGCATCGCCGACCGCCCCGGCCACGAGATCTGGATCTGCGAACGCGACGACGGGCACGACCACGCCCGCGACCTCCGCCTCGCCGAGCTCCGCGCCGCGACCCGCTCCTGAAACTAGTTGTCTTCCTTTCCGACTCCGGGTGTGCAAAACTCCAGTCGTGGCGAAAGCAGACAAAGACATTCTCTACCGGGTCGCTTACGAGGAGGCCATTCGTGCCTTGGTCGAGCAACAAGCGGAAATCGACAGCTTCCGCAGCCGTGCTGGTCTCCTGTTTTCGTCCACGGCAATAACCACTTCTTTCCTTGGGGCAAGCTCATTCAACGGAGGAACCCTCACGCCAGGTAGTTGGTTGGCCCTCATGGCCTTTATCGGCGCCTCTGTCATTTGGCTCGCGATCCTCTGGCCCCGCCAGTGGGAGCTAACGGCGGACCCGCGAAGCGTGATCGAGCCTTACATCCGAGAAGACAAGCCAGTGCCGATCGACGACCTGCAAAATGAGTTGTCATTCCACATGCACAACAGTTACGTCGAGAATCGAGCAGGCATCCAGCACCTTGCGGTCTTGCTCCAGGTAGCGAGTGGACTGCTGACCCTTGAGGTTGTTCTCTGGATCATCGTCATAGCCACCGGTGTTTAAGGAGGAGCCATGGCACAACCCAAAGCGAACAGCTCGTCATTTCAGCCGAAGACCCCCAGCCCGATGCAGCCCTCAGCGCTCCCGATGAACTGGAAGCGGTTCTGGCGAATCCTCTTCGGCCGCGAAACGGCTGCTTAGGCCGCGCTAATCCGCATCCGCCAGCCAGCGGAAGTAGACCCCGTAGCGCAGCGAGCCGGTGCGGTTGATGCCGCCCGAGTGCGGCAGGTCCGGCGTCATCATGATCGCGTCGCCGGGGTCGGCTTCGACCGGCGCCGGGCCATTCGCCGTCTGCACCAGCAGGCCACCGTTGTCGCCGCGCCAGGAGCTCAGCGGCACCCCGACGATCTGCAGGTAGGGCCGCTCCCCCGCCCACGCCGGCTCCTGGTCGAGGTGAAAGACGATCTCCGGCTCCGGCCCGACGTGCGGGAACTGCAGCAGGATCTGCGGCTCGCAGATCTGCCCCGTCCGCCACTCCTCCGGCAGCGACTCCGCCAGCGCGAAGACCTCCTCCCGCTCCTTCAGGTGCGGGAACCAGTGCGCCCCCCACAGCCACTCGCTCAGCTCCTCAGCCGAGGCGCCCCGCTGCAGGAGGTCGAGGTGGAGCAGCCGCAGCACCGCGTCGATCTTCTCTTGCGGCACGACACCGCGGGCAACCTCGACGGAGCCCTGTACCGGCTGGGGTGGCACGCGCGCATCCTATGGGGGCAGTAGGAACTGCAGCTAGCGCTTAGAGCTCAACGAGCGCTGGCGCCGCCGGATCTGCGCTTCGACCTCAGCAGGTTCCTGGGACGGGAGCCCCGCAGCCTCGAGCATTTTCGACAGGTTCTCGGCCACTCCCTGGATCAGCGCGTCGGGGTCGCCCGCTGGCGGCACTTCCGTCGCCTGGATCTCTCGCGCACGATCCTTGGCTTCGTCTGCGCGCCGTTCGAAACCCTTGATCAGCTCGTCGATATCGGGGGATTCGCTCACTCGCTGCCTCTCAGCTTGGTTTTGACCGCCTCAATTTTACCCTCCGACCGCTTGAAGTCTCTCGTCGTGTTCTTTGAGGATCCTTGCCACTGCCGCGGAGTCCCTCTGATCGAGCTCGATCGACGCGTTGAGCTCGTCCAGCTGCTGCTTTTGCTCCTCGGTTGCCACCTTCAACTGGGTATACCTGTCTTCCAGATCAGCGAGATGCGCGGTCAGCTTCTGGGTTGCTTCCTTGCCTTCCTGCAGCGCCCCCAGCTCGAAGTTTCCGAACTTCACTGCGTATTCCCCCAACAGGACTCGCTGGATCAGGCCCGCGAAGAGGAATGAGGCGAGCACGACCAATGCCGCCTGCAAGGCGATCAGACCGCTTTCGCCAAGCCCCCTTTCCCACAACGAGCGCGAGCCGTGTTCGATCGTCAGTGAGGTCTTATGGGCAGGCTTGCCCACTGACCGCTCCACCGTGTAAGTCGCGCTGGCCGATTTCGCCTTCGGAACCTTTCGCGTGCGTTCCTTCGACGTCGTCTTCTTCGCCGGTCCGTTTCCCCGACTGGTTTCGATCACCCGAGTGCGGGTTTCCGGCCGTTCGAATTCCGGGCCCTTCTCGGCGACTAGGAAAAGGCCCCCGATAAGCACGACGAAGAAAACGCCCAAAGCCACGCCATCTGCAACTTTGCGGTCAACCATCGCTCGCTCCCAAGCGCACCCGTATCAGGGCGAGCCTAACCCGATAAAGAAGGCGCGAGCAAGAACATTCCGTTTTCTGAATAGGTGATTACCGAGGGGGCTCAGGGGCCCGTCGGGCCGGCCTTGCCGCTGAGGCCGGGATGGACGCCGCGGCCGATCGCCTGGAGGTCGACCATCTTCTGCAGCAGGTCGAGGAGGCGCTTGCGGTCGGCGGTAGACATGCCGCGGGTCAACTCCTCCTCGTGCTCCTTGGCGATCTTGCGGCCGCGCTGGAGGGCGCCGCGGCCTTTGCGGGTCAAGTAGAGGGCGCGGACGCGGCGGTCCTGGGGATTGGGCCGGCGCTCGACCAAGCCGCGCTGCTCGAGCTCGTCGACGAAGGCGACCATGCGGCTGGGCGGGATTTCAGCCGCGGCGCCGATCGCCTGCTGTGACTCCCCCTCTCCCGCGTCGACGAGGTTGAGGACGCGGAACAGCGGTGGGGTGAGGCCGACGCTCGCGATCCGTTCGGCGAACCGCTTCGAGGCGTGGATCCCCACCTGGGAGAGGAGGAAGGCGAGGGTCGAAGGCGCGCGGTCGCCGTTGACGGGGCCTGGGCCGGAGGGGCTCATCGCAGGATGATCTTACCCGTTCGTTTGTGCTATGAATCGTTTCACGTTCGAACCTTTCTAGATGTAAATGTTTTTAACCAGTTTCACCGAAGAAAGGAACCGGTCATGACCCGCCGTCTCGCCCGCCTCGCTGACTTCGCCTACCGCCGCCGCGGCACCATGGTCCTCCTCTGGATCGCCGCCGCGGTCGTGATCATCGGCCTCGGCTCTGCCCTGGCCGGGGAGTACCACGCCGACTACAACACGCCCGGCTCGGAGTCCAAGGCCGCGAGCGAGCTGACCGAAAGCGCCTTCGACGGCTACTCCGGGCAGGAAATCTACGTCGTCTGGAAAGACCCCAAGGGGGCGACGAGCCCGGCCGCGAAGAAGCGGATGGACGCCTTCTTCGCGGAAGCCGAAAAGGTGAAGAACGTCGAGAAGGCGCGGCCGGTGCGGGTCTCCAAGGACGGCACGATCGCCACCACGACCCTCCCGCTCACCGTCCCCGGCTGGGAGGTGAAGAAGAAGCAGGGCGAAGAACTGATCGATGCGGCCGAAGCCAACAGCGGCGGCGGCCTCGAGATCAAGCTCGGCGGCGAACCGATCCTGATCGCCCAGGAATCGGCCAGCCCCGAGGGAATCGGCTTCCTCGGCGCGGCGATCGTGCTGCTGATCGCCTTCGGCTCCCTGGTCGCCGCCGGCCTGCCGCTGGCGATCGCCCTGGTCGGCCTCGGCATCTCCTCCGGCGGCCTGATCGTCCTCCTTGCCAACGTCATCGACGTCCCCAACTGGACCACCGCGGTCTCCGGCCTGATCGGGATCGGCGTCGGGATCGACTACGCGCTGCTGGTCCTGACCCGCTTCCGCACCTCGCTGAAGGCGGGCAACGACCGCCACGACGCGGTCGTCGAGGCAGTCACCACCGCCGGGCGCAGCGTGATCATCGCCGGCAGCACCGTCGTCATCGCCATCCTCGGCCTCTTCATCACCGGCCTCCCGTACATGTACGGGGTGGCGATCTCGGCCTCGCTGGCGGTGCTGGTGGTGATGCTCGCCTCGATCAGCCTGCTGCCGGCCCTCCTCGCCTACCTCGGGCCGCGCGTCGACCGGCTGCGGATCCCGCTCCTCGCCCACAGCCTCGACCGGCCCGAAGAAGACGGCCACTCGCCGGCGGCGCGCTGGAGCCATGCGGTGCAGCGGCGGCCGTGGACGGCGGCGATCGTCGCCACGGCGATCCTCCTCGCCCTCGCCGCCCCCGCGCTGGGCATGCGGCTCGGCTTCCCGGATGCCGGCAACGACCGCCCGGGGACGATGACCCGCGAGGCCTACGACCTGATCAGCGAGGGCTTCGGCCCCGGCGCCAACGGCCCGCTCGTGATCGCCGCCGAACTGCCGAACCCCGGCGCCAAGGCGGACGTCGATCGCCTGGCGGCGCAGCTGCGCGAAGAACCGGGCGTCGCCTACGTCCCGGCGCCGCGCTTCAACTCCGACTCGACCTCCGCGATCGTCACCGTGGTCCCGACCACCTCGCCGCAGGACGAGGCGACCTCCGAACTGGTCGACCACCTGCGCGGGACGGTGATCCCCCAGGCGCTCGGCGACTCCGGCGTCACCGCCCTGGTCGGCGGCGTCAACGCCGCCCTCGAGGACCAGAGCGAATACATCACCGGCCGCATGCCGTGGTTCATCGCCGGCGTCGTCGGCCTCTCCTTCCTGCTCCTCCTGCTCGCCTTCCACTCGCCCTTCATCTCGCTCAAGGCGGGGATCATGAACCTGCTCTCCGTCAGCGCCGCCTACGGGGTGATGACCCTGGTCGCCAAGGGCGGCGCCGTCGGCGAACTGATCGGGATCGACCACGAAGTGCCGATCGCCCCGTTCATGCCGGTGATGATGTTCGCGATCCTCTTCGGCCTCTCGATGGACTACGAGGTCTTCCTCATCTCGCGGATCCGCGAGGAGTACCTGAAGGACGGCGACACCCGGCGCGCAGTCGCCGACGGCCTGGCGAAGACGGCGCGGGTGATCACCGCGGCGGCGGCGATCATGGTCGTCGTCTTCCTCGCCTTCGTCGCCTCGCCCGAAGTCTTCCTCAAGCTCTTCGGGATCGGCCTCGCCGCGGCGATCTTCCTCGACGCGACGCTCGTCCGCATGGTCCTGGTGCCCGCCGTGATGCAGCTGCTCGGCCCGCGCAACTGGTGGATCCCCGACTGGCTGGAGCGGATCCTCCCCCGCATCGAGGTCGAGCGCAGCCCCGAGCCGGCGCAGAGCTCGCCCTAGACACGGCGGGGCCCAGGCACGAAGCTTGCCGGGTCCGCTGTCGCTCGAAGGGGAGATTGAGATGCATGACTACGTGATCGTCGGCGCCGGCTCGGCCGGCTGCGTGCTGGCCAACCGGCTGAGCGAGGACCCGTCGATGCGAGTGCTGCTGATCGAGGCCGGCGGCAAGGACCGGCATCTCAACATCAAGATCCCCGCCGCCTTCGCCAAGCAGTTCAAGACCAAGCTCGACTGGGACCTGGCGACCGAGCCCGAGCCCTTCTGCGACAACCGCTCGCTCTACGTCCCGCGCGGCAAAGGGCTCGGCGGCTCGAGCTCGATGAACGCGATGCTCTACGTGCGCGGCAACCCGCTCGACTACGAAGGCTGGGTCGAGGCGGGGGCGACCGGCTGGGGCTGGGACGACGTCCTCCCCTACTTCCTCAAGGCCGAGGACAACCAGCGCGGCGACTCCGAGTACCACGCGACCGGCGGTCCGCTGCGGGTCGAGGACGAGCGCTCCCCCCGTCCGCTGACCGGCCGCTTCCTCGCCGCCTGCGCCGAGGCCGGGATCCCGCGCAGCGCCGACTACAACGGCCCCGAGCAGGACGGCGCCGCGCTGGTCCAGGTGACTCAGCGCAACGGCAAACGCTGGAGCACCGCCGACGGCTACCTGCGCCCGGCGCTGGGGCGGCCGAACCTGGAGGTGGTGACGGGAGCGCTGGTCTCCGGCGTCGAGATCGAGGGCGGCGTTGCCACCGGCGTGCGCTACTCGCGGCGCCGCGGCGGCGAGCAGCTGGCCCGGGCCGAGCGCGAGGTCATCCTCAGCGCCGGCGCGATCGGCTCGCCGCAGCTGCTGCTCCTCTCCGGGGTCGGCCCCGCCGGCCAGCTGCGCGAGCACGGGGTGCCGGTCGTCCACGACCTGCCCGGTGTCGGCGAGAACCTCCAGGACCACCCCTACTCACTCTGCAGCTGGGACGTGCCGGGCGGGGGCTCGCTCGCCGACGCCGAGAAGCCGAAGGCGCTGCTCGAGTACCTGCTCCGCCGCACCGGCCCGCTCACCTCTTCGGTCGCCGAGGCCTTCGCCTTCGTCCGCAGCCGCCCCGGGCTGCCGTCGCCCGATCTCCAGTTTCACTTCGCCCCGGCCTACTTCGCCGACAACGGCTTCGACGAATACGACGGCCACGCGGTCAGCTTCGGCCCGGTCCTGGTCAAACCGCGGGCGCGCGGCTGGGTCCGCCTGCGCTCGGCCGACCCGGCGGCGAAGCCGCGCATCCTCACCAACACCTTTTCCGAGCAAGAGGACGTCGATGCCCTCGTCTCCGGCATCCGCCTGGCGCGGGAGATCGCCGCCGCCGGCCCGCTCGCCGAGGTGCTCGGCCGCGAGATCTTCCCCGGTCCGGAGGTGGACACCGACGACGCGATCGCCGCCGACGCCCGCCGCCGCGCCGAGCTCCTCTACCACCCGGTCGGCACCTGCCGCATGGGCACCGGCCCCGACGCCGTCGTCAACCCCGACCTCCGCGTCCGCGGTCTCGACCGCCTCCGCGTAGCCGACGCCTCGGTGATGCCGCTGATCGTCTCCGGCAACACCAACGCCCCGACGATCATGATCGCCGAGAAGGCCGCCGACCTGATCCGGTCCACCGCGTAATTCCGCGCGCGCCTGGTTAGAGCCAGCCCCTATGCGCGATCCGTCTCTTAGGAACGGGGCTCGACCAGCGCCGCGCACTCGCGCATGCGGTGGAATCCCGCCGAAGAGCTCCCAGATCGCCGCCGGCGAGGGCAGCGGCTCCCTCGCGGCCTCCCGCACCGCCCGGTAGTCGGTCGGGCTGAGCAGGTCCAGCCGGTCCCCCTACGAAGAGCTCTCGCCGCCCCGCTTCGAGGAGCCTTCGGAGTTGGCGATCTTGGCCGCCCGTTCCTCGCTCACCTGTAGCGGAGTTGCCGATCCTCGGCGGGCGTGGGAGGGTCATCGAAGTCCTCGTCCACGATGGAGAAGGAGGGTCACGATGACCGCCGATCCCCAAGCCCTGAACCCCGAGCTGAAGGCCAAACACCGCAAGATGTGGGCCTCCGGCGACTACCCGGACATGGTCGAGACCTTCCTCACCCCGCTCGGCCCGCGGCTGGTCGAGGCCTGCGGGATCGGACCCGGCCAGCGCGTCCTCGACGTCGCCGCCGGCACCGGCAACGCCTCGATCCCGGCTGCCGCGACCGGCGCGAGCGTCGTCGCCAGCGACCTCACGCCGGAGCTGTTCGAGGCCGGCCGCGCCCGCGCCGCCGACGCCGGCGTCGAGCTCGAGTGGATAGAGGCCGACGCCGAGAACCTCCCCTTCGACGACGGCGAGTTCGACACCGTGATCTCCTCGATCGGGGTGATGTTCGCGCCCCACCACCAGGCGGCGGCCGACGAGATGGTGCGGGCATGCCGTCCCGACGGCAAGATCGGATTGCTCAGCTGGACGCCCGAGGGGATGATCGGCGCCCTCTTCAAGACGATGGGCCAGTTCATGCCGGCGCCGCCGCCGGGAGCGTCTCCACCGCCGCTCTGGGGCGGCGAAGACCACCTGCGCGAGCTCTTCGGCGACCGGGTCGAGCTCGAGAAGCTGGAGCGCGACGTCCTCGACGTCACCGCCTTCGAGCGGCCCGACGATTTCGGCGACCACTTCAAGCAGCGCTACGGGCCGACGATCGCGGCCCGGGCCAACGCCGAGAAAGAAGGGCGCGCGGAGGAGTTCGACCAGGCGCTGAGCGAGTTCTGCGCCGAGTGGAACCGCGGCAACGAGGAGGACGCGCGCTTCGAGATGGAGTACCTGATCGCGGTCGGGCGGCACGCCTCCTGAGGTCGTGTCGCTTTTGTCTCCTCATAGGTAACTAAAGCGACACCGGAGGCCGCACCGCCGGCGCGGCCTCCGAGGCGAAGCCCTCAGCGGGCGAAGACCCGGTTGCCGATCGCGGGATCGCCGACCTGCTCGAACCCGATCAGCCCGCCTTCCTCGTTGAAGGTGAGGACGTCGGCTGCCTCGGCGCTCTCGCCGTCGAGCGAGGCGGTGGTCAGGACCACGACCTTGTCGCCGTCGGCGATGAAGTCATGGGGTTCCGTTTTCAGCCCTTTCTCGGCGAATTTGCCCCAGAGCTCCCCGATCTCTTCTTTACCGCGGTAGGTGCCGGTCAGCGAGTTGTCGCCGCGGACCGTCCAGACGACCCCGTCGTCCATGTTTGCCATCGCCCCAGCGGCGTCGCCTTCGTTGAACGCCTTATAGGCGGCTTCAGCGTGTTGCTTGTTCTCTTGTGCGCTCATGGCAGCCCTCCTCCGCGCGCAAGCGCGCGCACTCGAGGCTCCCGTAACCACCAGCCGGCGATCCACCTCTCCTCGCCGGGCCACTCCGACCGTAGCCGCGGGACGGCGGGGGGGCAAGTCCCCAGATGGCCAAACACCGCGGTTCATTTGTGCAAGTGGGGCAACCCTCAGCCGCGCGTGCCGCCGCCGCTCCCGTCCGGTGACCAACCCGGGCCGCGGAAGAGGTAGCCGAGGCGATGGCGCCAGCTGCTCGCCCCGCGCACGTCCCGCCAGATCGCCGCGAACTCGTGGAAGGCGACGCGGGTCGGGCGGAAGCTGCGGATGTTCTTGGTGAGGCCGTAGCGGGGGCGCTCGGTCTCGCCCTGGAAGCTGCCGAAGAGGCGGTCCCAGACGATCAGGATGCCGCCGTAGTTGCGGTCGAGGTAGACCTCGTTGGAGCCGTGGTGGACGCGGTGGTGTGAGGGCGTGTTGAAGACGAGCTCGAACCAGGCGGGCAGCTTCTGCACCCGCTCGGTGTGGATCCAGAACTGGTAGATGAGGCTGATCGCCTGCTGGGTGAGGATCATCCAGGGGGCGAAGCCGAGCAGCGCCAGCGGCGCCCAGAAGGGCAGCGCGGTCATCGGCGTCCAGGTCTGGCGCAGCGCAGTCGAGAGGTTGTAGTGCTCGGAGGAGTGGTGGACGACGTGGCTCGCCCAGAAGACCCGTACCTCGTGGTGGATGCGGTGGAACCAGTAGTAGGCGAGGTCGTCGGCGAAGAAGAGCAGGACGTAGGTCCACCACTCGCCAGCCGGCATCCGCAGCGGCGTCAGCTCGTAGAGGCCGGCGTAGATCGCGATCACGACCAGCTTCCAGACGGCGTTGATGGCGACGTTGCCGCCGCCCATCGTCAGGCTGGTGCGGGTGTCGCGCAGCTCGTAGCCGACCAGCTCCTCGTCGCGCGCGTACTTGAAGGAGAGCAGCTCGACGACCAGCAGCAACACGAAGGCCGGGATCGCGTAGAGGATCAGCTCCGCCACGGGTCAACTGTACTGGCTGCCTGGCCAGTCGAACCCTCTTGCGCTCGTGTACAGGCGCGTTAGGTTTCCGGTCGATGAGCGAGTCCGAGTACCACGAGGCGAGCCGGCAGCAGTGGAGCGAGGCCGCGGCGAGCTGGGCGCGGGCGGCCGAAGAGGAAGAGACGGGAGCCTCGAGCGACGCCACTCCCTGGATGCTGGAGGCGGCGGAGCTGCAGTCGGGGCAGCGGGTGCTGGAGCTCGCCTGCGGCGCCGGGCGCGTCGGGCTGCAGGCGGCAAGCCGGGTCGGGCCGGACGGCACCGTCCTCTGCTCGGACTTCTCGCAGGCGATGGTCGACGCGGTCGCGGAGAGGGTCGAGCGGCTCGGGGTGCCGAACGTGAGCACGCGGCTGCTCGACGCCCACCAGCTCGAGCTGCCGGACGACGAGTTCGACGCCGTCCTCTGCCGCTTCGGCTACATGCTGATGGCCGACCCCGCGCAGGCGCTGCGGGAGAGCGCGCGGGTGCTGCGGCCGGGCGGGCGACTGGCGCTCGCGGTCTGGGGAACGGCGGAGGAGAACCCGTGGCTGTGGCTGATCATCAGCGCCCTGATCGACCGCCTGAACGCGCCGCCGCCCGAGCCGAGCTCCCCCGGCCCGTTCTCGCTCGGCGATCCCGACCGCCTGCGGGCGCTAGTCGAGCAAGCGGGGCTGGTCGACGTCGAGACCGCCGAGATCGAGACCGAGCAGGCTTACGACTCGCTCGAGGGCTGGTGGGAGGAGATCCTCGAGGTGAGCGGACCGCTGGCGGCGATGCTGAAGGCGCTCCCCGAGGACGATCGCGAGGCGATCCACGCCAAGGTCGTGGCCGACGGCGAAGAGTTCGTCAGCGACGACGGCCGCGCCGTCTTCCCCGCCGCGATCGTCGGCGCCGAGGCGCGCAAGCCGAATTAGCCGTGTCGCTTTTGCAGCCCTATAGGACGACAAAATCGACACGGCCAATCAGACGCCGGCCCACTCCTCGCGATTAAACGCGTAGACGACCACGTCCTCGCCGAGCAACTCGTCCGAGCGGATCGGGCTCATGCCGAGCCGCTCGGCGACCCCAACCGAAGCGACATTGGCGGGCTGGATCATCGCCGTGACATAGGGCAGGCCGAACGCCTCGAAGCCCCACCGCAGCGAAGCGCGGCCGGCCTCGGTGGCGTAGCCGTGGCCGCGGGCGCCGGGTCGCAGCACCCACCCCACCTCGGTCTCGCCGAACTGCGGCCAGTGCTTGAGCCCGGTGCGGCCGAGGAACCGGCCGCTCTCGCGCTCGAGGATGGCGACGCGGCCATGGCCACGCTCCTCCCATTCGGCGGTCACTTTCCGCAGGTACTGCTCCATCCCGGGACGGTCGTAGGAGCCCATGAAGCGAGCGACCGCCGGGTCCTCGTGGAGGACGAGGAGCTCGTCGCGGTCCTCCATCCCCACCGGGCGGAAGCGCAGGCGCTCGGTGTCGGTCGGCAAGCTCCAGGCCATCAGGCACGCAACCTTAGGACGGCGGGCGAAATAGGCTCGGCCGGTGCCCGACGAGCCCGCTGAGAACCCGGCCAAGCGACTGGCCGCAGCCGCCCGCCGCCTCAACCATCAGCCCGGCCTGCTGCGCTCGGTGCGAGGGGCGCGGGAGCGGCTGCTGGGGGGCGAGGACTTCGTCGACCGCCTCTCGACCGCGCGGGGCCGCCCGACCGACCTCGCCGTCCAGCAGCTGGCGGACCTGCGGAGCGAGGAACCCGGGGTTTTGGGCGAGCTTGGCCTCACCGGCCTGCAGGCCTGGCAGCGGCTGTCCGAGTCGCAGGACCGGGGACGCGGCAAAGCCGACATCGCGGTCCTCTCCACCGACCTGGTCGGCTTCTCGAGCTGGGCGCTCGAAGCCGGCGACCGTTCGGCACTGCAACTGCTGCGCGAGGTGGCCGCGGCGATCGAGCCGCCGATCGCCGAGCACCACGGCGAGGTGGTGAAGCGGCTGGGCGACGGCCTGATGGCGGCCTTCTGGGACGCGCCCGGCGCAGCCGAGGCGGCCTTTGCCGCACACGAGGGCGTGGGGTCGATCGAGGTCGACGGCTACCACCCCCAGCTGCGTACCGGCATCCACCTCGGCCGGCCGCGCAAGGTCGGCGGCGACTACCTCGGCGTCGACGTCAACATCGCCGCCCGCCTCTGCGACGCGGCCAAGCCCGGCGAGGTGCTCGTCTCCGACCGCGCCCTGCTGAAGCTCGACCCGAAC
The DNA here is from genome assembly GCA_051954115.1 of Solirubrobacterales bacterium. Classification (GTDB taxonomy): domain Bacteria; phylum Actinomycetota; class Thermoleophilia; order Solirubrobacterales; family 70-9; genus VAYN01. Next base: position 25,662 of record JBQCIB010000024.1, on the reverse strand, counting down.
ACGGTCTCGGCGAAGAACCGCCGCTTCCGCGCCAAGGGCGTGCCGAAGGAGATCGCCGTCTACTCGATCAGCTCGACCAGCTCCAGGTGAGCGTCGACGACGAAGTCGGCCTCCACCCCGCTCTCGGCGTCGTCGTGCATGCCCCGGTAGCGGACGGTCCGCATCCCCAGCGCGGCGGCGCCGGCGACGTCGGTGCGGCGCAGGTCGCCGACGTGCATCGCCGCCTCCGGCCGCGCTCCAAGTGAGCTGAGGGCCGCTTCGAACGCCTGCGGCGCCGGCTTGTAATGGCCGGTTTCGTCTGAGAAGGACCAGCCGGAGAAGTGACCGAGCAGGCCCTCGCGGTCGAGCAGGTCCCGCAACAGGGCGCCGCCGCTGAAGCCGACGTCGCAGACGATGCCGAGGCGGACGTTCCGCTCACCCAACGCCGCCAGCGCCTCGCGAATGTCGGGCGCGAGTTCGAGGTCCACCTCCCGCCCGGCGCCGAGGAACGCCTCGACGACCGGCTCGCCCACCGCCTCCTCCAGACCCAGGGTCCGCACCAGCATCCGCCCTCCGTCGCGCGGATGCAGATGTACTCCCTCTGCCCATGACCGCTCCCATCGCATCCCCACCTCCTCGAGGGCGGCGGCCAGCAATTTCGGCTCAACCTCGAATTCGACCCCCGCACACGCCGCCCCCACCGCCCGCCGCCGAGCCTCCGTCATCGCCCCGCTCGGCACCCGCGCGATCGTGTTCCAGAAGTCGAAGGTGACGGCTCGGATCATCCGTCGGTCGAGCCATTCAACGGCCTAAAAAGGCCTCGCCCTTATGGGCTCGCTTGATCGTCTGGGAGACGATCAGCTCGATCAGCTTGTCGGGAGTGCGCCACTTCATCGCCAGTTGCGAGCGGTCCATCCGGTGCTGGGCGATCACATCCTTCAGTTGGTCGAGGGACAAGGGCTCCAAGGCCTTGCGGAGCTCGGCTTCGTTGCCGTTCTCGTAGATGTGGAAGACGTCGATGACTGGCGGGTTTCGGCGCGTCCGTTTTTTTGGCAGCACATCATCGATGGCCCGGCGCAAAGCGCGACCAAATTCCGGATCGCGCCTTGCCTCGGCCACTGCTTCTTCGAGAAATCGCTGTTTATCTTCGCTCATGCCGCTGCGGGTTCGCGATCTCCAACCAGCTCGCGCAGCTCGCGCGTTATTGACTGGAAAGTGTCGTAGTTGCCGTCGTATCCATAGCGCTGCCGGAAGGTCTGCTGCGAGCTGTGCTCAGCGGCCGAAGCAGTCGTATTTCGCTCCGGGATCTTCGTCTTGAAGACGTGCACCCTCTTGTTCGACCGCAGACGCTTAACAGTCTCCTGGTGAAGCGATGACTGCTCTCGGTACTTCGAGATGATTATTCCGATCGGCTCGATTGGCTCATCGATGTTCTCGGCGAACGCTTCGGCCCGAGTGAGGATCTGCGGAATTCCATAAGTAGAGAGCATGTCGGGGATGGTCGGAATGACAAATCCATCCGAGATCCGGAGACCGTTGAGCGTGATAATCCCCAAGTTGGGCGGGCAGTCGATGAGCACCCAGTCGTACTCGTCAAGTCGAGCCCTTATTGCACGCCGCAGGATGTCCGTTGGAACATTGGAGTAGAAGCGCCCAGAGTTCATCGAGGCGAGGCGATCCTGCAGATCGATCATGTCGAGGCTTGCAGGAAGAAGGTCCACCCGTCCGGGTCGATCGCCATAAGTATCGGTGACCCCGGAAGCATCGCGGATGATCGTGCTATCGAGGTCGAACCGTCGTTTGGCCGGGTCCTCCTCGAGCGCGTCAGCGAACAAAGTGGCGAGCGTGTATCCGGCCTTGTTTGCTTCTTCCCAGCGTTTCTCGCCGACCAGCATCGTCGTCGCATTGGTCTGTGGGTCAAGGTCGATCACCAACACCTTCTGCTTATGCGCCCAACTGCTCGCCAACATCTCCGCCACGCCGACGCAGGTCGTGGTCTTGCCGACGCCTCCCTTGAGGTTTATGAAGCTGACTACATGAGCCATACGAACTCCTCGATGTTTGCGGAGCCACCGCCGGATGCGATCGATTTCGAAGACCGGGCCAGCACGCAATGCCGCAACTGGCTCAGGAAAATCCTCGAAACGGGTCCGCCAGTTCCCGACTGCCGCCGGGGTGACCCCGGCCATTTGGGCGACCTCTGCGAGCCCAATCACTTCCTGGTCCAAGCAAAACTCCTGTGAATAGCTTTCACACGAATTGTGAAAGATTTGCACATAGCTGTCAAGTGCATTCCTTGCAACGTAGGCCAAGACTTGCAAGCGGGTGTACCTTCGTTTCATGGCTCACAAAGCTGCAGATCGGATCAGGAACGTCGCTCTGATCGGTCATCGCGGCTGCGGGAAGACGAGCCTGCACGAGGCGATGCTGTTCGAGGCGGGGGCGGTTAACCGGCTCGGCAAGGTCGAGGACGGCTCGACGGTCTCCGACCACGAGGAGGACGAGAAGGCGCGGGGGCTCTCCATTAACGCCTGCGTCTCCTGCTTCCCCTACGACGACCGCGAGATCAACCTGATCGACACGCCGGGCGATCCCAGCTTCGTCGCCGACGCGGCGGCGGCGCTGCGGGTCGCCGACTCGGCGGTGGTCGTGGTCAACGCGGTTGCCGGCGTCGAGGTGCAGACCGAACGGCTCTGGCGGCGCGCCGACGAGGAGGGCCTGTCCCGGCTCGTCTTCGTCAACATGCTCGACCGCGAGCGCGCCGACTTCTTCGCCGCGCTCGACTCGCTGAAGGCGGCATTCGGCCCGCACGTGGTCGCGACCGAGATCCCGATCGGCTCCGAGCACGAGGTGCGCGGGGTCGTCGACTTGGTCGACATGGAGGCCTGGGTCTACGAGGGCAGCGAGCGCGGTAGCGCCGAGCGGGCGGAGATCCCCGAGGAGCTGCAGGCGCGCGCGCAGGAATACCGCGAAAAGCTGATGGACGAGGTCGCCGAGAACTCCGACGCGCTGATGGAGCGCTACCTCGACGGCGAGGAGATCGACCATGAGGAGATCGTCACCGGGCTGAAGCGCGGCGTCACCGAGGGGCACCTCTTCCCCGTCACCTGCGGAGTGGCGACCAGGAACCTGGGGACCAACCGGCTGCTCGAGGCGCTGGTCGAGGACCTGCCCTCGCCGAAGATGCGCGGCGCCCTGACGGCGCTCGACGGCGACGGCGCCGCCTGCGAAGTCGCCCCCGACGAGGACGGCCCGCTGGTCGCCTACGTGTTCAAGACGACCGCCGACCCCTACGCCGGGCGGATCAACCTCTTCCGCGTCTGCAGCGGCACCCTGCGCTCCGACTCCCAGGTGCTGAACCCGGCCCGCAACCAGAAGGAGCGCATCGGCCAGCTCGGCCAGCCGCTGGGAAAAGACCTGAAGCCGGTCTCCGAGCTGGGGGCCGGCGACGTCGGCGCGGTGGCGAAGCTGAAGGAGACGCGGGCCGGCGACGTGCTCTGCGACGGCGAGGGCGCCGTCTCCTTCCACCCGCTCGACCTGCCGGCGCCGGTGATGGCGTTCTCCTATGAGCCGAAGACGAAGGGAGACGAGGACAAGGCGGCGACGGCGGTTCGGCGGCTGAGCGAGGAGGACCCGACCCTCGACATCCACCGCGACCCCCAGACCGGCGAGCAGATCATCGCCGGGCTGACCCAGGTCCACGTCGAAGTCCTGGTCGAGCGGATGAAGAGCCGCTTCGGGGCGGAGATCGAGCTGCACCCGCCGCGGGTGCCCTACCAGGAGACGATCCGCCAGCCCGCATCGGCGCATGCCCGCTACAAGAAGCAGACCGGCGGCAAAGGCCAGTTCGCCGACTGTACGATCGAGATCGAGCCCGGCGAGGACGGCAAGGGCCTCGAGTTCGTCGACAAGATCAAGGGCGCGGCGATCCCCGGCGGCTTCATCCCCGCCGTCGAGAAAGGCGTCGCCGAAGCGATGCAGCACGGCACCCTCGCGGGCTACCCGGTCAAGGACGTCCGCGTCCGCCTCGTCGACGGCAAACACCACGACACCGACTCCTCCGAACTCGCCTTCAAACTGGCGGGCGCGATGGCCTTCAAACAGGCGATGGAAGAGGCCGACCCCGTCCTCCTCGAGCCGATCGTCAAGCTGACGATCAGCTGCCCCGACGACTGCGTCGGCGACGTCATCGGCGACCTCAACTCCCGCCGCGGCCACCCCCTCGGCATGGACGCCAAAGGCGCCGCCACCGAGATCCGCGCCGAGGCCCCGATGTCAGAGGTCCTCGACTTCGCCCCCGACCTCCGCTCGATCTCCGGCGGCCGCGCCGACTACACCCTCGAGTTCGAGCGCTACGAGGAAGTCCCGGCGCACCTGGCGGCGAAGGTGGTCGATACGGCGGGGGCGGGCGCCGCCGTCAGCTCCTAAGAGGAGTCCGCCATCTGCCGCAGCCGGCTGACTTCGTCCCAGCTCAACCCGTCGCGGAGCGCCACCAGGCACCAGCACGGGACCTCCAGACCCGCCGCCACCTGGTCCAGCGTCGCCAGTTTCGGGTTGCGCCTGCCCGACTCCAGCCGGGAGATCTCGGTTATATGCAGCCCGCTCCTCTCCGAGAGGTCTTCCTGGGTCAACCCGAGCTCCGCCCGCAAGAGCTTGATCGCGTCGCCGAGGGCGCGATGCGGCGGCTCTGCAGTTGACCTCATCTGTCAGAGCGAAAGGCGCCAAGCTCGATCGGTCTATAGCCGCAACCTCAAATTGCCCCGGTAAGCCCGCATCCACCGGTTTCCACGGCGTCGAACGCACCAGTGAATTGTCGGTCGACGCAACGTCAGGGTGTAGCCGCCGGCAAGGCGGGTAGGCGAGCGCCGTGAGCGACTACTCGATCGTCAAAGCCGACCAGGCCGAGGACGCCTATGCCGACAGCGACGTGCCGGGCGAGTTCCGCTCGCTGAGCGAGGCGCTGGGGACCGAGCAGCTGGCGGTGACGCTGATCCGGATCCCGCCCCACTCCGACTTCGAGCAGGGGACGGGGCACCGGCACGAGGAGATCGAGGAGGTCTACCTGATCACCCAGGGGACGCTGACGATGCGGTTCGGCGACGAGGTCGAGACGGTCGGCCCGGGAAGCGCCGTGCGGGTGGCGCCGCAGACGGTGCGCTCGCACCGCAACGAGGGCGACGAACCGGTGGAGATGTGGGCGATCTCCCCCGCCAGCGACAGCGACGGTGGCGAGAAGGTCGAAGGCTTCTGGGAGGCCTCGCCCGAGGCCTCCCAGCACCGCTGAGCTTCAGGCGCTCAGCGCTTCGGTATTTCCGCGAGGGCTTCCGCCAGGTCCAGGATGTGGTCGTGGGAGACGCCGATCCCGGTGGCGATGTTCTCCATGGTCTTGTATGTGGGGTTGACCTTCCCCCGCTCCACGTGGGAGATCCAGGTGACGTGGACGTCGCTTTTGTCCGCCACTTCCTCCTGAGTCAGCCCCGCGTACTCGCGGAAGAACTTGACGGCCTCGCCGAGGTGGGGACGTTCATGTTTTAGAGGCGAACTCAACACCGGTAAGACAACCGTTTCCGGATCAAAAATTCCATAGAGTCGAACTCAAGTCGGAAGATCCGGCTCAGGGGGTAGAGATCTAGAGATGAGCTACCTCGCCGCCCCCGACCGCTACGAAGGCAAGATGCGCTACCGGCGCTGCGGCCGCTCGGGGCTCGACCTGCCGGTGCTCTCGCTCGGCTACTGGCACAACTTCGGCGACGACCGGCCCTTCGAGGTGCAGCGGGCGATCGCGCGGCGGGCCTTCGACCTCGGCATCACCCACCACGACCTCGCCAACAACTACGGGCCGCCGTACGGCTCGGCCGAGCTGAACTTCGGCCGCCTGATGCGCGAGGACTTCGGCCCCTACCGCGACGAGATAATCGTCTCGACCAAGGCCGGCTGGGACATGTGGCCCGGCCCCTACGGCCAGGGCGGCGGCTCCCGCAAGTACCTGCTCGCCTCGCTCGACCAGTCCCTGCGGCGGATGAGCCTCGACTACGTCGACGTCTTCTACAGCCACCGCCTCGACGGCTCGACGCCGCTGGAGGAGACGATGGGCGCCCTCGCCACGGCGGTGCGGCAGGGCAAGGCGCTCTACGTCGGCATCTCCTCCTACGACGCCGAGCGCACCCGCCAGGCGGCGGCGATCCTCCGCGACCTCGGCACGCCGCTGTTGATCCACCAGCCCTCCTACTCGATGCTGAACCGCTGGATCGAGACCGAGGGCCTGCTCGACGCGACGGCGGAGCTGGGGGTCGGCGTGATCGGCTTCACCGCCCTCGCCCAGGGCCTGCTCACCGACCGCTACCTGAACGGCATCCCCGAGGACTCCCGCGCCGCCCGCGGCGAAGCCACCTTCGACAACGACTGGCTGAACGAGGAGACGATCGAGCGCCTCCGCGCCCTCAACGAGCTCGCCCAACGCCGCGGCCAGACCCTCGCCCAGCTCGCCCTCGCCTGGGCCCTGCGCGACGAGCGCGTCACCTCCCTCGTAATCGGCGCCTCCTCCGTCGAGCAGCTCGAGCAGAACGTCGACGCCCTCGACAACCTCGAGCTCTCCGAAGACGAGCTGGCCGAGATCGACCGCCAGATCGCCTCCGAGGACGGGCGGATCGACGTCTGGGCTAAAGCGCGGCGCGGCGACGTCTAGAGTGCTGCGGCTTCAGCGTTGCAGCCAGGCCGGGTTCTTTGAACTGTCTTCGTACCGACCCTCCTCGTCGAGTTGATGGACGAGCTGCTGGAGGCGGACCTGCGCCGCCCGAAGGCGTTTACTGCTCGCCGCCAGCCTGTCCTGTTCCAGTTCTGTCTGGAAGCGTCGGAACCAAGGACCGGTGCGCTGCTCGAACTCCTCGACGAAGGTGGCGAAGCCGACGCAATGGAGACTCCCGTCCTCCTCCCGCCGCAGCGCTTCCTCCCCGATCGCTCGCTGCTCCTCGCGCCAGAGCATCAGCCCTTCATAGCGGTCCGAGCTCAGCACACCACCGATCTGCACGATCTGGTCCGCGACACTCTTGGTCTCCTCGGCGTTCTGGAACTCGAGAAAGGTCAGCTGCGAGCGCAGAATCTCGAGCGTCCCGAAGTACCGGGCGAACCGGTACAGGGTGCTCTCGATGGCTATGTCGCGGCGGTCTCCGAAGCGCATGTAACCGTCGAACCCCTTGTTCTGGATGTTGTCGATCCGAGCACCGAGGTCAAAGGCAGCCTCGAGCAAAGGCTTGCGGTAACGCGCCAGCTCGGCTTTGGCTTCGATCTGGCGCTCTTCCCTCCGACTCCGCGAGGCCATCATGGCGTTGAACACGCCGAGGACGAACGCGCCCGCGGCGGTGATCAACGCGATGATCACTCCAGTGTCCATCCCCGAACCATAGTTCTGCAACGGAGTGGCAGTACCGGGCAACGCCCGGCACCGCCACTGTGAAATCCCCTACCTAACCGGTGATCCCGTGGGCTACCGGATAGTACCCGTCGGCCTGACCTGTGACCTTCGGGTGGTAGCTTTCGCTCGTCGGGCTGGAGAGGCCGTTGATCCACTCGGTCGTCGAGCCGCCGCCGCCATCGCACACGGCGTGGCCGATGAACGGTGGGATCACGTCGCCGAAGTGGAAGTTCGACCCCGCTCTAGTGGCCGCCGCGCTGATCACGTTCTTCAGCATGTCGGCGGTTTCGTTCAGCCGCTGCTCCTCGCTGGGGCTGAACCAGGTCAGCGCGTTGCAGTCTTCGCCGTTGAACAGGCGCGGGTAGTCGAGCACGACCACCTGCGCGCTCGGCGACTTTTCCTTGATCTTGTTGTTGACCAGGTCGAGCCGGCCCGGCAGCGTGTTCTGGATGTAGGCCTGGGCGTTGTTGATCGCCCCGTTGCAGTCGGACGCCCACGACGGCTGGGCGCAGGTCGTGATCACTTCCGAGAAGCCGGCGTCGTTGCCGCCGATCGTGTAGCTGACCCAGTTGGTGTCGGAGGTGAGGCTGGCCGACTGGGTGTTGATGATGTCCCCGGTCTTCGCTCCCGAGCAAGTCGCGTTCACGAACGTCCATTCCGGATGGGCGTTATGGATCAAGTACGGGTACGCGTAGATCGACCGCTTGCAGGTTTCTTCGTAGAACGTGCGCGTTCCCACACCCGACGAGTACGAATCGCCCAGCGCGACGTACTTCGTCGCCCAGGCCGAGCTGGCGAACACGGCACAGATCGCCGCCGCCACGCAAAGGACCGCTGAGATGCGCCTCCACTTCATGATGATTTCCTCCTGAAAATCGTCCGGGCGCCCTTGCCGCGGAGGCACTTGCCGTCGCTCAACCCGAAGCTGGCTGGCCGTCCAAATAGACAGCGCTTTTCGACCATACTCGGAAGGAGTCCCGATGCCAAACGTTCATAAGCCGGTATTCGAGGGTGCAGCTCTAAGGAGTCCGATCGCCCTTTCCTGGAGCGGCGGCAAGGACTCGGCGCTGGCGTTGTGGGTGCTGCGCGAGGAGATGGGAATCGAGCCAGCGGCGCTCCTGACCACCCTCACCGAAGACTACGACCGGATCAGCATGCATGGCGTCCGCGGCGAGCTGCTGCGGGCGCAGGCGAGGGCGACGGGAATCAAGTTGGCCGAGATCGGTATCCCGACCGCTTGCGTGAACAAGATCTACGAGGAGCGGATGGAGGAAGCGTTCGCGAAGCCCCCGCTGGACCAAGTGCCGACCGTCGCCTTCGCCGACCTCTTCCTCGCCGACATCCGCGCCTACCGCGAGGAGCGGCTGGCGCGCGCCAGCCGAACCGGCCTCTTCCCCCTCTGGGAGCGCGATACCGCCGCCCTCGCCCGCGAATTCATCGCCGCCGGCTTCGAGGCGACGCTCGTCTGCGTCGACCCCCCTCAGCTCGATCCCTCCTTCGTCGGGCGCGCGTTCGACGAGTCCCTCCTCGCCGACCTCCCGCCAGACGTCGACCCCTGCGGCGAGAACGGCGAGTTCCACACCTTCGTCCACGCCGGCCCGGTCTTCGACGCGCCGATCGAAGTGGAACCGGGTGACGTCGTAATGCGCGACGGCTTCGCCTTCCAGGACCTGCTGCCTTCAGCCCTCCGAACTTCGGGGGGTCATAGCCCCCAAAAGTTCGGAGGGGCGTGGATCCCGCCTAGTTCTCGAGCGAGGCGAGCATCGGCGCCAAGCGGCGGAGCTCCTCCAGGTGGAGGCGCGAGAGCTCCTCGACCCGCCGCTCTCCGAGCGGCGTCAGCCGCAGCCGGACGACGCGGTGGTCCTCGCTGTCGCCGGCGCGCGTGACCAGGGCCGCCGCCTCGGCCCGGTCGATCAGCTCGACCATGCTGTGGTGGCGCAGCACCAGGTAGTCGGCGAGCTCGCCGACCGTCGGTCCCGCCGGATCGCCGTGGCCGCGCACCGCCAGCAACAGCTGGTGCTGAGCCGGGGTCAATCCGACCGCCCGCGCCTCCCCCTCGCTCCAGCGCAGGAAGCGACGCAAAGCGGTGCGGAAGCCGAGCAGCCTGGCGTAGTCCTCCGGGCGCAGGCCGCTCATCCGATGGGAGCCTCCTCGGCCTGCGGCTCGCGGCCCAGGCCGAGCAGGTCGAGTGGCCGCAGCACCCGCGTGCGGTGGCGCTCCTCGTCGAGGTCGCGCAGGCGGCCGGCCAGCAGCTGCTGGAGGCCGATCGTCCCCACCTCGCGCTCGGGCGCAGCCCGCTCCACCACCGGCAGGACCGTGTGCCCGGACTCCGCCATCACGTAGGAGACGCGCCGCAGCGTGTCGTCTGCGAAGACCGGCGGCGCCGGGCCGTCCACCCGCTCCCGTCTCCCCTCCTCGCTCATCACGTCGGCGACGAACAGCACCTCCAGCGGGTCGATGCTGTATTCGCGGCTGAGGTGGACCCCGCGCCGCGCCAGCTTCTCCGTCAGCACCGACCGGCGCAGAAGCAGGACGGAGACGGCGTAGGCGGCGGTGGCCGCGATCAGCAGCGGCAGCAGCGCTTCGTAGCGGTGGGTCAGCTCGAGCGCGAAGACGACGCCGGTGAGCGGCGAGCGCATCACGCCGCCGAGCACGCCGGCCAGGCCGACCAGCGGCCAGAACCCCGGCGCGACGTGGGGGAAGACGGTCGCCTCGAGGCCGCCGAGGGCGCCGCCGATCATCAGCATCGGCGCCAGCACGCCGCCGGACGTTCCCGAGCCGAGCGAGAGCGACCAGATCAGCGTCTTGACGATCAGGATCCCGACGATCAGCTGCAGCCCGATGCTGCCGTTCAGCTCCGAGCCGATCACGTCGTAGCCGACGCCGAGGGCCTGCGGCACCGCGAGGCCGCCGAGGCCGACGACGAGGCCGCCGATCGCCGGCCACCACATCCAGTGCAGCGGCAGGCGCGAGTAGACGTCCTCCGCGAGGTAGACCAGCCCGGTGGCGAGGAGGGCGAGCAGCGCCGCCAGCGCGCCGGCCACCACGCAGAGCAGGAGCGTCGCGCCGCCGAGGTCGAGCGGGCCCACCGGCACCGGGAAGATCGGGCCGCTGCCGAGCAGCGGCACGCGCAGCGCGGTGGCGACTGCCACCGCCGCGGCGACCGGGATGAAGCTGCGCGGTCGCCACTCGAAGAGCATCAGCTCGACCGCGAGGAGGACCGAGGCAAGGGGGGCGTCGAAGGTGGCCGCCATGCCGGCGGCGGCGCCGGCGACGAGCAGCGTCTTGCGCTCGTCGGCCGAGAGGTGCAGGAACTGCGCCGAGATCGAGCCGAAGGCGCCGCCGGTCATGATGATCGGCCCCTCGGCGCCGAACGGCCCGCCGGTGCCAATCGCGATCGCCGCCGTCAGCGGCTTGAGGACGGCCACCCGGGGCTGGATCCGGCTGCCGGAGAGGAGGATCGATTCGATCGCCTCGGGGATACCGTGGCCGCGGATCTTCTCCGAGCCGAAGCGGGCGACGAGCCCGATCGCGAGCCCCCCGCAGACCGGGGCGAGCAGGATCAAGAGCGGCGAATCGTGGCCGCCGCTGGGAGCGACCAGGCCGACGCCGAAGCGCTGGTAGAAGACGAGGTTGGTGATCAAGCCGATCAGGCGCAGCAGCGCCCAGGCGACGCAGGCGCTGAGCGCCCCGATCGGCAGCGCCAGTCCGGCGATCAGCAGCACCCGGCGGCTCACGTCGAAGTCCCCGAGGTGCTCGAGGTCGATCGGGCGGCGGCTCGACATAGAAATATCGTGTCACGACCTATTGTCGGAACGTCTCCTGACCGAATTCATGATTTGGGGAGCGGTGCCGATAAAGCGGCGAGATGGACGCAGCAGGGGCACCAGTCGCCTACGGGTATCCGCAGTACGACTATGGGTCTCACCGGATCGAGAACCCGCAGGACCCGCCGCGCGAGCTGAGCGGGCTGGCCTGGGGGGTGTACGTCAGCTTCGGCGTGCTGGCGCTCGTCGCGGTGGCGAGGCTCGTCAGCGCCCTCAGCCTGCACTCGGCCGCTGCCGGCGACGCCGACGTCCCCGGCGCCTACCACACCTACTCGGTCTGGGCCGGCATCTCGCTGCTCGCCGTGCTCGTCAGCGGCGGCGTCTTCATCGCCTGGTTCCACCGCGCTTACAAGAACCTGCGCCGGCTCGGCGTGCAGAACATGCGCTACGGCGACGGCTGGGCGATCGGCTCCTGGTTCATCCCCTTCTTCAACTGGGTCCGCCCGAAGAACATGGCAAACGACGTCTGGCGCGGCAGCGAGCGCGGGGTCGAGGTCTGGTGGCAGTGGCGGCAGGTCCAGGTCCCGAGCCTGGTCCACTGGTGGTGGGCCCTGTTCCTGGTCCAGGGCGTCGTGGCCTACTTCGGCCAGCGCACGGTCCAGTCGGGCTACCACGACGCGACCACGCTCAGCAGCGCCCTCTCGCAGATCAAGACCGGGACGGTGCTCGACGTCCTCGCCCAGCTCGTCGCCGTGGCCGGCATCGTCCTGGCGATCACCGTCGTCTCCCGCATCACCGAGCGCCTCGACGAGATCCGCAGCGAGGCGCTGGCGAGCGCGCCGCCGGCGCCCAGCTTCCCCACGCCATCCGTCCAGTAGCGAGGGCACCATCCCTCCCGTGAGCACGACGCCCACCCCCCACGACGCCGGCGAGCGGCCGGTGCGGCTGGTCCTCGGCGACGACCTGAAGCGGAGCCGCGCCACCGTCTTCTTCCGCGCCATCTTCGCCCTGCCGTTCCTGATCTGGCTCGCGGTCTGGGCGATCGGCGCCTTCTTCGTCGCCTTCGTCAACTGGGTGGCGACCCTCTTCGAAGGCAAGTCCCCGGCCCCACTGCACGACTTCCTCGCCAGGTTCGTCCGCTACACGACCCATACCTACGCCTACCTGAACCTGGCCGCCGAGCCGCTGCCGGCCTTCGACGGCGAACCGGGCTACCCGATCGAGGTCGCAATCGATCCGCCCGTGCGGCAGAACCGCTGGACGGTCGCCTTCCGGATCGTCCTCGTCCTCCCGGCGCTGGCGCTCGCCGTAGTCCTCGGCTCCAGCGGCTTCGCCTCCGACGTCTCCCGCTCCCGCAGCGGGCTCGGCTTCTCGGCGATCGGCCTCGCCGCGGTCTTCGGCTGGTTCTACGCGATGTTCCGGGCGCGGATGCCGCGCGGGTTGCGCGACCTGATCGCCTTCGCGCTCTCTTACGGCGCCCAGACCTGGGCCTACCTGCTGCTGGTCACCGACCGCTACCCCTCGAGCGACCCGCTGACCGCGATCGGCCCGTTGCCGACCCGCTCGGACCCGGTCCGGATGGAGGTTACGGACGAGTTGCGGCGCAGTCGCCTCACCGTCTTCTTCCGGCTGGCGCTCGCCTTCCCGCACCTCGTCTGGCTCACGCTCTGGGGAGTCCTGGTGCTGGTCGCGGCGATCTTCAACTGGGTCGTCACGCTCGTCAACGGCGTCACGCCACAGTGGCTGCACCGCTTCTTCGCCCGCTACGTGCGCTACCAGGTCCACGTCGGCGCCTTCCTCTACCTGGTCGGCAACCCGTTCCCGGGCTTCGTCGGCGCCGAGGGGAGCTACCCGGTCGAACTGCACGTCGCCGGCCCGGTGCGCCCGAACCGCTGGACGGTCTTCTTCCGCCTCGTCCTCGCCTTCCCGGCGCTGCTGCTCGCCGGCGTCTTCTCCCAGCTGCTCTTCGTCGTCGCCGTCCTCGGCTGGTTCGCCGGGTTGTTCACGGGACGGATGCCGCTCGGCCTGCGCAACCTCGGCGCCTACGCGCTGCGCTACGTCGCCCAGACGAACGCCTACGTCCTGCTGCTGACCGAGGCCTACCCCTACAGCGGGCCGTGCCTCGAACGCGCACCGGCGCCCGCGCCTGCGCCGGTCCCGACCGCGCCCGCGCCGGTCGCCCCTCCGCCACCAGGCCCGCCTCCACCTCCCCCAGGCCCGCCTCCACCCCCTCCGGTCGCTCCCCCGCCCGCGCCTAGGCAATGGCCCGCCTGAAAAGGCTGCCGCGGGCGGAGGCTCTCGCCCTGCTCGTCGTCGCCGCGCTGTGGCTCTGGGCGGCGCACGCGCTCTGGTCCTCGACCGACCTGCCGTCGCTGGACCTCCCCCACCTCGATCCGCACCGCTTCTTCAGCGACTCGTTCCTCAGCCGCAGCGCCACCTACGAACGCTTCCTGGCGATCGAGAGGGTGCTCGCCTCGCTCACCGTGGTCGCCGTGCTCGTCGTCTACGCGCGGCGCGGCCACCGGCTGGTCCGCGAGTCCGCGGCGGGCCGGGTCGGCACCGGGATGCTGCTGGCGATGCTCGGCTTCGCCGTCGTCTGGCTCGCCGAGGTCCCGTTCGGGCTGGTCGAGCTGTGGTGGCAGCGCCGCTACGACGTCTCGCACGAAGGCTACGTATCCCATCTCCTCACCAGCTTCTTCGGCCTCGGCTCCACCTTCGTCTTCGTCTGCCTCGGCTTCGCGATCGCGATGGGGCTCGCCGGCGTGATGCGGCGCTGGTGGTGGCTGGCGGTGGTGCCGGCGTTCATGGCCTTGGCGGCGCTGTTCGCCTTCGTCAGTCCCTACCTCGTCCCTGAAACCTCCCCCGTCCGCAGCCCCACCCTCAGCGCCGAAGCGAGGGCGCTCGAGCGGATCGAGGGGGCGCCGCACGCGCGGCTGCGCGAACAGGACGTGCACCGCTTCACCACCGCGCCCAACGCCGAGTCGCTCGGGCTGGGGCCGACCAGCACCGTGATCCTCTGGGACACGCTCCTGCACGACGGCTTCAACCACAAGGAAGTCCGCTTCGTCCTCGCCCACGAGATCGGCCACCTCGCCCACGAAGACCCCTTGAAGCTCCTCGGCTGGACGGCGCTGTTCCTGCTCCCGGCCTGGGGCCTGACCGCCTTCTTCACCCGCCGCCGCGGCGGCTTCGCCCAGCCCGAGGCGGTGCCCGTCGCCCTCCTGGTCCTGGTGGTGTTCAGCCTGCTGACGACGCCGCTCCTGAACGTCGCCATCCGCCGCCACGAGGCAGCGGCCGACTGGGCAGCGCTGCAGGCGACGCACGAACCGGGCACCGACAAGGCGGTGATGCGCCAGCTGGCGACCAAGAGCCTCAGCAATCCCGATCCGCCGAGCTGGGTCTACGGCCTATATATGGACCACCCGACGATCATGCAGCGGATCGCGATGGCCCAGGCCTGGGAAGAACAGCGGCCGTAGGCTCAGACGACGAGGCCGACGGGGACGAGCAGCGCCCGGCCGGCGAAGCCGACGGCGCTGTCGTTCATCGCTTCGTACTCGTGGCGCAACGGCGGCAGCTCGCGCAGGGCCCACAGCACCTTGGCCCGGGTCCAGGCGGCAGCGCGGGCGGCGTCGACGTCCCAGACGGCGACGATGTCGTCCACCGGTCGGAAGATGCGGTCGAGCTCCTTCAGCAGGCCGGTCATCATCCACTTCTTCATCCGCTTCTCGACCGTGGCGATCATCCCGTTGACCGAGTCGTAGTCCCTGTGCTCGGGGCTGTCGTCGCGGAGGTCCCGCCCCAGCTCCGTGCAGGTGTCGCAGACGGAGATCGAGAGGTCGTGGTTGATGTGCGCGTTCATCCCGGCGAGAGCGAACTGCACCGGCGCGATCCCCCGCTCGAAGCGCGCCTCGAACAGCGGCTTCCAGGCGTGGAAGGGATAGCCGGCCGGCACCGCCCCGTCCCCGGCAGCGTCGTAAGCGGCGAAGTAGCGATTGGCGAAGACCACGTCCAGCTTCTCGAGGAATGGAGGCGCTTCCTGGTGCTGCGGCGGCAGGTCCTTCACCTCCTCCGTCATTTCCAGGTAGAGCCGGTTGAACCACTTCACCCCGTCCTTGCGCGGCAGCTCGGCCTCGATCGCTTCCAGCCGCGCCAGCACTTCGTCGATGTTGGTTACCGGGGTCGTCATCGCCAGAAACGCCGCGTGCTCCGCTCTTCCTTCTCCTCGGCCCGGCGGAGCGCGTCGGCGATCAGCCAGAACATCGGTGGCCAGAGGCCGACGAAGATAGCGCGGCGTTCGGCGTTGCCGCGTTCGTCCTCGCCGATCGTCTTCGCCCGGATCCAGAGGACGATGCAAAGGCAGATCGAGCCAAGCGAGCCGCCGTACACGTAGTCACTCTTGGGCCGCAGGCTTTTAGGGAGAGCTTCGAGCATCGCTTCAGTCTGACCAACCTACCCGGCGTCCCCAGCGACGAAGCCGGGTACGACGGAGGGATGAGCACCAGGCTTTCTGCCCGGCGGCGCTGGGCGACCGCCGTCCGCTGGCCGCTTGGCGTCGCCCTGGCGTCTTGGCGCTACATGTGGTCCACGACGCCGATCCACCGCTGGGCGATGACCGGCTCCTGGCCCGAGGACAGGCCTCCCGACTTCCCCGCGGGCTTCGACCATCCCGAGCTGCAGGGCTGGCGGGACGGCGTCGGACCTCTCCTCCACCGCATCTACCGCACCCGGATTACGGCCTCGCCGATGGCGCCGCAGGAGCTGATCGCCCGGCTGACCGAGGACATGAACCGCGTCGCGCCGGGTGAGTTCGCCTCCTTCCAGCGGCTCGAGGGCGAGGGGCCAATGCGGGCGGGCGACGACTACGTGGTGCGGATGCCGGGACCCTGGGACGGACCGGTGACCGTCGTCGCCGTCGACGAGACCTCCTTCCGGCTGGCGACGCTGCAGGGGCACCTCGAGGCGGGCCAGATCGAATTCCGCGCCGCCTCCGACCACCGCGGCGTCGTCTTCGAAATCGAGTCCTGGGCGCGCAGCGGCGACCGCCTCAGCGACCTCCTCTACACGCACGTCCAGATCTCGAAGGAGGTGCAGCTCCACATGTGGGCCTCGGTCCTGCGCAACGTCGTCGACCTAGCCGGCGGCAAAATGGATGGTGGCATCGTGATCACGACCCGCCGCGTCGACCCCCACGCGCTCGCGCGCGACGACGGCGATGGGGGCGGCCTGAGCCCGCGCTACGCCCGTTCACTCGCCACCTTCGCGAGTCGCCCCATCAACATCGACCCGGTCGAGGTCAAGCCCCCGGTCGACGTCTCTAAATGGCGAATCGACGAAATGGTCGAACCGCTCCCCCACGAAAAGCCTGGCGCCCCCGAGCCCGGCGGCAGTTGGGAGGTGGCGCAACAGATCATGAACGGCTACCAGCTCTCCGATCCGCATATCGTCAGTGGCGTCTTCAACCCCAGCGAGCCGCTTTCCGGTCGCACCATGCTGCTGAAGATCCACTACGGCCCGCTCCGCTTCAAGGTCGGGGTGCGGGTCGGGGAGCCGGGCGAAGGGACCGACGAGCTAGACGGCCGCGAAGTGCTCGCCTACGGCTGGTCCTACCGCACCCTCCAGGGGCACTTCGAGGAGGGCGAGATGCGCTACGAACTTCGCAAGTGGCTCGACAGCGGCGACGTCGAGTTCCGCCTCCACGCCGTCTCGCGCCCCGCCCGCAGCGGCCCCCTCCTGCTCCGCCTCGGCTTCCGCCTGGTCGGCCGCAACCAGCAGCTCCGCTTCTACCGCCAGGTCTGCCGCCGGCTACGACGCCTAACCGAGGCCCAGCTCGAGACGGAGCGGGCCCACCACAGCCGCCAGCTCGTTCCTTAGCTCAAGCCCCCGGCGCGAACTTGGAGTCGGACTGGAACCAGACCGTCTGCCCAGAGATCTTGCGGGGGATCGTCAGACGCTTGGTATAGAAGCGGCCGCAGAGAGCGGGGGTTTTCGGGATCTCGAACTTGACCTTGAAGCTCTTTGCCGCGCGGACCTTGGCGATCTCCGGCGGGGTCAGGTTCACCGGCAGTCGGAAGACGCCCGCTTTTTTGAATTTGGCCGTGGCGGAGCCGAGCGTCAGCCCACCTTTGCCTCCCTTGAGCGAATAGGCCACCGTGACCTTGGCGGGCTTATAGGAGGTGTAGTGGATCACCAGCCGCGTTTTGCTCTTCTTGGTGAAGACGAAGACGCGGGCGCGGGCGACCCGCAGCACGCATTTCCGTGGGAGATCAACCGTCCAGCGGTAGCTGGCGGGCGCGCTGGTGACGCTGCCGAGGACCTCGCGCACCCGGAAGAGGTGGTCGCCCGGCTGCACCGGACCGAAATCTTCTCCGCTTTTGCACGGTTTCCATTTGCCGCCGTCGAGGGAACATTCGAAGCTGCCGCCGGGGGTGCCGGTGAAGTCGAAGACAGCCGCCGTCTGGGAAGACTCGTGTGGGGGGCCTTTGGTGATCTGAACGGCGGGGGCGGGCGGGGCCGGCGGAGCGGGCGGCGGCGGTTCGTGCGGCAGCCCTTCACCCGCACGGGTCAGGAACATCGAAGCCGAGGCGCGGTACGAGGCGCCAGGGGCGAGCACCGGCGCGTCGGCTTCGTTGTCGCCCCAGTAGTAGAGGACGGCGTTGTCGTTGGGACCCGATCCCAGCGTCGAGACGTTTTCGGTGCCGGTCGTATAGTCGAACGCGGTGCCGGTCGCTTCTGGCCAGGAGACGTTCTTCAGGAGCGTCGGCGGCACCGGGTCGGCACTTGCCGGACCGGTGACCGTGCCGAGGACGTCGAAGGTCGGCGGCGAAGGCGAGACGTCGTTGTCCTCGATCGTGTAGTACTGGAAGCCGGGCGAGGGGAAGTCTTGTTCGGTCAGCAGAACCGGGCCGTTGGGGTTGTTCTGCTGGAAGGTCGGGCCGTCGTCTTGGTTGATCTGGTAGTCCCAGAGATAACGCACCCCGATCTTCTGCGTGGCGCCGCCGGTGTTGGTGACGACGGTGGTCACCTCCACGTGAGAGTCTTCGAATTTGACCCCGTCTACCCGCACCGTCTGCACCACGCTGAAGCTGTCGGCACCTTCGCTGATCGTGTAAGTGGTCTGGAACCCGGTGGTACCGAGTGGCACAGTGCTCTGGGAAGTGACTCCGGACAATATGTAGTCTTTACCGCTCGCGTAGGAGCGGAGGGTGTCGAAAGAGGTGCCCGGGGAGCCGTCTCCGAACAGCACGTTTAGCCCTTCGCCGAGCGGGTGTGAGGGCCCGGTGGTGACCGTGTACTGGCCGTTTTCACTGTTGACGTCGACGTTGTAGAACCCGTTGCCCGCGGTGAGCACTTCCGCGTCAGCGCGGGCCGTGGCCAGCGTCGCAAGAGCTAACAGCACCAGGGCAAAGGTCAGGAAGATGCGCAACGGGTGGAACGGCTCAGTGGTAGGCATGCGTACAACCTATCGCGAGAGATCACGTCAAGCAACGCCCTCCCGGCGGTAGTCACCCGACCTCGCCCGACTCTTCGCCTGCGGGAGAATCGCAGGGTGAAGCCGCGACCCGGGTTCGACCTCAGCGCTGAACAGGCGCGGCGTCTTGCCCTCGCCGCCCAGGGATTCGGCAGGCCGCGGCCGACGAGACGGATCGACGCCAGGCATCTGCGGCGGGCGATCGACGACGTCGGGCTGCTCCAGCTCGACTCGGTGAACGTCTTCTGCCGCTCCCACTACATGCCGGTCTTCTCGCGGCTCGGTCCGTATCCGCGGCAGGCCCTCGACCGGCTGGCGTGGCACGAGGACGGGAAGGGGCACACCCGCCGGGCGCGGCGGCGGGACCTGATCGAGTACTGGGGGCACGAAGCCTCGCTGCTGCCGGTCGATCTGCAGCCGCTGCTGCGCTGGCGGATGGGTCGGGTGGATGAGCTGGCCTGGAAGAGCGTGGCGCGGGTCGCAGCCGAGCAGCCGCAGCTGGTCGAGTTCGTGCTCGACATGGTGCGGGAGCGCGGGCCGCTCCGCGCCTCGGACCTGGCCGCGAAGGGGCGGCGGCAGCAGCCAGGCGAGATGTGGAGCTGGAGCGAAGAGAAGACCGCGCTCGAGTACCTGTTCTTCTCCGGGCAGGTGTGCGCGGCGCGGCGGGTCAACTTCGAGCGCCTCTACGACCTGCCCGAGCGGGTGCTGCCGCGGCACGTCCTCGAGGCGCCGACGCCCTCGCAGGAGGAGGCGCAGCGGCAGCTGCTCCTGATCGCGGCGAAGCGCCTGGGGGTGGCGACCGAGGCCGACCTCGGCGACTACTTCCGCCTCCCCCGCACCGAGTCGAAGGCCCGCGTCGCCGAGCTGGCCGAGGACGGCAGCCTGGTCCCGGTCCGGGTCGAGGCTTGGCGCCAACCCGCCCACCTCACGACCGAGCGCCCCGCCGGCCTGCGCCGGGCCGCGACGGCGCGGGCGCTGCTGAGCCCGTTCGACTCCCTCATTTGGGCGCGCGAGCGAACCGAGCGCCTCTTCGGCTTCCGCTACCGGATCGAGATCTACGTGCCGGCCCCCAAACGCGTCTACGGCTACTACGTCCTCCCCTTCCTCCTCGGCGACCGCCTGGTCGCCCGCGTCGACCTCAAGAGCGACCGCCAGGCCGGCGTCCTGCGGGTCCGCGGTGCCTTCGCCGAGCCGCACGCCGACCCCGCCCACGTCGCCGAGGAGCTGGCCGCAGAGCTGCGGCTGCTCAGCGACTGGCTCGACCTCGACGGCGTCTCGGTCGCGCGCAAAGGCGACCTCGCCGCGCCCCTGCGGAGCGTGCTCGCCTGAGGCTGCGCCTCCATCAGCCGAAGCCTCACTGCCCATAACCCACGGTTATCGCACCCTCAACCACCTCGGATCTACCGGAGCGGGAGCTCAGGGTCGATTCTTGTCGTGACCCTAAGGAGGTGTCATGTCCGTAAGAACCGACCACATATCAGATGTAAGAGAAGTTCCCAGCGTCGGGTCCGGCTTCACGATGCTGGCGGCGACCTTCGCCGTGCTGCTCTCGATGGGATCGCTGATGGCCGTAGCGCTGAAGCTGAACAACGACGGCGCCAAGTCAGCCTCCGCGGCGTCCCCGCCCGCGGCGACTGGCACGGCCGGGGCGACCGCGGCACCGGTGGAAAACGTGAAGCTGGTGATCAAGACCGACGAAGAGCACGGCAAGCTGGGCCCTGACGGCGCCTGGCATGACGCCTACCTGCCCGCCGACTTCTCGGTCAAGGCGGGCGCAACCGTGAAGGTCACCGTCTACAACTACGACGAAGCACCCCATACCTTCACCGCGCCCGGGCTCGGTACGAACGTGGAAATCGCCGCCGGCAGCGAAAGCAAGCCGAGCAAGACCACGTTCACCTTCCACGCCCCGCAGAAGGCGGGCAACTACGAATGGTTCTGCGCGATGCCCTGCGATCCGTTCGCGATGACCAACCTCGGATTCATGAAAGGGCGGGTGACCGTTACCTGACTCGGCTTACCTGCCTTACTCGGTTCGCCAGGTAAGGCACCTCCACCGGACCGGCCGCCTCGGCGGCCGGTCGCGGTTTCCGCTTGCGCCGGAGGGACAATTTCCCCGTGAGCAAGCTTGTGCGGACCCCCGAGCTGGCCGAGCTGCGGGCCTTCTGCGCGGCGGTCGACCTCGGCAGCCTCGGCAAAGCCGCCCGCCTGCTGCGGGTCAGCCAGCCGGCGCTGTCCAAGCGGCTGCGGGCGCTCGAGGCGCTCTGCGGCTCCCGCCTGCTGGAGCGCTCGACGCGCGGGGTCGAGCCGACCGCCGCGGGCCGGGAGCTCTACGAGGCCGCGCGCCGGCTGCTGAGCGAGGCGGAGGCGATCGAAGCGCTGATGGACGGCTTCGGCGCCGAACAGGCGCCGGTCCGCCTCGCGGTGAGCCCGACGATGGCCGAGTTCGTCCTGCCGCCGCTGTTGGTCGAGTTCGAGAGCAGGCACGACCACCACCTCTCGATCGAGTTGGCGATCGCCAACTCGGCCGCGGCGCGATCGCTGACCCTGGAGGGCCGGGCGGACCTCGGGCTGGTCGCCGCCGGCGCCGGTCCCTCCGACGGGCTCTGCGAATCCCCCTTCTGCGAGGACGAGATCGTGATCGCCGTCCCCGAGACCCACCCCTGGGCGGAGCTCGACGCGGTCGATCCCTCCGCGCTGGTCTCGACCCCGCTGATCATGCGGGACCCCGGCGCAAGCAGCCGCCGGGTGGTGAGCGAAGGGCTTGAGGCCCAGGGGCTGTCGCCAGCCCCGCCGCTGGCCGAGATCGGCAGCACCACGGCCGCGATCGCAGCGGCCCTCTCCGAGGGGGCGCCGCTGCTGGTCTCCTCGCTGGCGCTCGACGGCCCCCAAGGCCGGGGTCTCGAGACGAGGCGGGTGGCGGGGCTGAGCTTCCCCCGCCGCTTCGTCCTCATCCACGGCGGCGAGGAGAGCCTGCCCCCGGCCGCGAAGGCGCTTGCGCACCATCTGCTCGCCTCGGTTGCCTCGGGGTCATAGCGGCGGCGGCGTGTGCTCGCGGCCGAGTGCAGCGATCAACCGGGAAGCGAGTCGAACAGCAGCGCGGTCACCACCGGGCGCGACTCGGGTCCGGGCTGGTCGACCGAGCTGTAGGGGCGGTTCAGGAGGTGGCCGCGGTGGACCAGGGTCGCGGAGCCGCCGCCGTCGAGGTTGATCGCATCCGTCGCGCCAAACGAGATCAGCAGCCGGGCCAGCTCGGCGAGATCGAGGCCGGCGTCGACGCCGGTGCGGCGCCCGTCGCAGCAGACCGCGAACAGCTCGTCCTCGTTGATGCCCAGCGCGCAGCGCGGATGGCGCTCGGCGGTGATGTCGGAGTCGAACTGCCCGGCGGCCGCCGAGAAGCCCTCGCGATCTTCGTCGTCGACGACCACGCGGCCGTCGGCGACCAGCATTGGGCCGGCTTGGACCAGGTCCCCGGCCGGCGCTGCCGCGATCTCGCGGCGCGGCGCGAGCGTCACGGCGCCGTCCGGCTCGACGTGAACGCAACTGCGCACCGGCCCGAACGGAGCGGCGACCGGCTCGTGCGCAAGCGGCCGACCGTCGATCCGGGCCTCCCCGAGCGGCCGCCACGGGTCGCGCAGGAAGAAGCCGGCAACGATCGCCTCAGGCTGGCCGTTCGCCGCGCACCAGTGGTCGAGGCGCTGTGCTCGCTCGAAGCACGCCACCCGCACGCGCGTCGCACGCCGCGGGTGGACGACGACGTAAACCGTCGTCTCGCTCCCGTCGGCCAACCCGAGGCGCGACAGCTCGTAGCGAAGCCTCAAACCGGATACCGAAGGATCGCCGCCGCGGGCCCTCCGCCGGGGACGTCGGCGGCGCGCACGGCGAGCACCGTGCCGCCGGCAAGGATGACGCGCCGGCAGAGCTCGTCGATGAGGCCGTAGTCCCCCGCCCCCTCGGCGTCGTCGAGCGAGACCTCGCCGGACTCGTCGTCGATCGTCCCGGCGAGTTTGGCGTCGATGTCGACGAAGAGGGTTTCTACGGCGCCGAAGGTAGCGGCGCGGGCGAGGTCGTTGATCTCGACCGCCGTGCGGCCGCCGACTGAGCGCTGCTCGAACAGGTCCGCCAGGTCGCGCAACTGCTCGGCGTAGAGCTCGTCGAGGACCTGGCGGGCAGCTTCGCCCAGCCCGGCGTCGGTCGCGTCCTCGGGGCTGCCGGGCAGCGACCGCTCAGCCATGTGGGGATAGGAGTTGACCGAGCGGAAGATCGCATCCATCGGCTCGGTCGCCGCCAGGATCAGCGGCACGTCCTGGCCACCCAGCACCGGCCGCAGCGCCCGGTCGACCGCGCGCGCGTAACTGCGGAACAGCGTCTTGCGCCCCTCGCTGCCCTGCAGCCGCCGGGACGGGGAGCGGTCGGTGGTCGAGGCCTTGCCGACGGCATCCGCCGCGTCATCGGGCAGATCGGGAACGCGGACCTCGAAAGTCGGCAGGTCGGGAGTCACCTCGAGCAGGCGCACCGAACCCTCGGCGAGCGCCAGCACGAAGGCCGTCTGGGGAAAGGTCACGGTGCGCAGCAGCGGCTTCACGTAGTAGCGGTCGGCGACCTGGACCGCCGCCGTCAGCCGGTTCGGCAGGCGAAAGCTGCGCAGGCCGCGAGGATCGGCGAAGACCGCCAGCGAGTGGGCCTGCTCGGCCCAGAAATCGCGATCGTCGTGGAGGTCGTCGAGCGCCCCCTCGATCGCCTCGCGCTCGGCGGCGCCGGCGCCGTTCGCCCGCAGCGCCGCTATCGCCTCGGCGGCCAGATTCTTGAACTCGATCCGGGACGCATCGGCTTCCGGCGTGATCGGGGTGGTCGGCAGGTAGATCGAGACGAGGTCGTCTCCGCGCGCCTGCAGGAGACGCTCGATCTGGCGGCGGCTGGGGATGTCGGTATGGAGGCTCATGGCAAAACATTAGGTGAAATATTTGAAGTTTGGCTGAGGATCTGGTTAGTTCCGGGATCGAGAATCCCCCACAGGAAGCAGGTAGATGAGCGATCGTCCGAACAGCAGCCAAGAGGGCTCTGGGGGCGACCGCCGCACCCCCGAAGGGATTCAGCTGCCGATCCGACGCCGCGAGATGATGGCGCTCTCAGCAGGAGCGCTGGCGAGCGTCGCCTTCTACGCCTGCGGTGCCGGGAAGGGCGATGGGACCAGAGCCGCGGCGGGCGGCGGGGCGACGTCCGCACCGGACTGCGTGTTGACGCCCGAACAGGAAGAGGGCCCCTTCTACATCGACTTCGCGCGGGTACGGCGGGACATCGTCGAGGATCGCCCCGGGGTGCCGCTCGCGCTCGCGATAGCCGTCGTCGACTCGAACACCTGCAAGCCGATCCACAACGCCGCCGTCGACGTCTGGCACTGCGACGCCATGGGGATCTACTCGGGCGAGCCGTCGGAGGGCAGTGTGGGCAAGACCTACCTGCGCGGGATCCAGCTGACCGGCGCCAACGGCCGGGTCGAGTTCAAGACCATCTACCCGGGCCAGTACCCCGGGCGGACGACGCACATCCACGTCAAGGTCCATATCGGCGGGCACCGCGGCAACGGCACCTACTCCGGCGGCCACGTCTCGCACACCGGCCAGCTCTTCACCAACGATCGCAACGACGCGGAAGTCTTCGCCCTCACCCCCTATGACCGACACCACATCGAACTCACTCCGCGCGACGAGGACTTCATCTTTCGAGATCAGCACGGCTCGAGCTCCGAGCTCGCCCTCGCGCCGGCCGGCGCCAGTCTCGCCCGGGACGGCTTCACGGCAAAGGTGACGCTAGGCGTGGATCCCAGGGCAAGCGGCACCTGAGCGACCAGAGGGAACAGGTAATCATCAGCGTCCCCGTTTTCTTCTGTTCTCTATAGGAGAAATGGGCAAAGGCGACCTCGCCACGCCCCTCCGCCGCACGTTCGCCAAGCGACGACTGGAGAGTTAACCCGCCTATAGCCATGTCAACTCTCCAGTCGCGCAGGGTTGCGTGGGCGGGTTGCCAATCCTCCTAAGCGAACTCGATCACGCTGCGGATGCCGTCCTGGGCCTCCATCAGCTCGAAGCCGCGGTTGACTTCGTCGAGCGAGATTCGGTGGGAGACGAACGGGTCAAGATCGATTTCCCCGGCCAGGTAGCGGTCGACGAGGACCGGGACCTGGTCGCGGCCCTTGACGCCGCCGAAGGAGGAGCCGGCGATGCGGCGGCCGGTGATCAGCAGGCGCGGGACGACGTCGAGGGTCTCCCCCCGGCCGGCGACCCCGGCGACGGTGCAGAGGCCCCAGGCCATCCGCGCCGCTTCGACCGCCTGGCGCATCACCGCGACGTTGCCGGTCGCCTCGAAGGTGTAGTCGGCGCCGAAGCCGTCGGTCATCTCGAGGATCCGCTCGACCGCTCTCTCCCCGCCTTCGAGCAGGTCGGTCGCGCCCTGGCCGCGGGCCAGCTCCAGCCGCTGCGGCGAGAGGTCGACGCAGACGATCCGCTCGGCTCCCTGCAGGCGGCAGCCGGCGACCGCGCCGAGCCCGACCATGCCGGCGCCGAAGACGGCGCAGGTGCTGCCGGGGCGCACGGCGGCGGTGTTGATCGCGGCGCCGAGCCCGGTCGAGAGCCCGCAGGCGAAGAGGCAGGCGTGCTCGAACGGGGCCTCCGGGCTCACCTTCGCCAGCGCGATCTCCGGCATGACCGTGTACTCCGCGAACGTCGACGTGCCCATAAAGTGCCGGATCGGCTCACCGTCCGAGGAGAGCCGAGTCGTCCCATCCGGGAGAAAGCCCTTGTTCTGCTGCTCACGGATCGCGAGGCAGAGGTTGGTGCGGTCGCTCCGGCAATGGACGCACTCGCGGCACTGCGGCGAGAAGAGCGTCACGACGTGGTCGCCGGGCGCAACCGACGAGACGCCGTCGCCGACACGCTCGACCACGCCGGCGCCCTTGTGGCCGAGGACGGTCGGCGCGTAGCCCGAGGGATCGGCGCCGGATGCCGTGTAGAGGTCGGTATGGCAGACCCCGCACG
>JBQCIB010000023.1:0-15759 GCA_051954115.1 Solirubrobacterales bacterium | reverse complement strand
CCGATCTTGCGTAGAGTTCCGAGTCTTCACCTCGCTCGCAATCAAGGAGCTTCCAGAGACCCCATGTTCGTGTTCAAGGCTGCCGTGGTCGGCGCCGGGACGATGGGCGGACAGATCGCTCAGACGATCGCCGCCGCCGGTATCGATGTTGTCCTCAAGGACGTCAAGCAGGAGTTCGTCGACGCCGGCCTGACCGAGGCCCGCAACGTCACCGCGGGCCAGCTCGGCGGGCTGGTCAAGAAGGAGAAGCTCACGCAGGAGCAGGCCGACCAGCAGCTCGAGGAGATCGTCGGCCGCATCACCGGCACGACGAGCTACGAGGGCTTCGGCGACGTCGACTTCGTGATCGAGGCCGTGCCGGAGAAGATGGAGCTCAAGCAGATCGTCTTCGCCGAGCTCGACGCAGTGACGCCGGGCCACGCCGTGCTGGCGACGAACACGTCGTCGCTGTCGATCACGGAGATCGGCGAGGCGACGCTGCGGCCCGACAAGGTCGTCGGCTTCCACTTCTTCTACCCCGCCTCGATCATGCCGCTGGTCGAGGTGATCGCCGGCGAGGACAGCTCGCTGGAAACCGCGACCGCCGCCTACAACTTCGCCCAGGCGATCAAGAAGCAGCCGATCGTCTGCGGCGAGGTCCCCGGCTTCGTCGTCAACCGGATCCTGATGGCGACGATGGGGGAGATCTGGCGCGCCCAGGAGGAGCAGGGGCTGTCGCTGAAGGCGATCGACGAGGCGATCGCCGGCGCCCAGTTGGCGCCGATGGGCCCGTTCTTCCTCACCGACCTGCTCGGGCTCGACACCGTGCTGCACGTCGCCGAACACCTGAACGAGTCCTACGGCGAGCACTTCTACGTCCACAAGGGCCTGCAGGGCCTCGTCGGCGAAGGCAAGCTCGGCGCCAAGACCGGCGGCGAGGGCTTCTTCAAGGACGGCGAGCAGAACGTCCCCGGCGACAACCAGCCCGACGCCGAGGAGCTGGTGGCGATGTTCTCCAGCCGCGCTCTGATCGAGGCCTGCCTGCTGGTCGAGGAGGGGATCTGCTCGGTCCGCGACATCGACCTCGGGATGATGGCCGGGGCCGGGCTCGACCCGCGCAAAGGCCTCTTGCCGCCGTTCTGGAAAGCCGACGTCACCGGCCTCGACCAGGTGCTGGAGACGATGGAGAACCTGGAGGAGAAGTACGGCGAGCGCTTCAGCCCGCCGGTGACCCTGAAGCGGCTGGTCGCCCAGGGCCGCCACGGGCTCTCGACCGGCCAGGGCTTCTACCCGTACCCACAGGCGGACGAGGGCGAGCAGGCCGAGACGGTCAAGCTCGAGACCCGCGGCAACGTCGCTATCGCCTGGCTGGCGAACCTGCCGATGAACTCGCTCTCGCCGCAGGTGATCGAGGACCTGGAGACGGTCTGGAACCGGGTCAAGGGGGCCGACGGGATTGGGGCGATGGTGATCGCCTCCTCGGTCCCGGTCGTCTTCTCGGCCGGCGCCGACATCAAGGCGTTCACGACGCTCGACCAGGAGAGCGGGGCGGAGCTGATCAACCGTGCCCACGCCCTCTTCCGCGATTTCGGCAAGGCGGGCGTGGTGACGATTGCCGCGGTCAACTCGATCGCCTTCGGCGGCGGCTGCGAGCTGGCGATGGCCTGCGACTTCCGCATCGCTGCCGAGGCCGCCGTCTTCGGCCAGCCCGAGGTGAAGCTGGGGATCATCCCCGGCTTCGGCGGCACCCAGCGACTGGCCCGCCTGGTCGGGCCCAGCAAGGCATTGGAGATGAACCTGGTCGGCGACGCGATCCTCGCCGGCGAGGCGCTCGAGCTCGGCCTCGCCAACCGCGTCGTCCCCGACCACGAGCTGTTCGAGACGGCGCTGATGTGGGGCCGCAAGCTCGCCGGGCAGGCGCCGATCGCGGTCGAGCAGATCAAGACCGTCTCCCACCAGGGCGACATCGACCAGGGCATCGAGGCCGAGAAGGTCGGCTTCGCCACCGCCTTCTTCAGCGAAGACGCCAAAGAGGGCATCAGCGCCTTCCTCGGCAAACGCACCCCGAAGTGGAGCGGCAGGTAGCGACGCGTGAGGTGGAGCGGCTGGCCGATCTGCTCGGCCGGTCGCGCCGCGCCGTCGCCCTGACCGGCGCCGGGGTTTCGGTGCCGTCGGGGATCCCTGACTTCCGCACGCCGGAGACGGGGCTGTGGGAGAAGGTGGACCCGATGGAGGTCGCCCACATCAGCGTCTTCGAACGCGACCCCGAGCGCTTCTGGCGCTACTACCGGCCGCGCTTCCAGGCGCTCGGGGACAAAGAGCCGAACCGGGCGCACGAGGCGCTGGCGGAGCTGGAGCGGCGCGGCCTGATCGAGGGCGTGATCACCCAGAACATCGACCGCCTGCACCGGGCGGCGGGGTCGGAGAACGTGATCGAGGTGCACGGCTCGATCGAGACCTCGTCCTGCCTTGGCTGTGGAACCAGCTTTGGGCTTGACGATGTCGACGACCTCTTCGACGAGCGCGGCGTCGCGATCTGCCCCGCCTGCGGCGGCGCCGTCAAACCCGACGTCGTCCTCTTCGGCGAGCTGCTGCCGGAAGAAGCGATGGCTCGGGCGACGGAGCTGGCCGAAGGCGCCGACCTGATGCTCTGCGTCGGCTCCTCGCTGGCGGTCCACCCGGTCGCCGGCCTGCCGCAGCTGACGCTCGAGCGCGGCGGCACCCTCGCGATCGTCACCAAGGGCGATACGCCGTACGACCACGACGCCGAGCTGAAGCTGGGCGGCGAGGTCGACGAGGAGCTGGCCGCGCTGGTAGCGGCGCTCGACTAGCGCGCCGCTATCCCTTGCGCCGCGTCAGGGACGGGTCGCCCGCCCCGCCAGTCAGCGGCACGCCCTGGGCTTCGCACTCGGCGACGACCGTCTCTGAGCGCGGGCTGTCGAAGCGAGCGGCGTGGGCGCACTTCGCTTCCGCTTCGGCTCCGCAGCCGCTGATCGTTTCGGCTCCGACGACCCCGGCGACTTCGGCCTTGATGCAGCCCATCGGGGTTGCCGGGCTGCTGTCGCCCACGGTCGCGATCACGACCCCGAGCACCGCGACGACGGTCACCGTGAGGACGAGCGCCGCCGCCTTGATCTCGCGCGGGCTCAGCTTGTAGAGCGGCGTCGTCTGCCGCTCGTAATGACCTTCCAGTGGCATGGCGTCACTAAATCAGCCCTGTGACGAGGGCGCCATTGCCAACCGGGCGAACAATCGCTCCCGATCTTTAGACACTCGTACGTAGTGGCGCCGGGGCCGCGGCGGGAGGGTTAGGCGGTCCGCGAAGTACCTACTTGAGAAAGGGAGTACCTGTAAATGGAATGGTTGAGCGAAGGCGCCAATTCATGGCAGCTCACCGCCGCAACCCTGGTCGGGTTGATGAGCATCCCTGGGCTGGTCGTGCTCTACGGCGGCGTGATGCAGAAACGCTGGTCCGTGAACTCGATGATGATGGCGTTCGTCGCCTTCGCGATCGTGTTGGTCCTCTGGGTCCTGGTCGGCTTCAAGATGGGCTTCGGCGAGCCGATCCACCTGTTCGGCCAGAAGTCGGGCTTCTTCGGGAACTTCCTGGGCCAGCCGGGATCGATCCTGAACAGCGGTGACCTGCTGAAGCAGGCCCACATCCCGGAGCTGGCGGAAGAAGAATTCCTCTTCCCGCAATCGACGCTCGCCTACTTCCAGATCGTCTTCGCGGCGATCACGCCGATCTTGATGCTGGGCTCGGTGCTCGGGCGCTTCAACTTCAAGGCGTGGATCCCCTTCGTCGCCCTCTGGACGCTGCTGATCTACACGGTCAACGCCTTCCTGATCTGGGGCGGCGGCTTCTTCGCCCAGAAGGGCGCGGTCGACTACTCCGGTGGCTACGTGATCCACCTCGCTGCGGGGGTCTCCGGCTTCGTCGCCGCCGCGGTGATCGGGCCGCGCCTGCAGCGCGACCGCGAGGTCGATGCGCCGAACAACCTGGCGATGGTCGCCGTCGGAGCCGGCCTCCTGTGGATGGGCTGGAACGGGTTCAACGGCGGTGACTGGTACAGCGCCGGCGAATTCGCCTCGGCCTCGATCCTCACCACCAACCTCTGCACCGCGGTCGCCTTCCTCGTCTGGGTCGGCCTCGACTACCTGACCGGGCGCAAGCCGAGCCTGATCGGCAGCGTCAACGGGATGATCGTCGGCCTCGTCGCGATCACGCCTGGTGCCGGCTTCGTCAACGGCTGGGGCGCGATCGCGATCGGCGTCATCGCTTCGGCGCTCGTCTACCTGGCGCTCAACTACCTGAGCCGGACGGCGCCGTTCCGCAACGTCGACGACACCCTCGGCGTGGTCTACACGCACGGGTTCGCGGGCGTCGCCGGCGGCCTCCTGGTCGGCATCTTCGCCAACAAGCTGATGGCCGGCGAACACGAAGGCCTGATTTCCGGCGGCGGGCTGCACCTGCTCGGCGTCCAGGCCTACACGGCGCTGTGGGTGATCGTCTTCTCGGCGATCGGGACCTACGTCCTGCTGAAGCTGGTCGGGCTCTTCGTGCCTCTGCGGATGACCGAGGAGGACATGGAGACCGGCGACATCGCCGTCCACGGCCACGAGGTGTACCCGTCGGACGTGCCGTCCCTGGGCTACCCGGACGGCGTCCCGGCGGCCCAGCCTGCGGCGCGGCCGGCCCCTGCCGGAGGCACCGCCTAGGCGGTGCCTCCCGCGACAGGACGAGACCAGAGCGGAACCGCCCCTCCCTCTCCCGGGGCGGTTCCGTCTCCGGCTCTCCGCGCTCTAGCCTGAGGTCACCCACTTCTTCCGGAGGAACCTGAATGTCACTGAAGATCATCGTTTCCTACGACGACACCGACATGGACCGCGACGCGCTGGCCCTCGGTCGCCTGCTGGCCCAGGCCGGCGGCGAGCTCGCGCTCGCCTACGTCCGCCACTCCTTCGGTGAATCGCTCGAACAGCAGCAAGCCGAGGAGCTGCTGGCCCGCGGTGCGGCCTCCATCGGGATACCGGAGATGCCCCAGCACGTGGTCGTCAACCCGGCGACCAGCGTCGGCCTCACCGAGCTGGCCGAGAAAGAGCAGGCCGACGTGATCGTCTTCGGCTGCGAATACCGGACCGCTCCCGGCCTGGTCAAGCCGGGGATCTCGGCCCACAAACTGCTCCTCGGAGGGCCCTCGGCGATCGCCGTCGCGCCCGCGGGCTTCCACTCCAACCCCGTCGTCAACGTCGGGACCGTGGGGGTGATCGACGAGGGCGATCAGAGTGCCCGCGATACGGCGAACAGCCTCGCCGGGGCGCTCGGCGCCACCTGCGCCGATTACGGCTCCGGCAAGGTCGACCTCCTCGTCGTCGGCTCGCGGCCGGAGGCGCCGGCGGGCCGGGTCGTCTTGAGCGCCAAAAGCGACTACGCGGTCGAGGATGCGCGCTACCCGGTGCTGGTGATCCCGCGCGGGGTCTCGATCGACTTCAGCGCCGCGGCGTCGACCGCCGCTCAGCCGTAGCGCTCAGCGCTGCCGCTGCAGGACCACGATCACGGCCGCGACCTCCGGGTCGTGGCCGTCGATCCGCTCGGCGATGCTCCCCAGCTCGACCGGGCGGGCGCCGTAGGTGGAGGCGAGATCGGCGACGGTCTTCACGGCCGAGTCGGTCTCGATCACCAGGGCAGCAGGTCCGGCCCCGGCGCCGCGCGCCTCCTGAGCGGCGCCGAGCACCCGCGCGGTGACGTCTTCGGAGGCGCGCTCGGCGTTCGCCCAGCCCTGGCCGAAGGAGAGCTCGGGGTTGCTCAGCTCCGGCCCCTCCAGCACCCGCAGCTCGCTCTCCTCGGGGTCCCACTTGCGGTCGCCGAGCTCGACCGCCCGGCGCGAGAGCCACGGTTCCAGCAGTTGCTGCCGCACCTCCTCGCCGCTGAGGTTGAAGGCGCGGGCGCGGCGCAGGCCGGAGGTCACCTCGACGTGGAACGACATCCCGCCGAACCTACCGCGTCTCACCTTTTGCGTGGTTCCTTTGTCCTGTATAGCCGGACAAAGGAACCGCGGAACTCTCAGGCTGGAATGATCCCGCGCCATGCCGCCCGTCCCGCCCGACGCCGTCATCTTCGACAACGACGGCCTTCTCCTCGATACCGAGTCGGTCTGGACCCGGGCCGAGGAAGATCTCTTCGAGCGGCGAGGCCTCGAGTTCACGCCGGCCGACAAGCTGGAGCTGGTCGGCACCTCGGCCGAGATCGCCGGCGGCATCCTCGAGCGGCGGCTGGGAGAGCCGGGCCGGGCGTGGGAGCTGATCGAGGAGCTGAACGAGCTGGTCGTGGCCGAGCTCGAGCACGGGGTGGAGGCGATGATCGGCGCGCGGGAGCTGCTCGAGCGGATCGGCAAGCACGGCGTCCCGCTCGGCCTCGTCTCCAACTCGCCGTTGCGGTTCGTGCAGCGCTCGATCGAGCTGGCCGGCTTCGAGGAGCACTTCGACGTCATCCTCAGCGCCCACGAGGTGGCGGCCCCGAAGCCGGCGCCGGATCCCTACCTGGAGGCGTGCCGGCGGCTCGGGGTCGAGGCGGGCCCGGAGGTCGTCGCTCTGGAGGACTCGCCGACGGGGGTCGCCGCGGCGCGCGCCGCCGGCCTCACCGTGATCGGGGTTCCATCGGTCGAAGGCGTGCTGCTCGACGAGGCGCACCACCTGGCCGAGTCGCTGCTGGACGACGTGGTGGCGCAGCGCCTTTCACTCTGAAGACACGCGGAACCACCTCGCGGTGTTCTTTTTCCCCGCTATAGGGGGGATAAGGCACACCGCTAGCCGCGGAGGACGCGGCGGCGGCGTAGGACGCGCTCACAGGTCTCCAGCAGCCCTTCGACCTGAGCTCGCTGCGCGTCCGTGGGATGCCCGCTGAGCGCCGCCTTCGCCGCCGCTTCCGCCTCCGCCTGCCGCTCGCGAAGCGCTTCCATGTCCCGATCGTGGCCCGAGTCGTCAACCGCCCCCTCCAGCTCGACGAGCAGTGCCTCCATCCCTACCCGCAGTTGCAGCGCCGCCTCTCGCTCGCGGCCGGCGTCGAGGTCGGCGCGCGCGCGCAGCAGCAAGGTCTCGCAGGCGTCGAGCTGCTCGCGGCCGCGCAGGACAGACGCCACTCGTTCCTGCGGCCGCAGCTCTTCCTCGCGGCGACGACGGCGGGACGAGGCGCGGGGGGCGAGGTCGACCTGCCGGGCGTCGGTAAAGCGTCCGTCGGCCGTCTCCTCGCCGCTGCCGTAGCCCAGCAGCACCCGCTCGGCTTGTTCGGGCGCCAGCTCCCGCCCGCGAGTGTTGGCTGCCGCTACCGCTTGCGCATGCAGCGCCCGGTTCAGCGGCGCGATCGCTTCCTCCGCCAGAACTTCGATCGTGTCCTCAGCCTCGCAGGCCTCGTCCAGCCAGCGCGCCGCCTCGGCTTGATCCGCAAGGGGAGAGGAGGCGCGGATTGCGGTCACCCGCGTCAGGCTCAGCGGTGCCGACTCGGCCTCGACGGCGCTCGCTCGTCCGCGCCTGCGCTTTCGCCTTCCCGCAGGCGCGGCGCCGATCGTCTTCAGGACCAAGACCCATTCGTCCTCGACCGCGCCGTTGGCCGAGCCGGCGAGGTAGCGGCCGTCCGCCAGCGGCAGCGTCCCCGCGAAGTCGAACTGGACGAATCCGAACAGCTTGGCCACGGCGCGATTCTCGCCGCTCAGTCGGCCAAGTGCGAGCGCCGTGGCCTCGGCGAGCTCAGTCGCCGCTGGCGGCGAGGCCGCCGTTGGTGGTGTCCGGTTCGGCGTACTTCGAGGGCCGCACCGGCACGTCGGGGTTTTCGATCTGGCCGAGGCGGTTGATCAGGCGCTGCCACTGGTTCGGTTTCAGCAGCGCCGTGAACTGCGCTTCGGGGCCGCCTTCGATCGGGTGGTAGCCGATGTGGACGTGGTCGTAGTGGTCGGGCAGGGCGAAGCTGGTTTCGCCCGGCAGGTCCTCCAGCGAGATCACCTGGTGGGGATGCATCGTCCCCTGCAGCTGCAGGACGTCTTTGATCAGTTCGTCGACCAGCGTCCCTGGGCCCTGGTGGCCGGTCACCGGCACCCCGTTGATCACGGCGATGTCGACCGCGTCGCCGGTGCTGTGCTCGGAGACGTTGCCGGAGGAGGTCATCAGGCTGTGGCCGCACTCGAGCGAGGTGATCGTCAGCTTGAAGCCTTTGGTCCGCAGGTACTCGAGCACCGCGAGGACGCGGCGGTCGATCTTGCCGGCGGCGATGTCTTCGCGACCGCAGCTGTAGATGTCGAGGCCCTTGTCGTCGAGGACCCGTTTCTGCAGCGCTTCCTTCGAGAGCAGGAGGACGCCGGCGCCGCTGAGGTTGGCGAACGGGCTCTTGCCTTTGGCGCGATAGATCGCCGTCGCTTCGAGCAGCTTCCAGCCGTCGAGGATCGGCTTCGGGTCGATCCGCGGCGCGCCCTTGCCGGCCGGGCGGATCGAGAAGTTGATGTGGGGGTCGATGCCTTCCTCGCCCGCGGCGATGCGAGCGAGCATGGTGCCGGCGATCACTTTCGAGCCGACCCGGATCGAGCCCTGGCCGCTCGCCGCCAGGGCCGTTTCGATCCGACGTGCTTCCTTGCCGCCGCTCTGGGCGCGGCCCGGGTAGGCGCGCAGCCGCGGCCGCAGGTTCTGGCTTTCGACCGGGACCCGCTTCTGCTTGCCGCTCGGCGTCACCACCAGGCGGTGGTTGCGGACCAGCTTGCCGAGCTCGGCGTAGGTGTAGCGGTTGCCGTAGGTGTCTTCGAGGACGATGAAGTTGCCGAGCTTGGCGGAGTGGCCGAGCTTGCGGATCACCCCGTCGTTGACGGCGACGACCGGCGCCCCCTCCTTGCTGAAGATGTTGATCCCGCGCGGGGTCGGGGAGGAGGAGATGACTTCGCCGGCGCTGCCGAGGCCGTTGCCTTCCTTGATCGCTTCGCGGGCGGCGATGTCGTCGGCGTAGCGGGCGTTGGCGGCGATCGGGAAGTGGGCGCCCTCGGTGAGGCCGGTCAGCGAGCCGACCAGGTCGGAGGGGAGGCGGCCGTAGGCGCGGGCGTAGAGGAGCACCTCCTGCACGTACCAGTCGGCGTGGTTGTAGGCGAAGATCGCCTGGTAGAGGTTCTTATTGCCGCCGGCCAGCTTCAGGTAATGGGCGGCGGCGCAGATCGCGTCGACCGGGTTGTAGGGGTCTTTCTTGCCGTCGCCGTTGGCATCGAGGCCGAACTGTTCCCAGCTCGCGGGCAGGAACTGCATCCAGCCGACCGCGCCGGCGCTGGAGACGTTGAGGTTGGTGCCGAAGGCGGTCTCGATTTTGTTGATCGAGGCGAGCACCTCCCAGGGGATCCCGTATTCGGTTCCGCAGGCTTGGTAGATCGGCAGCAGGAAGGGGGGGATTTCGAAGCTGTCGATGACGAAGTTGGGGACGCCGATCGGGGCCGGGCCGAAGGGGGCGATCGTCGTCGTCGGATTGGCGGGGGTAGGGGCACCGCCTTCGGTGAACTGGGAGCCACCGTTCGAACCCTCATGCTTAGGTAGAGGTTGAGATCCGCCACCGTTGGCGCTCGGAGCGGTGGTGCCGCCGCTGTTGCCGGTGCCGGGGGCGGTGATTTCTTCGTTGCGGGTCGCGCCTTTGGAGCCGCGCGAGCCCCCGGTCGTGCCGGGGCTGCCGATCCCGCTGCCTTCCTTGACGCCGCCGCCGGAGCTATTGCCGCCAGGGCTCTTGCCGGGGCTGGGCGTCGGGCTCGGCGCGGCGACGCTTTCGCCTTCGGTCGGTTCGGCAGGCGTGGTGGCGGGAGGCACCTCGGTGGTGTCTTCGGGCGATTCGCAATCGGGGTCTTCCATGTCGACCAGGCCGTCGTGGTCGTCATCGAGCCCGTTGGAGCAGGCCGGGGCCTGCAGCGAAGGGATGGTCGTGGTGGTGGTCGTCGGGGGGCTGACGACGGAGCTTTCCGACAGCGGGTCGGCGCCGGCAAACGCAGCACCGATAGCGGTGATCGCCAGGAAGCCGGCCAGTGCGGCGAGGATGGATGCGAACTTGGTTCTCATGCCGAGGCGTCCCTGCCCGCGCCGGATACCCCTCCCCGGGCAGCAACCTAACTTCAGGCTACTCACTAGTCCTTACGTCCACAACGACTTCTGCCGCTCCCAACAAGTCCTTAATCAACTCCTGTGACATCGGTGTAACGGAAGATTTTCAGCCGAGCCGGATGCGCTCGTTAAGCTGCTGTGACTTGACCTTCGAGGACTACGAGCAGGACGGGCTGCGGGCGCGGGCCGAGCAGGCGCTCGGCGAGCTGGCGCAGGCGCTGATCGACAACCCGACTCTCCACGACGCGATCACCGCGGCGTTGGGGGCGCGCGAGAAGGCGCTGGAGGCACAGCAGGCGGCGATGAGCGCCCTCAACCTGCCCTCGGCTACCGACGTCGAACGCCTGGAGCGACGTCTGCGCTCCTTCTCCCAGCGGCTCGAGGACGTCGAGGAGGCGATCGACGACCTCAGCCGCGAGCTGGGGACGATCCGGCGGGAGAACGCGAAGAAGAACGAGAAAGAGCCGAAGAAAGAAAAGGCTAACTCTCAACCTTAGGCTGAGAGTATCTCGGCGGCAGCTGCTCCGGCTCGTTTCGCCGCTTCCTCCAGTTCCTCGTCACGCAGCTGCCCCGCGTCGCTTCTCTCGGTGACGATCAGCAGCGCTGCCACCGCTACACCGAGCTCGGCGCCCGTCTCCAGCAGTGCTGCAGTCTGCATGTCGGCGACGTCGGCCAGTATCGAGGGCAGGTTCCGCTCAAGGTCGTGCAGCGTGTCGAGGCTGACGGCGACCCCGGTCTGATCGTCCTGGAGTGATCTTTCGAGCTGCTCGGTCAGCTCGGGATCCGGGTGCGCCGCCCGCTCACCCTCCGTTCGCGCCTCCGTCACGATCAACAGCTCGCCGAGCCCTAACTCGCTCAGCGCGCTGCCGGTGCCGATCCTGATCGCCCGCCGCACCCCCAGCTCCGCCAGGTCGCGGAGGACGACGCCGGCGCTGGGGCCGCCCATCCCGGTCGACTGGATCGTCAGCTCATGTCCCTCTGGCGTCCTGCCGGAATACCCCCAGAGCCCCCGCGCGTGGTTGCTCATCATCGGCTGCTCGAGCAGCTCCTGAGCCAGCATCAGCGCCCGGCCGGGGTCCCCGACGAGGATCACGTCAGCGGCGATCGGAGCAGTGGGTCTCAGCCGCGCCGGCATCTGCTGCGACCCTAGCTGGGAACCAAACGCTGCCGGTGGCGAGGGGTCCGGTCGTCCTCCGCGGGAATGTTCGCGAAGCGGCGGAAATGCAATCCGGTTCCTGCCCGCCATAGGCGGGCTCTATCTGAGGGAGCTGCCCCGACATAGGGGTGCGACAAATTCACGCGGAGGACGACCGGACCCCTTTACCGGCTCCCCGCTGGCTAGCCTCGCCCTATGCCCGACCAGCGGATTTCTTTGAGTGAGGCGGCGCGGCGCTCGGGGGTGCCGGCCAGCACGCTGAAACGGTGGGCGGAGGAGAAGATCGTGCCGGTGCGGCGGGGGCGCTGGACGGCGACCGCGGCGGCGCAGGCGCGGGTGGTGGCGCGGATGCGGGAGCGCGGTTACTCGCTGGAGGACCTGAAGGCCGCCGGCCGCGAGGGGCGGCTCGCCTTCGGTTTCACCGAAGAGCTCTTCTCGGGCGCCGAGGAGCGGCTGACGGTCGAGCAGGTGGCGGAGGAGACGGGGATGGAGCCCGAGCTGGTCGAGCGGATCCTGGTCATCCTCGGCACGCCGGTCGACCGCCGGGGCGAGGTCAGCGAGGAAGACGCGGCGGCGCTGCGCCACTGCGCCCGCGTGCTGGCCGCCGGCTTCCCGCTCGTCGCCTTCCTGCAGCTGGTCCGCGTCTACGCGCAGTCGATGCGGCGGATCGCCGACGCCGAGGTGCGGCTCTTCCACCTCTACGTGCACGAGCCGCTGATCCGCGACGCCGTGCCGGAGCTGGAAATGGCCGAGGAGATGGGCGAGCTCGCCGCCGACGTCCTGCCGCTGGCGGCGCCGCTGACCGAATACCTGCACCGTCGCTACCTGAGCTTCTTCGTCGAGCAGGACGTCGTCGGCCACATGGAGGCCGACGCGGCGGCCGTCGACACCGCGGAAATCGAACTCGGCCACGTCCACATCGCCCTCTGCTTCATCGACCTCACCGGCTTCACCCGCTACACCGAGGAGGAGGGGGACATCGAGGCGCTCGACGTGGTCGAGAACTTCGTCGCCTCGGTAGAAGCGACGCTGCCGCGGGAAGCGACGATCGTGAAGACGATCGGCGACGAGGTGATGGTCGTCTCGCCCGACCCGGCGACGCTGACCGAGTGGGCGGTCGACTTCCTGGCGCGGTTCGCCCAGCGCCCGCAGCCGCGGGTCGGGATCCACTTCGGCGACGCCGTCTACCGCGACGGCGACTACTTCGGCAGCCAGGTCAACCTCGCCCACCGCGTCGTCAACCGGGCCCTGGCCGGCGAGGTCCTGGTCACCGACACCGTCTGCAGCGCGATCGCAGCGAGCGACCGCCTCCAGTTCGAGGGAATCGGCCAGGTCAGCCTCAAGGGCTTCCCGGCCCCGACCGAGCTCTTCGTCGTCCGCGCGGCATGAGTGACGAGAAGCTGATCGAGCGGGTCGAAGCGGACGGGCTGATCGCGGGCCCCGAGCCGCTGGTGGTGATGCTCTCGGGAGGGCGGGACTCGGTCTGCGTGCTCGATGTCGCGGTGCAGGCGCGGGGCGCGGAGGCGGTGAGCGCGCTGCACGTCGACTACGGCCTGCGAGAGGAATCGGGAGAGGACGCGCAGTTCTGCGCACGCTTCTGCGAGCGACTCGGGGTGGCGCTGAAGGTCGAGCGACCGCGGCGGCCGGAGGGGGCGGGGAACCTGCAGGCCTGGGCGCGCGAGGTCCGCTACGCCGCCGCGACGCGGCTGGCGGAGGAGCGGGGGGCGCTGATCGTCACCGGCCACACCGCCGACGACCAGGTCGAGACGATCCTCTACCGGCTCGCCTCTTCGCCGAGCCGCCGGGCGCTGCTCGGGATGCGCCCGCGCGACGGCCACCTCGTGCGGCCGCTGCTCGGCACCACCCGCGCCGAGACCACTGGCTATTGCGAAGAGCGCGGCCTCGCCTGGCGCGACGACGCCAGCAACGAGGGGGACGCCTACGCGCGCAACCGCATCCGCCAGGGCCTGGTCCCGGAGCTGGAGAAGGTCCACCCCGCTGCCAGGGAGAACGTGTTGCGGACCGCGGCGCTGTTGCGCGAGGAGGCCGAGCTGCTCGACTCGCTGGTCGACGCCGAGCTGGCCGGAGGGGAGGGGGTCGAGCCCGGCACGATCTCCCACAAGCGCTTCGCCGAGCTGCATCCCGCCCTGCGCCGCCTCGTCCTCCAGCGCCTCGCCGACCAGGCCGCCGGCCGCCCGGTCCCCGGCGCCGCCCGCTTCGCCGACCAGGTCGCCTCGCTCAGCCGCGGCGGCTCCGTGCTCGACCTCGGCGGCGGCGTCCGCGCCGTCCTCGAAGGCGGCGTCCTCCGCGCCGAGTCCTCTTAGTCCCTCTATATCTAGACTGCGCGCCCGAGTGCGGAGCGAAGGAGCATCCATATCTGACTCTTTGCGACTAAGCGAAGCGCGAGCGTGGTCATGAGCGACCCGGCGATCGGCGAGACTCTTGTCGCCCGAGACGACCTGCAGCGCCGCATCGCGGAGCTGGGGGAGGAGATCAGCCGCGACTACGAGGACAGGGAGCTGATCCTGGTTGGGGTGCTGAAGGGGGCCGTCCTCTTCCTCGCCGACCTGATGCGCCACATCGACGTTCCCTGCGAGATCGATTTCATGGCGGTCTCCAGCTACGGCTCTCAGACCGACTCCTCCGGGGTCGTCCGCATCCTCAAGGACCTCGACACTCCGATCAAGGACCGCGACGTTCTCATCGTCGAGGACATCGTCGACTCCGGCCTCACGCTGCAGTACCTCAAACGCAACCTGGAAGCGCGGGATCCGGCCTCGCTGGGCGTCTGCGCGCTGCTGACCAAGCCGGAGCGGCTGCGGGCCGACCTGGAGCCGCCGGAGTACGTCGGCTTCGAGATCCCCAACCGGTTCGCGATCGGTTACGGGCTCGACCACGCGCAGAAGTACCGAAACCTGGATTTCGTCGCCGCCCTCGCCGACTAGACCGGAAAATCCGCCCTGGTACGCTGATTTCCGATCGTGAGGCGGTTCTTCAAAAGCGCGGCGTTCCCGATCCTCTTGGTGGTGATCCTTGCCTTCATCGCCCAGCGGGTGATCAGCAGCGGTGGCGGCGGCGAATCGCACCACTACAACGAACTGATCAACCAGAAGAGCGGGCTGATCGTCGAACACGAAGTCGAAGAAGTCGACGTCAACACCAAGGACAACACGCTCGACGTCAAGCTGAATGCCAAGGGCGGCGAAGAAAGCTTCTCGACCGGCTACCCGCCCGACGGCGAAAAGCAGCTGGTCAACCTGCTGGACGAAAACGAAGTCAAGACCGACGTCCACGGCTCCGGCAGCTCGGGCCTGCTCTCGCTGCTGACGCTGGTCCTGCCCTTCGTCCTCTTCTTCGGCTTCTGGATCTTCCTGATGAACCAGATGCAGGGCGGCGGCAGCCGGGTGATGAACTTCGGCAAATCGAAAGCGAAGCGGATGTCGGTCGACGCGCCGAAAATCACCTTCCGCGACGTCGCCGGCGTTGACGAGGCGGTGCAGGAGCTCGAGGAGATCAAGGAATTCCTCGAGAACCCGAAGAAGTTCCAGGCGCTCGGCGCGCGGATCCCCAAGGGCGTCCTTCTATATGGACCGCCCGGGACTGGCAAGACGCTGCTCGCCCGCGCCGTCGCCGGCGAGGCCGGCGTGCCCTTCTTCTCGATCTCCGGCTCGGACTTCGTCGAGATGTTCGTCGGCGTCGGCGCCAGCCGCGTCCGCGACCTCTTCGAGCAGGCGAAGCAGAACTCGCCCTGCATCATCTTCATGGACGAGATCGACGCCGTCGGCCGCCACCGCGGCGCCGGCATGGGCGGCGGCCACGACGAGCGCGAGCAGACGCTGAACCAGCTGCTGGTCGAGATGGACGGCTTCGAGATGAAGGACAACATCATCCTCATCGCCGCCACGAACCGCCCCGACATCCTCGACCCGGCGCTGCTGCGGCCCGGCCGCTTCGACCGCCGGGTGACGGTCAGCCCGCCCGACCTCGCGGGGCGCCGCCAGATCCTCGCCGTCCACACCCGGGGCGTGCCGCTGGCCCCGGACGTCGACCTGGACCGGGTCGCGGCGTCCACGCCGGGCATGGTCGGCGCCGACCTGCGCAACCTGGTGAACGAGGCGGCGCTGCTGGCCGCGCGGCGCGGGCACGCCCAGGTCACGGCCGGGGACTTCGCCGACGCGCTGGAGAAGATCGTGCTCGGCACCGTCCGCGGGATCATGCTGGCCCCGGACGAGAAGGAGCGGACCGCCTACCACGAGTCCGGGCACGCCCTGCTCGGCATGCTGACCCCGGGTGCCGATCCGGTCCGGAAGGTGTCGATCATTCCGCGTGGCCGGGCCCTCGGCGTGACCTTCCAGGCCCCCGCCACCGACCGCTACGGCTACTCCGTCAAGTATCTGCGCGGACGCATCACCGGCGCGCTCGGCGGCCGCGCCGCGGAGGAGATCGTCTACGGCGACGTCACCACCGGCGCGGAGAGCGACCTGGAGCAGGCCACCCAGCTGGCCCGGCAGATGGTC
>JBQCIB010000022.1:0-284165 GCA_051954115.1 Solirubrobacterales bacterium | reverse complement strand
TGGTTCGTTAGTCCGGATATACAGGACAAAGGAACCACGGAACTCTAGGGGCTGGACCTCAAACCCGACCTATGTACATTCGAGTTTCTTTTTGCCTTCGAAAGTCATCGTAAGTTCGGTTTCGAGGCTGGCGTTGGGTTCACCTGCTTCGTTCAGCGTCAGGTGGTATTCGGTTTCTGTTCCTTCCACTTTCGTGTGTTTCTGTTTGGTTTCAGCGCTTTCGAATTTGATCGTGGCGGCGCTGCTTTCACCGAAGCATCCAGGGGACGTGATTGTGCCGATGAGCCCGTTGCCTCCGACGTTGAAGCCGACAGTGGGGCATACAAGTTTGAACCATATTTGGCCAGGTGCTGTTATCAGGATTCCTGGTTTCAAGCCCGGCAATGTCACGAGGTGAAACGGCAACCCTTTGGCTTCGGCGGGTTGACAAGATCCCCCCACGACGAATTGGCAGCCTTTGATGGTCAGGTTCATCGTCCCTGTTGTGCTGCTTTCCCAAATTGCATTGCCTACGGTGCTTTCGCAAAGTGCGACGAAGCCGCCGAGGTCCAGCTTCGTAACGCCACTGCTTTTGATCACAGTTTCTTTTTCAGGTTTCGGAATTAGGTGCAACGGTACGTCTTCGGCCATTGACGTCGAGGGCAATGCAAACGCCCCCGTGCTGATGGCCGCCAAGACGAGCAGCATGATCTTCTTGCTCATTTCCTATCCCTTTCTCTTGAGCCCTAGCGGGATCAGAGTCCTCCCTCTGGGCCATGTCGGTCAGAGGCAGGGGCTTTCGATGCGCTAGCGCCCGCCCTTCGCTAGAGGTAATGGGGCTGCCAGAGAACGTCAAGAATGGGCCGGAGATCTATGGCCAGGATTAACTGTGCAAATCGCAGCAAGCCACGAAAGGGCCCGCGTAAGTTTGCGCCTGCTCTAAGCCGCCGACTCGGCCCAGGCGCCGTAGAGCTTCGAGTAGGGGCCGCTGGCGGCGATCAGCTCGTCGTGGGTGCCCTGCTCGGCGATCTTGCCGTGTTCGAGGACGACGATCTTGCCGGCGCGGCGGATGGTGGAGAGGCGGTGGGCGATGACGATGGCGGTGCGGCCGTGGAGGAGGCGTTCGAGGCCGCGCTCGATCGTCTTCTCGGTGCGGACGTCGACGTTGGAGGTCGCCTCGTCGAGGATGAGGATCCGCGGTTCGGCGAGGAGGGCGCGGGCGAAGGCGACGAGCTGGCGCTGGCCGGCCGAGAGCTGGATGCCGCGCTCGCCGACTTCGGTGTCGAGACCTTGGGGGAGGGCGTTGACGAAGTCGGTGGCGCCGACGGCGGCGATCGCCGCTTCGATCTCCTCGGCACTCGCCTCGGGTCGGCCGAAGGCGACGTTTTCGCGCACGCTGCCGCTGAAGAGGAAGCCCTCCTGGGGCACGATCCCGAGCTGGCGCCGCAGCGCTCGCTGCTGCACCCCGCGCAAATCGTGGCCGTCGACCCGCACCGTCCCCTTCTGCGGGTCGTAGAAGCGTGCGACCAGCTTGGCGAAGGTCGACTTGCCGGCCCCGGTCGCGCCGACCAGCGCCAGCGTCTGCCCCGGCGGCACGTGAAGGTCCACGTCGCGCAGCGCCCAGATGCCTTTGCCGGGCCCAGCGCCGTCTCCGTCCGCGACCGCAGCGTCCTCGGGCTCAGCCCCCTCCGCGTAGGAGAACCAGACGCCTTCCAGCTCGATTTCGCCCCGCAGCGTTCCCGGGTCGATCGCATCCGGCGCGTCCACCATGTCGGGCGGCGTGTCGAGCAGGTCGAAGATCTTGTCCAGCGCCGCCATCCCCTGCTGGTAGGTCGTGTAGAGCTGGGAGAGTTCCTGGATCGGTTCGAAGA
Source organism: Solirubrobacterales bacterium (assembly GCA_051954115.1). Lineage (GTDB taxonomy): Bacteria > Actinomycetota > Thermoleophilia > Solirubrobacterales > 70-9 > VAYN01. Next base: position 282,315 of record JBQCIB010000022.1, on the reverse strand, counting down.
AACGGGTCAGGTAGCCGACGAAGGCAACGACGACGCCGACTTCGATCGCCCCGTCGATTGCCTGGCTGCCGCCGTAGAGCAGGATCACCGCCGTCCCGACCGCAGCCAACAGTTCGACCGCCGGGAAGTAGGAGGCGTTGAGGTAGACCGTCTTCATGTTGACGTCGCGGTTGCGTTCGTTCAGCTCGGTCATCGCCGCCATGTGGCGCGGCTCCTGGCCGAAGCTGCGCACGATCCGCACGCCGCTGAGGGTTTCCTGCAGGTAGGCCGTTACCGCGGCGATCCGCTCCCGCGTCGCCCGGTAGGCGCCGGCGGAGACGATGCGGAAGATCACGCTCGCCACCGCCAGCAGCGGGAAGGTGACGAAGGTGATCAGCGCCAGCTCGAGGTCGAGGAAGAGCAGGATCACCACCACTCCGAGCAGGGTCAGGGTGCTGTTGAAGATCGTCACCAGGCCGCTGGTCACGAGCTGGTTCATCGCTTCGACGTCGTTGGTCATCCGCGAGATCAGCACCCCCGGGCTGCGGCGGGTGAAGAAGCCGATCGACATCGACTGCAGGTGGGAGAAGATCCGTTCGCGCAGGTCCTGAAGCGCCCGCGTGCCGACCCAGCCGACCAGGTAGGTCTCCCAATAGGTGGCGACCGCGTAGAGGACGGTGGAGAGGACGAAGGCGGCGACGATCCAGTCGAGCGCGGCGACGTCGCCGGCCCTGATGCCGCTGTCGATCGCCTTGCCGAGCAGGTAGGGAGGGGCGAGGGCGGCGCCGGTCTCCAGCAGGAGCGCCGTGAACATCAGGATCAGGCGGGTGCGGTAGGGCCGCAGCAGCCGGATCATCCAGCGCACCTTGGGGGCGCGCTGGTCCTGGCCGCGAATCAGGCGCCAGAGGTCGGCGAGAAGGGCTGCGCTGTTCCTTATGGGCGCAGGGCCGCCAGAAGGAACAGGCGAATGACCGTTGGCGTTCACAGGCGCGCCACCTCCTCCCGCTCCTCGAGGTCGCGCTGCAGGAAGACCGAGTCGGCGAGGCCGTGCTCGGCGATCTCGCGGTAGAAGCCGCAGCCCTCCATCAGCTCCTCGTGGGTGCCGCGGTCGATGATCCGCCCCCCGTCCATCACCACGATCTCGTCGGCGAGCGAGACGGTGGAGAGGCGGTGGGCGATGATGAAGGTCGTCCGCCCGGCCATCGCCTCCCGCAGCCCCCGCTTGATCGCCGCCTCGGTGGTGGCGTCGACCGAGGAGGTGGCGTCGTCGAGGATGAGGATGCGCGGGTCGGCCAGCAGGGCGCGGGCGATCGCCACCCGCTGCCGCTGGCCGCCCGAAAGGGTGAGGCCGCGCTCGCCGACCCGGGTCTCGTAGCCGTCGGGCAGTTCGCGGATGAAGCCGTCGGCCTGGGCGCGGCGGGCGGCGGCTTCGATCTCCTCCATCGTCGCCTCCTGCCGCGCGTAGGCGATGTTCTCGGCGACGCTGGCGGTGAAGAGGAAGCTGTCGTCGGCGACGAAGGCGATCTGCGAGCGCAGCGAGCCGACGTCGACCCCCCGTACGTCGGTCCCGTCGACGAGGACCGACCCCTCGCTCGGGTCGTACAGCCGCGCGATCAACCCGACCAGGCTCGTCTTCCCTGACCCCGACGGTCCCACCAGCGCCACCGTCTTCCCTGCCTCGACCGAGAGATCGACGCTCCGCAGGGCAGGAACGACCTCGCGCTCCTCGCTCTCCCGAACTGCATCAAATTCTCCTTCTGCCGGGGGGAGAATTTGATGCAGTTCGGGAGACGCGCCGTAGTGGAGGGTGACGCCGCGGAGCTCGACGGCGCCGCCGCCTTCGGGCAGGGGGGGCGCACCGGGCGGGCTCTGGATCGCCGGTTCGCGGTCGAGGACTTCGAACATGCGGTTGCCGGAGGCGATCGCGCGCTGGGCCATTCCCAAGGCCACGCCGAGCGAGCGCATCGGCCCGGCCAGCATCGCCACGTAGCTGTAGAAGGCGACGAAGGCGCCGAGGCTGAGGCTGCCGTCGATCACCTCGCGGCCGCCGACCAGCAGGACCAGGGCGATCCCGATCTGGGGCAGCAGCCCGATCAGCGGCGAGAAGAAGGCCTGCAGCCGGGTCGAGTAGATGCTCTGGTCGAAGACGCGGCCGACGACGCGCTGGAAGCGGTGGAGCTGGTGCTCCTCGCGGGCGAAGGCCTTGACGATGCGGATGCCGGAGACGTTCTCCTCGGCCTCCGCGGTCAGCTCGGCGACGCGCTGCTGGACCTCCTGCTGCGCCGGCCGGGAGACCAGGTTGTACCTGGTCGCGGTGAGGATGACGAACGGCGCCGGCAGCAGCGCCAGCAGCGCCAGCAGCGGGTTGACGACGATCATCACCACCGCCGCCAGCGTGATCGTCAGCAGGTTCTGGGTGATGAAGATCAGCCCGTAGCCGAGGAAGAAGCGGATCGACTGCAGGTCGACCGTCGCCCGCGACATCAGCTGCCCGGTCTGCTGGGAGTCGAAGAAGCCGAGGTCGAGCCGCTGCAGGTGCGCGTAGAACTGCTGGCGCAGGTCGAATTCGACCGCCAGCGAGACCTTGCCGGCGACCAGGCGCCGCACCACCGTCAGCCCCAGGCGCAGGATGCCGGCGCCGACGATCGCCAGCGCCAGCGGCAGCAGGTCGGGCTTGTGGCCGTCCTTGACCGCGTTGACCGCTTCGCCGACCAGCCACGGGATCAGCACCGTCATCCCCATCGCCGCCCAGGCGAAGATCAGCGACCCCCAGAGTTGCCTCCGGTAGGGGCGCAAGTAGCCCATCAAGCGGCGGTAGGTGCGCACCTACCCACTATACAAAGTGAAGTAATGTCTCCGAGTCCGCGAAAACTGGCGATATGCGCCAGGTTTGGCGGACTCGCGCTATTCGAGCCGCGCGGCGGCCTTGGCGCTCGGCACTTTTCCGTCTTCGCACTTCTTCGCGTGGTGGCCGGGCGGTTGCAGGATCTGGAAGTTGGTGACGTCGTGGAACTGGGTGGTGGCGCCGTTGTTCTGGGCGAGGTTGACGATCAGGCGGTAGAAGCCGGGGGGGAGGCCGTGGTAGTAGATCTCCGGCCGGGTGGCGGGGGAGTAGCTGCCAGCGCTGCCGATTCGCTCGGCCAGCACCCCGTTAGCCCCCGCGTACTTGGCGTAGTCGAAGGATTTGCCGACCAGCCGCCCTTTTCCGAGCGGGCTGTTGACCGCGTTTTCGAGCTTTTTCGGGTCGACGCAGTCGGGCACGCGGTTGAGGCTGAAGCGCAGGTGGCCCTGGTCGAGCTGCGGTTCGCCGCCGAACCGTTGCGGCGCCAGTTCGAAGTTCTCGACTTCGACCTTGACGACGACCGCCCGCGCGGTCTGGCGAGCGCCGTTGCGGGGGGAGATGATTGCTACCGTCGGTTCGCCCGGCATCGCCGAGGCTTCGGCCGCGGTGCTGGTCGATTCCTCGGAGCCGCCGAAGACGAGGGCCAGGGCCACGGCGACAGCGGCCAGCACCACGGCCGCCAGAGTTGCAGTCCTTGCCCGCATCGGAGCGGAAGATTACGCGGAACCACCAGACCTCAATCCTCGCGCTGCTGGCGCTCGCCCTCCTCGCCGCGCTGCCGGCGCCGGCCGCCGCCGCGGCGCGGGGCGGCCTCGCCGGGCGCGTCGACGTCTTCGCGGGCACCCGCCCGGGCCCGAACACCTTCGGCGGCGGCCACAACTTCCCCGGCGCTTCGCTGCCGTTCGGGATGGTCCAGTGGAGCCCCGACACGGCTCCCGCGGCCCCGCACTCCGACGGCTACGACTACCGCGACAGCCACGTCTCCGGCTTCAGTCTCACCCACCTGAGCGGAGCCGGCTGCGCCCTCTACGGCGACTTCCCGTTCCTGCCGACGACCGAGCCGCTCGAGAGCTCGCCGGCCGCCCCCGGCGGCGGCCTCGACGGCCGGTTCCAGCCCGGCTTCTCCCACGCTCACGAGAGCGGCCAGCCCGGGTACTACGCGGTGCGGCTCAACCCCGTCGACGGCGGCGCCATCGACGTCGCTCTCACCGCGACGACGAGGACCGGGATGGCGCAGTTCCGCTTCCCTCCGAACCCGCACGCGAGCGTCCTGATCGACGCCGGCGGCAGCGCCCAGCCCGACGACCTCGCGGCGGTCGAAGTCGATCCCGGCCGCCGCGAAATCTCCGGCACCGCCTCCAGCGGCCTCTTCTGCGGCCAGCGCCCGCGCTACCGCGTCTACTTCGCCGCCGTCTTCGGCCGTCCGTTCGGAACCTACGGGACCTGGAAGGAAAGCCAGCTGTTACCCGAAGCGACGAGCGCCGAAGACGTCTCCGCGCCCCCCGCCGACCCCAAGACGACCGCCCAAGCCGGCGCCTACGCGACCTTCGACACCCGCCGCAACCGCATCGTCACCGCCCGCGTCGGCATCTCCTTCGTCAGCGTTGCCGACGCTCGCGCCAACCTCGCCGCCGAGAGCGGCGGCGCCTCGTTCCGCACGCTGAGGACCCGCGCCACCCGCCGCTGGAACCAGGCCCTGGGCCGGATCCGCGTCAGCGGCGGCTCCCGTCGCCACCTCGACACCTTCTACACCGCCCTCTACCACGCGCTGCTGGCGCCGCGGACCTTCAACGACGTCAACGGTGCCTATCCGGGTATGGACGGCGCGATCCACCAGGTCCACGGCCGCACCCAGTACGCCGACTTCTCCGGCTGGGACGTCTACCGGACCGAGATGCCGCTGCTGGCGATGCTGGTGCCGCAGCGGGCGGGGGACATCGCCCGCTCGCTGCTCGCCGACGCCGCCCAGAGCGGCTGCCTGCCGCGCTGGCCCTACGCGGCGGGCCAGAGCATGACGATGGTCGGCGACTCGGCCGACCCGATGCTCGCGGCCGCCGACGCCTTCGGTGCCCGCTTCGACCGCGGCGCCGCGCTGGAGGCGATGGTCCGCGGTGCGACTGAAACCTGCCGCAGCGCCAACGGCGAATACGTCGAGCGGCAGGGGCTACCGGAATACCTGCAGCTCGGCTACGTCCCCTTCGACGCCGACGCCAACCGGCGCAACGCCAACTCGATCTACGGCGATCCGGAAGCAGTTTGGGGCTCGGCCGCGACCACGCTCGAGTACGCGATCGACGACTACGCGATCGCCCGCCTGGCGGCCCGCGCGGGGGAGCGCTCCACCGCCCGCGCCTTCCTCGGCCGCGCTGGCAACTGGCGCAACCTCTTCGACCCGGCGAGCGGGATGGCCGAGCCGCGCTACGCCAGCGGCGCCTTCCCGCAGCCCTACGACAACCTGCAGGGCGGCGGCTTCGTCGAGGGCGACTCGGCCCAGTACACCTGGATGGTCCCGCAGGATCCGCTCGGGCTGGCCGCGGCGATGGGCGGACGCCTTCAGGCGGCGCAGCGGCTCCATCGCTTCCTCCGCGACCTCAACGCCGGTCCCGGCGGCACCCACACCGACCACGCCCTGCTCGGCAACGAGCCGACCCTGCACACGCCCTGGCTCTACGACTGGCTGGGGCAGCCCTGGCGAACCCAGGAAGCGGTTCGCCGCGGCCTCACGCTCTATCGCCCCGCCCCCGACGGCTATCCCGGCAACGACGACCTCGGCACGCTCTCGGCCTGGTACGTCTTCGGCGCTCTCGGCCTCTATCCCGAGGTCCCGGGAAGCGACGTCCTCGCCTTCGCCAGCCCGCTCTTCCGGCGCGCCGAAATCCGGCTCCCGCACCGCCGCCGGGCGGTGATCACGACCTCCGGCCGCGGCATCTACGTGCACTCGCTGCATCGCAACGGCCGCGCCTACGTCCGCCCCTGGACCACCTACCGCGCCCTCGCCAAAGGCGCCGATTTCAGCTTCCAGCTCGACCGCCGCCCAAGCCGGAAATGGGGTGCGGGGGTGGGTCAAGCGCCCCCAGCGGGTACCAGCGGTTTTTAGGGATCGCTTAGCCGCCGTTCAGGGAAGGCTCAGCGACGAAACCCAACCTTCCAATTTGCGTGGAAACCCTTGCGCCATCCTTGGCTGCGCCGCCAGTCCCCACGCCGACCTCGACTGAGGCTCGGCTCCGCGGCTACGCCCTGCCGCTGGCCCTGGCCGGGGTGATCGCCGGCGCCGCCGCTCTGCGCTTTGCCAGCCTCGGGATCCAGAGCTATCACCACGACGAGGTGATCACGGCGATGCGGGTGATCCCCGGCAGCTTCGCCCACATGCTCCACGAGGTGCGGGTCAGCGAGTCGAACCCGCCGCTCTACTACGCGCTCGCCTGGGGCTGGGCGAAGCTCTTCGGCCGCGGCGAATTCGAGCTGCGCTCGCTCTCGGCGCTGTTCGGCGTCGCGGTCGTCCCGGTCGCCTATCTGATCGGCCGGGAGCTGGCGAGCCGGCGCGCGGGCCTGATCCTGGCGGTGATCGTCGCCGTCAACCCGATGCTGATCTGGTACTCGCAGGAGGCCCGCTCCTACGCGCTGCTGGTCTTCTTCTGCGCGCTCTCCTTCTACTTCTTCCTGCGCGCGCTCGACGCTGTGCGGGGAAGGGACTTGGCGCTCTGGGCGCTGAGCTCCTCGCTTGCCCTCTGCAGCCACTACTTCGCGATCTTCCCGGTGGCGATCGAGGCGGCCTGGCTGCTGGTCGCGCTGCGCCCGTTCTGGCGCCTGGTTCTGCCGGCGCTGGCGGTCGTGGTAGCCACCGGCGCCGCGCTGCTGCCGCTCGTCAACGCCCAGGTCAACGCCACCCACATCGGCTGGATCGAAAAGAGCCCGCTGCCGACTCGCTACCTCGAAGCCGGGGCCAGCGCCCTGCTCGGCGAAACGGGCCACGTGATCGCCGAGCCGGTTCGCTACGGCTACGCGTTGGTCCCCGCCGTGCTGGTTGCGGCGGCACTCGTCCTGCTGGTGTGGCGGGGGAGCTCGCGCGAGCGCTACGGCGCCGGAATCGCGCTGGTGCTGGGGCTAGGAGTCGTGGCGCTGGCCGGTCTGGCGGCGCTCGTCGGCAAGGACTACGTGGTGGAGCGCAACCTGCTGCCGGCGCTGCTGCCGCTGGCCGCGGTCGCCGCGGTCGGCTTCGCGGTCGCGGCCAACCGCCGACTCGGTGCGCTTTTGGCGATCGGCCTCTGCGCCTACTGGCTCGCCTTCGACGTCTACGTCACCCAGAAACCCAACCTGCAGCGGCCGGACTTCCGCACCCTCAGCCAGGAAATCGGGCCGGCGAAGGTGCCGCGGGCGGTCGTCAGCTGGAAGCTCGCCGCCGATCCGATCCGCTGGTACCTGCCGGGCCAGGTCCCGAGGATGTACGGGGGGCGGGAACGGGTGCGGGAAATAGACCTGGTCGCCAAGCCCCATGCCGCCCGGCGGCCCGTTAACCTGCCGCCCTCCTTTCACCGGGTGCAGCGGCTGCGGCTTGACCGCCTCACCCTGCTCCGCTACCTCTCCAGGAAACCAGTGCGTCTCGACTTCCCGCAGCTGAAAGCGCTTCACACCGGCTTTGGCGACAACGCCGTCGTCCTCAACGGTCCCGCCGGCTGGTCGGTCGGCCCGGAAGTGCGTACCCGCTCCGGCGAAGTGGGAGCGAGGCGATGAGCCCGGCGGCCGAGCTCGCCTACCGGATCGGCGCCGCCGCGCGGCGGCCGGCGACCTGGGTGCAGTTGCTCAAGTTCGGGGTCGTCGGCGGCCTCGGCTACCTGATCAACCTGGCGGTGTTCGCCGTTCTCGCCGAGGGCTTCGGCGTCCACCACGCGATCGCCGCGGTCGGCGCCTTCTGCGTCGCCGTCACCAACAACTTCCTCCTCAACCGCTACTGGACCTTCGGCCCGGGGGACGGCCCCGCCCACTTCCAAGCCGCCCGCTTCTTCGCCGTAAGCCTCGCCTCCCTCGGTTTGAACCTGGCTGTCCTAGAGCTGCTCATCGCCAACCACCTCACCGGCGAACTCACCGCCCAGGCCATCTCCGTAGCCGTGGCGATGCCTTTCAACTTTCTGGGAAACAAGTTGTGGACGTTCGCTTGAGGGGTGCCTGCCCCTCTCGCAGAGGCTCCAGGAACCACGCTCCGCACCTCCAGAGCACGACCCAGCTGCGCGACGGTCTCTGAGAGAGGGGCAGGCACCCCTCTGGGAGAGGGTCACCCCACCCTCAGTTAGCCTTGAGTTAGATGACTGAGCGACGCAACTACGACCCGCAGGCGCTCGAGCCTGCGCGCCAAGAGGTCTGGCAGCAGCGGGGCGACTTCGACGCGCCGCAGACCGGCGACGGCCAAGAGCACGTCTACGTCAAGCCCTCGAGCCCGTTCACCTCGGGCAACCTGCACATGGGCCACGTCCGCGATTACTCGATCGGCGACGCCTACGCGCGCTTCCGCCGCGGCCGCGGCGACAACGTCCTCTTCGGCTTCGGCTTCGACGCCTTCGGCCTGCCGGCCGAGCTGGCGGCGATCGAGCGCCAGGAGCCGCCGGCCGACTGGGTCGCCCAGTGCGGCGAGCGGATGCTCGGCCAGATGAAGCGGCTCGGCTTCTCCTTCGACTACGACCGCGTCTTCTACAGCTCCGACGAGCGCCAGTACCGCTGGTCGCAGTGGCTCTTCAACACGCTCTGGGCTCGCGACCTGATCTACCGTGACGACGCCACCGTCGACTGGTGCGACACCTGCCAGACGACGCTGGCCTCGATCCAGGTCGAGGACGGCCGCTGCTGGCGCTGCCACAACGAGGTGCGGCTGATCCGGCGCCCGACCTGGTTCCTGCGGATCACCCCCTACCTGGAGGAGAACGACCGCAACACCGAGCTGCTGGAGCAGGGCGGGAAGTGGGACGAGCTCTCACTGGCGACGCAGCGCTACATCCTCGGCCGCTCCGAGGGGGTCGAGCTCGACCTGCAGGGCGACGCTCGCTCGCTCACCGTCTTCACGCCGCACCGCAAGTTCGCCGGCCACGCGAGCTTCGTCCTGCTCTCGCCGCGCCACCCGGACGTCGACGCCTGGATTCCTGATGACTCGGTGCGCGAGGAGCTGGAGCGGATGCGCTCTGGCGGCTGGGAGCGGAGCGCCCGCGATGCGCGCTCGGTGCCGCTGGTCGACACCGGCCTCTCGATCCCGGGCCCGGACGGCGAGGAGCTGCCGGTGGCGGTGACGCCGCTGGTCGACGCCCGCTTCGGCCCGACCGCGGTCCTTGGTATCCCGGCGATCGACGAGGCCGATCGCGACCTCGCCGAGCGGCTCGATCGCGTCCAGGCGCCGACGGCGCCCGAGGACGGGGAGGAGGGACCGGCGCCCGCTCCGGCCGACGGCGCCCGCGAGACCACCCGCTACCGCGCCAACGACTTCTCGATCTCTCGCCAGCGCGCCTGGGGGTGCCCGATCCCGGTGATCCTCTGCGACGAGTGCGGGCCGCAGCCGGTCCCCGACGAGGACCTGCCGGTGGTGCTGCCGCGCGATTTGCAGCCGACCGGGGAGGGGAACCCGCTCGCCGAGCGCCCCGACTTCGTCGACGTCGAGTGCCCCAAGTGCGGCGGCGCCGCCAGGCGCGAGACCGACACCCTCGACTGCCACTTCGACGCGCTCTGGCTCTGGGTGCCGGCCGCGGTCCCGCCCGAGGACCGCGACGAGCAGATGTTCACCCACCCCGATCTGGAGAAGTGGCTGCCCTCCGAGCGGCTCGTCGCCGGTAACGACAGCGGCGGCTTCGTCTTCGACCAGCGCGTCGTCACCAAGGCGCTGCGCGACATCGGCCCCTTCGCCTTCATGGCGGAGGGGGAGCCGTTCGCCGGCTGCCTCTTCCATGAGATGGTTATCGCCGACGGCCGCAAGATGAGCAAGCACCTCGGCAACGTCGTCAACCCCGACGAGCTGGTCGCCGAGCACGGTGCCGACACCGTGCGGCTGGCTGTTCTCTATGCGGCGGGGCCGGCGAAGACGCTGAACTGGAGCGAGGGGGCGGTCAAGTTCGCCAGTCGCTTCCTGCGCAGCCTCTGGAACTACACGCACGAGCGGGCCGCAGGGCTGGAGGAGCTCACGCACGACCCGGAGGCCGCCACCGACACCGAGCACATGCGCGACCGCCTGCGCAAATGGTGCGAGAACGGCCTCTCGCGGATCACCGAGGACACCGCCGATCTGCAGGTGCACAAGTCGGTGCGCAACATCACCCGCCTCTTCGAGCGGATCCAGGATTTCGAGAAGCGGGTGGTCAAACGCCGCGGCCAGCTCGACCGGGCCGACGCCGAGGCGCAGCTTGCCGCGCTCGTTCTTCTGTCTCGGACGCTGCTCCCATTCGCCCCGCACGTGGCCGAGGAACTATTGGTCACGTTGAATATCGAGGACAGCGTTGAGGCGCTCGAGGTCTGGCCGGAGCGGGCCGAGATCCCGGTCCAGCCGCAGCCTACGGCGGCTTCCTCCTAGGAGCGAGACGCGGAAACGGCAGTTCCGCCCTATTGGACACGGCTTCTAGAACGAAAGTCGGCCCGATTGAGCAAATCAACTTGATTGATACATGGCGGTGTGTTATGAATTCGCGTGCCGGGCGATCAACCGGTGAAGGAGGCGGGGCCCTCGGATTAGGGAAACCGCCTTGGGGTGGCAAAGGAGGACCAATCCTGAGCCAGGATCTAAATCGTCATGACGGATCCTGGTCACGTCGGCACGGCCGACGTCGCCCCGCCTCCCTTCATCGACCTCTCGATCGCATCGAAAGGGGCGGGGCCTAATGGGGTGGCACCCGCCCCTTTCATTTTCTGCGAGGGGGTTTTGCCGCGAGAGGCCGGGCCGCGCTACTGCTTCGGCGGTTTCTTGACGTCGAAGCGGCGGGCTTTCGGCAGCCAGGAGATCCCTTCGCAGAGCTGCGCCGGTTTGACGTTCAGCGCCCCGGCGAGCTTGACGATCGTCGCCAGCCGCGGCTCGCGCCCGGCGCGCTCGAGCAGGGACACCTCGGTGCGGTGCAGATCGCACATGTAGCCGAGCTCTTCCTGCGAGACGCCGGCCTCGGCGCGGGCCCGGCGAAGGTTGATTGCGAAGCGCTCCTGGGGGGTCATTGGTGACAATCCTTTGCGTTTGCGGACAGAAACTCTACAGACGACACACTTATATGCGTTTGCGCGCGCTTCTGGTTCCGCTACCGTGCTCGGAGTGCCGCATTCAGCGGCAAGAGCTTCTTTTACGCAGAAAGCATTGAGCAGCAGCTGACCATGTGTTATACCCGTGCGATCGTTCGACTAGCGCCGAGGGGATCGGCGGCAAAGGAGGAGTCATGAGTGACGCGGTAGAGCCGCATCTCACCGAGCCTTACGGGCTCCGGACCAACTCCTGTGCCACCGAACTCGTCTGCCGCGACTGCGGCTACCGGACGCCGCTGCTGGACACGGCCTTCAAGTGCCCGGCCTGCGGCGAAGGCCTCGACGTCGACTACGACTACGAGCTGGCGAAGAAGCGGATCGCCGAGCGTCCCGTCGCCGAGCGCCCGTGGAACATCTGGCGCTTCGAGGAGCTGCTGCCGATCCTCAACCGCCGCGCCCAGCAGCGGGTCGCCCAGTTCGCCGGCAAAACGCCGCTGATCCACGCCGAGCGGCTCGGCGCCGAGCTTGGGCTCAGCAACCTCTACCTGAAGGACGACTCGACCAACCGGCCCTCGCTCTCCTACAAGGACCGCGTCGTCGGGATGGCGATCGCCCGCCTGCTCGAGCTCGGCAAAGACGAGGTCGGCTGCGTCTCAACCGGCAACGTCGGCACCGCCGTGGCCTCGCTGGCCGCCCAGGCCGGTGCTCGTCCCTACATCTTCTACCCGGGCAACATGGAGAAGGGGAAGGCGAAGGCCTGCCGCGGGATGGGCGCCCAGGTGATCCAGCTCGACGCCAACTACGACCAGGCCAACCGCGCCTGCCGGGAGCTGGCGCTGACGATCGGCATGGAGTTCGCCAACATCACCCTGCGCCCGTTCTACGCCGAGGGGGCGAAGACGATGGGCTTCGAGGTCGTCGAGGAGCTGGGCTGGAAGGCGCCGGACCACTTCGTGATCCCGGCCGCCGGCGGCACCCTCTCCTCGCGCGTCCACAAGGGCCTGGTCGAGCTGGAGAAAGTCGGCCTCGCCGAGACCGCGGCTTCGAAGATCAACATCGCCCAGGCGAGCGGCTGCTCGCCGATCGCGACGGCGATCCGCAGCGGTGGTGAGATCGAGCCGCAGACGCCGGAGACGGCGGCGCACTCGCTGGCGATCGGCGCCCCCGGCGACGGCAGCCTCGTCGTCGACGCGGTCCGCTCCCGCGGCGGCTCGGCCGCGGCGGTTTCAGACGACGAGATCTGGAGCGCGATCGACCTGCTCGGCCAAACCGAGGGCATCCTCACCGAGCCGGCCGGCGGCACCACGATCGCCTCGACCGCGCGCCTCGCCCAAGAAGGCAAGCTCGGCCCCGACGAGGTCGTCGTCGCGGTGATCAGCGGCAACGGCCTGAAGACGCTCCACGAGCACCCCGACAAGCCCTGGCCCGAAGGCGTCCCGTGCGAAGTCGGGGCGATGGAGGAAGTCCTCAACGACTTCCGTCAGGCAGCGGCGGCCGCGCTGCACTGAGCGGAAGAGGGGCGGGCGACCGGCGCGACCTCCCGGCGCGCAGCCGGTCGCCGCTCTGAGTCCCATTTACGCTGGGAGCCGAGAATTTGCTGCAGATGGGGGTAACCTGAGGACATGGCCCACGCGACCAAAGTCACTCCCGCCGAGACAGAGAAGCGTCTCGCTGCGATCGAGTACGCACAGGGCAGCATCGCGCACCTGGCGTCGGATCGGGATCTGGCGGACGAGTTGATCGCAGACCGTCGTGCGGAGGCGGCGACCGAGAGGGCCAAACAGCGCGGTGGCAGCCGCTGATTCAAGCTCTCCAACCTCGGTATTGGATGCGTCGGCGTTGATGGCGCTGATCCATGCCGAGAAGGGCAAAGCCACGGTGGCAGCAGCTTTGGCTGGCCGGTCGGCAATCAGCGTCGTGAACTGGGCAGAGGTTCTTTCGAAGGTCGCGGAGCGGGGAGGAGATCCAGTGGCTCTCGAGCTGGAGTACCGAGAGCATGGCTTTATCGGAGGACCTCTGGAGATAGAAGGGATGACCGAGGCGGATTGCGTGCAGGTCGCACGTCTACGTCCACTGACGACGCAGCTCGGCCTCTCGCTTGCGGATAGAGCTTGTCTGGCTCTTGCGGCGCGACTTAAGGTCCCGGCATTGACAACTGATCGGAGCTGGGCGGACATTGATTTTGATGTTGAGGTTCAACTAATTCGCTGATGTGCTCAGCAGAGTGATCTAGCCTTCGCGGCGTGATCGAGCTGCCGCAGGTCGACGGCGTCACCCACCGCCAGGTCCGCGCCCGCGGGGTCGACTTCCACTACGCCGAAGCGGGGACGGGCGAGAAGGTCGTCCTCTGCTTGCACGGCTGGCCGCAGCACTGGTACGAGTGGCGCCACCTGATGCCGGCGCTGGCCGACCGCTACCGGGTCATCGCGCTTGACCTGCGCGGCTTCGGCTGGTCCGAGGCGCCGGAGGAGGGCTACGAGAAGGAGAACCTGGCGACCGACGTGCTCGCCGTCCTCGACGAGCTCGGGATCGAGCGGGTGAACCTGGTCGGCCACGACTGGGGCGGCTGGATCGGCTTCCTGCTCTGCCTGCGCAAGCCGGAGCGCTTCCAGCGCTACCTGGCGCTGAACATCCTGCCGCCCTGGACGAGCATGCGGGCGATGGCGCCGCACCTCTGGCGCTTCTGGTACCAGTGGCTGATCCTCAGCCCGGGGGTCGGCTACCGACTCCACACGAGCGGCAGGTTCGTGCCGAAAGTCCTAGTCGGCGGCTCGGTGCGGCGCGAGCCCTGGGACGACACCACCATCCACGCCTTCTCCGACACCTTCACCGAGCCGGCACGGGCGCGGGCGGCGGTGCAGATGTACCGGGTCTTCAACCTGCGCGAGGTGGGCCCGATCGCCCGCGGCCGCTACGCAAAGGCGCGCCTGAAGGTGCCGACGCTGCTGCTCTTCGGCACTGGCGACGCAGCCCTGAATCACAACCTCCTAGCCGGCTACGAGCAGCACGCCGACAACATGACCGTCGAGAAAATCGACAACTGCGGCCACTTCATAGCCGACGAGATGCCCGACCTCGTCGCTGCGCGGGCGCGCGAGTTCTTCAGCTCCTGATCCGAGCCTCCTCGAGGTCCAGGTCGCGCTCGATCTGCCGCAGCGTCTGGTTGCGCAGCCTCCCGGCACCGCGCAGGCTGAGCAGCTCCTCGCGCTCGACCCCGATCAGCTCGCGCCGCAGCTCGCCATAGTCGGCGATTCGCTGTTCCCGGGCAGCGCTCTCCGGGTCCTCGCCGCCGAGCACTGCCTGGCACATGCGGAAGCGGGCGCGGTAGAGGTCGCGAAGTCGCTTCAGCTGGCTCTCCGAGGCCCGCTCGTCGTCCTCCATCTGGTCGAGGCGGTCGAGCGCCGACTGCGCCGCCTCCATCCGCGCCACCGCCTCTTCGTCCGACCAGCGCCGCGGCTCCTCCAGCCCCAGCGCCCGCACGATGAACGGCAGCGAAAGGCCCTGGCCGACCAGGGTGATGAGGATCACGGCGAAGGTGAGGAAGATGATCTGCGGCCGGGCGCCGACGCTAAGCGGCACCGCCAGGGCGGCGGCGAGGGAGACGGCGCCGCGCATCCCGCTCCAGCCGACGGCGAAGCGCTGGCCGACGGTTTCGCCTCCGTCCGATCCCATCGCGAAGACGAAGGCGAGGCGGACGCCGATCGAGGCCGCGGCGAGCGCGGCCACCGGCCCCCACAGCTCGCTGACGCCGGAGGAGGTTTCGCCGAGGGTGTCGACGATGTCGGGCAGCTGCAGGCCGAGGAGGACGAAGAGGGTGATCTCGAGCCCGAAGACGAGGACGTTCCAGAAGGCGATGGCGCTGAGGCGGACGTCGGCGTCGAGCGAGCGGTGCGAGCGGTAGCCGGCGTAGACGCCCGCGACGACGGCGGCGAGGATGCCGGAGACGTGCAGTTCCTCGGCGCCGAGGTACGCGCCGTAGGCGGTGAGGACGGTGAGGACGATCGCCAGGGCGCCGTCGGTCTGGCGGCGGACGACGAGGTCGGAGAGGACGCCGACCGCGAGCCCGACCGCGATGCCGCCGAGCGAGACGCCGACGTATTCGAGTGCGGCGCTGCCGAGGCTGAAGGCGCCCCCCGTCGCCACCCCGACCGCGATCCGGTAGAGGACGAGGGCGGTGCCGTCGTTGATCATCGACTCGCCTTCGACCAGCAGCCGCACCCGCTCGGGGGCGCCGAGGCGGCGGAAGATCGAGGTGGCGGCGACGGCGTCGGTGGGGGCGAGGACGGCGCCGAGGATCGCCGCCTCGGCCCAGTCCATTCCCGGCACCAGCGTGTGCGCGAGCACCGCGACGGCGGCGGCGGCGACGAAGACGAGCGCGACCGCGAGCAGCGCCAGCGGCCTCATCACCGCCCGCAGCTCCTGTGGCGAGGTGCGCCAGCCGGCCGCGTAGACCAGCGGCGGCAGGAAGACGAGGAAGACCGTGTCGGGGTCGAGTTCGACGCTCGGCAGTCCCGGCAGGAAGGCGATCGCCAAGCCGCCGACGACGAGGACGATCGGCGCCGGGATCTTGCCGAAGTCGGCCAGCCGCACCAGCAGCGCCGCGGCGAGGATGAGGACGAAGACCGACTCGACGTGGTTCATCGACCACATAACATCGCGTCCGGTGGCGGAACTGCTCTCACCCCCGCTGGAAGGCGTCGACCACGTCCGCGGCGAGGCGGGGGCGCCGCTGGAGCTGGTGATGTTCGGCGACTTCCAGTGCCCGTTCTGCCTCGGCTCCCAGTCGATCCTGCGGCGGGTGCGAGAGCGGCTGGGGGAGCGGCTGCTGTTCGGCTTCCGCCATCTGCCGATCCCCGAGCGGCACCCGCTGGCGATGGTCGCGGCGGAAGCGAGTGAGGCGGCCGCCGCCCAGGGGAAGTTCTGGGGGTACCACGACGCCCTCTACGCGAACCAGCCGAAGCTCTCGCGGGAGCTGCTGCTGGAGGTCGGGCGGGACCTGGGGCTCGATGCCGAGCGGCTCGCGGGCGATCTCGAGTCGGAGGTCCACCGGCCGCGAATCGACCGTGACCTCTCTTCGGCCGAGGCAAGCGGCGCCACCGGCACCCCGACCTTCTTCGTCAACGGCGAGCGCTTGCACGGCGCTTACGACGCTTCTTCGCTGGTCGAGGCGCTGGAAGCCTGAACGGCATCCGGCTCGCGTACCTATACTCACTCGTGGTTTGAGTTCTCTGGGGAGATTTAGGAACGCCCTGCTCGTCATCTGCCTGGCGTTGGCCGTGGTACCCGCGGCTGCGAGCGCCGCCACCGGCTCGATCGCGGGAACGGTGAAGGACGCGGTCACCCTCGAAGGGGTCGAAGGAGTCGAAGTCTGCGTCTGGTCCCTCGAAGCGGGCGAAGAAGAAGAATTCAGCGGCTGCGCCCACACCGAAACCGATGGCACTTACTTCTTCGGTGGGCTGCAGGCCGGCGAATACAAGGTCGAATTCTGGTCGCAGCGCCGCTATCAGGTCCAGTTCTACGACCACAAGGCGACCTGGTCGGAAGCCGATCCGGTCGTTGTCGTCGCTGCCACGACGACCGAAGGAATCGACGCCGATCTGCAGCCGTCCTCGGAAATCGAAGGCACCGTCACTGCTTCAGTCGGGGGCGCCGGGATCGGGGAAGTAGAAGTCTGCGCCTGGGGAATCGCGGATGAAAGATTCGGTGGCTGCACCGAAACCCAATCCGACGGCTCCTATGTGCTCCACGGCCTCGAAGCCGGCGAATGGGGCATCGAATTCTGGCCCTGGGAAGGCAACTTCCTGCCGCAGTTCTACAACCACAAGGCGAGCTGGAGCGAAGCCGACCCGGTCCTGGTGGGGTCGGGCGAAAGCATTTCTGGAATCGACGCGCAGCTCGACCCGGGAGCCGCGATCGCCGGCCACATCACTTCGGCCAGCGGCGCTCCCCTGGAAGAAATCAACGCCTGCGCGCTCGACGCTTCCAGCGGTGAACTGGTGCGTTGCCGCTGGAGCGATGCCCAGGGTGCCTACGAACTGCCGCGCCTCCCGCCCGGCCAGTACAAAGTGGGCTTCTCGCTCGAAGAAGAAGAATTCGACGACGGCTTCGCGACCCAGTTCTGGAACAACCAGCCGACCTTCGCCACCGCGAACGTGATCCCCCTCGCGACCGGGCAGACGGTCACCGGCATCGACGCCCGGCTCGGGTCGCCGCCGCCGGTGGCGCAGTCTCCCGCCGTCGTCACGCCGCCCCCGGCCCCACCGGTGCGGAAACACAAAAAGCACTGCCGCAAAGGCTTGAAGCGGAAGAAGATCAAAGGCAAGTACCGCTGCGTCAAGCCCAAGAAGCACCACCGCCACCATCACTGAGGTGGGCCCGGCTGCGCTAGGTTCGCAGCGATGAAGGCCCTGGTTCAGCGCGTCAGCCAAGCCGCGGTGGACGTCGAGGGAGAGCGGGTTGCCCAGATCGGGCCGGGGATGCTGGTGCTGCTGGGGGTGGGGGTCGGCGACGGCGGCGACGAGGCCGATCGCTTGGCCGATAAGGTGCGGAACCTGCGGATCTTCGACGACGCCGAGGGGCGGATGAACGAGCCGCTGGGGGAGCGCGAGGTCCTCTGCGTCAGCCAGTTCACCCTGTACGGCGACGCGCGGCGGGGCAACCGCCCCAGCTACGCCGGCGCGGCCCGCCCCGAGGTCGCCGAGCCCCTCTACGACCGCTTCTGTGAGCGGCTGGGGGCGAAGAAGGGTGTCTTCGGCGCTTGCATGGGCGTGGCGCTGATCAACGACGGCCCGGTGACGCTGATGCTCGAGGTCCCGCCGCCGCTCAGCGAGCCGTCAGCCTGAAGGCCTGCCGCGCGAGGGGCGCGGCGCCGGCCAGCCGCTGCGGCCGGGTCTCGCCGGCGATCGAGTAGACGAGCGTGAGCCAGCGGTTGCCCCGGACCGCCCAGAGGGTGCTGTAGGCGGGGATCCAGCTCGCGTACTGGTTGTAGGCCCCCTTGTCGCCCACGTCAGGGACCGCATGCGGCACCTTCGCCGGATCGGCGGCGTTGAACTGCACCTGCTCGTCGATCCGGTTCGAATACCGCTGCCGCGCCGCATAAGCAGCATCCAGAGAGATCGAGACATGAACCCCGCGCCCCTGCACCTGACAACGCGAGTTCGGCGGAGTGGGCTCGGATTCACGCTGAACCGGTCGGCCCACCTGCCGCGCCACCGTCGCCGCGAGTGCCCGGCAGTCGGAGGCGCTGATGTGCAACGAGCTTTCCCGCTGTTCGGGGTGCTGGCCGAAGTAGCGATTCGAAGAGCCGGAGCCGGTGGGGGAGCCACTGCCTGACCCGCACCCCGCCAGGGCAAAGAGGGCGATCAGGAGAAGGAGCGGGGTGGGAAGTCTGGACACAAGTCGAAGCCTAGGCGTCTCTCCTATAGGAACTTTCTGTCTGCGAAACTTGATAGCTTCAGCATCGTGGAGAACTTGCCCGTCGCAAAGCATCTGTTCGGAAGCACTTCAGGTGCGGCAGCTCTCGTGGCGCTAGCCACCGGAGTCCTCGGTGGTGCCGCCCGTTATGCCGCCGTACTCAAAGGTCGTTCCGATGACGAAGTCGAGCGCGCTACGGCGATCGGATTTTTCATCGGACTTGGGTTCACGGCTATGGCCCTAGTGAGCGAATACGCAGCATGACCTACAGTCGAAACATGGCTATTCGAATTGCGCTATTCGCCGTTCCAGCGGTAGCTGCAGTCGGGCTCGTTCTCCTGTTGAGCAGCTTGAACGCAAGTGCCGGAATCACCGTTGCTGCATTCACGGTGGTCGCGGCGGCGATCGGTTCTGCCATCGGCTGCTTCTCCGACCGTTTACCTGGAGCGCGACCGAGCCACAAGACACCTCCTGCTTCCCATCGGCACGGCCACTGAACCCAAACCGCACCTGCCTCTTCTATGCCGGAGGAGGGACTCGAACCCCCGACACGCGGATTATGATCGAGAGCAATTGTTAAGGATTTCGCTCTGTCAAGCGGAATCCTGTCCGGTTAGTGCAGTCCAGTTCAGCCTGTTTTTGCCTAGTCGGGGACACATTTCGGGACACATTTTCAGTCCGAACGGGGGCGCTACCCTCGGTTTATGGCGTCGTCCTCGATCCACTTTCGCGAAGCCCCGGTAAGCGGCCACATCTACCGCAAGGCCCGCAAGTCGGGCGACCGCTGGATGGCGAAGTGGCGGGACGCCGAGGGCCAGCACCAGGTCGTCCTCGGAAAAGCGTGGACGAAGCGCGGGAGGCCGCCGGAGGGCTATTTGACGAAGCAGGGCGCTCAGCGCGAGCTGGACGCGATCCTGGCTGACGCCCGGCGCAGCCACCTGACGAGCCGGCCCCGGCGGTCGAGCACCGTCACGTTCGCGGAGGCGGCGCGGGAGTGGCTGCGCTACGTCGAGCACGACCGCAAGCGGCGTCCGTCGACCATTACGGACTATCGCTGGATCGTTGATCGCCGTCTGCTCCCTGCCTTCGGCACCCTCGCCCTTGAGTCGATCACCACGCAGCGGATTGACGCCTGGCGGGTCGAGCTGGTCGCGGCCGGCGGGATCGCTGACGGCGAGGCCCTCTCGGCGCGGACGATCAACAAGTACCTCGGGGTCATGCACAGCATCCTCAAGCGGGCGCAGCGGACCTACGGGCTGTCGGCGAACGCCGCCGCTTGGGCCGAGCGCCAGCCAGTGACCCGATCCGGCGACTTCGACGTGCTCTCGGCGGCCGAGGTTGAGGCCCTGGCGCGAGCAGCTCGCGAGGGCCGCCACCGCAAGCCGCCGAAGCACCCGACCGGCTTGGAGTGGCGGGCGAAGCTCCGCCAGCAGGACGAGCAGGACGCCGCGATCTTCCTCACCGCCGCCTACGCGGGCTTGCGCCTGGGGGAGCTGCGGAGCTTGCGCTGGCGCGATCTCGACTTCGGCAAGCGACTGATCCACGTCCGCCACTCCTTCGTGATGCGGCATGAGGACGCGCCGAAGTCGGGTCGCGTTCGCAGTGTCCCGATGATCGACCAAGTGGCCACGGCTCTCGACGGGCTCAGTCGCCGCAAGGAATGGATCGGGGAAGAAGACCTCGTGTTCGTCAATCCGACTGGCGAGCACATCGAGGACAGCGCCCTCCGTCGCCGCTTCTACGCCGCGTTGAAAGCGGCGGGCCTCAAGCACATCCGCTTCCACGACCTCCGCCACAGCTTCGGCACCCTCGCCGTCCAGGTCTTCCCGCTCACCGACGTCAAGGCGTACATGGGCCACGCTGACATTGCGACGACGATGATCTACGTCCATCACGTCCCGCAGGTGGACGCAGCCGAAAAGCTCTCGGCGGCGCTGCGCGACGCGTCGACCGCCGCGCCGGCATCGGCAGTCGCAGCGTGAGCAACCTCCAGGCGGTCTACTACCGCGCCACTGACGGGTCGGAGCCAGTCCTCGAGTTCATTGCCGACCTCGACCCGAAGCCTCGCGCTGCGCTCCTCCGTCAGATCGACCGCCTCAACGGTCTGTCGGAGGCGGTGCCACACCTTCCCTTTCCGCATAGCTCGCAGGTCTCGGGGGAGTTGCGCGAGTTGCGCTGCCATATGGGCTCTCAGCTCTTCCGAGTGCTCTACCGGCGGTCGGGGAGCCTTGTTGTCCTGCTGCACGTCTTCCCGAAGAAGACCGGCAAGCTGCCCCCTGCCGAGATCAAGGTTGCGGAGGAACGCTGGGACGACTTCAAGGCCCGCATGGAAGCGCAGCCCAGGAAGCCGCCGCGGGCGGCGGGTCACGACGCTCCGTAATCCGCCTTTGAGGGTTAGCGGCGCTGCTAACATGCTGACCCAGGTCAACACGTAGTAGTCAAAGGTGCGCGATGAGCAAACGATCCAGCCCGGTCGGGACCGCCGTTTCCGACCACATCAAAGATTCTCTCAACGATCCGGAGTTTCGAGCCGAGTACGAGCGTCTTGCGCCGTACGAGGAGCTTGCCCGCATCGTCATCATGCGCCGTGCCGCGCTCGGCTTGACCCAGGCTCAGCTTGCCGCCCTCATGGGCACGACCGCCTCGGCAGTCTCGCGGATCGAGAGCGGCCAGCACGCCACCAACGCGCAAACGCTCAAGAAGCTTGGTGACGCCTTTGGCGGTCGCGCCGTTCTCGGCTTCGAGTTTGGCTCTACCGAGAAGCCCGAGCGAGAACTCATCACGCTCTAGTCTCCGAAAAGGATGAGCGACGACTTCCGCAGATTGATCGAGGAGATCGAGGCTGAGGCGAACGCAGAAGGCACCGAGGCCGAGCTGCACGAGATGCGCCACGAGTTCTCGATCGTCAGCCAGCTGATGACCCTCCGGCGCCAGAGAAGCTGACGCAGAAGCAGCTCGCTCAAACCTCCGGAACCCCTAGGATCACACGCTCAGATCATCTACGAAGCGGCACACCGGCGTCTTCATGGGAGGCGGCCACCCCTAATTACCCGATCTCGACTCCTGACCGATAACCCTTGTCCCCATCCCAGAAAGGGATCCAGGTCTTCCCGGTTCCGTGGGCCTTGGCTCCGATCCAAATTGCGAGGCTAGCGGGGGCGAGCATCAATAAATGCTTCTCAAGGCCCTCGTCATTGAGGGCACTGAGTTCCTTCGTGGCCCAATCGGAGGCTGCGGCGATCTCATCCGCACCAACGACGCGATCGGCGTTTCCGGGTAAGTGCAGACAGATGATTCTGTTGGCGTTCACCCGCTCGGCATACCGCCGCGCAGCTCCGTCGAGGGTGTTCACCGTCGAGAGTGCAATCACCGCCGGACCGCATCCATCGAGCTCGGTCAAAGTGGGTTCAGGCAGGGTGACCTGGGTCTCAGCGCGCTCGTGGGTAATAAACCGCAGTGCTGGAGAGATCTGGTGGACGGCTAGGGATATCTGCCGGGCGCGATTCCACTCCCAGCCGACCAGCGCTGCCAGCGGTAGTTTGAGATGGGTCTCGACCTCGATCCGGGGCAGGGTTGCCGTTTCTTGCACAGCTTCGCGAATGTCGGCAAGGGTCTCGCGCAGAAGATCAAGCGACACCTCGTCATCGGCAAGGTATCCCTGTTCGAGATGTGCTCGCCAGTCGAGGGAGAGGTCATGGTCTGCGGTTGGCTGCCGGTCACCGCTAATCGCGACCCGCAGCACCGGCTGGGTGTCGCGGCTTCGCACCAAATCCTTGACGTAGCGCCGCGCTGCGCGGCGAGCGAAGTGGTCGAGGCTCTCTCCAGGGCCCTTGATGGCGCCGTGGCTGCGGAGTAGGGCCTCTGCCCGACGGCGACCGAAAGCCCTCTCCAGTAGGCCTTGGTCCTTACCGGGATCGATATCGACGAAAAGGGGGACTACCGGATAGGGGCGTCGCCAGATTCGACGTGCACGTCGCAGCGCCCAGGGCACCTCGCGCTTGGTGATCGTCTCCGAGGCGAGGCTGCGTTTGGTGGCCCACCAGATGAAGCCGTCGGTTCGCCAGAAGATGGCACGACGAAAAGCCTTGCCCCAAGCCTGCCCCAGGCGGAGGTCGCGCACGTCCTGCCAGCCGCTTGCCCCTCGCAGTGCCAGTTCCTCCCAGAGACGGTCGACCTGGCGGGAGTCCTCACGCTTGTGACTGAGGAATGGGCCTGCCGGCATCAGGTATTAGCCTTCCGCAGCGGCTCGACCCGTAGCTCAGGCTGCGGCTCTGCGGGCCGCGCTGCATACCCGTGCGCGGCATCCTCGAAGGGCCACTTGTTGGTTTTGCGCCATATGTGCTCGGCGGCAAGATGGCGGCGGGCGAGGTCGAAAAGTCCGATCAACCCGTATTCGGCGCTCCAGCGTCGTTCCTCGGGATCCTCGCTGAAGTAAAGACAGAGGCTCGCGCTGCAATTGGTGGTGCCCTGATCGCGCGGCGGGTTGCGGTGTAGGGAGTTGCGCGCGCCGTCAAGCGCATACACCCAAGGGTCATTGCCCTCGAAGGGAGAGAAAGGAAGTAAGGCCACCATTCGCACTCGTCCATAGGGGCCTTCCGCGAGGGCCTGGTAGCCGAGAAGGTCCCAGGAGGGCACATTCAGTTCGGAGAGCGCCCTAGCCAGGTCCGGATTGCGCCGCAAGGTGCGGGAGTCCAAGCGGTGGATGGTCGAGTCGATTTCCATGCTCGGCTGCTCGAGTCGATCAAGCAGCTCGAAACGACCTGGCCACCACCGCACTCGCTCCCGCTGTGGGTTTAAGAGCGCCTCCACGACCGCCCTGGGATCACCTGTCGTCCCCTCACCGGGTCGGGGCTGATCCCGCGGTCGACAGCGGTGGCGCTGCCGGTCCGCAAGGCGGCGGCGAGCTTGCCGGGGGCGGTATTGGGCGCCGGGAAGGCGGGACCGAAGATCTCGGCCCACTCGTTCAGCGCGGTGGCGACGTCGGGCGCCGTCTCGGCCAGCTCGACGTGGACAAGGGCCGCTTCAACCGCGGCCAGCGCTCGCGTCCGCCGGTGGTCCTCAAGACGCTCGTCGACGAAGTTCTCCTCGTCTCCAGGGCAATGGACGGTCGGGGTGGGTTGGGAAAGATGCCACTTGGCATGTCGGAAGAAGGAAGCGACTGCCTCGGCGAACTGGAGTGGCCCGTCGATTGCCCAGAAGTGAATTGCCTCGACTAGGTATGACGGAAGCAGGTTCTTCTCGCCGTCACCGAGGCGCTGGTTCCAAAACTTGATGATCCGAGTGCAGGGGACGAAGACTCCGTCGGTGGCGTCGTTTTTTGCGCTCGCCGCCTCCACCTGACTTTGAGGGCGCGCTGGCGTCCAATCATCGAGGCCTTCCTCGGGGATGCGCCGGGCGAGCAGTACCTCGCCAGAGGGATCATCCAGTGCGGCGACGAGATCGATGGTGAACTCGACACCGTTGATCTCGAGCTTCACAGCCCGGACGCCGAACTCGCTACCAGCGACTAGCTCGCAGCTTGCGGCCGCGGCCTCAAGCGTCGTCAGTGCATGCGTCGCCGAAGCTGCAAACTGGCCGTTCGGATCGTTCAAGACGATGATGATGTCGATGTCGTGGAGGCGGACCGTTTGCACGCGGCGGCGGTAAGAGCCCGCCAAGAAGGCGTGCGAGAAGAGGTCGCCGAGCGTCGCTTCAATTGCTTCGCGGATTTTCGGGTGGATCTGCTTGGCCTGATCGTTTTGCCAAGCCGGTACACGGACCTTCTCGCGCTCGAACTCTTCGAACGCCCCCTGAACATTGGAAACTGCCATTTTTCCGTCCCTCCGGATATATACGTTCCGACTGCCCTCCCCAAGCCACGGGCGAGTCTGACTCGCTGATTACGAAGAGATCTACTATGCCGTTCTGGCCGGACGGCATTTCGTCGTGGTCCCTCATCGATCTCCTTCTCGCGGGATAAATAGGCTTTGGTCGTGCCAGCCGACGCCAAGGACGATGCTGCCCGCAAAGCGGTCCGCGACGCTCAGGCGACTTTTGAGCGAGATGCCGAGGCTGTGCGGGAGGCGAGGCGCAAAGCCTTCGCCGATGCTCATGCCGCTGGCCTCTCCCTGCGCCAGATCGCCAAGGAGGCCCGGCTGCACCACAGCCGGGTGGCGGAAGTTATCCAGGGCAAGTAGTTCTGTCGGTGAATCACCGACACCTCTGCTACTCTGGGCGCTCAAACATAAGTGGGGCCGCGCGCTGGAACGCCGGCCCCGTGGCGACCGGCATAGACGAACCAGGCCGATCGCAGCGGGAACGGTAGCGAGCTACCGGCTCCAGAAAGCAGCCCCCGGCGGCGCTGTCACGCCAACCGAGGGCCTGACCACGAGGAGAGTGGACTCCCCATGGCTGACGAGAAATCTACTGGCGCCCTTGGGTTCCGGACGATCACCGCCGACCAGGACGACCGCGACCAGGCGAGCGTCCTGCGAGAGATCCTGTTCATCTACCCCGAGCCGATCACGCGGGAGGAGCTGATCCGCGAGAAGACGGTCGGCTCGCCCGTGTTCTCAGAGCGCGACCGGATCGAGCGGGCAATCCGTGACCTCACCGCAACCGGCCTGCTCCACCGCCGCGACGACGATCTCGTGATCCCGACGCGAGCCGCCGTCCGGGCCTACCTCCTCTTCGACGCCTGATGGACGGGCGACTAGCAGACAGAGAGGCAGCCGAGCGACTCGGACGCAACCTGTGGAGAGCCCGCCGCCGTGCGGGCTTCTCCCAGGAAGAGCTGGGAGCGCTCTGCTCCCTGCACCGCACCGAGATCGGCCACCTGGAGCAGGGTCGCCGCATCCCCCGCGTGGACACGCTGATGAAGATTGCCACGACGCTTGAAGTCGGATTCGAGCACCTGCTGCGCGGGATCGAGTGGATACCGCCCGGACCGCAGCCGAGTGGCAGCTTCGCGGTCCGCGTCGAGTCAGGGCGGAGGTGATCGCGATGGCAAGGGAGAACGATCCCACCCAGGCGCTGCTGGACGCTCTGCGCCATCCGCTGCGGAGGGCGCTGCTGCACCGCTGCGTGGTGGCCGAAGAGCCGACGAGCCCGAAGTACCTGGCCAATTCGACGCGGAAGCCGCTCTCAAGCGTCAGCTACCACGTGCGCGAGCTGGCGAAGCTCGGTGCGTTGGAGATCGTCGAAGAAGAGCAGCGGCGCGGAGCCGTCGTGCACTTCTACGTGGTGACGCCGCTCGTCACCGAGTCGGTGTGGGCGCTGGCGGCGATGGGGCTTCGCCCGCCGCTCGCTGACGGCGAGCCCTACCTGCTGACCCCGGAGGAGATCGCCGAGGTCAAGGCACACGTTGCCGAGCGGCGGGAGGACAAGGAGTTCATGGATCGCCTTGCCCGACTGAAGCAGGAAGACCGTCCCGTCCTTAACCGACTCCGAGAATCCGAAGAAGAAGAGTCCAAGAAGAAGCAGAAGAACAAAGGCAAGTAGCTCCACTCCCAGCTACGAGCCCAGAGGCAGATGCCAAGGCTCAGAAGCCAGATCGAGGCTCTTGAGCCGCAGCATCTAACCGCAACAGCAGAACCCCTCACGCCCTATCACTAGGTGATTACCTCCCCCGACCGTGGGCGCCACGACGGGGCAGATCGGCGGGGCGATCAGCCCGCCTGCGGCATTTCCACTCCGTGGACTGCCGCCACAACTCTCCGGGGCGCTCGCCCTTCGCCGGGGCCCTCTCCGGCGTCCCCCCGATACACCCCGTCCCCGCCCTGGACAGCAAGGGCATGGACGCCGCCATCGCCAGGGGTCTGCGCTGATGCTCTCCATTGGGAAGATGGGGGCGGGCCAGGAGGGCTACTACCTCGGCAAGGTCGCCCAAGGCGCCGAGGACTACTACTCCGGCGAGGGTGAGGCCGAGGGCTACTGGCTCGGCGACGCGGCCGAGAACCTCGGCCTGCAAGGCAAGGTCGATCCCGACCAGCTCGTCTCGATGCTGACCGGGACGAACCCGGCCAGCGGGGAGCCGCTCGGCCTGCGCCACGTCGAGGGCGGAGCGGTCCCCGGCTTCGATCTCACCTTCTCGGCGCCGAAGTCTGTCTCGGTGCTGTGGGCGCTCGGCGGCCATCCTGTCGCTGGAGAGGTCAAGGCCGCCCACGCCGCCGCCGTCGATGCAGGGATCGACTACCTCCAGGGGGCCGCCTGCTGGACCCGGCGCGGCGCCGGAGGCCACGTCTTCGTCAACGGCAGCGGCTTCCTCGCCGCCGGCTACGTCCACCGCTCCTCCCGCGCCGGCGATCCCCAACTCCACACGCACGTTCTCGTCGCCAACGCCACCTTTGCCGAAGGCCGCTGGACCCGCCTCTATCACCCGGCGATCTACGAACACGCCAAAACCGCCAGCTACATCTACGAGGCGCACCTGCGCGACGAGATGACGCGCCGAATCGGGGTCCGCTGGCGGGAGGTGGTGAACGGCATCGCCGAGATCCGGGGCTTCGACCCCGACCACCTGCGCGCCTTCTCCACCCGCCGCCAAGAAATCCTCGAGGCGGCGGGGGAGGGTGCCAGCGCCCGCGCAAGGCAGATCGCGACCTTGGCGACGAGGAAGGCGAAGGACCGCGACCTGACCACGGAGAGCCTTCGCGACCTCTGGCGGGCGAACGCTGAAGAGATCTGCCTTTCCCGCGAGTCGATCCGCGCCACCCTCGGCCACGAGCGCCAGGCTCCTGAGGGGCGGGTCGCCATCGCCGAGGTCGAAGCAGCCCTCACCGCCTACGCGTCCCACTTCGACCGCCGCGACGCCATCCAGGCTGTCGCCAACTGCCTCCCGGCCGGAGCGCCGGGGGAGGAGGTCTGCGAGCTGGCCGACGCCTTCTTGCAGACCCCGGAGGTGATCGGGATTGCCACCACCGCCAAAGGCGAGCGCTTCACGACCCGCGCGATCTGGGAGCTTGAGCGCGGGGCGCTGGAGCGGGTCGAGGGAATGGCCGCCCGCGGGGACGCCGCAGTGGTCTCGGAGATCGTCGTCTCCCGCGTCCTCGCCAAGCGGCCGAATATGAAGGCCGACCAGGAGACGATGGTCCGGCGCCTTCTCGGAGGCGGCGAGGGTGTGATCGTCGTCATCGGCGAGGCAGGCACCGGGAAGACCTACGCCCTGACCGCCGCGGTCGAGGGGTGGGCGGCGAGCGGAGTGGAGGTGCGCGTCGCGGCGCCGACCTGGCGGGCGGCGAACGTTCTCCGCTCCGAGGGCCTGAGCGCCACCAGCGTCGCCCGCCTTCTGGCCGAGCTGGATCGCGGGACCGCTGCCGGGGGGCAGGCGCTTGCCCGTGGCTCGGTGCTGGTGGTCGACGAGGCCGGGATGGTGGACTCGCGGGCGATGGCCCGCCTGGTCGCCCACGCCCAGGAGGCCGAGGCCAAGCTCGTCTTGATCGGCGACCCGGCGCAGCTGGGAGAGATCGAGGCGGGCGGTCTCTTCGCCTTGATCGCATCGAGGACCGAGCCGGTCGTCCTCGATGACGTGATCCGCCATCGGCACGATCTGGAGCGCGAAGGCGCGAAGTTGATCCGCGAAGGAGAAGGCCGGGAGGCTCTTTCGATCTACCAGGGCGCCGAGCGCGTCACGGTCTCCGACGACCCGCTTGCCCGCCGCGAGGCGATGGCCGCGGACTGGTGGCGCAGCTACGAGCGCGGCGAGGACGCGCTGATGATCACCAAGCGCAACGCCGAGGTCACCGAGCTAAACGCGCTGGCGCGGGAGCGGATGAAGGCGGCCGGTCGCCTCGGCGCGAAGGAGATCGAAGTCGGCGGCGCCCGCTTCGCTGCCGGCGATCAGGTCATCACGCGGATCAACGACCAGCGCGCCCAGATCTTCAATCGCGAGCGCTGGCGCGTGGCGGAAGTAGATGCAGCTTCGGAGCGTCTGTGGTTGGTCGGAATCGACACCCGCGGGCGGGTGTGTGTCGATTCCGACTACTTGGGGCGCTTGAGGGAGAGGGACGGAGGGCCTGCGATCGAACACGCCTACGCCGCGACGACCTACCAGGCCCAGGGGGCGACGGTGGACACCACCTTCGTCATGGCCGACCCCTCGATGGACCGCCAGGAGTTCTACGTCGCCACTTCGCGGACCCGGGAGCAGACCTACCTCTACGCGACGCCGGAGATCCAGTTCGACCGCGACGAGTACGCGCCGGAGTCTCCCTACCTGCGCGATGGTCTCGACCACATCGCCGAAGCCGCCGAGCGCGACGGCTCCCAGGTCTCCGCTCACGACGAGGCGCTGCGAGCGGAGCTCGGGCAGCTTCCGGGCGACGAGTTCCTCCGTCGCCTGCACGAGCTCAGGTCAGAGGCCGGGGCCGAGCAGCGCAACCAAGAACGGCATCTACGGGCCGAGGCGGAGATCCAACGCTACAGCGAGCGCCTGGAGCAGTACCGCTCGGCCTCGCGCTCGGTGCATCCCTCCAACGAAGAACACACGCTTGAGTGGCTCGCGGCTGCGAGGGCCGAGCGGGCGCAGCTGCCGGAGGTCGGCCACGAGGCCCGCGCCAGGATGGCAGTTGCCGAACACCTCCTTGCCGAGCGCGAGCGGGTTGCCGCGACCGCCGCCCGCTTCTCTCCCCCCGACTACATCAAGCGCGAGCTGGGGGAGAGGCCGAGCGATCCAACGAAGGCCCGCGCCTGGGACAAGGCGGTGCGGGGGATCGAGGGCTACCGCACGAGAAACGGCGTGAGGGACAGACACAATGCCCTCGGGTCGACGCCGAAAGACCACGCCGCGCAGGCTGAGCAGAGGCGGGTCAGAGAGCGGTTGCAGCGCACGCAGCGACAGCTCGGGCTGAAACGGCAGCTGCAGCGCGCCGCCAGGCGGTCCCTGGGACTCGGGATCGGGCGATGACGCAGCAGGTCGAAGATCAGCGAGAGACCCCAGGGCTGACTGAGCCACTCCTCAACGCCGATGAAGCGGCCCAGCTACTTCACGTTCCGCGAAGCACCCTCTACGAGCTGGTCCGATCGCGTCACCTTCCGCATGTGCGGGTGGGGAGGGCTCTGCGGTTTACTCGCAGGGATCTCGGACGTTGGGTGCAGGAGAACACCTTCAGCTAGAAATCGCCGGAGCGATTCCTATGCTCGCTCAATGGCGAAGACGGGCCGCAATGACCCCTGTACCTGCGGAAGTGGGAAGAAGTACAAGAAGTGCTGTGAAGGCAAGGAGCGCGGCCTTCAGGCGGTGGAGGATAGGAGCGTTCATGTCGCCCCTGAGATGCAGCTGGTAATCGATACGAACGAGGGGCCATTTCTTAGGAGCATCTCCGCTGCGCTCCCTCGTCGCCTCCAGCGTGAGCAGGGCAAGGAGGCTGAGTCAGCGACTCATGCCGCCGCAGCCATATGGGGTCTGGCTGACTTTGTCTTTGAGCCCGCTCACCGACGCCGGAACGCCGGGGTTCGAGAGCTAGGTGATGGGGTGCTGGTCCTCGGAGATCTTGCAGTTGTCCTCCAGGTTAAGAGCCGCGAGGCAGCGAGCGGCGAAAGTGAGCGCGAGCGCCGGTGGATCCAAAAGGCGACGCGTAAGGCGCTGGCGCAGGGGGCTGGAACGATCCGCGAATTTTGTAGAGAACCCGCTGATCTCACCAATCTTCGCGGACGCAGCATCCAGCTTGGCGGTCTTGACCTGGAGTGGCTAGTGGCGGTGATCGTCGATCACGACGATCCACCTGATGATCTTTCGTTGCAGCCTCCTAGCAACGCCGTGGTCCTACTGAGGCGCGACTGGGACTTTCTCTTCGAGCAACTGAAGTCAACTCATGGGGTGGCTCGATATCTCAGACGAGTTGCCGGTGACCCTCTTGTACTCGGAGACGAGCCGATTCGGTACTACGAACTAGCGTCGGGCGATCAAGAGGCTCCGCAGAAGGCACTCGATGGGGCGTATCTATTGCCGGGGGCGCAACTGGTTCATGAGCCTGTCCTTCCGATAGCCCCTGCAGCCACCGAGGACGAGGCAGATCACCGCCTTTTCCGAGCGATCCTTGAGGACATAGCAAGCATTCGATTGCGTACCACGCCGGAGGAGATTCGTATCCGAGCCTTGGCCTGTTTGGACTCTTTGCCTACGCAGCAGCGTGCGATGGCCGGTCAATTCCTCCGCGATGGATTTCTTGAAGCACGAAGGGCAAAGGGCGGAATCCTGTGGCGTCAAAGACGGATATCGGGTGAAGGAGCGACTCAGATAGCCCTCGTTGCCTGTTCGCGGTTGGACAAAGAACTCGAAGCCGCCTTTTGCGCATGGGTGGAGTTGCGCCACTACGAGTTCACCGAGCGAATAGACCGGGACGACAGCATCACGGTCGGTGTTCTGGTGACGCCACGCCGGGACCGAAGGAAAGAATGGGACACCACTATGGCGCTTGCGGAAGGGCGGCTTGATTTCAGCCCTCAAGAATTGGCTGCATACCGGAAGGTATGGAAGGGCGAGCGCGAGCTGGCAGCTTGACAAAGCCGGCCGCGAGGGATACTGGCAACGGTGGCGACTGAGTACAAACGCGATGGCCGGCGCGTGATCCAGCCGAAAATTGCAGATTGGAAACTCAAGCAGCGAGAGCGCAGCCTCTTCGAAGGGGCCGAGGTCATTCCAAACTGGAGGCTCGCGGATAAGAGCAGGCGATTCCTCGCGGATACGACCAGCCACCTATCCCCCGAGATCCCTTCCCAGGTCGGAAAGTCCCTGAAGGACTTTGATCGTACGGCCGCCCGCCAATTTGCTGTGGTGTCCGCATCAGGCATCGCTGTCCGCTCGGCGGGCAGCGGACTCGTCCTGATCGCATCCGGGTATGTGATCGAGTCCGCTGGCCCGTTCCGCCGAATCTTGGAGTCGAAACTCCACGCTCAGGCAATCAATGACGATCAGAGCGGCGAATACGCCTTGCGTTTTCTGCAGGGCCGAGGAACTGGAATCTCGAAGCTAGCCCAGCGATATGGCAAGAAGGAGGAGGTCGAACTGCTTTCGACCTTTGCGCACGCCGATGCCTCAGGCCTGCGCCTCCTTGAGGTTGGTGCTCGTCGAGGGAATAGCGAAGTTTCAGAGACTGAAATCAATGTCTTGCCGGCAGCTGATCCTGAGAAAGCAGCATCTGTCCTGTATCTCATTAGCTACGAGACCGTTGGCATCGCCACGTTGGTGGCGGAGGTCTTTGGCGTCGGCCTGGAGATTCCGCCGTGGATAAGCCGCGAACTCCAGAGGCTAAAAGAGGCATCAGAAGCTCTTGCTCGATCGTCTGCCCCTAGCGCGGGGCGCAAGAAGCGCAGGAAAGAGGCGCCAGGAAAATGACCGAGTCGGGACACATTTGGGACACAATCGCCTTAAGAAACGGTCGGAGGAGGGCGCATTCCGCTCTGCGCTGCCATGCCGGAGGAGGGACTCGAACCCCCGACACGCGGATTATGATTCCGCTGCTCTAACCAGCTGAGCTACTCCGGCGGGGAGGAGGATGGTAGCGATGGCGGAGGGTCCCGGCGGAGCTCCGGATACTGGATGGGCGGCGATGCGGCCGGTGTTGGTGGCCTTCCTGCTCGTGGCCGATGCCTTTGCGGTGGCGACGCTGGCCATCGTGCATCCGCGGGGTTGGCTGCCGCCATTTATTGCCTTCGGGTTGGTGCTGGTGGGGTTGATCTGGTTCCAGGCCTGGACGATCAGGCACCGTCATGACGACGAGTGATTTTCGTAGGGTGGGCCGGTGACCGCGGAGCTGGACAGAGCAGTGAAGACCGTCGTCCGGCAGTGCATGGGGATCCAGCCGGGCGAGAGCGTCCTGGTCGTCTGCAATCCGGTCACCGAAGAGATCGGCGCGCTGATGCGGATCGAGGCGCAGGGGGAGGGCGCCGACGCCACCCTCGCCGTCATCTCCGAGCGCGACTCGCACGCGGCCGAGCCGCCGCGACCGGTCGGAGCGGCGATGGCCGCCGCCGACGTGGTGCTGGCGCCGACCATCCAGTCGATCTCCCACACCGAAGCGCGCAAACTCGCCAGCGAGGCGGGCGTCCGGGTGGGCAGCCTGCCCGGCGTCACCGAGGAGATGCTGGGCCGGCTGATGACCAGCGACCTGGAGGAGATCCGGCGCCGCAGCTGGGCGGTCGTCACCGCGCTGAACCGCGGCGCGGAGGCGCGGATCACCTGCCCGCACGGCAGCGACCTGCGGATCGGCCTCGAGGAGCGCCTCGGCATCGTCGACGCCGGCGAACTCGGCAACCGCGGCGCCTTCGGAAACCTGCCCTGTGGCGAGGGCTTCATCGCCCCGCTCGAGGGGAAGACGGAGGGGGTGCTGGTCGTCGACGGCTCGATCGCCGGGGTCGGCCTGCTCGACACGCCGACGGCGCTGACGGTTCGCGAAGGCCACCTGGTCGAGGCGACCGGCCCCGATGGCTCGCAGCTGCTGGAGCTGCTGACCGCGCACGGCGAGGACGGCACCAACGTCGCCGAGCTCGGGATCGGCACCAACGAAGAGGCGATCCTCACCGGCAACATCCTCGAGGACGAGAAGATCCTCGGCACCTGCCACGTCGCCTTCGGCGCTTCGGCGGCGATCGGCGGCCGCGTCCAGGTCCCCGTCCACCTCGACTGCGTCGTGCTCGAACCGACGGTGGAAATCGACGGCGAGACGATCGTCAGCGGCGGCGAACTGCTGGTCTGAGGAGGGCTCGGGAATATGCCGCCCCTGCTCGCGGTGCCGAACGTCTCGGAGGGGAGCGACGAGGAGCGGCTGGGTCGGCTGGAGCGGGCGTTCACCCGTGGCGTGACGCTGCTCGACCGCCACTCCGACGGTGACCACGGGCGCTCAGTCTTCACGCTCGCCGGCGCGCCCGGCGTGCTGACCGAGGCGCTCGCCGCCGGTGCCGAGGAGGCGATCGAGACGATCGACATGCGCGACTACCGCGGTGCCCACCCGGCGATCGGCGCGCTCGACGTCTGTCCCGTCGTCTGGTTTCTCCCCGGGGACCGCGACTCCGCCCGCACCGAGGCCGTGGCGGTGGCCGAGCAGATCGGCGGCCTTGGCATCCCCGTCTTCCTTTACGGCGAGCTGGCGCGCGACCCGGGGCGGGCCGAGCGCGCCTACTTCCGCAACGGCGGCCTGGCCGAGCTCTGGCTGCGGATGGAGTCGGGCGAGCTGCGGCCGGACTTCGGCCCCGACCTGCCGCACCGCACCGCCGGGGCGACGCTGGTGACGGCGCGCCCGCCGCTCGCCGCCTTCAACGTCGAGCTCGACAGCGGCGACGTCGAGGTCGCCCGCGCCGTGGCGGCCGGCCTGCGCGAGTCCGGCGGCGGCCTGCCGGGCGTGCGCGCGATCGGCCTCCTGCTCTCCAGCGGCCGCGCCCAGGTCTCGACCAACGTCCACGACCCCTTGGCGGTGCCGCTGGGAGAGATCGTCGAGCGGGTGCGGGCGCTGGCAGCGCCGCTGGGCGCCCGCCCCGTCGAAGCGGAGCTCGTGGGCCTGGTCCCGCAGGCGGCTCTCACTGGCTACCCGGAGGACGTGCCGATGCGCGGCTTCGACCCCCAGCGCCACACGATCGAAGCGCGGCTCGCCCAGGCAACCGACTAGATTTCGAACTGCATCAAATTTTCTCTCCGGCAGAGGGAGAATTTGATGCAGTTCGAGAGACCGATGGCTCAGACGAGGAAAAAGCGACAGCGCAAGCGGCGCGGCACCCAGGGCGGGCGCGTCGACCCGAACGCTCGGCGCAGCAAACCGCGCACCCGCGCCGAGGCGAAAGCCCAGGCGATGTCGAAGCGCAGGCCCGCCCCGAAACAGGACCTGCCGCCGACCTGGCGCGGCTCGTTCGTCCGCGGCGCCATCGCTGCGGTCATCTTCATAGTCCTGCTGATCGCCCTCTTCGGCCGCCCGGTCGGCGCCGCGGTGATCTTCGGCGCCTTCATGCTCGTCCTCTACGTCCCCGCCGGCTACTACATCGACATGACCCTCTGGCGGCGGCGCGAGCGCGCCCGCATCCGCGCCCGGAGCCAGTAATGGCGCTCGACGTCGAGATGCTCACGGTGGGGGCGATCGGCGAGAACTGCTTCCTGTTCCGCCGCGAGGGCTCCGACCGGCTGCTCGTCGTCGACCCCGGCGAGGAGGCGGAGCGCATCCTGGCGGCAGTCGAGGAGACCGGGGCGAGCGTCGAGGCGATCCTCCTCACCCACTGTCACTTCGACCACGTCGGCGCGGTGGCCCCGGTGGCGAAGGCGACGGGAGCGCCGGTCTACTGCCCGGAGATCGAGGTGCC
Source organism: Solirubrobacterales bacterium (assembly GCA_051954115.1). Taxonomy (GTDB): domain Bacteria; phylum Actinomycetota; class Thermoleophilia; order Solirubrobacterales; family 70-9; genus VAYN01. The sequence goes on along the minus strand of JBQCIB010000022.1, from coordinate 247,631 downwards.
GATCCTCGCCGACATCATGGCCTACGTGCCCTGGGCGGGCTTTGGCCCCTACGAGAGCTACGACGCCGACGAGATCGTCCGCGGCGGCGAGACCCTGGAGCTGGCGGGGATGGAGATCGACATCGTCTTCACCCCCGGCCACAGCCCCGGCCACGTCACCTACGCGGTCAAAGGCGAGGCGGCGATCTTCTCCGGCGACGTCCTCTTCCAGGGCTCGGTCGGCCGGGTCGACCTGCCGGGCGGCGACGGGCCGACGCTGCTGGCCTCGATCGGCAAGCTGCTGGACGCCTATCCCGAGGAGACCGTCGTCCATCCCGGCCACATGGGTCTGACCACGCTCGGCGCCGAGCGGGCGACCAATCCCTTCCTCGGCTCGCTGGCGCGCTAGCCGACGCCGGTTGAACTAAGGTCGCCGCACGATGGCGAGCAAGTACCAGGCACCCCGCGGAACCTTCGACGTCCTGCCCGAGCAGGCGCGCGCCCGCGCCCGCGTCGAGCGTGCCGCTATTGACGTCTTCGGCCGCGCCGGCTATGAGCCGATCGCGACGCCGGTCTTCGAGGACACCGACCTCTTCGAGCGCGGCGTCGGCCAGTCGACCGACATCGTCCGCAAGGAGATGTTCACCTTCGAGGACAAGGGCGGGCGCAGCCTCACCCTGCGGCCGGAGGGAACCGCCTCGATCTGCCGCGCCTACCTCGAGCACGGCATGCAGAAACTGGCGCAGCCGGCGAAGCTCTTCTACCTCGGCCCCTTCTTCCGCCACGAGCGCCCGCAGGCGGGCCGCTACCGCCAGTTCCACCAGCTTGGGATCGAGTGCATCGGCACCGACTCGCCGCTCGCCGACGCCGAGGTGATCATGCTCCTCTCCGACTTGCTGGGGGAGCTGGGGGTGCCGGGAGTGGAGCTGCGGCTCGGCAGCCTCGGCTCCTTCGAGGCACGGCGCGCCTACCTGGAAGACCTGAAAGCGCACCTGCACGCGCACGAGGGCGAGCTCTCGAAAGACGTGCGCGAGCGGATCGACATCAACCCGCTGCGCGCCTTCGACTCCGACGACGAGGGAACGCAAAGGGTGATGGCGAGCGCGCCGACGATCGTCGAGCAGCTCGAGGGGGAGGACGCCGAGCACTTCGAGCAGGTGAAGGCACTCCTCGACGCCGCCGGCATCGCCTACGTCGTCGACCCGACCTTGGTCCGCGGCCTCGACTACTACACGCGGACGATCTTCTCCTTCGTCTGCGACCGGCTCGGGGCGCAGTCGGAGATCGGCGGCGGCGGCCGCTACGACGGCCTGATCGAGCAGCTCGGCGGCGCGCCGACGCCGGCGGTCGGGTTCGCGGCGGGGATCGAGCGGATCCTGCTGGCGCTGGACGAAGAGGTGCCGGCGGAGGGGCGCGACGCCTTCCTCGCTGTCGCCGACCCCGTCCAGGCGCAGCGGGCGATGGCGCTGGCGACCGAGCTGCGCCACGCCGGCCTCTCAGTCGAGGTCGACCTCGCCGGCCGCGGGATGAAGGGACAGCTCAAACACGCGAACCGGATCGGCGCCCGCCAGGTCCTCATCCTCGAGGCCGACGGCAGCGCCCAGCTGCGCGACATGGAGACCGGAGAGCAGCGGCCGGCCGATCCCGGCAACCTTGTCGAGGAGATGAAGGGAGAGGGCGAGTGACCGAGCCAGGCGCGGTGGAGATGAAGAGCGGGGAAGACGTACCGGCGCTGCGCGGCAACGCCTACCGCGACGCCTGGTGCGGCCAGGTGCTGCCGGACCGGGTCGACTCAGAGGTGCGCGTCGCCGGCTGGGTCCACCGCCGCCGCGACCACGGCGGGCTGATCTTCATCGACCTGCGCGACCGCACCGGCATCGTCCAGCTCGTCTTCAACCCCGACAGCTCCGGCGCCTCCTTCGAGCTCGCCCACCAGCTGCGGGCTGAGGACGTGCTGACCGCGAGCGGCACCGTCGTCCGCCGCTCCGAGGACACCGTCAACCCCGACCTCGCCACCGGCGAGGTCGAGCTCCTCGTCACCGGGGCCGAGCGGCTCGCCGACGCAGAGACGCCGCCTTTCCAGGTCGAGGGCTTCAGCGGCGAGGTCGGCGAGGACACGCGCCTGCGCTACCGCTACCTCGACCTGCGCCGCGAGCAGATGCAGAAGGCGCTGGCGCTCCGCCACCGGGTGGTCGCGGCGATGCGCGAGTTCCTCGACGGCGAGGGCTTCCTCGACATCGAAACCCCCGTCCTGACCCGCTCGACCCCCGAGGGCGCCCGCGACTTCCTCGTCCCCAGTCGCCAGCAGCAGGGCTCCTTCTACGCGCTGCCGCAGTCGCCGCAGCTCTTCAAGCAGCTGCTGATGATGTCCGGGTTCGAGCGCTACTACCAGGTGGCGCGCTGCTTCCGCGACGAGGCGACCCGCGCCGACCGCCAGGCCGAGTTCACCCAGCTCGACGTCGAGATGTCCTTCGTCGACGGCGAGGACGTGATCGCGGTCAACGAACGACTGCTGGCTTATGTCTTCGAGCGCGTCGGCGGGCCGCAGATCGAGCTGCCGATGCAGCGCATGTGTTACGACGAGGCGATGGGGAGGTTCGGCACCGACCGGCCCGACCTGCGCTTCGGTCTCGAGCTGGTCGACCTCGGCGAGGCGCTGAAAGAGACCGAGTTCAAAGTCTTCCGCTCGGTGCTTGACAGCGGCGGCGCGATCCGCGGCATCAACGCCGGCCGGCGCGAACTGCCGCGCTCCGAGCTCGACGGCCTCATCTCCCGCGCCCAGGAGCTGGGGGCGAAAGGGCTGGTCTGGGCCTTCCGCGAGGGCGACGGCTGGCGCTCGCCGACCGCGAAGTTCCTCAGCGACGCCGAGCTATCCGATCTCAACCAGCGCCTGGGGGCCGAGGAGGGCGATCTGCTGCTGCTGGTCGCCGACAAGCGCCCGGTCGCCAACGCGGTGCTGGGGCAGATGCGGCTCGACCTGGCCGAGAAGCTCGGCCTGATCGACGAGAACGAGCACCGCCTGGTCTGGGTCGTCGACTGGCCGCTGCTCGACTGGAACGAGGACGAGAAGCGCTGGGACGCGATGCACCACCCGTTCACCGCGCCGGCGGGCGAGTTCGATCCCGACGACCCGGGCGCGGCGCGCGCGCAGGCCTACGACGTGGTCTGGAACGGGCAGGAGTTGGGCGGCGGCTCGATCCGTATCCACAGCGCCGAGGTGCAGGAGCAGGTCTTCGCCGCCCTCGGCATCGATCGCGAGACGGCAGAGGCGCGCTTCGGCTTCCTGCTGGAGGCGCTCCGCTACGGCGCCCCGCCGCACGGCGGCATCGCCTACGGCATCGACCGCATCGTCCAGCGCCTCTCCGGGGCGGAGACGATCCGCGACGTGATCGCCTTCCCCAAGACCGCCTCCGGCTTCGACCTGCTGACCGGCGCTCCCGCCCCGGTCGACCAGTTGCAGCTGCGCGAGCTCGGCGTCGCCATCCATAAACCCAAACTCCCCGGACACTGAGATGGGCCTGCGGGACTGGATCCCCCGCAGGTGGCGGCCGGCTCCGGGGCCCGGGCAGACGCCGATCCACGTCGACGATCCCAGCTACGACGGCTGGGAGGTGGTGCGGGACTTCGGGGACGTGCGCACGGCGCGGGCCTGGCACCAGTCGCTGATCGAGGCCGGCTTCGAGGCGGTCCTGACCTCGGACTGGCCGATCGACCGCTTCGGCCGCGGCGACATCTCCCTGCGCGTCCCGCCCGAGCGCTGGAGCGAAGCCGAGTGGCACCTCTCGAACCTGGACGACTGACGTTTGACAGACGGTCCACGGTGGTAACTTTGGACCAGGCTCGAACCCGTACGAGAGCCGTCTCACCGTTTGACCCAACACAAACGGCGCGGGAGCTGACAAGTCTCCGGGTCTCTTGGGATCTGGAGCAGGCACCCACCTTCATTTGAAGGGATCAAAGCCAGAGGCGGCAACGGCGGGTTGGAGCCTTTTTTGTGCCTCTCACGCACCTCCGTTGACGGAATTGGCACGAAGTGCGCGCCACACGTGCGTCCCGCCGCCTCAGCATCCGCGGCATGGATCGCGAGCGGTCACTTCGACGCACTATCGATGTCGAATCGACCGCTCGCGAGAGGGACCAAGCGGTGGCACGGTTGGCGGGCCAACAGCATGGGGTGGTAGCGCGACGGCAGTTGCTTGAGATCGGACTCGGCCGGGTCGGCATCGTGGAGCGCCTCAAGCATGGTCACTTGCATGAGGTGCATCGGGGGGTCTACGTCGTCGGTTCAAGGCGGATAGGACGTAAGGGACGATGGATGGCTGCTGTGCTGACGGGAGGCGAGAGAACGATGCTGAGCCATCGATCCGCTGCGCGACTTTGGAGGCTCCTTCCCCTTCGTGCTGAATGGGTCGAAGTGACGCGTCCGACATCTACTCGAAGCCGGAGAGATGGGATCGTCAGCCACCGCTCTGCGGTCGCCGACGACGAGTGGCTGGTGAGAGACGGCATCCCCGTCACCTCGCCGTTCCGGACGATCTTCGACATGGCTGCCATTGCCGGCATGCGGGAGTTGGAACGGGCGTTCCATGAGGCGGAAGTGCGGGAAGTGCGGGACCGGGTGTCGTTGCCGATGCTGCTGGAGCGCTATCCGGGACGGAGAGGCGCGGAACGTGAGGGCGCTGCTGGGAGAAGCGCAGCCGGTTGGGATCACGCGGAACGACTTCGAGGAGGCGTTCCTGGCGCTGGTCGACGCTTACGGCCTACTGCGGCCGCTTATGAACGCCGACCTCGCGATCCGGGGGCGGTTCTTCGAGATCGATGCTCTCTGGGAGGAGCAGCGCTTTGCAGTGGAGCTCGACAGCCGCAGCATTCACGGGACGAGGAAGCGGTTCGAGTCGGATCGCCTACGGGACCGCGTCCTCGTCGCCGAAGGCTGGAAGACCATGCGCATCACTTGGCAGCAGCTTCAGGAGGAACCGGCTGAGATCGCCGCTGACTTGAGGTTGGCGCTTTACCCTTGATGCGTATGGAGCGGGAGCTTTTCGAAAGCTATCTACGTGACGAGAGCCGGTTTGGCCCGGCTGTTGAGGGCGCCTTCACGGGCGCTGCGGGTGGGGCTGCTTGCGGGGATCTGTCGCGGATCTCCTTCCTCGTCGAGGAGGGACGCATCGGCTCCGTCACCTTCGACGCCGAGGGCTGCGGCGCCACCCGCGCAGCCACGGCCGCTGTCGCCGAGATGGTCGACGGCTCTCCCGTCCTAGAGGCCGCTCTGATCGATATAGACACTGTTGATGAGTCGATTGGTGGGCTCACGCCGGCGAAGCGGCACGCAGCGCAGCTAGCCACCGATGCTCTTCACCGAGCCCTTCAGGGCGTTGCTTCTTCGTCCTTTCCTCTGTCAGACGGTTCGAACCGAGTGGCCGTCGCCATGTCCGGCGGCGTCGACAGCGCGGTCGCGGCGCTGCTCGCCCGCGAGGAAGGCGCCGAGGTGGTCGGCATCACGGTCAAGCTCTGGACCGACCCGGAGACCGACGGGGCCAAGGCGTGCTGCTCGCCGGAGGCGGTGCTCGGGGCCCGCGGGCTCGCGCACCAGCTCGGCATCCCGCACTTCACGCTCGACCTCGAGGAGGACTTCCGGCGCCGCGTCGTCGATCGCTTCATCGGCGGCTATGCGGAAGGGCGCACGCCGAACCCCTGCATCCTCTGCAACGGCGAGGTGCGCCTCGCGGCGATGGTCGATCTCGCCGAGCGACTTGGCGCCGAGCGCCTCCTCACCGGCCACTACGCCCGCATCGTCGAGGACGCCGACGGCCCACTCCTCGCCACCGCAGCCGACCAGGCCAAGGACCAGAGCTACATGCTCGCCGCGCTCCCGACCGAGCTCCTCGGCCGCCTCGGCTTCCCGCTCACCGACCTGACCAAGCCCGAGGTCCGCGAGATCGCCGCCCGCCACGAACTCTCCGTCGCCCGCAAGGCCGAGAGCCAGGACCTCTGCTTCCTCGCCGGCCAGGGCAAGCGCGGCTTCCTCCGCCGCCACGGCGGCCTGGGCGAGCGGGAGGGCGCGATCGTCGACTCGGCCGGCCGCACCCTCGGCCGCCACCGCGGCCACCACGACTTCACCGTCGGCCAGCGCCGCGGCACCGGCGTCTCCGCCAACGTGCCGATCTACGTGCTCGCCACCGACGCCACCACCAACACGGTCACGGTCGGCACCCGCGCCGAGCTGGAGCGGCGCAGCGTCCGCGTCCGCGACGCAGTCCTCCACCGCGACGGCAGCGAGGTCGATGCGGTGAAGCTGCGCTACCGGTCCCGCGCTCTCCCCGCCACCGTTGCGGTGACGGGGAGAGGTCGGCACTCCTCCCTGGAAGTGGAGCTGGGCGAGGCCTTCGCTGGCGTCGCCCCGGGCCAGACGGCGGTGCTGATGGCCGGCGAGAAGATCGTCGGCCATGGCACCATCGCTTCCTAGGCGAATCGCCGCCTAGGCGAGACGGTCGTTAAGCGACCGAGCTCGTCGTCACCGCCGCGGCTTCTTCCTTCCGCTGCTGAGCAACGGTTTTGACGCAGCGGCTGAAGGCCGTGCCCTTGTCGCCGTGCGGCACGTGTTTCCCACTGCGGTCGTGCCTGACCTTCAGGTCGAAGCAGACTTCCCGCGGGGTTTTTTCCGGCTGGTTGGCGGCCCGCTTATGGGCTCGCACGCAGCGGCTGAAGGCGGTCCCCTGTTCGCCCTTCACGTGTTTCTTGCTTTCGCCTCGGCACCAGTAGCCGTAGGCGTGGCCTTTGGGGGGAGTCTTCGGCCCTTTCGGCGTTTCGGGGTGGTATTCCGGCTGATAGGAGACGGCCCCCGCCGTAGCGGGCAGCAAGCCCATCGCCAGCACCGCAAGCCCCGCTATGAGCTTCGGATGCAGCTTCATCTTTGCCTCCTTCGACAGAGTCGAAATGATCGAGTCCTCCCCTAGAACGCGGTACCCCCTCGGCCCGTAAGCCCGAACTTTCGTGCTCGCCGCCTCGAATCGAACAAATATTTAGGCTTCCTAACATGAGGGCGAAGGAGATCCGGGAGACCTACCTGTCGTTTTTCGCCGCGCGCGAGCACAAGATCGTGCCCTCCGCCTCGCTGGTGCCCTCGGTCCACGACCCTTCCGTGCTGCTGACGACGGCGGGGATGCAGCCGTTCAAGCCCTACTTCCTGGGGCGCGAAGAGCCGCCGGCGCCTCGCCTCGCCGACGTGCAGAAATGCTTCCGCACCACCGACATCGAGGAGGTCGGCAACACCGCCCGCCACATGACCTTCTTCGAGATGCTCGGCAACTGGAGCTTCGGCGACTACTTCAAGGCGGAGTCGATCCCCTGGGGCTGGGAGCTCTCGACCCAGGGCTTCGGCATGGACCCGGAGCGGATCTGGGTGACCGTTTTCGGCGGCGACGAGGAGCTCGGGCTCGGTCCCGACGAGGAGGCGATCGAGATCTGGCGCGCGACCGGCGTCCCGGAGGAGCGGATCGTCCGCCTCGGCCGCGAGGACAACTTCTGGCAGGCCGGGCCGACCGGCCCCTGTGGACCGTGCTCAGAGCTCTACCTCGACCGCGGCCCCGAGTTCGGCGCCGAGGGCGAGCAGCCGGGCGACGACACCGACCGCTTCCTCGAGTTCTGGAACCACGTCTTCATGAGCTACAACCTCGCCGAGGACGGCACCCTGACCGAGCTGCCGATGAAGAACATCGACACCGGCATGGGGCTCGACCGGATGGCGGCGATCCTCCAAGACGTTCCCTCGGTCTTCGAGACCGACCACGTGCGGCCGCTGATCGGCCTTGCCGAGGAGCTCGCCGGCCACCGCTACGACGAGGGCGGCGCGGTGACCCGGGCGATGCGGATCGTCGCCGACCACAGCCGCGGCGCCGCCTTCCTGATCGCCGACGGCGTCGTCCCCTCCAACGAGGACCGCGGCTACATCCTGCGCCGGATCATGCGCCGCGCGATCCAGCAGGGACGGACGCTCGGCCTGGAGGCGCCCTGGCTGGGCCGCTTCGCCGCGCGGACGATCGAGCTGATGGGCGACGACTACCCGGAGCTGGTCGCCGAACGGGAGAACATCGAGCGCTGGGTCGGCGACGAGGAGGAGAGCTTCGGCCGCACCCTCGAGCGCGGCACCGAGCTGCTGGAGCGGCTGATCGCCGAAGCCAAGGAGCAGGAGACCTCCTGGATCGACGCCTCCGCCGCCTTCAAATTGCACGACACCTACGGTTTCCCCTACGACCTGACCAAGGAGCTCCTGGCCGAAGCGGGCCTCTCGGTCGACGACCAGGGCTTCGAGGAGCTGATGGAGGAACAGCGGACGCGGGCGCGGATGGCGAGCGCCACCGCCCACGGCTCCGAGGACACGCACGAGCGGGTGATGGCTTTCGCCGAAGGGGCACCGCCGACCCGCTTCGTCGGTTACGAAACGCTGCGCGCGACCACCGGTCTCGCCGCGGTCGAGCCGCGCGACGGCAGGGCGCTGGTGAAGCTGGAGGAGAGCCCGTTCTACGCCGAGGGCGGCGGGCAGGTGGCCGACTCCGGGGTGCTGCGCTGGAACGGAGCTGAGGCGCGGGTCGTCGACGTCTACCGGGTCGGCGAGGACCAGGCGCTCGAGGTCGAGCCCGGCACCGAGATCGAGCCGGGCGTCGCGGTCGAGGCCGAAGTCGACCACGAGAAGCGCCACGCGACGATGCGCAACCACACCGCCACCCACCTCCTGCACGCGGCGCTGCGCGAGCGGCTCGGCACCCACGTCCGCCAGGCCGGCTCGGCGGTCCGCCCCGACAAGCTGCGCTTTGACTTCACCCACGGTCAGGCGCTCTCCCCGGAGGAGCTGCGCGACGTCGAGGACCGCGTCAACGAGTGGGTCAAGGCAAGCCGGCCGGTGCGCTGGCTGAACATGAACCGCGCCGAGGCCGAACAGCTCGGCGCGATGGCCCTCTTCGGCGAGAAATACGGCGAGTGGGTGCGGGTGGTCGAGGTCGACTCGGTCTCCCGCGAGCTCTGCGGCGGCACCCACGTCGCCAACACCGCCGAGGTCGGCATCTTCAAGATCACCTCCGAGGGCTCGAGCGCGGCCAACGTGCGCCGGGTCGAGGCGATCACCGGTCCCGCGGCCATCGACTGGTTCCGCGAGCGCGAGGCGCAGCTGCTGGAGGCGGGGGAGGTGCTGGGCAACCAGCAGGACCCGCTGGCGGCGGCGCGGCGCGCGGCCGAGCAGCTGAAGGAGGCGAGCGCCGGCGCCGAGAAAGCGCAGCGCGAGCAGCTGGGGGTCGAAGCCGACGAGCTCTCCCGCGTGACCATCCAGGTCCCTACTGGTGCGGGCAAGACGGCGCACATGGTGGCGGCCGTCGTCAAGGCGAGCCTTCAGGCAAATCCGAAGCAGCTGCTCGACCTCGCCAACCGCGTTCAGTCCAAGATCGAGCAGCCGTCGGTCGTCGTGTTGGGCGGCGAGTTCGGGGGCAAGGCGGGTTTGGTCGCCTTGGTTTCGAAGGAAGCCGTTGGATCCGGTCTCGCGGCGGGCTCGATCATCCGCGAGATCGCTCCCATCGTCGGCGGCGGAGGCGGCGGCCGCGACGACATGGCCCAGGCCGGGGGCAAGGACCCCTCCAAGCTCGACGACGCTCTCGCCGCCGCCCGCGCGGCGATCGAGCGGGAGCTCGGCTGAGGGCATGCGGGTGCTCGCTCTTGACCATGGCACCGTCCGCATCGGCTGTGCGCTTTCCGACCCGAGCGGGACGCTGGCGACGCCGCTGCCGGTGATCGAACCGCCGGAGGCGCGCGCCGTCGCCGAGCTGGTCGACGAGCACGGGGTCGAGCGGGTCGTCGTCGGGCTGCCGCTGCACCTGAGCGGGGAGGAGGGCAGCCAGGCCGGCCTCGCCCGCAGCTTCTGCCATGAACTGGAAGCGATGCTCTCGGTCCCGGTCGAGACCTACGACGAGCGCCTGACCAGCCGCATGGCCGACGCCAGCCGCCGCGCCGGCGCCGGCGCCGCCCGCGACTCGCTCGCCGCCGCGCACCTGCTCGAGTCCTATCTGGCGAGCGCCGCTGGACCGGCGGCCGAGGCCAAGGAACTCGACGAGGGGGGAGAGCTGTGAGCGACGACTGGCTCACCGAGGACCCCTTCGCCGATCCCGACGACCCTGCCGCGCGCGAACGCGAGCAGCGGCGGCTGGAACGGGAAGAAAAGCGGCAGCGGAAGGCAGCCAAGCAGGCAACGTCCGAACCGAAGGCCGCGCCCGCGCCCGCGCCTCCGCCGCCGAAGGCAGAGCCGACGCCGCTGCCCGGGGAGAAGCCCCCTGAGCCGCCACCGGCTGCACCGCCGCCTCCACCGCGAACCCCCGAGCAGGAGTTCTGGGATGAGGAGCCGGAGCCTGCCACGCTCCCGGTGATGACCGAGTACCACGACGAGGGCGACCCGGCGATGGCCGGCGCCGCGCGCAACGGCCACCGCGCCGGCGATGGTGGCAACCGGCGCCGTCCCGGGTTCCTCGGCGCGATCGCCCGCCACCCGTTCCGGATCTTCGCCGTGGTCGCCCTGCTCTTCGTCGCCTGGTTCCTGGTCGAGCTCTTCCAGCCCTTCCACAGCGAGGGCAGCGGCCGCGTCGCGGTGACGATCCCGAAGGGCGCGAGCGTCGGCGAAATCGGCGATTTGCTCGGCAAAAAGGGCGTGATCGACAGCTCCACCTTCTTCCAGATCCGTGCCCGGCTCGAAGGCAAGAGCGGGAGCCTCTACTCCGGCCAGTTCACCCTCGCCCACGGGATGAGCTACGCGGCCGCGCTCGACGCCCTCTCCAAGCCGCCGGTCAAGCGGACCACCACGGTGACGATCCCCGAGGGCTACAGCCGCCCGCAGACTGCGCAACTGGTCGAAGAAGACGGCGTCCCCGGCAGCTACGCGAAGGCGACGGTGCGGTCGAAGTACCTGAACCCGGCCAGCTACGGCGCCAAGGGGGCCAAGGACCTCGAGGGCTTCCTCTTCCCCGACACCTTCGAACTGAAGCCGAACGCGCCGGTCGCCGACCTCGTCCAGCTGCAGCTGCAGGACTTCAAGCGGCGGATCAAGGGCGTCGACATGAGCTACGCGAAGTCGAAGAACCTGACCGTCTACGACGTGCTGATCATCGCCTCGATGATCGAACGCGAGGTCGCCGCCTCGAGCCAGCGCAAGCTCGTCGCCTCGGTCATCTACAACCGCCTGCACGAAGGGATGCCGCTGGGGATCGACTCGACGATCCGCTTCGCCACCGGCAACTACACGCAGCCGCTGACCGAATCCGAACTGGCGATCGAATCGCCCTACAACACCCGCACCAACGCCGGCCTGCCCCCGGGGCCGATCGACAGCCCCGGCCTGGAAGCGATCGAGGCGGCGGCGCACCCGGCGAAGACCGGCTACCTCTTCTACGTGACGACGCCAGGCGCCTGCGGCAAGCTCACCTTCGCCAAGACCGAAGCCGAATTCGAAGCCGCGGTGAACAAGTACAACTCGGCCCGCGAAGCGGCCGGCGGCAACTCGCCGACCAACTGCGGGGAATAGGCGATGCCACGTCTGGCGGTGCTCGGCCACCCGGTCTCCCACTCGCGCTCGCCGGCGATGCAGAACGCGGCGCTGGGGGCGCTGGAGCTGTGGGACTGGGACTACGGAGCGGTCGACGTCGCCCCGGAGGGCTTCGCGGCGAAGGTGCGGGAGATGGCGGCGGGCGACTTCGCCGGCGCCAACGTAACCGTCCCCCACAAGGAGGCGGCGCTGGCGCTGGCCGACGAAGCGAGCGAAGCCTCCCAGCAGATCGGCGCCGCCAACACGCTCGTCTTCACCGAGGCGGGCATCGAGGCCCACAACACCGACGCCGACGGCTTGCTGGCGGCGCTGCCGGTGACGCCGCGCGGTCGCCACGTGCTGGTCCTGGGCGCGGGCGGCGCGGCGCGGGCGGCGATCTGGGCGCTGCTCTGGGAAGGCGCCGAGGTCGAGGTCTGGAACCGCACCGCCGAGAAAGCGGCGGCGCTCTGCGCCGAGCTGGGAGGGGCGGCGGTCACCGACCCCCGCCAGGACCACTACGAGATCGTCGTCAACACCAGCGCCGCCGGGCTGAAGGGCGAGGACCCGTTCGAGCACCTGCCCCTGGAGCCGGACCTGTTCGCGGCGGGGCAGACGGTCGTCGACATGGTCTACGGCGAGCGCCGCAGCCCGCTGCTGGAGGCGGCCGAAAAGGCCCACGCGGAAACCGTCGACGGCCTCGAGATCCTCGTCCAGCAGGGCGCGCGGTCGCTGGAAATCTGGACCAGGTGCGAGCCGGACCTCGAGGTGATGCGGAGGGCGGCCCGCGAATGGTGACTTAGGCTCGCTATGGGCAGGCTAACTCGCCAGTCGTCCCGCCGATAGCCTTGACGCGATGACGACGTTCCGTTTCACCACCGCGGGGGAGTCGCACGGGCCCGGGCTCGTGGCGATCGTCGAGGGCATGCCGGCGGGCCTGGAGCTCGACCGCGAGGCGCTCGACCGCGACATGGCGCGCCGCCAGCTCGGCCACGGCCGCGGCGGGCGGATGAAGATCGAGACCGACACCGTCGAGGTCCGCTCCGGCGTCCGCCACGGCCGCACGCTCGGCGGCCCGATCGCGCTGCTCGTCGCCAACCGCGACTACAAGAACTGGGAAGAGCGGATGAATCCCTGGCCGGTCGAGGGTTTCGAGCCCGACGAGGTGCACCTGCCGCGGCCGGGCCACGCCGACCTCGTCGGCGCCCAGAAATACGGCCACTCGGACATCCGCAACATCTTGGAGCGCGCAAGCGCCCGCGAGACCGCCGCCCGCGTCGCCGCCGGCACGATCGCCCGCGCCTTCCTCGCCAGGCTCGGGGTCGAGATCTACAGCCACGTGCTGCAGATCGCTTCGGTCAAAGCGCCCGAGCGCCCGGACCTGAGGCCGGAGGACTTCGCGAACGTCGACGAGGACCCGGTCCGCTGTCTCGACGCGGAGGCGAGCAAGGCGATGGTCGAGGAGATCAACCGCCTGCGCAAGGCCAACGAGAGCCTCGGCGGCAGCTTCGAGGTGCTGACCTTCGGCCTCGTGCCCGGGATCGGCTCCCACATTTCCTGGGAAGACCGGCTCGACGGCCGCCTGGCCGGCGCCGTCGCCTCGATCCAGTCGATCAAGGGGGTGGCGATCGGCGAAGCCTGGGACGTCGCCGGCCGCCCCGGCTCGGAGGCGCACGACGAGATCTTCTGGAGCGAGGAGCGCGGCTACTACCGCGAGACCAACCACGCCGGCGGCCTCGAGGGCGGGATGACCAACGGCCTGCCGCTCTCGGTGCGGGCGGCGATCAAGCCGATCTCGACCCTGACCAAGCCGCTGCGCTCGGTCGACACCGAGACCAAGCAGCCGGCGCAGGCCCTGCGCGAGCGCACCGACTCGACCGTCGTGCCGGCAGCCGCCGTCGTCGCCGAGGCGATGGTGGCGCTGACCCTCGCCCGCGCCTACCGCGAGAAGTTCGGCGGCGACCACATCGACGACGTGCTCGCCGCGCTGGACGCCTACAAGCGCCGCATCGACTTCAAAGGCTGAGCCGGTGAAGCCGGCGATCGTCTTCATCGGCTTCATGGGGGCGGGCAAGTCGACCGCGCTCGCCGCCGCCCGCGAGGCGGGGCTGGAGACGGTCGAGATCGACGAGCTGATGGAACGCGAGCTCGGCAAGCCGATCCATCAGGCTTTCGAGGAGGACGGGGAGGAGGCCTTCCGCGCCCACGAGGCCGAGGTCGTCGGCGGGCTGCTGGAGCAAGCCGACGGCGGCGCCATCGCCCTCGGCGGCGGCAGCGTCCTCTCGGAGCGGATCCGCAAAGCGCTCGACCGCCACGTCGTCGTCTTGCTGGAGATCGACGCGCCGGAGGCCTGGCGGCGGATCGAGGGGACCGAGCGGCCGCTGGCGACGAGCGAAGAGGACGTTTCGCGTCTGCTGGCCGAGCGGCTGCCGCTCTACGAACAGCTCGCCGACGCGGTGGTGCCGATGTCCGACGAGGGCGTGGTCGCGCGGGCGCTGCCGGCGATTCAGACGCTGGCGGAGATGCCGGAGGCGACGAAGCTGCTCTGGGCGTCGAGCCAGTCGGGGGACTACCCGATCCTGGTCGGCCCCGAGATTCTCGAAACCGGCTGGTGGCCGCTCCAGGGGCGCCGCTTCTGCATCAGCGACCGCGACGTGGCGCCGCTCTTCGCCGAGCGCATCGAACCGGTGGCCGGGGCCGTCGAGGTCGAACCGGGCGAGGGAGCGAAGACGATGGGCTGGGTCGAGGCGGTCCTCCGCGGCCTCGCTCAGCAGGAAATGAGCCGCGAAGACCACGTGGTCGCCCTCGGCGGCGGCGTGGTCGGTGACCTCGGCGGCTTCTGCGCCCATCTCTACCAACGGGGCGTCCCAGTCGTGCACGTGCCGACGACGCTCGTAGCCCAGGTCGACTCCGCCTACGGCGGCAAGACCGGTGTCGATCTGCCCGAGGGCAAGAACTACGCCGGGGCCTATCAGCTGCCGGCCGGCGTCCTCGCCGACACCGCGACCCTGCGGACGCTGCCGCCGCAGGAGCTCGCCGCCGGCTTCGTCGAGGCGCTGAAGACCGGCCTGCTTGCCGGTGGGACGCTCTGGGAGCGTGTCCGCTCGATCGAGCAGCTCGACCCCGACGACCTCGCCGACGTCGTCTTCGCCTGCGCCCGCTACAAGTGCGCGATCGTCGCCGCCGACGAGCGGGACCAGGGGTTGCGCAACGTCCTCAACCTCGGCCACACGGTCGGCCACGCGATCGAGGCCGCGAGCAACTACAGCCGCTACCGCCACGGCGAGGCGATCTCGATCGGCCTGCTCGCGGCCCTGCGCCTCTCCGAGGCGCCGGAGCTGCGCGACGAGTGCAAGCAGATCCTCAGTCGCTTCGGCCTGCCGGTGCGACTCGACCCGGCGGTCCCGATCGAGGACGTCCTCGAGGCCCTCCAGCGCGACAAGAAGCGCACCGCGGCCGGCGTCGGCTTCGTCCTCCTCTCCGAGCCGGGGCAGCCCCGGACCGGGCAGCTGGTCGACCCGGCTAAGGTCAGGGCAGCCGTGGAGGAGCTCTACTGATGCCTACCGTTCGCAACCGCGTCGCCGTCCTGCACGGGGTCAACTTCGACGTGCTCGAGCGCCGCGACGCGAGCATCTACGGCGGCATTTCGCTCTCCCAGCTGGAGGCGAAGATCTCAGGCTGGGCGCATGAGCTGGGCCTCGAACCGATCTTCTTCCAGACCAACTCCGAGGGCGAGTTCTGCGAATACCTGCACCGCTCCGCCGACCTCGCCGACGCGGCGATCGTCAACGCCGGTGCCTGGACCCATTACAGCCGGGCGATCGCCGACGCGCTCGAGCTGACCGGCCTGCCGGCGATCGAGGTGCACCTCTCTGACGTCGAGGCGCGCGACGACTGGCGCAAGCTCTCGGTCTTCGACGGCCTCGTCCTCGCCAAGGTCTCGGGCAAAGGCCCCGACGGCTACCGCGAGGCGCTGGAGCTGCTCGCCCGCGAGCTCGGGGCCGAGTCCTGATGCGCGGCCGCGGCGACCGCCTCGAGCAGCAGCTGGCCGAGCGCGAGCTCGACCGGATGCTGGTCACCGACCTCACCAACGTCCGCTACCTGACCGGCTTCACCGGCACCAACGGCGCCTGCATCTGCGGGCCGGGGGTGCGCCTCCTCCTCACCGACTTCCGCTATACCGAGCGCGCCGAAGCGGAGGTCGAGGAGTGGGAGACGGTGACGGTCACCAACGACTGGCTCGGCGGCATCGCCGAGCGCCTGCAGGGCCGGGTCGGCTTCGAGGACGACCAGATGTCGGTGCGGCTGCTCGAGAAACTGACTGAGAAACTGCCCGACGGCGTGGAGATGGTCGCCGCCGGGGGCCGCGTCGAGGAGCTGCGCCGGGTCAAGGACGAGGTCGAGCTGGCGGCGATCGAAGAGGCTTCGAAGCTGGCCGACGAGGTCTGGCGCTGGAGCATCGAAGCGGGCCTGGAGGGGAGGACGGAGCGGGAGGTGGCGCGCGCGGCCGAAGCGCGGATCCGCGAGCACGGCGGCGAGCCCTCGTTCCCGGCGATCGTCGCCGCGGGGCCCAACGGCGCGCTTCCGCACGCCGAGCCGGGCGACCGCGTGATCGGCTCCGACGAGCTGGTCGTCTTCGACATGGGCGCCCAGCTCGACGGCTACTGCTCGGACGGGACCCGCACCTTCGCCACCGGCGACCCCGGCGAGGAAGGGATCGCCGTCTACGAAGTCGTGCGCGAGGCGCAGCTCGACGCCCTGGTCGCGATCAAGGCCGGCGTCAAGGGCGAAGACGTGGACACAGTGGCGCGCCGGCTGATCGAGGCCGCCGGCTACGGCGACCACTTCGGCCACGGGCTCGGCCACGGCGTCGGGCTCGAGGTGCACGAGGGGCCGCGCCTCTCGCTGCGCTCCGACGACGTCCTCGCTCCCGGCGAAGTGGTGACGGTCGAGCCCGGTATCTACCTGCCAGGTCGCCTGGGGGTGCGGATCGAGGACCTGGTCGTGGTCACCGAGGACGGCCTGCGCAACCTCAGCTCGCTCCCTAAAGAGCTGCAAATTGTGGAATAAGGCGAATTAAGTCCGTTCAAATTTAAGTTGATCATTTTCGTGGCCGATGCCGGGGCCATGCCGGTCAAGGGAGAGACCCTCGTTTCGATCCACGAGGAAGCGCGCCGCGAGCGCCTGCTCGACATGGAGGAGCGCGTTGGTCGCTACCGGCTCGCCTGCTTCGGGATCCTCGCGCTCGCCCTGGCCGTGGGCGGCGGCGAGTCGGTCGGCTACTGGTGGGTCCCCCTGCTCGTCGCCGGTCTCGCCGGCTTCGCCGTGGCCGACCGCTTCATGCGCAACAGCCCGCGGCCTGCTTTCTGGGTCGCCGGCGCCTGGGCGGCGCTGCCGGCCCTGATCGCCGCCTCGGTCCTGGTCACCGGCGGCGTCACCAGTCCCGTCCTCGTTTGGTTCGGCCTGCCGGCGGTGACCCTCGGCTTCCGCTTCGAGCCGCGGGGGATGGTCATCGGCACCGTCTACATACTCGCGATGTTCCTTGCCGCTGCGGTCCTGCCGGGACCGCACGCGGCCTGGGAGCAGCGGCAGGAGTTAATTGCGATCGCCGCGATGATCGTCAGCACCGTGATCCTCTCCGGCGCCCTCGTCGAGTCGGACCGCGCCCACCGCCGCCGCTCGACCCTCGACCCCCTCACCGGCCTCTTCAACCGCAACGCGCTGGAGCAGCGGCTGGCCGAGCTCGACGGCCAGCCCTGCGACCCGAGCGAAGGCATCTCGCACGCCTTCCTCCTCTGCGACCTCGACCACTTCAAGCGCGTTAACGACCAGTTCGGACACGCCGCCGGCGACGCCGTCCTGCAGGACGTGGCTTACACGATGCGGGCGACCCTGCGCGCCGGCGACTCGATCTACCGGGTCGGCGGCGAGGAGATCCTGGTGATGCTGCCCGGCGCCGGCCACGAGGACGCGCTGGAAATCGCCGAGCGCCTGCGGGTGGCGGTCCGCGAACGCCGGCCGGTCGGCGTCTCCGTCTCCCTCAGCATCGGCGTCGCCGTCGCCGAGGCGGGTGTCGTCGATACCGACGAGCTGCTCTCCCGCGCCGACGCTTCGCTCTACGCGGCGAAGGCAGAAGGCCGGGACCGCGTCTTCGTCGACGACTGGGAGCCGGTGCTCGTCAGCGGCTGAGGTCGACGCCGGCGCTCAAGCGCGCGCCGAAGGCCGCCAGTAGCTGGACCGTCGCCTCTACGTCTCGTAGGTCGACCATCTCGACCGGCGAGTGCATGTAGCGGAGCGGGATCGAGACGACGCCGGTGGGGATCCCGGCGCGGGAGATCTGCAGCACGTCGGCATCGGTGCTGGTGCCGCGGCCGCTGGCGCTGACCGAGTAATCGATGCCCTCGGCCTCGGCGGTCTCGACCAGCAGCTCGAAGACCTTGGGGGAAAGGGTGGAGCCGCGGCCGATCGCCGGGCCGGAGCCGAAGGGGTGGCTGCCGATCTCCTTCTCGTCGACCCCCGGCGCGTCGGTGGCGTGGGTGACGTCGACGGCGATCGCGATGTCGGGGCGCAGCTGGAAGGAAGCGGTGCGGGCGCCGAAGAGGCCGATCTCCTCCTGCACCGCGGCAACGGCGGCCATCGAGCCGCCCGGGCCGTCGCCCTCGGCGCAGCGCCGCAGGCTCTCCAGCGCCACGTAGGCGCCGAGGCGGTTGTCCATCGAGCGGGAGACGAGGCGGTCGCCGGCAACCGGCAGCGGTTCGGTGCGGATCACGACCGGGTCGCCGACCCGGACCATCGCCTCGGCCTCCTCGCGGTCGTCAGCGCCGATGTCGATGTGCATGCTCTTCAGCTCGACCACCTTCTTGCGCTGGTCGGGTTCCAGCAGGTGGATCGGCTTGCGCCCGACGACGCCCGGCACGAGCCCGTCCTTGCTGCGGATCTCGACCCGCTGGCCGACGAGGATCTGCGGGTCCCAGCCGCCGATCGGCGCAAACCAGAGGAAGCCCTTCTCGTCGACGTGGGTGACGACGAGGCCGATCTCGTCGATGTGGCCGACCACCGCCAGCAGCGGCGAGGCCTCGCCGACGCGGGCGATCGTCGAGCCGATCCCGTCGACGCTGACCTCCGCAAAGGAGGCCGCCTCGCGCCAGACCTCGGCGGCCGGCGCCTCGTAGCCGGAAGGCGCGCCGGTGCGTAGAAGTTTGTCGAGAAGGTCGGGAGTAGTCAAAAGGTTGAGGCAGTATGCCTATATGGACGGATGTTCGTCGTTAGGCGTGCCAAGGTCTGCAAATCGGCTGGTTCAGGCGGCGCTGGCTTCTCGTCGAAGCTCCTGCCGCCCAGGTCCGTACCCGCGATGCTCGTAGGCAATCATCGCCCAGATCAGTAATACGGCCAGCGCCAGTGAGACCAGCGCCGGCACCGCGGTGGCGACCGGGACGAGGAAGAGGAGGACGATCGCCAGGCCGAGCCGGTGGCGGTTGAGCGTGTGGACGTGGCGGTAGCGGAAGCTGACCAGGCCGAGCAGGTAGAGGGCGAGGCCGCCGAGCAGGGCGAAGGCCGGCACGTCCTCCAGCCGGCTCGAGTGATGGCCGATCGTTACTTTCATCCCGAAGGCCATGAGGACGATGCCGGCAACCATCAGCAGGTGGATGTAGGAGTAGGAGTCGCGGGCGAGCTCGTTCTGGACGCGGCCGGGCTCGGCTTCGCCCAGGCGGCGGGCCGAGATCAGGGCGACGACGTCGAAGTAGGTCCACCAGAGGGCGGCGGCGAGGAAGACGCCGAGGACCGCCGCGGTGCCGATCCCGAGGTCGAGGCGTCCGGCGGCGCCGACGCCGATCGCGACGATGCTCTCGCCGAGGGCGATGATGAGGATCAGCCCGTGGCGCTCGGCGAAGTGGCCGGGAACGAGCTTCCATCCCTCCGAGCCGAAGAAGTAGGGGCCGGCCATGTCGAGGAAGATCGCCAGCGCCCAGAGCGCGCCCTGGGCGAGGCCGTCGAAGAGCGAGGCGAGGGCGAGGATCGCGACCGCGATCGCGGTGCTGACGGCGAGGCCGATCACCGAGTGCGTCAGGTCGCCGTCCTCGGCCTCGGCCCCGGCGAGCATGAAGAGGGCGATGTGGGCGGCGCGAAAAACGCCGATCGCGAGCGCGAAGGTGAGGCCGAGGTTGCCGAAGGCCTCCTGCACGCAGATCGAAACGATCAGGAGCGCCGCCATCGCGACGAAGATGACGCCGCGGATCGCCAAGGCCTCCGGGTCGATGACGCTGGTCAGCCAGGCGTAGCCGACCCAGGCCCACCAAAGCACCGCAAGGATCAGCAGCCCCTGCACGAGCCCCGACCAGCTCTGGTCGTGCGACATCAGCCCGGTGCACTGGGTGATCGCCAGCACGAAGACGAGGTCGAAGAACAGCTCCAGCGGCGTCACTCGCTCGCCTTCGCGGCGGATTCCGCTCAATCGTCGATGGCGTTCCGGAGACCCCTCCATTTCCCATACTGTTGCGGACGTGGGAGTCGCACTGGTAACGGGAGCGTCGACGGGGATCGGCGAGGCGACCGCGATCCGGCTCGCGCGCGAGCCGGGGACGGAGCTTGTCTTGGTCGCGCGCCGCGAGGAGCTGCTGCGCAAACTGGCTGAGTCGCTGCCTTGCCGCGCGACCTATGTGGCCGTCGACCTCACCGACGAGGGGGCTCCGCAGCGGATCCGGGAGCACCTCGAGACCGAGCACGGCGGCGCTCTGCACCTGCTCGTCAACAACGCCGGGGCGGCCTGGCGCGCCAACTTCGCCGAGGGCGGCTACGCCAACGTCCATCGCCACATGGAGCTCAACTTCGACGCAGTGGTGCGCCTCACTGATGCGCTGTTGCCGCTGCTGCGGGCTTCGGCCCCGAGCGCGGTCGTCAACGTCGCCAGCACCGCCGGCCGCGTCTCCCGCGCCCGCACCGGCGCCTACAGCGCCAGCAAGTTCGCCCTGATCGGCTGGTCGGATTCGCTATATGCGGAGGAGAAGCCGCACGGCGTGCACGTCGGCTTGGTGCTGCCGGGCTTCATCCGCACCGAGGGCTTTCCCGCCACCGAGCTGCGCGAAAAAGCGCTCACCCGCTGGATCGTCTCCAGGCCCGAGAAGGTCGCCGAGGCGATCTTCGAGTGCGGCCTCGGGCGAAAGCCCGAGCGCTACGTCCCGCGCCCCTACGCCCTCGCGGCGATCGCTCGCATCCTCTTCCCGTCGCTGACCCGCCGCGTCCTCACCGGCGGCGCCGCCTCGAACCTGACCACCAGCACGGGCAGCGAATGATCTCCGCCGCGGCCATCGCCCTGGCAGTGGTGGTGGTTTCCGTAGTCGTCACCTCCCTCTCGGTCGTGCAGGTGCGGCGGGTCAACCGCCGCTTTCAGGTCCTCGACGAAATCGCCCGCGTCGCCGACGGCGGCAGCTCGCTGGAGGAGACCCTCGACGCGATCACCGCGATCATCGTCCCCGAGCTGGGCGACTTCTGCACGATCGACGTAATCGAGGACGATCACGTCCGCCGCGCCGCCACCCGGGTGAGCGGCCCCGACGCGGAAGAGATTCAGGCCAAGCTGGCCGCCCGCACGCCCGCCCTGCAGGAGCGGATGGCGACGGCCGCCACCCACGAGCGACAGGAGCCGCGCTTCTTCGAGTACGTGGGGGAGGCGGACCTGCGGGGCGTCGCCGAGGACGAGGAGGACTTCGAGTTCCTGCGCAGCATGCGGATCCGCTCGGGGATCACGGTCGAACTGCGGGCCCGCGGCCGGCCGACTGGCCTGCTCACCTACGGCGTCAGCCACTCCGGCCGCCACCTGCGCTCGTCCGACGTCAACTTCGCCAGCGTGCTGGCGGGCCGGGTGGCGCTGGCGCTCGACAACGCCGGCCTCTTCTCGGTGCTGGAGCGCAGCGAGCGGGAAAAGGCGGAGATCGCCGAGACGCTGCAGCGCGGCCTGCTGCCGCCGCCCCTGCCGCACATCCCCGGCTGGTCGGTGGCAGCGACCTACCGGCCCGCCGGGGCCGAGAACGAGATCGGCGGCGACTTCTACGACGCCTTCCGCATCGCCGGGGGCTGGATGGTGGTGATCGGCGACGTCACCGGCCGCGGCGCCCACGCGGCGGCGGTCACCGCCCATGCCCGCTACACGCTACGGACCGCGGCGGCCCTCACCGGCGATCCGGTCGTCGCCTTGAAGACGCTCAACCGCGAGCTGCTGGCGCGGCAGGGGACCGCCCTTTGCAGCGTCGCCGCGATGGCCGTCTCCGACGATCCGCGCAAGCCGTTGCAGCTCGCGCTGGCCGGGCACCTGCCGCCGCTGCTGGTCGACGGCGACTCGGTGGTCGAGGTCAGCGAGCCGGCGCCGGTCCTCGGCGCCTTCGCTGAGGACGCCTGGAAGGCGGAGGCGACCACAGTCGAGCCGGGGCAGCAGCTGGTCGTCGTCACCGACGGGGTCACCGAGGCGCTCGGCAGCGAGGG
The DNA here is from genome assembly GCA_051954115.1 of Solirubrobacterales bacterium. GTDB lineage: Bacteria > Actinomycetota > Thermoleophilia > Solirubrobacterales > 70-9 > VAYN01. Next base: position 225,625 of record JBQCIB010000022.1, on the reverse strand, counting down.
CCGCTTCGGCGAGGAGCGCCTGCGCGCCGAGGTGGCCGGGATGACGAGCCCGGCGCGGGCGGCGCAGCGGATCGAGGGGGCGCTGCACGAATTCACCGGCGGCGCGCTCGAGGACGACGCCGCGATCGTCGCCCTTGCTCCCGCCTCCATCGAGGGGGAGCCTGCCTCCGAGGCCGAGCAGGCGCTGGTCGAACGCCTCTACGCCGCTTTCAACCGGCGCGATTCCGAGGAGATCACGGCGCTCTGCGATCCCGGGATGGGTTTCTTCCCCACGGGAACCGCCGAGCAGCTCGGCCGTACCGCCCCCTACGTCGGGCCCGAGGGCCTGCAGGAGTACCTGAGCGACGTCGAAAGCGTCTGGGACGAGCTGCTGATCACCCCGAAGGTGGCCGAGCGCCGCGGCGGCTCGCTGCTCGTGCGCGGCAGGGTCTACGCCCGCAGCCGTCCCCTCGGCATCCACGACGTCCCGGTCGCCTGGATCTGGGACCTCCGCGACGGCCTCTTCGTCCGCGGCGAGGTCTTCCCCGACCCCGAGGAAGCCATCCAGCGCCTCGCCGCCGCCGGCTGAGGCCACTCTTTAGGATTCGCCGCCGATGACGATCAGCACCAACCAATTCAAGAACGGCACCCATATCGAGATCGACGGCAAGATCTGGAAGATCATCGAGTTCCAGCACGTCAAGCCGGGCAAGGGCGGGGCGTTCGTGCGGACGAAACTGCGCCGGATCGAGGACGGCTCGGTGATCGACAAAACCTTCAGGGCGGGGGAGAAGTTCCGCCCGGTCCGCACCGAATCGAAAAAGATGCAGTACCTCTACGACTCGGGCGAGGCGGCGGTCTTCATGGACACGACCGACTACGACCAGATCGAAATCCCCAAGGAGTCGCTGGGGGACTCGATGAAATGGGTGCTGGCGAACGACGAGGTCGACGTGCTCTTCGTCGACGAGAAACCCAGCGACGTGCAGGTGCCGAGCGCGATCGAGATGAAGGTCACCCAGACCGATCCCGGCCTCAAAGGCGACACCGCCTCCGGCGGCGGCAACAAGCCGGCGACGCTGGAGTCCGGCGTGGTCGTCCAGGTGCCGCTGTTCATCGAAGAGGGCGACACCGTCCGGGTCGACACTCGCAGCGGCGAGTACGTCTCGCGCGCCTAGCTAGCCACGCCCCGCGAACTGCATCAAATTTTGGTTGTTATAGGCCCAGAATCTGATGCAGTTCGGGGCCGGGCGCTGACAGAATGCCCTTATGCGTAGGTCCGACCAGCGGCGCGACGCCGTCTTCGCCAACTACCAGCGGGACGTCACCGGGCGACCATTGGAGGAGCTGCTGGCGGAGGCGCGGCCGCTGACGCGGGAGCTGGCCGAGGGGGTCGACGAGCATCGCGAAGAGCTCGATGACATCATCGCCGCCCATGCGAAGGGCTGGACCGTCGACCGGATCGCCCCCCTGGACATGAACGTGATGAGAGCTGCCCTCTACGAGATGGAATTCATGGACACGCCGGCGGAGGTCGCGATCGACGAGGCGGTCGAGCTGGCGAAGGAGTACTGCGGGGCCGAGGCGCCGGGCTTCGTCAACGGCATCCTCGGCGCGGTCGTGCGCGAGCGGGAGAAGGCTGCATGAACGTGCGCCTGCGGGAAATCAGCGAGCGGCTGCGCCAGATCACCGCCGAACTGGAGAGCGACGAGGTCAGCGACGAGCGCGCCGCCCAGCTCGCCTCCGAGGCGGCCGACCTCTCCGCCGAGGCGGTCGAGGAGGCCAACCGCGAGGCGCGCCAGCAGGCTTCCGCCGAGTGAGCGGCGATTTGCGCGGTTCCTTGCGGACGCTGAGCGACCGAAAGGAACCACGGAACGCATGAACTACCCGGACGACCTTCGTGCCCTTGTTGAGGAGGCCTTGGAGCGGCTCCGGTTCTCCGCCGCGGCGCCAACGGCCGGGCTCGAGAAGGCGATGCGCTACTCGCTTCTGGCCGGCGGCAAGCGGGTGCGGCCCGTGCTCGCCCTCGCCACCGCTCGCGCCCTCGGCGCCGAGCCCGAGCGCTTCCTCCCGGTCGCCTGCTCGATCGAGCTGATCCACACCTACTCGCTGATCCACGACGACCTGCCGGCGATGGACGACGACGAGCTGCGGCGCGGGCTGCCGACCTCTCACGTCAAGTTCGGCGAGGACGTGGCGATCCTCGCCGGCGACGGCCTCTTTGCCGAGGCGATTCGGCTCTTCTGCGAGCAGCCGGGGGATCCGGCGCGGGTGCTGGCCGGCTTGCGCGAGCTGGCCGCTGCGACCGGCGTCGACGGCATGGTCGGCGGCCAGTACGTCGACGTCGTGGAAGCGACTGCCGACGCCGAGGGCCTGCGTGCCCTGCACGCGCTGAAGACCGGCCGCTTGATTGCCGCCAGCGTCGGCGTCATTCTCTTGCTTGAGGGTCTGCCGGAAAGTGAGAGAATGCCCTACCGGCGTTTTGCAGACGAGCTGGGCGTGCTGTTCCAGATCGTCGACGACATTCTCGACGTGACCGAGTCTGACGAGCAGCTCGGCAAGCCCCATGGAAGCGACGAGAGACATGGCAAACTCACCTACGTCAGCCTTTTCGGGCTGGACCAGGCACGCGAGCTGGCCACCGAATCCCACGAGAAGGCGACCGCGGCGCTGGCCGAAGCCACCGGCAAGACGGAAGACCTGAGGCGCGTCGCCGACTACATCTTCACGAGGAACGAATGAGCGAACAGCCCCCCACCCAGGGCACCGAGGACCACGAAGACCAGATGAAGGAGCCGCTACTGCCGAGGATCGACGGCCCGGCGGACCTGCACGAGCTCGACGACGAGCAGCTGCAGCAGGTGGCGCAGGAGATGCGCACGTACATCATCGACACGATCGGTGAGATCGGCGGCCACTTCGGCGCCAACCTCGGCACCTGCGAGCTCGCGGTCGCCCTCCACAGCCTGCTCGACTCGCCCCGCGACAAGGTGCTCTGGGACGTCGGCCACCAGGCGTATCCGCACAAGATCCTCACCGGCCGCCGCGACCGGCTGCCGACGATCCGCCAGTACGACGGGCTCGCCCCCTTCTGCTCGATCTTCGAGTCTGAGCACGACATCATGGGCGCCGGTCACGCTTCGACCTCGATCGGCTACGCGGTCGGCCTCAAGGAGGCGATGCGCAAGGGGATCGGTCCCGACGGCAGGGTCGCCGCGGTGATCGGCGACGGCGCCCTGACCGGCGGCGTCGCCTACGAGGCCCTGCACGCGGCCGGCGGCCTGCAGACGCCGATCGTCATCGTCCTCAACGACAACGGGATGTCGATCTCGCCCAACGTCGGCGCCCTCTCTCGCTACTTCAACCGCATCCGCCTCAACCCGCGCCTCTGGCACGCCCGCGAGGGGGTCGAGGACCGGCTGACGAAGCTGCCGCTCGGCCTCGGCAAACGGATCGAGCGGCTGGGCCCGGAGATCAAGTCGGCGATCAAGGCCTACTGGGCACCGGGGCTCTTCTTCGAGGAGCTCGACCTCGCCTACATGGGCGTGATCGACGGCCACGACGTGCACGCGCTGCGCGCGGCGCTGCAGGAGGCCTTCGCGGCCGATCGCCCGGTGATCGTCCACATCCACACCGTCAAGGGCAAGGGCTTCACGCCCGCCGAGGAAGGCGGCCTGGAGTCGATGGAGGAGTGGCACGCAGCGAAGCCGCACTCGATCGTCGAAGGGCGCCCCGCCGACGAGGTGAAAGAGGCCAGGCCCGTTCCCGTCACCGAAACCGACTCGCCGGAGGGGATCGAGCTGCTCGAGAAGCCGCCGGCGGCGAGCGCCCCGCCCCAGTACACGAAGGTCTTCGCCCAGGCGATGGTCGACGAGGCCAGGCGCGACGAGCGGGTGGTCGGGATCACCGCGGCGATGGCGGGGGGGACCGGCCTGCAGCAGCTATGCGACGAGTTGCCCGGGCAGTACTACGACGTCGGCATCGCCGAGCAGAACGCGGTGCTGCTGGCCTCGGGACTGGCGCTGCAGGGGGCGAAGCCGGTCTGCGCGATCTACTCGACTTTCCTGCAGCGCGCCTACGACCAGATCGTCCACGACGTCTGCCTGCAGAACCTCGACGTGACCTTCGCGATGGACCGCGCCGGCCTCGTCGGCGACGACGGGCCGACCCACCACGGCGCCTTCGACGTCTCCTACTTCCGCCCGATCCCGAACGTGGTCGTGATGGCGCCCCGCGACGAGGCGATGCTGGTCCACATGCTCCACACCGCGATCTCCCACGACGGGCCGGCGGCGCTGCGCTACCCGCGCGGCGCGGCTGAGGGGGCCGCGCTGCCGGGCGCACCGGAGCTGCTTCCGATCGGCAAGGGAGAGGTCCTGGCCGAGGGCGAGCGGGTGGCGCTGCTCGGCTACGGCTACGGCGTCACCGTCGCCCGCGAAGCGGCCGAAATCCTCGCCAAGCACGGGCTGAAGGCGACCGTCGCCGACGCCCGCTTCGCCAAGCCGATCGACGGTGAGCTGGCCGAACGGCTGGCACGCGACCACGAGCTGCTGGTGACGATCGAGGAGAACGTGCTCCCCGGCGGCTTCGGCTCGGCGGTGCTCGAGCACCTCGAGGACGCCTTCGCCGAGAGCCCGGGGGAGAGGGCCCGGGTGCTGCGGATCGGCCTCCCCGGCCGCTACGTCACCCACGGCAAGCCGGCGCTGCTGCGTGCCGAGGTGGGCTTGACGGGAGAGTCGGTCGCGGATCGGGTGCTCGCGACTACCTCAAGTGCACAGCCAGCGCTGACCTAATCAATTTTGAGGATTGATTCAAATGGCGCAATCGAATAGCCTGCGCCAGTCTCTCCGGTGAGACGAAGCAGGCAATAGCCACGCGCTTCTGGGGGAAGTCACCAAGGGGAGGAGAGACGCGCTCTATATGTGTGGATCCGCTTGGGGAATCGGATCTCTCGCGCCCGCCTCATAGGCTGGGGCGCGAGGCGCGCCCGCGAACGGCCAGGCCCGGCGTGCCCGCAGGCAAGAGAAGGCGCCCGCTCGAAAGCGGGCGCCTCGTGCTTCTCGTCGCTGCAGTTCAGGGTTCGCTGTTGCGAACGCTTTCGGCAACGCCGGACTGCGTGGTGCCTTCCAGGATCGCGGTGTTGGTGCCCGCCGGAGACGGGATGCCGACGATCGAGTTGACGAACGGGTCGACGGCCCACGAGAAGAGGATGCCGCCGCAGCCGTTGGCTCCGGGTGCCGCAAACGCGTTTTCGACCAGTTTGTTGTTGCTGCTGGTCAGGATGTCTTCAGCCGGGTTGACCGAGAAGGTGCCCGGCGACCCGGTGATCGGCGTGTTCGGCGGAGGCGGTGAGGTCGTCCCCGTGGTGAACGGGATCACGATCGGGTTCGAGTTGGACCCGATGTAGCAGTTGCTCCCCAGGAACGGGTTGCTCAGCTTGACCTTGACCGGCAGGGTTATCGCCGGGCCCGCGAAGCCGAACAGCAGGTTTTCCAGGTTGACTTTGACCGCCGTCGCCGGAGCCGCCAGTTCGACGGTCGCGGTGACGCCGGTAAAGCCGTTGTTGATCGTTTCGTTGAACAGTTCCTTCAGCAGCGTCGGCCACCAGCTCGGCGCGGTCACGCCCAGCAGGCCACCCGGCACGGGCTGGGGGGTTTTGCTGAGGGTGTTGCCGTCCTCGGCGCCTTGGAACACGAGCCCGGCTTCGGTGGGTTCGAGGGCTCCCTGCAGGGTCACGGGGTTTTTCACCGGAACGGCTTTGCTGCCGATGGTGAAGGTGCCCCCCGAGGTCTTCGAGTAGAGGCAGAGGAAGATGTTCGGCCTGCTCAGCGGGCAATCGCTGAACACGGCGTATTCCCCTGTCGGACTGTGAGGCGCCGCCGAAGCCGCCGAAGCGGGCAGCGCCAGCACTGCAGCGACCAACGCCGCAGCGAGAGCGAATCGTCTCATGACTGGTATTTCTCCTTTGTTGGATTCCTGCCGCGTCTGCTCCCCGCAGCTCCCCGGCAGACGGACGTGAACGTCCGAGTACTAGAGGACTATCAGACCTAAATCCTCCGCGCATCACGAAAATCGATTAGACAGGACGAATGGCGCAAGAGGCGAGCCCCTCCCCGAACGAGAGGTGGCGCCGCCTCTTTTGAAAAGCCGCAACCCATGGTTGCACTGATCGGTGTCGCATTGCGGCCGACTTCGGTCTAGACTCACCCTTGGCGGGGCTCATCTAGGGCTTTGACTGGTAGCCCGAACCTAGCAGGACGGTGAGCACCGCCATATTCACCTCCACCAGGCGTCGAGGACCCGGCGCCAGTTGTGCCAGCAGACGGCTTCGAGCTCGTCCTCGTCGAAGCCGGCGACCCGGAGGGCCTCCAGGAGCTTCGGCAGGCCGGCGACGTCGCCGAGCTCTGCCGGGATGGTCGCGCCGTCGAAGTCCGATCCGAGCGCAACGTGCTCGGGGCCGATCCGGTCTGCGACATAGCGCGCGTGCTCGGCGATCAGGGCCAGCGGCGTGTCCCCGTCGTCGCCGAAGTCCGGCCGCAGGAAGACGGTGGCGAAGACGATCCCGACGAGCCCGCCGCTCTCGCCGATCGCCTCGAGCTGGGCGTCGGTGAGGTTGCGGGAGGCGGGGCAGATGGCGTGGGCGCCGGAGTGGCTCGCGACCAGCGGGCCGGCTTCCAGGCGAGCGACGTCCCAGAAGCCCGCTTCGTTCAGGTGGCTGAGGTCGACGAGGATGCCGAGGTCGGCGCAGCGGCTGACGAGCGCCTTGCCGGCGTCGGTCAGCCCGGGTCCGACGTCCGGAGTGGAGGGGAAGACGAAGGGCACGCCGTGGGCGAAGGCGTTGGCCCGGCTCCAGACCGGCCCCAGCGACCGCAGCCCCGCCGCATGCCACTGGTCGAGTGCCTCCAGTTCCGGGTCGATCGCCTCCGCGCCCTCGAGGTGGAGGACGGCAGCCGGGGGAGAAGAGGGATCGGCATGGGCGGCGTCGAGGTCCTCTGCCACCCGCGCCACCCTGACGTGACCCTCGCGCTCGAGGCGCAACAGCCGGCCGGCCGCCGCGGTGGCATGGGCGGCGGCGGTCCCGTGCTCAACCGGTTTTGCCAGCGCCTCCCGGTGGCCCTTGCCGCCGAACCGGCGCCCGCCGGAGTCGTCTTCCGGCGAGGGAGTGAAGACGGCAAAGATCCCACCCCTCATGCCGCCCTCCCGCATCCGCGGCAGGTCCAGGTGCCCACCCTTCCGGCCCTCGACCAAGTCCGCGTGGTCCTCACGCGTCAGCGCGTCGTTGTGACCGTCGAAGACCGGGAGCATCCGCGGAGGCTAAGGCGTCGGCATCATGATGGGGGCTGAAGTGCTCCGCTCCCTTGCCACCTTCCTCCCCGACGTCCTGATCCTCGTCCGCCGCCTGTTGGGGGATCCCCAGGTGCCGCGCTCGCGCAAGCTGGCGTTGGGGGCGTTGCTCGCCTACCTCGCCCTGCCCTTCGATCTCGTTCCCGACTTCATCCCGGTCGTCGGCTATCTGGACGACGCGATCATCGCCGCCCTGGCACTTCGCTTCGCCCTCCGCGGTCTCGACGCCGCCCAACTGGCGGAGATGTGGCCGGGCTCCACCGAGGGCCTGGCCGTGATCTCCCACCTTGCCTTCGGCGTCCAGCCCAGCGCTTCCGCCTAGAGCCGCCACAACAGAAAACGCCCCTCCGGGGAGGAGGGGCGCTTCTGGGGTTACTACAGGGAGGAGAGATATGTATCTCTATATATGTGTGGATCCGTGGGAGGTAGGTGAGTCCGGTTTGTGTCGAGAGCGTCGCTGTGGGAAGCAGCGAGGCGAATGTCGACGCGGGGCTCAGCCAAGAAGTCTTTGTCGGTGGTCCTTTGTCGGTTTCCTCTTGCGAATCCTTGAACAGCGTACGAACGTATGTGCGAATTGTGTGTGAGTGGGGTCACAGAACCCCTGCAAGTCACGGATTCTGCGGGTTCTTGGCCCCCAATTTGCTCTAGAAGAGCGGATTGCGCGGGCAAAGTTGTCAAGGAAATGTTGCATCTGTCTCTCAGCTCGCCCTAAATCGCGCAGCTTGCGAGGGGCGGCGGTAGCTTTCGGGCGGTGAAGAAGCTCCGGATAGACGCGGTGCTGGCCGATCGCGGCCTTTTCCCGTCGCGCTCGGCGGCAGCCGGGGCGGTTCGCGCGGGGGAAGTGCGGGTCGGCGAGGACGGGCCAGTGGCGCTGCGGCCGAGCCAGCTGGTCGAGCCCGACGCGCCGCTGATCGTCGCCGCGGGCAAGCGCTTCGTCTCCCGCGGCGGGGTCAAGCTCGAGAACGCGCTGGAGACGCTGGGGATCGACGTCTCCGGTCGCGACTGCCTCGACGTCGGCGCCTCCACCGGCGGCTTCACCGACTGCTTGCTGCAGCGCGGCGCCTCGCGGGTGATCGCCGCCGACGTCGCCTACGGCCAGCTCGACGTGCGCCTGCGCGAGGACCCGCGCGTGCACGTGATCGAGCGTCTCAACGCCCGCGAGCTGACGCCGGCGGACCTGCCGTTCGCCCCCTCGCTGGCGACCGTCGACGTCTCCTTCATCTCGCTGACCAAGGTCCTGCCCGCCGCCGCCCGCTGCCTAGAGCCCGGAGGCGAAATCCTGGCCATGGTGAAGCCGCAGTTCGAGCTCGGCAAGGACCGGGTGGGGCGCGGCGTGGTGCGCGACCTGGATGATCGTCGCGAAGCAGTCGTCAGAGTCGCCGAGGCCGTCCGCGAACTGGGACTGCCGGTGCGCGGCTTCGCCTCCTCCGGCCTGCCCGGGCCGAAGGGCAATCGCGAGACCTTCGTTTGGTGCGGCGGGCCCGGTCCCGAAGTCGAGGACCTGGAGGCCGCTGCCTCCGCCGTCGTCGAGGAGGACGAGTGAAGACCGCGGCGCTGATCACCCACTCGCACCCGCCGTCGGCCTCCGAAGCGGTGAAGGTCGCCGCCGAAGTCGCCCACGAGATGGGATGGCGCCTTGCCGCCAGCGAGGACGAGCTGGAAAAGCACGGCAGCGCCGCCGAGGGAGTCGACGTCACCGCCGAACACACGGTGCCGGAGATCTGCCTAGTCCTTGGCGGCGATGGCTCGATCCTCCACGCGCTGCGCCGTTATGCCCACACCGAAGTCCCCGTCTTCGGGGTCAACTTCGGGACCGTCGGCTTCCTCGCCGCGGTCGAGCGCGGCGAAGCCCGCGAGGGAATCCGCCGGGCGCTGGACGGCGACATCGAGATCGTCTCCCTGCCGGGCCTCGAGGTGAGTTGCGACGGCGTCCGGGAGGTCGGGCTGAACGACATCACGCTCGCCCGCCGCCCTCACGACCGCGTCGCCGAGCTCAGCTACCGGATCGCCGGCAAAGAGGTCGGCCACGTCCGCTGCGACGGCCTCGTCGCCGCCACCCCCGTCGGCTCGACCGGGTACAACCTCGCCAACCAGGGGCCGATCCTCGCCTGGGGCGTGAAGGGCTACGTCGTCAGCTACATCTCGCCGCACTCGCTGACCGCGCGGGCGCTGGTGGTCGCTCCCGAAGACGTCCTCCACGTCGACAACGCGCCCGAACGCGAGCCGGTCGAGGTGGCGGTCGACGGCGGCAAGATCGCCGACCTCTCGCCGGGCGCCGAGCTCGAAGTCCGCTTCCTCGACTCGGTCAGCACCCTGGCGCAGTTGCCTGGAACCAGCTTCTATCAGCGCATCCGCGAGAAGTTCGGCCACTTGGCTGTCTGAGGCCGTTCCGAAAAGCCGACGAAGTGAGTTGTTTAGGGTGCGCCCGATGGAGCGCAAATGGTGGACCCTGCTGCTGGTCTCGGTCGCGACGTTCATGCTGCTGCTCGACGTCACCATCGTCAACGTCGCCCTGCCGGACATCCAGCGCGAACTGAACGCGAGCCTGTCCAGCTTGCAGTGGGTGGTTGACGCCTACTCGCTGATGCTGGCGGCGTTCCTGCTGACCGCGGGCTCGCTGGGCGACCGGCTCGGCCGCCGGCGGGTCTTCACGATTGGTTTCGGCATCTTCACCCTCGCCTCGTTCCTCTGCGGCATCTCCAGCGACCCGACCCTGCTGAACCTGGCCCGCGGGCTGCAGGGGATCGGCGGGGCCGGGATGTTCGCCACCTCGCTCGCCCTGATCGGCCAGGAGTTCCACGGCAAAGACCGGGCGATGGCCTTCGGCGTCTGGGGGGCGACGGTGGGCGGCGCGGTCGCCGTCGGGCCGCTGATCGGCGGCGTCATCACCGAGAACTTCGGCTGGGAGTGGATCTTCTTCGTCAACGTCCCGATCGGGATCACCGCGATGGTCCTGACCGAGCGCAAGATCGTCAACGTCTTCGCTCAGGACCCCGAGCCCGTCGACGTGCCCGGTCTCATCACCTTCTCGGCCGCCCTCTTCCTGCTGATCTTCGGCCTGATCCGGGGCAATCCGGAAGGGTGGGGCAGCGCGCTGATCCTCAGCTGCCTGATCGGCGCCGTCGTCCTGCTCGCGGTCTTCCTCGCGATCGAGCGGCGCACGGCCCACCCGATGCTCGACCTGACGCTCTTTCGCAAGCCGGCCTTCAACGGCGTCTCCGCCGTCGCCTTCGCGCTCTCGGCCGGGATGTTCGCGATGTTCCTCTACATCACCATCTATATGCAGGGGGTCCTCGACTTCTCACCGCTCGAGGCGGGGCTGCGCTTCCTCCCGCTGACCGTCCTCGGCTTCGTCGTCGCGCCGATCTCCGGCTCGCTCTCGCACCGGGTGCCGATCCGGATCCTGCTTGGGTGCGGGCTGACTCTGGTCGGGATCGGGCTGCTGCTGATGCACGGCATCACCCCCAGTTCCGAATGGACCACGCTGCTGGTGGGCTTCGTCATCGCCGGCATCGGCATCGGCACCACCAACCCCGGGATCGGTCAGGCCGCGATCGCGGTCGTGCCGGTGGAGAAATCTGGGATGGGCTCGGGGATCAACACGACCTTCCGCCAGGTCGGGATCGCCACCGGCGTCGCCGGCCTCGGTGCGGTGTTCCAGGGAGAAATCGACTCGAGCCTGAGTCAGGAACTCTCGAAAGTCCCCGCGGGGCTCGGCGAGGCTGTCGCCTCGGGCGGGTCTCGCGCTGCGTCCGAATTGGGTTTCCACGGCAGCGCGGTGCACGCCGCCGACGTCGCCTTCGTCAGCGGCATGAACTCAATCCTCGTGATCGGCGCGATCGTCTGCTTCGTCGGCGCCGTCCTCGGCTTCTGGCTGGTCAGATCCGAGGACTTCGTCCAGCCGACCGGCGGTCCCAACGAGCCGGGGGGCGGTTAGTCACGCTTTCGTTCCAAAGGCGGCGCCGAAGATTTACTTTGTGCGCGCCTCTGTAGACAATTGATTCCGTATGCTTGCATTCATGGCAGTCATGGCAAGGGAAGACTGGACGGACGCGCGGCTCGACGACTTCACGGAAACCGTCAACCAGCGCTTCGATCAGGTGGATAAACGTTTCGACCAGGTCGATCAGAGGTTCGAACAAGTCGACAAGCGATTCGACCGGGTGGAAGCCGATATCCACGCACTACGGACGGACATGAAAGAGGGCTTCGAATCGATGCAGCGGACGATGATCATCGGTTTCGTCACCGTGTTCTCGAGCATCGCAGCGAGCTTGGTCGCCGCCGTCATCGCTGCCATTTCTCTCGCTTAGCCGCAACCTGCGGGGAAACACCGCAGGTCGGTCCGCTTCCGTTGCTACACAGACCCCATGCTGCGTGAGCTGCGGATCGAGAACCTGCTTCTGATCGAGAGGGCGGAGTTGCGGCTGGGCGAGGGGCTGAATGCGATCACCGGCGAGACGGGGGCGGGGAAGACGGTGCTCGCGCATTCGCTCGACCTGCTGATGGGCGGGAAGGCAAAGGCGCAGATCGTTCGTCCCGGCGCGTCGGAGGCGTGGGTCGAGGGGGTCTTCGACCTGCCGGAGGGACTGCTGGACGAGCCCGAGCTCGCCGAGCTGGCCGAGCGGCTGCCCGAAGGTGCCGAGGAGGTGGTGCTGGGACGGCGGGTGTCGGCGAGCGGCCGCACCAGCGCCTTCGTCGCCGGCCGGGCGGCGACTGCGGCCGACCTGAAATTGCTGGGCGGGCGCCTGCTCGCTTTCTACGGCCAGCACGAGCACCGGAAGCTGACGATCTCCTCGGCGCAGCTGGAGATCCTCGACGGCTTCGCGGGGGGCGAGCACCTGGAGGTGCGGCGCTCCTATCGAGAGGCGCATCGCGAAGTCGGACGTCTCGCCGCCGAGCTAACTGAGCTGCGGGAGCGCGAGGGGTCGCGTGAGCGCGATCTCGACCTCTACCGCTACGAGCTTTCGGAGATCGAGGCGGTGGCGCCGGTGCCCGAGGAGCGCGAGCAGATCGCCGGCGAGCGCGAGCGCCTGCGCCACGCCGAGGGCCTGCGAGAAGCGGCTGGGGCTGCTCATGCCGGTCTGTCTGGCGCAGAAGAGGACGGCGGCGGGGCGACGGCGGCGCTGGCGCAGGCGGAAGCGGCGCTGCAGGGCGCGGCTGGGCTGGACGCATCTCTCGATGCGATCGCCGAGCGGGTCGCCTCGCTGGCGGTGGAGCTCGGCGACGTCGCCTCCGAGTTGCGGGACTATGCCGAGGGCATCGAGGCTGACCCCGGAGCACTGCTGGCGATCGAGGAGAGGCTGGAGGCGATCGACCGGCTCGAGCGCAAGCACGGCGGCAGCGTCGAGTCGGTGCTTGCCCACGCCGAGCGCTGCCGCGAGGAGATCGCCCGGCTGGAGGGGGCCGAGGAGCGGACGGCCGAGGCCGAGGCATCGCTGGCCGAGGCCGAAGCGCGGCGGGCGGAGCTCGGCGAGAAGCTGAGCGCCGGCCGCGAAGCCGCAGTCGAGCCACTGCAGGAGCGCGTCGCCGCCGAGCTCGAGCAACTTTCGATGGTGGGGGCCACCCTGCAGGTCGTGCTCGAGCCCCACCCGGATGGCTACGGCGCCTCCGGCCGGGAGACGGTCGAGCTGCGGGTCGCGCCCAATCCGGGGATCGAGCCGGCGCCGCTGCGGGACGCCGCCTCGGGCGGAGAGCTCTCGCGGGTGATGCTGGCGCTTAGCGGCCTCGGGCAGGCGGGGAGCGCCGGAACGATGGTCTTCGACGAGATCGACGCCGGGATCGGCGGCAACACCGCCCGCGTCGTCGGCGAGCGGCTGCGGGCGCTCGGGCGGGAGCGGCAGGTCATTTGCATCACCCACCTGCCGCAGGTCGCCTCTCTCGCCGACGCCCACTTCCGGCTCGAAAAGGACCTCGGTGGCGAGCAGGCCGTCGCCCGGGTCGAGCGACTCGAAGGCGAGGGAGTCGTCGAGGAGATCCGGCGCATGCTCGGCGGCACCGACTCGGACAAGGTCGCCACCCAGCACGCTCGCGAGCTGCTCGCCGCGGCCTGAGCGCCCTCCGCATCGCATCCGATTTCCAGCACAGCCCGCTGTGTCGAGAACCGGATGCGTTGTCAGGGGCCGGTCTGTTCGCCTAATCTGGATCGGTGGCCACCGCCAGTCGTCGTCGCCTTCCCGCCCTGCTCGGGCGCAGGAACGGCGCGCGGGCGGATGCGCCGGTCGAAGGAACCGCCCGTCTGGGGGAGCGGACGAAGCACCTGGTCAAGCGGCTGCGCCCAGGGGAGGTCGCGGTCATCGACCACATGGACATCGACCGGATAGCCGCCGAGGAGCTGATCGAAAGTGGGGTGGTGGCGGTCCTGAACGCCGCGCCTTCCTCCTCGGGGCGCTATCCCAATGCCGGGCCGCTGATGCTGGCCCGGGCCGGGATCTGCCTCGTCGACGCCCCCGAGCTGGACCTGTTCGATCGCCTCAAAGACGGCGACAGGGTGCGGATCGCCGGCGATGCGATCTACGCCGGGGAGGAGGAGATCGGGCGCGGCCGGGTCCTCCGCGTCGCCGAGCTCGAGCGCCAGATGCAGGAGCACCGGGACCGGATCGACGAAGCGCTGGGGGAATTCGCCGAGAACACGGTCGCCCACGTCCGCGAAGAGACCGATCTCCTGACCGGCAACATCGCCTTCCCGCCGACCCGCGCATCCTTCCGCGACCGCCACGTGCTGATCGTCGTCCGCGGCGAGCGCCACCGTCGCGACCTGAAGGCGCTGCGCGCCTACATCCGCGACGTGCGGCCGCTGGTCGTCGCCGTCGACGGTGGCGCCGACGGTGCGCTGGAGGCGGGGCTGAAGCCCGACGTGATCCTCGGCGACATGGACTCGGCCAGCGACGCTGCGCTGTGTTGCGGCGCCGAGCTGATCGTCCACGCCTACCCGGACGGGCGGGCGCCGGGGCGGGATCGCCTGCTCGCCGCCGGCCTGCCGCACCAGGTCGTTCCCGCCGCCGGGACCAGCGAGGACGTGGCGATGCTGATGGCCCACGAGAAGGGGGCGGCGCTGATCGTCAGCGTCGGCGCCCACTTCAACCTCGTCGAGTTCCTCGACCGCAAGCGCGGCGGCATGTCCTCGACCTTCCTCACGCGGCTGCGGATCGGCGAGCGCCTGGTCGACGCCAAGGGCGTGAGCCGGCTCTACAAACCGAACTCGCCGCTGGCGCCGCTGGCGCTCTTCGCGATCACCTTCCTGATCCTGCTGACGATCCTCGTCATCACCTCGCCCGCCCTCAACGACGTCTGGGAACTGGTCTGGCTGAAGATCCGGATCCAGCTCGGGATCTAGGTCCCCGGCCCACTAGCCTTCCGGCTGCAAATGGGGTACTCCGCCCGTTACCACGCCGCCTCGCTGATCGCCGTCTTCCTCGCGCTCGCGGTGGGCATCCTGATCGGCGCCGAGTTCGGCGGCAAGGCGCTGACCAACACCCGCAAGGACCTCGAGCACAGCCTCGTCGGCAACCTGCAGGACGCACGCTCGCGTGCTGACGAACTGAGCGGGCAGCTGAATCGCTCCGACGAATTCGCCGAACGCGTCTACCCCGTGCTGACGCGGGGTCGGCTGCAGGGGAGGCGGATCGCGATCGTCGCCCTCGGCGGCCTGCCCGGCGGCCTCACCGCCGACGTCGAGGACGCGCTCGGCCCGACCGGGGCGCAGCTGGTCGGAGTCGGCGTGGTGCGCGAGCCGGTCGACGTCAACGGGCTCGCCGGCGACCTGGCGAAGACGCGGTTCCGCGACCTGCGGGCGAACCCCGACGCGCTGACCGAACTGGGCACCGGCCTGGGGCGGCAGCTGGTGGTCGGCGGCACCCTGCCGGAAGTCGTCCGCGGCCAGCTCTTCTCCCGCGCCAGCGGCACCTTCGGGGCGCTCGACGGCGTGATCGTCGTCCGCAACCAGCCGGAAAACATGGGCCCGGTGCAGCGCGGGAAGGCCAACCAGCTCGAGTCGGCGCTGATGAGCGGGATCACCGCAACCCGCACGCCGACGGTCGGCATCGAGGCGACGAGCAGCGAACCCTCCTCGGTCTCCTTCTTCCAGTCCAACGACCTCGCCAGCGTCGACGACGTCGACCTCACCGCAGGCCGGCTGGCGATGGTCTTCACCCTGCTCGGCGCCGAGGGCAGCTTCGGCGTCAAGGGAAGCGCCGACCGGCTGCTGCCCGACCTGCTGACCGAAGGGCGCTGATCGGTGCACTGGGTCGGCTTCCCGCTGGCGATCGCGATCTCGCTCTTCCTCGTCCCGGCAGGGGCGCGGGGGCTGCGCGACGCGGGGCTGGTGCGGGAGAACTACCGGGGGGCGCTGCTCGCCTTCCCGCTCGGGGCGGTATTGGCGACGGTGGCGCTGGTGACGCTGGCGCCGCTCGCCGTCCTCAATGACCGCGCCGACCTCGACCTGCTCGAGCCCGGCCTGCGGCAGTGGCTGCCCTACCTGCTGGGGATCGCCTTCCTCGGCTTCCTCGACGATTCGCTGGGACGCGGCGAGGCGGCGGCGACGCCCCGCGGCTGGCGCGGGCACTGGGCGGCGCTGCGGGCCGGGTCGCTCTCGACCGGGGCGATCAAGGCGATCGGGGCGCTGGCGCTGGCGGCTTACGTGGTCTCCGGGCGCGGGCTCGAATCGTGGCGCTACCTCGCCGACGTCGCGCTGCTGATCCTCGCCACCAACCTCTTCAACCTGCTCGACCTGCGGCCGGGACGGGCGGAGAAGGCGCTGGCGCTGCTCGCGGTCGGGCTCTGCCTCGGCGCCTGGACCTTCGCGCCGCTGGAACTGCTGGGGATCTTCGCCGGCCCGATCCTGGTCGGGGCCTGGCTGACGCTGGGCGAGCGGGCGATGCTGGGGGACACCGGGTCCAACCTGATCGGGGCGGTCGCGGGGGTGTGGCTGCTGACGACGTTGGGCCAAGACGGGCGGCTGGTGGCGCTGGCGGTGGTCGCCGCATTGACGATTTACGGGGAGTTGCGGTCTATTTCGCGAACGATCGATTCGGTTCCGCCCCTGCGCTGGCTAGACTCGCTCGGCAGAGCATGAGTCCGTCCAGCAAAGGCGACACCCGGTTCATCTTCGTCACCGGCGGCGTCGTTTCAGCCCTCGGCAAGGGGATCACCGCAGCGGCGATCGGCCGCCTTCTCGTCTCCCGCGGCTACCGGGTCCAGCTGCAGAAGTTCGACCCCTACATCAACGTCGACCCGGGGACGATGAGCCCGTTCCAGCACGGCGAGGTCTTCGTCACCGAGGACGGGGCGGAGACCGACCTCGACCTCGGCCACTACGAGCGCTTCACCGACGAGAACACCACCCGCGCCTCCAACGTCACCGCCGGCGCCGTCTACAACTCGGTGATCAAGCGCGAGCGCCGCGGCGACTACCTCGGCGCCACCGTGCAGGTGATCCCGCACATCACCAACGAGATCAAGCAGAAAATCCTCATCGTCGCCGAGTCGCAGTCGGTCGACTTCGTGATCACCGAGATCGGCGGGACCGTCGGCGACATCGAGTCGCTGCCGTTCCTCGAGTCGATCCGCCAGCTCTACACCGACCTTGGGCCGAAGCGGGCGATGTTCGTCCACCTGACCCTGGTGCCTTACGTGGGGCACGCGGGGGAACTGAAGACGAAGCCGACCCAGCACTCGGTCAACGAGCTGCGCCGGATCGGGATCCAGCCGCACGCGCTGGTCTGCCGCTCCGAAGGCCGGCTCGACCGCGAGATCCGCGGCAAGATCGCGCTCTTCGCCAGCCTCCCGGTCGACGCGGTGATCTCCGCCCACGACGTCGACAACATCTACAAGGTGCCGCTCGTCTTCCGCGCCGAGGGAGTCGACGACCTCGTCCTCGACCACTTCGGGATGGAGGCCCCCTCGCCGGACCTGGCCGAGTGGGAGGAGATGGTGCGGCGGGCCGACAACGCCACCGGCGAGGTGAAGATCGCCGTGGTCGGCAAGTACGTCCAGCTCGCCGACGCCTACAAGTCGGTTATCGAGGCGCTCGAGCACGGCGGCTTCCACCACGGGGTCAACGTCAAGGTCGAGCTGGTCGACTCCGAGAACTTCGATCCCGAGGAGCTGCAGGGCTGCGACGGGATCCTGATCCCGGGCGGATTCGGCGAGCGCGGGATCGAGGGCAAGATCGAAGCGGCACGGATCGCCCGCGAGAAGTCGATCCCCTACCTGGGGATCTGCCTCGGGATGCAGATCGCGGTGGTCGAGTTCGCCCGCCACGTCGCCGGCATGGACGGCGCCAACTCCGCCGAGTTCGACCCCGAGACGCCGTACCCGGTCGTCGACCTGCTGCCGGAGCAGAAGGAGGTCTCCGACATGGGCGGGACGATGCGCCTCGGCGCCGACCCGGTGAAACTGCACGAGGGCACGCGGGCGCGGGAGATCTTCGGCGAGGCGGTTATCTACAAGCGCCACCGTCACCGTTACGAGGTCAACAACCAGCTGCGGCGCCGGCTCGAAGACGAGGGCTTGGTCTGCGGCGGCACCTCGCCCGACGAGCGGCTGGTCGAGATGGTCGAGTTGCCCGATCACCCGTTCTTCGTCGCCTCTCAGTACCACCCCGAGTTCAACTCGCGGCCCAACCGGCCCGAGCCGCTCTTCCGCGAGTTCGTCGGCGCCGCCGTGCAGCAGGCGGGCGAGCGGCCTGGCGAAGACGGCGAGGTCGAGGTAGCCGCCGAGATCGGCGCCGAGCCGACCGTCGTCGAGAGCGAAGACGTCAGCGTCCGCCGCTCCGCCTAACGGCTTCCGGTTAGCCTTCGGGCGGGATGGCTTCGAGGCTGCACGAACGGTTCGTCAGGTACTGCGAGGTGCGCAGCCCGACGGGCGAGGAGCGGGAGATCGCCGACACCTTGGCGGCTGAGCTGCGCGCAATGGGCCTCGAGGTGGCCGAAGACGATGCGGCCGAGGTTGCTCAGGCCGGTGCCGGCAACCTGATCGCCAGGTCCGCCGGGACCGGCGAGGGCTGGCTGATGTTCTGCGCCCACGTCGACACGGTCCCCCACAGGGGGCAGGTCGAGGTGGTCGAAGACGAAGGTGTCTTCCGCAGTCGCGGCGACACGATCCTCGGCGCCGACAACAAGGCGGCGGTGGCGGTCTTCATGGAGCTGATCGCCCGACACGTCGAACGGCCGGCGCCGGTCGGGATCGAGCTGGTCTTGACCGTCGCTGAGGAGCAGGGGCTGCGGGGGGCGAAGGCGTTCGACGCCTCGCAGTTGCGCTCGCAGGCGGGGTTCGTGCTTGACCACGCGGGGGCGGTGGGCGAGGTGATCGTTTCGACCCCGACCCAACAGAAGATTCTCGCCGACTTCATCGGCGTCGAGGCGCATGCGGGAATCCGCCCCGAGGACGGCAGCAGCGCGATCGCGGCCGCGGCCGCGGCGATCTCGCGGATGGAGCTGGGGAGGCTCGACGAGGGGACGACCGCGAACGTCGGCCTGATCTCGGGCGGGACCTCCGGCAACGTCGTCCCCGGCCACTGCGGCATCCACGCCGAGGCGCGCAGCCTCGATGCCGAGCGCGCGGCGGAAGTGGCGGGGAAGATCGCCGACGCCTGTGCCTGGGGCGCGAGCGAGCACGGCTGCGACGTCGACGTACGGATCGAAGAGCTCTTTCGCGGCTACAAGGTGCCGAAAGACTCGGTGGCGTTGGGGCTCGCCGAGCAAGGGCTGAATGCCGCCGGCCTGGAGCCGCAGCGGGTGGCGATCGGCGGCGGCAGCGACGCCAACGTCTTCCGCCGCGACGGCTTCGACTGCGTCCTCCTCTCTAACGGCACCGCCGACGTCCACACCTCCGAGGAGCGCGTCCCCGCACGGGCGCTCGACAAGATGCTCGAGGTCTGCGAGCGGATAGTCGCCGCGGCGGCGGAGCCTGCGGCGAGCGAGTAAGTGGGCGGTCGCCTGAAGCTGCGGCGCGGGCTCGTCGTCTCCGCCGACCCGCTGGAAGTGGAGATCGATGGCGAGCGTCGCCGGGCCTGGGCCGACCAGGCCTTGCTTGGCGATATGCATGAGGGCGACGAGGTCGTCGTCAACACGGCGGCGCTGGATCTCAGCCTCGGCTCCGGCGGCTTCGACGTCGTCCACGTCAACCTCACGCGCGGCTTGGAAGGCGGGGTGGAGGGTGATGCCCACGTGATGAAGCTCAACTACACCTCGCTCCAGCACCCGGTCGATTCGGTGGAGCGTCCCGTTGCGCGGTTCCTTTCGGACGGTGAGCGACCGAAAGGAACCACAGAACTGAGGGAAGGGGTGCCGGTGGCAGTCCTGCCGCTGCACGGGCACCTCGCTCCTGCGGCGTGGGCGGCATCGCAGGTCGCACCGGGGCTGCGGGTTGGCTATGTGCAGACCGGCGGCGGCGCGCTACCGGGCTCGCTTTCGCGGGACGTCAAGCAACTGCGCGAGCGCGGTCTGCTCGGCGGCCACATCACCGCCGCGCCCGCCTACGGCGGCGAACACGAGGCCCTCAGCACCGTCGGCGCTCTCGACGCCGCGGCGCACGAGCTGCAGTGGGACGCGATCCTCGTCGGCCCCGGCCCCGGCATCATCGGCTCCGACACCGCCTACGGCCACGGCGGCATGGCCGCCTTGGACAATGCCCACGCCGCCCTCAGCCTCAACCTCCCAACCCTGATATCCCCCCGCCTGTCCTCATCAGACCCCCGTGAGCGCCACCGAGGCCTAAGCCACCACACCCGCACCGTTTTGGATCTGCTTCTCGCTCCCGTAGATGTGGCCGTTCCGGAGGGCGAGAACGAGGTTGCGGTAGCGCTTGAAGCCTTCAGGCACCGCGTGTATCGGGTGCCTGTCGACTTAGACGGCTATGCCGCAGCGAACCTGCCGACGACCACGATGGGCAGGTCCCTGGAAGACGACCCGCTGTTCTTCTCGGCAGCCCTAGCCGCAGGGCATCTCCTCGCCGACCGGGTAGCCGAGAGGGGAGACCCTCCCCAGACACTCAACCTCGAGCCATAGCGAGAGGTGTCTGGGGAGGGTCTCCCCTCTCGGTCCCAGCGCACAGTCCCTTGCGCCCCAAGGACTGCCGAAAACAAACCCGAATCCCCCGTCATGGCCATCGCGATCAAACCGCAAGCCCCCAGTGCTGCGGCAAAACCCGGCGCCGACAAACGCTTCGAGTCCCTAGTCCTAGATTTCCTCTCCTACCTGGAGCTGGAGCGCGGCCTCTCCCGCAACACGCTGAACGCCTACCGCACCGACCTGCTGCAGTACGGCGAATACCTCTCGGCCCACGAGCGCGACGCGCTGCAGGCGACCGGCGCCGACGTCGCCGACTTCCTCGCCGAGCTGGCGACGGGGGAGGGGCGACCGGCCTGCTCGGCGGCGACGATCCACCGCAAGGCCGCCTGCCTTCGCTCCTTCTATAAGCACCTGCGCCGCGACGAGCTGATCGGCGACGACCCGACCGCGGCGCTGACCGCGCCACGGCGCGCGAAGAAACTGCCGCACGTCCTCAACTACTCCGAGGTGCAGAAGCTGCTGGCCTCGCCGAAGGGGGGTGAGCGGACGGCGCTGCGCGACCGCGCCCTGCTCGAGGTGATGTACGCGTGCGGCCTGCGGGCCTCGGAGACGATCGGGCTCGAGCTGGGCGACGTCGACCTTCGCGAGGGGCTGCTGCGCGCCCGCGGCAAGGGCTCGAAGGAGCGGCTGGTGCCGCTCGGCCGCCAGGCGATCGCGGCGATCAACGGCTACCTGCGCGGCGGCCGGCCGAAGCTGGTCGGCGAGCGGCACGAGGCGCGCCTCTTCGTCAACTTCCGCGGCGGGCCGCTGACCCGCCAGGGCCTCTACAAGATCGTCCAGCGCCACGCTCGCGACGCCGGCCTCGCCGGCAAGATGAGCCCGCACACGCTGCGCCACAGCTTCGCCACCCACCTGCTAGCGGGCGGGTGCGACCTGCGCGCCGTCCAGGAGATGCTCGGCCACGCCGACATCTCGACCACGCAGATGTACACGCACCTCTCGGGCGACCGGCTGAAGGAGGTCTACTTCAGCGCCCACCCCCGCGCCAGCGACTAACTCTCCAGGGGGTGTCTGACTTCACGCCCCCTAAACGGGGGCTCAAGTCAGACACGTCATCCGGTAGAACGGGGGCATGCCGGAGCTGCCCGAGGTCGAGACCGTCGTCAGGCAGTTGGAGCCGGAGGTCGAGGGGCACCAGATCGAGCGGCTGGAAGTGCTGGACCCGCGCTGGTCCCGGCCGGTGCCGCCGGGGGAGCTGGGGGCGGCGGTCGGCGGCGGCACGATCGAGCGGCTCGGGCGGCGTGGCAAGTACATCCTCATGCACCTCGACGGCGAGCGGACGCTGGTCATGCACCTGCGGATGACCGGCAACCTGATCCTCCGGGAGGGGGAAGAGATGCTCGATCCTTCTGAGGGGCGGCGCCTGTACGAGAGCGAGCGCTCGACCGAAGAACGGCACCTGCGGGCGCGCTTCGTCCTCGACGACGGTCGCGAGATCTGGTTCACCGACCCGCGCCGCTTCGGCGAGGCCTTCCTGATCGAGGACGCGAAGTTGGAGGAGCGCTTCGCCAAGCTCGGCGTAGAGCCCTTCTCGCCGGAGTTCACCGCGCAGGCGCTCGGGGAGATGGCCGCTGGCCGCAAAGCGCCGCTCAAGTCCTTCCTGCTCGACCAGTCCGGCGTCGCCGGGGTCGGCAACATCTACGCCGACGAGGCGCTCTTCCGGGCTGAGCTGCACCCGCTCTCGCCGGCCGGATCGATGAAGCCCGAGCACCTGGAGGCGCTGCGCGATGCGGTGGTGGCGGCGCTGGAAGCCGGGATCGACGCTGGCGGCTCCTCGATCGACGACTATCGCGACGCCCGCGGCGAGAAGGGGACGATGCAGGACGAGTTCCTCGTCCACACCCGCGAGGGGGAGGAGTGCCTGCGCTGCGGCGGGACGATCGTCCGCATCGTCGTCGGCGGGCGCTCGACCTACTTCTGCCCGAGCTGCCAGGTGCGGCTGCGGAAGCGCCCGAAAAGGCGCAAATTGCGCCGAGCCACCTGACTTTTCCGTCCGATCCGTCGTTCATCGTTGATTTCGTGGCCGGATCTACGGTCAAGACGGAGGCGGTTGTGTTGCGCAGCATTCGCTACGGCGAGGCCGATCGCATCCTCCACCTCTACTCCAAGAGCCGCGGCCGGATCGGGGCTATCGCCAAGGGGGCGCGCAAACCCCGATCCCGGTTCGGCGGCCGCTTGGAGCCGTTCTTCCGGCTCGACCTTCTCCTCCACGAAGGCCGCGGCGACCTGATGACGGTGACCAGCGCCACCACGGTCGACGGCTACCCGCGGTTGCGGAATTCGGGCGCCGCCCTTACGGCGGGCGCCCGTGCCTGCGACGCGGTCCTGCGGCTGCTCGACGCGGCCGAGCCCAACCCGCCCGCCTACAACCTGCTCTGCCGCTACCTCTCGCTGCTGGACGATCCGAGCGAGCCGCGCGCGGCCAGCCTCGAAGCGGCCCTCTCTTTCCGGCTGAAGCTGGCGCTGGTCGCCGGTTTCGCCCCCGAGCTCGCCTCCTGCGCCAGCTGCGGCGAGGCCGAGCACCTGGCCGGCTTCTCCGGTGCCGCCGGCGGCGTCGTCTGCGCCGGCTGCGAAGCAGGCTCCTTTCCACTCGACGAGGAAGCGCACCGGTTCATGGTCGAGGGGCTGGCGAAGCCGCTTAGCGAGGCGCCGGAGGCGAAGCCGCGAGCGCTGCGCCAGGTGGAGCGCGCAGTTGGCGAGACTTTGGAGCACCACGCGCACGTGCAGTTGCGCGCCGCCGCTTAGACTCGCTGGGTGCCTGCCACCGCCACCTTCGAGGACCGCATCACCGCGATGGAGGAGGAGTTCCTCTCGCCGCAAGCGATCCGCTCCTACCCAGCGCACCGGCGTCGTGAGGAGGCGGATAGTCCGCTGCGGACGCCGTTCCAGCGCGACCGCGACCGGATCGTCCACTCGAAGTCCTTCCGGCGTCTGAAGCACAAGACCCAGGTCTTCGTCGCCCCCGAGGGGGACCATTACCGCACCCGTCTCACCCACACGCTCGAGGCCTGCGGGATCGCCCGCACGGTCGCCCGGGCTCTGCGGCTGAATGAGGACCTGACTGAGGCGATCGGGCTCGGCCACGACCTCGGCCATCCGCCCTTCGGCCACGCCGGCGAGGAGGCCCTCGACGAAGCGCTGCGCGAGCACTGCGGCGGCGGCTTCCGCCACAACGAGCACTCGCTGCGGGTGGTCGACGTGCTCGAGCGCGACGGCCAGGGGCTGAACCTGACCGAGGAGGTTCGCGACGGCATCCTCAACCACACCGGCTCGCGCAGGCCGGCGACGATGGAGGGCCAGATCGTCAAGCTGGTCGACCGCGTCGCCTACATCAACCACGACATCGACGACGCCCTGCGCGCCGGCATCCTGCGTCCCAATGACTTGCCGGTGGAGGAGATCGAGCTGCTCGGGCCGACCGGCTCGCAGCGGATCGACACCCTCGTCCGCGACATCGTCAAGCACTCCGAAAGAGCGGAGGAGATCAGGCAGGGGCGCGAGGTCGGTCAGGCGATGCTGCGCCTGCGCAAGTTCATGTTCGACCGGGTCTACCTGGGGCCGGAGGCGCGCAGCGAGCATGATCGCGTCCAGCGCACGATGCGCGGCCTCTTTCAGCACTACCTCGCGCACCCCGAGGAGATCCCGACCTGGGACCCGGGAGCGAGCGATTGCCAGCGGGTCGCCGACTACATCGCCGGGATGACCGACCGCTTCTGCATCGCCAAGTTCACCGAGCTGACGGTCCCTGAAGAGGCCCGGTTCTGAGGATGCACGTGACCGGCGCATATCGGCGTCCTCGGTCGCTTGTGTGCAGAGCACACGGCGCTCCCTGCGTCCTCGATCTGCTTGGTCACGTGCATCCTCGGACTGCGAGGATCTGACAAATGGCGCTGATCTCCAACGAGAGCCTGGAACGGGTCAAGCAGGCAGCCGACATCGTCGAGGTCGTCTCCGCCCACACCGACCTGCGCCGCCAGGGCGCGCGCTACGTCGGCCTTTGCCCCTTTCATGACGAGCGGACGCCTTCGTTCTCGGTCGAGCCGACCGAAAAGCTCTACCACTGCTTCGGCTGCGGGGTCGGCGGCGACGTGATCAAGTTCGTCGAGGAAAAGGAGGGCGTTGGGTTTGCCGAGGCAGTCGAGCTGCTGGCCGACCGCTACGGGGTCGAGCTGGAGCGCGAGCGCGAGGACCCGCAGGCCGAGCGCCGCCGCGAACGCCGCCGGCGATTGGAGCAGTTGCTCGATAGGTCTGCCGCCTACTACGCCAACTACCTCTGGGAGTCGGAGGAGGCGGCGAAGGCGCGCGACTACCTGGCGGGGCGCGGGCTGCGCGAAGAGGTGCTGCGCGCCTTCGGCGTCGGCTACGCGCCCAGCGCCTGGGACAAGATCCTCGTTCGCGGCCAACAGGCGGGGTTCAGCGTCGAGGAGATGCGGAGCGTCGGGCTCACCCAGCGCGGTCGCAGCGGCGGCGAGTACGACCGCTTCCGCGAGCGGATCATGTTCCCGATCCGCGACCGCCGCGGCCGCGTCCTCGGCTTCGGCGGCCGGGCGATGCGCCCCGACCAGGGGGCGAAGTACGTCAACACCGCCGAGACCGATTTCTTTCACAAGAGCCAGATCCTCTACGGGGTCGACCGGGCGAAAGCGGCGATCGCCAAAGCCGGCCGGGCCGTCGTCGTCGAGGGATACACGGACGTGATCGCCCTGCACCAGGCGGGGATCGAGGAGGCGGTGGGAGTGATGGGCACGGCGATCACCCCGGACCAGGTGGCGGCGCTCTCGGGGATGGTCGAGGAGGTGGTGCTGGCGCTCGACGCCGATTCGGCCGGCCAGGAGGCGATGCTGCGTGCCCAGCGGGTTGCGGCGGGACGGCGGATGCGGCTGCGGGTGGCGGCGATGCCAGCGGGCGAGGACCCGGCCGAGATGATGGCCGAGGAGGGCGGGGCGGAGCGGTTCCGCGAGCTGCTGGAGCGGGCGGAAGAGCTGACCTCCTTCCAGGTCGGGCTGGTGCTCGATCGCACCGACGTCTCCTCGCCGGTGGAGCGCGACCGGGCGCTGGGCGAGGTCGCGCCGGTTCTCGCTGGGATGGGGGAGACGGCGAGCCGGGAAGAGCAGATCCGCCGCGTCGCCGAGAGGCTCGACCTCGAGCCGGCGATGGTGATGGGGAGGGTGGTGGCCGCGACGCCGGCGACCGGAGGGCAGGAAGAGGTGGCGCCGGAACGGCGCGAGGCGCCGCAGCGGCCGCAGCAGCGCCGGCCCGCCGAGCTGACCTCGCGCGAGCGCCGCGAGCGGGCGCTGCTGGCGATGTGCATCGCGCTGCCGAACGAGGGGCGGGAGTACCTGGCGCGCCTGACCGAGGCGCACCTCTCGCCGGCCGGCCTGCGCGCCGCCGCCTGGCTGCGCGAGCATCCCGAGGACCCCGCTTCGAACCTTCCCCACGACGACGGCGAGCTCGCCGGCCTGATCGCCGAACTGGTGATCATGTCCCGCGAGGAGCCCGCCTCCCACGAAGCGATGGAGCTCAACTACCTCCAGCTCGAGCAGCGCCGCCTTGAGGCCGAAATTGCCGCCGCCGGCGAGCGCGGCGACTACGAGCGCCGCGCCAGCCTCAGCCGCGAACGGGCGGCCCTGGTGGAACGAATCGCCCACGCGGAGCGGCCCGCGAAGAGTCTCTAGACTTTCTGTCTGCGTATTTTTCTGTCTGCAACACTTGCAAGAATGCAGCTATGGACAAGCAGCTGCTCGAAGAGTGCCTGGCCGAGGGAATGTCCCTCGAAGCGATCGGCAAGCGCGTCGGCAAGCACGAATCGACGGTCAGCTACTGGATGAAGAAGCACGGGCTGGTGGCGGCGCAGGCAGAGAAGTATGCGTCGAAAGGGGCAGTCTCAAAGGAGGAGATGGAACGGCTTCTCGCTGCTGGGCTATCGCTACGGGAAATTGCCCATCGGATGGATCGCAGCTTGGCGACGATCCGCCACTGGATGCGCCGGTATGAATTGAAGCCAAATCCGCGCCGCAAGCGTGGGACGGAGGATGGACCAAGGGAGACGGTATCTCGCTGCAAGCGCCACGGAGAGACTGGCTTCGTTCGCGAGGGCCGGGGCTACTACCGCTGTAAGCGCTGTCGGATCGAGAGGGTTTCGCAGCGCAGGCGGCAGATAAAGCGAAAGCTGGTGGAAGAGGCTGGGGGGGAAGTGCTTGATCTGTGGCTATGACCGCTGTCAGCAGGTTCTCCAGTTCCACCACCTCGATCCGACCACCAAGGAGTTCCATCTTGGGCAGAACGGGGTGACGCGATCCTTGGCAAGGTCTAGGGCCGAGGCGCGCAAGTGCGTTCTTCTCTGTGCCAACTGCCACGGAGAGGTGGAGGCAGGAATTGCTGCGGTGCCGCTAAATTTTGTTGCGGACGCTGATCCGGGGTAACACAATTGGGTTAGCACGATCCGGGGTAGCTCAATGGAAGAGCTCTCGACTGTTAATCGAGCGGTTGTGGGTTCGAGTCCCACCCCCGGAGCTCTTAGGCGGCGGCGAGCTGCTTCAGCGCCAGGCGCTCGACCAGTTCTGCACCGCGCGCGGCGCCGTCGTTCTCTTTCCTCCAGGCGGCAATTTCTTCTGCCTTGGTCGTGAACGACGACTGACTCAGCAGTCGCCGCACGGCCCATTTCAGCGGTCTTGGCCGACAAAGGCGCCACGGCAGGGAGAGGCCGGCGCCGGCCCAGGCGACGCGCATCGCGGTCTCGCTCATGTCGCCGATGATCGGGCAGATGAGAGTAGGGGTGCCGGCGCCGAGGGCGCGGGCGACGGTGCCGTGGCCGCCATGGGAGATGACCAGCGAAGCGGCGGGCATCAGCTGGCTGTAGCTGAGCCATTCGACCAGGACTGCGTTCGGGGGCACCTCGATCGGGTGCTGGGGGGCGACCCGGTTGGTCGTCGCCACCACCCGCACCGGCTCGTCGGCCAGGGCGGCCAGCGTCGTCCGTACCAAGTGGTTGTCGGAGTCGTGGGCGGTGCTGGGGGCGACGAGGACGAGCGGGTCGTCGCCTAGCGGCAACTCAATCTCGGGGTGGGGCATCTCGAAGGTCATCGGGCCGGTGACCTCGACGCCCGCTGGCCAGGGCCGCGGGTACTCGAGCTGGGGGTAGGTCGCAACCAGCGCCAGGTCGGGGCTGATGCCGCCGTGGAAGCGGTCGATCGGCGGCAGGCCGAGCCGCTCGCGCTGGGTGTTGAGGTCGCGGCGCCCCTGCTCCAGCCCGATCCGCAAGGCGCGGTCGTGGCCGTAGCGCCAAACGCTCCTGCCCACCCGCGTCCGCGGCGGCCGCAGCCCGATCGCGAAGAACGGGTAGCCCGGCTCGACGACGGGATAGATGTGGGGGATCAGCGTCGCCAGCGGGATCCCCGCCCGCTCGGCCGCCAGGGTGGGGGCCAGCGTGAGGATGTCGCTGACGACGACGTGCGGGCGAAACTCTTCCAGCAGCGGCAGCAGCGCCTTTGCCGCCTCCGCTGCGTGCTGCCCCTCCTCCGACTCGGGATCCGGAGGCGGGAACATCCGGTATTCCTCCGCCGCGGCGAACCCAAGCCCCTCGCCCTCGACCGCCGTCCGGCGCTCCTCCCAGGTCTCGATCACGACCTCGTGGCCGCGCTCCGCCAGCGCCTTGCCCAGCGCGATCGCCGGGAAAACGTGCCCGGCGTCCCCAAAAGCTGCTACCAGGACGCGCAGTGACGAGGTCCTGGGGTTGTCAGGCAAGGACGCAGGGAGCCCTAATGGCAGCGCCATTTGGGCGACCGAGGACGCCGCATGGCGACGCCAGGGGCCGTCACGGCGTGTCCTGGCCCTCGCCGGGGCGCGTGAAGACAATCTCCGGGACGTGGCAGTTGCGCGAGGTGCGCAGCAGGAAGCGGACCGCCTCACCGAGGTCCTCGGGCCGGATCATCTCCTCGGGCGGGATCTGGCCCTGGACGAACTCGGTCATCGGCGTCTCGACGAAGCCCGGCGCCAGCGCCGTGCACTGGATGCCGGCGGTGCCGGTCTCGCGATGGGTCGACTGGGTGAAGTTGATCACCGCCGCCTTGGTCGCGGCGTAGATCGAGAGCCAGGCCTGGCCGCCCTTGCCGGCGATAGAGGCGGTGTTGACGATCAGCGCCTTGCCGTGCTCGGCGCCGGCCTCGCGCAGCATCGGCAGCCCCTCGCGCGTGCCCAGGATCAGCGCCCGCAGGTTGACCGCGAGCTGCATGTCGAGGTGCTTGGTCTGGATCTGCTCCATCGGCGCCCCGATCCCGACCCCGGCGTTGTTGACGAGCACGTCGAGCCGCCCGTACTTCTGGCGGTGGGCGGCGAAGATGGCGACGACGTGGTCCTCCTCGGCCATGTTGGCCGGGATCGGCTCGACCTCGAAGCCTTCGCCGCGCAGCCCTTCGGCGGCTTCTTCGAGCTTCTCCGGCCGGCGGGCGGCAACCGTCAGCGCATAGCCTTCTTCGCCGAGCACTCTCGCGATCGCCAGCCCGATCCCGCTCGATGCTCCAGTTACCAGCGCCGCTCGATCCGCCATCTCCCTCTCCTTCTCGTCGAGAACCCTGGGCACCCTATCTCTCCATAACATGCCGCCGATGCGCGCCCCCCGCCTCGCCCCAGCGCTGTTCTGCCTGCTCGCGACCGGGGGGTTGGTGGCCGGTTGCGGAGGCGGTTCGAGCTCGACCGAATCGAGCTCGGGCCCGGCGCCGACCGCCGAAAGCCGCCCGGCGCCGCCGAAGTCCGAGTTCCCGAGCCCGGAAGGCAGGACCCTGCGGCAGGTGCTGAAGGCCGCCGACGGCCCCGCCGAACTCATCGTCGAACCGGCCGCCGTCGTCTTCTACCCCGGGGAGAACCGCTATCCGTTCGAGGTCGTCGAACGCCAGAGCAAATCCCCCGTCAACGACGCCGAAGTCGCCCTTTACTACGCCAAGGTGCCGGCGCCGAAGCGCGGGGCGAAATCGAAGCCCGGCGTGCGCGGCCAGGGCGCGAAGGCCGAAAAACAAGCACTCGACCAGCCGGCCGTCGGCCCGTTTCCGGTCTCGATCGAAAGCCTCGCCACCAAGCCGGCGTTCCGTGGCAAGACGACGAGCGAAGACCCGAGCGCCGCCGGCGTCGTCTACTCGACCCAACTCGACTTTCCCGGCGAAGGCGAGTGGCGGGTCGCCGCGATCCTCAGGGAAGGCGGGGAACTCAAGGGGGCGCTCTTGCCTGGCGTCGAAGTCGGCGAGTTCAAGAAGATCCCGAAAGTGGGAGAAAAGGCGCCCCTGATCCACACGCCGACCGCGCAGGGCGTGCACGGGGACGTGTCGAAGATCACGACTCGCATCCCCCCGGATACGCAGAACAAGGAGGATTACGCGGACGTCCTGGGCAAAGAACCGATAGTCCTCTTGTTTGCGACCCCCCAGTTCTGCCAGAGTCGGGTCTGCGGACCCGTCGTCGACGTGGCGGAGCAGGCAAAACACGAATTCGGAGACAAGGCGGCCTTCATCCACATGGAGATCTACAACGAGAACGACCCGGCGAAGAGAGTGCGGCCGCAGGTGCGGGCATTCCACTTGCCGAGCGAGCCGTGGCTGTTCACGATCGACCGCAACGGAGTTGTCAAAGACGCAGTCGAGGGAGCCTTCGGGCTCAAGCTGATGCGCGAAGCCGTCGAGAAGGCGATCGGATGATGAACGACAAAGCCGCCACCGAGGAGGAGCTCCTGCAGTCCTTCGCCGAAGAGGCGAAACGACGCTGCGACGTGATCTCCGCCGGCCTCGCCACCGGCAGCTCCGACTTCGAGACGATGCGAGCCGAAGCGCACGCCCTCAAGGGGACTGCCAGCGTCGTCGGCCTCCGTCGTCTTGCCGAGCTGGCGGGCCTGATGGAGTCCGACCTCGCCGAAGCGAAGAAGACCGGCTCGATCCGCGGCGGCCGCGACCACCAGATCGCCGATGCCGCCAAAGCCCTCGCCGACGGCGCCGCCGCTGCGGCCAAGGGCGAAGAGGAGCCACCAGACGTCGGCCGCTCGCTCGCGCAGCTCTTCAGCGCGTAGCGCTCTGGGGGCGGTACGCTCGCCCCGGAGGGGCAGTAGCTCAGTTGGTTAGAGCAGCGGACTCATAATCCGTCGGTCGCTGGTTCGAGTCCAGCCTGCCCCACTCAGGTCAGCGGGGTTCGACCTGCTGCAGTTTCACCAGGTAGACGAGCGCCCCGTTCCCATAGGCGAGTTCGGCCGGCACGATCAGCTCGCGGATGCCCCCGACTCTCATCCCCTTCAACCCCGGCACCCAGCCGTCCACCACGCCTTCGATGTTCCAGAACCGGAACCCCGGTTGTTTGTGCCACCTGTCTTCGAAGACGATTCCGTTCGTGTAGCCGAAGCTCACGTAGTTGGTCGAAAAACGGTCGTTGGGGGCGATGACCCGACCCTCCCCCAGCTTCAGGTCCCTGATCACCACCTTGCCGGGAGCCGTTCCCTTCGGGATCAGCAGCCTGTTCGCCAGACCGCTGGCGAATTTCTTCAGCTGGCCCCAGTCACCCGCTTCGGCTCTTTCGGGAGAGGTGCTGGCGATGGGAGCGGAGTTCGTCTCGGTGCTTCCCGCCGAGGCGCCGGCGCCTCCCGAGCTGCCGCATCCCCCCATCTGAATGGACAGCCCCAGCAGCAGTGCAACCACGGGGATGAATCTGATGACTCGGATCATCCTGCTTCGATGCCCGAGACTTTCACGAGGTAGACGAGGGCTCCGTTGCCATAGGCCCACGAGGACGGCGCGATCAGCTCGCGCATGCCGCCCGCTCGTATCCCCTTCAAGCCGGGCCACCAGGCGTCGACGAGCTGGTTGATGTTCCAGACGTACGGGGTGAATTCTCCCCAGGAGCCCCCGACGGAGGCGCCGTCGGTGAAGCTGAAGCTCACGTAGCTCGCCCCGAAGTGGTCGTTGGGCTCGATCTTCGGCCCCTTTCCGATCCTCAGGTCCCTGATCACCACGTGCTTTGGATGTATGCCCTGCGGGATTATCAGTCTCTTGGCGTAGCGCCCGGCATAACGCTTCAGCGCCGTCCAGTCCCCGGCGTGAGCCACTTCGCTCGGGCTTTCGACGGCGTCGGCAGCCGTCCTCGTGTACACCGTGGTGGTACTGCCGCTCGCAGAGGTGGTTTCGGAGGAGCCACCGCAAGCGGCGATCTGGAGTGCCAGCAACAGTGCTGCTGCAGTCACTAAGCAAAGCTTCATCAATCGAATCTTAGTGACGCACTCGAAGTTTTAGCGCTGCGCTGCCGACAGATAGCGCGCCACCGCCTGCGCTCGATTGGCGACGCCCAGCGCCCGCAGGATCTTGCGGACGTGCCATTTGACGGTGCTCTCGCCGAGGTAAAGGCGGGCGGCGATCTCGGCGTTGCTGAAGCCTTCGGCGACGAGGGAGAGGATCTCGATCTGGCGGGGGGTGAGGAGCTTGCTCAGGTCCTCGCCGGAGCGGGGGCGACCGGGGGGGTTGTGAAGCTCGGCGGCGCGGCGGCCGAGGTCGGTGGCGGTTTCGAGGACCTCGGCGGCGGCGCGGAGCTCGGTGACGTCTTGAGCCGTGCCGGTGAGGCGGAGGGGATTTCCCTCGGCGTCGGCGACCAGCTCGGCGCGGCTGTGGAGGCGGCGGACGCGACCGTCGGGGCGGATGATCCGGTACTCGAAGTCGACCGGCGCGCCGGTCTCCACCGCCTGCCGCATCTCCTCGTTGACGAACTCGCGATCGTCCGGGTGGACGTACTTCGAGCTGTCGGCCTCGTAGCTCTCGTCGAATTCCTCGGCGCTGATGCCATAGATCTCGAACAGCCCGTTGGAGCAGGTCATCTTGCTGTCGGGGATGTCCCAATCCCAGCTCCCCAGCCGCGCCAGCCGCTCCGCCTCCGCGAGGCGGTCGTAGCTGCGCTCCAGCTCCTCTTCGATCCGTCGCCGCTCGGTGATGTCGGTGACGAGGACGAAGAAGCCATGCACCTCGCCGTCTTCGCCGATATCGGGGATGTAGGAGGCCTGGGTGTAGCGGACCTCGCCGGAGGGCGTGCGGATTTCGCGGTCGAAGAGCTGCGGCTCTCCCCGCAGCGCCCCTTCCATGTAGGCCAGGTTCTTCTCGTACAGCTCTTGGCCCAGCACATCGCTGATGTGGATCCCCTGCATCTCCTGCGGCGACTTGCCGAAGAAGCCGACGTAGGCGGCGTTGGCCAATCGGTTGCGCAAGTCCCGGTCCCAGTAGCCGACCATCGCCGGCAGCGCGTCGAGCATCTTTTGCATGTCGAGCGGTGGATCTGGCACCGAAAAACCCCTCCTAGGGCGGGCAGAGCCACTCTAATGGAGGGGCCTTCTCGCTCTACGCTCTTTCTCGTGCTCGATCGTGGTGAAGATCCGACGTCTCGCCCCTTCCGACGTTGGCCGGCCGTGCGGACGAGCACTTCTTCCGCCGGACCCCATGGAGCGCGACCGGCTGCGGATCCCCTGCCCGCAGCCGGTCGTCCCCCGGCGTCGCTCCTGCGCGAGGTGGAAGCCGCCTTCGCGCGGTTTGCCTCTCGCCCCCAGGGGTAACCCGAGATAAGCCCGATGTCGAGCCGTCTCGCTTAGGTTCGCGCCGATCTTGGGGGAGCACCGACCGCGGAGTGGCGGGGCTGACGAGCCTCGGGCCTGACCGCCGGTCACCGCACGGCTGAGGCCGGCGAGCGCCCCTGCCCGGGGCGCGCAAGCGCGCAAACGAACTCGGATCGATTTGGAGGACGAGATGGCTGACGGAAGCGTTGGCGAAGCTCAGGAAAAAGCTCAGGAAGTAGCCGGCCAGGCCCAGGAGAAAGCGCGGGACGCCGCCGGCAAAGCACAGGAAGGAATGCGCCGGCAGGTCGACGAGCGCACCAGCAAAGCCGGTGAGCAGGTGGCCGGCACTGCCCAGGACCTCCGCTCGGTGAGCGAGGAGCTGCGCAAACAAGGCAAGGAGACGCCGGCGAAGCTGGCCGACCGCGCCGCCGAGCAGACCGAGAAAGTCGGCTCGTACCTGAAAGACACCGGCCCCGACGAGATGCTGCGGGACGTCGAAGACTTCGGCCGCCAGCGGCCCTGGGCCGTGCTGGCAGGCGGGCTCGCCTTTGGCGTGGTCGCCGCCCGGTTCCTCAAGGCCTCGAGCCG
The DNA here is from genome assembly GCA_051954115.1 of Solirubrobacterales bacterium. Taxonomy (GTDB): domain Bacteria; phylum Actinomycetota; class Thermoleophilia; order Solirubrobacterales; family 70-9; genus VAYN01. The sequence goes on along the minus strand of JBQCIB010000022.1, from coordinate 192,085 downwards.
GAACCGCTACCGGCAGCAGCGCAGCAACGGTGCCCGGCCCGCCGCCCAGGTGCCGCAGAGGACGACGCCGCCACCGGTCACCCGCTCCGCCGTGGAGCCGGTCGCGACCCCGCCGCCCCCGTCGGCGACGCCGTCACCCACCCCGACGCCCGTTGCCCCGGGCGTGACGCCGGGAGCGGTCCCGTGAGCACCATGAACGGAGAGAGCAACGAACTGCGCTCGCAGTCGACCGGGGAGCTGGTCAAGCAGCTCTCCGAACAGACGACGACGCTGGTTCGTCAAGAGATCGAGCTGGCGAAAGCCGAGCTCACCGAAAAAGGCAAGGTGGCGGGACAGGGCGCTGGGATGTTCGGCGGGGCGGCGGTTGCCGGCCTGCTGGCCCTGGGCACGCTGACGACGATGATCCTCGCCCTGCTCGACAAGGCGATGGACCTCTGGGTTGCCGCCCTCATCGTCACGGTCGTCTATGGCGCGATCGCCGCGGTGCTGGCGATGACCGGCCGGGACCGCGTCAAGCAGGCGACGCCGCCCGCCCCCGAACAGACCGTCGAAACCGTGAAGGAGGACGTGCAATGGGCCAAGAGCCAAGCCAAATCCGCCAGGAGATAGAGGAGACGCGCGCCGAAATGGGTGACACCGTCGACGCGCTCGCCTACAAAGCCGACGTCAAAACCCGGATGAAGGAGTCGATCTCCGACAAGCGCGACCGCCTGGTCGAGCAGATCCAGGGCACGAAACACAAAGTCGGCGAGGCGACGCCCGATACCGAACAGGTGAAAGAAGGCGCTCGGGAAGTCGTCGGCGTGGCCCAGGAAAACCCGCTCGGGCTCGCCCTCGGCGGCCTCGCAGCCGGCTTCCTGGTCGGCATGATGCTGCCGAGCTCGAAGCTCGAGGACGAACGGGTCGGGCCGATCGCCGACCAGGTGAAGGAAACGGCGGTCGAAACCGCCGAGGAGGCGGTCGACCGCGGCCGCGAGGTCGCCAGCCAGGTGGCCGAGCAGGCGGTCGAAGGGGCCAAAGAGGTCGGTCAGCAGGTGGTTGACACGGCCAAAGAGGCCGGCCAGGAGCAGACCGAAGAGCTCAAAGACAGCGCCAGGGAGGGCGCGCAGGAAGTCAAAGAGCAGGCTCGGGCCTAGCTGACCGCGCCGAAGCGAGCCCCCGTGCCGGGGCTCGCTTCGGCAGCGGCTTTGTACGGATGGCGCGTTGCTCCGGTGCGCCTACGGTGGGCGCATGTGGCGCTGGCACGAACACATGTGGGGACACGGCTGGGTCTGGATGCACGGTGGCTCGGGGACCGGTTTCGAGCATCACCGGGCGATGATGGAAGGGAGCGGCCACGGCTGGTGGCTGCCCGGCGAAGCCCTGATGGCGGTCCTGGTCGCCGCGGTCGTCGTCGGGATCGTCCTTGTTGCCCGTCGTCAGTCGGCAGCTCCCCACCCACATTGACGATGTGACGCAGCTACGGGAGAAGCCCTCGACCGGCAGGACGGAGGGGCCTGGACCGGAGCCGCTGATCGAGCTCTCCGGCGTCGCCCGGCGCTACGAGATGGGCGAGGTCACGGTCACCGCCCTGGAGGGCGTCGACCTGCGGATCGATCGCGGCGAGTTCGCCGTCGTCCTCGGCCCCTCGGGAAGCGGCAAGACGACCCTGCTGAACATGATCGGCGCCCTCGACTCGCCGACCGAGGGCACGGTCCGGATCGCCGGCGAGGACATCAGCCGCGCCTCCCGCGCCGACCTCTTCGCCTTCCGCCGCCACACCGTCAGCTTCATCTTCCAGACCTTCAACCTCTTCCCGGCGCTGACGGCGCTGGAGAACGTCGAATTCGGCGCCGACGTCAGCGGCCGCGGCGAAGCCCGGGAGGTGGCGCGGCGGACCCTGGAGCGGGTCGGGCTCGGCCGCCGCGGGGAGCACTTCCCGCACGAGCTGTCGGGGGGCGAGCAGCAGCGGGTCGCGATCGCGCGGGCGCTGGCGACCCGCAACCCGATCCTGCTCGCCGACGAGCCGACCGGCGAGCTCGACTTCCGCACCGGCGTGCAGATCCTCGAGCTGCTGCACGAGCAGACCCACAGCGAGGAAACCGCCGTGCTCGTCGTCACCCACAACCGCGAGATCGCCCGCGTCACCCACCGGGTGATCGAGCTCTCCAGCGGCAGGATCGTCGCCGACGCCCCCAACCCGGGCGGCCCGGCCGAGATCTCCGACCTGCGGTGGTGAAGATGTCGCGGCTGGGGCTCTGGCTGCGCTGGTCCCTCCGCGATCTTCGCGGCCGCTGGGCACTGGTCCTGGCGATCGGATTGGTGATTGCGATCGGCACCGGCGTCAACGTCGGGCTCGGCAGCATGGAGAGCTGGCGGACCGCCTCCAACGACGCCAGCTACACGGCCTTGCGCTCCCACGACGTCGAAGTCGCGCTGACCAAGGGGACCACGGCGCCGCCCGGTTCGTTGGCGCGGCTGGTCCGCGGCATCCCCGGCGCCGGACGGGTGAGCGGGGTGGAGGAGCGGCTGCGGGTCCCGACCCAGGTGGAAGTGAAGCGGCCGGGCGAGGAACCGCTGCTGGTGCCGGCCGAAGTCGTCGGGGCGCCGCTCGGCCCCCGCGGCCCGAGGATCGACGGCGTCTACGCGGAATCGGGCCGGGCTCTGCGCGGCGGCGACGAAGGGCGGCCGGTCGCCGTGCTGGAGCGCAGCTTCGCCGCCTATCGCGACCTTCCCCCGACCGGGACGCTCCGCCTCTCGGGCGGCCGTCGCCTGCGCTACGTCGGCCTTGGCGCCTCGCCGGAATTCTTCCTCGTCACCCGCTCCGGCGGCGGCGAATTCGGCGGTGCCGAGGCGAACTTCGCCGCCGTCTTCACCGGCCTGCGGACGGCGCAGCGAATCGGCGGCGGCCGGGCCGTCAACGACGTCGTCCTGCGCCTGGGTGCGGGCGCCGACCCTCAGGCGATGCGCCGCCAACTCAAGCGGGCGCTGCAGGGCGCCGGCCTCTCCGGCGAAGTGACGACGCTGGGCGAAGAGGCCGCCCACCGCGTCCTCTACAAGGACGCCGAAGGCGACCAGGAGATGTTCGACATCTTCGGCTTCCTGATCCTCGCCGGCGCCGCCCTCGCCGCCTTCAACCTCGCGACCCGGATCGTCGAAGCGCAGCGGCGCGAGATCGGGATCGGGATGGCGCTCGGGGTGCCGCCGCGGGAGCTGGCGATCCGGCCGCTCCTGCTCGGGGCGCAGATCGCCCTCGCGGGCACCGTCTTCGGCCTCGTCCTCGGCCTGCTGATGGGGGAGATCTTCCGCGGCGTGCTCGAAGACCTGCTGCCGCTGCCGGTGATGCGGACGCCGTTCGAGCTCTCCGTCTTCCTCCGCGCCGCCCTGCTCGGCCTGCTGCTGCCGATCCTCGCCACCGCGATCCCGGTCTGGCGCGGCCTGCGGCAGACGCCGGTGCAAGCGATCCGGGTCGGCTTCCGCTCGGCCGCCGGCAGCGGCATCGCCGCCCTCGGCAAGCACCTGCGCCTGCCGGGGTCCTCGGTCGCCCAGCTGCCGCTGCGCAACGTCCTGCGGGCGCCGCGGCGGACCCTGCTGACCGTGCTGGGGCTCGGCGCCGTCCTCAGCGTCCTCGTCTCCTTCCTCGGGCTGATCGACTCCTTCCGCGCCACCGTCGACCGCAGCGAAGCCGAGGTGGTCAAGGGCAACCCGCACCGGATCACCGTCGGCCTCTCCCGCTTCGAGCCGGCCGGAGAGGCCCTGCGCACCGCCCGCGTGCCCGGAGTCGCGCGGGCCGAACCCCGCCTCGTGCTCCCGGTCGGCTTCTCGGCGCCCGGCGGCGAGAGCTTCGACGGCTCACTCACCCTGCTCAGCTTCTCGAGCCGGATTTGGTCGCCGACGATCACCCAGGGACGGGCGCCGGCGCCAGGCCAACCCGGCATCGTGATCTCCGAAAAGGCAGCGGGGGACCTCGGGGTCGGGGTTGGCGACAGGGTCACCGTCCACCTGCCGAACCTGCGCGGTGCCCGCTTCCGCGAGACCGCGGTCGGGCTTCCCGTGACCGGGCTGCATCCCGACCCTTTCCGCACCTTCGCCTACATGGACCGCCGCGTCGCCGCCGCTGCCGGCTTCGGCGGCCTCGCCAACCAGATCGCTTTGACGCCGCGCCCCGGCGTCTCCAGCGAGAGGATCGTCAGGGCCCTCTTCGGCGACCCGGCGGTCGCCTCGGTCGAAGAAGCCACCGCGACCACGCGCTTCGTGCGCGAGCGGATCGACGACTTCGTCGGCGTCCTGCGGCTGATCGAGGGCTTCGCGCTGGCCCTCGCCCTGCTGATCGCCTTCAACTCCTCCAGCATCGGGGTCGACGAGCGGCGGCGGGAGAACGCGACCATGCTCGCCTTCGGCGTGCCGGCGGCGAGGGCGATGCGGCTGGCGGTGGCCGAGAGCGTGATCTGCGGCGTCCTCGGCATCCTCGCCGGGGTCGCCGGCGGCTACCTGCTGGTCAGCTACGTCGTCAACAGCGCCCTGCCGGACACGATCCCGGACCTGGGGATGGTCACCCACATTGCCGCCGGCTCCCTGCTCGTCGCGGTTGCCGTCTCGCTGCTGGCCGTCGCCGCGGCGCCGCTGCTGAGCGCGCGCCGGATCCGGCGGATGGACATCCCCTCGACCCTGCGGGTGGTGGAGTGAGGAAAAGCAAAATAAAAGGCGCGGTTCGTAGACCTCTGTAGATTTTCGTATTCAGGAACCGATGGAGTGCTGAGGAGCAGTCGGACCGGTGATTGACGGGGAATCGGAGGGAGGAAACCGTGAGCGAGCTTGACGTTGACCTAAGTGCGTTGCTGCCGGCGGACCTGCCCGACGGGCGCGAAGCCGTCGAGGAGGGAAAGGCGCTGGCTAAGGGCCTGGAGCGGGACCGCTCGCTTTATTGCGAGGAGAAGGGCGTGGGCTCCGAGCGGGAGTGGCGCGAAAAGGCGCGGGCCGAGGGCATCTCCTGCACCTGCATGAACATCGGCCTCAACACCTGGGCCGACACCCGCGAGGCCCTGGGGCAGATCTACGAAGACGCGCTCGCCCGCGGCGTCCGCCCGCCCGACCGCTTCAACCTGATCGCCGAGCGCCGCCAGGGACTGCCGAAAGACCAGCGCGCCGAGGCCCCGCAGGAAACCGGCCCGGCGATGATGACCCAGCAGGACTGGTGGGAGCTCGCGCACACGGTCCCGATCGAGCCGGAGGCCGCCGACAACAACGTCGGCAGCCCGGCCTCGGTCGAAAACGCCCTCGATGCGCTGCAAGCCGGGATCACGACGATCGGCGTCCTCTCGCAGTACTCGTGGCGCTGGCCCTACTGGGACGACGAAGTCGGCCAGACGATGGTGACGCTGAAGGGGGCGGGGCTGCTGGCGGCCTTCAAAGCCGACGGCGTCGTCTTCGACTCCTACCTGGAGGACGGCTACCCCGGCGTCTTCCACGACTACGCCAACTACGTCGGCTGGGCGATGGTCGAGCGCTACGTCAGCGAAGAGCTGATCGGCGCCGCCTACTCGCCCTCCTGGGGCGGGCTGACCCAGAACCCGGCGATCAAGTCGGCGGTGACGCTGGCGCTCGACGCCGTCAACCCCCACCGGGTCCCGTTCGACTACACGCAGGGCGACACGATCGGCAACACGCCGGATTTCGATGCCAACATGGCCGTTCTCAACACCGACCTCCTGTTCATGAAGATGGTCGACATGCGCTACCGCCTCGGCACCGCCCCGATCGCGGTGCCGGTGACCGAGACCGAACGGATCCCCTCCTGGGACGAGGTGGCGACCGTGCAGACGATCAGCCGCCGGCTCGACGACTACGTGCCGCTGGTCAGCCCGGTGATCGACTGGGCGAAGATCGAGGCGATGCGCGACCGGCTGGTCCAGGGCGGCCGCAGGTTCTACGACGCCGTGATCCACGGCCTCGGCGGCGCCGGCATCGACGTCCGCGACCCGGCGCAGATGCTGCTGGTGCTGAAACGCCTCGGCTCAGAGCGCTGCGAGGAACTGTTCGGAGCGGGGGACCCGGACCCGGAATTCCCGCGCGGGCGGCGGCCGGTGCTCGAAACCGACCTGGTGAAGAGCACGATGGAAGAGCGCGAGCGGCTGCTGGCCGAGCTGCAGGGTCGCCACGAAGAGGAGGCGATCCGGGGGATGAAGGTGCTCGTCACCTCGACCGACGTCCACGAATTCGCCCCCTTCCTGCTCGCCTCGACCCTCTCGGCGATGGGGACCGACGTGATCGACTTCGGCATCAACCGCGACCCCGAGGACATCGTCAAAGCGGTGATCGAGACCGACGCCGACGCGGTCGTGATCAGCACCCACAACGGCGTTGCCCGGAGCTTCGGTCAGCTGCTGATGAGGGAGCTCGGCTCCGCGGGAGCGAGGGAGGTGCCCGTCTTCATGGGCGGCGTTCTGAACGAAGACGTTGACGGCTCCGACGTGCCGCGCGACGTCAGCGCCGACCTCAATGCCACCGGCATCCGCACGCCCGGCACGATCGACCGCTTGGTCGACGCGCTGATCGAGTGCCGTTCCGAGGGAGTCCCTGTCTAGGGTGCGCGTGATCGCGCTCGCCGATTTCGGCAGCACCTACACCAAGCTCAGCCTCGTCGAACCCGAAGAGGGACGACTGCTGGCGCGGGCGCAGGCGCCGACCAGCATCGGCACCGACTTGATGGACGGCTACGGCGCCGCCTTGGCGGCTGCCGAAACGGCGGCGCCCGAAGCGGTGGAGATCGAGGAGGAGATCGCCGCCTCCAGCGCCGGCGGCGGCCTGCGGGTAGCAGCGGTCGGCCTCGTCGCCGACCTGACCGCGGCGGCGGCGCGGCAGGCGGCCCTGAACGCGGGCGCGCGGGTCGGCGCCGTCCTGGCCGGGGCGTTGGGGGATGAGCAGCTAGGCGAGCTGCGGGCGGCGCGGCCGGAGATCGTCCTCTTCGCCGGCGGCACCGACGGTGGCCAGTCGGGCCTGGTGCTGGAGAACGCACGCCGCCTTGCCGCAGGCGAGATCGGCGCCCACTTCGTCGTCGCCTGCAACTCGCAGGTCGCCGAGGAGGCGGCGGGCCTGCTGCGGGCCGCCGGGGCGACGGCGGAAGTGGCGGCCAACGTGATGCCGAGGCTCGGAGAGCTCGAGATCGAATCCGCCCGGGAAGCGATCCTCCGCGTCTTCCTCGAGCACGTGATCGGCGGCAAGGGCCTCAGCGCCAGCCCCGACTTCGAGCGGATGGTGCGGATGCCGACGCCGGAGGCGGTCCTCGAGGCGACCCGCCTGCTCTCCCAGGGAACCGCGGCGGCACCCGGGGTGGGGGACGTGATGGTGATCGACGTCGGCGGCGCGACCACCGACGTCCACTCGACCCGGCTCGTCGAGCCGGCGACGCCGGGCATCGAGGACCCGCTCCTGCCCCCGCCGCCGACCCTGCGCACGGTCGAGGGCGACCTCGGCCTGCGCTCCGGCGCGCCCGGAGTCCTTGCTGCCGATGCCCGCTGGATACGAGAGGAGGGCAAGATGGACGAGGCGGCCCTTGGACGATCCGTCTCCTTTCGTGCGGAAGACTCCAAGTGGATCCCGGAGAGCCCGGAAGAGGCGGATCTCGATCGTCTGCTCGCGATCGGTTGCGCCACCCATGCCTTGCGCCGCCACTGCGGCACGATGCTCCTAAGCCGCAACGAAGGGGGCCAGCCGACGCTGGTCCGAGACGGTCCCGACCTGCGGGAGGTGGAGCGGGTTATCGGTACCGGCGGGGTTTTCGTGCACAGGGAGGACGGATTGGAGATCCTGCGGGAGGCTCTCGAGCGCCGCGCGCCCCGCTCCTTGGCGCCGCGCGATCCCGTCTTCGAGGTCGACGCCGATTACATCCTCGCTGCCGCGGGGCTGCTGGCGACGCATGATCCAGATGCCGCGATGCGCCTCTTGCACCGCCAGCTCGTCTCGCCTGGTGAAGACAGAGTGACCAGTCGCCCGCTCGAACCGGACGTTGAGCCGTCCTCATAATCACGCATGATCTGCTGAGGAACCGGAGAAACATGTTCAGGAAACGCCAGAAAGACAGCATCATCCGCCTCTTCTACGCAGGGGACGTGCACGGGTCCCGCGTCTGCTGGAAGAAGTTCGTCAACGCTGCCGCCCATTACCCGGCTGACGTCCTGGTCATGGGCGGGGACCTGACGGGCAAGGCACTGGTCCCCATCGTTCGCGAAGGGGACGGTTCATACAGCGCCTGGGTGATCGGGGAGCAGCGGGTGGCCCGTACCGCCGAGGAGCTCGACCAGATGCAGCAGGCGATCTCGACCAACGGGATGTACCCGCTGATCGTCGACCAGGACGAGGCGCAGCGGCTGGCCGAGGACTCGACCCGCCGCGAGGAGGCTTTCGAGAGGGCCCTGCTGGACGAGCTGCGCTTGTGGGTGGAGTTCGCCGACGAGCGGCTCGCCGGCACCGACACCCGCGCCTACGTGATTCCCGGCAACGACGACCCCTGGTCGATCGACGAGGTGCTGGAGAGCGGGACCAGCGTCGTCGCCTGCGACGAGCGGGTGGAGGAGGTCGGCCCGCATGAGCTCGTCTCCCTGGGTTACTCCAACCGGACGCCGTGGCACACGCCGCGGGAGCTGGACGAGGAGGAGATCTACGAACGGCTGAAGCGCTTGACGGATCAGCTGGAAGCGCCCGAGCGGGCGGTCTTCAACATCCACGTCCCACCCTGGGAGAGCAGCCTCGACACCGCCTTCGAGGTCGACGAGGAACTGCGTTACGTCACCAAGGGCGGGCGGCCGCACGAGGTTCCCACCGGAAGCCAAGCGGTGCGGCAGGTAATCGAAGAGACGCAGCCGGTACTAAGCCTTCACGGTCACATCCACGAGAGCAAGGGTGTGACGAAAATCGGTCGAACGGTGGCAATCAACCCCGGTTCCGATTACGGTAGCGGCCACCTGGATGGCTGCCTGGTGCACCTAGCGCCTGAACGTGTGGTCAACCACTACCTGGTCTCAGGTTAGGAAGAGAGGGAGAGAGGGAGCATGGCTGAGTTGGGGGAGAGGGCGGCAGCGCCGGCGGCACCGCAGGGAACTTATGCAAGGAAAGCGACCGGGCTGGTGCGGGAAGTCTCCCCGTTCTCCACCTTCGTCTTCAACATGGCAGACCAGCCGACCTCGGCTTTCCTGGCGATTTCCATTTTCTGGACGCTCGGGGTGTTCGTAGGGGGCTCGATCTGGCTGGGCTTTGCGATGACCCTTGTCACCGCGATTGCGATCGCGGTTTGTTACGGCCTCTTCACCTCGGCGATTCCTCGCAGCGGCGGCGACTACGTTCTGGTCGGCCGGGTGACTCACCCGATCATCGGCCTGGTCTCGTCCTTTTTCTGGACCACGGGAGTGATCCTCTCGATTGCCTTCATCGCGCTGGCGTTTGTGACCGTGGGCCTGGGTCCGTCGCTGACGGCGATCGGGCTCGTCAGCGGACATAACAGCTTGGTTACCGCCGGCAACGACATCGCCAACAGCCAGGGCTGGCAGTTCGGACTGGGGAGCGCGCTCATCCTCGGCTCTTCGTTCCTCCTGGCGGGGGGTTGGCGCTGGACGACCCGGATCATGAACGGGCTCTGGGTCCTGATGATGCTCGGGCTCGCGACCGTCTTCTTCGTGCTCCTCTTCAAGAGCCAGCATGGGTTCGTCAACAGCTTCAACGAGTTCGCCCGCTCGATCACCGGCAAACCGGACACCTACCACTCTGTAATTGCGAGCGCCCGAAAGGAAGGGGTCCAGTTCAACCCTGCTTTCAGCATGAACAACACCTGGCCGGTCTGGGCGGCCATCTCCAGCCTCTCCCTGTATGCCTGGGTATCGATCTACATCTCCGGCGAGGTGCGCCGTGCGCGCGACATCACCCAGGTGAAAGTGATCGGGGCGGCCAGCGCTCTCCACATCGGCATCGGGGTGGTCATGGCGATCCTTTTCTTCGACAAGTTCGGCCATGACTTCTTCGTTGCCATCAACGCACTGAGCACCAGTGAATCGACCAGTTACCCCTTTGCGGTGGCGCCCTATTACACGTTCCTGGGTGCGATCGCCGGCGGCAGCACCGTGCTCACCTGGTGGCTCTTCATTCCTTTCACGACTGCGTACGCGCTGTTCATGCTCCCCCAGATCACCATGGTGTGCCGCACCTTCTTCGCCTGGGCGCTCGATGGCCTGCTTCCCTCGCGCCTCGCCCAGGTCTCTCCGCGGACCCACGCCCCCAATTACGCGATCGGCCTCACCGTCATCCTCAGCATCGCCGTGCTGGGCTGGGCCGTGAAGAACGGCGAAAGCTTCTACGAAGTCTTGTTCGAGGCGGTGTTGATGCAGTTCGTAACGATGATCCTCCTGGGTGTCGCAGGGGTCATGTTGCCGTACCGCCGTCCCGACGCCTGGCGCGCTTCAGCCACTACGCAGCGCTTCCTCGGCCTTCCGGTCGTGGCTTGGGCAGGGGCGCTGGTGGCAATCCTCCTCGCGGGCCTTTTCGCGATCTACATGCGGTACCCCGACCTCGGTGTCAACAAGGGTCACTTCTTCCGCGACGCCGCGATCGTCCTCGGGGCATCGTTGCTTACCTTCTTCGTGGCTCGTGCCGCTCGTCTCCGACAGGGCGTCGACGTCGACAAACTGGCAGCGGAGATCCCCCCCGAGTAGTGGCGGAGGGAGAATCAGCACCGCTTGCGGATCCCGTCGCCGAGGGACGACGGGTGGGCGAAGCTGCTGCTCAGGCAGACCTTCCACTCCGGTTGCTGGGGGGTGTGGCGATCGCGACTCTCTGCCCCAGCAGCCGTCAGCCGCCGCTGGCACGGCAGTACGCCGACATCGACTTCGCCGCCACCGGTACCGCCAAGGAAAAAGTGGTCCAGTTGATGGAATCGCTTGGATACACGGGTGACAAAGAGTTCAACATGCTGCATGGTCACCGCCGTCTCGCCTTCTGGGACGAGCACAACCAGCGCCAGGTGGACGTCTTCCTCGACGAGGCGAACCTTTGCCACCGCATTGATCTCAAGCGTCGGATCGACCAAGTCCCTCTAACCCTGCCGCTTGCCGACTTGGTGGTGTTGAAGCTGCAGGTCGTCGAGACCAATGAAAAGGACTACCTGGACATCTGTGCGATCTTCGCCGATCACGATCTCAGCGAAGACGACACGGGCGTCAATGCGGCTTATATAGCGGGACTGACCGCATCGGACTGGGGGTTGTGGCGGACGCTGGGGATGGTTGCCGAACGCAGTGAGGAATTCGCTCTCGAGTTGCCCGGTTTCGAGGCGGCCGAGCTGGTCGCAGAGCGGTTGCGTCGCCTGCGAAAAGAACTGGACAGAGTTCCCAAGAGCCGGGCTTGGAAGCTGCGATCTCGAATCGGCGACAGGAAGCGTTGGTACGAGCTTCCCGAAGAAGTCAATTGAAACCAGTCATGTCACATACTTTGGATAGTCTCGCCTATGTGAAGGCGTTGACCAATCGCCTCGGGAGGGGCCAAAGATGACCCGGCCGCGGCGGGGGGAGCCTCGAGCCAGGATCAAGATCCTCGATGCGAGCCGCAAACTGTTCGCTCGGCGCGGCTTCTCGGAGACGTCGATGGGGGACATCGCTCGGGCCGCCCAGGTGGCGCGAGCCACCGTCTACAACAACTTCGACGACAAGCAGGACATCCTTGCGGCGATCATCAGGGACTACTTGACCGGCTATGCCCAGATCCCGCAGAAACTGCGCGAAGAAGCCCGCTCCGGTCAAACCTCCTTCGACCTGATCGAAGAGATGGTCCGCCAGGCTCTCGGCTGGAAAGTCCAAAACGCGGACCTGCGCCCGATCGTCGCCGTGGCGAGGAGCTCCCGCAATTCCGGCTGGGAGGAGGCGAACAAAGCCGCGGACGACGCGATGCTGGGTTGGATCATGGCCGTGCACGCGGCGGACGAGTCGGCCGGGTTGATCAGGGAGGACGTCGACCTCGAGTTCGGCGTCCGTGCCACGTATTGGATGATCGAGGCCTTCATCGTCAGCTTCGACGTCTCCTCCGACCAGGAGGAGATCAACCGTGCGGCTCACCAGCTGGCGCTGCTCCACTGGTACGCGATCTGCAAGGTCCCCCCCGGGGAGGCGCCCCAGAGTCCCTTGGGCAGAAAGTCACCCGCAAAGACCTAGACACGATGTCCACTTTCGCTACTCTGAGTGGAAGTGACGCTTGCACCAGATCATGTCAAAGAGGATCTGGCCCACCTGATCCATCCGCTCACGGATCATTCGCGTCTGCCGGAAACCGGGCCCTTGGTTCTCGTCCGGGGCGAGGGCTGCGAGTTGGTGGCGGCCGACGGGCACCGTCTGATCGACGGAATGGCCGGCCTGTGGTCCGTCAACCTCGGGCACGGCAGGGAGGACTTGGTCGAAGCGGCGACGCGGCAGCTGCGTGAGCTGCCGTACGCAGCCACCTTCGGCGGCATCTCCTCGCCGCCCGCGGTCGAGCTGGCGGAGCGGATCGCCGAGCTGGCTCCGCCCGGCCTGAGCGGCGTCTTCTTCGTCTCCGGCGGCAGCGAGGCGAACGAGACGGCGATCAAGCTCGCGCGTCGTCACTGGGTCCGCGACGGGCGCCCGGAGAAGTCGATCGTCCTCGCCCACGACCGTGGCTACCACGGCTTGACCGGGGCCGTGACCACCGCCACGCGGCTCCGTCCCTACCACGAAGGCTTCGGCATCCCGGCGCCGGACATCCACGAGGTCCCGGCCCCCTATGCCTATCGCTGTCCCGCCGGCACCCCCTGCGATTCGACGGTCTGTCCGGTTTGCACCGGGGCGGCGCTCGAGCAGAGGATCGAGGAGCTCGGCTCCGATCGCGTCGCCGCGGTGATCGTCGAGCCGGTCTTCGGCGCGGGCGGGGTGATCGTGCCGCCGCCGGGGTACCTGCGGCGGCTGCGGGAGGTCTGCGACCGCCATGAGCTGCTGCTGATCGTCGACGAGGTGATCACCGGCTTCGGTCGCGTCGGAACCTGGTTTGCCTGCGAGCGTGAGGCCGTCGTGCCCGACCTGATCACCTTCGCGAAGGGGGTGACCAGCAGCTACGTGCCGCTGGGTGGAGTGATCGTCAGCGACTCATTGTGGGAGGAGCTGCGCTCGCCGTCTGCCCGGCCGGGAGTGCTCATGCACGGCTTCACCAGCTCGGGCCACCCCGTCGCCTGCGCCGTCGCCCTGGCGAACATCGAAGCGATCGAGCGCGAGGGCCTGCTCGCGAGCGTGCGGGAGAAGGCAGGGGTCCTGGCGGAGATGCTCGCCCCTCTCCGCGATCACCCCCACGTGGGTGAGATCCGCCAGGCGGGGCTGATGGCCGGCGTCGAGCTGGTCGCCGACAAGGCGACGCGGGAGCGCTGGCCAGCGGAGGCAGAGCGCGGCCCGCGGGTGGTGGGCGAGGCCCGGCGCCGGGGCCTGCTGACGCGGAGCCTGCTCGACGACGTCCTCTGCCTGGCGCCGCCCTTCACGATCTCCGAGGAGACGATGGGGCGGGCGGTGGAGATCCTCGGCGAGAGCATCGAAGCGACCGAGGACCTCCACCTCTAACGCAGCTCGCGGAGGGCTATTCCAGGTACTTTTCCGCCTTTTCCTTTGCTTCTTCGATGCCCTTTTCGGCCCGTTCCTTGCCTTCTTCCAGGCCTCTTTCGGCTTCCTTGGTCGCCTTTTCGACTTTCTTCTTGGTCTTGCCCTTGAGGTTCTTTTCGACTTGTTCCTTGGCTTCGTTCAGGCCTTTTTCAGCCTGTTCCTTGCCTTCCTGAACGGCTTCTTCGGCCTGCTTGGTGCCTTGCTTGATTTCTTCCTTGGCGTGGTTGGTGACGCTTTCGGTGTTGCCGCCGCCACCGCAGCCGGACCAGGCAACGCCGCCGGCGAGAAGCGCGACTACGGCGAGGAGGGCGCCGAGGGCGCGGGGGGGTTTCGTCATGTTCATGCTCCCGATCGTCGGTTGCTGGTTAACGTGGTCGGGCAGTGAATCATGCCGAGCCGGATGCCTTCGAGTCCCTCGTCGCCGACGCGATCGATTCCCTGCCGGAGGAATTCCAGCGAGTGCTGGAGCGGGTCGCGGTGGTCGTCTCCGATCTCGGCTTCGAGCGCCACGCCTATGGTGAGTACTTCGGCGACGGAGTGGCGGCTGAACGCTATGAGGACCGGATCGTGATCTACCGGGACACGCTCGAGCGGGACTTCGGCCACGACCGGGAGCTGCTCGCGCGCCAGGTCGAGCGGACGCTGCGCCACGAGCTCGCGCACCACCTTGGTTGGGGCGAGCGGGGCGTCGGCGGCCTCGGCCTCTAGGAACGGACGTGGCAGATCTTGATCAGCTTCGAGTGGACTTCGCGGTGGGATTCGAAGCGGAACCGGGCGCGTACGAAGGGAAAGACGGCGCTCGTGAGGCCGGCGGGGGCGCCGCAGGCGGCGGAGACGTAGCTGTGCCGCCTGCCGCCGGCTGAGTAGCGGCGGCCGATCTTCAGCTCGATCCGGGTGATCGACCCGAGCCCGCCGGCGAGCCTGGGTACCTGCGTGCGGAGGAGGGTGCCGAACTCGCCTTTGTCGATGCGGGTGATCTTCAGCGGCACGACCAGGGTGAAGCGGACGGGGACGTCGGCGAAGAAGTGGAGCAGCAACGCCGGCTTTCCGTGAAGGCGGCTGTTGAAAGCGATGATCTTTCCCGAGGTGGGGACGTCGCCGCCGAGGGAGACCTCGGCGTGGAAGTCGCCGCGGCCGACGATGGCGTTGCCGCAACGGGCCAGGGCCTGTTCGGAGGTGGTCGACTGCAAGAGAGGAGCCGAGCAGGCCGGCAGCCCCGCCGTCGTCAGCTGCCCCGCGCGGTTGAGTTCGATTTCGAGCCAGCGCAACGGCGGCGGGTGGCTGCCGTCGGTGGTCTCGATCGAGCCGCTGATGTCGATCTGGACAGGGGCAGGTTCCTGTCGTGGCAGCAGGTGGGGGTCGAAGTCGGCGTTGAACTTGACGAGGAGGTTCCCGTTGGGCACCACTTCCGCCTGCGAGGCTGCGACTCCGACGATCGAGAGGGCGAGGAGCAGCACGAATATGACCAGGCGGCGTCTCATCCTCGCGTCGAGTCTAGGTCCTGGTTTTGCGCGCAGTTCCGTGACTAGGGTTGGGAGATGGTTAAGTCAGATGACAGCGGTGTCACTCATGGCTGAAGATCGGCCAAAGCTCGCACCGCTCGTCTCCAGGTTGGAGGGAACGCTCGTGCTCCTCGAGCCGCTCGAGGAACGCCATCGGGAGGAGCTGTGGGAAGCGGCGCAGGACGAGCGGATCTGGGCATGGCTCGCGCACCTCGGCGAGGACCGCGACATGTTCGACCGCTGGTTCGACCTCTCGCTCGAGGCGACGGTGGAGGACCGCGAAGGGGTCTTCGCGATCCGCCGCCGCGCTGACGACGCCGTCGTCGGCAGCAGCCGCTTCATGGCGGTCCGCCGCCCCGACCGCGTGGTCGAGATCGGCTGGACCTGGTTCAACCCCTCCGCCTGGCGCACCGGCGTCAACCTGGAGACGAAACTGCTGATGCTCGGCTACGCCTTCGACGTCCTCGGCTGCGTCCGGGTGGAGCTGAAGACCGATGCCCGCAACGAACGCTCCCGCAACGCGATCGCCGCCCTGCCCGCCCAGTTCGAGGGCGTCCTCCGCAAGCACATGATCGTCCCCGACGTCGGCCAGCGTGACTCGGCCTACTACAGCGTCATCGACGAGGAGTGGCCGGACGTGCGCGCGAACCTGCAGCGGCGCTTAGCGTCGAATCGCTAAACGCATCCGATTTTCGACCCACTCTGGTGTGGCAAGAATCGGATGCGCTTCAGTCACGGCGGGTGACCCGTTCGGCCCGCTGCCGCACTTCTTCGCTTGCCTCCCGCGTCGCCGCGATCGCCTCTTGGCGCGCTGCCTCCAGTCCCTCGCTCGGCTTGCCGCCGACGACGTCGCGGAAGGCGTTCTTGAAGCGCTCGGTGCGGCGGTCGGATGGGAAGCGGGCTTCCGAGCGGATCTGCTTCTTCGGCCGCCGCTTTCCATAGCGGCGTCGCGCCCACGCTGAGTCGGGCTTGCCGAGACGGCAGGCGCCGTAGAGCGCGACCGGGAAGACGAAGAAGCCAACCCAGCCGTGCATGACTCGGCCCTTGAGGAAGCAGATCGCGACCAGGACGAAGACGAACAGGGCGCTGAGGAAGCTGCCGAGGATCGCCCCGATCGAGCCGTCTTCGATCGTCAGCGGCGTGAAGCCGAGCAGCACCAGCATCATCCCGGCGGCGGCGATCACGGTGGCGTCGATCGACTTGCGGCCCTCCTCGGCCCAGTAGACGTCGTCGAGGTAGACCCAGAGGGCGAACTCGTCGATCGTCAGCCCGGCGCCGACCCCGAAGGCGAAGGCGCAGATCTCGGCCCAGGGCGAGTTCCCGAAGGAGAGGAAGCCGCTGGCGCCGGCGACCATCATCGTCACGATCCCGAAGACGAGGTGGTGGAGGTGGACGCCGCTGTCGGTGACGACGCTGCCCGGCCACCACGAGACCCGCGGGCTCCTCTGCAGCCGCGTGCTCATGCGGATGAAGGCGAAGGAGAGGATGAAGCCGAGGAGGACCAGGAACAGCCCCTGCTCGTCGTGCTTTTCGAGTTTGCCCCAGAAGTCGCTGAAGATCGAGGCTGTGGTCATGCCGGCGCCGGGGAGTGGTGCAGGGGCGGGGCCTCGCCCTCCTTGGCGGCGATCAGCTCGACCGTGAGCAGGACCGCGCCGACGGCGAAGAAGGGGGAGAGGACGACGTTGGCGAGCGCCTCGGCCAGCCACTCCCCGACGAAGCTGTGGCCGAAGGCGCCGTGGACGAGGCTCGCGATCGCACTGCCCACCGCGTCGCCGACGATCTCGATCGGCACCACCACCCAGAAGACGAACCAGAAGCTGCCGCGGACCAGCTGGGCGCTGCGCCGCAGGGCGCCGAGCGCGCTGCGCTCTTCGATCTCGACCAGCGGCCCGGCGAGGCTAAGGAAGACGAAGGCGAGAACGCCCGGAACGACGGCGAGCAGCAGCCCCATGGCGACGATTGCGACGAAGGCGACGTCGACCGCGATCAGCCGTCCGTACTTGACCCGGCGCGCGATCTCGCGCAGCGGCGGCGGGCCCTCCCCGTGAGGATGGGTGAGGGACATGGCGATCGCACCGCTGAAGAAGATCTCGCCGAGCAGGCCGGTGGTGGCGATCGCGCCGACGGCAAGCATCACGGCGGCGACCTTGACCCCGCTCGCCAGATCGAGGGAGTCGAGGTCGACGTTGGCGGTGATGGCGTCGAGCAGCCCGAGCGGGAGGAAGATGATCAGCGCCAGGACCAGGATCCCGGGCGACCAGGCCCAATAGGTCCGCAGGATCCGCCGGTAGAGGTCGACGACGCGGCGGGGGAGCTTCATGGCCTAGCGCCGGTCGCGCCGGCCGGCCGGTCGCCGCCCGCGGGCCTCCAGCTTCGACTGGCTCGACTCCGACGCCGGCACCCGCTTGAGGTTGCCGAGCTCCGGGGTCAGCAGTTCTTCGGCGCAGACCCGGTGCCAGTGGTGGTGGTCTGTGCCGCCGAGGCGGCGGATGAACTGGACGACGGTGTGCTCTTCGCCGACCGGGATGTCGCCGTGGCAGCCGGGGCAGCGGTAGAGCTTGCGGGCGATGCCGCGGATCAGCCAGACCTCGTCGCCCTCTTCGTTGACGCCCCGAAGGCTCCAGCGCATGCTCGGCTGTCCTTCGAACTGAGCCATCAGCGCCTCGACATCCAGGCGAAGCCGGCCGCCATCGCCAGGTTGGCGGCCCCGGCCAGCTGCAGGCCGAGCTTGGCGCCTGGCCGGCTCACCGCCGGCGAAGCGGACCAGAGGGCGTCGGTGGCGATCTCGGTCCCGCGCAGCCAGGCGAGCGCCTGCCAGTCGGCTGGTCGGCCGCGGCGGTCCGCCACCAGGTGGGCGGCGGCGAAGGTGAGCCAGACCGGCCCGCAGCGTCGGAAGAGGTGCTTCGCGTCCGGCAAGGGCTCGTCGTGCCCCAGCACCTTCAGCGTCGCGGCGGGGGCGGCGATCGCGGCGCTGCCGAGCACCAGGTCGAAGGCGATCATGTTGCGGTTGGTGAGGCGCAGGGCCTCCTCGAGAGTCATCTCTCTGCAAATCCAACCAGAAGCCGGAAGGGAAAGGGTGAGGTTCGGCGAAATGGACCGCCGTGACCAAGACTGCGACGAAGTCCCCCCAACTCAAAAGCCTTTCCGACTACATCCAGGAGCGTTTCGACGAGTTCTCGCGCTCCCAGAAGGATGTCGCCCGCTACATCGTCGACCACCTCGACGAGGCAGCCTTCCTCACCGCCGAGGAGCTGGCCCGGAGAGCGAGCACCTCGTCCTCGACTGTGGTGCGCTTCTCCCAGGCCCTCGGCTTCGAGGGCTACCCCGAGTTGCAGCAGGCGGCTATCGAGGAGTACCGGACGACGATCGCGGCCAGCAGCGCCGGCGGCGGCGCGCTCTTCTCCTTCGACCACTCCGAGATGGAGGGATCGCTCAGCGCCGACTACTCGAACCTGGAGGAAACGGCGCGCAAGCTGACCCCCGAGCAGGTGGACGCCTCGGTCGCGGCGCTGGCGGAAGCGCAGCGCGTCGTCATCGTCGGCGTCGACCAGATGGCCTTCTTCGCCAGCTACCTGCGCCACACCCTGAGCCTGCTTGACATCCGCGCCGAAATCGTCGCCAGCACCGGCGGCGAGTCCCTGCAGCGACTGGGAAGGATCGACGAGAACACGCTGGTGATCACGCTCTCGGCCGGCCGCGCGCACCCGCTGCTGCTGCGGGCGATGAAGCTGGCGCTCCATCGCGGCGCCCGCACCCTGGCGATCTCCGACGCGACGATGTCCGAGGTCGGGGAGCACGCCGAGCTGACGCTCTACTTCTCTTCCAACAGCCCCAGCTTCACCCGCTCGCATACGGCGCTGATGGCGCTGGTGCAGGGCCTGGCCCACGGCCTCTACGCCCGCGACGAAGCTGCGCACAAAGACCGCATCCGCGCGTACAAACTCAAGTAGCGACCTCTGCCGCGGAGGCGAAGCGGTCAATCGCGCTCGGTAGGTAATCTGGGCGCGATGACTGAGCGTGCGACTTTTCGACTGAAGACCGGCCTGGCCGAGATGCTGAAAGGCGGCGTGATCATGGACGTGGTCACGCCCGAGGAGGCGAGGGTCGCCGAGGAGGCCGGCGCCTGCGCGGTGATGGCGCTGGAGCGGGTCCCCGCCGACATCCGCCGCGACGGCGGCGTCGCCCGGATGTCGGACCCCTCGATGATCAAGGGGATCCAGGAGGCGGTCTCGATCCCGGTGATGGCGAAGGCCCGGATCGGCCACTTCGCCGAGGCCCAGGTGCTGCAGGCGCTGGAAGTCGACTACATCGACGAGTCCGAGGTGCTGACTCCGGCCGACGAGCAGAACCACATCGAGAAGCTCGCCTTCGAGGTGCCGTTCGTCTGCGGCGCCACCAACCTCGGCGAGGCGCTGCGGCGGATCGGCGAGGGCGCGGCGATGATCCGCTCCAAGGGGGAGGCCGGGACCGGCAACGTCGTCGAGGCGGTCCGCCACATGCGCGAGATCGTCTCCGGCATCAAGCGGCTGGCGCAGCTGCGCTCGGAGGAGCTGGCGGCGGCGGCGAAAGAACACCAGGCGCCGCTGGAAGTGGTCCAGGAGGTCGCCTCCGCGGGCCGGCTGCCGGTGCCGCTGTTCTGCGCCGGCGGGATCGCGACGCCGGCGGACGCGGCGCTGATGATGCAGCTCGGGGCCGAGGGCAACTTCGTCGGCTCCGGCATCTTCAAAAGCGCCGACCCGGAGCGCCGGGCGCGGGCGATCGTCGAGGCGACGACCCACTACAACGATCCCGAGCGCGTCGCCGCTGCTTCGATGGGGCTCGGGGAAGCGATGCCGGGGCTGGAGATCGCCGGCCTCGCCGCCGAGGACGCCCTGCTGCAGAACCGCGGAGCGTAGGTGGGCGGCTCCGGGGCCGGTAAGCCACTCCGGGTCGGCGTCCTCGCGCTCCAGGGCGACTTCGAGGCCCATGCAAAGACCCTGCGAGCGCTCGGCGCCGAGCCACGGGAGGTCCGTACCCCCGAGGGCATGGAAGGGCTGGACGCGCTCGTCATCCCCGGCGGCGAGAGCACGACGATCGGCAAGATGATCGAGTCGGCGGGGCTGGAGCCGGCGCTGCGCGAGCATCACGAGGCGGGGAGGCCGATCCTCGGCACCTGCGCCGGCATGATCGTCTGCGACGCCGAGCACCTTGGTTTCATCGACGCGACTGCCAGGCGCAACGCCTTCGGCCGCCAGCTGCAGAGCTTCGAGGCCGACCTCGCGGTCGAGGGAGTCGGCGACGAGCCGCTGCGGGCGGTCTTCATCAGGGCACCGTGGGTCGAGAGCCATGGCCCGGGGGTTGACGTGCTCGCTTCATACGAGGGGCACCCGGTGGCGATCCGGGAGGGGAGCGTGCTCGCCTGCGCCTTCCATCCGGAGCTGACCGACGACCCGCGTTTCCACGCGATCTTCATGGCAATGGCAACCGCCGCGCGGGAGCGGGCGGGGGAGGAGGCGAGATCATGAGCGGCGGCGACCCGCGGGTGCAGAACCTGGCGAAGATCCTGGTCGGCTACTCGACCGAAGTGAAAAAAGACGACGTCGTCTCGATCGACGGCGAGAGTGCGGCGGCGCCGCTGCTGCTGGCGGTCTACGAGGAGGTGCTGAAGGCGGGCGGGCACCCGATGCTGAACGTCGCGCTCGAGGGGCAGGTTGCCGCCTACTTCAAGCACGCCTCCGACGAGCAGCTGCGATGGATCTCGCCCTACGCCGAGTGGATGGTCGACAACGCCGACGTGCGGATCGCGATCGGCGCCAGCACCAACACCCGCGAGCTCTCAGGCGTGCCGCCGGAGCGGCAGACCCTGCGCCAGTCGGCCACCGGCGACCTGATGACGCGGGCGATGAAGCGCGCCGCCGAAGGCGATTTCCGCTGGTGCTACACGCTGTACCCGACCAGCGCCTACGCCTCCGAGGCGGAGATGAGCCTCGCCGACTACGAAGACTTCTATTACGGCGCCTGCCTGGCGACCGACCCCGAGCCGCTGACCGCCTGGCAGCGCGCCTCGGATGAGACGCGGCGGCTCGCCGACTGGATCGAGGGCCACGAGGAGGTGCGGGTGACCGCGCCGGGCACCGACATCAAGCTCGGGATCGCCGGCCGCAAGTTCATCCCCTGCGTCGGCGACAACAACATGCCCGACGGCGAGTTCTTCACCGGCCCGGTCGAGGACTCGGTCGAGGGGGAAGTCAGCTTCCACCTGCCGGCGGTGATCGGCGGTCGCGAGGTCGCCGGCGTGCGCCTGCGCTTCGAGTCCGGTCGGGTCGTCGACGCCTCCGCCGAGCGCGGCGAGGAGTACCTGCTGAAGCTGCTCGACACCGACGAGGGCGCCCGCACCCTCGGCGAGCTCGGGATCGGCACCAACTATGGGATCGGCAAAGGCACCCGCGAGGTCCTGCTCGACGAGAAGATCGGCGGCACCGTCCACATGGCGGTCGGCTCCAGCTACCCCGAGTCCGGCGGCGAGAACGAGTCCGCCGTCCATACCGACCTCGTCTGCGACCTCCGCCTCGGCGGCAAGCTCGAAGTCGACGGCGTGGTGATGCAGGAAGACGGGAAATTCGTGGTCTGAGCTCACATCTGGGTGACGACCGCGACGATCGTCCCCAGGAAGCCGACGAGCATCGTTCCGATCAAGCCGTAGGTGAGCTGATTGATGTGGCGATTCGTGGCGATGACCTCAGCTCGCAGTTCTCGAGAGTCCTGGCGCATCTCCTTGAATCCGTTGTCGACTTTCTTGTCGAGCGCATCGAATCGTTGGTTGACGGATTCCCTGAAGTCATCCAGACGGTGGTCGGTCCACGTTTCCCTTGCCATCACGGCCATGATGCCACTCTAGGGGACAACGTGCAACGTGTTGTGCGCGAAATCTAAAAGTTTCGCAACAACTCTGTCACGTAACCGGGACTACTGGTTCGGGATCGGCGATCCGGCCCAGACGAAGAACCAGATGGTGAGGGCCAGCATCGCCAGCAGCACCGAGCCCATCAGCACCGCCTCGACCACGGTCACCGAGCTCCGCATCGGCGTCGTATCGCGCATGCTTTTCAGCCAGGTCGGCCGGATCGGCTCCAGCCGATTGGTGCCGGTGATGCGGATGTAGAGGTTGTTGAGACGGCCGATCAGCCAGGCGACGAAGAGGATCGAGGCGACGATGCCGACGGCGACGATCGCGTACGGCCCGCCGCTCGGGAACTGGGTCTGCGAGAGCTTCGAGGCGATGTAGACCCAGCTCAGCGGGATCGCGGTCCAGAGCGAGAAAGCGGCGAGGAGCATGGCGAGGAAGACGAGGCCGGCGGCCACGCTGTGGCCGACCCGGTGGCTGTGCGCTCTCGTCTCCATCTTCCTAGTTCATAGAATGGCAGGCGATGTCCGGGCATTCCAAGTGGCACTCGATCAAACACAAGAAGGGCGCGGCCGACGCGAAACGCGGCAAGCTCTTCAGCAAGCTCGCGCGCGCAATCACCGTCGCGGCGCGCGACGGCGGCGGTGACCCCGACCACAACCCGACCCTGGCGACGGCGATCCAGAAGGCCAAAGACGCCTCGATGCCGAAGGACAAAATCCAGAAGGCGATCGACGTCGGCACGGGGGCCGGCTCGGATGGGGCGGCGATCGAAAGGGTCGTCTACGAGGGCTACGGCCCGGCCGGCGTCGCGGTCCTGGTCGAGGCGCTGACCGACAATCGCAACCGCGCCAGCGCCGAGATCCGCCATGCCTTCTCCAAACACGGCGGCAACCTCGGGGAGCCGGGCTCGGTTGCCTGGATCTTCGAGAGGAAGGGCTCGATCGTGGTCGACGGCAGCCGCTACGGCGAGGACGACCTGATCGGAGCGATCGACGCCGGCGCCGAGGACGTCCAGGTCGACGAGGAGAAACTGCGGGTCGTCTGCGGCCCGGCGGATCTGACTGCGGTGCGCGAATCGCTCGAAGGCGAAGGGATCGAGGTCGAGTCCGCCGGCCTGGCGATCGAACCGAAAAGCACGGTCGAGGTGAAAGGGCACGACGCCGAACGCGTGCTCAAACTGCTCGACGCGCTCGACGATCAGGACGACGTCGACGAAGTCTTCGCCAACTTCGACATTCCGGCTGAGGTTCTCGAGCAGCTGGCTGCCTGAAGGCATCCGACGCGATTCCGAGAATCACTACCCGTGCAGGTAGTGATGGGCATCGATCCTGGCGCCGCCAACCTCGGCTTCGGCGTCGTTCGCGTCGAGGGCAACCACATGGTCGCCCTCGATGGAGGCGTGGTGGAAACGACGCCGGATTTGCCGATGGAGCGGCGGTTGGCGCGGATCCACGAGACGCTGCGCGAGCTGATCGCCTGGCACGAGCCGAAGGCGATGGCGATCGAGGAGATCTACTTCGGCAAGAACGTGCGCTCGGCGATGGCGGTGGGCCAGGCCTGCGGGGTGGCGATGCTGGCGGCCGCCGAGCAGGGCGTCAGCTGCTTCTCCTATACGCCGCAGGCGATCAAGATGGCCGTCTGCGGCTCCGGTGCGGCCGGCAAGCGCCAGGTGCAGCGGATGGTGAAGACCCTGCTCGGCCTGCCCGAGCCGCCGACGCCGGACCATGCCGCCGACGCGCTTGCAGTCGCGATCTGCCACGGCGGCGGCAGCGGCCATCGGCAGGCGGTGACCGCGGTCGAGGCAAGCGCTGAGGAGCGGGTGGTCGGATGATCGCCGCCGTGCGCGGAGAGGTGATGGTGCGGCGGCCCGACCACGTGGTGATCGACGCCGCTGGCGTCGGCTACCGGCTCGCGGTCTCCAGCGAGACCTTGAAAGCGGTGCCGGCGGCGGGCAACGACGCCTTCCTCCACGCCGAGCTGATCGCCCGTGACGACTCCCTTGCCCTCTATGGCTTCTCCTCCGAGGAGGAGCGCGATCTCTTCCGCCTCTTGATCACGGTCAGCGGCGTCGGCCCGAAAGTCGCGATCGCGACCCTCTCCGGCGGCAGCACCCGCGATCTCCTGCGCGCGATCGCCGCCGGCGACGCCAAGCGCTTCCAGGCTGTGCCCGGGATCGGCAAGCGCACGGCGGAGCGGATCATCGTCGAGCTGCGCGAGAAGGTCGCCGGTGCCCTGGAGGAGGAAGTGGTTGCGGTCGAGAGCGCGGAGGGCAGCGCCCGCACGCTTGCTCGCGACGGCCTCGTCAACCTCGGCTACGCGCCGCTCGAGGCCGAGCAGCTGCTCGACGGCATCGAGGGGTCCGAGCCCCAGGAGCTGGTTGCGGCGGCGCTGCGCAAGGCCGGGACTTCCAGGAACGCCGCATGAGCGGCCCACCCGATATCGGCGGCAACCGGATCCGCACGCCGGGAATCGACGGTGACCCGGTGCCGGTGGATGCGGAGGTGAAGGTGCACGATGCGCGGGCGGAGGCGCCGGACGAGGAGCTCGACCGCTCGCTGCGGCCGCCGACCCTGGACGATTTCGTCAACCAGCAGCAGGTGACCGACCAGCTGGCGATCTTCATCGAGGCTGCGCAGAAGCGCGGCGAGCCGCTCGACCACGTCCTCCTCGCCGGGCCTCCCGGCCTCGGCAAGACCTCGCTCGCCCACATCGTCGCCGCCGAGCTCGGGGTGCCGATGGTGCAGACCGCCGGCCCGGCGCTCGAGCGCAAGGCCGACGTGGCCTCCTTCCTCACCGCGCTGGAGCCGGGCAGCGTCTTCTTCATCGACGAGATCCACCGCCTGGGCCGGGCCGTGGAGGAGACGCTCTACCCGGCGATGGAGGACGGCGAGCTGCCGGTCGTGCTCGGGCAGGGTGCTGGGGCGCGGACCGTGACGCTGCCGCTGCCGCCCTTCACCCTCGTCGGCGCGACCACCCGGGCGGGCCTGCTGACGACGCCGCTGCGCGACCGCTTCGGCGTCTCCCACCGGCTCGAGTACTACTCGCCCGAGCACCTGGCGCTGATCGTCGAGCGCTCGGCGGGGATCCTCGACGTCGAGATCGACGCCGGCGGCGCCGGGACGATCGCCGCCCGCTCGCGCGGCACCCCGCGCGTCGCCAACCGCCTGCTGAAGCGGGTGCGGGACTTCGCCCAGGTCAAGGGCAGCGGCCGGATCGGCGCCGAGGTGGCGGCTGCGGCACTGGAGATGCTGGAGGTCGACGAGGCGGGTCTCGACCGCAGCGACCGCGCCCTGCTGGAGACGATCGCGACGAAGTTCGCGGGCGGCCCGGTCGGCCTCTCGACCCTGGCGGTCGCGATCGGCGAGGAGCAGGACACGATCGAGGACGTGCTCGAGCCCTATCTCCTGCAGCAGGGCCTGCTGAAGCGGACGCCGCGCGGCCGCGTCCTCACCCAGCGCGCTTACGAGCACCTGGGCATCCCCGCTCCCGAAGGCGCCGCCAGTCTCTTCTGAGCCTGCCGAATCCGGATCGGCAACCAATCATCTAGCCTGTCGCCTATGCCGTTTTTCATCTGTCCGAATTGCGGACATAGGGAGGTGAGCGGGGAGCGGACCGCAGGGTTCAGCACCCGCCCCAAGGGCTGCTCGAAATGCGGCTTCGGCTTTGTCTTCGAATTACTCGACGATTATTATCCGGCTCCCAATGCTGCCTTTTTCGTCTGTGACAAGCAGGGACGCGTGATCGACGCCGGCAAAGGCAGCTTCGAGCTGACCGGATTGACTGACGAGGACGTGATCGGTCGCCCGGTCCACGAAGTCCTCGGGCTCGACTGGATCGACCCTGGCGACGGCGGCCAGGAGGCCGACACCAACGGCGACGGCTTCGCCGACCCGATCGAGACTTCGCTGGAGTGGGGGGTGCGCTCGCTCGGCAAGCGGGTCTCGGTCAACGCGGAGGGCGACCTGCCGGCAAAAGCGGTTGCCGACGTGTTCCCGGCCTACGACGACGACGGCGGCCTGCTCCTCGTCCTCACGCCGGAGGGCTAGACCATGGGAACCCGCCGCCGACACCTCTTCGTCCTGCTGTTCGTGGTCGGCCTGGTCGTGATCTCCGGCATCGTCATCGCCAGCAAGCAAACGAAGCTCGGCCTCGACCTGCAGGGCGGCCTCGAGCTCGTCTACGAAGGCCAGGCGACCGGCACCAGCACCGAAGTCACCGGCGAAGAGATCGACGACTCGATCTCGATCATCGAACAGCGGATCAACAAGCTCGGCGTCTCCGAGCCGGAAGTCGCGCGGCTGGGGAGTAAGAACATCACGGTGTCCCTCCCGGGGGTCACCGACGCCAACCGAGCCGCCGAACAGGTCGGCACCACCGCCCAGCTCTACTACTACGACTGGGAGCCGAACCTGATAGGCCCGCAGCGCGCGATCGGGGGGCGGCCCGGGAAAGAAGCCCCCAAAGGCCCGCTGAAAGCGTCGGAAAAACGCTGGGAAGAAGCCGGGCGCAACGTCACCAATGCAGAGAACCAACGCCTGATCCTCTCGGGCGCCTACCCGACCGCTTACGACGCGGCGGTGCTCGCCTCCGAACAGGAACCGGTCGAAAACTGCCAGGACTGCTCGATCGCCAAACCCCGTTACTACCTGTTCGGGAAGGCGCGGCCGCACAAGCTGATCGCCGGCCCGGAGCTTAAAAAGTCAGACCTCTACGTCAGCCCGACGGGTAAGAAACGGCCGAAAAACGGGATCGTCATCGAAGTCCCCACGGGCACGGTCCTCGTCTCCGAATACCCGACCGAAGAAAACGGCCAGCTGGACGAAGAAGCCGAACCGGGCTGGTACGCGCTGAAGGACAAACCCGCCCTCAGCGGCAACGACATCACCAACCCCGAACAGACCTATGCGCCGACGACCAACGAACCGGTCGTCTCCTTCGAATTCACCGGCAGCGGCCGGGAAGCCTTCCAGGAAGTGACGCGCCGGATCGCCCAGCGCGGACAGGCCTCGGCGATCGGCCCGGTCAGCCCCGAAGAAGCCGAAGCCCTCTCCGGCCACTTCGCCGTCGTCCTCGACAACGAAGTCAAGAGCCGGCCGATCATCAACTTCGCCGAAAACCCGGACGGGATCGACGGCCGCAACGGCGCTCAGATCGGCGGCGGCTTCGGCGGCTCGCACGGCCTCAGCGAAGCACAGGAACTGGCGACGACCCTGCAGATCGGCGCCCTGCCGATCAACCTGAAGCTGATCAGCGAGACCCAGGTCTCGGCGACCCTCGGCAGCCAGGCGCTCCACGACGGCATCAAGGCCGGGATCATCGGCCTCAGCCTCGTCATCATCTTCCTGCTCGTCTACTACCGCTTCCTCGGCCTGATCGCTTCGGTCGCGCTTGGCGCCTACGGGGTGATCTTCTTCGCCCTGATCAAACTGATCCCGATCACCCTGACCCTGCCGGGGATCGCGGGCCTGGTGCTGACGATCGGCGTCGCCGCCGACTCCAACATCGTCATCTTCGAGCGAATAAAGGAGGAGGTGCGGGCTGGGCGCTCGATGTCGAGCGCGATTAGCGCTGGCTACAAACGCGGGATCAGCACGATCGTCGACGCCAACGTCGTCACCTTGCTGACCGCCTTCATCCTCTTCGTCCTGGCGACCGCCGGGGTCAAGGGCTTCGCCTTCACCCTCGGCGTCGGCACCATCGTCTCGCTGCTGACCGCGGTGGTCTTCACCCAGGCGCTGCTCGGCAGCATGAGCCGCTCTCGACTGCTGCGCTCGCCCAGCGCGCTGGGGGCCGGCGGCGAGGGCAAACGCTGGCACTTCGACTTCATGGGCGCCAGTCGCTGGTTCTTCACGCTCTCGGGCGTGATCCTGCTGGTCGGCGCACTGGCGCTGGCGACCAAGCAGCTCAATTTCGGGATCGACTTCGAATCCGGCACCCGGATCACCGCCGCGCTGGAAAAGCAGACCGACGAGGAAGGGGTGCGGGAAGCGCTCGACTCGGTCGGGATCAGCGGCGAGGAGGTGCAGCAGGTCAGCGACCCCAACTTCGGCGACAACGTCTTCCAGATCCAGTCGCACGAACTCGAACCGGGCGAGGTGCACGAAGCCGAAGCGGCTCTGACTTCCGAATACGGGATCGTCAAGAACGGGTTCGAAAGCACCAGCGTCGGGCCCACCTTCGGGCAGCAGGTGGCGAACAGCGCGCTGAAGGCGCTGATCTTCTCGCTGCTGGTGATCTGCGGCTACGTGGCGCTGCGGTTCGACCCGAAGTTCGCGGTGCCGGTGCTGATCGCGATCTTCCACGACATCCTCATCACCGCGGGCGTCTACTCGTTGACCGGAAAAGAGGTGAACAGCGGGACGGTCGCCGCATTCCTCACCATCTTGGGCTACTCGATCTACGACACGATCATCGTCTTCGACCGGATCCGTGAGAACGTGCCGCGGATGCCGCGGGCGGCGTTCTCGCAGATCGTCAACCGCTCGATGAGCGAGGTGCTGACCCGTTCGCTGGCGACCAGCTTCTCGACCTTGCTGGCGGTGGGCTCGCTGTTGATCTTCGGCGGCGCCACCCTGCAGGACTTCGCCTTCGCGATGCTGGTCGGAATCGCGTCCGGAACCTATTCCTCGATCTTCATCGCCTCCCCCGTGCTGACGGCCTGGAAGGAACGCGAGCCGGGCTTCGTTCGTCGCCGGTTGCGGATTGCCGAAGTCGAGGGTGGCAAGGTGCCGGCCTACGCGGACGAGATCGAGCTGGCGAAGCTGGGCCGCGACGACGAGCGCGAAGGCGAGCCCGCTGCCGCAGCCGAGGAGCCGGCGGCAGAGGCGGCGCCGGGTGCGGTGGCGACGGCCGAGCGGACGACCGACGGCTCTGGCAACGGTGTCGGCTCGTCGACCAACGGGGACAGCGAGGCGGCTGAAGCAGCCTCCGCCGAGCGGCGCAAACGGAACGCCGAGCGCAAAGCCCGGCGCCAGGCGCGCCGCAAACACGGGAGGAGTCGCTGACATGGCCCTGGTCGTCTTCTTCACGATGGGCATCGCCCTCTGGCACTTCACGGTTTTCATTCCCGACCGCTTCTGGCAGGGGATCGTCGGCGCCTTCATCGGTGCCGTGCTCGGCTCGATCGTCTTCGGGCTGATCGTCCAGGAGGTGAGCGGCAAAAGCCTCGGCGACACCGACCTCTCGACCGCATTGATCGCGATCCCCGGAACGCTGATCGGCCTCGCCGTCGTTTACGCGATCGGCATGCGCGCCGAGCAGCAGTCTCTCTGAGCAGCGCGTTTTTCGCCCATCTTGCGAGCCGGGGGCGGCGTGGTTCCGCCGGTGGGCTTCCTAGCCTGGAAACGTGGCGGAAACCATCAGTGCATTTGCCGTAGAGCCCTATTCGTATGCGGAGGCTCGGGCTCTTTCCGAGGGGCTCGGGCTGAGCGAGCCCGTCGCCGTGACGCTGGTGCGGCGCGGTTATCGGACGCTCGAGCAGGCGCGTGCGTTCCTGGAGGCGGACGAATCGCATTCGCCTTGGGCATTCGACGGGATGGAGCGGGCGGTCGAGCGGATCCGCGATGCGATCGAAGCTGGCCGCCGGATCACCGTCCACGGCGACTTCGACGTCGACGGGGTCTGCGCGACGGCGATCATGGTCGGGGCGCTGCGGGGCCTTGGAGCCGACTGCGACTGGTTCATCCCCAACCGGGTCGAGGACGGCTACGGGCTGAGCACGGAGAACGTGCGGCGCCTGGCGGAGCGCGGCACGGAGTTGCTGCTGACGGTCGACTGCGGGATCACCTGCGTCGAGGAGGTGGCGCTGGCGCAGGAGCTGGGGGTGGAGGTAGTCGTCACCGACCATCACCAGGCGAAGGATGAGCTGCCGGAGTGCCTGATTCTTCACCCGCAGATCAGCGGCTATCCGTTCGAGGGGCTTTGCGGGACGGCGGTGGCTTGGAAGTTGAGTTGTGCGCTGGAGGGAACGGGGGAGGGACTCGGCGGACAACAGCAGGGAGGGTCCGGCGAGTCCCTCCCCCGTTCCTCCGAAGCCGCTCAGGTTGATCTCGACCTTGTGGCCCTGGCGACGGTGGCGGACGTGGTGCCGCTGGTCGGTGAGAACAGGGCGCTGGTGAGGAAGGGGCTGGCGGAGGTGCGGCGGGCGAAGCGACCAGGCATTCGGGCGCTTCTCGAGGCTTCGAAGTGCGATCCCGAGCGGCTCGACGAGAGCGATCTGGGTTTCCGGCTGGCACCGAGGATCAACGCGGCGGGGCGGCTGTATCGGGCGGACGCCGGGGTCGAGCTCTTCCTCACCGAAGACGAGGAGCGGGCGAAGGCGATCGCCGAGGAGCTGAGCCGCGCCAACTCGGAGCGCCGGGCGACGGAGCATGAGGTCGATGCGGCCGCTGAGGCGGCGCGGCGGGAGTTGCCGGAGCACTTGCGGGAAGCGCATGGGTTTGTGGTGGCCGGGTTGGACTGGCATCCGGGCGTGGTCGGGATCGTCGCCTCCCGGCTTGTGGAGCGGCACTGCCGGCCGGTCCTCGTCATCTCGCTGGACGAAAACGGCGAGGGACGGGGCAGCGGGCGCAGCATTGCGGGTTTCGACCTGTTGGCGGCGCTGGAGGCGTGCGCCGAGCACTTGGAGGGGTTTGGAGGGCATCGCGCGGCCGCGGGGTTGACGATCAGAGCCGAGAACGTCGCCGCTTTCCAGGAGGCCTTTGCGGCGTATGCGAACGAGGTGCTGGCGCCGGAGGACCTGCGGCGCACGGAAAAGGTCGACGCGGTGGTCGGCGGCGTCGGCCTCGGGCTGGAGCTCGCCGAAGAGCTGAAGCAGCTCGCTCCCTTTGGGATGGGCAACCCCGGCGTGCGGCTGCTGGTCCCGTCCGCCCGCGTCACCGACGTGAGGGCGATGGGGGAGGGAAAGCACGCTCGCTTCAGCCTCCACAGCGGCTCCCACCGCGCCCTAGGGGTCGTCTTCGGCCGCTCCAGCCTCGGCGTCGAGGACGAGGACCTGCTCGACGCGACGGTGCGGCTGGAGGTCAACCACTGGAACGGCTCGGTAGAGCCAAGGGTGGTGCTGCGTGAGCTGTACCCGCTGGCGGAGTCCGAGGCGGAAGAGGAAGACGCAGCGCTCCCGCACTCATGCTCGTGCGACGACAACGAATGGTGGGCGCGCTTCGAAACCGAGCTAGAAAGTCCACTCGCCACCGAGTCCGTGAAAACTGACGATATGCGTCAGGTTTGGCGGACTCGCGAGGCAGGAGGCGGGCGGAGGCTGGTTTCCGGATCTGCTCCGGCGACTGTGGCGATCGCGGAGCTGGTCTCTAGCGGCGCCGGCGTTCTTGCCGTCTGCGCCGACGCCTCACGTCGCGCCGGCCTCGGCAACGGCGCCGGCGGGCTTGCTCGCTTCAACGGCGGTGCGGCGCTGGTCGCCTGCCACCGCTGCGGCGACGAGGAGATCGCGCGGCTCGTCGGAAAAGCGGACGCTGGTCTCGCCATCACCGATTACGCGGCCTTGGAGCGGCTGATGGAGCAAGCACCCGGGCTGGTGGCCGCATTCGAGCACGTCGTCTTGGTCGACCCGCCTCGAAGCGCGGCCGACGAGGAATTGGTGGCGATTCCTGCCCCCGAAGGCGCGCCGGGCTTCCTCCGCCTGCTCTGGGCCGACGCCGAGCGTGACTTCGCGGGCAAGGCGCTGGCCGAGCAGTGGCCCTCGCGGGATACCGTTGCCACCACCTTCCGAGCCCTGCGTGAGCTGGGCGAATGCGACGGCAGGGACCTGCGCCAGGCCCTTGCCGGGAGCGGCAAGCACCCGCTCTGCCCCGAGGCCTGCGCCCGCCGGTTCCGCGTGCTCGGCGAGCTCGGTCTCCTGCAGGGAGCGCCGGAGGGGGGCGCAGGCGCCGTCCGGGTCGTATCCTCAGAGAGGACGGATCTGCAGTTGTCCTCTGCATTCCGCGCCTATGGAGAAAGACTCTCGGAGGCCCAGCGATATCTCGCAAGACCGAAACCGCAGTAGCGCACAAGGAGCTCCTCGCCGACCTCTTCGCCGTGGTCGAGGAGTTCGACTCCAGCGCGCCTGAAAACGGGAGCGGCCCCTCCGGCGGCGGCACCGCGGTCGCGGTGGCGACGATCGACCGCGCCAAAGTCGAGCGCGCCTTCGACTTCGCCTGCGAGCGCCACGCCGACCAGCGGCGCTACTCGGGCGACGAGTTCATCACCCACCCGGTCGGGGTCGCCCAGATCTGCGCCGGGATGCGGCTCGACACCGAGACCCTCTGCGCCGCCCTGCTCCACGACACGGTCGAGGACACGACCGCGAGCTTGGAGGAGATCCGGGCCGAGTTCGGCGACGAGATCGCCCAGCTGGTCGACGGGGTGACGAAGCTGACCGGGATCACCTTCGAGAGCCGCGACGAGCGCCAGGCCGAGAACTACCGGAAGATGATGGTGGCGATGGCCACCGACGTCAGGGTGATCCTGATCAAGCTGGCCGACCGCCTCCACAACATGCGCACGCTGGGCGCCCTGCCGAAGCAGAAACAGACGCTGAAGTCGCACGAGACGCTGGAGATCTACGCGCCGCTGGCGCACCGGCTCGGGATCCACGCGATCAAATGGGAGCTGGAGGACCTCGCCTTCGCGACCCTGCACCCGCGCAAGTACGCCGAAATCAAACAGCTGGTCGCCCAGCAGCGCGACGAGCGGGAGAACTACGTCGCCGAGGCGGGCGAGTTCCTCGCCAAGGAGCTCGAGCAGGTCGGCATCGACGCCGAGATCTCAGGCCGCGCCAAGCACTTCTACTCGATCTACACGAAGATGGCCAAGAAGGGCCGCGAGTTCAACGAGATCTTCGACCTGACGGCGATGCGGGTGATCGTCCACTCGGTCAAAGACTGCTACGGCGCGATCGGCGTCATCCACTCGCTCTGGAAGCCGCTGCCCGGCCGCTTCAAGGACTTCGTCGCGATGCCGAAGGCCAACATGTACCAGGCGCTCCACACGACCGTGATCGGGCCCGAGGGCAAGCCCCTGGAGATCCAGATCCGGACCGAGGAGATGCACAAGCTCGCCGAGTACGGGATCGCCGCCCACGTCGCCTACAAAGAGGGGAGCAGTGGCGACCCGCAGCGGGAGAAGATGACCTGGCTGCGGCAGCTGGTCGAGGCCGAGGGCGAACAGGACCCGACCGAGTTCCTCGAATCGCTCAAGGTCGACCTCTTCGAGGACGAGGTCTTCGTCTTCACCCCGAAGGGGGAAGTGAAGAACCTCTCGGCCGGCTCGACCCCGCTCGACTTCGCCTACGCGGTCCACACCGACGTCGGCCACAGCTGCGTCGGCGCCAAGGTCAACGGCTCGATCGTGCCTCTGCATTACCAGCTGCGCTCCGGCGACATCGTCGAGGTGCTGACCGCGAAGCAGAAGCGCGGCCCCTCGCTCGACTGGCTGAAGCTGGTGCGGACCAACCGCGCCCGCAACAAGATCCGCTCCTGGTTCAAAGAGGAGCGGCGCGAGGACGCCGAGCGCGACGGCCGCGAGAGCCTCGAGGAAGCGCTGCGCACGCGCGGCATCCCGATGCAGAAAGTCTCCGGCTCGGCCCTGCTGGCCGACGTGATCCGCGAGATGGGCTTCCGCAAAGCGACCGACTTCTACATCGCCCTCGGGCAGGGCAAAATCTCCGCCAAGACCGCCGCCAACAAGCTGATGCAGCGGCTGAAGGCGGGGGAGGGGGTCGAGGAGGACGCCACCGCCGGCACCCAGCCCGGCCAGGAGGACCGCGCCCGCCGCACCAAGGACGCCTCCAACTACGGGATCACCGTCAAAGGAGTCGAGAACGTCGCCGTGCGGCTCGCCAAGTGCTGCCGGCCGGTGCCGGGCGACGAGATCGAGGGCTACGTCTCGCTCGGCCGCGGGATCACCATCCACCGCGCCGACTGCAAGAACGTGAAGGCGCTGAAACGCGCCTCCGAGCGCTTCGTCGACGTCTCCTGGCAGGGCGAAAACAAGGCTGCCTACCGGGTCGAGCTGCAGATCGACGCCTACGACCGCACCCGCCTGCTCGAGGACCTCTCGCGGACCTTCTCGGAGGCGGGGATCAACATCATCGGCGCCACCTGCGCGACCAACCACCCGATGGTGAAGAACCGGTTCGTGGTCGAGGTCGGCGACACGGAGCAGCTCAAACACTGCATCAGCCGCCTCCGCAACGTCGAGAGTGTCTTCGACGCGTACCGCATAACCCCGGCCGCCTAGGGACGGCATGTCGGACGGGGATACGTCTCTAGCCGTCGCAGTCACCGGCCCCACCGGGGAGATCGGGAAGCCGCTGATGTCGGAGCTGGAGCGGCGGCCGGAGGTCGAGAGCGTGCTGGGGATGGCGCGGCGGCCGTTCGATCCCGCCGAGGAGGGATGGAAGAAGGTCGCCTACCGGCGCGGCGACATCCTCGACCGCGGGGCCCTGGCGGCGCTGTTCGACGGCGCCGACGTCGCCGTCCACCTCGCCTTCGCGATCTTCGGCAGCCGCGAGGAGACCCGCCAGGTCAACCTGCAGGGGACCCGCAACGTCTTCGAGGTGGCGCTGAAGGCGGGGGTCAAGCGCCTCGTCTACGCCTCCTCGGTCGCCGCCTACGGCTTCCATCCGGAGAACCCGCAGCCGCTGACCGAGGACGTGCCGGCTCGAGGCAGCGAGAGCTTCTACTACTCGCGCCAGAAGGCCGAGCTGGAGGAGGTGCTCGACGGGCTCCTTGTCGACAGCGAGGTCGAGGCCTACGTCTTCCGCCCCTGCATCGTCGCCGGGCCGCGGGCGACGATGCTGATCGAGCAGACGGTCGACGCGGTGCGGGTCGGCGACCCGGTGCCGCTGCTGCGCAAGGGGGTCGAGAAGCTGCCGCTGGTGAAGCCGGTCCTGCCCGACCCCGGCGTCCCGTTCCAGCTCGTCCACCACGACGACGTCGCCCGGGCGATGGCGGCAGCGATCTGCGGCAACGGCCCGCCCGGCGCCTACAACCTCGCCGGGGAGGGAAAGATCTTCATGGCCGATATTGCGCGTGCACTGAACTGGCGCTCTGTGCCCGTCCCCGGGCCGGCGGTCAACGTCGGCACCGCGGCGGCCCGGCGCCTCACCTTCGCTTCGACGAAGCTGGAGTGGGCGACGGCCCTAGACACCCCGGTGCTGATGGACACTGCGAAAGCCCGCCGAGATCTCGGCTGGAATCCACGCTTCGACGCCCAGGAAACCCTCGAACAGACCATTGTCGGAGCACGCGAAGGGGGCTTATTGGACTGATTGACCGATTGTCGAAGTAACGCCTGATTTCCGTTCGTCCCTTGTGTTTAGGTAGATGCCGAGTAAAGATCAGCCCAGGGAAGTGGGCAGTTTGTCCAGACGGTAGACATCACTGATGGGAATCATGGGGAGGGATGCAAAGTGACTCGCGACGAGAGCGGGGGACAAATGCATGTAACGGTTGTCATTAGTCAACTGGCCCTCGAGGCCGTGATGGGTCACCAGGCCGAGTCCACCGCGCAAGTCACGGTGAAGATGGAAAGCGCTCTGCGCTGCTACCTGCGAGATAAGGACGCCGGCCGGCCGGCCTGGCCTTACCCAGGCTTCCTCCGTGGCAGCGAGGCGCAGGAGGACGTGCAAGTCGAGTTCGACGTCGATAAGGACCTATGGCGCAGCTTCGAGGAGGAGGCGGCCAGGCAAGGGGTTTCGGTGGAGCAGCTGACCGAACACGCCTCGTTTTATTTTCGCGCCGAGCTCGATGCCGGCCGGCTGACCGAGCGCATCCTCGACGACCTCGAGGCGGGCGGCGAGGACGAAAACGCCTAGTGCCCTGACCGCGAGGCGACCACCGGAGCGGCGTCGAGCTCGATCAGGCTGGCGCGCAGGGAGCGGCGCCCGCGGTGGTGGAGACCGTGCACCGAGCTCTCGCTCTTGTCGAGGGTGCTGGCAATCTCCACGGGCGAGAGGCCGGCGATGTGCCGCAGGACGAGCACCTCGCGCTGGTCCTCCGGGAGGTTTTCCAGAGCCTGGCGCAGGGCTCGGCAGCGATCGAGCCCGGTCTCGGCGCGGCCGGTGTCGACCAGCCTCACCTCCTCGGTCGGCACGGCGCGTTTCGCTCGCAGGTAGTCGAGCGCCGCGTTGCGGGCCACCCGCAGGATCCACGCCTCGAAGGGGACTGCCCGCTCTTCGTATTTGTTGATCGCGCTCATCAGCTTGGCGAAGACGTTCTGGGTGATGTCTTCGGCCTCGTGATGGTCGCGGACGAAGCTCGCTACGTAGCGGAGCACGTCATCCGCGTAGCGGACGTAGAGGTAGTGCAGACCCTCTGAGTCTCCCGCCTTGGCCTGGGCCACTGCTTTTCGAGTGAGATCGCTGGACTCGTGACTCACTGCGCTGTTCATCGATGCTCTCCCGCATGCTCACCGCATGCCACTACCAACTGGTTTCAAGCCCAAACTTCCTGGGGGAAAAGGACTTCTTGCATCGGAAAGAGATTTCCGCATCAAAACCCCAATCTGGGGAAAAAATCGTGAAACCCTTCTGGGAAAAGAAGGCTTACTCGGCGGAAAGCTGATCATCACAGCGCCGAATTGTCAATGAAGATTTCCAAGTATTAGGGTTTTCTGGGGCGAGTTTCTGGGAATAAGGAAAATTTTTGCGTAAATGTCAGCCCGTGCCTGGAAAGGTTGAAGTTAGGACGAACTGGGGGCGGCGCTCAAAATGTTGGCCGCCCCTGAGGAGTTCCTTGAATAGGAATGATCAGCGTCAACCTTGGTGAACTCGCGTGTAGCGGGCTTGAAGAGCATTTCTGCTCGGACATCCCGGCTGGAGCCCGCAGGGCCCTCCTCCTCTATGCCCACAAGCTGAGGGCGGGCCGGCGGCCGACCGCCCCGCCGCGCTTCCTCAGTGACCCACCGCCGCCGCGAGCGAATTTCGAGCTCAGGCTCGACCCGGAAACCGAAGCCGTGCTCGAGCAGGAGGCGCTGAGGCAGCGGGTCAGCTTGAGCCAGCTGGCCGCCCACGCGGTCCTGGTCTACTTGGCCGAGCTCGAGTTCCTCGGGGCGAAATCGCCAGCGCCGACAGAGCGCGAGCGCCGGCCTTAGTCGCCGCTGGGGAGGGGCAGGGCGTCGGAGCGCGCCGCGCTCAGCACCTCCGCCGAGGGGCGCACCGCCACCGGCCTTCCCTGGTTGCGGAGCGAGTCCTCCAGCGCCTCCAGGCAGAGCACCACCTCCAGTCCCAGATGGGCGTTGGAGACCGGCGTCGCGCCCTCGCGGATCGCCGCGGCGAAGTCCCGCAGCTCCTGCCCGAGGGGCTCGAGCGCCTGGACGCGGGGCGCGACCATGTCGCCGGTGCGGTAGGTGAGGCGGTACTCGCCGAAGTTGGCCGGTGGCTCGTCGAAGTCGAGGCCGCGGTCGTAGATGCGGACCGAGTCGTCGGCCGCGGTGTCTTCGTACTGGACCATGCGGCGGCTGCCGACGACGACCATCTGGCGCATCTTGCGCGGCGCCAGCCAGGAGAGCTGGACGTTGGCCTGGGCGCCGCCCTCGAAGCGCAGGGTCAGGAAGGCGGTCTCGTGGACGCCCTCCTGGAAGACGCTGCGGCCCGTGGCCGAGACCTCGACCAGCGGCTTGCCCAGCCAGTGGAGGAGGATCGAGAGGTCGTGCGGGGCGAGGTCGAGGACGACGCCGTCCTGCTGGTAGAGGCCGAGGTTCATCCGCGAGGAGGTGATGAAGTAGATCTCGCCCAGCTCGTCGCCCTGGATCAGGTCGCGCACGGCGTTGACCGAGGGGCTGTAGACGAAGGTGTGCCCGGGCATCATCACCAGGCCAAGCTCCTCGGCGAGCGCGATCAGCGCCGCGGACTCCCTGCCGGTGCGGGCTAGCGGCTTCTCGACGAGGACGTGCTTGCCGGCTTCGAGCGCCCGGCGCACGAGGCTGTAGTGGGTGTGCGGCGGCGTCGCGATCGCCACGGCCTCGATCCGGGGATCGGCAAGCGCGGCGTCGAGATCGGGCTCGATCCAGATCCCGGGGTGGCGGCGCCGGAAGTCTTCGGCGCGGTTCTCGTCGAGCTCGCAGAGGCCCATGAGGCGGAACTCGGGGCGCTCGACGACGTTGCGGACGATGTTCGGGCCCCAGTAGCCGTAGCCGACGACCAGGGTTCCGATGGCTCCTGCTGGATTCACGCTGCTCCCTTCCGACTGAGGACGACCCACGGGGTTTTGAGAAGAATCGAGAGATCGAGGCCGAGGCTGCGCCGCTGCGCGTACTCGATGTCGAGCCGCACCATTTCCTCGTAGGTGCGCTCGCTGCGGCCGTTGACCTGCCAGTAGCCGGTCAGGCCCGGCTTGACCGAGAACCGCTCGCGGTACCAGCTCGGGTATTCGGCGACCTCGTAGGGGATCGCCGGTCGCGGGCCGACCAGCGTCATGTCCCCGCGCACCACGTTGAAGAGCTGGGGGAGCTCGTCGAGGCTCCAGCGCCGGATCCAGCGCCCGACCGCGGTGATCCGGTTGTCGACGGCGAGCTTGTAGAGGTTTTCGCGAGTGCCGT
This sequence comes from Solirubrobacterales bacterium, assembly GCA_051954115.1. GTDB lineage: Bacteria > Actinomycetota > Thermoleophilia > Solirubrobacterales > 70-9 > VAYN01. Next base: position 153,554 of record JBQCIB010000022.1, on the reverse strand, counting down.
CGGAGTTGGATTGCTCGCCCCTAATCAGCGCCGTCACGTACTCCTTGTGGCCGCGGGGGTCGGCGTCCACCCGCATGCTGCGGAACTTGAAGAGGGTGAACTCCCGTTCCCTATGGCCGACCCGCCGCTGGCGGAAGAACGCGGGGCCGCGGCTGTCGAGGCGGACCGCCAGCGCGACTCCGATCAGGAGCGGGCTGAGCAGGACGATCAGCGCCAGCGCGAAGACGAGGTCGAAGAGGCGGCGCAGGGCGGCGGTCGAACGGGACTGCCCCGCGATCCGCGCCGGCGCCTCGCTGCGAGTGAGTCTGTGTGCCTCCATGCTCGCTAAAGACAACGGAGCCCGGCGGCGAACACTTGCGAAGGATTTTTTCCGCTGCGGCGAAAAGACGCGGCCCGCTCGTGCGTTGATCGGTCATGGCAGCCAGGATCGTCTCCATCATCGGCTCGCGTCCCGAGATCGTGCAGGCCGCGCCGCTTTCGCTTGCCTTCGCCAGTTGCGTCGAGGAGATCCTGGTCCACACGGGCCAGCACTACGACCCGGGGATGTCCGACCTGCAGATCGCCGACCTGCACCTGCCGCTGCCCGAGTTCAACCTCGGCGTCGGCTCGCTGCCGCCGGGAGCGGCGGTGGCGGTGGCCGAGGAGCGGATCGGCCGCGTGATCGCCAGCCGCGAGCCGGACGCCGTCCTCGTCCGCGGCGACACCCACGCGACGATCGCCGGCGCGCGGGCGGCGGTGGCCGCCGGGGTGCCGCTGATCCACGTCGAGGCGGGGTTGCGGAGCTACCGGCAGGACATGCCGGAGGAGGCCAACCGGATCGAGACCGACGAGCTCTCCGACCTCCTCTTCGCTCCCTGCCAGCACGCCCGCGAGGTGCTCTTGGAGGAGGGCGTGCGGGGCACCGTCCACGTCACCGGCGACGTCCTCGCCGACGTGCTGCTGGCGACCCGGGCGCGCCTGCCGGAGCGACGCGAGGAGGGCGAGTACGTCCTCGCCACCGTCCACCGCAACTACAACACCGACTCGGCCGGGCGGCTCGCCGCCGTTCTCGGCTGCCTCGGCGCGGCGGAATCGCGGGTGGTCTTCCCGCTGCACCCGCGGACGCGCAAGAGCATCGAGACCTGGAACCTCGAGGTCCCCGCCAACGTCGAGGTGCGCGATCCGGTGACCTACACCGAGATGCTGGCGCTCGAGCGCGACGCGCTGGCGATCGCGACCGACTCCGGCGGGGTCCAGCGCGAGGCTTACCTCTGGGGGGTGCCGTGCATCACCATGCGCGAGGAGACGGAGTGGATCGAGACCGTCTCGACCGGCTGGAACACGCTGGTCGGCGTCGACGCCGAGAAGTTCGTCGACGCGCTCGCCAAGCCGCTGCCGTCGACGCGGCCGCCGATCTTCGGCGATGGCCGCGCGGCGGAGCGGATCGCCGCCCTGACCGTCGCCCATCTCGAGCGCTCGCGGGAGGGGTCCCTTGTCTGAGCAGCTGCGAGTCGGGGTGATCGGGTGCGGCCGGATGGGGGCCTTTCACGTCCGCAACTACGCCCAGATCGAGTGCGCGGAGCTGGTCGCGGTGGCCGATCCCGACCCCGAGGCGCGGGCACGGGCGCTGGCCGGTTCGCAGGCGCTCGAGTTCTCCGACTGGCGCGACCTGATCGAAGACGCCGACGAGCTCGACGCGGTCTCGATCGCCTGCCCCTCCGAGCGCCACGCCGACGTGGCGCTGGAGGCGCTTGCGGCGGGTCTCCACGTGCTGGTCGAGAAGCCGATCGCGACCACGCTGCCCGACGCCCTGCGGATGCGCGGCGCCGCGATCGAGGCCGACCGCAAGCTGATGGTCGGCCACGTCGAGCGCTTCAACCCGGCGGTGGCGAAGCTGCGCGACCTGGTCGCCGACGGCCGCCTCGGCACCGTCTACCGGGCCCACGCGACGCGGGTCGGGCCGTTGCCGGTGCGGATCCAGGACACCGGCGTGGCGATCGACCTCGCCACCCACGACCTCGACGTGATGCAGCACGTGCTCGGCCTCTCGATCGGCGAGATCTACGCCGACGGCGGCCGCTTCCTGCACAGCTCCCAGGAGGACCTGCTCACCTGCCTCGCCCGCTTCGGCGGCAACGGCGGCGGCGAGACGCTGGGGCTGCTCGACGTCAACTGGCTCACCCCCGAGAAGAAGCGCGAGATCGTCCTGATCGGCGAGAACGGGCTGCTGCGGGCGAGCTACATCACCCAGGACGTCTGGTTCGTCGAGTCGCCGATCGCGCCGCTGCAGTGGGACGGGCTCTCGGTCCTGCGCGGCGACGGCGAGGGCGCGGCGGTGCGGTTCTCGCTCGCCAAGGCCGAGCCCTTGCGCGCCGAGCTCGAAGCCTTCTGCCGCTGCGTGCTCGACGACACGCCGGAGCCGGTCAGCGCCCATGACGGCGTCAAGGCCCTGGCGGCGGCGCTCGCGGTTCGCGAGTCGGCGGCCGTGCGACGGCCGGTAGAGCTGCTCGACATCCCCGCCCCTCGGCCCCTGGAGGTCTTCGCATGATCCGCTTCGTGATCCCGGCCTATAACGAGGCCGAAAACATCCCGCGTCTCTTGTCCGATCTCGCTCCGGTTGCCCGCGGGCGGGGCGCCCGGGTGATCGTCGTCGACGACGGCTCGACCGACGGCACCGGCGAGGTGATCCGCGAACACGCCCAGGACATGCACCTGGCGGTGGTCACCCACACGCGCAACCGCGGCCTCGGCACCGCGATCAACACCGGCATCCGCTCGGCTTTGAAGGAGTCCTCGGACGACGACGCGATCGTCACCCTCGAGGCCGACACGACCTCCGACCTCTCCGACCTGCCGCGGATGCTCGAGCTCTTCGAGCAGGGCAACGACGTCGTCCTCGCCTCGGTCTACGCCCCCGGCGGCAAGATCGTCGGCGTCGCCGGCTGGCGGCTGGCGGCGAGCAAATCGGTCTCCAACACCTTCCGCTACCTCGGCGGCCTGCGCGAGATGCACACGCTGTCCTCGCTCTACCGGGTCTACCGGGCCGGGACGCTGCGCAAGGCGGCCGACACTTACGGCTACCTGCTGGTGCGGGAGCCCGGCTTCGCCGCCAACGTCGAGCTGCTGCTGAAGCTCTACAACGCCGGCGCCACGGTGGCCGAGGTGCCGACGACGAACGACTGGACCACCCGCAAGGGCGAGTCGAAGATGCAGCTGAAGCCGACCGTGCTCGCTTACATGCGGGTGATGGCGGCGCACCTTGTCGGCCGCATCCAGCCGCCGCCGGTCTCGCCGCTGGCCGAGGCGACGGCGCCGCTGGGCCTGCCCGAGCCGGCTGCTGCGACGGTGACCGAGGGCGCTGCGGCTGGCGCCCAGGCTCCGGTCATCCAGGGCTGATGAACGGAATCGCACCGCGCGTCGGCATCATCGGCGGCGGCGTCCTCGGCGTCTCGCTGGCGCTGCGCCTCGCCCAGCAGGGTGCGCGAGTGACCGTGATCGAGCGCGGGCCGAGCCTCGGCGGGCTTGCCGGCACTTTCGACTTCGGCGGCCACGAGGTCGACCGCTTCTACCACGTGATCACGCCTTCGGACCAGCGGATGATCGCGATGGCCGAGGAGGTGGGGCTGGGCGACCAACTGCGCTTCACCCCGGTCGGCGCCGGCTTCTTCGCGAACGGCGAGATGCACGACTTCAACGGCGTCGGCGACCTGCTGCGGTTCTCGCCGCTGAGCCCGCCGGCCCGGCTGCGCCTTGGCTTGTTCGTCGCCCAGTGCCAGCTGCGCAGCTCTTACGAGAAGCTGGAGACGGTCCCGCTGGAGACTTGGCTGCGGCGGATCTGCGGCAGCCAGGTCTGGGAGCGGATCTGGAAGCCGCTGCTCGACTCCCGCTTCGACGGCGACCCCTCGGGGCTGCCGGCCACCTACCTCTGGGCGCGCACCCGGCGGATGTCCGGTGCCCGCCAGGGCAAGGGCCGCGGCGGCGAGGAAATGGGCCACGTCGTCGGCGGTCACCAGCGCCTGATCGACGCGATGGTCGCGCGGGCGCGCGAGCTCGGGGTCGAAGCCCGCACCGGGGCTCCGGTCAGAGGCCTCGCCCTGGCCGAGGACGGGTCGGTGAGCGGGGTGGAGCTGGAAGGAGAGACGCTCGAGTTCGACCTGACGATCCCGACCTTGCAGCCACCGGCGCTGCGCTTCCTGCTGCCCGAGCGCCACCGCAACCTGCTGGCTCCCTATCCCGAGCGCTGGCTCGGGGTCGTCTGTCCGATCGTCAAGGTCCGGCGCCGGCTGCTGCCCTACTACGCGATCAACATCACCGAGCCCACCCCGCTCACCAGCGCCGTCGAAACCACCCAGGTGCTGGGCACCGGGCACACCGACGGCCTGCAACTGGTCTACCTGCCCAAGTATTGCGACCCCGCGGCGCCCGAGCAGAGCGAGGACGACGAGTCCATCTATCGGCGCTTCACCGACTACCTCGCCCGCCTCTCACCCGGCTTCAGCCGCGACGAGGTCGTCGACTGGACCGTCCAGCGGGCGAAGCTGGTCGAGCCCGTGCACCAGATCCGCAGCAGCTCCGAACCCCGAGTCGCCCCCATTTGGCCAGGAGTCCCGGGCCTAGCCCTCGCCTCCAACGCCCAGATCTATCCCTACCTCCTCAACGGCGACTCGGTGATGGGCTTCGCCGAAGAGGTCGCCGCAGAAGTCGCCGAGCGCCTCAGCCTTCCCGGAAAGCCCGCACGCACCGCGGTTCCTGCGTAAAACAGCGGCAGGTAAGGGGGGCGAGTCCGAGGCCCTGTCGACTTAGTGGACATATGGGCCAAAAAGTCGACACGCCCGATGCTCGGGTGGCGAGGATTGCGGAACGGCAGCACGGCGTCGTGACGTTGCAGCAGCTCGAAGATGCGGGAGTAACGCGCGAGGCCGCCTACAAGCGTGCGAGGCGAGGACGTCTACACCGCCTCCATCGGGGTGTTTACGCGGTTGGTCACCGCGCTCCCACTCACCACAGCCGCTGGATGGGCGCCGTCCTCGCCTGCGGGGAGGGCGCAGTCCTCAGCCACCACTCTGCCGCGGCCCTTTGGGAGCTCTTGCGTCCCATCGACGGTCCCATCCACGTCTCCGTCCCATCCACTTCGGGCCGCAAGTCACGGCGAGGCATCCATCTCCACCGCTGCCCCTCGCTCCAGACGCCCGCAGAGCCGTCTCCCTCCCCCTCCTACCTGCATCGAGAAGGAGGACGAGGGAGACGGCTCCTCCTCACCACCCGCCGCCACCACATCCCCGTCACCTCGATTCAAAGAACGATTGACGACCTCCGAGGCTCTGTCGCTCCTCACCTCCTTCGCCGCGCAAAGCGCCAAGCGGAGCTCAAAGGGATCCACCTCGAAGGGGTGGAGCGCAAGCGCCAGCGCTCTGACCTCGAGGAAGACTTCCTCGCCCTCGTCCACCACCTGCCGCCACCCGAGACCAACGTCAAGCTCGGCCGTTGGGAGGTCGACTTCCTCTGGCGTAGGCAGCGCCTCGTCGTCGAGGTCGACTCCTTCGCCTACCACCGCGGCTCGGTTGCTTTCGAGGACGACTACGCGCGGAATCTCGACCTGCGCCGGCGCGGGTTCACCGTGCTGCGGTTCGCGGACAAGCAGATCGAAGGCGAACCGGAGCGGGTCGCCGACGACGTCGCGCGGGCTCTGGGCATCTAGTCAGCGAGCGCGGGAGAGCAGGGGCTGGACGCGGTCCCGGCCCTCGCTGAGGATGCGGCGGGGCATTGCCAGGGGGCGTCGGCGCGGTGTGGGGACGGTCGCGACGTCGACGGCGTCCTTGGCCCGCACGGCGACTTCGATCTCGGTGCCGGGCGTGACCTCGATCGGCTGTCCGAAGCCGTGCGTGGTGCCGGCGACGATCAGCTGCGCGCGGTGGCCTCCGAGGCCTGTGCTGGACTCGACGACGAGGTGCTCGGTGTCGGCGGGGACTTCGACGCGAGCCCGGCGGCTCAGCAGGCGGATCTCCAGGGCGCCGTCGCGGCGGCGGGTCTCGAAGTTCGTGGCGGCGATCTCCCCGAGCGAGCACCAGTTGGTCTCGCCAAGCCGGTTGACGGCGGCGACGGCGGTGGCGAGGACCTCAAGCCCCTCGGTCAGGTCGGCCTGGTGGCCGTAGAGGACCAGGGGCTGGTCGAGGAAGGCCCGCAGCGTCAGCTCCGGCAGCGAGCGCTGTGTCAAGGGGTGGCGGAGCAGGACCGGCACCCCCTCGACGAGATCGGCCGAGCGCCAGCCCACCAGCGGCCCGGCTCCCCGGGGACGGGCCAACCAGGAGCGCTCGCCGCCGCCGATCCAGGGAAAGGGCCGCGTCATCGTGATCGCCTCGAAGCCACAGCGCCGCAGGCCGACGAGGGTGGCCTGCGAGCACTCCTCGTGCGGAGGAACCATCACCGGATCGACGCGAACGCCGGTGCGGCGCTCGAACGCCTGCACCCGCCGCAGCGCCTGAGCGGCGAGGGCCAGCGCTTCGGGCGGCGTGCGCAGGCGGCCGAGCTCGTCGCCGTAATGGTCGTTGCCGTGGACGAGCAGGGAGACGGCGCCGCGGCTCTCCTGCACCGCGCGCAGTGCGCCGGGGTGGGCGAACCAGGCGTCGAGCGGGACCATCGCCAGGGCGGCGTGGTAGCCGTGGGCGCGGGCGTGCTCCCCGAGGGCACGCAAGTCGACGAACCCGTACGAGGGCCAGTGGAGGTTGGGGTCGTCGAAGAGCAGGCTCGCTCGGGGGGCGGGGGGTCGCCAGGCCTCCGCCGCGGTCAGCTCGCGAAGGAAGTGGACGAGCGGCAGCAGGGCGGCGCTGCGCCGCTCGCAGAGCCGCTCGCGCAGCGCCTCTTCGGGGCCGAGCTCGCAGGGGAAGAGCAGCGCCGCCTGCAGCTGGCCCCGGCGGGTCCAGGTCGGCAGGCCGCGACAGATGGCGAGCACGGTGGCGCGCTCGGGCGCCTGCTCGGCGGCGGCGAGCGCGGCGGCGAGCCGGTCGTCGGGCAGCTCGGCCCGGTGCAGGCGACGGTCGAGCGATTTGGCGAAGCCGAGTTCCTGGTGGGCGATCTCGCCGGGTTCCCGCGTCTCGGCGGCGAGCAGGTGGAGCGCCGGGACGCCGAGAGCGGCGGCCGCCTCCGCTTGAGCGCCCGCCCCGAGCTGGAGGAGCGCGTCGAGATCGCCCAGCGCGCCCTCGCTTCGCCCCTCGAAACGCACGGGGAAGGCTTCTTCCAGCGCCGCCAGGAGGCGCTGCCGCTCTGCGTAGGCGTGGACGGGGAAGACGCCGACGGTGCGCCGGCGGGCGCTGCCGCTCACTGTCCCGGCGGCGTCAGCTCGTAGACCTCGAAGTAGGTGGGGGGGTTGGTGCCGCCGACGGGGCCGCCGCTCCCGAACCTCGCCACCGGCGGGCCTTCGCGCTCGATCCGGGCGGCGAGGAGCCGGTTGTAGTCGCCGCCGAAGTAGCTGAACCCGTAGCCGTCGAAGCGCCGCCGGCTGACCACGGCGTAGCGGACGCCCTCGGAGTCGAGCCGGTGGATCGCCGCGACTTCGTCGGCGCGCGTGTCCAGCAGGCCGGGGAGGAACATCGGGTTGTAGAGGGCCGGCCGGCGCCCGGTCATGAAGTTGATCCCGGCGTCGGAGGGGACCGCGAGCAGCGGTTCGCCCGGCGCGGTGTGGCTGTCGACGTAGTCGATCGCCCCCTGCAGCCCGGGCGCTGCGGCGGCGGTGGTGGCGAAGCTGCCGCGGGGGGTGGTGACGGTGGCGCTGTCGTCGCGGTAGAGCCCGACCTGGGCATAGGCGGCAAGCCCCACGGCCACCGCCGCCAGCGCGGCGTAGGAGGCCGCCCGCGCCTGCGGCCAGCGCTTGGCGAGGCGGTCGTGGAGGAGCGCCAGGAGCAGCACCAGCGGGGCCGCGTAGTAGGGCGCGTAGGAGGTCTCGGCGGTGAAGGCGTCGTAGGCGCGGGCGCCCAGCGCCGCGGCGACGCCGACCAGGGCGAGGTCGAACCCCCAGGAGCCGGTCAGGGGCGGCGATTCCTTCCGCAGGAAGCGAACGGCGACCACGGCCGCCGCCGCGAACCCGAGCGCCGGCAGCCAGCTCATCCCGATCAAGAGGTGGGTGGTCTCGTACTGGACGCCGTCCCGCGTCTGCGGCCAGATCGAGAAGAACCGCATCGCCAGGTCGCCGGTGACCAGGATGGCGAGCGCTGCGGGAAGGGGCCACAGCGCCCGCACCCGGGCCGTCCGGCTCCTGGCCCTCGAGAGCAGGACGGCGGTCCCGACCACGGCCGCGAGCAAGCCGCCGTAGACGGCTGCCCGGGCAAGGGTCGAGGCAAGGCTTTCGAGGTCGAGCGGCGCCCAGTTCTGCTGCGACTTGAGGCCGCCGACGCGGATGAAATCGACCGGCCAGAGGTTTTCGGTGAAGAGGTTCGCGGCCCCCGCTTCGGCGGCGAGCCAGGCGAGCACCGGCCCCGCGACGAGCAGCGCCGGCAGGGCCAGCCGCGGCAGCGACCGCAGCGCCGCCCGAATCCCGTACTGGCGCGCTTCGCCGACCAGGAAAGCCGCGGCGGCGAGCGCGGCGATGCCGGCGAATTCGGGCCGGGTGAGGCAGGCGCAGCCGATCGCCAGTCCGGCGAGGACGAGCCGCCCCCGGCAGAGGGCGAGCAGCGTCAGCAGGATGAAGAGGATCCCGAAGGTGGCGGAGTTGGTGTGGGGGAGGACGAAGTTGAAGGCGGTGCCGGAGAAGCCGATCGCCGCCACCACGGCGGTCGCGAGGAAGGCGGGGAGGACCCGCAGCAGCTGGCGTGCGAGGGCATAGAAGGCGCCGACGATCGCCGCCGCTTGGCAGAGACCGAAGGCGAAGGCGGTGGTGAAGCCGGTGCCGAAGACGGCGAAGGCGCCGCCCAGCGAGTAGACCCCGATCGGGCCGTAGAAGTAGCGGATGTCGCGGTAGGGCATGCCGCCTTCGGCGATCGTCGCGGCAACCGTGAGCTCGTGCCCGGCGTCGACCGAGGGCACGCCCCATTTGCGCCAGCTGAGCGCCGCCAGCAGGGCGAAGACCAGGGAGAGGCCGGCAACGGCGCGGACGTCAGCGTTGGCGGCGATCTCCCTCGCGCGCGAGGTGCTCGCGGGGGCAGCCGCCGCGCGCTCGGCGGGGGTGCGGACGGCGACGTTCATGCCGAGGCCGGGCGCAGCGCGCCGACCAGCAGGCGCACCTGGTCGGGCGCGAGCCAGGGCGTCAGCCCGACGTAGAGGACCGAGCCGAGGCCGATCGTCACCACGGGGGCGACGAGGCCGGTGCCGACCGCGGTGCCGGTCAGGAAGCCGATCCCGAAGCAGGCGGCCGCGGCGAGGGCGAACCGCAATCCGTCGCGGGCGAGCTCGCGGGCGATCGGGCCGCTGGCGCGGCCGGCGCCGGCGAGCAGGAGCACCACGGCGAAAGCAAGCGGGACGACGAAGAAGGCGCCGACCACCCCGTTGACCCCGAAGAGGCTCCCGCCCAGGGCGGTGACGCCGACGTGGAGGAGCACGATCGCCGGCGCGAGGACGTTGACCATCTTCGAGCGGCCGAGGGCGAACATCGCCGGCAGCAGCAGGTTGACGAGCAGCGCCGCCACGGTCCAGGCGCAGAGCAGCGCGCCGAACACCTTCAGCTGCGTGACCTGGGAAGGATCGAAGCTGGCGGGGAGGACTTCGCCGATCAGGTCGGCGCCGCCGGCGATCAGCGCCGCCAGGGCGGGGGCGCCGATCAGCATCGAGTAGCGGAAGCCGGCGGGGACGGTGTCGGCGATCACTTCGCGCCAGTCGGCGAGGGCGCCGCGGCGCATGTCGGCGATCCTCGACATGCCGAGCGCGAAGCCGGTCGCCGCGACCAGGTAGCTGGCGAAGAGGTAGGCGTAGGAGAGGACCGTGGCCCCGCCCGCTGCGTACTTGCTGGCGAAGGCGAGGGTGATCACGTAGAGCCCGTTGAAGGCGAGGTAGATCGCGGTGCTGCCGAGGACCAGGAGGACGGAGCGCAGCAGGCGGCCGGGGTGCGGCTGGGCCCGCTCCCTCTCCACCGGGGCGCGGCTGGCGCGGACGCCGTCGAGCATCGTGACGCTGGTGACGACGGCCATCGCCAGCATCGACCAGCCGAGCGAGAGCTCCCCGGCGGGCCCGGAGACGGCGAGGTAGACGACGAGGCCGCTGACGGCGCCGGCGATGTAGGAGAAGGCGATCCGGTCGAAGCGGTCGCGGACGGCGAGGACCGTGGCGCCGCCGGCCGCCCAGAGCTGGAGGATCATCGCCAGCCCGAGGATCGGCAGGGCCGATTCGGCCACTTCCCGTCCGACGGGGGCGACGCCGGGGGCGAGAAGGCCCGCCAGGGGCCCGGCGAGGGGGATCGTCGCCACCCCGACCGGGACTGCGATCGCGGCCAGCGCCAGCGCGAACTCGCGCTGCGTCAGCCGCGGCCGCTCGCCGACCAGCATCGGCGCCGAGGTGACCCTGATGCTCTGGCTGAAGACCCCGAAGCTGGTGTAGAGGGCAAAGGCGACGAAGAAGCCGTCGGTGCGGGCGCCGGCCCCGAAGGAGCTGAGGTAGAGGAGCGCCTGGATCCCGGAGGCCGCCCCCATCGCGAGGGTCGCCACCGCCATCGCGATGCCGGCGTGCGCGTGCTTCTCACGCATGTCGTCCCGATGGGCGATGGGATTCGCGCCTACCCCTGGAGAGGCCGCGACCGCGGTGGTGCTCATATCCCACCAACGGCTGGAGCCCCTAATTACTTGTTGTGCGAATCAGGGGCCGTAGTGTTCTGCGCCCGGGGCCCAGTTGACTCCGGCGCCGCCCGGCACCCGGTAGTCGTCCTGGGCGGGTGCGGCGAAGTGCGGAGAGCAACTGCGCCGCGAGCTCTTGCCGGGTCGCGGCAGGGTCCCTTCCCAGCGGCAGAAGACGTTCTTCTGCGCGCGGAAGGGGCTCCACGGGCCGCTCCAGTCGCTCCAGAAGCGGTAAACGACGTTGTCTTCGATCGCGATCGGGCCGTAAGGGCCTTCGCGCAGCGCCAGCGGGGAATCGTTGTCTTTGGTCCAGATCGTGTTGCGGGCGATCCGCAGGCCCTGGATCGGGCCGAACATCTGCACGATCGAGGGAGGTCCGCAGCCGCTGTCCGGCGGGTCGCAGGGGGCGGCATTGCGGAGCATCAGGTTGTTCGCGACGACCACGTTGCGGACGGGCGCGGGCTGGTCGTTGACGAAGAAGCCTTGGCAGCGGTTGTCGTGCAGGTAGTTGCGGCGGAAGTAGAGCCCGTCGCCGCCCCAGACCGACTGCAGGCAATCGCTGTGGTTGCCGTTCTCGCGCACGCCGGTGATCTCGTTGCCTTCGATCAGGACCCCGTAGGGGTCGCGGTCGCCGCTGTCGTGGTAGCGGTTGAGCCGGATCGCGTCCTCGCCGAAGGGCCCGACGAACTTGTTGCCGGCGATCGTCGTGTCGGAGATGTAGGTCGTGTCGGTCGGCCCGGCTTCGACCCCGAAATAGCCGCCGCTGATGCGGTTGTGGAGAACCGAGATCTTCCGCGACCCCGGCTCGACCGTCACCTGCCCGTGCACGTCGAAGTCGGCCAGCGCCAGGTGCGAGCCGCTGAGGTCGGCGCCGGCGATCGACGCCCCGCCGGGGTGCTCGGCGCGGACGGTGACGTCGGCTCCCGAGCCGTGGGAGGCGAGCTTCAGTTCCCCGTAGCTGCCGTCCTGGAGGCAGATCACGGCGCCGGGATCGGCCTGGGCGAGCTGCGAGCGCAGCGCCTCGGCGCTGCCGAGCGTGCGGTCGCAGGGCGGCGGTTGTCGGCTCTTACTGTGCTCGTAAGAGCTCTGGGCACGGGCATGGCTGCCATCGCCGCTACCTCCGAGCATCAACAGCAACGCCGCCCCCAGGCCCACCAACGCCAGCGCGAGGAGGGTGAGGGGGCGGCGGGAAGAGAAACTCTTTCTCACACCCTGATCAACGGTCAGGGACCGTAGTGAACTTCCGCGGGGGCCCAGTCGACTCCGCGGTTGATGCCGCTGCTGAGCCGGTAGTCGTCGGCGGCGGGGTTGCGGAAGGAGAGGCTGCAGGCCGTCGTTTCGCCGGGTCGCGAGGAGGGCCAGTTGCCTTCGCGCATGCAGAGGGTGTTTTCGCTCAGCGTTACGCCGCTCATGTTGGTGTCGGTCCAGAGGCGGTAGATCACGTTGTTCGAGATCACCGTGTCGGGGCCGGTGCCTTCGCGGAAGGCGGCGATCGAGTTGACCCCGTTGCCCCAGATCGTGTTGCGCTTCATCGAGAAGCCGTCGTAGGGGCCGAAGACCTGGAAGTACATCGGCTGCCCGCATTCGGTCGGCCCCAACGGCGCCCCGCACGGTTCTTCGTTGCGGACGAAGAGGTTGTCTTCGACCGTGATCCCGTGGATCGGGCCGGAGACCCCACCCAGGCTGGCCTGGTCCTTGACGAAGAAGCCCTGGCAGCGGTTGTCGTGCAGGTAGTTGCGGCGGAAGACGATGTGGTCGCCGACCCAGACGGTCTGCAGGCAGTCCGAATGGCTGCCGTTCTCGCGCACGCCGGAGATTTCGTTGCCTTCGATCAGCACCCCGATCCCGTCGCCGTCACCGTCGTGGTAGCGGTTGAGGTGGATCCCGTCTTCGCCGAAAGGACCGATCAGCTGGTTGCCGATGATCTTCATGTCGTTGCAGGTGGTGGTCGAGGAGGGGCAGCCGTCGATCCCCTCGCCGCCGCCGGTGATGCGATTGTGTTCGACCGTCATCCCGTCGGCGCCGGGCTGGATCGTCACTCCCTGGGTGTCGACGAAGCGGGCCAGGGTCAGGTTTTCGCCCTGCAGGGAGGCGCCGGCGATCGTCGCCTTCCCGGGGTGGGCTGCGCGCAGGGTCACCCCCGGCTTTGCCTTGCTCGCTTCCAGCGTGACCTTGCCGTAGCTGCCGTCGGCGAGGCAGACCACCGCGCCAGGGGCTGCCGAGGCGACGCTCGACTGCGCCGCGGAGACGCTGGAGACGGTCGTGGTGCAGGTCTGTTCAGGTTCGGGAGTGGGGCCCGGTTCCGGTTCGGGCTGGGGTTCGGCTTCCACCGTCCAGCTGCGGGTCGCCGGCGTCGGGTCGACGTTGCCGGCACTGTCGATGGCGCGGACCGAGAAGACGTGGCCGCCGACGGTGAGCCCGGAGAGTGACTTCGGCGAGCTGCAGCCGGCCCAGCTGCCGCTGTCGAGCTGGCATTCGAAGGTGGAGCCGGTCTCGGTGGAGCTGAAGGAGAAGCTGGCCGTGGTGGCGGTGGTGCTGCCGCTGGGCCCGCTCGAGATCGTCGTGTCGGGCGGGGTGGTGTCTGCCGGCGGTTCTTCGACCGGGGGAGAGCTTTCTTCCACTGCCGGCAGGGCTTCGGGTTCCACCGTCCAGCTCCAGGTCGCCGGCGTCGGGTCGACGTTGCCGGCGGCGTCTTTCGCGCGCACCGAGAAGGTGTGCGAGCCGATGGAAAGCCCCGTGTAGCCACGCGGCGACCTGCAGCGAGACCACTTGCCGCCGTCGAGCTTGCAGGCAAAGGTCGAGTTGGCCTCGCTGGAGACGAAGGAGAAGCTGGTGCTGGTGGCGGTCGTGGTCGCCGCCGGGCCGCTGGTGATGGTCGTGTCCGGAGGGGTGGTGTCGCCGCCGGAGGTCTTGCTCGTCGTGACCGTCACGGTCGATTCGGTCGAAGTCGAGGGCCCGCCCCTGTGCGAGTGGGCGCGGGCAGGGGTGAGCGCGGTTGCATCTTCGATGCCGATGCGGCCGCCTTCGTGGCGGGCGGTCGCTTCCCGGCCCTTGGCGAGGAGGGCACGGAGGGGGCTGTACCCCGTCGCGAAGGCGGTTCCCGCGCTGAGCAGAGCGATTATCAGGACTACGGCAAAACCAAAACGGCGACTGAAACGAATACGGCGCGTGGACAACATCGGCTCCTTTGGCATGGGCAATTTGATCGGCATCTAGCCGCTCCCTGCAAATCGCCTCCCTTCCCCTGCCGACGGATGTATGAATAGCACAGTGTTTGCATCTGCTCACGAACTCCCAAAGATTCCTAAAAGAAGCCACTGGTGTTTCTGCCCGTGAACCCAGGTGCGAACAGGCACAAAAAAAGGGGCCTCAGGGGCCCCTTGGGATGGTCTTTTGTTGCGCGATTAGTTCTACGGGGAACTCTGGATCGTCAAGGTGCGCGTGGTTTTCGCCGTCGCGCCTCGGTCGTCGGTCACCTTGAGGCCGATCTGCCGTTCGCCGGCGGTGCTGTAGGTGCGGCTGACGTTGGGGGAGGTGCCGGTGCTCGTCTCGAAGGTCCCGTTGCCGTCGAGGTCCCATTCGTACTTGGCGATCGTCCCGTCGGCGTCTTTGGAGCCGCTGGCGTCGAAGCTGACCGTGGCACCGGTGAGGGCCGGGTTGGGCGAAGCGGTGAACGAGGCTTCCGGGGGGATGTTCGGGACCGAGAGAGCGACCTGGGAGGCGATTTCTTTGGCGCTGAGCGCCCGGCCGTACAGCGACACCTCGTCGAGGTCGCCGGCGCCGAAGAGGGCGGAGCCGCTCCGCGACATGAGGTAGAGGTTCGAGGTGGCGAAGCTGCCGGCGCCGGTGCCGCTCTCGACCTTGGTGTATGAGACGGGCTGGCCGTCCACGTACGGGATGACCTGTTCGGAGGCCGGCGCCTGCGTGTCGAGCACGAAGGCGTAGTGGTGCCACTGGCCGGCCGAGGGACGAGGGAAGATGGAGACGTTGCGGGAGGAGCCGATCCCGATCCCGACGGCGAAGCTGCCGTAGCTGCTGTTGGGATCGACGAGGAACCCGCCGGGGACTTCGTTGAAGTTGTTGGTCAGCTCCATCGCCAGGCGGTCGTCGTTGGCGTATTCGCTCCACTTCAGCCAGAACTCGACGGTGACCGCCGTCTTGCCTTCCAGCTGCACCGGAGCGGTGGCGGAGTCGTTGACGCCGTCGAACCGCACCGCGGTATTGGGATCTCCGGCGAGGGCGCCCGGCACCCCGAGCACCGGTTCGCCCGCCGCGGCAGCGGTGTTGGAGCCGGCGCTGTCGAACAGGGACGGGCCGACGGCCTCGCCCAGCCGCCAGTAGTCGAGAAGGCCCGGCGTCGCGAGCTGGCCTTCGGCGTAGGTGGGCTGTGTGGCTTCTTCTTCGGGCCCGGCTTCGCCTTCGATCGTGAGCGTGCGGGTGGTGGTGCCGGTGCCGCCTTTGTCGTCGGTCACCCGCAGGTGGACGTTGACGGCCCCCGGGCTCGTGTAGGTGTGGCTGACGGTCGGCGTGGTGCCGGTGTTGGTCTCATAGCTGCCGTTGCCGTCGAGGTCCCATTCGTACTTGGCGATCGTCCCGTCGGCGTCGCTGGAGGCCGAGGCGTCGAAGCTGACCGGTTCGCCGGCTTTGGCCGAGCTCGGCCCCTGGAAGCTGGCGGTTGGCCGCTTGTTGGCGGTTTCGCTGTTGAAGTGTTCGGCCACCGTTTCGGCGCTGAGGGCGCGTTCGTAGACCGCCACCTCGTCGAGGTCGCCGGCGCCGAAGAGGCTCGAGGCGGCGCGCGACATGAAGTAGAGGTTCGATTTGGCGAAGGCCGGCGCGCCGGTGCCGCTGTCGGCCTTCTGGTAGGCGACCGGTTTGCCGTCCACGTACGGAACGATCTCTTCGGCCGCCGGCGCCGAAGTGTTCAGCACGAAGGCGTAGTGGTGCCAGACGCCGGCCGAGGGCCGGGCGAAGAAGACGTTGTTGCGCGAGGTGCCGAGGCCTATCCCGACCCCGAAGGTGCCGCCGAACTGCGGCGCGTTCGGATCGACCAGGAAGCCGCCGGGGACTTCGTTGAAGTTGCTCGTGAACTCCATCGCCAGGCGGTCGTCGTTCGCGTACGAGTTCCATTTCAGCCAGAACTCGACCGTGACCGCTCCTTTGCCGGAGAGGTCGACCGGCGCGGTCGCGGCGTCGTTGACGCCGTCGAAGCGCGCTGCCTTGTCGCTGTCGTGGGGGACCCCGCCGGGAACGCCCAGGGTCGGTTCGCCGTTCATCGTCGCCGGGCTGGAGCCGACGCTGTCGGTGAAGGTCGTGCCGCTGGTCTGGTCCATCCGCCAGTAGTGGACGAGGCCGGGGGTGTCGAGCACGGTCGGGCTGTAGTTGCTGATGATTTCTTCTTCGGGCGGGCTTTCGCCTTCGACCGTGAGCGTGCGGGTGGTGGTGCCGGCAGCCCCTTCGTTGTCGGTCACCCGCAGGCCGACGACGACGTTGCCGCCGTACGGGTAGGTGTGGCTGACCGTTGGCGTCGTGCCGGTGCTCGTCTCGAAGGTCCCGTTGCCGTCGAGGTCCCATTCGTATTTCGCGATCGTCCCGTCGGAGTCGCTGGACGCCGAGGCGTCGAAGTTGACCGGTTCGCCGGTTTTCGCCGTGAGCGGCGCGGTGAAGCTCGCCTTCGGCCGGTGGTTGGCGGTTTCGCTGTTGAAGTGTTCGTTGATCGTTTCCGCGTCGAGCGCCTGGTTGTAGACCGCCACCTCGTCGAGGTCGCCGGCGCCGAAGAGGGACGAGGCGCCCCGCGACATCATGTAGAGGTTCGAGTTGGCGAAGTTGCCGGCGCCGGTGCCGCTGTCGAGCTTGGTGTAGGCGACTGGTTTGCCGTCGACGTAGGGGGTGATCTCTTCCGCCGCCGGCGCCGAAGTGTTCAGCACGAAGGCGTAGTGGTGCCAGACGCCGGCCGAGGGCCGGGCGAAGAAGACGTTGTTGCGCGAGGTGCCGAGGCCGATCCCGACGCCGAAGGTGCCGCCGTTCTGCGGCGCGTTCGGGTCGATCAGGAAGCCGCCCGATTCTTCGTTGAAGTTTTTCGTCAGCTCCATCGCCAGGCGGTCGTCGTTGGAGTAGGCGTTCCACTTCAGCCAGAACTCGACCGTGACGGCGTGAGTCCCCGAGAGGTTGACCGGAGCGGTGGCGGCGTCGTTGACCCCGTCGAAGCGGGCGGCGAGGTCGGAATCGTTGGGGATCCCGCCGGGAACGCCGAGCGTCGGTTCGCCGCTGGTGGTCGCGTTGCTGGTGCCGACTACGTCTTTGAAGGCGCTGCCGGAGGTCTCGTCCATCCGCCAGTAGTGGACGAGGCCGGGGGTGTCGAGCACGGTCGGGCTGTAGTTGCTGGTGCCGTTGGGGAGGACGGTGACCGTGGTGGTCGTGGTGGCGGTCTTGCCGCCGTTGTCGGTGACCCGCAGCCCGGCTTTGACTTCGCCGGCGCCGCTGTAGGTGTGGGTCACGGTCGGCGTGGAGCCGGTGCTCGTCTCATACGTCCCGTTGCCGTCCAGGTCCCATTCGTATTTGACGATGGTGCCGTCGGGGTCGCTGGAGCCGGCGGCGCTGAAGGTGACAGCTTCGCCGGCTTTCGGCGTGCTCGGGGTGGCCGTCAGCGCGGCGGTCGGCGGCTGGTTGTTGATCACCGTCAGCGTCTGGACTCCGAGGTCGGTGGCGCCGCCGTTGTCGGTTACCCGCAGGCGCACGTTGACTTCGCCTTCGCTGGAGTAGCTGTGGGTGACGACCGGGTTGCTTCCGGAGTTCGTCTCGAAGGTGCCGTTGCCGTCCAGGTCCCATTCGTATTTGACGACGCTGCCGTCCGGGTCGGTGGAGCCGGAGGCGTCGAAGGTGACCTGGGTGTTGGTTTTGGTCGGGTTCGGGCTGATCGTGAAGCTGGCGTTCGGCGCCCGGTTGGAGCCGCCCGGGTCGAGGGTGACGCCTTCGGGGGTTTCCGGCTGGCCTCCCATTTCCGAGAGGACGTTGTAGGTCGCCTGTTCGATCCGCGGATCGGCTTCGTCGGAGAGCCCCTTGGCCCAGTACGCGGTGCCGCTGGCGAACACCTCGGCGCCGCTCGAGGCGGTGTACTTGACCGCGTTGACGGTGCCGGGCTGGCCGGGCGGGGGAGTGGTGGCGCGCAGCCGTCCCTCGTCCTGCAGCCAGGAGTTGTCGGTGGCGACCTGGACGTTGCTGGAGGTGAGCTTGATCACGCCGCTCGGCTCCCGCGAGGCGTACTGCGCCTGCGTCGGGATCGCGTCCCACTCCCAGCCGACGATGCTGCTGCCGATGTTGGTCGTGGTGTTTTCCGAGATGCCGGTGTTGCGCCAGACCCGGTCGCCGGCAAATTCGCCGGCGGCGTTGGCGGCTGGGATCGTCAGCGGGAAGTTGCGCGAGTCGTTGTCGCCGACGTACATCACGCCGAACAGCTGGTTCTCCGGCATGTCGGGACCGACCCGGCCACCGGGCGGGGCCGAGGGGTCTCCCGGGGGCGCGCCGTTGTCGCGGAACGTCGTCGTCGAGTTCTGCGGGTTGTCGTCGGCGGTCCCGGCGATGCCGTCGGCCCCGAGCGCGTCGTCGGCCGTGCCTTTGATCCCGTCCGGGCCCCAGTCGTTCTGGCTGACGGTGCCGTTGCCTTCCGAGCCGCTCCCCTGCACGGTCTTGTAACAGACGAGGGTGCGGTTGCCGTCCTCGTAGCGGACCTTCCAGTAGGCGGTGTTGCTGCTGAAGGAGGCGATGTTGACGCCGGCATTGCGGGCGGCGAGGAAGCCGTTGAACTGCTGAAGCGACCAGTACTCGGAGTGCCCCGAGACGACCAGGATGTCGTGCTGGCGCAGCAGCGCCGGTTCGTTGTGGACCGCGACGTCGTCGGTGTAGGAGACGTCGTAGCCCTGCTTCTCCAGCCACTGGAGGAGTTCGAAGTCGGGGCCGAGGAACCAGTTCTGCATCGCCCCTGCCTGGGCGTAGGGGCGGTTGAAGGAGACCTTGACCGCGCGGTCGGTGCCGGACACGGTGTTGCCGCCTTCGGTCCCGTAATAGAGGGACTTGCCGCCGAAGATGTTGTAGGCCTGGTAAGTGGCGTCCGGGAGGACGTAGAGGAGCTTCGAAGCGGGGACGCGTTTGTCGTCGCGGACGGTGAAGACGACCTGCGTCTGATCGCCGGTCGAGGCGGTCAGCTTCGCCAGGTAGACGCCGGAGGCGGGGAAGGCGCTGCCGGGGATCGTGTAGGTCGGGGCCCAGTTGCCGCAGTCGACGAGGCCCGTCGTTTCGTTCATCGGTTTGCAGGCGAATTCGTTGTTGATCGCGACGTTGGATGCGCTGTTCACCAAACGCCCGCCGAGGCCTTGGTAGTAGCCCATCCGGTAGACGTCGATTTTCACCGTCCGGGTGGGGGAGACCGGCCCGTTGCGGCCGATCTTCAGGACCACGTTTTCGCCGAGGTTGACGCTCGACTGCGTCGTGAAGCCGCCCAGGTTTTTGCTGTATTCGTTGACTTCCCAGCTCGAGGTGCCGGTCTTGCACTGGTTCTCGTTGACGACCGGGTTCGCGTTCGGGCAGGTCACGGCGCTTGCCGTCGACGGAGCGATCGAAGCAGCGGCCAGGAGGAAGAGCCCGACTGCGCAGGTGAGTAGTTGACGCACAGTCCAATCCTCCCAGTGACAGGGCGTGCAAAAGTCCCAAAAACGGTCAGATCTGGCGCTCATCGATTCAGGTTCCTCCTACGGCTCGTTCGGCCGTGCGGCGCATCCGAAGCGCGCCGATCGCGTTATTGGGCACCGGCAGGACGCGCCGCGTCAACTGCGCGACGTCGCTCCAGACAACCGGGAAAAGGCTGCGTAGGGCAGTGAGGTAGACGGCTCCGCCGAGAACCCCGACCGCGAACAGGAAGACGGGCACCGGCGCGTCGATTCCGCGCATCAGGCCGGCGGCGGGAAGGGCGACGCCGAGCAGCAGCAGGCTGCAGGCGACGGCGGGGAAGAGGTCGGTGACGAGGCGGCGGGTCGGGATCTCGAGGACGCGGCGGAAGAGGACGCCGTAGACCGCCAGGAGCAGGAAGACGTGGACGCCGACCACCCCGAAGGCGAGCGCGGTGGTGCCGTGGGGGGCGGCGATCCAGGAGACGAGGACGTAGAGGCCGAGCAGTACGACGTTGAAGACGAACAGCGCCCGCGGCTTGCCCGCCGCGAGCATGATCTGCGGGTAGCCGGTGAGGATCGCGGCGATCATGCCGGCGACGCAGAGGATCTGGACCGGGCCCGCGGCCGGGGCCCAGCGCTCGCCGAAGAGCCAGGGGACGAGGTCCGGCGCGGTGACGGCCAGCAGGGTCAGCAGCGGCAGCAGCACCGCGGCGTGGATCCGCGTTGCCCGCTCGTGGAAGCGGCGCAGCTGGTCGAGGTCGCTGGTCCGCGAATAGACCGGGAAGGCCAGCCGGATCATGATCCCGCTGATCTTTTCCTGGTAGATGACGCCGAGCTGGAAGGCGCGCCAGAAGATGCCGACCTGCGATGCGGTGAGGCGGACGGCGGCGACCGCGAGGGTCGCGTTGGTGATCGCGACGTAGGTCAGCCCCGCCCCCGAGGCCGGTACCCCGAAGGCCAGCACCTCGCGCAGCGCCCCCCGGTGCCACGCCGGCGGCGGCGGCGGCGCGGCCAGGAGCAGGAGGACCGTCGTCACCAGGGAGCCGCTGAGGGCCCCGAGGACGATTGCCGGCGCGTCGAGGCCGGAGGCCAGCGCCAGGGCGACGGAGGTAGCAGCGCCGATTCCCAGCGAGGCCATTTCGATCAGGCTGACCCGGCGGAAGTCGAGCCGGCGCCAGAGCAGGCTGCGGGAGACCGCGCCGACGCCGGCGAGCAGGAAGACCGGCGAGATCATCACCAGCAGCCGGGCCGGGCCTGCGCCGAAGAGCGGTTCGCCGAGCGGGCGGGCGAGGAGGACCGTGACCGCGGTGAAGGCAGCGCCGGTGACGATGCTGGCGAGCATCGCCGCCTCGCCGTGGGCGCGCTCGATCGTCTTGCGCTGGACCAGGGCGCTGCCGAACCCCTCGAAGGTGAAGATGACCGCCAGCGGGACGAGGATCAGCGGCACCACCGCTTCGCCGAATCCCGAGGGCGGGATCAGGCGGGCCAGCACCACCGCCGAGACGAAGGTGACCGCCTCGATCGCGATCCGCCCGGCGGTCGTCCAGCGCACGCCGCTGACGGCAGCGCGCTTCAGCTCCGCCTGGGACATCTCCCCCTGGTCGGGGTCTGCTTGGCTCACGAGATACCAACGGCTCATGTGGCGGGCGACTTGCGGCGCAAGCCGAACCAGGTTGCAGCCGTTTCTGAAGAAGATGAGCGCGAAGCACGCGATCTACACCTTCGACGACATCACCTGGGCAGCCGCGCAGCGGCGGGGGATGTGCTTCCCGCAGGACCAACTGGTGCTGGCGATGCTGCGCGATCCGGCGATCGAGCGGCTGCTGATCTGCGACCGGCCCCGCAGCGCCGTGGTGAAGGTCGTCAAGGACCTCGTCCAGCGGCCGGCACGCTTCGAGGCCAGCAAGCGGGCCCGGCTCTGGCAGCCGTTGCGCCTGCGGCGGCAGGACCCGACCGGGGTGGATGCCCTGCGACGCGCCTACGCCGCCTACGACCGCCGCCTGCGCCGGGTGGCCGAACGCGCCGGCCTCGAACGCCCGGCCGTGATCACCTCCCAGCCCCTGCTGGCCGGCTTCGCCGAGCTCGAGTGGGCGGGGCCGGTGACGCTGTACGCCAGCGACGACCTCTCCGCCCACCGCGACTACCAGCGCTGGCGCGAGGGCCTGCTGGCCGCCTACCGGGCGGTGGGGGAGCGCGGCCGCCGGGTCTGCGCGGTCAGCACCGCGATCCTCGAGCGGATCGATCCCCAGGGGCCGGCGGCCGTGGTGCCGAACGGGGTCGACCCGGACCTCTGGTCGGAGCCCGACCCGGCGCCGGGCTGGTTCACCGAGCTGCCAGGCCCGCGGCTCCTCTACGTCGGCACCCTCGACGATCGCCTCGACGTCGAAGCGCTGCGCGCGGTGGCCCGAGCCTGGCCGAACGGCTCGGTCGTCCTGGTGGGACCGCTGGCCGACCGCTCGCATCTCGCCCCGGCCCTGGCCGAGCCCAACGTCGTCCTGCACGATGCCGTACCGCGCCAGCAGGTCGCCGCGCTCGCCTACGCCGCCGACGCCTGTCTGGTCCCGCACCGCCGGACCCCCCTGACCGAAGCGATGAGCCCGCTGAAGCTCTACGAGTACCTCGCCTCCGGCAGCCCCACCGTCGCCACCGACCTGGAGCCCGTCCGCCGCGTCGACGGCCCCGTCCACCGCGTCCCTCCCGACGGCGACTTCAGCACCGCGGTCCGCGAAGCACTCGCAACCGGCCGCACCCCCGAGCCTGAGCGCCGCCGCCTCATCGCAGAGAACTCATGGTCGACCCGCACCGCCCAGGTGCTGAAGCTGGCGCTCAGCTCCGAACCTTTCGGGCTCCCAGCGCCTGCGGCCCCTAGGTGGACTCTCCCCAGGCAACGAGTGGAGAGTTGACATGGCTATAGGCGAATTAACTCTCCAGTCGCAGGCTGGATGGCGGGTTTCGGCCGCTCTCCGAGGTTACGGTCGGCGCTCGGCGACGAGGTGCAGGCAGTCGCCCTCTAGCAGCCGGTCGCTGAGGAAGAGGAGGGGGGCGAGGGCCCAGGCGAGGAGGCGGAAGCCGCGGCCCTCGAAGCGGAGGCGGCCGAGGGTTGCGTACTGGAGGCTGCCGAGGGGGCTGGGGCGCATCGAGGCGGTGGTGGTCTCGACCGGGCGCAGGCCGGCGGCTTCGACCAGGGCCGAGAGCGAGTTGCGGTCGAAGTGCTGGAGGTGGCGGGGCAGGTCGAGCTGGAACCAGGCCGAGCCGAAGAAGCGGCGGTGCCAGCTGCCGAAATTGGGGACCGCGATCGCCAGCAGGCCCCCCGGGCGCAGCAGGCGGGCGGCCTCGGCGAGGGCGCGGGCCGGCTCGTCGATGTGCTCCAGCGAGTGGTTGAAGAGGATCGCGTCGAACTCGCCGTCTCCCCAGGGGACGTCGGCGAGGGTGCCGGTGACTGCCTCGACCCCGATCGCCCGCGCGTGCTCGGCGGCCGCCGCGGAGGGCTCGATGCCGGCGACGCTCCAGCCGCGGCGGCCGAAGATCGCCGCCAGGTCGCCGGTGCCGCAGCCGACGTCGAGGAGGCGCCCCGGGGGTCGCTGCCAGACCCTGCGGTAGGGACCGAACCGGACGATCGCCTGCCGCTGCAGCGACCCCAGCCGTTCGCCCAGGGACGGCCGTCGCTCGCTGACGTTCGGCTCGTAAGCGCTGTAGCTCTCGGGGTAGTAGGTGGCGAAGTCCTCGGGACGCAGCCGCGGGTAGGTGAAGGCGAGGCCGCAGGCGGGGCAAGCGATGACGGCGAACTCGCCCGGCGCGCCGGTCAGGCGGTCATGGCCACGGAGCAGGACCGCCGCCCGCCCGACGACGGTCCCGCAGCCGGGGCAGCTGGCCTGCTCGGGCGCGGCGACGCTCTTCTCGGCGAGCGCGGATGCCATCAGCTCAGCCGCCTGGCGCGGTCGTTGGCAAGCACGAAGGCGATCGCCGCGATGAAGCAGAGGAGGTACGGCAGCTGGGGGAAGGAGAGGAAGTCGAGCAGCGCGCCGCTGACCAGGGCGACGCAGATCGCCGCCGCTGCGGCCATCGCCGGCGGCCCGCGCTCGGGGTCGCCGGAACGGGCGACGCGGTGGGCGTTGAGGAAGGAGGTGACGAGGATCGCCAGGTAGCTGAGCAGGCCGAGCAGGCCGACACCGATCGCGAGGGTCAAGTAGAGGTTGTCGAGGATCCGGTGTTTCTTCTGGTCGTAGCTGCCGTAGCCGCGCCCGAGCAGCGGGTGGTCGGCGACGTCGGGGACGACCGCTTCGTAGTCGCTGAGCCGGTCCTGGGTCGTGTTGACCTTGCCGACCGAGTTCGGGTTGAACTGTTCGATCACGCCGCCCAGCGCCCCGGGCGCGACCAGGTGCACCACCCCGACCAAGACGACGGCGAACGGCGCCAGCCGCACCATCTGCCGCGGCTTGTATGCCAGCAGCACCAGCACGCAGACGAGCG
The DNA here is from genome assembly GCA_051954115.1 of Solirubrobacterales bacterium. Lineage (GTDB taxonomy): Bacteria > Actinomycetota > Thermoleophilia > Solirubrobacterales > 70-9 > VAYN01. The sequence continues at coordinate 129,694 of JBQCIB010000022.1, read as the reverse complement.
GCCCGACCATCGCCGTCTTCTTCTGGGTCGCGACCGCGCCGCCGATCAGCAGCACCACCACCGCCCCGTAGAGCAGGCGCTGCCCGCGGTCTTCGGCTTTCAGCAGCCAGGCGAAGGCGAAGGGAAGCGTCATCGAGAGCATCACCGCCGGGACCAGGGGATGCACCCCCGGCCCGAAGATCTGCACCCGCCCGATCGAATCGATGGTGTCGAGTTCGGGGGGGCGGACGTAGCCGGGGAACAGCGGCCCGATCCAGTCGTGGAAGGGGTTGATCCCGAGCCTGTACTCGACGATCACCGCGACGGCGGTGATGCAGGCGAGCCCCAGCATCGCCTTGAGCAGCTTTGTCACCTCGCTCACCCTGATGATCGAGGCGCAGAGCGCGAAGAAGATGCCGTAGGTGACGAGCAGGGCGAGCTGCTTGGTCGCCAGGTCCATCTCCCCGAGCCTGATCAGCGATTCCCCGCGCAGGAGGATGCTGAGCGCGGCGATCGTCGTGAAGATCCCGAACGCCCAGTGGACGCGACTCGAGCGCAGCGGCCGGTCGGTGCGGACGGCGCGGATGCTGAGGAACCAGAGGGCGATCAGCGCCAGGAGCATCGGCCGGTCGAGCGTGGCGTCGACCGGGCCGCCGACCGGCAGCTTGATGCTGTCGAAGGGGATCAGCCACAGCATCGCGACGAACGAGAAGAGCGCCCAGGGGAGCAGGCGGGTGGTCCGCGGCCAGTCGGCGGTGCGGCTGGGGGGGTGCAGCAGTTCGCTCGGGGACCGGCGCCGCGCCGCGCTCACGGGCTGCCCGATCAGCGGGCGGGACCCGGTCGTCGCCTCCATTAGCGCAGCGGCGTCGTGGCGTGCTGGGCTTCGCGCTCGTCTTCAGCCAGCCGCGGCGGCTCGAAGTCGACGTCCGGATCGCGGACCGGCTTGACCGGAGCGGGAGCGGCCTTGGGGGCGGGCTTGCGCTGGTCGAGGCTGTTCAGCGCCCGCCAGCGGGCGACGAAGCTCGGTACGACCAGGATCGCCGCGCAGCCCAAGGCGAAGACGAGGAGGAAGGCGAGCACCATGAGGATGAGGTCGTTGGAGCCGCCGAGGGTGCCGCCCTCGGGCGCTCCCAGCTGGCGGACGATGACGCCTTTGCGGACCGGGGTGCCATCCGTCCGCAGTTTGCTGACGTATTCCTTCAGGGTCGCGAAGGAGGCGCCGGCCAGGGCGATGGCGCGTTCGGAAGTCGGCGCCTGGGCGGAGACGGTGAGGATCGGCACGCCTTCCTGGGCGGTGAAGACGAGCCGGTTCTGGGCCCCTTCCTGGAGCAGTTCTTCGGCCCGTTCGTTGGAGGGCTGCGAGGCGTAGGTTTCCTGCCCGGTGGCCGGGCTGAAGGGCCCGCTGGTCGCGATCGATTCCGGGGGCACGCCGACGCGTTTGGCGATCTCCGCCCGCGCTTCCAGGCTGCTCAGGTACTGGCCATAGATTTTCGCCCGCGTCGCCAGGGCGTCCAGGGTGCCCGCTTCGGCGCCGGTGACGAGCGTCGAGCGCGGCGAGTCGATCAGGATTTGGCTCGAAGCGGCCGAGACGCTCAGCGCCCGCGTTTCGAGGCCGGGGGGAAAGAGGCTGATCCGGTAGGCGGAGTAGATCGAGGCGAGGAGGGCCAGGACCAGGACCAACCCGACCATCAGCTTGCGTTGCCAGAGCTCCCTGGCGATTTCGACGAATGCCATCGAGCTAAGAACGCATGAAAAACGTAGGAACTTTCGTCGCTTCCGAGCGAACCCTAAATCTTCCCTTAAGGCTGCTCGCTGCCAGCGCCCGTCCCCGCAGCTCGCGGGCGACGAAACGGCGGTACTGCTCATCCTCGACCCGGCCCTGCCGGAGCAGGGCGGCGCGCAGGTAGCCGTAGAGGAAGGCGAGCCCCGAGAGCCCGCGGGGCCGCAGGCAGGCGACCTTCAGCGAGCGCAGCGCCACCCACCAGAAGCCGTAGCAAAGGATGTAGGCGCACTGGCCGTGGCGAGCGCGGCCGCGCAGGGTGCCGCCGCGGGTGGCGACCGGGCGGTGGTGGCGGGCCTGCACCCCGGGCAGCGAGCGGGTCTCGAAGCCCCGCATCCGGGCGTAGGTCTCGTCGATCGTGTCCCAGCCGAGCCGCTCCTGGACCCCGCCGATCGCTTCGAAGCACTCGCGGCTGTAGAGCTTCAGCGCCCCCCGCACGTGGTCGGGCGGGACCTTGGTCGGGCGCCAGTCTCCGTCGTCCAGCTCGAGCAGGGTGCCGCCGGCGATCCCCAGGCTGGGTTCCTCGGCGAAGCGCTTGAGCAGTTGCTCCAGGTAGGAGGGGGGGAGCTCGACGTCGGCGTCGAGCTTGCCGAGGTGGGTGAAGTCGGCGACGTCGACGCTTGCGAGGGCGGCGTTGAAAGCGATCGCCTCGGCTGCCAGCGCCAAGCCGTCTTCTCCCGCCGGCCGTTGCCGCGGCGGCGCCTGGAGCACTTTCAGGAACGGCACCTCCCGGGCTAGGCGCTGGAGCAGCTGCGGCGTCCCGTCGGTCGAGCCGTCGTCGACGATCAGCCAGAGGTCGGGCGGGCGGCTCTGCGCGGCCACCGCCCGGATCGTCGTCTCGAGGTGGTCGGCCTCGTCGCGGGCCGGGGTGATCAGGAGGAGGCGCGGCACCTCAAGCGGCCCTCGCGTGCTCGACCAGCCCGTCGACCAGCGCCAGGTAGCCCTCGCGCTGGCGCCGCCACTCGATCCGGGTGAGCCGCTCGGAGGCGCCTTCGGCGCGCTCCAGGGCGCTGTCGGGGGCGTGCCGGATACCTTCGATCGCGGCGGCGAAGGACCTCGCATCCCCCGGTTCGGCGAGCAGGACGTCGTCGCCGAAGTAGCGCTCGATCACCGGCAGCCGCGAGGCAACCACGGGCAGCCCCATGTGCACGTACTCGAGCAGCTTGACCGGCAGCAGTAGCTCGGTGAAGTCGTCGCGGAGGGTGGGGACGACGCCGAGGTCGGCTTCTTCGAGGCGGCCGGGGATCTGCTCGACCGGCGTCGGGCGGGGCGCTACATGCACTCCTTCGGGGGCGACCTCGGCGGCGAAGGCGGCGAGGCGGGCGGCCGCTTCGGCGTCGGAGCCCAGCACCTCGAGCCGCACCTCGGCTCCGCGCTGGCGCAGCATCCCAACCGCCTGCACGAGCGTCTGCACCCCGAACCGGTCGGCCAGCCCCCCGTGGTAGACGACCTGCAGCTCGCCGTCGCTCGGAGGAGGGGCGGGTGCTCGGCGCTCGCCGAAGACCCTCTCGTCGGGGGTGTTCATCACCACCTGCGAGCGAGCGGCGGCGATGCCGCGCTCGGCGAGGAGGTCACGAGCCTCCCGGGTGACGAAGACGTGGCCGTCGGCGAGGGCGGCGCTGACCTTCTCCTCGGCGCGTACCAGGCGCACCAGCGGGTGGTGGGGGGAGCGGTCGAAGAGGGTCGCGAACAGCTCCGGGAAGGTGTCGTGGAAGTTGAGCACGATCGGCGTTCCCCGCAGCTTCGGCCGCCAGGCGGCGAAGACGAGGGCGTCGGGCATGTTGTGGATCTCGATCAGGTCGAAGGGCTCTTCGCGGTCCAGCGCGCTGACCTTGCGAGCCGCGCCGGCGAGGAAGCGGGCGTTACCGCTGAGGTAGGCGCGGGCGCCGCCGCGCGGCTTCTCGGCGGCGGCCTGGTGGAGGTTGATCTGGCCGGAGCCGACGCGGATCTCCTCGTCGGCGTTGAGGCATACGCAGTCGACCCGGTCGCCCCGTTCCGCCAGCGCCCGCGCCTGGCGCTGGATGCGGGAGTCGACGACGAAGTCCGAGTAGTGGACCATGCAGATCCGCAGCCCGCCGCGGCGCTCGGCGGCGGGAGGGGCCTCAGTTAGCTGCCGGGACTTCAAAGCTCCTCACCGCCGCGACGGTCTCGGCGATCTGCCAGTCCTCGATCGCCGGGAAGATCGGCAGCGAGCAGTTTTCGCCGGCGAGCCGCTCCGCCACGGGCAGGCTGCCGGGGCCGAGGCTGAGCTCGGCGTAGGCCGGCTGCAGGTGGATCGGAGTCGGGTAGTGGATCGCGCTCGCGACCCCGCAGGCGTCGAGGTGGTCGCGCAGGGCGTCGCGCTCGCGGCAGCGGATCACGTAGAGGTGGAAGACGCTGTCCCCGTCGGGCGAGACGGGGGCCGGCAGGCCGATCTCGGTGTCGGCCAGCGCCGCGCTCATCGTCGCCGCGGCATCGCGCCGCCGCTGGTTCCACTCGTCCAGGTGGCCGAGCTTGACGTTGAGGATCGCCGCCTGGAGCGTGTCCAGCCGATGGGTCCCGGTCGCCATCTCGTGGTGGTGGCGGGCCCCCTCGCCGTGCGAGCGCAGCAGGCGGACGCGGGCGCTCAGCTCGGGGTCGTCGGAGACGAAGGCGCCGCCGTCGCCCCAGCCGCCGAGGTTCTTGGTCGGGTAGAAGCTGAAGCAGCCGGCGTCGCCCAGCGAGCCGACCGGGCGGCCGCGGTAGAGCGCGCCGTGGGCCTGGCAGGCGTCCTCGACGACGGCGATGCCGCGGGCCCGGCAGAGCTCGAGGATCGGGTCCATCTCGATGGTGCGCCCGAAGAGGTGGACCGGGATCACGCAGCGGGTCCGCGGCGTCAGGGCGGCCTCGACGATCTCGGCCGTGATCAGCGCCGTCTCCTCCTCGACGTCGACGATGACCGGCGTGGCGCCGACGGTGCTGACCGCCTCGGCGGTGGCGATGAAGCTGTAGGTGGGGACGATCACCTCGTCGCCGGGCCCGATCCCTAGACCGCGCAGGGCGAGCTCCAGCGCCGCGGTCCCCGAGGAGACGCCAATCGCGTGCTCGGTCCCGCAGAAGTCGGCGAAGGCGTCCTCGAAGCGTTCGAGTTCGGGGCCGAGGGTGAAAGCGGATTCGCCGGCGATCCGCTCGACGGTCTCCATCAACTCGGCGAAGAGCTCCGGGTGGGCGCTGTCGAGGCGGATGAACGGCACCCGCTTACCCTCGGTCGCAGCCAGCGGCAGCGCCGTCCCTGCACCTGCAACAACACTCATTTCTGACTCCCGTTCAACTCGATCTGATTTCCGTTCAACTCGAGGAAGAGCGAAGCGGCCTCGCGCCGCGAGCTCACTCCGAACTTTGCGAAGGCTGAGGAGAGGTGACTCTTGACCGTGCTTTCGGAGAGGAAGAGCTCCTCTGCGATCTGCGCGTTGGTGAGTCCCTCGCTGACGTAGGTGAGCACCTGCCGCTCCCGGTGCGAGAGCGCTGGCCGCTGGACGGTCGCCCGCAGCTCGCGCGGCACCACCGACTGGCCGGAGCCGACGGCGCTGACCGTCACCGCCAGGGTCGACTCGATCAAGGGCTCGAAGACGATCGCGTCGGCGCCGGCATCGAGCCCGCGGCGGACGCCGGTCCCGGTCGCCGTCGGCGAGAGGGCGACGATCGCCACCCCCTGGATCTCGCGGCGGACGCGGCGCAGCGTCGCCATCTCCGCCGGCCGGTCCAGGTCGCAGACGAGGAGGGCGATCGCGGGCGCTTCGATGCCGAGGCCGATCAGCTCCTCGGCTCCGTCGACGAAGCACAAAGAGGCACCTCGCCCCGGTCGCTCCAGCGCCTTCTCGATGCGGCGGCGGATCTCCGCCGAATCGGCGCCGAGGACCACGCACAACTGGTCCGACGAAGCTCGAATGTCCCCAGTGGGTTCGGTCAGGACGGCCACGGACCACAAACGGAACAGACGGCCGAAAGCTTCCGCGCCCCAGGGCCGTTGACGGAGCGATGGGTGAAAGCACTTCGAGGCCGCCTGCAAACGACGCGCCGTACCGCCTGCTCGACGACGTCTCGCTGGGGGAGGACGTCTTCGTCTACTCCTTCACCAACCTCTACGGCTGCCGGATCGGGCGGGGCACCCGGGTCGGGACCTTCGTCGAGATCCAGCGCGGCGCGGTGATCGGGTCGGCCTGCAAGATCCAGAGCCACACCTTCATCTGCGACGGGGTGCGGATCGAGGACGAGGTGTTCGTCGGCCACGGCGTCGTCTTCGTCAACGACAAGCACCCGCGGGCCACCGACAGCGAAGGGTCGCTGCAGACCGAGTCGGACTGGGAGCTGCTGCCGACGCTGGTCGAGCGGGGCGCCAGCATCGGCTCCGGGGCGACCATCCTCGGCGGCGTGCGGATCGGCGCCGGGGCGACGGTGGGGGCGGGCGCGGTCGTCGTCGAGGACGTCGCTCCGGGCGCCACCGTGGTCGGCAATCCCGCGCGGCCGCTGCCAGCAGGCCGGCCGAGCTCAGCGCCAGTGCTGCAGTAGGTCCCCCTCGGGGACCTCGCGCACCGCCCGCGCCGGCACGCCCATCACCACGGTCCGTGGCGGGACGTCGGCGGTGACCACGGCTCCGGCGGCGACGAACGCCTCTTCGCCGATCTCGACACCCGGGCAGATGGTCGACCCGCCGCCGACCCGGCAGGCGCGCCGCAGCAGCGGCCCTTCGAACTCGAACTCCGGCCCGTGGCGGTCCATCGTGTTGTCGTTGGTCAAGGTCACGCCGGGGCCGACGAAGACGTCGTCCTCGATCCGCGCGCCGCCGGTGACGTAGCAGCGGGTCTGGATGCTGACCCGCTCACCGACCACCACGCCGGGATCGACGGAGACGTAGCTGCCCACCGTAGAGCCGGCGCCGATCACAGCCCCGTCGCGGATCTGAGCATGGTCGCCCACCCGAGCTCCCGCGCCGATCCGGACCCCGGAGTGGATGATCGCGTGTCCACCGATCAGGACACCGTTGCCGATCTCGACGTTCTCGCCGAGCAGCAATCCGGGCGCCAAGTCGGAGGGGTAGAGGTTGGCTCCAGGCATGAAGGCGCGGATCGTAGCGTCCCGTCCCCGCCACTCCGAGCTTTTGGGGGCTATAACCCCCACGATCTCGGAATCGCGCTCCTCCGACCTCCCGAGTGGCGATATTTGCGGCCGCTTGGGCGCGCCCGACCTGCACCCCTACTTGCTTGTGGGGGGTGCAGGGGAGCCACGCAGATGCGCCGCCGTTTGTTCGAGGACGCGGCAAACGTGGTCGGGCTCGTACTTGACCTGCCAATGCGAAAAGCGGAGCGGCGTCAATCCAGCGGCAGTGTGGACCTGGAAGCGCAGCGCGTCTCGGGTCTGCGCGGAGGGGGTGCGGTGGTAGCGCCAGCCGTCGGTCTCGACCACGAGGCCGAGGTCGGGCCAGAAGAAGTCGACCTCGAACTTGTTGACCTTCTGTTTGGTCAGCGGCACCGGAAGGCCGGCAGCGGCGGCAAGAGGACGGAAGAGACGTTCCAGCTCGTCGTCGGAGAGCCGGAAAGTGTGCTTGTCGATGATCCGGCGGAGCGGGCGCACACCCGGCTCGCCGGGATGATCGTCGAGAGCCTTTCGCAGCGCATTTGCGTCGATCACGTCCAGCTTGTCCGCCTCGTTGATTGCCCGCTCAAGGCCTTTCGGCCCCGTGACCGTGGCGAGATCGAGGAACGTCTGAACGGGCTGGGTGAGGGGGATGTTCCAGCGAGTCGTGATCGCTGCGGCGGGGAGGGAGGGCCGGCGATGGCAGCGCACTCCCGGCAGGCGCGCTTCTGAGGCCCGCCTGAGGCTGACGTCGACGTAGTCGCGGTGCTCCTCGCCGAACCCCCAGAGCGCGGCGGCGCTGCGATGGCTCAGCGCCGCACCGGGCCCGCAGGCGAGCACCGCAGCCATCCAGCGCCCCGCGCGGCTCAAGCGAGGGCGCCCCACGGCATAAATGCCGCGCGCGACTGGATGAAGACGCCCTCTGCTCACGCGGTGTTTGATCGCTTCCGCCGAGAACCCAAGGTCACGGAGTTGAGTTCGCGCAAGCACTCCGTGCTGCCGGTGCGCCAGATCCCAGGCTTGCCGACTCTGCGACTCCGAGATTTGGGGGGTCATAGCCCCCTCAAGCTCGGAGACGTGCTGGCTCTCCCCCCACCCAGCCCTGTTGCGCTCCGCTGAACTCGGAGTTAGCGAGAGATGCAGCGGCCGCAAGCTGCAACCGCACCGGCCCGTTTATTCGTCGTGCACGACGTCTGCGTGATCATCGTCTCCCACAACGGCAAGCGCTGGCTCGACGCGGCGCTGAGCAGCCTGTTCGCGAGCGCGGGAGGGCTCGACCTCGACGTGGTCGTCGTCGACAACGGCAGCGACGGCTCGGCCGCCTACGTCGAGGAGCGCTTTCCCTCCGCCCGCACGATCGGCTGCGCGAACCGGGGCTTCGGCGCCGCCAACAACGTCGGCCTGGCGACGGCGGATGCTCGTTACGTGCTCTTCCTCAACCCCGACACCGAATTCCTCAGCGGCAGCCTCGCCGACCTGACCGCTGTGCTCGATCGCCGGCCGGGGGTTGCGCTCGTCGGCGTCCGCCAACTCGGCACCCACGGTGACCTGGCGCCGAGCATCCGCCGCTTCCCCTCTACCGTCAACATGCTCGCCGAAGCGCTGGCGGTGGAGAAGGTGCCGCTGCTCAGGCACTACTTCGGCGAGCGCGTCCTCGACCGGCAGCCCTACGGCCGCGAAACCTCCTGCGACTGGACCTCGGGCTCGTTCATGCTCGCGCGGAGCGAGGCGCTGCAGGGCTGTGGCGGCTTCGACGAGCGCTTCTTCCTCTTCTCCGAGGAGACCGACCTCTGCCGGCGCTTGCGGCGAGCGGGCTGGGGGATCGTCCACCTGCCGCAGGTGACGATCCGCCACTACGAGAGCGAGCGCTCCGCCAGCCCGAGGATGGAAGCCCAGTCCGCCTACGCTCGCCTGCAGTTCGCCCGCAAGCACTTCAGCCGCATCTCTCCCTATCGCTGGGCGATGGCGCTGCGCTATGCGCTGCGGGCCGGCATTCCCGCGGTGGGCCGTGGCGGCGACCGGCGACGCCAGGAAGCGGGCCGCGCTGCCCTGGCGGCCGTTCTCGACGAAGTGCCGCCGATCTCCGCGCCGGCGCCGGGCGCTCAGGCGACGACCGTCAGCGCCGCGGGGACGGCGCGCAGCTCGATCCTGTCGCGCTCGCCGATGTAGTCGCCGTCGACCTGGAGGGGAAGGGGCCGGGGCGAGCCGTCGCGGTTCTGCGAAATCGTTTCCACGACCGCGTGGGCGACGTCGTCGAAATGGGCGACCTGTTTGTGGCGCGCCGCCGGCCGGCTCTCGCTGAAGAGCCGGTTGACCAAGGTCGGCATGTCGCGCTGGGCCGCCCGCTTCAGCACGGCGATCGAGAGCGTGCCGTCGTCGATCGCGATCCCCTCGCAGACGCGGATCGGGCGGCTGGCGAAGTAGGAGAACGGGTCGGAGTTCTGGACGATCGTGGTGATGCCCTCGACCGGATCCCGGCCGTCCACAGTCGCCCGCATCCGGATCGGGTTGACCAGGTACTGGCGGTAGAAGCTGGAGATGCCGGCCCAAGAGTAGTAGTAGGGGCCGGCGTTCCCCTTCATCGTCGGGTTGCGGTCGACCTTCTTGACCACGCTCGCATCGATCCCGGCCCCGCAGGCGAAGACGAAGTAGCGGTCGTCGACCATCCCGAGGTCGATCTTGCGCGGCTGCCAGTCGTCGGCCAGCGAGAGCAGGTGCTCGGTCGCGTCGACCACGTCGTTGGGCATCCCCAGCGTCCGCGCCACCACGTTGGTCGAGCCCCCCGGCAGGATCGCCACCGGCATGTCCGTCCCCGCCAGCCCGTTGACGAGCTCGTTCAGCGTCCCGTCCCCACCAAAGGCGACGACCACGTCGTAGCCCCCGTCCAGCGCCTCCCGCCCGATCTCGGTCGCATGGTTCTGCGCCTGCGTCGCCACCGCTTCGACGTCATAGCGCCCCTGCAGCGCATACACCACCAGGTTTTTCAGCCGATCGGAAACCGTCGTCGCATACGGATTGACGATCAGCAGCATCCGTTTCTTCGCCGGCTTGCGGCGACGGAGGGAGCGAAGCTGGGCAGACACAGGACGCGCAGCCTAATGCCGGTTCGCCATCTAGGCTGCCGCCGATGATCGACCGACGGGAGCTGAGCGCGATCTTTCTCGGCGGGGCGCTTGGGGCTCTGGTGCGGGCGGGGCTTGCGGAAGCGCTCCCGGACCCGGGGGTGGGGTGGCCGTGGGCGACCTTCGTCGTCAACGTGGTCGGTGCCGCTCTGCTCGGATACTGGTTCACGACGCTCCCGCACACGCAGTACCGGCGGCCGTTGCTGACGACCGGGTTCTGCGGGGCGCTTACGACCTTCTCCACGGTGCAGGTCGAGCTGGTGGAGATGATCGACGCCGGGAGGGTGGGGCTCGCGTGTCTCTACCTCGGCGTCAGCGTCGCCGTTGGCCTGATGGGAGCACAGGCTGCGACCGCCCTCGGCCGGCGGGCGGGAGCGTTATGAGCTGGATCGTTTGGGTGGGGGTGGCCCTGCTGGGCGGCTGCGGCGCGCTGGCGCGGTTCGGCTTGACGCTGCTCGTCGCCGACCGCCTGCACCCGCACTTCCCGGCGGGAACGCTCGCGGTGAACGTCAGCGGCGCCTTCCTGCTCGGCCTGCTTGCGGGGGCTGCGGTCGAAGGCGACGCGCGGCTGCTGCTCGGCACCGGTGCGATCGGCGCCTACACGACCTTCTCGACCTGGATGATCGAGACGCAGCGGATCGAGGAGGCTGGGAAACGGCGGATCGCGATCACCAACATCGTGCTCAGCATCGTCCTGGGATTGAGCGCCGCCGCGCTCGGTCACGCGATCGGCAGGCAGCTCTAGGGGTGTCGCTTGTACGGCTAGCCCGGACAAAAGCGACACTAAGCCGCTTCGTAGCGGATCACCGAGCCGAGTTCGGCTTCTTGCACCCGTCCTTCGTTGACGAGCAGGTCGGCGTGGCCGATCACCTCCGAGAGGGTGAGGAAGGCCTGGGTGACGGCGACGTTGCCCCAGATCGCCTGCGCCAGCTCGTAGGCGTTGCGGGGCTGCTCGGCGATCAGGCGGTAGATCTTCTCCTTGCGCCGGTCGTAGCCAGCCATCCGCGAGTCGATCAGCCCGACGTGGTCGGTGATCGGCTCGCCGTGGCCGGGGAGGACGATCTCGGCCGGCATCTCGCGCGTCTTGCGCAGCGACTCGATGTAGGTGACGAGCGCCTGGGTGCGGCGCGAGGAGCCGTCGAGCGGGCGGGTGATCAGCGGGTTGGAGGAGATGCTGGGGAGAAGGTGGTCGGCGGCGATCAGGAGCCGTCGCTCCTCGTCCCAGAAGACCGTGTCGGAGGGGCTGTGCCCCGGCCGGTGCAGCACTTCCAGCCGCCGGTCGCGCAGCTCCAGGGTTCCGCCGTCCTTCAGCGGCCGCGTCACGTTCACGTGCGAGCCCCAGCCGCGGAAGCTGCGGGAGACGCTGCGCAGGGCCACCGTCACGTCCTCGGGGATGCCGTTGCGCAGCATCACCTCGACCGCGAACTTGTCCTCTTCCTCGGCGTCCTCCTCGAAGGAGGCGAGCCGCCGCGCCGCCGCTCCCAGCGCCGCTACCTCGGCGCCGGAGTGCTGGACCAGGATCTCGACCAGGCCGAGGTGGTCGATGTGCTGATGGGTGACGACGATCAGCTCGAGGTCGGAGAGCTGGTGGCCGCGCTCGGCCAGCCGCGCGGTCAGCTCGTCGAGCGCTTTGCCCGAGTTCGGGCCGGTGTCAACCAGGGTCAGCGGCTCGTCCTCGATCAGGTAGCAGTTGACCCGCCCGACCGCGAACGGGGTCGGGATCGCGAAGCGGTGGATGCCGGCAAGCGCCGCCTGCTCCAGCGCTTGCTCCGGCGTCGCGGTCACGCCCGGATCAGGCCGAGCACCTCGTCGCGCCGCCGCTCCATGTCCTCGCGCGACGTCAGCGACTCGAGGTTCAGCCGCAGTAGCGGCTCCGTGTTGGAGGGGCGGACGTTGAAGTGCCAGTCGGGGTAGTCGACCGAGATCCCGTCCAAGTGGGTGATCTCGCCGTCGCCGTAGCGCGCGGCGATCTCCTCCATCTTCGCCTGGGCGTCGGCGACCTCGGAGTTGATCTCGCCGGAGATGAAGTACCGGGAGCGGAACTCTTCCATCAGCTCGGCCAGCGAGCGGCCGTCGAGCGAGAGCAGCTCCAGCACCAGCAGCGCCGGGATCGTCCCCGAGTCGGCGTTCCAGAAATCGCGGAAGTAGTAGTGGCCGGAGACCTCGCCGCCGAACGCCGCGCCCTCCTCGCGCATCCGCGCCTTGAAGAAGGCATGGCCGACGCGGGAGAGGTCGGAGCGGCCGCCCTCGGCGGCGACCAGGTCCGGCACCGCCCGGCTCGAGCGCGGGTCGTAGAGGATCGTCGCGCCGGGGTTCTTCTGCAGGACCGAGCGGGCCAGCAGGGCGCAGATGAAGTCGCCGTCGCAGAAGGTTCCCTCGCCGTCGATGAAGAAGCAGCGGTCGGCGTCGCCGTCCCAGGCGATCCCGAGGTCGGCGCCGGATGCTTTCACCCGGTCGATGATCATCCGCCGGTTCTCCTCCAGCAGCGGGTTCGGCTCATGGTCGGGGAACTCGCCGTCGGGCACGAAGTACATCTCCTCCAGCTCCAGCGGCAGCTTTTCGAGGATCGGGCCAACCATCGGCCCGCCCATCCCGTTGCCTCCATCGACAACGACCTTCATCGGTTTCACGTTCGCGGGGTCGATGAAGGAGAGGGCGTGGGCGCGGAACTCGTCCCAGATGTCGACCTCCTCCGCATCTCCGCCGCCGGGGGCGCTGCCGAGCCCGCCTTCGATCTCGGCTTTGACGTCGCCGATCCCGGCGTCGCCGGAGAGCGGCAGCGCCCCCTCGCGGACCAGCTTCACCCCGGTGTAAGCCTTGGGGTTGTGGGAGGCGGTGACCATGGCGCCGCCGTCGAGCTCGCGCGAGCCGACCAGGTGGTAGAGCAGCTCGGTCGCGACCATGCCGGCGTCGATCACGGTCGCCCCCTCGGCGACGAGGCCGTCCCGCACGGCGCCCGCCATCTGCGGCGCGGTCAGGCGCATGTCGCGTCCGAGCCCGACCCGCAGCTCGCTCGGCTGCTTGCCGCGCAGCCGCCCCAGCACCCGCGCGAAGGCGCGGCCGATCGCCGTGGCCGTCGACTCGTCCATCTCTTTCCCGTAGAGGCCCCGAATGTCGTACGCCTTAAAGATCCCCGGCGTCGCCAGGGGGGACTGGTCGTTCAAAACGCTCCTTTCAGCGCCTCGTAGCTCTGCTCGATCGACTGCGGCATCACTTTCGTGTCCGCGATCACCGGCATGAAGTTGTTGTCGCCGGCCCAACGGGGGACGACGTGCATGTGGATGTGGTGCTCGACCCCGGCGCCGGCCACCCGCCCTTGGTTGAAGCCGACGTTGTAGCCGTGCGGCTGGTAGACCTGCTCGAGCCGGTCCATCGCCCGCTGCGCCAGCGCCATCATCTCCGCCAACGTCTCGGCTGGGATCTCCTGTAGGCGACCGACGTGGTCGTAAGGCGCCACCATCAGGTGCCCGTTCGTGTAGGGGAAGAGGTTGAGGATCACGAAGCAGCGCTCGCCGCGGTGGACGATCAGGTTCGCCTCGTCGTCGTCCGCCGCCGGCTTGGCGCAGAAGATGCACTCCTCCTCGATGTCCTTGGACGCGTCCTTCACGTAGGCGAGGCGCCAAGGCGCCCAGATGCGGAAATTTGCCACGGGCCGCTCATCCTATTGACGCACCGAACTGCATCAAATTTTGGTCGCACGACCACCAGAATTTGATGCAGTTCGCGCTACAGCCAGCGGCGCTTGCGGAAGTAGGCGACGAGCCCGATCAGCAGCAGCGCCATCACCCCGAGGACGACGAAGAAGCCCTCCTCGTTGTGTTCTCCCGGAACCCAGGAGTTCATCCCCATGATGCTGGCGATCAGGGTCAGCGGCAGGATCACGACGCTGATCGAGGTCAGCACGCGGAGGATGTCGTTGAGGCGGTGGGAGATCACCGACTCGTTGGTCTCCTCGAGCGCCTCGGCGACCTCCTTGTAGTTCTCGAGCATGTCCCAGATCCGCTCGTGGGCGTCGACGATGTCGTCGAAGTAGATCTCGAGGTCGAGGTCGGACGCGAGGTAGCGCTGTTTGACTTTCTCGAGGTCGCGCAGGACCGGCCGCTGCGGCCGGATCACCTTGCGGAAGTTGATGATCTCCTGCTTGACGTTGGAGATGTCGCGCACGACCTCCTCGGCCCGCTCTTCGAAGATGTCGTCCTCGAGCGCGTCGAGCTTGTTGCCGATCTTGCGCAGCATCGGGAAGCAGTAGTCGAAGCTGTCGTCGACGAGCCGGTAGAGGAGGTAGCCGGAGCCGCGCGAGAAGAGCTGTTCGCGCAGCTCCTCTTTGACCCGGCAGCGCTCGAACAGGTACTCGACCGGTTGCAGCGGCAGGTTCGGGATCGTCACCACGTAGTCGGGGCCGACGAAGAGGTCGAGCTCCCCGGCGCCAAGGCGGCCGGCGGCGGGATCGAAGACCGGCAGGTGGAGGACGATGAAGAGATAGTCGTCGTAGACGTCGATCTTCGGCCGCTGGTTGCGCGAGAGGACGTCCTCGAGGTCGAGGGCGTGGAACTCGAAGTGCTCCTCGAGCCAGGTCCGCTCCAAGGATCCGGGCCACTCGATGTTGACCCAGCGCAGGCCGTTCGACTCGATCTGCTCGACGTTGGGCTTCTGCGGCTCAGGCGCTGCGGGCTGAGAGACGAGCGCGCCGCGCCGGCCGGGCCGTCGCAGCCTCGGCTTCGGAAGGTTCGGCATCGTTCAGTCCGATCGTCTCTTGGTGCAGCGGGCTCATCGCGCTGCCAAGGTTAGACGGGCGCGAGAAAACGCGCGGGCAATCCCTGCCAATGGTTGCGGCGCGTCAGCCCTTTGCGGTATCTTTCCCTGCACATAAGCGCCACATCTAGAGGGGTGGAGGGACTGGCCCAGTGAAGCCCCGGCAACCATCGCGACCGCAAGGTCGAGACAGGTGCCAACTCCAGCAGGTCGCACAGGCAGAAATGCAAACAGCGATTTGGAAGATGTGGGGAGACGTCCGACCGGACCTCGCCCCACAAATGGCGAGGTTTTTTCGTAAGAGCGAAAAGAGGAACGGATGTCAGTTGAGAGCTTGAAGTGCAAGGAGTGCGGGGCGACCTACGAGCTGGATGCCAGCTACGTCTGCGAAAACTGCTTCGGCCCCCTGGAGGTCTCCTATGACCTCAGCAGCCTGGACCCGGCGGAGGTGAAGCGGCAGATCCAGGCGGGATCGCAGGGGATCTGGCGCTACAGCGACTTCCTCCCGTTCAAGGGGCATGCGACCGACCCGCTGGAGCCGGGCCTGACGCCGCTTCTGAAGGCCGAACGTCTCTCCGAGCGGCTGGGGACCGGCGCCGAGATCTACATCAAGAACGACGCCGCCAACCCGACCCACTCGTTTAAGGACCGGGTCGTCGCCGTCGCCGTCGCGAAAGCGAAAGAGCTCGGCTTCGAGACCGTCGCCTGCGCCTCGACCGGCAACCTCGCCAACGCCGTCGCCGCCCACGCAGCCGCCGCCGGGCTCGACTCCTACGTCTTCGTCCCGGCCAACCTGGAGGAGCAGAAGCTGCTCGCCACCGGCGTCTACGGGACCAACCTGGTCGGCGTCCGCGGCAACTACGACGACGTCAACCGCCTCTGCACGCAGCTGGCCGAGACCCGCCCGTGGGCCTTCGTCAACGTCAACCTGCGCCCCTACTACTCGGAGGGTTCGAAGACGCTCGCCTACGAGACCGTCGAGCAGCTCGGCTGGAAACTGCCGGACCGCGTGGTCAGCCCGATCGCCTCCGGCTCGCTCTTCACCAAGCTCGGCCGCGGCTTCCAGGAGTGGCTCGATCTCGGCCTGGTCGAGGGGAAGCAGCCGGTCTTCAACGGCGCCCAGGCGGAGGGCTGCAGCCCCGTCGCAACGGCCTTTGCCGAAGGCTGGGAAGTCTGCAAGCCGCAGCGGCCGGAGACGATCGCCAAGAGCCTCGCGATCGGCGATCCCGCCGACGGGCCCTATGCGGTCGAGCATGCGCGCAAGACCGGCGGCGGCGTCGACTCGGTCACCGACCAGGAGATCCGCGAAGGGATCAAGCTGCTGGCGGAAACGACCGGCATCTTCACCGAGACCGCCGGCGGCGTCACCGTCGGGGTCCTGCGCAAGCTGGCCGAACGGGGCGAGCTGAGCGACGGCGAGCGGATCGTCGTCTACATCACCGGCGAGGGTCTGAAGACGCTCGACGCGACGCGCGATACGTTCCAGATGCACGAGATCGACCCCAGCCTCGAAAGCTTCGAGACCGAGTTCCGCCAGGAGGTAGCCGCCTAGATGAGTGTCACCGTGAAGATCCCGACGCAGCTGCGCGCCGCCACCGGCGGCCAGGCAGAGCTCGAAGTCGAAGGCTCGACCGTCGGTGAGGTTCTCGACGCCGTCTTCGACGCCCACGGCGGCCTCCGCGACCGCATCACCCAGGACGGCGACCTGCGCCGCTTCGTCAACGTCTACGTCTCCGGCGAGGACATCCGCTTCCAGCAGGGTCTGGAGACCTCGATCAACGACGGCGACGAGGTAACGATCCTGCCAGCGGTGGCCGGCGGCTGAGCCTCTCCGAACTTTTGGGGGCTATAACCCCCACGATCTCGGAACCAGTGAAACCGCCGGTTGTAATTCTTTGTGGAGGACGCGGGACGCGGCTGCGCGAGCGGACCGAGTCGGTGCCGAAGGCGCTGGTCGAGATCGGCGGCCGGCCGATCCTCTGGCACGTGATCCAGATCTACGCCGCGCAGGGATTCGAGCGCTTCCTGCTGGCGACCGGCTACATGGGCGAGGCGGTGGAGGAGTTCGCTGCCGCCGAGCGCTGGCCGGAGGGGGTGCGGGTCGAGTGCGTCGACACCGGGCTCGACACGCCGACCGGCGGGCGGGTGGCGGCCCTGGCGGATCGTCTGCGGGGCGAGAGCTTCTGCGTCACCTATGCGGACGGGGTCGCCGACGTCGATCTCGAGGCCTTGCTCGAGTTCCATCGGGAGCAAGGCGCACTGGCCACGGTGACCGTCGTGCGGCCGAACCTGCAGTGGGGCGTGGCGGAGCTCGACGGCGACGCCGTCACCGGCTTCATCGAGAAGCCGCGCAGCGAGCACTGGATCAACGGCGGCTTCTTCTGCTTCGAGCCGGGGGTCTTCGATCACCTCGGCGAGGAGAGCATCCTGGAGCGCGAGCCGCTGGAGCAGCTGGCGGACGCCGGCGAGCTCTGCGCCTACCGCCATGAGGGCTTCTGGGACTGCATGGACACCTACAAGGACGCGGTCGTCCTCAACGACCTCTGGACCGCCGGCCGCGCTGCCTGGCGGATCTGGGACCAGGCACCGGCGGACGCCCCGTGAAGCGCTCGCTGGTCACCGGCGGCCACGGCTTCGTCGCCTCCAACCTGGCGCGCGCCCTGCTCGAACGCGGCGACGCGGTCAGCGTTCTCGACCTGGCGCCGCCGCCACACTCCGGCCTGGCCCTGCAGGGGATTGACTCGGAGGTCGAGCTGCTGGAAGTGGACCTGCGCGACGCGGCCGCGGTCGAGGCGGCGATCTCGGCCGGCGAGTTCGACGTCGTCTTCCACCTCGCGGCGCAGACGCTGGTGGGGCCGGCGATGGTCGACCCGATCCAGACCTTCGAAGTCAACGTGAGGGGCACCTGGACGCTGCTCGAGTCCTGCCGCCGCGCCGAGGTGCCCGCGGTCGTCGTCGCCTCCTCCGACAAGGCCTACGGGCCGAGCGACGAGTTGCCCTACCGGGAGGAGATGCGCCTGCAGCCGGCTTCGCCGTATGAGGCGAGCAAGGCCGCGGCGGACGCGATCGCCCTCAGCTACCGCCCCGCCTACGGCCTGCCGGTGGCGGTGACCCGCTTCGCCAACATCTACGGTGGCGGCGACCCCAACTTCTCGCGCCTGATCCCGGAGGCGATCGCCGCCGTCCTCGACGGGCGCCGCCCCCAGATCCGCTCCGACGGCAGCCCTGAACGCGACTTCCTCTACGTCAGCGACGCGGTGGCGGCCTATCTGGCGGTCGAGCACGCGGTCGGCGCCGGCGGCCCAGGGGCGGGGGAGGCGTTCAACGCCGGCGGCGAGCGCCCCTACTCGGTCGCCGAGGTCCTGGAGACCGTCGTCGAGGTTTCCGGCGGCGACCTGCAGCCCGAATTCCTCGGCACCGGCAACCCCAGCGGCGAGATCGACCGCCAGTACGTCGACTCGACCAAGCTCCGCGAGCTGACCGGCTGGCGCCCCGAAGTCGAGCTCCGCGACGGCCTGATCCGCACCCTCGACTGGTACCGGGACCACGCCGAGCTGCGTCCAGCGACTCAAACTTAAGTAAGAGTAATACTTGTAATATTCTTACTTCGTGAAGATCACCAGCAAAGGCCAGGTGACGATCCCGAAGGAGATCCGGGACAAGTTCGGGCTCCTCCCGGGGACGGAGGTCGAGTTCGTCGCTGAGGGGCAGGAAGTGAAGGTTCGGAAGGTGGAGGGAGGGCTCACCCGAGGCCGACAGATCGTCGATCACCTCCGGCGCGCAAGCGGTGGCGACATTCCCCTAACGACCGAGGAAATCATGCGCATGACCCGGGGAGAGGATTGGGGCACCGGATCCTTGGAAGAGGGTGACGGCGACCCTCGTTGACTCCAACGTCCTGATCGATGTTCTGTCCCAGGATCCTGTCTGGGCCGATTGGTCGAGAGGAGCGTTGGACAGCGCGGGCTCGGAGGGGCCGTTGGTGATCAACGCGGTGATCTACGCCGAGATTTCTCACCGGTACTCAAAGAAAGAGCTTCTCGATCGCGAGTTGCCCGAAGATGCCTTCCTCCGCGAGGCGATTCCCTGGGTGGCTGCCTTTCTGGCCGGTAAGGCCTTCCTCGACTACCGCCGCCGTGGTGGCCCACGTCGCTCGCCGCTCCCGGACTTCTTCATCGGAGCCCACGCCGCGGTTGCAGGCCTACGGCTCCTGACTCGGGATTCAGGCCGTTATCGGACCTATTTCCCGACGGTCGAGCTGATCGCTCCGGAGTAGATCCCGACTCCTGGCTAGGCTGGGCCCATGTGCGGGCGCTTCACGGTCACGACCAAGGACACGAAGAAGATCGCCGACCGCTTCCAGGTCGAACTGGAGAAGGCGCTGGAACGCGGCGGCGCCGGCGCGCCGGCGAAAGAGAGCGCGAAGGACGGGGGGGAGGGCAAATCTCCGCCTGGGCTCGGCCGGTTCAACGTCGCCCCCACCCAGGAGGTGCTGGTCGTCCGTGCTTCTCCCGAGCCTAAGGAGGCCGAGCAGGGGGAGCGGCAGGCCCAGCTGATGCGTTGGGGCCTGGTGCCGGTCTGGGCCAAGGACCTCAAAGTCGGCTACCGGATGATCAACGCGAAAAAAGAGAACCTGCTGAAAAGCCGCGCCTACGGGCCGCTGGTCGACAAGTTCCGGCACCGCTGCTTGATCGTCGCCGACGGCTTCTACGAGTGGATGAAGGCCGAGGACCCGAAGCAGCCGCGCCAGCCCTGGCGCTTCACCGTCGACGGCGGCGAGCCCTTCGCCTTTGCCGGGCTCTGTACCCGGAAGAAATGGGAAGACCCGGAGGAGCGGGGCTACGACGACGGCTACCTCTACACCTGCACGCTGGTCACCACGACGCCGAACGAGGTGGTGGCGCCGGTCCACGACCGGATGCCGGCGATCCTGTCCGGCCCGGAGGCCGAGGCGGCCTGGCTGCGCCCCGGTCTGAGCGCCGAGGACGCGGTGGCGATGTGCGGGCCGCTCGACCCGCGGCGGATGGAGGGGACGCCGGCAAACTCGGCGCTGAACAAGGTCGGGAAAGGGATGGCGGAAGGGCCGGAGTTGCTGGTCGCGCCGCAGGAGCAGCTCGACGTCTAGCCTTCTTCTTCGGCTTCTTCTTTTTCTTCCGCCTTTTCTTCTTCGGCCTGTTCGTCGATCGGCGGCGAGCGCTTCTTCAACGCTGCCCGGGTGCCGACGGTCGCTTTGCCGGCGCTGGTTTCAAGCATGCAGCTGATTCCGCCTCCGGGCACCTTGGTCGTTTTCCAGATCGTGAAGAAGGGCAGTTCGAGGTCTTTCTTCGGCTTGCCGGTGATGAAGTATTTGAGGCGCTCCTTGCCAACCTCGTATTCGGGCCATTCGAGCTTCACCCCCTGTTCGGTGGTGAAGCGCGTCGGCCGGTCCAGCACTTCCAGCACCGCCAGTTCGCTGCTGTGGGAGCTGAAGTCCATCAGCACCGTTTCCGGCACTTCCTGGTTGTAGATGCCTTCTTCGGAGGAGCGGGGATAGGTGGCGCGGAGGCCACCGCCGCTCTGGGCGATTTCGGTGCCGCCGTGGGCCTGGACCGAGCAGAGGATGCGGGCGCCGCCGATCGGGGAGCCGGCCGAGACGTTCAGGGTCGCGCCGATCGTGAAGAGCGAGTAGCCGCTGACGTTGGTGCCGGTGGCGCGGATGTGGGTGTCGGTGAGCTGCATCTCTCCCTTGCCGCCGGGGACCGCGACAGCTTTCGAATCCGGGCCGGTCCCCGACTGCACCCATTCGAGGTTGGCCGCTTCCCCGGAGGCCTTGTCCGTGCTCGCAAGCGCGGCGACGACGCAGGCGATGAGCCCGATCGCGACGACGATCAGAGCGCCGCGCGGCGGGCGGTCGTCCCGGCGGTTGGTGGGCTGGTCTGCGTCGGCCACGCCGCGACAGTATTGAAATCCAAGGCGGAATCGCGGTGTAGCGATACCTCCGCCCCCTTCGGGGGTAGGTTCCCTCCGTGGCGGTCGAAGCGAGGCAGGCGAGCGCGTCCGAGGCGACGCCGAGGACGGTCGAGGTCCACGGCCGCCCGATGAGCTTCATCGAAGCCGGGTCCGGCCCGGTGCTGCTGCTGATCCACGGCATGGCGGGCACCTGCGCCAACTGGGAATCGGTGATCGAGCCGCTCTCGATCAACCGCACGGTGATCGCCCCCGACTTTCCCGGCCACGGGGCCTCGGCGCCGGGCGGCGGCGACTACTCGCTGGGCGGCCTGGCGAGCAGCCTGCGCGATTTGATGCTGGCGCTCGGTCATGAGCGGGCGACCCTCGTCGGCCACTCGCTCGGCGGCGGGGTGGCGATGCAGTTCACCTACCAGTTCCCGGAGATGGTCGAGCGGCTGGTGCTGGTCTCCAGCGGCGGCCTCGGCCCCGATGTCAGCCCGCTGCTGCGGGCGGCGGCGCTGCCGGGCGCCGACCTCTTCATCTCCGCCACCGCCGGGGTCGGGACCCAGATCGGCTCGGCAATCGGCCGCGGCATCGGCGCGATCGGGTTCCGCCCCAACGCCGACCTCGCCGAGGTGGCCCGCGGCTATGCGACCCTGCGCGACCCCGAGCGCCGCAAGGCCTTCCTCGCCACCCTTCGCTCGGTCGTCGACATGGAGGGCCAGCGCATCGCCGCCCTCGACCGCCTCTACCTCGCCGAAACGTTGCCGCTGCTCATCGTCTGGGGCGAAAACGACCCGATCATCCCCGTCGAGCACGCCCGCGAAGCCCACGCCCAGCTCCCCAGCAGCCGCCTCGAGATCTTCGAGGACACCGGCCACGTCCCCATGCTCGAGCGCCCCGGCCGCTTCATCGCCGTCCTCCAGCGCTTCCTCGCCGAGACCGACCCCGCCCAATTCGACCGCGACGAGTGGGTGGCGAGGTTCAAGGCCGTCGAAAACTAGGCGTGTCGACTTAGTGGCCCCATAGGCCACAAAAGCGACACGGCAGAAGAAGACGCGCCCGACAGGATTCGAACCTGTGACCTCATGCTCCGGAGGCATGCGCTCTATCCAGCTGAGCTACGGGCGCCCAAACCGGAGCTTAGCCAGCGACTCCGAACTTTGGGTCCCTATAGGGCACCAAACTTCGGAGTCGCTTAGGCTCGCCGCCCTATGGATCTGGCGGTGACCTTCCTCGGCACCGGGGGCTCGGTGCCCTCGGCGCGGCGCTCGACGGCGAGCGTGCTGGTGAGTCGTGGGGGAGAGCGGCTGCTCTTCGACTGCGGGGAAGGGACGCAGCGGCAGATGCAGCGGTCGCTGGGGCTGGTGCAGGTCGACGAGATCTACCTCACCCACTTCCACGCCGACCACGTGCTGGGACTGCCGGGGTTGCTGAAGACCTACGACCTGACCGATCGCCGGGTGCCGCTGAAGATCTACGGGCCGCCGGGGCTTACCGAGCTCTTCCAGGTCTTCTCACCGTTCCTCGGCCGCCTCAAATTCACGCTCGACCTGATCGAGCTGGCGAAAACCGATCCGATCCCGCACGACGGTTATGAGATCCGCCCGTTCGAAGCTGCCCACAGCGGCCGGGCTCTGGGCTACGCCCTGGTCGAGGAAGATCGTCCCGGCCGCTTCGACCCCGATGCCGCGGCCGCGGCCGGGGTGCCCGAAGGCCCCGCCTACGCCGCCCTCCAGCGCGGCGAGACGGTCGAGGGGACGGCCGGCCCCGTCACTCCCGATCGGGTGATGGGCCCGAGCCGCGCCGGCCGCACCATCGTCATCACCGGCGACACCGCGCCCAGCCCCGCCACCGTCTCCGCCGCAGCCGACGCCGACCTGCTCATCCATGATGCCTCGTTCGCCGAGGAGGAGGTCCAGCGCGCCGCCGAAACCGGCCACTCGACTGTCGGCCAGGCCGCCGCCGTCGCCGCCGAGGCCCACGTGAAGCTGCTCGCCCTCGTCCACATCTCCTCCCGCTATCACGTCGGCAAGGTGATCGAGGAGGCGAAGGAGGTCTTCGAGCCCACCGTCGCCCCGAAAGACTTCGACGTCATCGAACTGCCGTTTCCCGAGCGCGGAGAGCCCAAGCTGATCCCGAACGGAGCCGTAGAGCGCTCCGAGTCGACCCCAAGCTGAAGCCGAACGAAGCTGTCGGCATGGCGGGTGGGGTCGTCCTCTCAGGACACTCAACCGCAAGCCATAGGCGAGCGGTGTCCGGAGAGGACGACCCCACCCGCCGCCCCCACTGCTACTGTGAGGCCGTCCTTTAACCCGGTCCCGTGAGGCCAGGAAGGAAGCCACTGAAGTGAACGAGAAGGTCGTGCTGGAGCACGACGATCTGAGGCGAACGCTGCGGCGGATCGCCCACGAGATCGCCGAGAAGAACCCTGATTCGGAGCGCCTGGCGGTCGTCGGCATCCATACGCGCGGCGCCGTGCTGGCCCGCCGCCTGCACGTGTTCCTGGGCGAGCTGACCGGCAGCGATCTGCCCTTCGGCGACCTCGACATCTCCTTCTACCGCGACGACGTCGGCGCCAAGGCACCCGACTCGCAGCCTGTCGTCCACGCCTCCCACATCGACTTCGACCTCAGCGAGCGCACCGTCGTCCTCGTCGACGACGTCCTTTACACTGGCCGCACCGTCCGCGCCGCGATCGAGGCCCTCTTCGACTACGGCCGACCGCAGCGGGTGCAGCTGGCGGTCCTCTGCGACCGCGGCCACCGCGAGCTGCCGATCCGCCCCGATTACGTCGGCAAAAACCTGCCGACGGCGCGCGAGGAGCGCGTCAACGTCCGCCTCGAAGAGATCGACGGCACAGACGAGGTGACGATCTCCGAACCGACCGCCGTGGAGGTGAGCCGATGAAGCACCTGCTCTCGATAGAGCAGCTCTCGCGCGAGGAGATCGAGACGATCCTCGACCGCGCCGAGAGCTTCGAAGAGGTCGGCCGTCGCGACATCAAAAAGGTGCCGACCCTGCGCGGCCGCACCGTCGTCTCGCTCTTCTACGAGTCGAGCACCCGCACCTCCAGCTCCTTCGACCTCGCCGCCAAGCGCCTCTCCGCTGACCTCGTCTCGGTCAAGGCCGCCGGCTCCTCGGTCGAGAAGGGCGAGTCCCTGAAGGACACGGTCGCGACGCTCTCCGCCTACGACCCCGCCGCGATCGTCATCCGCCATCCCTACGCCGGCGCCGCTCAGATGGTTGCCGGCTGGACCGAGGCGGCGGTCGTCAACGCCGGCGACGGCAAGCACGAGCACCCGAGCCAGGCCCTGCTCGACGTCTACACCCTGCGCCGCCGCCTCGGCTCGCTCGACGGCATCCGCATCTGGATCGTCGGCGACGTCCTCCACAGCCGCGTCGCCCGCTCCAACCTGATCGCCTTCGCGAAGATGGGCGCCGAGGTCACCGTCTGCGGCCCGCCGACCCTGATCCCGCGCGGGATCGAGGAGCTCGGCTGCGACGTCTCCTACGACCTCGACGGGATCGAGGAGGCCGAGGTCGTCTACGCGCTGCGGATGCAGAAGGAGCGGATGAGCGAGAGCTTCGTCCCCTCGCTGCGCGAGTACGCCGCCTGCTTCCAGATCGACACCCGCCGCCTCCACCCGCGCCAGCTGCTGATGCACCCCGGCCCGGTCAACCGCGGCGTCGAGCTCTCCGGCGAGGCGATCGACTCGCCGCAATCGCTGATCGCCGAGCAGGTCGCCGCCGGCCTGGTGGTGCGGATGGCGATCCTCTACGAGCTGCTCGCCGGCAGCGACGCCTCGCATCCCGCCGGCGAAGGCGAGGGAAGCCGCCCGACCCCGATCGGAACCCCTGCATGAGCGCGCAGCGGGAACTGGTGACGACGAGCCTGCACGACCAGCTCGACGTGCGTCCGGGAGAGAACGCGGACCTGGTTCTTCGGCGGGCGACGGTGCTGGACCCAGTCGCCGGCATCGACTCGGTCCACGACGTCGTCATCCGCGAGGGGAAGATCGCCGCGCTGGCCGCGCCCGGCGAGGCCGACACCGACGGCGCCGAGGTGATCGAGGCTGAGGGCCTGCACGCCTTCCCCGCCTTCTTCGACCCGCACGTCCACCTCCGCACCCCCGGCCACGAGCACAAGGAGGACGTCGAGACCGGCACCCGCGCCGCCGCGGCCGGTGGCTACTGCGGGATCCTGGCAATGGCCAACACCGAGCCGCCGGTCTCCACCGCGGCTGACATCTCGGCCCTGCGCGAGCAGGCGCGCGCCAGCGCCTCGGTCCCGGTCGGCTTCCTCGCCACGGTTACCAAGGACATGCGGGGCGAGGAGCTGACCGAGATGGTCGAACTGCGCGAAGCCGGCGCGATCGGCTTCTCCGA
Organism: Solirubrobacterales bacterium; assembly: GCA_051954115.1. Classification (GTDB taxonomy): domain Bacteria; phylum Actinomycetota; class Thermoleophilia; order Solirubrobacterales; family 70-9; genus VAYN01. The sequence continues at coordinate 104,653 of JBQCIB010000022.1, read as the reverse complement.
CGACGGCCTGCCGATCGTCGACGCCGGCGTCATGCGCCGCGCCCTCCAGTACCAGCGCCTCTGCGGCGGCAACATCGCCCTGCACGAGGAGGACCCACGGCTCTCGACGGGGGGTGCGATGCACGAGGGCCCGGTCTCCGCGGCGCTTGGGATCGGCGGCATCCCCTCGGTCTCGGAGTCGACGATGGTCGCCCGCGACGCCGCCCTGGCCGGCTACGAGAATGCCCGCATCCACGTCCAGCACCTCTCCGCGGCCGAGTCAGTGGAGATCGTCCGCGCTGCCAAGGCCGCCGGGGTGCGGATCAGCGCCGAGGCCAGCCCGCACCACCTCTGCCTCACCGACGAGGCGGTCCGCAGCCTCGACCCGCACACGACGAAGATGAACCCGCCGCTGCGCGAAGAGCGCGATCGCCAGGCCCTGATCGAGGGGCTGCGCGACGGCACGATCGAGTGCATCGCCACCGACCACGCACCGCACCAGCCAGAGGAAAAGGACGTGCCCTTCGAGCAGGCCGCCTTCGGGGTGACCGGCCTGGAGACCGCCTTCGCGGCGCTGCACACCGAGCTGGTCCTGCCGGGCACGATCGACCTCGGCCTCCTGGTCGAGCGGATGGCCGGCGGCGCCGAGCCCTTCGACCTGCCGCGGCCGACCCTGGCGCCGGGCTCGGAGGCGAACGTCGTCCTCTGCGACCTCGGCGCCGAGTGGACGGTCGGGGAGGACGGCTACGAGAGCCGCTCCGCCAACTCCTGGTGCGCCGGCCGCACTCTCACCGGCCGCGTGCTGATAACCGTCGCCGCCGGCCAGGTCGCCTTCCGCCTGCGGAGCTTCAGCCTAGGAGTTGCAGCGTGAGCCGTTCTCCGCTGTTCCTTATGGCTGCCATACGACCGAAAGGAACAGACGAATGAGCGGGGCGTATCTGCTGCTCGAGGACGGGACCCGGCTCGACGGGCTCGCCTGCGGCCATGACGGCGCAGTCGCCGGTGAGGTCGTCTTCAACACCTCGATGGCCGGCTACCAGGAGGCCGTCACCGACCCCTCCTACGCGGGCCAGATCATCGTCTTCACCTATCCGCTGATCGGCAACTACGGCGTCTCCGCGGAGGCGATGGAGTCCGACCGCGTGCATGCCCGCGGCGTCGTCATGCGCGACGCCAAGAACCGGGAAGACGTCGCCACCGCCGAGGGCGGCTGGCTCGACTGGCTCGACGACTGCGGCGTCCCCGCGGTCAGCGGCGTCGACACCCGCGCCCTGGTTCGCCACATCCGCGACCAGGGGGCGATGCGCGGTGGGATCTTCCCGGCCGGGACGCCGGAGGCCAAGGCGCGCGAGCGGATCGCCGCCGAGCCCTCGATGGACGGCGCCGACTTCGCCCGCACCGTCACCCCGACCGAGCTGATCCGCTTCGAGGGCGAGGGGCCGCACGTGGTCGGGGTCGACACCGGGGTCAAGCTCAGCATCGTCCGCCAGCTGCGCGAGCACGGCGCCCGCCTCACCCTGCTGCCCTGCACCAGCAGTCCCGACGAAGTCCTCGCCGAGGACCCCGACGTGGTCTTCCTCGCTAACGGCCCCGGCGATCCCGCCGCCCTCGACTACGTCGTCGACACCGTCCGCGGGCTGATCGGCCAGAAGCCGGTCTTCGGGATCTGCCTCGGCCACCAGCTGCTCTGCCGCGCCGTCGGCCTGCAGACCTACAAGCTGCCCTTCGGCCACCGCGGCTCCAACCACCCGGTCAAGGACCTGGAGACCGGTCGCATCGACATCACCTCGCAGAACCACGGCTTCGCCGTCGTCGGCCCCGGTGGCGAGCCGAAGATCGAGGGCGACGAGCCGGTCCGCTGGGACACCGACTTCGGCGTCGCCGAGCTCTCGCAGCTGAACCTCTACGACCGCACGGTCGAGGGCCTGGTCCTGCGCGACGTCGCCGGCGCCACCGTCCAGTACCACCCGGAGGCCGGCCCCGGCCCCCATGATGCCCGCCACCTCTTCGACCGCTTCCTGGAGCTCGCCAATGCCTAAAAGGACCGATATCCAAAAGATCCTCCTGATCGGCTCCGGCCCGATCGTGATCGGCCAGGCCGCCGAGTTCGACTACTCGGGCGTCCAGGCCTGCAGGGTACTGCTCGAGGAGGGCTATGAAGTCGTGCTGGTCAACTCGAACCCGGCGACGATCATGACCGACCCCGAGTTCGCCACCCGCACCTACATCGAGCCGCTGCTGCCCGGGCCGGTGACCAAGATCATCGAAAAGGAGCAGCCAGATGCGCTGCTGCCGACCCTCGGCGGCCAGACCGCGCTCAACATCGCAATGTCCCTTTATGAGGACGGGACGCTCGAGCGCCTCGGGGTCGAGCTGATCGGCGCCGACGCCGCCGCGATCCGCCGCGCCGAGGACCGCGAGGAATTCCGCAAGACGATGACCGAGCACGGCCTGCGGATCCCGTGGTCGATGACGGTCGAATCGCTGGCTGAGGTCGACGAGGCGCTCGCCGACGGCCACATCACCCTGCCGGCGATCGTCCGGCCCGCATTCACCATGGGTGGCCAGGGGGGAGGGATCGGTCGCTCTGAGACCGAGCTGCGCCAGGTCGTCTCCGAGGGCCTCGCCGCCAGCCCGATCAACCAGGTCCTGGTCGAGGAGTCGGTGATCGGCTGGGGCGAGTTCGAGCTCGAGGTGATGCGCGACCGCAACGACAACGTCGTGATCATCTGCTCGATCGAGAACGTCGACCCGATGGGCGTCCACACCGGCGACTCGGTCACGGTCGCGCCCGCGCAGACGCTGACCGACCCGCTCTACCAGGACCTCCGCGACCAGGCGATCAAGGTGATCCGGGCGATCGGGGTCGAGACCGGCGGCTCCAACGTCCAGTTCGCGGTCGACCCCGCATCCGGCGAGATCGTCGTGATCGAGATGAACCCCCGCGTCTCGCGCTCCTCCGCCCTGGCGTCCAAGGCGACCGGCTTCCCGATCGCGAAGATGGCCGCGAAGCTGGCGGTCGGCTACGCGCTGGAGGAGATCCCCAACGACATCACCCGCGCCACGCCCGCTTCCTTCGAGCCGACGATCGACTACGTCGTCACCAAGATCCCGCGCTTCGCCTTCGAGAAGTTCCCCGGCTCCGAGGGCCGGCTCTCGACCTACATGCAGAGCGTCGGGGAGGCGATGGCGATCGGCCGCACCTTCCGCGAGTCCTTCGCCAAGGCGATGCGCTCGCGCGAGCTCGACTCGCCGGCGGAGATCCCCGAGTCCGACGAGGATCTGCTGGCGGCGCTCGAGGTCCCCTGCGCCGAGCGCTTCGACCAGATCCTCGCCGCCTTCGAGCGCGGGCTGGACGTCGAGGCGGTGCACGAGCGCTGCCTGGTCGACCGCTGGTTCCTGCGCGAGCTGCAGGCGCTGGCACAGGAAGGCGACGGCACCGACGGCCTCGCCCGCGCCTACAAGGCGGTCGACACCTGCGCCGCCGAGTTCGAGGCGGCAACGCCTTACTACTACTCCGGCCACGAGCGTCCGCGCCACGACGGCTCGCCCCCCGCCAGCGAGATCCGCCGCGGCGACAACGACTCGGTCGTCATCCTCGGCGCCGGCCCGAACCGCATCGGCCAGGGGATCGAGTTCGACTACTGCTGCGTCCACGCCGCGATGACCGCGCGCGAACTCGGCCGCGACGCGGTGATGGTCAACTGCAACCCGGAGACGGTCTCCACCGACTACGACACCTCCAACCGGCTCTACTTCGAGCCGCTGACGGCAGAGGACGTGCTCGCGGTCTGCGAGCGGGAGCGGCCGGAGGGCGTGATCGTCCAGTTCGGCGGCCAGACGCCGCTGAAGCTCGCCCGCACGCTCGAAGAAGCGGGGGTGCCGCTGCTGGGGACGCCGGTCGACGCGATCGACCTCGCCGAGGACCGCGGCCGCTTCGGCGCCCTGCTGCGGCGGCTCGACGTTTCCCACCCGCCCTACGGCACCGCCCTCTCGGCCGAGGAGGCCGAGGTGATCGCCGAGGAGGTCGGCTTCCCGCTGCTGGTCCGGCCCTCCTACGTCCTCGGCGGCCGGGCGATGGAGATCTGTTACTCGACCGACGACCTGAAGAAGTACCTGGAGGCCAACGTCAAGGCCGACCAGGAGCACCCGCTGCTGCTCGACCGCTTCCTCGAGGACGCGATCGAGGTCGACGTCGACGCGCTCGGCGACGGCGAGGAGGTCTACGTCGCCGGGATCATGCAGCACGTCGAGGAGGCGGGCGTCCACTCCGGCGATTCGGCCTGCGTGATCCCGCCGCTCAGCCTCGGCGAGCCGATGCTCGACCAGATTCGCGCCACCACCGAGCGGATCGCGCTCGAGCTCGGAGTCATCGGCCTGATCAACATCCAGTACGCGGTTGCGGGCGGCAAGCTCTACGTGATCGAGGCCAACCCGCGCGCCTCCCGCACCGTCCCCTTCGTCTCCAAGGCGATCGGGGTGCCGCTGGCGAAGCTCGCCTGCAAGCTGATGCTGGGCGAGAAGCTGGCCGGCCAAGAGCTGCCGCAGGGCCCGCTCGAGCACGTCAGCGTCAAGGAGGCGGTGCTCCCGTTCGCCCGCTTCGCCGGCGCCGACTCGGTCCTCGGCCCGGAGATGAAGAGCACCGGCGAGGTGATGGGGATCGCCGGCGACTTCCCGACCGCCTTCGGCAAGGCGCAGGCTGCGGCCGGCGTTCGCCTGCCCGAATCGGGCTCGGTCTTCATCACCGTCACCGACACCGACAAGGCGGCGGCGACCCAGCTTGCGACGCGCTTCCACGACCTCGGCTTCGAGGTGATCGCCACCACCGGCACCGCCCAGGCGATCGAGCGGATGGGGGTGCCGGTGACGCGGATCAACAAGCTGCAGGAAGGCTCGCCCCACGTCGTCGACCTGATCCGCAAGCGCGAATGCGACCTGGTGATCAACACGCCAACCGGCTCCGGCGCCCGCACCGACGGCTACGAGATCCGCACCGCCGCCGTCCGCCAGGGAATCCCCTGCGTGACGACGATGACCGGCGCCACCGCCGCGGTCCGCGCGATCGCCGCCGCCAGGCAGGGAGACGCCGAGGTGCGCTCGCTGCAGGAGATACATAAAGGCGCCGCCTCCTCTGCTCTCGCGGGGCCGGAAAGGGATCATTGATGGATCCGGCCCCGCTCCCGCGTCCGGGGGCGGCGCCGTTTGGGCGTCGTTCCTGCGAGGTCGCCGCGAACCAGGCGACCGGCGGCTACCGAATCTTCTCCCTGCTCGATCGCGAGGGCCCGGCACCGGAGCCGGGCCAGTTCTACATGCTGGCCTCTGCGCGCAGCTGGGGGGAGGGGGGTGGCCGCCCCTTCCTGCCGCGGGCGATATCGGTCGCCGAGGCGGCCGCGGCGAAGCAGGGGGTGCGGCTCGACTTCCTGGTCGAGGGCGTCGGCCCCGGCACCGACCGCCTCTGCGATCTGGAGGCGGGGGAGGGGGTCTGGGTGACGGGCCCCCTCGGCAACTCCTTCTCGACCCCGAAGCAGGTCAACCCGGCTGCAGCGGGAGCGATCCTCGTCGGCGGCGGCATCGGGATCGCACCGATGGCGATCTGGCGGCGCCACCTGGTCGAGCGCGGCATTCCGCTCCGCGTCCTGCTCGGCTTCCGCAACCAGCAGCACTTCGGTGGCCTCGACGAGCTCTTCTGCGCCGGCGGCACCCTCTGCCCGGACGTCCGCCTCGCGACCGAGGACGGCCACGCCGGCCATCAGGGCTACGTCACCGACCTCTTGGCGACCATGCTGGCCGGCGACGACGCGGGCTCCGCGGTCGTCTACTCCTGCGGACCACCGGCGATGCTGGAGGCGGTTCGGGAGCTGTGTGAAGAGCACAACGTCCCATATCAATTAGCGGACGAGTCTCCGATGGCCTGCGGCTTCGGCGCCTGTTACGGCTGCGCAGTCCCAAGGCCCGGGGGCGGCTACCTCCGCCTGTGTGTGGACGGTCCCGTGCTGGGGTCTCGGCCGGCGGGTCCTGTCTCCGATCGGGGGCTCTCCCTACCGGGAGAGTCCCCCCGATCGTCGCCACCCGCCGGAGAAATCGAGCAGGAGAGACGTCCAAAGGTGGAGTTCTGCGGACTTCAGCTTGAGCACCCGGTGATTAATGCGTCAGGGACTTACGACGCAATCGCCGCCCGCAAGGTCTTCGGCGACGAGCTCCTCGAAGACTTCCCCTTCTCCGCCTTCGTCTCGAAGACGATCACGCCGGAGCCGCGGGCGGGGAACGAGCCGCAGCGGATCTGGGAGACCCCGGCCGGGATGATCAACTCGATCGGTCTCCCCAACAAGGGACTCCAGGGTTTCCTCAACGAGGACCTGCTGCAGCTGGCGGAATTGCCAGTGCCGCTGATCGTCTCGGTGATGGCGACCAATCGCGAGGATTTCGCTCGGCTGGTTTCAGCGGTCGAGGCGCGGGACGAGGTGGCGGCGATCGAGTTGAACGTCAGCTGCCCCAACGTCCACTCCGGGCTGATCGTCGGCGAGCAGCCCGCCGAGACCGAGGCGCTGCTGGAGGCGCTGCGGCCGCTGACCGAGAAGCCGCTGATCGTCAAGCTGACGCCGAACGTCGCCGACCCGGCCGCGGTCGCCGTCGCCGCGGAAGAGGGAGGGGCGGACGCCGTTTCCCTGATCAACACGCTGAAGGCAAGCGCAATCGACCCGCAGACCCGTGAGCCGGCGCTTTCGGCCGGCCACGGTGGCCTGTCCGGGCCGGCGGTGAGGCCGATCGCGCTGCAGCAACTGCGCGCTGTGTGCGCCGTCGCTGAGATCCCGGCGATCGGTATGGGTGGAGTCTCCTCCGGGGCCGATGCGGGGGAATTTCTCGCCGCCGGAGCTGCCCTGGTGGCCGTCGGAACCGAGAACTTCCGCGACCCGAGGGCCGGTGCCCGGATTGCAAATGAGCTGGAAACCGGCGTGTACGAGGCACTGTTACGCCTGTAGAGCCTCGACCTCCAGTAGAGGTTCACACGAATTTTCGATCTTTTCGGGGTCTGCGCCTTGCACGTCCCCGAGCCGCGGCTATACTCGCCGCCCACATGACGGCCTCACCAGTCAAATCCTCGCTCGCGGCGCCCGAACGGTCCCTCGACCAGAGGATGGAGGCCCTGAAGCGGGCAAACGACATCCGCACCGCCCGGGCCAAACTGAAGAAGGACCTGAAGGCCAACCGGGCGAGCATCCAGACGATCCTCATGGATCCCCCGGAGTACGTGCTGACCGCGAAGGTCTTCGACATGCTCCTCGCCGTCCCCAAGTACGGCCGGGTGAAGACCAACCGGATTCTCAACCAGTGCCGGATCTCGCCGTCGAAGACGATCGGCGGCCTCTCTGAGCGCCAGCGCGCCGAGCTGATCAGCCAGCTCCGCCGTTAGTTAGCGACCGCCGGGGCGGTCATGATCCCGGCCCCCATGGCCAGAGCCAAAGTCTTCGTCATCACCGGACCCTCCGGGGTCGGCAAGGGAACGCTGATCAGGGAGCTGCTGCAGCGCGTTCCGGATCTCGAGCTCTCGATCTCGGCGACGACGCGGGCGCCACGGGAGGGAGAGATAAACGGCCGCGACTATCACTTCCTCACCCCCGAGGAGTTCGAGCGGCGGGTCGAGGAAAAGGATTTCCTCGAGTTCGCCACCTACAGCGGCAACCGCTACGGCACCCTGCGCAGCGAGGTCGACCGCTGCCTCGACGCCGGCAAATCGGTCGTCTTGGAGATCGAGGTCCAGGGCGCCCAGCAGGTGCGGGCGGCCAAACCCGACTCGGTCCAGATCTTCATCGCCCCGCCCGATCCCGCGGTGCTGCGGGAACGGCTGATCGGCCGCGGAACGGATTCCACCGAGGCAATCGACGAGCGACTGAAAGTTGCCGAGCAGGAGTTGGCCGTCAAAGGCGACTTCGACCACCAGATCGTCAACGACGACATCGCCCGCGCCGCCGCCGAACTCGTCCAGGTCGTCCGCTCGGAGCTGGGCCTTGATTCAGCGAGTCTGTGAAAAACCTTGTAGAGCACGGTTTTTCACAGACTCGCGGAAGATGCCTCGAGGCGCTGATCCTCTAGACTCGCTCGCCGATGATCAAACCACGCGTAGACAAGCTTCTGGAGCACGCTGATTCTCATTACGCCGCCGTCGTCGTTGCGGCGAAGCGCGCTCGTCAGATCAACAGCTACTTCCACAACCTTGGTGAGGGCGGTTTCGGGGAGTACCCGCCGCCGATGGTCGACACGACCGGCGAGAGGAACTACCTCTCGATGTCGCTCGAAGAGCTCGCCCAGGGCAAGCTGAAATACGAGTACCGCGCCTAGCCTCGGTGCGCCCGCAGGCCGGGCGTGCTTTAAAACCGAGTCATGGCCCGGATACTTCTCGGCGTAAGCGGCGGGATCGCCGCTTACAAGGCGCTGGAGCTGGCGCGGCTGGCGACGCTGGCCGGTCACGGCGTGCGCGTGCTGATGACCGAGACGGCCACCCGTTTCGTCGGCGCCGCCTCCTTCGAAGGGATCGTCGGCGCGCCTGTCCTGACCTCCGAGTTCGAGCGCGACCCGATGCGCGGCGCCTTCCCGGGCGAAGAGGCCGTCTCGCACGACCCGATCGGGCACCTGGAGCTGGCCGGCCGCTGCGACGCTTACCTCGTCGCGCCCGCCTCGGCCAACACGATCGCGAAGTTGGCGAGTGGTGCGGCGGACTCGATGCTCACCACCTCCTTCCTCGCCTGCACTGCCCCCCGTCTGGTGGCACCGGCGATGAACGACCGGATGTACGCCGACGCGGCGACGCAGGCGAACCTGGAGACGCTGCGTGCCCGCGGCGTCGAGGTGATCGAGCCCGGGGAGGGCAAGCTCGCCTCCCGCGGCGAGTACGGCCGCGGGCGCCTGCCCGACCCTGAGCAACTGCTCGCTCGCGTCGAAGCGGCTCTGCCGGCGGGCGACCGCCCCTGGGACGGGCTGCGGGTGCTGGTCACCGCCGGCGGCACCCGCGAGCCGATCGACCCCGTGCGCTTCATCGGCAACCGCTCCAGCGGCCGGATGGGGATCGCCCTCGCCGCGGCCGCCGCCAAGCGGGGGGCGGAGGTCACCCTGATCGCCGCCAACGTGGCGCTGCCGGCGCCGGCCGGCGTCCGCCGGATCGACGTCGAGACCGCCGCCGAGCTGGCACGCGCCGCCGAGTTGGAGTTCGTCGATACCCACGTCCTGTTGATGGCGGCCGCCCCAGCCGACTTCCGCGCCACCGCGGCCGGCGAGAAGCTGAAGCGCCAGGGGAGCCTTGATCTGCACCTGGAGCCGACCGAGGACATCCTCGCCTCCCTCGCCGCCAAGCGCTCGCAGGGCCAGACGATCGTCGGCTTCGCCGCCGAAGCCGACGAGAACATCGAGGACGCGGTCGAGCGCGCTCGGGACAAGCTGCAGCGCAAGGGCGCCGACTTGATCGTCTTCAACGACGTCTCCAATCCCGAGATCGGTTTCGAGAGCGAACGCAACGCGGTGACCCTGATCACCGCGGCGGGAGAGGCCGAGGTCCCAATCGACTCCAAGGAGGCGATCGCCGAGGCGATCTTGGGCGAAGTCGACCGCTTGCGGGAAAAAGCGAGTAGGCAAACGGCTTGAGCGGGCTATACTGATTTCAAGCTTTTCTGTCCCTTATGCGTGTCGAGAAGTGGGCCTGGCCCACTTTTTTTACGCCTACACCCCAAAACAGCCCCGATACCCCAGGCATGAACGACCCCACCGAGCAAGAGCTGCAGCAGCAGTTGTCCGGGCTGGACCCGGACATCGACGTCGTCGCCCTCGAGAAACCGAGGGGCGACTCGCTGCGCTTGTTCATCGACCACCCCGACGGGGTCGATCTCGCCCTCTGCGAAAGGGTGACCAAGCACCTGAAGCACCTGCTGGTCGATTATTCGCTCGAGGTGTCGTCCCCGGGGCCGAAGTACCGAGACCGCCGCAACGCCACCAGTTCCGAAAGCAAGGAGTCGCTGCAGTGACCAAAGAGATCGTCGACGCCGTCAAAGCGCTCGAGCAAGAGAAGGGAATCTCGGCCGACAAGCTGATGGACGCCCTCGAGGACGCCCTCCTCTCCGCCTACAAGAAGACTCCCGGTGCGGCCAAATACGCGCGCGTCGACCTCGACCACGAAACCGGCGACTTCCGCGTCTTCGAACTGATCCTGCCTCCCGAGCTGGAGGAGAAGCTGCTGGCCGAAGCCGCCGAGCAGCAGGAGGAGCCGGAAATCGACCCCGAGACGGGGGAGATGAAAGAGCCGGAGGAGCCCGAGCTTGACCCGGAGATGATCGCTCCCTACGAGGACCAGATCGAGACCAAGGACGTCACCCCCGACGACTTCGGCCGCATCGCCGCCCAGACCGCCAAGCAGGTGATCCTGCAGCGGATCCGCGAGGCCGAGCGGCAGATGATGTACGACGAGTACCAGGACCGGGTCGGCGAGCTGATCACCGGGATCATCCAGCAGTCCGACAAGCGCTACACGCTGGTGCAGCTGCGCGAGCGGGTCGAGGCGCTGCTGCCGAAATCCGAGCAGGTCTACAACGAGCGCTACGACCACGGGATGCGGATCAAGGCCGTGATCACCGATGTCTCCGACTCGACCAAAGGCCCGGCGATCGTCGTCTCCCGCCGCAGCCCGGAGCTGATCAAAAGCCTGTTCGAGCTCGAGGTGCCGGAGATCGCCGACAAGCTGGTCGAAATCACCGGCGTCGCCCGCGAGCCCGGCTACCGCTCGAAGATCGCCGTCGTCTCCCACGCCGACGGAGTCGACCCGGTCGGCGCCTGCGTCGGCCCGCGCGGCTCGCGCGTGCGCATGGTCGTCTCCGAGCTGCGCGGCGAGAAGATCGACATCATCCCTTACAACGAGGAGCCCGCCCGCTTCGTCGCCAAAGCGCTCTCGCCGGCGCGCGTGCGCGAGGTGATCGTCGACGACGAGGAGCGCCAGGCGACCGTGATCGTGCCCGACGACCAGCTCTCGCTGGCGATCGGCCGCGACGGCCAGAACGCCCGCCTCGCCGCCCGCCTCACCGGCTGGCGCGTCGACATCAAGTCCGAGACCGAGTTCGCCTCCGAAGAACAGGAGATCGAGATCGAGGGCGAGGAAACCTTCGACGGGCGCTGCATGGCGGTGATGACGACCGGCCGCCGCTGCCCGAACGCAGCGCTGCCGGGGTCCACCTACTGCGGCCTGCCGCAGCACCAGGCGCTCTCGCGCTTCGAAACGAGCCAGGTCGCGGTGCTCTCGGACCTCCCCGAGGCCGAGGTGGAAATCCTCGCCGACCCCGACGCCGACGAAGGCCAGGTCAACGAGATCGTCTCGCGCGCGGAAGCGAACTTCGTCGAGCCCGAGCCGGAGGCCACGGAAGAGGCCGATGAGGCGCCGGCGGAAGAGACCGCTGATGAAGTCGCCACCGAGGAAGCGATCGAAGCGGACATCCAACAAGAGGCCACCGAAGCCGAGGAAGTCGAGGGGGAGACCCTCGACGACGATCCGGAAGCATCCGCCGACGGTGCTTCGGAGGACCCGCCGGCAGAGGAAGTGCCGACTGAGCAGACCGAGCAGGTACCCGAGGAGGCGGAGCAGGCTTAGTGGCCAAGAAACGGGTTCACGAGATCGCGAAAGCGCAGGGCGTCAGCTCGAAGGAGCTGCTGTCTGCCCTGAAGGCGGCCGGCGTCGAGGCGAAGGCCGCCGCCTCCACCGTCGAGGAGGCCGATGCGCTGAAAGCGATCTCGGCCGCGAAGGGCAACGGCGGCGCGGGGGCGACGAAGAAAGCCCCGGCTCCGCAGGCGCAGAAACCAGCCGCGCCTCCGGCCAAAGCGCCGGCTCAGCAGTCCGCGGCAAAGCCGGCCGCTGCTCCCAAAGGCCCACAGACTTCGACCAAACCGGTTCGCGCCTCGGGTGCCCAGCAGGGCGGCGGCGCAGGCGGGAGCACCGCCTCGAAAAAACGCCGCGTCGTGATCGACTCCCAGGCCTCGCGCCGTGAGCAGCCGGGCGGCCCGCCGCCGCAGCGGCCTCCGCGCCGCCGCGGAGGCCGTCGCCGCAAGCCGCTGCTCGAGGAGCCGCCGGCGAAACCGGAGACCCCGGCCGAGCCCGAGGCGACCAAAGTCAACTCCGGCGCCACCGTCCGCGAGGTCGCCGAGTCGCTCGGGCTGGCCCCGGCCGAGGTGATCAAAAAACTGATGATGATGGGCGAGATGGCGACGCTCACCCAGACCCTCACCGACGACTCGGTGAAGGCGATCGCCGACGAGTACGACCGCAAGATCGAAATCGTCCACGCCGCCGACGAGGAGCCCGAGGAGCCGGCATTCACCGACGCCGAGGAGGACCTGGTCGAACGGCCGCCGGTGGTGACGATCATGGGCCACGTCGACCACGGCAAGACCTCGCTGCTGGACGCGATCCGCGAGACCGAGGTCGCCGCCGGCGAGGCTGGCGGGATCACTCAGCACATCGGCGCCTACCAGGTCCACCACGACGAGAAGACGATCACCTTCCTCGACACGCCGGGCCACGCCGCCTTCACTGCGATGCGCGCCCGCGGCGCCAAGGTCACCGACGTGGTCGTCGTGGTCGTCGCCGCCGACGACGGGGTGATGCCGCAGACCAAGGAGGCGATCGACCACGCCCGCGCCGCCGACGTGCCGATGCTGGTCGCGATTAACAAGATCGACAAAGAGGGTGCCAACCCCGAAAAAGTCCGCGGCGAGCTCGCCTCCGAAGGGATCTCGCCCGAGGACTGGGGCGGCGACACCGTCTTCTGCGAGGTCTCGGCCAAGACCAAGCAGGGCCTCGACAACCTGCTCGACATGATCCTGCTCGTCACCGAGCTCGAGGAGCTCTCGGCCAACCCGAACGCCGAGGCTTCCGGGCACGTGATCGAGTCCCAGCTCGATCCCGGCCGCGGCCCCGTCGTCACCGTCCTGGTCGAGCGCGGGACCCTGCGCATCGGCGACTCGCTGGTCGCCGGCCCGCAGTGGGGCCGGGTGCGGGCGATGCACGACTTCACCGGCAAGGCCGTCACCGAGGCGCCGCCGGGAATGCCGGTCGAGGTGCTTGGCTTCGACGGCGTCGCCGACGCCGGCGAGTTCGTGCAGACGGTCGAGAACGACCGCCAGGCCCGCCAGATGGCCCAGGAGCGCGCGCACCGCCTCAAAACCGAGGCGCTGGCCCGCCGCCAGGGCCGCAAGGTCAGCCTCGACGAGGTCTTCGCCCGCGCCCAGGAGGGCGAGATCAAGGAGCTCAACATCGTCCTCAAGGCTGACGTCGCGGGCTCTCTGGAGGCGCTGCAGGACGAGCTGGCGAAAGTGCCGCAGGATCAAGTCGCGATCAACATCATCCACTCGCAGACCGGCGGCATCAACGAGTCCGACGTGATGCTCGCCTCGGCCTCCGACGCGATCATCATCGGCTTCAACGTGCGCCCGCTGCTCGACGCCAAACGCGCCGCCGAGCGCGAGGGCGTCGACGTCCGCACCTACTCGGTCATCTACAAAATCACCGAAGACCTGCGCAACGCCATGGAGGGCCTGCTGGAGGCGGTCGAGGTCGAGGAGACGATCGGCGAGGCGCTGGTCAAACAGACCTTCAAAGCCTCCAAAGTCGGCCGCATCGCCGGCTGCATCGTCGCCGAGGGCAAAGCGCGACGCGACGCCAGCGTCCGCCTGATCCGCGAGGGCACCGTGATCTGGACCGGCCAGCTCGGCTCCCTGCGCCGCTTCAAAGACAACGTCCAAGAAGTCGAGGAGGGCCAGGAGTGCGGCATCGTCCTGGACGGGTACGCCGACGTCAAGGAGGACGACGTGCTCGAGTTCTTCCAGACGAAACAGGTCGAGCAGACCCTGGAGTAGCATGGCCGGACCCCGCATGCGGCGCATCAACGAGGTGCTTCGCGAGGTCGTCGGGGCGGCTGTGGCAGGAGATTTGAACGATCCTCGCATCGGCTTCGTGACCGTGACTTCCGTCGAGACCAGCCCCGACCTGCGCACCGCCAAGGTGTTCGTCAGCGTGCTCGGCGACGAAGAGGAACGGGAGGAGACGCTGAGCGGCCTGCGGGCCGCGCACGGAGTGATCCAGTCGCGGATCGCCGCCGAGACGCGAATGAAGCGGACGCCGACGTTGACCTTTCATTACGACGACACGGTCGAGCGCGGGGTTCGCATCTCCGAACTGTTGGAGGGGGAGGACGAGGAATGAGCTCAATTCCCGACATCGCCACCTCCGACCTCGAGCGCGTCGGCGCCGAGCTGCGCGCCCGCGACCGCTTCCTGCTGACCGCCCACGAGGGGCCCGACGGCGACGCCCTCGGCTCGCTGCTGGGCCTGCACAAAGTCCTCACCCAGCTCGGTAAGGACTCGGTGATGTTCATGGCGGCGAAGGAGTTCCCGCTGCCGGTCGAGTACCGCTTCCTCCCCCTGGAGGAGGTCTTCCACGAGGCCCCGGCCGACATGGCCGACCGCACCGTCGTCTTCCTCGACTGCGGCAACATCGACCGGATGCCGGTCGAGTGGCTGACCGCGGGCGGCAACGACGTCATCAACATCGACCACCACCACGACAACACCCGCTTCGGCGACCTCAACCTGGTCGACGTCGAGGCGTCTTGCACGGCGGAGATCGTCTACGACCTGGCGCTGCTGCTGGGGGCGAAGATCACGCCGGAGATCGCCTCGGCGCTCTACGTCGGCCTGATCACCGACACCGGCAAGTTCATGTACGAGAACACCAACGCCCACACCCATCGGGTCGCGGCGGACCTGATCGAGGCCGGGGTCAACGTCGACGACACCTACCGCCGCCTCTACGAGCACGTTCCGCTCGAGAAGCTGCGGCTGGTCTCGCGCGCCCTCGACGGGATCTCCAGCTACCTCGACGGGCGGCTGGCGATCAGCTACATCACGGTGGCCGACTACGAGGCGACCGGCGCCGGCGAGGAGATGACCGAGGGGCTGATCGACAACCTGCGGGCGATCGACGGCGTCAAGGTGGCGGCGGTGATCCGCGACCTCGGCAACCGCGGCCGCGCCGCCCGCAAGGTCAGCCTGCGCTCCAGCGCCGGCGACGTCGACGTCTCGGCGATCGCCCGGATGAACGGGGGAGGGGGCCACAAGCGCGCCGCAGGCTTTTCGACCGACCTCTCCTTCGAGCAGCTGGTCGAGTTCCTGACTAACGAGGTCTCCGCCCAACTCGACGCCTGAGCATGACGGCCGATCCCGGGACGGTTCTGCTCTACGACAAGCCGGCGGGCGTCACCTCGCACGACGTCGTCGCCAAGGTCCGCCGCGAACGCGGCCGCAAAGCCGGCCACGCCGGCACGCTTGATCCCTTCGCGACCGGGCTGCTCCTGATCCTGCTCGGCCGCGCCACGCGCCTGCAGCAGTTCCTGGTCGGGCTGCCGAAGACCTACCTGGCCACCGCGCGCCTGGGCTGGCGCTCCAGCACGGGCGATCCGGACGGCGAGCTGACCGAGACGGGGCGGGTGCCCGAGTCGCTGGAGCTGCCGACCGGGACCGTGCGCCAGCGGGTGCCGATGACCTCGGCGGTGCGGGTCGGCGGTGAGCGGCTCTACAAGAAGGCCCACCGCGGCGAGGTGGTGGAGACGCCGGAGCGCGACGTCCAGGTCCACCGCGCCGAGCTGCTCTCCAGCGACGGAGAGCGGGCCCACTACGAGATCGAATGCTCGGCGGGGACTTACGTTCGCACCCTGGTCGAGACCCTCGACGACGCCTACTGCGAGGCGCTGCGGCGCACCGCGATCGGCCCCTTCCGGGTCGAGGAGGCGGGGGAGGAGCTGGCGGTCGAGCGGATCGCCGAGCTGGTGCCGCGGGTGGCGGAGGCGCTGCGGTGAGCATCAAGGTGACGCCGCTGCCCGAGGCCGAGCCGCGGCCGCGCAACGTCGCGATCGGGACCTTCGACGGCGTCCACCTCGGCCACCAGGCGGTGATCGAGGGGGCGGACACTGTCCTCACCTTCGACCCCCACCCGCTGGAAGTCCTGCACCCGGCGGCGACCCCGAAGCTGCTGATGCCCTTCGGGGTGAAGCGCGACGTGATCGACGGGCTCGGCGTCGAGGAGCTCGTCGTCATCCCCTTCGACGAGGACTTCGCCCAGCGCAGCGCCGAGGACTTCATCGAGCACGTGCTGCTGGAGAAGCTCGACGCCAAGCAGGTCTCGGTCGGCGAGAACTTCCGCTTCGGCGCCAAAGCCAAAGGCGACCCGGCGATGCTGGAAGCGCGCCCGGAGTTCAACACGCGCGTGGTTCCGCTGGTCGAAGTCGACGGCGAAACGGTCTCTTCGACCCGGATCCGGGCGCTGGTCGCCGCCGGGGAGATGGAGGCGGCGCGGCGGTGCCTCGGCGCCCCGTTCATGATCGAGGGGGAAGTCGTCACCGGCGACCAGCGGGGGCGCGAGCTCGGCTTCCCGACCGCCAACATCGTCCCCGACGACCGCCTCGCGATCCCCGGCCACGGGGTCTACGCGGCCTTCGCCGACGGCGTTCCCGCCGCCGTCAACGTCGGCGTGCGGCCGACCTTCGAGAGCGGGAGGGGAGTCCTGATCGAGACCTACCTGATCGACCGCGAAGAAGACCTCTACGGCAAGACCCTTCGCGTCGCCTTCGTCGAGCGCCTGCGCGGCGAGCGCAGCTACCCGCGCGTGGAGGAGTTGATCGAGCAGATGCACCAAGACGTAGAGGACGCAAAGCGGGCATGCGCGGGCTTCACCTCATAGGCCGCCCCAGGGCCTCTGTGCTAATTTCCAGCGGCCGTCGCACCGCAGTGCGCGGCTTTTTTACGAGATGAGCCTGACGAAAGAGAAAAAGAGCGAGCTGATCGGCAAGTACGGCCGCGGCGAGGGGGACACCGGCTCGGCCGAGGTCCAGGTCGCGCTGCTGACCGAGCGGATCAACGAGCTCACCGAGCACCTGCGCACGCACGCCAAGGACCACCACTCGCGCCGTGGGCTGCTGATGCTCGTCGGCAAGCGGCGCCGCATGCTGCGCTACCTCGAACGGACCGACCTCGAGCGCTACCGCGCCCTGGTCAAAGAGCTCGGCCTGCGTCGATGATCTCCGTCGGGGAGCAAGCCCCCGACTTCACCCTCCGCAACCAGGACGGGGAGAAGGTCTCGCTCTCCGACTACAGGGGTCGCAAGGTCCTCCTGATCTTCTATCCGGGCGATTTCAGCCCCGTCTGCGGCGATCAGCTCTCGATCTACCAGGAGGTCAAGCCGCAGATCGCCGAGAAGGGGGTCGAGCTGGTCGGGATCAGCGTCGACAGCTTCTTCGCCCACAAGGCCTTCCAGGAGAAACTCGGCATCGACACGCCCCTGCTCTCCGATTTCGAGCCGAAGGGCGAGGTGGCGCGTGCCTACGGCTCCTACTTCGAGAAGCTCGGCTTCGCCCACCGCACGCTCGTCCTCGTCGACGAGGACGGGAAGGTCGCCTGGACCTACCAGTCGCCCAGCGACGAGGAGATCCCCGGCGCCAACCTCATCTTCGACGCGCTCTCCTAGCACGGATGACCGATCTCGGCAGCGCTCCGCTCCCGCCGGTCGGGCCGGACGACCACGTCCGCGGCGAGGGGGAGGAGGGAATCGTCGTCTACGCCGACCTCGGCTGCCCCCACTGCGCCGCCGAGTGGCAGCGGCTGCGGGAGCAGCCCGGCCGGCTCGTCTTCCGCCACTTCCCGGTCGCGAGCAAGCACCCGCGCTCGCCTGCTCTGCACGCAGCTGCGGAGGCGGCCGGTCGCCAGGGCCGCTTCTTCGAGATGGTTGATTCGCTGTACAAGGACCGGGGACGGGTCGACGACCCCCACCTCTGGCAGCGGGCGGAGCGCTTCGGGCTCGACTTCGAGCGCTTCGAGGCCGACCGCCGCTCAACCGAGATCGAGGGCCGAATCAGGCGTGATTTCGAGTCCGGCATCCGCGCCGGAGTGGCGGGCACTCCAGCGGTTTTCGATGCCTGTACCCTTCAGTCAGTTAGAGAACGAGAGTTCTGAATGCAAATGGGTCGCCAACCGGGCGGCCGGAGGTAAACAACTAAATGAGCATGTTTGACGTTACCCGCGTCTCGGCGGATGTCGGCGACAGCCAGATTTCCTTCGAGACCGGCAAACTCGCGAAGCAGGCGAGCGGCGCCGTGGTCGTCCGCCAGGGCGACACGATGGTCCTCTGCACCGCCACCGTCGGCAACCTTCGCGACGTGGACTTCCTTCCCCTCACCGTCGACGTCGAGGAGCGGATGTACGCCGCGGGCAAAATCCCCGGCTCGTTCTTCCGTCGCGAGGGGCGTTCCGGCGAAAAGGCGACGCTGACCGCGCGGATGATCGACCGCCCGATCCGCCCGCTCTTCCCCAAGGGCTGGCACTACGAGACGCAGCTGGTGGCAATCCCGATGTCGGTCGACCAGGTGCACCCCTACGACGTCCTGGCGATGAACGGCGCCTCGGCGGCGCTGGCGATCTCGCCGGTCCCAGTCGAGAAGCACGTCGGCGCCGTGCGCATCGGCAAGCTCGAGGGCGACTTCGTCGTCAACCCGGCCGAGGAGCGCCACGAGGAGCTCGAACTCGACCTGATCGTCGCCGGCACCGATGACGCGATCCTGATGGTCGAGGCCGGCGCCACCGGCGTCACCGAGGCCGAGATCCTCGACGCCCTCGACATCGCCCACTCGGAGATCAAAAAGCTCTGCGCGACGATGGACGAGCTGCAGCAGAAGGTCGGCAAGGAGAAGATCGAGATCGAGCCGCCCAAGATCGACGAGGCGCTGCTGGGCCAGATCCGCGCCTCCCACGGCCAGGCCCTGGTCGACGCGATCGCCACCGAAGGCAAGCTCGAGCGCTACGAGGCGATCGACAAAGTCAAGGACGAGGTGGTCGGCCACTACGCCGCCGCCCACGAGGCCGGCGAAGTCGACGATGAGCGCGTCGCCGAAGTCAAGGCCGCGATCGACTCGATCGAGAAGGACACGATCCGCAAGGCGATCGCCGTCGAAAAGAAGCGCCCCGACGGACGCGCTCAGGACGAGATCCGGCCGATCGAGACCGAGGTCGACATCTCCCCGCGCGTGCACGGCTCGGCTCTCTTCACCCGCGGCGAGACCCAGATCCTCTCCAACGTGGCGCTGGGCACGACCCGGATGGACATGCGGATCGACACGCTCGGCCTGCAGACCACGAAACGGTTCTGGCACCACTACAACTTCCCGCCCTTCTCGGTCGGGGAGGCGGGCTTCATGCGCGGCCCGAAGCGGCGTGACATCGGCCACGGCGCCCTCGCCGAGCGCGCTCTGGCGGCGACGATCCCGAGCGAAGAGGAGTTCCCGTACGTGATCCGGGTGGTCTCCGAGACCCTTGAGTCCAACGGCTCCTCCTCGATGGGCTCGGTCTGCGCCTCCTCGATGGCGCTGCAGGCCGCGGGCGTCCCGGTCACCGCACCGGTCGCCGGCGTCGCCATGGGCCTGATCAAAGAGGGCGACGACTACATCGTCCTCACCGACATCGCCGGCGTCGAGGACCACCTCGGCGACATGGACTTCAAGGTCGCCGGCACCGCGGACGGGATCACCGCCCTGCAGATGGACATCAAGATCACCGGCGTCACCTTCGACATCCTGCGCGATGCGCTGGAGCAGGCCAACCGCGGCCGCCAGTTCATCCTCGGCAAGATGGCCGAGGCGATCGACGGGCCGCGGGAGAAGCTCTCCCCGCACGCGCCGGCGATCGAGTCGATCAAGATCGACCCGGAGAAGATCGGGGCGGTCATCGGCAAAGGCGGCGAAACGATCCGCGCCCTCTGCGAGGAGTTCGAGGCCGAGATCGACGTCGAGGACGACGGCACGGTGCGGATCTACGCGCCGACCGGCGAACTCGTCGACGGCGCCGTCAGCCGGATCGAGGGGATGACCAAGGAGGCCGAGGTCGGCGACCGCTACGAGGGGGCCAAAGTCGTGAAGACGACGACCTTCGGCGCCTTCGTCGAGCTGGTCAAGGGCACCGACGGCCTGCTTCACATCTCCAACGTGAAGCCGGGCGAGCGGGTCGACTCGGTCGACGACGTCCTCAGCGCCGGCGACCAGATCGACGTCACCGTGGTCGAGGTCGACAAGGAGCGCGGCCGGATCGGGTTGCGCCTCTCCGACGACCCTTCGGTTGCGGGCAAATCGCCGCAGGAGCTGGCCGCGGTCGGCTCCGGCGACGGCGGCCGTCGCAACGGCGGCGACCGTGGCGGGCGGGGTCGCGACCGTGAGCGCGGTCGTGGGCGTGAACGCGAGCGCCGCGGCTAGTTGGGCGCGAAGCTAACCACCCTGGACTCGGGCGTCCGGGTCGTGACCGAGGAGGTTCCCTCGGTCCGGTCCGTGGCGCTCGGGCTCTGGGTCCGAACCGGATCCAGGAACGAGACCCCGGCGCAGGCCGGGGTCTCGCACTTCCTCGAGCACCTGCTCTTCAAGGGGACCGCGCGCTACTCGGCGATCGAGATCTCCGAGCGCTTCGACGGCCTCGGCGCCTCGGTCAACGCCGCCACCGGCAAGGAGACGACGCACCTGCACGCCCGCTTCCTCGACGAGCACACCGAGGAGGTCTTCGACCTGCTGGCGGAGATGCTGCTGGCGCCGACCTATCCCGACATCGACTCCGAGCGCCAGGTGGTGATCGAGGAGATCGCGATGTACGACGACGAGCCGCAGGACCGGGTCCACGACGTGCTCGCGGAGGCGGTCTTCGGCGAGCACCCGCTGGGACGGCGGGTGCTGGGGGAGGCCGAGGTCATCTCCTCGATCCCGGTCCCGGACATCGAGGCCTACCGCCGGGCCCACTACACGGCGCCGCAGATCGTCGTCGGCGCCGCCGGGCACCTCGACCACGACCGCATCGTCGAGCTGGCACAGCGGCTAGTGCAGCCCCCGGTCGAGGGCGACGGGCGTCTCGAGGAGGCGCCGCTCGAGGGCAACTCCCGGCTCTGCTTTCTCGGTAAGGAGACCGAGCAATACCACATCTGCTTCGGGGCGCCGGGGCTACGGCGCGACGACCAGCGGCGCTTTCCGCTGGCCGTGCTCGACGCGATCTTCGGCGGCAGCACGTCCTCGCGCCTCTTCCGCGAGGTGCGCGAGAAGCGCGGGCTCGCCTACTCGGTCGGCTCCTACAACGAGCAGTTCACCGACCAGGGCCTGGTCGCCACCTACGTCGGCACCCGCGAGGACAACGTCGAGGAGGCCTGCTCGATCATCGGCGCCGAGATGGCGCGGTTGCGCTCCGAGCCGGTCTCCGAAGAGGAGCTGGTACGGGCAAAGGAGAGCGTCAAGGGTCGTCTGGTCCTCTCGTCGGAGTCGACCGCGGCGCGGATGACGCGGATCTCCCGCGCGACCCTGTTCGGGCTGCCGATCGAAACTCTCGACGAAATGCTGGCCAAAGTCGACGCGATCGAGGTCGACGACCTGACCGAGTTGGCGGCGGAGCTGTACGGAGCCGATCGTCTCTCGGCGGCGGCCGTCGGCGCTGACGAAGACCGTTTCCGCCAGGCGCTGGCGCCCGTGAGCGAGGCGCTGGTAGCAGCATGACGCGGGTCGCGGTAGCAGGAGCTGCCGGCAAAATGGGGGCGACCGTCTGCGAAGCGGTCGAAGAGGCCGAGGAGCTGGAGCTGACGGGGAAGGCCGACCCTGCCCTGGGGACCGAGCTGGCCGAAGTGCTGCCGGATGCCGACGTCGTCGTCGACTTCACGGTTCCGGACACGGCGCTCGCCAACGTGAAGGCGTGCCTGGAGGCAGGCGTCCATACCGTCGTCGGCACCACCGGTTTCGACCTCGACGCCGCTCGCGCGGCGGCCGAGGCCTCGCAGGCCAACTGCTTCGTCGCCCCCAACTTCGCCATTGGGGCGGTGCTCTTGATGGAGGTCTCGCAGGCGATCGCCAAGCACATGCCCGAGTGCGAGATCGTCGAGCTCCATCACGACAAAAAGCTCGACGCGCCCTCGGGGACGGCGAAGCGCACGCAGGAGCTGATCGACGCGGCCGGCGGCAACGTCCACCAGCCGATCCACTCGGTCCGCCTGCCCGGTCTCGTCGCCCACCAGGAAGTGATCTTCGGCGGCGTCGGCCAGACGCTGGCGATCCGCCACGACTCGATCGACCGCCGCTCCTTCATGCCGGGCGTCGTCCTCGCCTGCCGGAAGGTCGCCGATCTGCCCGATCGCTTCACCGTCGGGCTGGAGAAGCTGCTTTAGGGCCCGATCGGCCGCCTGACGGGATACCCTGAAAGCAATGAAGGAGATCAAGGGAGTCCTCACCGCGATGGCGACCCCGTTCGACGCGGACGGGAGGGTCGACCACGACGCGGCGCGGCGGCTGGCGGCGTATCTGCTCGAGCACGGCTCTCACGGGCTGGTGATCGCCGGGACCACCGGCGAGTGCCCGACGCTGACCGACGGCGAGGAGATCGAGCTGCTGCAGGCGGTCCGGGCCGAGGTGGGGGAGGAGGCGCTGCTGGTCTGCGGCACCGGGACCAACGACACCCGGCACTCCTGCGAGCTGACGAAGATGGCCGCCGACGCTGGCGCGGACGCTTCCCTGGTCGTCGTCCCCTACTACAACAAGCCCAACGAAGCTGGCATCCGCGCCCACTTCGAGACGGTCGCCGCCGCCGTTCCCGAGCTGCCGATGGTTATGTACAACATCCCCTCGCGGGTGGTCATCAATGCCAGTCCCGAGTTGCTGCGGGAACTGGGGGAGATCGACAACATCGTCGCCGTCAAGCAAGCCAACGACGCCGAGCTCGGCCCGATCGAGGGCCTGACCGTGCTGGCCGGGAACGACAACACCTTCTTCCGCGTGCTCGAGTTCGGCGGCGGGGGCGGCATCTGCGTCGCCTCGCACATTGTCGGCGACCGGATGCGGGAGATGTGGGAGGCGGCGCAGGCCGGCGAGATTGAGCGGGCACGGGAGATCGACGGCGAGATCACCCCTGTCTACGAGGCCACCTCCGTCACCACCAACCCGATCCCGCTGAAGGCGGCCCTGGAGATGCTGGGCCTCTGCGCGGATCGACTGCGACTTCCCCTGGTATCCGCCGACGAGGAGCAGCGAGCCGCCATCAAGGCCGGCCTCGATGCTGCCGGCGTCGCGATCCCCAGTTAGAACTTCCTACGAAGAGAGTGAGTAACACCTAGTGCCAAGCAAACTGCGAGTGCTGCCTTTGGGCGGGCTCGGCGAGATCGGCAAGAACATGACCGTAATCGAGTACGACGGTCGCATCGTCGTCGTCGACACGGGGCTGATGTTCCCGACCGCCGAGATGCACGGGATCGACCTCGTGCTGCCGGACTTCTCCTACCTGCGCGAGCGGGCCGACGACATCGAGGCGATCGTCCTCACCCACGGGCACGAGGACCACGTCGGGGCGTTGCCCTACGTGCTGAAAGAGATCGGGATGCCTCCCAAGATCTACGGCGGCCTGCTGACGATCGGGATGGTCCGCTCCAAGCTCGACGAGCACAAGCTCGGCGAATCGGCGCCGCTGCAGGAGCTGCCGCCGGGGGAGAAGGTCCAGGCCGGCCCGTTCGGGCTCGAGCTGATCCACCTCGCCCACTCAATCCCGGACATGCGGGCGGTGCTGCTCTCAACCGAGGTCGGCTCGGTGCTGATGACCGGCGACTACAAGTTCGACCAGACCCCGGTCGACGGGCGGCCAGCGGACGTCTCGCGCCTGGCGCAACTGGGCCAGGAAGGGCTGCTGCTGCTCTGCGGCGACTCGACCAACGCCGACCGGCCGGGAGTGGCGCTCTCGGAGTCGGCTGTCGGCCCGGCGCTGCTGGAGCAGTTCGGCCGCTGTAAGGGCCGGATCATCGTCACCTCGTTCGCCTCCAACATCCACCGCGTCCAGCAGGTGATCGACGCGGCGGCGCAGCTCGACCGCAAAGTCGCGCTGGTCGGACGGTCGATGCGCAAGAACTTCAACATCGCCTCCAACCTCGGGATCGCCAAGGCGCCGGACGGGATCTTCATCCAGCCGCGCGAGATCGAGGACTTCCCCGACGAGAAAGTCGTCGTGATCTCGACCGGCAGCCAGGGCGAGCCGCTCTCGGCGCTGCGGCGGATGGCGAACAACGACCACCGCGACGTGCAGCTGCACTCCGGCGACACCGTCGTCTTCTCGGCGACCCCGGTGCCTGGGAACGAGCGCGCAGTCAACGAGACGATCGATCGCATCTACGAGATCGGCGCCACTGTGATCACTGCCAAAGACGCGCCGATCCACGCCTCTGGACACGGCTGGCAGGAGGAGCTGAAGCTGATGCTGAACCTGACCAAACCGCGCTACGTGCTGCCGGTGCACGGCGATTACAAGCGCCTGCGCCTGCACAGCGAATTGGCCGAAGCGGTGGGGATCGACGGCGACTGCATCTTCCAGGGCCGCAACGGCCTGCCGCTGGAGATCGACGCGGAGGGGGCAAGCTTCGGCGAGGACATCCACGCCGGCGTCATCTACGTCGACGGCGTCAACATCGGCGAGCCCGACGACGCCGCCTTGCGCGACCGTCGCGAGATCTCCGCCGACGGCATCTTCATCGTCGTCGCGACGCTCTCCAACGACGACGGCAGCATCGTCGCCGACCCCGAGGTGATCTTCCGCGGCGTCGCCTTCCTCGAGGAAGCAGACGCCTTGGTCGAGGACCTCAAGGACCTCGTCGAAGACGTCCTCGACGAGGCAGCCGGCCACGGCAACCGCGAGGCCCACCTGATCGAGGAGGATCTCCACGAGGCGATTGGCAAATTTGTCTGGCAACGCCTCCGCCGCCGCCCAATGATCCTCCCGGTCGTCATCGAGGTTTAGGAACCGCGAGCTTACGCGCGCGAAGATCGGGCGCACTGGGAAAACACGCTTGGGTTCCCTACATCGCCCGGTTGGACGAAGTCGATAGATCCTGTTCCTAGGACCGTAGAAGTTCCTGTTTGGTACAAGGATTCCCACCTGTGGGAACAGGTAGTTCCACTGCTGGACCATCCGTCCAGCAACAAAATCAGTCGAAAGGACCAGTCAATGAAAAGGCTATTACTGGCCGCCATCCTGGCTGCCGTGATGCTGGTGCCGGCTTCTTCGGCATCGGCGACGCTTACTGGGGAATACGCGCGGTTTTCGAAGTGCCCGCTGAGCAACACTGCAGTCGAATACTGCATTTACGCAGAAACCACGAACGGCTCATTCACGATGGGGAAAAAAACCGTTCCCTTGAAAAATCCCGTCGTGCTGCAGGGAGGACTTGGAAACGCTGAAGGTAATCCCTTCCTACCCCTCACCCTTTATGCAGCCACGGACGGCAATACGCTCTCGAAATCGCCGCAGACTGTGCCGGGAGGCTTGCTTGGTATCGAAGCCCCCAGCTGGTGGCCCCAGATACTTAAGGATCTTTTCAACGAAACGATCAACAACGGGTTCACCGGCGTGACGGCGACGGTTGAACTAGCGGGCCCAGCTTCAGGGGTTAAGGTCAATCTGCTCAGCGCCCTGACCGGAGAAGGCGCTGCGTTCATCTTTCCGGTCAAGGTCAAGCTGAGCAACCCCTTCCTCGGGAGTAACTGCTATATCGGCTCGAACTCGAATCCGATCAATCTGAACCTCACCACGGGCACCACCTCGCCGCCTCCTCCAAATCAAGCCATCTCAGGTAGCCCAGGGGAATTCGTGGAACCTGCGGTCGGAATCGGTGGCTTCAAAAACAATCGCCTGGTCGACAACGCTTTTGCGGCGCCCGGGGCAAACGGGTGCGGGGGAATTCTTTTCTCCTGGGCCGTTGACCCGTTCGTCAACTCGATCGTGGGCGTTCCGTCAGCAGCCGGCACCAATACCGCCATCCTCGAAGGTAGTACTTACTTTGGAAATGGTGGCGTATTGCGCGAATTGCAATAGGCAGCTCTAAAGAGCCATGCAAAGCGCCCGTCCAGAAGGCGGGCGCTTTTCTTTGGGCCCAAAGAAAAAGCCCGCCGAGGCAGTGTCTGGGGAGAACCTCGGCGGGCCAGTGTGTCTCGTCCACTGCGAAATCTAGGACCGAGGTCTAAAGCGCCTCTAAAGGTTTTGCAGCGGGTTTTTGGGCTTCTGCAAGGGGAATGCGGGCGATGAAGAGGGCGCCGCCTGATTTGGATTCGGCGGCTTCGACGCTGCCCCCATGTGAACTCGCAACGGCGCTGACGATCGCGAGGCCGAGACCGGTGCCGGTGCCGCGGGCGGTGTCCGCCGGGCCGGTGCCGCGGACGAAGCGGTCGAAGACCTGGCTTCGCATCTCCTCCGGGATGCCCGGTCCGTCGTCGCCGACCTCGACCACCGCGTCGCCGTCCTCTTCGCGCAGGGTCAATTCGACGCAAGCGCGTGGGGGGGTGTGGCGGATCGCGTTGTCGAGCAGGTTGAGGACCATCCGGTGCAGCTCGTCACGGCTGCCCTCGACCCGCAGCGGCCGGTCGTTGTCGAGGACCAGTTCCCGTTCGCCCATCAGCGGAGCGGCCTCGGCAGCGGCATCGCCGGCGACTTCGGCCAAATCGACGCGCCGGTGCGCCTCCATGCGGCCGGCGTCGGCGCGGGCCAGCAGCAGCAGGTCGGAGACGAGGCGTCCCATCCGTCGCGAGGAGCGCAGGGCGGAATCGACGATCTCCCTGTCCTCGGCCTGCTCATGGCTGTTCAGCGACGCCTGCAGCAGCTCGAGGTTGGCGAGGACGCTGGTCAGCGGCGTGCGCAGCTCGTGCGAAGCGTCGGCGACGAACTCGCGCTGCTTCTGCATCACGCCCTCGCGTTCGGCTCGGGCGGCGTCGAGGGAGCGGAGCATCTCCTCCAGCGTACGAGCCAGTTCGCCGACCTCGTCGTCGTTGCTCGGCTCGGGCATCCGCTGGGACGGGTCGCGGGTGGTAGCGATTTCCTTGGCCGTCGCCGTCAGCGAGGCGATCGGCCGCATCGCCCGGCCCGCGATCGCGACTCCGGCAAAGACCGCCAGCAAGGTGCCGCCGAAGATGCCGCCGGCGATCAGCAGCCAGACCCGGTCGATCGTGTCCTCGACGTGGTGCAGGCTGCGCCCGTACTGGACGTAGCCGGTGATTTCACCCGATTCGGTGGTGATCGCTTCGGTCGCGACCCGCATGCCGTGGTAGTCGGAGATCCCGGTCTTGAGCGGGCCCAGCTGCGCTGCGTGTTCGCTGCGGCCAAGCAGTTTCCCGTTGACGTCGTAGACCCGCGCCGAGGCGTCGTCGGGCAGGACGAAGTCGTTCAGCGACAGGCGTTGCCGCAGTTCCGCTTCGCCGAAGGGCGAGTAGACGATCTGGAATTCGCTGGAGAGGATCTGCACGGCGCTGCGCACCTCGCCGTTGAAGTCGTCCCGGATCCTTTGCGTAGCGATCTTTCCTATCGCGCCGCCGAAGAGCATCAGGATCACCAGGGTCAGGCCGGCGGAAACGGTGGCCAGGCGCCAGCGCACAGGCCACGAGCGGGGATGCAGGAGACGCCGGCCAAACCGGCTGAAGCCGTTCGCTACCCAGCCCATCCCTACGCCTTGAGCACGTAGCCGGCGCCGCGTTTGGTGTGCAGCAGGCGGGACTCGCCGCCAGCCTCGAGCTTGCGCCGCAGGTTGGAGATGAAGACGTCGATCGTGTTGGTCGCGGCCATCGGGTCATAGCCCCAGACCTCGTCGAGCAGGCGCTCGCGAGAGACGACCAGGCGCTCGTTGCGCATCAGGAACTCGAGCAGCTCGAACTCCCGGTTGGTCAGCTCGATCTCGCGCTCGCCGCGGCGGACCTCCCGGGTGTCCGGATTCAGCGTCAGGTCGCCGACTTCGAGCGAGGCGGCGCCACGCGGGGGCCGGCGGCGCAGCAGCGCCCGGATCCGCGCCAGCAGCTCCTTGCGCTCGAACGGCTTCACCAGGTAGTCGTCGGCGCCGCTGTCGAGGCCGGTCACCCGGTCCTCGGTCTCCGCCCGCGCGGTCAGCATCAGGATCGGCACGTCACCGTCGCTGCGCAGCCGCTTGCAGACCTCGACCCCGTCGAGTCCAGGCAGCCCGAGGTCGAGCACGACCAGGTCGGGAACGAAGCCGGCGGCGACGTCGAGCGCTTCGACCCCGTCCGCGGAGGTCTTCACTTCGTAGCCCTCGTTGCGCAGGGAGCGACGGAGGACGTCGGCGATGTCCTCGTCGTCCTCGACGACGAGGACGCGGCCGCCCGCCTGATCGACTTCGGAAAGCACAAGATGATGGTAGCCGTGAAAAACGCCGCTCCATCCGAGATTTACCGCGTTTTTACTTCGGCAGGGCTGGGGAGTTCGGCGTCGAACCGGGTCCCATGTTCGTGCGTAAGAAGCGCGCCGGTTCCGCCCGGCGAGGAAAAGCCCCTGCCAAACGCAAAGCGAAAGCGAAGGGCGGGGGTGGGCTGCGCCTGCCGGCCGGGCTCGAGCAGCGCCACGTCGACCTGATCGCCCTCTTCCTCGTCGCCTTCGGCGTCTACCTCGTCTTCGTCCTCTTCTTCGGCTGGGAAGGGGGCAAAGTCGGATACGGCGTGGAAACCGCGCTCGACTACCTCTTCGGCCAGATCGGCGCCCGCATCTTCACGGTCCTGTTGCTGCTGGTCGGCGGCATGCTGCTGACCGGCACCTCGGTCTCGGCGCTGGCCCGAGGAATCGGCCGGGGCCTGCGGACGGTCTTCCGCGGCGTCTTCGCCGGCGGCGACGCGGCCGCTCGCACCGTCGCCAAGACCCACGCCGACTGGCGCGAGCACCGCGAAGCCCGGGCCGAGGCGGCAACGCTCGCCGGCCCCACCGACGTGATGAGCTCCTACCCGGAGGAGAACGAGGACTTCGAACCGACGGTCGCCCTCGCCGAGGAGGACGAATTCGACGCGCAGATCTTCGACTCGGAGGACGACACCGAGACCCACGTGCTTCCGGGCGAGGACCCGCCCGGCACGCCCGGACGCGAAGCGGAGGACGTGCCAGTTGATGGCGTGGAGCTCCAGAACTACGACTCCGCCGACGCCGTCGCGGTGGTCGACGAGGGCGATCGGGCCCATGCCGGCCTGACCCCGATGGGCAACAAACGCGGCGTGACGATGTCGGAAGAGATCGACTACCGGCCGCCCTCGGCAAAGCTCCTGGAGCGTGGCAAAGGCGACAAAGGCCCCGACCCGCGCGACCACGAAGCGGTCGGCCGCAAGCTGGTCGAGACGCTCGGCCACTTCGGCGTCGAGGCGAAGATCGTCGGCATCGTCAGCGGCCCCCACGTCTCCCGCTTCGAGCTGCGCCTCGCGCCCGGCACCAAAGTCAAGAAAGTCACCGAGCTCGCCAACGACATCGCTTACGCGCTCGCCTCGACCGACATCCGCATCCTCGCCCCGATCCCCGGCAAGCAGGCGGTCGGGGTCGAGGTCCCGAACCGCAGCCGCAAGATGGTCCGCCTCGGCGACATCTACGCCGGCCGTCCGGAGAAGACCTCGCCGCTGGTCGCCTGGCTCGGCAAGGGGATCGACGGCAACCCGGTCTGGACCGACATCGCGAAGATGCCGCACGTCCTCGTCGCCGGGACGACCGGCTCGGGCAAGAGCGGCTGCGTCAACGCGATCCTCTCCTCGATCCTGATGCAGGCCTCGCCGAACGAGGTCCGCCTGGTCCTGGTCGACCCGAAGCAGGTCGAGCTCAACCACTACGAGAACGTCCCGCACCTGCTGACCCCGGTGGTGACCTCGCCGCGCCTGGCCGCGAACGTCCTCGCCAACCTGATCGTCGAGATGGAGAGCCGCTACGGGATCATGAGCGAAGCCCGCGCCCGCAACCTCGCCGAGCTCAACCGCGCCCGCACCAAGAAAGGCGAAGCCCCGCTCCCGCACATCCTCTGCGTGATCGACGAGCTCGCGGACCTGATGATGGTCGCCCCGGCCGAAGTCGAGGACGCGATCATCCGCCTGGCGCAGAAGTCGCGGGCGACCGGCATCCACCTGGTGCTGGCGACCCAGCGCCCCTCGACCGACATCATCACCGGCACGATCAAGGTCAACATCCCCTCGCGGATCGCCTTCGCGGTCTCTTCGCAGACCGACTCGCGGGTGATCCTCGACCAGGGCGGGGCGGAGACCCTGCTCGGCC
Organism: Solirubrobacterales bacterium; assembly: GCA_051954115.1. Taxonomy (GTDB): domain Bacteria; phylum Actinomycetota; class Thermoleophilia; order Solirubrobacterales; family 70-9; genus VAYN01. Next base: position 74,551 of record JBQCIB010000022.1, on the reverse strand, counting down.
AGGGCGACATGCTCTTCCGCGGCGCCGGCACTTCGAAACTGGCCCGCGTGCAGGGCGCCTTCGTCACCGAGGACGAGATCGCTCGCATCACCAATCACTGGGCGAAACAGGGCGAACCGGAATTCGAGGACGAGCTGCTGGAGACCCCGCAGGAGGCCGAGGGCGAGGGGCGCGACGACGACTTCGATCCTGACAGCGACGACCTGCTCGACGAGGCGATCCGCCTGGTCGTCCAGACCGAAACCGCTTCGGTCTCGATGATCCAGCGGCGCCTGCGGGTCGGCTACACCCGCGCCGGGCGCCTGATCGACATGCTCGAGCGGCGCGGCGTGATCTCGGGCTACGAGGGCTCGAAACCGCGCCAGGTGCTGGTCACCCAGGCGGACCTGCCGCGGGTGCTGAGCAGCGGCGACAGCGAACCGGCGCCGGTCGCGGTCGATTCGGAAGCCGACCTCTAAAAGCCGCACTTTGCGTCTTCGGGCTCCGAGGCGCAGAATGAAGGCGTGGACCAGTCGGTAGGAGGCAAGCTGCGCGAGGCGCGCACGCGGCGCCAGCTCAGCCTGGCGGACGCGGAAGCGGCAACGAAGATCCGCTGCCGCTACCTGCAGGCGATCGAGAACGACGAGTGGGACCAGCTGCCCAGCGATACCTACGCCCGCGCCTTTATCCGCACCTACGGGCGCTTCCTCGGCCTCGACGGCGAGCGCCTGGCGGAGGAACAACGGCAGGGCAGCGGGGCCATGCGGCCGGGGGAGCGACTGCCGCGAGTCGACCCGCGGCCGCGCCCCGTCTCCCGCCGCCGGCCATCGAGCGGGCGCTCGAGCGTCCCTCCACGAGCGGTCGCCACGCTCGTCATCGTCCTCGTAGTTGCGGCGCTCTTCGTGATCGGCCTCTTGACGGGCGGGAGCTCAAACAGCGGCACGGCCGGGACCGGGGCTCGCAAGACGGGTGCGAAGGCCGGAGCTGGGCACCAGCGCCACCACAAGAAACCGGCGCCGGCCGGTCATTCGCTGGCCTTGACGGCGAGGGACGAAGTCTGGGTCTGCCTGCTCGACGGCAAGGGGAAGCCGCTGGTCAACGGCAGCATCCTCGCCCCGGGCGAATCCGAGGGACCTTTCCGGTCCGGTAGCTTCACCCTTGCGCTGGGTAACGGCGCCGTGACCATGACCGTCGACGGAAAGAAGGCGAACCTCCCAGAATCGTCGAGCCCGATCGGGTTCGAGGTCCGCCCGAACGGCTCTGTGCGCGAACTGCCCGAAGGCGAACGGCCCACCTGCACGTGATCCGCGCCGGCATCGTCGTCACCGGGACGGAGGTTCTCACCGGGCGGATCGCCGACGCCAACGGGCCCTGGCTGTCCGAGCGGCTGGCCGAGCAGGGGGTGGAGGTCGCCCACATCCTCGTCGTCGGTGACCGTCCCGAGGATCTGGAGGCGGCGCTTCGCTTCATGGCCGGGGAGGAGATGGACCTGATCGTGACCAGCGGCGGGCTGGGGCCGACCGCGGACGACCTGACCGCCGAGATAGTCGCCCGCTTTGCCGGCCGCCCGATGGAGTTGGACGAGGAGATGGAGGCGAAGATCGCCAGGATCCTCGATGGCTTTGCCCGCAGGTTCCGGCTCGATCGAGCGGCGATGCTGGAAGCGAACCGCAAGCAGGCGATGGTGCCGCAGGGAGCGGTTGCACTCGACCCGGTCGGGACGGCGCCGGGGCTGGTGGTCCCGGCCGGGGAGCGGGTCGTGGTCGTCCTGCCAGGGCCGCCGCGGGAGCTGCAGCCGATGTGGCAGGCGGCAGTGGAGACGCCGCAGGTGCGGGGGGTTTTGGCGCGGGCTACGCCGCTGCGCGCCTACACGATGCGGATGTTCGGGGTGCCGGAGTCCGAAATCGCCAAGAGCCTGCGGGAGATGGAGGGCGAGGGACTGCCGCTCCACGCGGTCGAGATCACCACCTGCCTGCGCAAAGGCGAGATCGAGATCGACGTCCGCTACCGCGACGAGGCGAGCTCGGTTGCCGAGGCGGTGCGGGAGGGGCTGGTGCAGCGGCACCGGCAGGAGACCTTCAGCCTCGACGGCGAGACGATCGACGCTCAGGTGGCGACGCTCCTGCTCAGTCATCGGCTGGCCCTGGCGGAGTCCTGCAGCGGCGGCCTGCTGGCGGCGCGGATCACCGACCTGGCCGGGGCCTCCGAGTACTTTGCCGGCGGCGTCGTCGCCTACTCGAACGAGGCGAAGGCGGAACTGCTGGGGGTTGACCCGGGTCTGATCGAGGCCAAGGGGGCGGTCTCACCGGAGGTGGCCGAGGCGATGGCGATCGGCGCCCTGGACCGGTTCGACGCCGACGTAGCGGTCTCGGTCACGGGAATCGCCGGCCCCGGCGGCGGCAGCGAGGAGAAGCCGATCGGCTACGTCTGCTTCAACGCCCGCCTCGCCGACGGCACCAGCATCGCCCGCGATCCCGTCATCCCCGGCGGGCGGCTCGACATTCGCGAACGATCAGCCCTCGTCGGGATGCACCTGCTGCGCCAGCTCCTAGGTGAGGGAAACGGCACAAAGCCATAGCGGAAAATTTGCAATTGGGCGTTGTTCCGTGCGTCCTCGCCCCGTAGCGTGGCGCCCGTGGCCAAGGAGCGACTGAAAAGCCCGCGGGCGCGCCTGTTCGTCGCGCTCGACCTGCCGGACGAGGTTCGGGAGGGGATCGTGGCGTGGGGACAAGAGGCGCTCGCGGATCCGGCCCTGCGGCCGGTGGCGCCGGAGTCGCTCCACATCACGCTTGCCTTCCTCGGCTACAAGCCAGAGAAGGAGATCGAGCGGATCGCCGAGGCGGTGCGGGAGAGTGCCGCGCCGGTGCCTTGGGTGGAGCTGCGGGACCCCGAGCAGCGGCCGCCGCGAGGCAGGGCGAGGCTGTTCGCCCTGCCGGCGATCTCGCCGGGCGCGGAGGCACTGCAGGCCGGACTCGAGCAAAAGCTTGTCGAAGAGGGCTTCTACAAGCCCGAGAAGCGGCCGTTTTGGCCGCATGTGACCGTGGCTCGGGTGCGTCCCGAGGCGCGGGGATCGAGGCGGCCGGCGGTCGTCTCGGAGCCGCCCGGACCGATCCCCGAGGGGCTCAGGGAGCCCCGGGGTGCCGTCCGGATGACGCTGTACCGTTCTGTCCTTCAGCCAACAGGTGCGCGCTACGTGCCATTGGCCCAAGTCCAGCTGCCCGGAGGCGGGTGGCAGTGAGGTGAATCGAGATGGCAGATAGAAAAATGAGCTTGAACGACGTCTCCGCGAAGGAGGCAAAAGCAAAGGACGCCGCCCTGCAGAACACCGTCAGCGGCATCAGGAAGGAGTTCGGCGAGGGGGCTCTGATGCGCTTGGGCGACAAGGGCACGGTCAAAGTGGAGGCGATCCCGACCGGCTCGCTGGCGCTGGACCTGGCGCTGGGCATCGGCGGCGTCCCCCGCGGCCGGATCGTCGAGATCTTCGGCCCGGAGTCCTCCGGCAAGACGACCCTGGTCAACCACATCATCGCCCAGGCTCAATCGATGGGCGGGGTCTGCGCCTTCATCGACACCGAGCACGCGATCGACCCGGTCTACTCGCGGGCGATCGGAGTCGACACCGACGAGCTGCTCGTCTCCCAGCCCGACTACGGTGAGCAGGCGCTGCAGATCGCCGACCGGCTGATCGCCTCCGGCGCGGTCGACGTGGTCGCGATCGACTCGGTTGCGGCGCTGACCCCGAAGGCCGAGCTGGATGGTCAGATCGGCGATACCACCGTCGGCCTGCAGGCGCGGCTGATGTCGCAGGCGATGCGCAAACTGGCCGGCAACCTCAACCGGACGAACACCGTCTGCCTCTTCACCAACCAGATCCGTGAAAAGGTCGGCGTCCAGTTCGGCTCGCCGGAGACGCAGCCGGGCGGCCGGGCGCTGAAGTTCTACTCCTCGCAGCGGCTCGACATCCGCCGGATCGAGACCCTGAAGGAAGGGACCGAGGCGGTCGGGAACCGGGTGCGGGTCAAAGTCGTCAAGAACAAGGTAGCGGCGCCGTTCCGTCAGGCAGAGTTCGACATCGAGTACGGGGTCGGCATCTCCCGCGAGGGCGGCCTGCTCGACTTCGGCATGGAACAGGATCTGGTCCAGAAATCAGGCTCATTCTTCTCCTACGGCGAGACCCGGCTCGGCCAGGGTCGCAACAACGCCAAGCAGTTCCTGGTCGACAACCCGGAGTTGGCGCTGGAGATCGAAACCAAGGTCCGGGCGGCGCTGGGAATCGACGGTGACGCGCCTCAACCCGCTGAAGGAGAGGCAGCCGCTCCGGCAGCCGAGGCGAGGGCGGCATAGCCGCTTTCGCCTCACGGCGGCTCGGCCGCCAACCTCTATAGGATCACCGCCGCCTTATGAGCAACGAAACCCTTTTCTACATCTGCGGGATCGTCCTCGCCGTCTCGGCGGTGACGGTCAGCTTCGTCGGCCTGAAACTGAAGGACTTCCCCGGGAAATTCCTGCCGGTGATCATCCTCTGGTTTGCCGTCTTCGTCGTTGGCGCGACCACCTTCGCCACCCGCTACTCCGGCGAAGAGCACGAAGCGAAGGCTGCTGAGTACGCCAAGTACTTCGAAGAGCAGGAAAAGGGCCAGGCATCGGCTCCCTCCGAAGAAGAAGCCGAAGGGACTGAAGGGGCGGAAGAAGAAGCCAGCCCCGAAGAAAAGAAGGGCGCTGAAGGTGGGAGTGGAGCCGAAACGACGCTCCAGCTCGAAGCGAGCGAAACCGCGCTCGAATTCGACACCACCAAGCTGAGCGCCAAAGCCGGCAAAGTCACGATCGACTTCAAGAACCCCTCGGCGATCCCGCACAACGTAGTGATCGAACAGAACGGGAAAGAACTTTCCGGCTTCGAACCGGTCGCCGAAGGCGAAGAATCGGAGACCGCCGAACTGAAGCCCGGCACCTATACCTTCTTCTGCTCTGTTCCCGGTCATCGCCAAGCGGGCATGGAAGGCACGCTTACCGTCGAATAGACCGGCGCATTTCGGCGTCCTCGGCGGCTTGTGTGCAGAGCACACGGCGCCACCTGCGTCCTTGAACTGCTTGGCCTATTCGCCGCTAAGCTCGTGCCATGGCCAAGAAGTTTCACGTCACCACCTTCGGGTGCCAGATGAACGTGCACGACTCCGAGCGGATGCGCGGGATGCTGGCCTCGCTCGGCTACGAGGAGGCTGCAAGCAGGGAGGACGCCGACCTGATCCTCTTCAACACCTGCTCGATCCGAGAGTCGGCCGACAGCCGCTTCATCGCCCACCTCGGGCAGGCGAAGCGGCTGAAGGGGGAAGACCCCGAGCGGGTGGTGGGAGTCGGCGGCTGCTGGGCGCAGTCGGTCAAGGAGGAGGTCTTCGAGCGCTTTCCTTTCGTCGACGTGGCTTTCGGGCCGGGCCAGATCCACAAGCTGGCCGAGTTCCTCAACAGCGACTCGCTGACCGCGCAGGGCTACTTCGAGTTCGAGGACTTCTCCGGCCACCTGCCAACCCGCCGCGAGCGCGAGTTCCAGGGCTGGCTGCAGATATCCCAGGGCTGCAACTGCGTCTGCTCCTACTGCATCGTCCCCTCGACCCGCGGGCGGGAGGTCAGCCGCAACCCCGACGAGTTGATCGCCGAGGCCGAGGCACTGGCCGCCGACGGCGTCGTCGAGGTGACGCTGCTGGGCCAGAACGTCAACAGCTACGGCCGCGACTTGCCGCCGACGGAGCGGATCGGCTTCTCGGAGCTGCTGCGCCGCGTCGACGCGATCGAGGGGATCGAGCGCATCCGCTACACGAGCCCGCACCCGAAGGACATGAAGGAGGACGTGATCCGCGCCCACGCCGAGCTGCCCGCGCTCTGCGAGCAGATCCACCTGCCGCTGCAATCGGGCTCCAGCGCGGTCCTGAAACGGATGCGACGTACCTACGACCGCCAGCGCTACATGGACCGGGTGGCGCTGATCCGCGAGCACGTGCCCGACTGCGCGATCACCACCGACGTCATCGTCGGCTTCCCGGGCGAGACCGACGTCGACTTCGCGGAGACGCTGGAGGTGGTCGAGGAGGTCGGCTACGACGGCGCCTTCACGTTCATCTTCTCGCCGCGCCGCGAAACCGAGGCGGCGACGATGGAGGACCAGCTTCCGCACCCGGTCAAGGTCGAGCGGATGGAACGGCTGGTCGAGGTCGTGCAACGGCGGGCGGCCGAGCGCGCCCAGCGGTTCGTCGGCCGCACTCTCGACGTGCTGGTCGAAGGCACCAGCCGCACCGACGAGACGAAGCTGCGCGGGCGCACGCGCCATGGCAAGGCCGTCAACTTCGATGGCGAAGCCAATCCCGGAGAATTCGTCCCCGTCGAGATCCAGTCGGCGACTTCGCAGACGCTGAGCGGGGTCTCGGCGCGGCCCCTCTCGCACCTTCTTTGAACGTCATCGCGATCTTCGGCCCGACCGGGGTCGGCAAGACGGGAGTCGCGATCGAGCTGGCGGAGCTGCTGCGTGAGCGGGGAGAGGACCCGGTTGCGATCAACTGCGACTCGCTGCAGGTCTACGAGGGCCTGGAGACGCTGACGGGAGCGGCAACCGAGGAGGAGCGGGAACGGCTCGAGCACCGGCTGCTCGGCTTCGTGCCGATGACCAGCGACTTCTCGGTAGGCGACTACATGCCGCTCGCCCACGCGGAGATCGACGCCGCCCTCGAGGCCGGCCGGCGACCGATCGTGGTGGGGGGGACTGGCCTCTACCTGCGGGCGGCGCTGGCGGAGCTGTCGCTCCAGAAGGTGCCGCCCGAATCGGAGGGATCGGAGCTCTGGTCGCCCGAGACGCGCCACCCGACGACGATCTTCGGCCTCGACATGGACCGTGCTCAGCTCTACGAGCGAATCGACGCCCGCGTCGAGGCGATCGTCGCCGGCGGCGCCGGCGAAGAGGCTCGCCTCGCCGACGCCCTCGGCCCCGGCCGCACCGCCCGCAAAGCCCTCGGCTTCGACGAGCTCCTCGCCGGCGACCTGGAGACGATGAAGAAGCGCTCGCGCAACTACGCTCGCCGCCAGCTCACCTGGATGCGGAAAATCTCCAACCTCGAGCCGATCGACCGCACCGGCCTCTCCGACGCCGACGTAGCGAAAACCATCTTCGAGTCGCTCCAATAGGCTGCCGCGCGTGAAATTCGAGAAGTGGCAGGCGCTCGGCAACGATTACCTGATCCTCGAGGAGGAGCGGCTGCCGTGGCCGCTGACGGAAACGCGGATTGAGTGGCTCTGCGACCAGCACTTCGGGATCGGTGCCGACGGGATCCTGTTGCTCTCGCGCAGCGAGGACCCCGAGTTCGTCGCCGGGCTGCGGATCTTCAACCCCGACGGCTCGGAGGCCGAGCTCTCCGGCAACGGCGCCCGCGAGGCGATCCTCTACCTGCGGCGCAACGGCTGGACGGACGAGGACGAGTTCGCGATCAGCACCGTCGCCGGGCCGATCCGGCCGACCATCACCGGCGAGCTGACCTGCTCGGTCGACATGGGGCAGGCCTCAACTACTTCGAAGGACTACCCATCCGGCCCCGAAGACGGGCGCGGCATGCTCGAGGCCGGCGGGCGAACCTGGGAGTTCCAGCATGTCTCGATCGGCAACCCGCAGTGCGCGATCGTCGTCGATGCGGCAGAGCTCGACGAGCTCGATCTCGGCGCGATCGGCCCGGGGGTCGAAGGCAACGCGCTCTTCCCGAACCGCACCAACGTCTCCTTCCTCGCGATCGACGGCAGCCGGGTCCGCGCCCGGATCTTCGAGCGCGGGGTGGGTGAGACTCTCTCCTCCGGCACCGGCGCCAGCGGGGCCGCCGTCACCGCCTTCCTGCGCGGGGCCCAGAGCCCGATCATGGTTGAGCTCGAAGGTGGCGAGCTGACGGTCGAGGTCAGCGACGACCTCTCGGTCCGGCTAGACGGCTGGGCGGAGCCGGTCTTCGCCGGCGAGCTCTCGCCGGAGCTGCTGCAGGCGCTGGGCGAGCTGAACAGCGACTGACCGCCGGCCGTCGCAGGGTCCACCGGATCGCATAGATTCCCGCGTCCGCATGGGCATCGCCGACCCCTCAAAACGCCTGGAGGCCATCCCCCCGTACAAGTTCCAGGAACTCGAGCAGCAGATCGCCGACAAGCGCGCTGCCGGGATCGACGTGATCAGTCTCGGGATCGGCGACCCGGACCAACCGACCTACTCCCACATCGTCGAGGCGATGCAGGAGGCGGTTGCCAATCCCGCTTACCACCAGTACCCGAGCAACCGCGGCCGCGACGAGTTCCGGCAGGGCTTCTCCGAGTTCTACGACCGCCGCTTTGGCGTCGAGATCGACCCGAAGTCCGAGGTGATTCCGGCGATCGGCGCCAAGGAGTGCATCTACAACCTCTGCTTCGCCTTCCTCGACCCCGGCGACGTCGCCCTCGCCTCCGACCCCGGCTATCCGGTGTATACCGGCGGACCGCTCCTCGCCGGCGCCAAAGCCGAGCTGCTGCCGCTCGTGCCTGAGCTGGGGTTCGCTCCGGATCTGACCGCGGTTCCCGCGGACGTCGCCGCCCGGGCGCGGCTGATGTTCATCAACTACCCGAACAACCCGACCGGGGCGATCCTGCCGGAGGGCTTCTTCGAGACGGTCGTCTCCTTCGCCAAGGAGAACGAGATCCTCGTCGTCCACGACAACGCCTACTCGGAGACGACCTACGACGGCTACGTCGCGCCCAGCTTCCTCGCCACGCCCGGCGCCAAGGATGTCGGGGTCGAGGTCTTCTCGCTCTCCAAGGGCTACAACATGACCGGCTGGCGCTGCGCCGCAATCCTCGGCAACCCCGAGGCGATCCAGGCCTACTGGCGACTGAAGACCAACGTCGACTCCGGCCTCTTCGAGGCGATCCAGATGGCCGGCGTCGCCGCCCTGAACGGACCCGACGAGCCGATGCAGCGGATGAACGAGGTCTATACCCGTCGCCGCGACCTCGTCGTCTCCGTCCTGGACGCAATCGGCGTAGAAGTCACCCCACCGAAAGGCACGATCTACGTTTGGGCTCCCGTCCCCGAGGGCCACACCTCGACTTCCTTCTGCGAGCTGGTGCTGGAGGAGGCCGCTGTCGTCGTCTCGCCCGGCTCGATGTACGGGCCGAGCGGCGAGGGCTTCTTCCGCATCGCCCTGACCGCCCCCGACGAGCGGATCGAAGAGGCGGTCGAGCGGATGCGCGAGCACCTGGCCTGAGGCGCGTTTTCCCGGACGGGAAACGACCGAGCCGGCGCTTTGGAGTGCCTCGATGAACCGCGCGATTAGGTCTGCGCCGCAGCTTCGCGTTCGGCTTTCTTGCGCCAGTAGCGATCGAGGCCGCTCCACTGATAGGCGGTGGGGACGGCTTGGAGGAGCTCGTCGACGGTGTCGCCTTCGATCCCTTCCTCGGCGAGCACCCGGCGGATGCGGTCCTCGTTGTCGGCGTCGTAGGCCTCCTTGGTCATTTGGCGCGCCAGCTCGGCCTCTTCGCGCAGTTTTGCCCGTACCTCCTCGATGTGGCCGGGGACGTCCTCGTCGACCGAGCCGAAGTGGGTGAGGGCGAGGCGCTGGGGCTCCCAGGCGGCGACGGTGTCCAGCGACTCTTCCCAGGTCTCGACGTCGATGTCGGGCGGGGGGGTGGGGGGCACGACGAGATGCGAGGGCGGGATGCGGCAGGCGGCGACGTCGCCGGTGAAGGCGGTGCCGGAGTCCTCGTGGAAGTAGGCGACGTGGTGGGAGGCGTGGCCGGGGGTGTAGGCGACGCGCATCCCATGGACGGTCTCGCCGCCGCGCAGGACGCGGACGTTCTGCTCGGGCACGGGGAGGATCTCGCCCCAGAGGTAGTTCAGCTTGTCGCCGTAGAGCCGCTCGGCGCTGGCCAGAAGCTTCGAGGGGTCGATTAAGTGCGGCGCCCCGCGCTCGTGGACGTAGACCTCGAGGTCCGACCACCGCCGCACCATCGCCCCCGTCGCGGCAGCGTGGTCGAGGTGGATGTGGGTCAGCAGCACCGCCCGCGGCTGCTCGCCCCCGATCGCCTCCAGCACCGTAGGGAGCGACGACTCAGGTCCGGGATCGATGAGAACTCCATCAACTTCCCAGCACCCGATCACGTGGGGCCGCCCCAAGTGCATGACGTCTATGACCCTCACAGCGGCAGCTTATGCCGAGACGGGAATCCGGCCTTCGGTGGCGAGCATTGCCCGCAAGCCTTCCTCCAGCCCGCGCGGTTCGTAGCCCAGCTCCTGCTTGGCCTTGTCATAGCTCGCCCAGAAGGTGACCCCGTCGGCGGAGCGGATCAGCTCGCGCAGGTTCGGCGGCTGCCCCATCACCTTTCCGACCAGCGGCCCAATCGGGATCATCGCCTTCATCAGCGGCGTCGGGATCGCCCCGCGCGGCGGCTTTTTGCCGGTGACGTCGGCGACGACGCCGATCGCCTCGCGCATCGTCGTCGCCGGGCCGCTGATCACGTAGGCCTCGCCCGCTTTCCCCTTGTCGAGGGCCAGGAGAATGCCGGCGGCGATGTCCCCGACGTGGGTGAGGCAGATGCCCAGCTCGGGGAAGGGCATCAGCGGCATCTTCCCGGAGAGGAATTGGTCGAGCAGCTGGCCGACCGACGAGGTGTCGCCGGGCCCGTAGACGCCGCCCGGCTGGACGATCACGCAAGGCAGCCCCTCGCCGATCAGACGCTTCGCCACCTGGTGGGCCTCCCACTTCGTTTCCTCGTAGGCCGAGGTGAATTCCTGCGCCGGGTGCTCGTAGGACTCGTCGACGATTTGGCCGTGGGTGTTGCCGAAGACGCCGACGGTGGAGACGTAGACGACCTTGGGGATCTTCGCCTCGAGCGCCGCGCCCAGCACCCGCTCGGTGCCGCCGACGTTGGCTTCGCGCATCGCCGCGCGCTCGGAAGCCGGGATCCCGACCTCGTAGACGGCGGCGGCGTGGATCACCGCGTCGCAGCCCGCCATCCCCTTGCGGATCGCCGCCTCGTCGCCGAGGTCGCCGCTAACCAGCTCGCAGCCGAGCTCGTTCAGCTTCGCCGCTTTGCCGGGATTGCGGACGAGGCAGGCGACCTCGTCGCCGCGCCCGCGCAGCTGCCGCACGACCTCACCGCCGATGAAGCCGGTGCCGCCGGTGACGAAGACCTTCACGCAGCCAACCCTATCCGGCCGGAGCCGCCGCTTACAATCCTTCTGAGTGCAAGGTTCGAGAAACGGAAGGACGACCGAGACCCGCTACGCGGCGTCCTCGAACGGTGCCGGCGTCTCGAACCCGCGGGCGCGCCAGCGGGCGATGGCGATCGGCATCGTCGACGGGCGCGAGGACGGCGACCCGCTGGCCGAGCTGAAGGAGCTGCTGCGCACCGCCGGGGTGGCGACCGCCGGCGAAGCCACTCAGCAGCGCCCGCAGCCCGATCCCGACCGCTACTTCGGCCGTGGCCGCCTGCAGGAGCTGAAAGGGGAAATCGCCGCGGCGGGCGCCAACCTGGTCGCCTGCGACGACGAGCTGGCGCCCCGACAGGAGCGCAACCTGGAGGCGGCGCTGGGAGTGCCGGTGGTCGACCGCACCAGCGTCATCCTCGACATCTTCGCCGACCACGCCCACTCGGCCGAGGGAAAGCTGCAGGTCGAGCTGGCCCAGCTCGAATACAACATGGCCCGCATGCGGGGCCTCTGGACCCACCTTGAGCGGCTCGGCGGCGGGATCGGCACCAGGGGACCGGGGGAGACCCAGATCGAGACCGACCGCCGCCTCGCCCGCAATCGAATCGCCGCCCTGCGGCGGCGCCTGGCGCGACTGGAACAGAACCGCGGTGTGATGCGCACCCGGCGCGAGCGCTCCTCGCTGCCGCGGGTCGCCCTCGCCGGATATACGAACGCCGGCAAGTCGACGCTGCTGAACGCGCTCACCGGAGCCGAGGTCGAGGTCCGCGACCGCCTCTTCCACACCCTCGACCCGACCACCCGCACCTTCGAGCTCTCCGGCCGCGACTACCTGCTGACCGACACGGTCGGTTTCATCGAGAAGCTGCCCCACCAGCTGGTCGAGGCCTTCAAGGCGACTCTGGAGGAGACCGTGCTGGCCGACCTGATCCTCCACGTGGTCGACGCCTCGGCCGCCGAGGAGCGGCGGATCGCCGACATGCAGGCGGTCGACGAGGTGCTGGAGGAGATCGGCGCCGGCGACAAGCCGCGCCTGCTCGTCTTGAACAAGATCGACCTGTTGGGCGAGGACGAGCGGCGGGAACGCGAGCTCGACCATCCCGAGGCGGTGCTGGTCTCCGCCCAGGAGGGGGAGGGGCTGGACGCTCTGCGCGAGCGGATCGAGGCCGCCTTCGAGGAGACGCTGACCGAGGTCGAGCTGCTGATCCCCTACTCGGAGGGCGGGCGCCTGCACGAGCTGCACGAAGTCGCCGGCGACCTCGAGCGGACCGATCGCGAGGACGGCGTCCTCGTCCACGCCAAAGTCCCCTCGGCGGAGCTGCACCGCTTCCGCGACCTCGCCGTCGCATAATCTGCGCCGCGTGCAGCTCCCGGTTCTCAAGCTGAAAGACGAGGCGATCCTGCCGACGCGCGCCCACGAGGGCGACGCCGGCCTGGACCTCTACGCCTGCGAGACCGCCCACATCGGCCCCGGCGAGCGCTGGGGCATCGGCACGGGGGTGGGGGTCGAGATCCCGGAGGGCCATGCCGGCCTGGTCCTGCCGCGCTCGGGCCTCGCCCGCGACCACGGCATCGCCCTGGTCAACGCGCCCGGCCTGATCGACTCCGGCTACCGCGGCGAACTGCGGGTGCTGCTGCTCAACACCGACCCGGCCGAGACCTTCCGGGTCGAACCCGGCGACCGCATCGCCCAGCTGCTGATCACCCCGATCGCCACCCCGGAACCAGTCGAGGCCCCAGCGCTGACCGACTCCGTCCGCGGAGAGGGCGGCTTCGGCTCCAGCGGCCGCTAGCGGTGTGCTTTATGGGCGTATAGCGACCAAAAGGCACACCGCTCACGAAGCCGCGGCTTTGCGTGCGGACGCGTGAGCAGCAGCCTCTAGCTCGTCGGACAGCGGCTCCAGGTCGGGGCGCGTTCCGTAGCGGCGCTCCAGGGCCAGGGCGATCAGGTGGTCGGCTAGCCAGGCGTTCTTCGGCAGCAGCGGGCCGTGGAGGTAGGTGCCGATCACGTTGTCGCGCCTGACGCCCTCGTAGCCGTCGCGGTCGTTGTTGCCGTGGCCGGAGACGACCTTGCCGAGGGGGGTGGCACCAGGACCCAGGTAGGTGCGGCCGCCGTGGTTCTCGAAGCCGGCGATCAGCCGCGGCCCCGTGCCAAAGTCGGCTTCGATCGCGACGTTGCCGATCAGCCGCGGCCCCGGCTCGCGCACCGTCTCGAGGTCGGCGATCCCCAGCCCCGGCAGGGTTTCCTCGCCCATCTGGTAGCTGTGGCCGAGCAGCTGGTAGCCGCCGCAGACCGCCAGCAGCACCGCGCCGTCATCGGCCGCGGCGGCGATCGCCTCCTTCTTGGTCGCGACCATGTCGGCCGCCACCGCCTTCTGGTCGCGGTCCTGGCCGCCGCCGACGTAGAGGAGGTCGTGCGCGGCGGGGTCGAAGCGCTCGCCCGGGCCGACGCCGCTGTGGGAGAAGCCGATTCCGCGCCACTCGCAGCGCCGCCGCAGGAAGATGATGTTGCCGCGGTCGGCGTAGATGTTCATCTGCTCGGGATAGAGGCTGAGGACGCGCAGCTCCATCAAGCGCTCCTTTCGAGCAGGACGACGACCGAGCCGACGTGTGCGTCGGTCTCCGGGATGACGCGGCGGCCGGCGGGGACGAAGCCCGCGGCTTCGGCCTCGGCCTCCAGTTCGTGCGCTTCGACGAAGAGGAGCTCGATCTGGTTGTCCTCCTCGGTCAGCGTCCCGCCCGGGGAGACCGTTTGTCGGAGCCGCCGGAGGATGAGCTGGGGCCCGACCCATCCGACGGTGACGATCGGCTGGCTGGAGTAGATCCAGCCGTCTATCTCGCGCACGTCGGGAAGGGGGGGCAGCGCGTCGGGCGGCACCGACGGCAGGCTGCCGAGGAGCGCCGCCGCCAGGAGTCCCCCGGGCCGCAGGGCCTCCCTGACCCGCTGCAGGCACCGGAGCCGCGACTCCGGGCTGCGCATCAGGTGCAGGAACTGCATCGGCGCCAGCACGAGCGGGACCTGCCGGTCGAGCTCGAAGTCGAGGGCGTTGGCGCAGATCGCCTCCACGGGAAGATCGCCGCTGCGGCCGGCCAGCTCGAGGATCAGGTCGTGGTCCTGATCAAGGCCGATCAGCTCATGGCCGCGCCGGGCCAGGTGCAGGGCAACGCGACCGGTGCCGCAGCCGAGCTCGAGGACCGGGCCGCCGTGGCGCTCGGCGAGCTCCTCCCAGAGGCTTAAGTCGACGTCGTAGCTGCCGCACTCGACGTCGTGCCAGATCGCCGTCGTCCCGTTCACCGCCAGAACTCCTTTGCCAGACCGCGGTCGGCGAGCAGTTTGCGCAGCTCGAGCAGGGCGGTGTAGGTGGGGAGGGCGAAGAGGCGACGCCCCTGCGCGCCCGCCACCGCGGCGTCGAGCGACGTGCCGATCCCCGGCACGACCTCGATCGTCTCCTCCGGCCAGCCCGCGTACTTCAGCCGCAGCGCCATCTCCGGCGCCCGCGTCCCCGAGCAGACGACGCGCCGCACGCCGCACGCCAGCAGCTCGAAGTCGGCGTCCCAGATCCAGGAAATGTCGCGGCCGTCGGCGATGCGGTCGTTGAGGGCGATCCAGAGATCGATACCTTCGCCCGCGCTCTCGCCCTCGCGGCTCTCCAGCATCAGCGTCCGCAGGACCTCGTTCGCCCCCGCCGGGTTCTTGATCAGCAGGATCGAGACCGGGACGCCGCCGACCTCGATCGTCTCGACCCGGCCGAAGGCCGCCCGCATCTCGCCCAGTGCCGCGGCGATCTTCTCCGGCGCGACGCCCAGGCGCAGCCCCGCTGCCACCGCACCGAGCGCGTTGTAGACGTTGTAGAGGCCGGGCAGCGGCAGCTCCAGCGGCAGCTCCCCCTGCGGGGTGCGCACCGTCACCCGCGAGCCGTCCATGCCCCGCAGCTCGATCTCGGTCGCCGCCACCTCCGGCCGCGGCCGCTCGGCGCCGCAGTTGGGGCAGGAGTAGTGACCGAGATGGCCGACGAAGGCCCGCTCGTAGGAGTAAGGGTGGCCGCAGCGGCGGCAGTGCTTGGCGTCAAAGGCGTGCTGCAGCTCGGGCAGCGCCTGTGAGTCATCGTCGATGCCGAAGTAGAGGACGCCGTCGCGGCGCGCGCCCTCTGGATCGCGGCCGAGGTCGGCGATCAGCGGGTCGTCGGCGTTGAGGACGAAGCCGGTGCGCCCGACCCGCGCCGCCACGGCCTTCGCCCAGTCGTCGGCCAGCGCCTCCATCTCGCCGTAGCGGTCGAGCTGGTCGCGGAAGAGGTTGCCGAGGACGATCAGGGAGGGGTCGAGTTGTTCGGCCACCCGCGGCAGCCAGGCCTCGTCGACCTCGAAGAGACCCTCCTCGCCCTCTTGCTCGAGCAGCGCCGTCGCCACGCCCCAGGTCATGTTCGAGCCGGCGCGGTTGTGGACGGGATGGCGGCCGTTGGCGGCGAGGATCGCGGCGATCATCCCGGCCGTGGTCGTCTTGCCGTTGGTGGCGCTGACGATCGTCGTGCCGCGCTCAAGTCGGCCCCCGAGGGCGGCGATCGCCTCCGGCTCCATCCCCAGCAGCACCCGTCCCGGCAGCGTCGTGCCGCCGCCGCGGCCGCTCTTGCGGCTGGCGGCGCCGATCGCCCGCGAGAGCGCGACCTTGGCCCCGAAAAGAGGGCCAGCGGAGCGTCCGTTGGTCGTCATCGCGCCGCAGTCTCCTCCTGCGGGGGGACGAGGATCGAGAGGCAGCGCGGCAGCACCCGCAGCGAGACCGGCAGGTCGGTGAGGTGGTCGCCGTCGGCGTAGACGGGGAAGGGGCGGCTGGCGTCGAGCTCGAGCCGCGGCGCGCGGAAGACGCTGACCTCCGGCTTGCTCAGGTGGGCACCTTTCAAGACGTCCTTGAGGCCGAACAGGAAGCGGAGCTTGCCGGACTCGCCGATCGCCACCACGTCGAATTCGCCGTCATCGATCTTTGCCTCCGGCGCGATCCACATCCCGCCGCCATAGACGCTGTTGTTGGCGACGGCGACGAAGTAGCCGCTGAGCCGTTTGCGTTCCTCGCCGGCGGCGATCGTGAAGCGGGCGCTGCGCCAGCCGATCAGCGTGCGGGGCATCGAGTAGGCATAGACGAGGTTGCCACGGAGCCAGTGGGTTTCGTTGGCAAGCCGGTTGCATTCGGAGTCGAAGCCGATGCTGGCGATGCCGAGGAAGCGCTTGCCGTTGGCCTCGCCGACGTCGATCACGCGGCTGTGGCCGGCGAGGACGGCGTCGACTGCGGCCTCCGGCTCGGTCGGGATCCCCAGCGCGCGCGCCAGGTCGTTGCCGCGGCCGGCGGGGATCAGACCGAGCGGCGCGTCCGCACCGGCCATCGCGCCTCCCACGACCCCGAGCAGGCCGTCGCCGCTGACGACGACCGGGACCTCTCCCAGCTCGACGGCGCGTAGCGCCAGTTCCGCCCCGTGGTCGAGGCTGCGGGTCTTCTCGACCCGGAAGACGACGCGGCGGGCGTCCAGCGCCGCCTCGATCCGCGGCAGCAGCTTCAGGCTCCTGCCCCCGGCCGAAGAGGGGTTGACGAGCAGGGTCAGCGGCGTCCCGGCGATCTCCATCCGCGCTCAGACTAGAGGGCGGGGCCGGGGGCGCCGCCGCCCCGCAACCGGGCGATGAAAAAGCTGCCGTCGCCGGCCGCTTCGGACCAGATCGGCTCGAACCCGAGCCGGCCCAGTCGCCGGCGCAGCAGCGTCCCGCGGAAGCCGCTTGGCACGTCGGGGGTGTTCGTCGCCGCAAGGACGAGGAATCCGCCGGGGCGCAAGCCCCGCGCCGCCTCGGCCGCCGCGGGCCGGGCATCGATAGCAACGAGCAGATCGAACTGGTCGTCGGGGAAGGGGAGGGAGCGGGGACTGCCCTGCTTGAAGGCGACACGCCCCTCCGGGTCGAGCCCGATCCTGTCGGCGGCGTGGCGCACCGCCTCCGCGGAGCGATCGACGCCGCGCACGCGGGCGCTGGGGAACTCGCGGGCGAGGAAGAGCGCGCCGTCCCCCTCGCCACACTCGATCTGCAGGATCCGCTCCGGGTCGCCGACGTGGAGGACGGCGGCCGCAAGCGGGGTCAGGAGGGGAGAGGGCACGCTTCCGATCCTAGGCTCAGCAGCGAGTCCGTAGAAACTCCTCTTCAGGAGGACTTTTTACGGACTCGGCATCGACCTTGTCCGTCTACTAGGGTTCCGCGGCGTGGAACAGCAGGGACCGGACCGCCGCTGGATCATCCTCGCCGTCTTCGCGGTGATCGCCGTCGGAGTGGTGGCTGCGATCCTGATCTCGCGCGGCGGCGGCTCCGACAACTCGAGCTCGTCCCCTTCCTCGGCTTCGACCGAAGCGAGCGCCAACGGCTGCAAGAAGGTCGAAGCGCCGAAGCCGAAGAACGTCAGCTTCAAGAAGCCGAAGCAGGTCCTCAAGCCGGGCGAAAAGGCGACCGCGGTGCTGAAAACCAGTTGCGGGACCTTCGAGATCGCGCTCGACACCAAGCGGGCGCCGAAGACCGCCAACTCGTTTGCCTTCCTTGCCGAAGAAGGCTTCTACGACGACCTCACCTTCCACCGCATCGTCCCCGGCTTCGTGATCCAGGGTGGCGATCCGCAGGGCACCGGCGTCGGCGGTCCCGGCTACACCGTCACCGAGAAGCCGCCGTCGAACCTCTCTTACACCAAAGGGATCGTGGCGATGGCGAAGAGCTCGGCCGATCCGCCCGGTCGCTCCGGCAGCCAGTTCTTCGTCGTCACCGCCGCTGACGCCGGCCTGCCGCCCGAATACGCCCTGCTCGGCAAGGTGACCAAGGGCTATTCGGCCGTGGCGCGGATCGAAAAGCTCGGGACGCCGGAAGAAAAACCGAAACAGACCGTCCTGATCGAAGAAGTCACGATCGAACGCGAATAGCGCTCGGCCCGTCAGCGGCCAGTTAAGCTGGCTCGGTGGCCAAGGTGGACGTAGGAGACCAGGCTCCCGATTTCGAGCTGCCGGGCACCGGCGGCAAGACCTACCGCCTCTCCGATTACCGCGGCCGCAACCTGATCCTCGCCTTCTATCCCGGCGATGCGACCACGGTCTGCACCAAGCAGTTCTGCAACTACCGCGACCAGGGGGATCGGCTCGACGCGCTCGACGTCGAGGTGCTCGGGATCTCGCCGCAGTCGGTCGATTCGCACGAGCACTGGATCGAAGAGCAGGAACTGAACGTGCCGCTGCTCGCCGACGAGGACCTTGCGGTGGCGAAGCGCTACGGCGTCACCGGCTGGCTCGGGCCTCTGGCGCGCCTCACCGAGCTGAAGGACGTACCGGGCGGCCGCTACGTGATGCGGTCGATCTTCGTCATCGACGGCGAGGGCGTCGTCCGCCACAAGACCGTCTCGCGGACCGGCGCCACCTACGAGTCGGTCGAGGACCTCGAACAGGCGCTCGCCGCGATCGCTTGATGCCCGGGGAGGCGGAGGCCTTCGCGGTCGGCCCGGTGCCGGTGCTGCGGGGGGAGGCGGAAGGGGAGGGCCCGCCGGTCGTCCTCTGCCACGGGATCACCGCGACGCGGCGCTACGTCCTGCACGGCTCGCGGGCCCTGGCACGCGCCGGCTACCGGGTCGTCACTTACGACGCCCGCGGACACGGGGAGTCGGGCCCGGCGCTGGCGGGGGAGAGTTATGGATACGCGGAGCTGGTCGGGGACCTCGAGCGGGTGGTGGCGGAACAGGTCGGGGAGGAGCGCTTCTTCCTCGGCGGCCATTCGATGGGCGCCCACACTGCGGTCGGCTACGCGCTGCGGCATCCCGGGCGGCTGGCGGGGCTGGCGGTGATCGGGCCGACTTACCTCGGCGAGATCAAGCCGGAGGCGCTCGAATACTGGGACGGGCTGGCGGCGGCGCTGGAAACGGGCGGAATCGACGGCTTCGTCGCCTACATCGACGATATGCAAGGAATCGACGCGCGCTGGCGCGACTCGGTGCTGCGCTTCACCCGCGAGCGGATGCTGCGCCAGCGGGACTCATGGGCGCAGGTGCGGGCGCTGCGGGAGGTCCCGCGCTCGCGCCCGTTCGGCTCGCTCGGGGACCTGCGGGCGCTCGACGTCCCGGCGCTGGTCGTCGCCAGCCACGACGAGGCGGATCCCGGGCACCCGTACGCAGCAGCCGCCGCCTACGCCGAGGCGCTGCCGCAGGCCGAGCTGATCAGCGAGGCGGAGGGGGAGTCGCCGCTGGCCTGGCAGGGCGGCAAGCTCTCACGCGCATTGGCGACCTTTTGCGCCAAAGCCATATCTTCAGGGCGATGAGCCTTCCGAGCGAGTGGACCCTGCGGCGCCTGATCGCCTTCGCCGCCGCCCTGGGAATCGGCGTCGCCGCCTACATCACGATCGCCGACTCGGGCGGCGGCGCACCCACCTGCCTCTCCGGCGGCAGCGGCCGCCAGACGATCGCCGACAGCTCGTACTCGCACCTCGCGGGGGTCAACGTCGCGGTTTTCGGGATCGTCGGCTACGTGCTGCTCTTGGCGAGCTCCTTCTTCGCCAACGACGAGGCCCGCTTCGGCGGTTTCCTCGTCGCCTTGGGCGGCTTCGGCTTCAGCGTCTACCTGACCTACGTCGAGCTGTTCAAGATCGAAGCGATCTGCGAGTGGTGCGTGGCCAGCGCCGTCCTGATGACGATCCTCTTTCTACTGAACGCGACGCGGTTGATCGGCTACGCGGGGTCAGAAGGCGAGGTGGCAGCCGATGGAAGCCGATAAGGGACGTCGCGAAAAGCTGCTGCAGCTGAGTGCCGGTGCTGTCTTCCTGGCGATCATCGTCGTCGCGGTGCTGATCGTCGTCAGCGCCTCCGACAGTGGCAGCGGCGGCGACACCAAGCTCGAGGAAAAGGCCGAGGTGGGCCGGCTTCTCTCTGGAATTCCCCAAGAAGGGCTCCTCCTGGGCGATCCCAAGGCGCCGGTCGAACTAATCGAGTTCGCCGACCTGCAGTGCCCGTTCTGCAAGGCCTACTCGGAAGAAGTCCTGCCACCGATCATCGAAAGCCGGGTCAAGCGAGGAGAAGTGAAGATCGATTTCCGCAACTTCACGATCATCAGCGCGCAATCGACTCCTGCCGGCGCCGCGGCGATCGCCGCCGGCAGGCAAGGCCGCGGCTGGAACTTCGTCGAGCTCTTCTACCGCAACCAGGGTGAAGAGGGCTCGGGCTACGTCACCGGCGAATTCCTCGAAGCAGTCGCCAAGGGCGCCGGCGTCAAGAACATCGCCCGCTGGAACGAAGAACGCGAAAACTTCACCGGAGAAGTCGAAAAAACGACCTCAGAAGCACAGAGCCTCGGCTTCACCGGCACGCCTTCATTCGCTATCCGCGGCCCCGGCAGCAAGGGCGTAGAACCGCTTGGCACCCCTGAATCCACGGGGGGGATCGAAGAAGCAATCGACGCGGCGGCCTAAAGGCCCACCAGACTCGTTGCGAGCTTCGCGCCGGGTCCGCTTTTACACGAATTCCGTATCTTCAATGCGGTGGGCTTCCTCGATCGTCAACCACGACTGCTTTGGCTGGGAGCCGCAGGCTTCCTGGTTCTGGTAGCAGTCGTCCTGCTCATCGTCGTCAACTCCTCCGGTAATGACGGCACCTTCGACAAGAAGCTCGAGGGCGTAGCCGCCGTAAACAAGTTCTTCGCGGGATATCCACAGAACGCGGCCGTCATAGGCGATCCCCAGGCGCCAGTCGAAACGGTCGATTACAGCGATCTGCAGTGCCGTGCCTGCAAGCACTATGCAGAAGACGTCCTGCCGCGGATCATCGAAAAGCAGGTCAAGCACGGCGCGAGCAGGATCGACTTTCGGTTCATGGCGAACGTCGGCGAACAGTCGATCGTCGCCGGCGCCGCCGCGATGGCTGCCGCCCTGCAGGGGCGTGGCTGGAACTACATCGGGATCTTCTACAGGAACCAGGGAAAAGAAAATTCAGGCTACGCTGCCGACGACGGCTTCCTCGAAGCGATCGCCAAGGCCGCCAGGGTCAAGAACCTCGAAAAATGGAACGCCGACCGGCAGAACCTGACGCAGTGGGTCGAAGAAAACACAGAAGAAGCCCAGAACGTCGGCCTCAACAGCTCACCGTCCTTCACGGTCCGAGGACCCAAGTTGAATGAAGAACTCGAAGTTGTGGGCAAGGCGCCCTCGACTAAAGCCCTGGAAGAAGCAATCGAAGGTGCGCACTAGGACCGTTCCCAGCTTCTCTGTCTCAAGTTGACATAACCACCATTATCGTGCGTTAGGTCTGCTCAGGGAACGTCCTCAACCCCTCGTAGCCTCTTCAGTCCTATGTCTTCCTTCTCGAGAGGCTTCGCAACCGCAGTGGGGTTCATGACTGCCGGGGCATTCTCGATTGCAGGCGCCATCGTCCTTGAGGGCCACCTCAGTCTGTCGAGCGAAGCGTTATCGGATATCGCCCAAATTGGCGCGACCCTTTTGGTCGCTTACGCCATCGAGATGTCCTGGTTCGTAAAAGAATCGAGGACGCGTGGCGGACGGCGTGAAAAGTGGGTCGGCTTCGTTGCGGGAATCGGGTTCTGCAGTGCCCTCGGCATCCTCAGTGCCATCGCTCTAGTGACGCCCGAGGATCCATCCAGCTTTTTCGCGGCCGTTGGGATCGTCTGGACGATCTTCTCGATCGGCTTCCTCGGCTTCTTGGTAGCGCTTTTGCCCTACCTCCTCTACGACCTAGTACACACGCTGCACGTCGAGTACCCCGACGAGTAGACATAACGCCCTACCTCACGAAGGCGGAGACGGCTCGGCCCACCTCCATCGCCGTCAGCGGGCCGAAGCGGAGCGACCAGGAGCTGTCCATGTTCTGGAGCAGCTTGCATTTGACGCCGATCGCTTTCAGCGCCCGCTCGTGCTCTTCGCAGCGTTCGTAGCCGGAGGCGCCCTGGAAGACGGCGTCGAGGCCGTAGCGGCCGTCGTCAACCGGCCAAAGAGTCAGGCGATCGGCGACTGGTCCCGCCGGGAAGTCGACTTCTAAAGACATCAAGGCTGAGCATCGGCAGGCGCCGCAGCTTCTTGAGCCTTACCTCGACAAGAGGGCGCGGCCACGGATCAGCGGCCTGACGATCGGCGGCGCCTTCGGCAGGCTGTCGTGCTCGACCCCATCCATCTCCAGCGGCGAGGCGATGATCGCCGCAGCGGTGTCGCGATTGCAGTGGCAGCCATCGCCGAGGAAGCGCCAGGGACCCTCGAGGCGGTCCTGCCACTTGGCGGCCCCCGGATCGTGGGAGCGGACGTGCTCGAGGAAGAGGAGCTGCCCGCCGGGCTTGAGGACCCGCGCGATCTCGGTGAGCGCCGCATCCTGGTCTGGGACCGTGCAGAGAACCAGCGTCACAGCGACGGTGTCGAAGGAATCGTCCGGGAACGGCAGCCGTTCGGCCGGCGCTTCAACCACCTCGGCTTCCCGCCCCATCTGCGCGAGCTTGGGACGGAGGCGCTTGGTCATGTGCGGGTCGGGCTCGACCAAGGTCAGGCTCTCGATCTCCTGCGGGTAATGCTCGAGGTTGAGGCCGGTACCCGCCCCCAGCTCCAGCACCCTCCCCCGCGCCTGCGCCAGCAGCTCGTGGCGCATCTCCCGCAGCCCTGCCTCCTCGGTTGCCTTGAAACCGCGGTCGTAGACGGCCGTGAACATCCGGCCCCACGTCGCGTCGTAGATCCGTCCCATGACTGGGTCTCCTTTGTGACTGGTGGGATTGCTGAATTGTGGTCCGTATAACGGCCTCGATCCAGCAATCGTTCAAGCTGCGTCCTGTCGTGCGGGCGCCGGCGTCTCCTCCTGCGCCTCTGGTTGCGCCGCTGACGACTCGTTTTTGCCGGCCGCTGCACGCTCCTCATAGGCGCGACGGGCGCTCGAATCGACCTCGGTCATGATCTTGTCGACTCCCATGAAGCGGCCCAGCGCCTCGCGCGCCCGGCGCGGCAGCATCGTCCCGACGACCACCGACGCCCGCAGCTGCCGCGGGACGTAGACGTCAACCTTCCCGGTTTCCAGTGCCTCGGCGATTTCGCGGGCGACGTCCTCCGGCTCGACCCGTTTGACGCCGCGCTGGTCCTGCAGCCCTTCGATCAGCTGCGTGTTGACCGTGACCGGCATGACGTAGGAGAACTCGATGCCGTCGTCGCGGTGCTCGGCCCGCACCGCCTCGGTGAAGCCGACGACGAAGTGCTTGGTCCCGGAGTAGGTCGCGATCCCCGGCACCCCGGCTTTCCCCGCCGAGGAAGCGACGTTGACGACGTGGCCACTGCGGCGCGGCCGCATCCGCGCGATCGCCAGCTGGGTGCCGACGACGAGGCCGTAGACGTTGACGTCGAGCTGGCGGCGGATCGAGTCGTCGCTCTCCTCGGCGAACGCAGTCACCGGCATGATCCCGGCGTTGTTGACGAGGACGTCGACCGGCCCGAGCTCGCGCTCGGCCTCGTCGAGGAAGCGCTCGAAGGAGGCGCGGTCGGTGACGTCGAGCTGCAGCGCCACCGTGCCGCCGCCGAGCGCGGCCGCGGTCTTCTCCGCCAGCTCGAGGTCCAGGTCGCCGATGGCGACGCGGCAGCCTTTGTTGACCAGCGCCCTGGCCGTCGCCTTGCCGATCCCGCGCGCGCCGCCGGTGATCGCCACGACCCTGCCGCTCAACTGCCGCCGCTCTTTCGCCATCGTGCTCCTCCTCTGTTGCGGCGACCGTCCCTAGGCCGCCGGTTTGTAGACGGTGACCACGGCGGCGCCGCCGAGGCCGATGTTGTGCTGCAGGGCGGTCTTCGCGCCCTCCACCTGGCGCTTGTCGGCTTCGCCGCGCAGCTGCCAGGTGAGTTCCGAGCACTGCGCCAGGCCGGTCGCGCCCAGCGGGTGGCCCTTGGAGATCAGCCCGCCCGAGGGGTTGACGACCGGGCCGCTGCCTCCGTAGGTGGTCGCTTCTTCCTCGACCAGCTTGTGCGCCTCGCCCTCGGCCGCGAAGCCGAGCGCTTCATAGGTGATCAGCTCGTTGGCGCTGAAGCAGTCGTGCAGCTCGCAGACGTCGACTTCCTCGGCCCCCACCCCGGCTTCCTCGTAGGCGATCTTCGCCGCGGTCTTCGACATGTCGGAGCCGACGATCGTCATGCAGTCGGCGTTCTCGTCGAAGGTCGAGCTGAGGTCGGTGACCATCGACTGGCCGGCGATCTCAATTGCCTGTCCCCCGAGCCCGTGCGCCTTGACGTAGCGCTCGGAGGCGACGATCGCGCAGGCCGAGCCGTCGGAGGTCGGCGAGCACTGCAGCTTGGTCAGCGGGTCGTGGATCATCTTCGCCGCCTTGATGTCCTCCAGCGAGTACTCGTCCTGGAACTGGGCGTAGGGGTTGTTGACCGAGTGCTTGTGGTTCTTCCAGCCGATCCAGGCGTAGTGGTCGGGCTCGGAGCCGTACTTCTGCATGTGGTCGCGGCCGGCGTTGCCGAACATCTGCGGCGCGGGTGGCGACTGCTCGGGGTCGCGGATCTCGAACATCCGCATCGCGTGCTTGTCGAGCGCGTTGGTGCGGTCGGTGTACTTGACGCCGAGCGAGCCCGGCTCCATCTTCTCGAAGCCGAGCGCCAGCGCGCACTCGACGAGGCCGCCCTTGACTGCCTGCCGCGCCAGGAACAGCGCCGAGGAGCCGGTCGAGCAGTTGTTGTTGACGTTGACGACGGGGATCCCGGTCAGGCCGAGCTGGTAG
This sequence comes from Solirubrobacterales bacterium, assembly GCA_051954115.1. GTDB lineage: Bacteria > Actinomycetota > Thermoleophilia > Solirubrobacterales > 70-9 > VAYN01. Next base: position 49,648 of record JBQCIB010000022.1, on the reverse strand, counting down.
AGCGCCCGCTGGCCGTAGGTGGAGTCGCCGTAGCAGTAGCCGGCGTAGGCCTGCTCAACGTCCTCGTACGGGATGCCGGCGTCGGCGAGCGCCTTCTCCCCCGCCTCTTTGGCCCAGTCGGGGTAGTCGCCCTCCTTGGTGCCGGGCTTCTCGAACTTGGTCATCCCGACCCCGATCACGTACGTCTTGTTGCTCAACTCCTCGCTCCTGTCTCCCCCGCTTCCCGCGCGGCGGTTTGGCTGGCTGGCCAAATCTAGCGCGCCGCGGCCGTCGGCGAGCAGGCGGCCAGTAATCTGGAGGCAGTGGTTCCTCTTGCAGTCAGCACCGATCCCGCCTCGGGGGTGGGGATCTTGGCCGCGCTCGCCGCGGGGATCGTCTCCTTCCTCTCCCCCTGCGTGCTGCCGCTGGTGCCGGGCTACCTGTCGGCGGTGACGGGCGTCTCAGCCGCCGAGCTCGACGAGGCGGGCTGGCGCCGGGTGCTCGGCCCGAGCCTGATCTTCGTCGCCAGCTTCTCGACGATCTTCATCCTGCTGGGGCTGGCGAGCACCGGCATCGGCTCCTTCCTCCAGGACAACAAGCACCTGCTGACGAAGATCTCGGGAGCGCTGATCATCGCCATGGGCCTGCTCTTCGTCGGCTCGCTGTTCATCACCCGCCTGAATCGGGAGTGGCACGTCGACGCGCTGCTCTCCAGGGCCGGCAGAGGCGGCCCGGTCGTCGCCGGCGCCGCCTTTGCGATCGCCTGGACGCCGTGCATCGGGCCGACCCTGGGGGCCATCCTCTCCGCCGCCGCCGTGACCGGCTCGGCTGCCCACGGCGCCTTTCTCCTCGCCGTCTACTCGGCGGGCTTGGCGATCCCGTTCATCCTCACCGCCCTCGCCTTCTCGCGGATGACCACCGCCTTCGCCGTCGTCAAGCGCCACTACCAGGCGATCGTCGCCGTCGGCGGCATGATCCTGATCGCGATGGGCTTCCTGATCCTCAGCGGCGACATCACCCAGCTCAACATCGAAGCCCAGAATTGGCTCGAAAGCTCGGGCTTGGACTTCTGGAACCAGATCTGAATGCCGAGTCCGTAAAAACTCCGCCTCAAGCGGACTTTTCACAGACTCGCGCTCAGTTCCGAGTCGGCGCGACCGTCTCCAGCTCCTGCCCGACGGCCTCGACGATCTCCAGCCCGTCGTCCTCCAAGTCCCGCGAACAAACGATCCGGAACCGCCCCGTCCCGATCTCCGGATCCGGCACCACCGGCAACCCCCGGATCGAGTCCCACCCCAGCCGCTCGACCTCGAACGGGTTCATCCGCACCTCTGCCGCCGGAAACGGGCAGTTCATGTTGTGCTGGTCGATCGCCTTCGAGATCGCCTCGAGGTTCTTCGCCTCCGGGGACGCCATATGGGGAGTCTAGGCGTCCAGATCGCTAAGGCGTGAAAGAGAGATGCCGAAGACACCGTCAGTTATGGGGGTCGATCTCGTTCTGGCGGTGTGTGGCGGTGGTGGCAACGACACCGCCGCCATGGTCGTGATCGTCGCCATCGCCGGGCTCTACCTGCTGGCGGTGGCCACCGCTCTCAGCAGGGCCGAGGACGGCGTGGAGCGGGCGGCGTTCGTGGCGGTCGCCGACACCATGCTGATTCCGGTCGGCATCTTCGTCCTCCTCTTCGCCGCCTTCGGCCTCGGCACCGGCTGCCTGGATTAACCGCCCACGGGCGCCGATCCGCTTTTTGAGCCTGCCTCTAGAAGCCACCCGAAACGGCCCACTTCTCGTCTCGTTGCCTCCCTACGATCGACGGGTGAGCTTCGACGAGCGGACGATTGCCCATCTCGACATGGACGCCTTCTATGCGTCGGTGGAGTTGCGGCGGCGGCCTGAGTTGAAGGGGAAGCCGGTGGTGGTCTGTGGATCGGGGCCACGGGCGGTGGTTACTACGGCCAGCTATGAGGCGCGGAAGTTGGCGGGGATTCACAGCGCGATGCCAGCGGCAGTGGCTCGGCGGCGGTTGCCTGACGCCGTCTATTTGAAACCGGACTTTCCGGCTTATCGGGAGGCTTCGGGGCAGGTGATGGACATCTTGCGGGGCAATGCCGAGGTGGTCGAGGTTGTGGGGCTGGACGAGGCCTATCTGGATCTGACGGGGCTCTTCTCGCCCAAGGCGGTGATGCGACGGATTGCCAACGAGATCCAGGTGGAGACGCATCTCACCTGCTCGGTGGGGATCTCCGAGTCGCGGATGCTCGCCAAGATCACCAGCGAGCTCGGCAAGCCACGGGGGCTGGTGGTGCTTTCGCGGGACGAAGCCCTTGAGCGCTTTGCCGACCACTCCCCCGGTCTCATCCCCGGGATCGGGCCGAAGACGGTCTCGCGGTTGGAATCGATGGGGATTAACACGCTCGCCGACCTGCGGCAGCGGGATCGGGGGGAGCTGGAATCGACCTTCGGCCCTCGCTCGGGCGCCTGGCTGCACGCGCGGGGCAACCTTCTCGACAGCACCCCGGTCACACCCGAACACGAGACCAAGTCGCAGTCGACCGAGATCACTTTCGACGTCGACGTCACTCAGCGGTCGGAGCTGGAGCGCCACCTGCACGAGCTCTCGGAGGAGCTCTGCAAGCGGCTGCGCAAGCGCGAGCTCGAGGGGCGCACGATCGGGATCAAGATCCGGCTCGACGACTGGACCAACGTCACCCGCTCCCACACGATCGACCGGCCGACCAACGATCCAGCGGTCGTCGGGCCGATCGCGCTCGACCTCCTGCGTGCCTATGACCCGCAGCGGCCGGTGCGGCTGCTCGGGGTGCGCGTCGCCTCCTTCGGCGACGGCGATAAAGGCGAAGCGACCGAGCCGGAGCCGACCGACGGCCAGCTCCAGCTCGGCTTGTCTGTTCCTTAGGGGCGCATAGCGACCAAAAGGAACAGGCGAATCGCTAGCGGCTTGCCATCACGGTGCCGACGCCGGGGAAGCCCAGCTTCTCCTTGACGGCCTCGGTCAGGTCGTAGTCGCGTCCGGCGACGTACGGGCCGCGGTCGATCACGGGCACCGTCACGGTGCGGCCGTGGTAGCGCAGCTTCACCTTCGTCCCGCAGGGGAGCGTCTTGTTCGCCACGCCCATCGTCCCCGGCTCCAGCGTCCCGCCACAGGCGACGCCGTTGCCCCAGAGACCCGGGCCGTAGTAGGACGCCCCGGCGAGGCGGTAGCTCGTCAGCTTGCGCCCGGGGCTCTTCGACCCGGTCGTCTGCCGATCGTGCACGCCGAAGGCGCGAACCGCGTAGCTGCCGGTCCGGCCGGGCACCCAGCGCAGGGCGAAGGTGCCGTTGGCCTTCGTCGTCACCCCGCGCACGCCCCTGTCGGGGCCGCGGAAGACGATCTTGACCCGGTGCCGGCCACTCGGCCGCACCTTGCCGCGCATCGTCAGCCCTTTCCCCTTCAGCACCGAGTGCGTCGAGAGGTGCAGGGTGACGTGGGAGCGCGACCGCTCGTGGTGCCGATGGCCACCGGTCTGCGCAGCCGCCGGCGCCAGGCCGATCGACAGCGCAGCGGCAGCCGCCACCGCGGGCAGGAGTTTTCGCATGTGCGTATTGATTCGTCAGCTCGCTTTCTGTCCGCCTACGGGGTTAGCTGACGGGCTCGCAGTCGCCGGCACCTCCGGCTCCAGCTACGGGCGGCTCGCCACCCGATTCGCCCCGGCCGCGCCTGGCGCGGCAGTGGGTCCCCCGCTCCCCCGCGCTGGGCGCGAAGGACTCGGCAGGTCGTTTAGCTCGTTCTCTGGCAGAACACGCTAGGCGGGTCTTCGGAGCGCAATTGTGAGCAGACGCACACAGAACTCATAAAAAGCAAATACTGCAACGTTCCTTGAAATTTGGCTTCCGGAGCCGTTCGGGTCGTTCACACCACCCCTGGACACCTGTGCGACCATGTCCCCATGACGAAGCCCGAACGACTCAGCGGCCTGGACACCTCCTTCCTCCACCTGGAGCGCTCCGGCGCCCATATGCACGTCGCCTCGGTCAGCATCTTCGAAGGCGAAGCGCCCACCCACAAGGAATTCCGCGACCACATCGCCTCGCGCCTGCACCTGGTCCCGCGCTTCCGCCAGAAGCTGCGCTTCGTCCCCTTCGGCCAGAGCCGGCCGGTCTGGGTTGACGACCCGCACCTCAACCTCGAGTACCACGTGCGCCAGACCGCGCTGCCGGCGCCGGGCTCAGACGAGCAGATGCGCAACCTCGCCTCGCGGATCTTCTCCCAGCAGCTCGACCGCTCGAAGCCGCTCTGGGAGCTGTGGCTGGTCGAGGGCCTGACCGCCGACCGCTTCGCGATCATCGGCAAGAGCCACCACGCGCTGGTCGACGGCGTCTCCGGCGTCGACATCACCACCGTCCTCTTCGACCTCGACCCCGAGCCGCAGGGCAGGCCCGACAAGGCGCCGCCGTGGCTCGCCTCCCCCGAACCGACCGACGTGCAGCTGCTCTCCGAAGCGCTGAAGGAGCGGATGACGAGCCCGAAAGAGATCTATCGCGGCTTCCGTGCGGCGTTGCGCGGACCGCGCCAGGTGCTGCAGGGCATCGGCGCCACCTCGAAGGCGGTGACCGCCGGGATCGCCGCCCCCAACAGCGTCTTCAACGTCGAGATCGGCCCCCACCGCCGCTTCCAGATGACCCAGGCGGACCTCGCAGAGCTGAAGCGGGTCAAGAACGCCCACGGCGGCACCGTCAACGACGTGATCCTCTCGATCGTCGCCGGCGCCCTCGGCAAGTACCTGCGCGCCCGCGGCCACGACACCGAGGGGCTGACGCTGCGGGCGATGGTGCCGGTCAGCGTCCGCGCCGAAGAGGAGCACGGCGCCCTCGGCAACCGAATCACGGCGATGTTCGCGCCGCTGCCGGTCTGGTGCGAAGACCCGGTCGAGCGCCTGCACCTGATGACGCGGGAGATGGGCGACCTCAAGTCCTCCGGCCAGGCGGTCGGAGCCGAGATCCTCACCAAACTGACCGACTTCGCGCCCGGGACGATCGCCTCGCAGGCCGCCCGCCTGCAGCCGGCGCAGCGCTTCTTCAACCTCGTCGTCACCAACGTGCCGGGGCCGCAGTTCCCGCTCTACGTGCTCGGCCGCAGGATGGAGTCGATCTTCCCCATGGTGCCGCTGGCCCGCCGCCAGGCGCTCTGCGTCGGGATCATGTCCTACAACGGCCAGGTCAACTTCGGCCTCGTCGGCGACTACGACGCGATGGCCGACCTCGACAGCTTCGCCCTCGACCTCGAGGCGGCGACCGAGGAGGTCATGGCGACCGCCCCCAAGGGCGCGGCCAAGAAAAAGGCGAAGAAACCGAAGGCCAAAGCCGCGGCGGCGGCCTCGACCAACGGCTCCGGGCCGGTCGCCGCCGAGTCGCGCTCGTAGCTACCGCAGCAGTTCGCCGCTGACTTCGAACGGCAGCCCGTCGGTCAGGTAGAGCCAGTCGAGGCGGCGGGCGCTGAAGCCCTTCGCCCTGCCGTCGGCGTTGACGACCACCGCGGTGATCCGCTTGAAGCGGCCGGGACGGGAGAGCCGCACCGTCAGCCGCCCTCCCCCTTGCTTGAAGTCGACGCGGGAGATCTCGCGCCCGTGCCGCTCGCTGCCGAGGCGCCCGACCAGCGCCAGCCCGGCCGCCGTCCCCTGCGGCGCGGTCACATGTACGACAACCGCGCGCCCGCTCCCCGCGCGCAGCCGCAGCAGCTGGAAGGTCGTGTGATTGAGGAACCGCGTCAGCGGGTGGCCGTTCAGCGGCAGATGCCCCTGGCGCGGCATGTCGGGGAAGAGATAGCTCTCGCGGAACCCCTTCCCCGTCCGCCACTCGGCCGTGTCGGCGGCGAAGCTGGTGAAGTCGAGGCTGAAGTCCGAGGGGCCGGCGGCGCGGATCGCCCGTTCGTAGCTGGCGACCGAGAAGCCGCCGGGCTTGGCGTGGATCGCCCCCGCCCAGGCCTTGCGGATGATCGACTCGCCGTAGCGGCGCGCCAGCCACTGGTTCCAGACGGCGCTGCCGTACATCTTGATCGAGCTCGTCGTCAGCGGCGTTTCCCACAGCTTCACCCAGCGGCGCACGTAGCGCAGGTAGTCGTCGATGCCGTTGTAGACCTGGTCCTCCATCCAGGTGGCGCTCGACTCGGCGAACCACGGGTCCTGGTAGGCGTCGTAGCCGAACTGGAGGATGTGGTTGTACTCGTGGGCGAAGGTGACCTCGAGGTCGTTCTGCGGCTTGGTGCCGGGGAACTCGAAGGCGCTGTAGTCGTTGTCGAGGACGAGGTAGCCGTGCAGCCGCCGCGGGATCCGGTGCTGCTTGGTCGCCTGGCCGCGGTCGGGCGCCGCGTAGCCGAACAGTTCGCCGCCGATCTGCGAGAGGTAGACGTCGGTCTTGCCGTTGCGCCCGCCCTTGCGGCCGTCGCTGCGCGGCTCGCGCCAGCCGAGTTCGTCGTTCTCGACCTGGTGGACGTGTTCGGCGACCCGCAGCACCCGCTCGACGAAGTCGGGGACGCCGTTGCCGTTCTTGTCGGTGAGGTCGGGGGCGTCGAGGCCCTGGTCGACCCAGTGGACGCAGAAGTGGCGCGAGCAGGCGGGCGAGTTCTTCGCCTCCGGCACCGAGTAGGCGTTGCGGTTCGGGTCCGGGTTGTCGGTCGGCCGCGAGCGGTGTTCGGTCGGCCGTTCCTCGGGCATGATGAAAGGCTTCTGCGACACGGAGGCAAGGCTGGCGGGCGCTACGTCGATCGCCGCCTGTGCAGCGGGCGTTGCGGCGAGGGCCAAGAGGAGCACCGCCGACGTGGTCCCGACCAGGTGGCGCCGACGGTTCCGCATTGCTTCATCAACCCTACCGAGGCCGAGAAGTAGCTCTGGGGATGCAGACGGGATACTTCGGGTATGAGCGACCGCGAGCCGCGATGCGCGTAGCCCTCGCCCAGATCAACCCCACCGTCGGCGCGATCGACGCCAACGCCGCCAAGGTGGCGGAGTGGATGGCGCGCGCCCGCGACGAGGGGGCCGAGCTGGTGATCTTCCCCGAGCTCTGCATCCCCGGCTACCCGGCCGAGGACCTCTACCTGAAGCGCCACTTCCTCGCCGCCAACCAGCGCGCGGTCGAGGCGCTGGCTAAAGAGGCGAGCGGGATCACCGCCCTCGTCGGCTTCGCCGAGCCGGCCGCCGGTCACGACGACGCCCGCCGCGCCCACAACTCGACCGCCGTCCTCGCCGAAGGCGCCGTGCAGGCGGTCTACCGCAAGAACCGGCTCCCCAACTACGCGGTCTTCGACGAGCAGCGCTACTTCATCCCCGGCGGCGAGCCGATGTCGATCGAGGTCGGCGGCGAGAAGACCGGGCTGACGATCTGCGAGGACGTCTGGCTGCCGGGGGGGCCGGCGCAGGCCGAGGCGGAGGCGGGCGCGCGCCTGATCGCCAACCCTTCCGGCTCGCCCTACCATCGCGGCAAGGGGCGCGAGCGCGAGATGATGTTCTGCGAACGCTCACGCGCCTACGGCGCCTACTTCGCCTTCTGCAACCTGGTCGGCGGCCAGGACGAGCTCGTCTTCGACGGCCAGAGCCTGATCACGGCTCCCGACGGCTCGGTGATCGCGCGGGCGGCGCAATTCGAGGAGGAGCTCTTGATCTGCGAGGTCCCGCACTCGGGTCCTTGCCGGCTCGAGGAGCCCCTCTCCGACCTCGACGAGGTCTACGGCGCGCTGGCCCTCGGCCTGGGCGACTACGTCCGCAAGAACGGCTTCAAGCACGTCGGCGTCGGCCTCTCCGGCGGGATCGACTCGGCGCTTGTGGCGATGCTCGCCGCCGACGCGGTCGGGCCGGAGGCGCTGACCTGCGTCGTCATGCCCTCCCCCCACTCCAGCCCCGAGACCCAGCAGGACGCGCGGGACATCGCCCGCAACCTCGGCTGCGAGCTGATCGAGATCGGCATCGGGCCGATGATGGAGAGCTACGAGCGGGCGCTGAGCGGCTACCTGGAGGAGCCCGAGACGGCGGTCCCGCGCGACCCGACCAAACCTTCCGAGCCGGACCTGACGGCGGAGAACGTCCAGGCGCGGATCCGCGGCAACCTGATGATGGCGCTCTCCAACCGGCACGGCTGGCTGGTCCTGACGACCGGCAACAAGAGCGAGATGTCGGTCGGCTACGCGACCCTCTACGGCGACATGGCGGGCGGCTTCGCGGTGATCAAGGACGTGCCGAAGCAGCTGGTCTACGAGCTGGTGCGGCGGCGCAACGAGCGCGAGGGGCGCGAGCTGGTGCCGGCGAGCGTGCTCGAGCGGGCCCCCTCGGCCGAGCTGCGCCCCGACCAGCGCGACGAGGACTCGCTGCCCCCTTACGAGCTGCTGGACCGCATCCTCGAGAGCTACGTCGAGCGCGACGAGGGGCGCGAGGAGATGATCGCCGCCGGGATGCCGGCCGAGACCGTCGACGAGGTGATCCGCCTCGTCGACCGCGCCGAGTACAAGCGACGGCAGGCGGCGCCGGGGATCCGGATCACGCCGAAGGCGTTCGGCAAGGACAGGCGCCTGCCAATTACGAATCGGTTTGGCGGTTAGCTAAGACGGGCGCGGACGCACCGCGATCGTCACCTGCGCCATCGCACAGAGCTTGTCCTCGGCGTTCAGGACCTCCGCCTCCCAGAGCCAGGTGGTACGGCCGCGGTGGCGCGCCTTGGCCCTCACTTCAGCAGAGCCCGCGGTGATCGGCCGCACGAAGCTGAGGTTGATCGACTGCCCCATCGCCGCCATCCCATCGTCGTAGACGGCGCCGGCGGTCGCCCAGGAGCAGACGCTATCGACCAGGGTCAACATCACGCCGCCGTGCATCAGCCCAAACGGCTGCGCCAACTCCTCCCGCATCGAGATCCGGACACGAGCGTCGTCGGGGTCCTGGCTCAACCACTCAGTCCCGATCAGCTCGTCGAAATGAGACGGCTTCTTAATCCCAGCTCCCTCGTTCACGCCCCGCACCCTAATAGGCTTCCCATCGGTGCCGCTCAGCGACGACCAGAAGGCGATCCTGCGGCTGCTCGCGCAGCGGGGCGAGCAGGGGTACGACGATCTTTCAGCCCTGATGGGAATCTCGGTTGAGGAGGTCCATGCGCGGGCGCAGCGGGCTGCGGCGGATCTCGAAGCAGAAGGGATTCCGGCTCCTTCTATTCCGCCGCCCAAGCCTCCGAAGTCGGCGCCTTCAACTGAAGAGCAGAAGCCGAAAGCTGAGCCGGTTAAACCGATCCCGCACCACGAGCACGGGCATGGGCCGAAAGAGATCGCGCATGAAGCGAAGCTGCTGGAGAACAGAGGGCTGTGGGCGATCTTGGCGGGGGTGGCGATCGTCGTCTTGTTCGTGGTGATCCTGCTCGTCAGCAGCAGTGGCGGCTCGAGCTCCGACACCACCACGACCTCTGCCTCTGGCGAAAGTGCCAACAGCGCGCTCGAAGAAGCGGCGGCGAAACAGGGCAAGGAAGTCACCAAGGCCGAACTCAACCCGGTCGACGGCAGCGAAGCGTCGGGGCTCGCCGTCTTCGGCCGGGTGAAGAAGAAGCTGGCGCTGCAGGTCTTCGCGCAGGGGCTGGAACCGACCGGCAAGAGCGAGGGGTACACGATCTGGCTCGCGGCCTCGGAAACGAAAATGCTGCCGCTTGCCTCGACCGAAGTCGGCAAGGACGGCAAGATCAGCGCCCAGGTCGAAGTCCCCGTCGAAGTCCTCGCCTACCTGGCAAACGAAACCTTCGACCAGATCGCGATCACGCGGACCGACAACTCGCAGCTGGAAGCCTCACTGGCCGAGGCGACGAAGGAAAAGAAGGCGCCCGTCTACACCGGCACCCCGGTGCTGCGCGGCGCCGTCACCGGGCCGATCGTCGGCGCCGCCTCCCGCAAAGAAGAAGGCAAGTAGCTACTCGGGCAGGAGCTTGCCGGGGTTCATGATGTTCCCGGGGTCGAGCTGCTCCTTGACCGCCCGCAGGACCTCGATGCCGGTCCTCCCCACCTCGGTCTCCATGTAGGGGACGTGGTCGCGGCCGACCGCGTGGTGGTGGGTGATCGTGCCGCCGTGGGCGACGATCGCCTCGGAGGCGGCGCGCTTGACAGCCGCCCATTGCTCCAGCTCGGCGCCGCGGCGGGCGCGGGAGATAAAGGTGAAGTAGAGCGAGGCGCCGTCGACGTAGGCATGCGAGAGGTGGCAGAAGACGAAGCCCGGGGTCCCCTGCTGGTCGAGGGCGCCTCGGATCGCGTTGCCCACAGCTGTGTGCAGCTCGCCGAAGCGGCTCCAGGTGTGCGAGGTCTCGAGCGTCTCCACCATCGCTCCCATCCCCATCAGCATGTCGCGCAGGTACGGGCCCTGGTAGCGGCCGTGCTCCCAGGCGCGGCCGGCGGCCTGGCCGAGATAGGCGGCGCCACCTTCGCGGAGGGCGCGGACGGTGAGGGCGCGGCGGCGGGCGACCGATTCCTCGTCGCCCTCGAAGCCGATGATGACGAGGGCGCCGCCGCGGCGGCCGCGAATCCCCAGGTAGCGGTCGAAGAGCCGGCCGCCGAGGCCGCGCGGGCCTGACAGCGCCAGCGTTCCCTCCGTCTCCTCCTCATCGGAGACGCGGATGATCTCCGGCAGGCCTGGACCCTGAGCCAGGGACCGGACGATCTCCGCTCCCGCCTCGAAGGACTCCGCCATCCACGCCTCGTAACGCTTCACGGCCGGCGCAGGACGCACCCGCACAGTCACGTCGGGGATCACGCCGAGCACCCCCTCCGAGCCGATCGCCAGCTCCCGCAGCGCCGGCCCGGCGGCGGTGTGCGGGGTCTCGAGCGTCGAGAGCTCGCCGGCCGGGGCCAACAGGCGGACCGAGCTGACCAGCGCGTCGAAGCGCCCGTAGCCGCTCGAGGCCTGGCCGGCACTGCGGGTCGCGGCAAAGCCGCCGATCGTCGCGTACTCGAAGGACTGCGGGAAGTGGCCGAGGGTGAGGCCGAATCGTCCCAGCGCCGCCTCCGCCTCGGGGCCGCGCAGGCCGGCGCCGAGGCGGGCAGTGAGAGAGTGCTTGTCCACCTCGACGTCGCACAGCGCCCCGAGGTCGAGGCTGATCAGGCGCCCGTGGTTCCCCCGCAACGGCTCCACTCCGCCGACGACGCTGGTGCCGCCGCCGAAGGGAACGATCGCGATGTCCTCGGCGGCGCAGACGTCGATGACCCGCCGCAGCGCCTCGGCATCGGGCGGGATGACGACCGCGTCCGGTGCCGCCTCCAACACCCCGTTCCGTAACCGCGCCAGGTCGACGTAGCCGCGCCCGGTCGCGTGCCGCAGCCGGTCCTCGTCGCCCACGAAGACGTTCTCCTCCCCCACTGCGCCCACGAGTGCCCGCGGCAGCCCCTCCGCCGCCGGCAACTCGAACTCCCCCAGCTCCCGCGCCAGCGGCCAAGGCTCCAGCTCCCCGATCCGCTCCCGCAGCACCCCCAGCGCCTCGCCGTCAAGCGCCGGCTCGACCGCCAGGTCTCCCCACCCCCACCACTTCGCGTCCCGCCTCGGCAACTGCATCAAATTCTCCTCCCGCCAGAGGGAAAATTTGATGCAGTTCGAGAGAGGAGGCCGCAGGCGGTCACGTCAGCGCCGCTTCGATCCCGTCGAGCGCTTCGTCGAGGACGTCGCCGCGGGCGCGGCGCATCAGGGGGGAGCCGAGCTTCGACATCCCTTTCAGCGTCTGCTCCTCGGTCAGGCTGACCTCGGTGCCGTCGTCGCGCGCGCGCAGGCCGATCTCCACCCGCAGCGCTTTCAGGTGGCGTTCGAACGGCGTTCCCTCCAGCTCCTGCTCCCAGACGTAGCGCTCGCGCTCGGCCGAGCTGACACAGCGGAAGTCGGCGCGCACGCCGCGCCCCTCGGCGGTCTGCAGCACCTTCGTCCACTGCGTCCGCTTGCCCCCGGGCTTGACGTCGACGTTCTCCACCCGCCCCGTCCGAGGCCACCAGCGCGGCAGGCTGTAGGGATCGGAGACGAGCTTCCAGACGTCGCCGAGCGGCGCCTCGACGGTGCGCTTGCGGGTGACGCGGGCCATCCTCGGGCGCCGAGCGCGCCGCGCCTACTCGCCCGCCAGCCGGCGCAGGTCCCGGACGAGCAAGAGGTGCTTCAAGTGCGAGACCGTCGCCGCCAGGCTTTCCAGGCTCTGCAGCGCCTCCTTGCGGCGCTCGGGGTTGCGCGAGCGCAGCGACGGGCCCAGCAGCGCTTCCAGCAGGTTCGCCTCGCGGTCGGCCGAGGAGCGGAAGACGCGCAGGTTGCGCGCTCCCACGCCCACCCGCGAGAGCTCGTTGGCGGCACGGACGATCTCGCGGTCGGTCTCGTCGTAGACGGTCTTGCCCTCGCGTTTCTCCGGCTGCACGATCCCGTAGTTCTCGAGCTCGGAGATCAGCTCCTCGCGGGCGCCGGTCTCCTCGACGACCTCCTCTAGCGTCAGGTAGGCGCGGGAGGTGTCGACGAGGATCGCCCGCCGCACCGCCCCGGCCGCCGGCTTGCGCTCGCCGTCGCCGCCGAGCACGAGGTCGCCGCCCGCCGCCAGCTCCTGGCGGATCACCCGCAGCGGCAGGAACTCGTCGCGCTGCAGGCGCAGGATCGTCCGCAGCCGTTCGACGTCGGACTGGCTGTAGAGGCGGTAGCCGCCGGAGGTCCGGCGCGGGCTCAGCAGCTTCTGGTCCTCCAGATAGCGGATCTTCGAGATCGAGACGTCGTCGAACTCGTTCTGGAGGATCTTGCAGACGGCGCCGATCGTCAGCGCCTTGCGCGGCCTGCTCGGCGCTTCCGCGGCCCGCCCGGTCTGCTCGGACACGGCCATCCTCACCTCTCCAGGTAGCTCAGCTTGTACTTGCCGACCTGGATCTCGTCGCCGTCGGCGAGCCGGTGCGACTCGATTCGCCGCCGGTTGACGTAGGTGCCGTTGAGCGAGCCGAGGTCGTCGATGTAGAGGCCGTCGCGGCGGCGCACCAGCAGCGCGTGGTTGCGGGAGACGGTGACGTCGTCGAGGAAGACGCCGGCGTCGGGGCTGCGGCCGATCGAGACCCGCTCGTCGGCGATGCTGAAGCTCTCCCCGGCGCGGCCGCCGCCGCTGCGGATGACCAGCGCCGCGCCGCTCTCCTCGACCACCTCGTCGATGTCGACCGGCTGCATCTCGCCGGTCTCGTCGACCCGGTAGGTCATCGTCGTCGGTTCCTCGCCGGGCTCTTTCGGGCCGCCGAGGTAGGCACCGCACTTCTGGCAGTAGTTCGCCCCCTCAGGGTTCGCGAACCCGCACTCGGGACAGTGGATCGCCATGGCGAACCCCGCTCAGGCGGCGGAGTCGTCCTCCGGCAGCGGCTGGGTCTTGCCGGCGAGGATCTGGGTCAGCTGCTCGACGTCGTCGCCGGAGATCACCGATTCGCCGGCCTCGCGTTTGTGGCGCAGGCGGTTGACGAGCTCCGCGCGCAGGATGTCGATTTTCCCGTGCAGGACGCGCCGCTTGTAGGAGATCTCGTTCTCCTCCGCCGTCAGGTTGTCGATCATGTCCTTCAGCTCCTTGTCGCTGAGGGAACCGAGATCGGGAAAGGTGTCCTCCATCGTGCTCCTAACTCGAGGAGGCGGTGCCTCCGTTTGCGCGGAGCGCTGATGATAGCTCCCCGCCCGCCAAAGGTTCAACCGCAGGTTAAGGGTTTGGCTGCATCTGAAGCTCAGCTTGCAGGACGGGTGGCGCGGACGGCGCGCAGACCCTCCTGCGCGTAGAGCACGGTGGCGGCGATCGCCATCGCCAGACCCCAGATCAGCAGCGCCGTCGCGACCCAGCCGGGCGCCAGCAGCGCCAGGAAGATCCCGCCCATGATCGGGAAGACCGAGATCCGGCCCGGCCAGTTGACTTCGACGTCGACACCGTGGCGGAGGCCGTAGGAGGAGAGCAGGAGCATCGCCAGCTCGCGCAGAGCCAGCAGCGCCAGCGCCCAGCGTGGCAAGAGCTCGAAGCTCCAGCAGACGACGGCGCCGGAGAGGATCGTCAGGCGGTCGACGAGCGGGTCGAGCAGCGCTCCCAGGCGGCTGTACTGGCCGGTGACGCGGGCGAGGATGCCGTCGAGGTAATCGCCGGCGGCGATCGCCCAGAAGACCATCGCCGAGGCGACCGAGGTGCCGTCGTCGGTGCCGTAGGCGAGGACGAGGAAGACGGGGAGCGCGGCGAGGCGGGCGTAGCCGACCAGGTTGGGGATCGTCCACGGGTGCAGCGGCTCCCCCTTGCGCGTCTGGCGCGGTTTCGGGCCGCTGCGGTCGAGTCCGAAGAGTCGGCGCGCGCGGCCGCGGCCGAAGGGGTCGTGCTCAGTCATCGAGGAGCGACAGCGCCTGGGCGGCGGCGTCCTCCAAGGGCAGCTCGTGCTCGGCGCCCGAAGCGCGCTCCACCGCCTCGACCACTCCCTTGGCGAGGCCGCGCCGCCCGGCGACGATTCGCAGCGGGCAGCCGAGCAGCTCGGCGTCGGTCAGCTTCTCCCCCGGGCCGGCGTCGCGGTCGTCGTAGAGGACCTCGGCACCGGCGGTCTGCAGCTCTTCGTAGAGCCGGTCGGCGGCGTCTCGCTCGGGCTCCCCAACCTTCGCCAGCGAGACGAGGTGGATCTGCCAGGGCGCGATCGCCCGCGGCCAGACGATCCCGCGCTCGTCGGCGCGCTGCTCGATCGCGGCGGCGGCGATCCGCGCCGGGCCGATCCCGTAACAGCCCATGACGATCGGGCGTTCCACTCCTTCCTCGTCGAGGTAGGTGGCGCCGAGCGGCTCCGAGTACCGCGTGCCGAGCTTGAAGATGTTGCCGACCTCGATCGCCGGCTCGATTTCGACCGTGCCGCCGCCGGGGGCGGTGTCGCCGGCCTCGACCATGCGCACGTCCATCTCGTAGGACTCGAAGTCCCGGCTTGGGTCGACACCGCGCAGGTGGGTGTTCGGCTTGTTGGCGCCGGCGACGTAGGAGTCGCCGGTGAGCGCCGCGTCCTTGATGATCGGCAGCCCGCTGCCTACCGGGCCGAGGTAGCCGACCGGGCCGAGCTGCTCCTCGATCTCCTCGGCGGAGGCCTGTCGGAAGTCGGTTTTCATCCCGTTGCGTAGCTTGATCTCGTTCAGCCGGTGGTCGCCGCGGAGAAGGACGAGGACCATCCCCCGCCCCTCGACGATGATCGGCAGGGTCTTGATGAAGGCGCCGTGCGGAAGCCCGAGGTGGCTAGCCACCTCTTCGACCTTGGTCATGCCGGGGGTGTCGACCTCCTCCGGCGCGTCGAGCGGCGCCGGCAGCTCGACCGGCTGCGGCTCAGCCGCGGCGATCTCGACGTTGGCCGCGTAGCCGGACGCCAGCGCGACCTCGTCCTCGCCGGCCGGGCAGGGCGCCATGAACTCGTCGGCGCCCGAGCCGCCCATCATCCCGACGTCGGACTCGACTCGGTACCAGCGCAGCCCGCAGCGGTCGAGGATCTTGCCGTAGGCGTCCGCCTGCGCCTCGTAGGAGCGCGCCAGCCCCTCCTCGTCGCGGTCGAAGGAGTAGGCGTCCTTCATCGTGAACTCGCGCGTGCGCAGGACGCCGGCCCGCGGTCGCGGCTCGTCGCGCTCCTTGGTCTGGATGTGGAAGAGCATCAGCGGCAGGTCGCGGTAGGAGCGCACCTCCCGCGCCACGTGGGTCGTGACCGCCTCCTCGTGCGTCATCGCCAGGACCAGTGGCGAGCCCTTGCGGTCCTCGAGCTTGAACAGCTCCTCGATCGCGTAGCGGCCGGTCTTCTTCCACGGCTCCGCCGGCATCAGCAGCGGCATCAGCATCTCCTGACAGCCAATCGCCTCCATCTCCTCGCGGATGACCTGCTCGACCTTCCGCTCCACCCGCCACCCCGCCGGCAAATAAGTCCACAACCCCGCCCCCAACTGCCGGATCAACCCCGCCCGCACCATCAGCTTGTGCGAGATCGCCTCCGCATCCGCAGGCGGGTCCTTGAGGGTCGGCAGGAAGGTCTGGGAGAGGCGGCTCACGCCGGGAAACCTATCTGGCTACTGAGGGGCAAGCAGCAAGCATGGCAAGGACGCAGGAAGCGAAGCGTGCTCTGCACGTGAGCGACCGAGGACGCCGCCAGGCGCCGTCGATTGCCCCTCAGGCGCGCGTGAACCGGCGACCGGCGGTTGGTGAGGCCTCCTCGTCGAGGAGGACGCGGTCGGACTCGCCGCGCTCGACTGCTTCGGCCTCCATCGCGGCAATCTTCTCGGGGGTGAGTTCACCCTCGTTTTCGCGCTCGATGTTGGCGACCCACTCCGCGCCCTCGCGGGACTCGGCCTCGTCGAACTCGACCTTGCCGCCGCGGTCGAGCGACTTGTCGATCTCCTCGAAGAGGGTGTCGACGAGGGTCGCCTGCGGGACCTTGCGCAGCGGTTTGCCGCCGGCGAAGATCAGGCCCTCGTTCTTGGCGCCGGCGATGCCGAAGTCGGCGTGGCTCGCCTCGCCGATCCCGTTGACCGCACAGCCGAGGACGGCGACCTCGATCGGCTCCTCGTAGCTCTCCAGCCGCTGCTCGATTTCCGCCACCACCGAGTCCATGTCGAACTGCAGGCGGCCGCAGGTTGGGCAGGCGATCAGGACTGGGCCGCGCTCGCGCAGCTGCAGCGCCTTGAGGATCTCCCAGGCGACCTTGACCTCCTCCTCGGCGTGGAAGGTCGAGAGGCTGATCCGGATCGTGTCGCCAATCCCGTCGGCGAGCAGCGTCCCCAGGCCGACTGCCGATTTCAGCGATCCCCCCCATTTCGTCCCCGCCTCGGTCACCCCGAGGTGCAGCGGGTAGGGGATCTTCTCCGAGAGGAGGCGGTTGGCGGCGATCGTGTTCGGCACGTTGGTCGACTTGATCGAGACCTTGAAGTTCTCGAAGTCGAGCCCCTCCATCAGTTCGACGAACTCGACCGCGGCGGCGACCAGCGCCTCGACCGGCGCTTCGCGCTCGAGCGCGTGCAGGTGCTTGGGCAGCGAGCCGGAGTTGACCCCGATCCGCATCGGCACCCCGGCCGCGGTCGCCTTCGCGGCCACCTCGGCGACTTTGTCGCGGCCGCCGATGTTGCCCGGGTTGAGGCGGATGCAGTGGGCGCCGGCGTCGATCGCTTTCAGCGCCAGCGTGTGGTTGAAGTGGATGTCGGCGATGACCGGGATCGGCGATTCCCGCACGATCGTCTTCAGCGCCTCCGCGTCCTGCTCGCGCGGCACCGCGCAGCGGACCAGGTCCGCCCCGGCGTCGGCGACCTTGCGGATCTGCTCCATCGTCGCCGCCAGGTTGGCGGTCTCGGTCTTGGTCATCGTCTGCACGGCGACCGGAGCGCCGCCGCCGATCGGCACGTTGCCGACGAAGATCTGCCTTTTGGAAGCCATGTTCGAAGCTTATTGAGCCGAGCGCACGGGCCCGCTACCGGACTTCGAAGCCTTCGCCGGTGATCCTGCCGATGTCGTTGGAGAGGCCGATGAACATCAGCATCAGGACGAGGGCGAAGCCGACCACCGTGGCCCGCTCGATCACCCGCAGCGAGACCGGCTGCCCGCGCAGTTTCTCGATCAGCGCCCAGAGGATGTGGCCGCCGTCGAGCGGCAAGATCGGCAACAGGTTGATCAGGCCGAGCGAGAGGCTGACGAAGGCGAGCAGGAGCAGGGACTGCTGGAGGCCGGTTTCGACCACTTGGTGCCCCACGTCGCTGATCCCCACCACCCCGGAGACCTGCTTGCGCTGTTGCGATTCGAAGAGGTGGGTGATGAGGTGGACCGTTCGCGACGTGACTTCCCAGATCGCACCCGAGGCGCGGTCGACCGCTTCGCCGGGGGTGAGAGTGTACGGCCGGGTGGCGAATCCGAATCCGACCAGCGTTTGACCAGCCGCAGCGTCATAGCGGGGCCTGACCGACAGGGCCAAGGTCTTGCCGCCGCGCTCGATCGTGAGCTTCACAGGGGTCGCCGCCAAGCAGCCCTTCTTCTGTTCTCCGACGCATTCGTGAGAGCCGATTTCTTCGCGGAACTTTTCGATCCGGCCCTCCGTGCTCAGGTTGCGGTAGCGGCTCCCGTCTACGGCGACGATCTTGTCGCCGGGCTTCAGGACACCTGAGGCCGGGGTCTTCGGCAGCACCCGTTCTACTGACTGAGTGCCTTCTTCAAGAGTGGCGAAGGAGTACACGCCGACCAGGATCAGGAACGCGAGCACGATGTTCACCGCCGGCCCCGCTGCGACGACGACGATCCGCTTCCAGACCGGCTTGCGGAAGTAGGCATTCGCTTCGTGCTCCGGAGGAACGTCCTCCTCCGGGTTCATGCCGGTGATTTTCACGTAGCCGCCGATCGGGATCGATTTGACCCCGTACTCGGTTTCGCCCCGTTTGAACGACCAGATCGTCGGGCCGAAGAAGAGGAAGAAGCGCTCGACCCGCATCCCCACGGCCTTCGCAGCGGCGAAGTGGCCCGCCTCGTGGATGATGATCAGGAAGCAGAAACCGAGGAAGACGATGAGCCAGCTCATGCGGGCGCCAGCTCCCTGACCTGCTCCTGGCTGCGTTTGCGCGCCTCGGCATCGGCGGCGAAGAGGTCGTCGAAGTGGCTGACCGGTTGGGCGGGCATCTCTTCCATAACCCGCTCGATCACCGCGGGTATCGCCGTGAAGGGGATCCGCTCCTCGAGGAAGGCGGCGACGGCGATCTCGTCGGCAGCGTTGAGGACCGTCGGCGCGGTGCCCCCGGCGCGGCCGGCCTCCAGCGCCAGGCGCAGGCAGGCAAAGGTCTCGAGGTCGGGCTGCTCGAAGGTCAGCGATCCGGCGGCGGCGAGGTCGAGCTGCGGCACGTCGACGTCGGCGCGCTCGGGATAGTGCAGCGCGTAGGAGATCGGCACCCGCATGTCGGGGTAGCCGAGGTGGGCCAGCGAGGAGCCGTCGTTGAGGTGGATCAGCGAGTGGACCAGCGATTGCGGGTGGACGACGACCTCGATCCGCTCGTAGGAAACGGCGAAGAGGTGGTGCGCCTCGATCGCCTCGAAGCCCTTGTTCATCAGCGTCGCCGAGTCGATCGTGATCCGCCCCCCCATCCGCCAGGTTGGGTGGGCGAGGGCGTCGGCGACGCTGACGTCCGAGAGATCCTCTCGCCCGCGGAAGGGGCCGCCGGAAGCGGTGAGCACGAGCCGCTCGACCGTCCCCGGCGCCTCGGCGCCGATCAGCTGGAAGAGGGCGGAATGCTCGGAGTCGACCGGCAGCAGCCGCGCCCCGGTCGCCTCGGCCAGCGCCATCACCAGCTCGCCGCCGAGCACCAGGCTCTCCTTGTTGGCGAGGGCGACGTCGATCCCCTCGCTGAGAGCGACTATCGTCGAGCCGAGGCCGGCGGCGCCAACGATCGAGTTGAGCACGAGATCCGCCCCCGAAGAAGCGATCAGCTCTCGCACCCCCTCCTCCCCGGAGAGAACTCGCCCGCTCCAACTCCCCCGCGCCCGCTCCGCCGACTCCTCGTCAGCCAGCGCAATCACAGGAACGCCATGCTCGCGCGCCTGCTCGACGGCCGTCTCCCAGCCGGAACCGGCCGCCAAGCCGACGACTTGCAGCTCATCCGAGCGCCCGATCACCTCCAGCGCCTGCGTTCCGATAGACCCGGTCGACCCGAGTACGAGGACCTTCTTCATGCCTGACAGAGGATACGGAGGCGAACAGGCGACTCGATCAAGCAGCGAGCTTCGGGGCCGGTGCGACCTCGCGCTCGGGCTTCTCGTCGGGAATCCGTCGCTCGATGCCGATCAACAGCTCCTCGTCAAGTACGGCGAGGATTCGCTTCAGCACCGGAATCGTCGGCATGTGATCGCCGCTCTCGACTTTCGAGATGAAGGAATGCGAGGTTTCAGCCTGCTCGGCCACCTCCTTCTGAGTGAGATCAAGCTCGTACCGTCGTTCGCGGATATGCGCCGCAATCCAGTTCCGCTTTCGCAGCTCGCGAATCGCCGCATACTCGTCTTTGGCTTCTCGGTAAGCCCCGCTGCGCTGAGCGCGGTCATGCGCGGAGGCGGCCACCGGTCTTCCCCTGGGACCGAAATCAGGTTTCTCTTCTTTGCTCATGGAAGCAGCTTATCTAAATAGATAAATCTGTCAATCATCGACCAACCGGGGGAGCATCCCGCCCCGCGGCGCGTGGAGGTGTTCGTGGCTCAGCGTCCATCCTGCGCTTGAAGTCGTCCATCCTGTGCCGCGCCAGCTCCTTCTCGGCAACCGGCACCTTCCCGGTGTTCTTCTCAAACGCATGCAGAAGAACGATCAAGTTGCCAGATCGCGCATAGAGGATCCGGTAGCGGGTGTTCGCGAACCGAACCCTTAGCTCCCGCAGCTCGCCTTCGATCTGCGAGCTGATCGGGTACTCCGGAGGCGGCGCATCTGATGCTCTCCCGTTCAAGTGCTCATCGATGAAGGCATCGACCTTCATCGCCCTGTTGACGGGAAGCTCCTCGATGAATTCATCTACCGGTTCGCAGCCGCTTTCGTCGCGGTAGAAGATCGCCTGGGTCTGTGACACGCGGCGAGCATTGCATGTGAAATCGACTACTTCTCTACGGACTTTCGCGAGTCCGTGAAAAACCTTGCTCTACAAGGAATTCGACGGACTCGCCTCAGTAGACCAGCGCCACCGAGAGGTAGTAGCCGACGACGACGGTGAAGAAGACGGCGTCGAGGCGGTCGAGGAGGCCGCCGTGGGGGCCGAAGATGGTGCCGGTGTCCTTGGTGCCGAGGTCGCGCTTGATCATCGACTCGAAGAGGTCGCCGACCGGGGCGATGGCAGCTACGGCGGCGCCGATCAGGAGGGCGTCCACTCCCGAGAGCCAGTCCTGGTAAAGGCCGGCGAACCAGAAGCCCATCGTGCCGATCAGGAAGCCGCCAACGAGGCCCTCGAGGGTCTTGTTGGGTGAGATGTTGGGGGTGATCTTGTGGCTGCCGAACATGCGGCCGGTCGCGTACGCGGCGGTGTCGGCGACGAAGGTGCCGACGAGGACGTCGATCAAGAGCGCCGCCCCATGATTGGGCAGGTCGCGGAGGAAGACCGCGTGGGCCAGCGGGACCCCGATCCAGAGGACGCCCAGCAGCGTCACCCCGATCGAGACCGTCGCTCTGTCCTGGTGCTGGGGCCGGGACGCGAAGGCGAAGACCAGCGGGAACGAGGCCGCCAGCACGTAGAGGACGTTGAAGGCGGTGCCGAAGTGGGCGGCGATCACCAGCGCCGCGACGGCAACGTAGGCGGGCAGGACGAGCGGCCGGTAGCGGTCGGTGACCGCGGCGAACTCGCGCAACGCCACCACCCCGATCGCGATCATCGCCAGCATGAAGACGATCCCGCCGGCGACCGTGATCGCGATCGCGAAGGCGATCCAGGGGAGCGCCACGAGGACCCGTTTCGCGGTCTCCCCTTTCAGCCCCCCGCGTTTGCGCCGCCGCGGTTTGCGCGGCTCACGGCGCCGCGGCTGCGGCGGCTCGGCCTCGAGCATCTCGTCGTCGAAGAGGTCGACCCGCACCCACTCCTCGCGCCCCTCCTCGCTCACGCCCGGCTCCCGAAGCGGCGCTGCCGCGTCTCGTACTCGCGCAGGCACGCTTCCAGCGCGGCCCGGTCGAAGTCCGGCCAGAGCTCGTCGCGGAAGACCAGCTCCGAGTAGGCGCACTGCCAGAGCAGGTAGTTGGAGAGGCGCTGCTCGCCGCTGGTGCGGATCAGGAGGTCGGGATCGTGCATCTCGGGTGCGTAGAGGTGGTGGCGGAACTCCTCCTCGGAGTCTCCCTGGAAGCTTCGCGCTGCGTCGAGGATCTCCGCCCTGCCGCCGTAGTTGAAGGCGACGAAAAGGGTGATCCGCTCGTTGCCGGCCGTCTCCGCTTCGGCCCACTCCATCTGCCGGGTCAGCCCCGGGTCCACCCCCTCGCGACGACCGATGAAGCGCATCCGCACGCCTTCCTCCTTCAGCTCGGGCGTTTCGGAGGCGATCCGCTCGCCGAACATCCGCATCAAACCCTCGACCTCCCCCGACGGCCGGGTCCAGTTCTCGGTCGAGAACGAGTAGACGGTCAGCTCCTCGATCCCCAGCTCCGCCGCGTCGCGCAGCCGCGCCTTCAGCGTGTCGGCGCCGGCCCGGTGCCCCTCGACCACCGGCAGCTCGCGCTGCTGCGCCCAGCGACCGTTGCCGTCGGTGATGATCGCTACGTATCTGGCTGCGGTCACGCGGTGGGCCGCCGTCCTCAGACTTCGAGGATCTCCTCTTCCTTGCCCTTGAGGAGGGAGTCGATCTCGGCGACCGCCTCGTCGGTCTGCTTCTGCAGCGTCTCCTCGGCGCGGCGCTCCTCGTCCTCGCCGACTTCGCCTTCTTTTTTCAGGTCGCGGAGGTCGCTCATGATGTCGCGGCGGACGTTGCGGATCGCCACCCGGCCCTCCTCGGCGACGCCGTGGACGACCTTGACCATCTCGCGCCGCCGCTCCTCGGTCATCTCCGGGATCTGCAGGCGGATCAGGTTGCCGTCGTTGCTCGGCGTCAGGCCGACGTCGGACTCTTGGATCGCTTTCTCGATCGCCCCCAGGGCGCTCTTGTCGAACGGGGTGATGGTCAGCAGCCGCGCGTCGCTGGCGGCGACGTTCGCCAGCTGCTTCAGCGGCGTCGGGTTGCCGTAGTACTCGACGGTGATCCGGTCGAGCAGGTGCGGCGAAGCCCGGCCGGTGCGCACGGTGGCGAGCTCGCCACGGCTTGACTCGACCGATTTGGCCATCCGCTCTTTCGCGTCTGCGAGCAGTTCGTCGATCAGCTCCACCGGTTCCCGTTCCTCCTAAGCAGCGGGTTTGTTGGAGACCAGCGTCCCCACCTTCTCGCCGGAGACGATCCTATCTATGTTCCGCTCGTCGCCCATGTTGAAGACGTAGATCGGCAAGTCGTTGTCCATGCAGAGCGAGAGCGCAGTCGAGTCCATCACCTTGAGCCCGCGCTCGATTGCCTCGCGGTGGGTGATCGCGGGGATGAACTCGGCGTCGGGATTGGTGGCGGGATCGGAGTCGAAGACCCCCTCCACCCCGTTCTTCGCCATCAGGATCGCCTCGGCGTGGATCTCCAGCGCCCGCAGCGCCGCCGCGGTATCGGTGGTGAAGAACGGGTTGCCGGTGCCAGCCGCGAAGATCACCACCCGCTCCTTTTCCAGGTGGCGCATCGCCCGACGGCGGATGTAGGGCTCGGCGACCTCCTGCACTTCGATCGCCGACATCACCCGCGTGTGCTGGCCGTGGCGCTCGAGCGCGTCCTGCAGCGTCAGCGCGTTCAGCACGGTCGCCAGCATCCCCATGTAGTCGCCGGTGGCGCGGTCCATCCCGCTCGCCGCCCCGTCGAGGCCGCGGTAGATGTTGCCGGCGCCAACGACGATCGCGACCTCGACCCCGCGGTCGCGGACCGCCGCGACCTGCTTGGCGATCCGGTCGACCTCGGCGGCGTCGGTGCCGAAGTCCTGGCTGCCCATCAGGGCCTCGCCGGAAAGCTTCAGCATGATGCGCCCGAAGCGCGGCTCGGGGGAGTCGGTCACTGCGGCGCAGCTTATTCGCCGACGCGGAAGTAGGCGAAGCGGGCGATCTGGACGTTCTCCCCCGTTTTCGCCGCCAGCTCCTGCCGCAGCTCCTCGATCGTCTTGCCCTCGTGCTTCTCGGCGTTGACGTGGGTCTGGTCGAGCAGCGCCACTTCGCTCGCCCACTTGCTCAGCTGACCCTCGACGATTTTCTCGACCACGTTGTCGGGCTTGCCTTCTTCGCGCGCCTTCTCTTCGAAGACCTTCTTTTCGGCCTCGCGCTCCGCCTCCGGGATTTCGTTGGTGGAGACGTACTGCGGCGCCGTCGCGGCCGCGTGCAGGGCGACCTGGTAGGCGAAGACCTTGAACTCCTCGTTGCGGGCGACGAAGTCGGTCTCGCACTGGACTTCGACCATCGCCCCGACCTTGTCGTTGGCGTGGATATAGGAGGCGACGACGCCCTCGTTGGTGCCGCGGCCTTCGCGCTTGGCGGCCGAGGCCTGGCCCTTCACCCGCAGCAGCTCGACGGCGCGCTCGACGTCGCCGTCGGCCTCGACCAGCGCCGATTTCGCATCCATCATCGCCGCCCCGGTCCGATCCCGGAGCGCTTTCACGTCAGCAGCAGTGATGCTCATTTCGAATCTCCCTCAGTCTCAGCTTTCTCCTCAGCGGCGGCGGGCTCAGCGCTCTCGGCCGGCGGCGGAGGCGGCTGCTCCTCAGAAGCCTCCTCTTTCACCTCGGCGACCTCAGCCTCCGGCGGAGCCTGCTTGCTCTCGATCGCGGCGCCAGCCGGAGTGGCCTGAACCTGAGCTCCAGCGTCCGCCGACTCGGCCTCTGCCCTGGGTGACGTCGTAGGGGGGACCGTCTCCTGCTGCGCAGGAGACGGTGGGTCCCCTGCGGCGGCAGGACCCGCGGCCTCAGCGGCCTGAGCCTGCTGCGCTTTGTCCTGCGCTTTTTTAGCCTCCGCCTGAGCCTGCGCTTTTTTCTGCGCCTCGGCCTCGGCTTTCTTCTTCGCAGCCTCTTCTTCGGCCTGTTTGGCCTCCTCGGCTTCCCGCCGCGCTTTCTCTTCTTCCTCCCGTTTACGCCGCTCTTCCTCCTCGCGTTTGCGGCGCTCCATCTCTTCGGCGATCCGCTTTTCCTCCTGCACGCGCCAGGAAGAAGCACCCTCCTCGATCGCGCCGCCGATCGTGCCGATGATCAGCTCGCAGGAGCGGATCGCGTCGTCGTTGCCGGGAATCACGAAGTCGACCGGCGTCGGGTCGCAGTTGGTGTCGACCAAGCCGATGATCGGGATCCGCAGGCGGGCGGCCTCGTTGACCGCGATCTCCTCGGTTTTCAGGTCGGCGACGAAGACCGCGTCGGGCAGCCGGTCCATGTCGCGGACGCCGCCGAGGTTGAACTCGAGCTTGGCGAGTTCGGCCTCCATCCCCATCCGCTCCTTGGTCGGCAGAAGGTCGAGTTTGCCTTCCTCTTTCCAGCCGTTGAGCTCGTGGAGGCGGGCGATCCGGCCCGACATCGTGTTGAAGTTCGTCAGCAGCCCGCCGAGCCAGCGCTTGTTGACGTAGGGCATCTTGCAGCGGTCGGCCCATTCCTGGATCGTGTCGCGGGCCTGCTTCTTGGTGCCGACGAAGAGCACCGTGCCGCCGCCGGTCGCGAGCTCGCCGGCGAACTTGCGGGCGTTCTCGAGCAGCGCCTCGGTCTGCAGCAGGTCGATGATATGGATCCCGTCCATCTCCGTGAAGATGAAGCGGCGCATGTTCGGGTTCCAGCGGCGCGTCTGGTGGCCGAAGTGAACTCCGGCCTCGAGCAGATCTCTCAGTTCTGCCTGTGCCATGTGAATCTCCTTTTCGGGTTTTGGTGAAGCGCCCCGCTCCGCTCGCCGGGACCTGGCTCGTGCCAGGCAGGATCCGGTCCGCTACCAGCGGGGGTCGTATTTGCAGCGCCTGATTGTAGAGAGGGAGCCTTACTCGGCGTGGGCTGCCTCCAGCGCCACCGCGAGGTCCTCGGGGAGCGGGGAGGTGAGCTCGAGCTGCCCTCCCGTCTGCGGGTGGCGGAAGGCGAGGCGGTGGGCGTGGAGGAATTGGCGGGTGAGGCCGTAGCGCTCGGCGCCGCCATAGGTGGTGTCGCCGGTGAGGGGATGGCCGATGGCGGCGAAGTGGGCGCGGATCTGGTGGGTGCGGCCGGTCTCCAGGCGCGCCTCCAGGTAGGTCTCGCGCGGCAGCAGCTCTAGCACCTCGAAGTGGGTGCGGGCCTCGCGGGAAGCGGCGCCGGAGACGGCCATGCGGTGGCGCTGGCGGCTCGCGCGGCCGATCGGCGCGTCGATCGTGCCGGTGCGGGAGGCGAGGCGGCCGCCGGCCAGCGCCAGGTAGACCCGTTCGACCTCGCGGCGGCGCACCGCCTCCTGCAGCGCCGCGTGCGTCTCGTCGTCGCGGGCGACCACCAGCAGGCCGCTGGTGCCCTTGTCGAGGCGGTGGACGATGCCGGGCCGCTCCGGGTCTCCCCCTCCGCCGAGGATCTCGCCCAGCTCGTCGACCAGGGTCGGGCCCTGGTGGGACGGCGCCGGGTGGACGACTAGCCCGGCGGGCTTGTCGACCACCGCCAGGTGCTCGTCGAGGTGGACGATCCGCAGCTCGGGCTCAGCCACCGCCGCCCTCCGGCTCGGTTGCATCGTCGCTTGGCTCCTCGCGCTCGGCGTCGCGCAGGTAGAGGAAGACGATCAGCAGCACCCCCAGCGTGATCGAGACGTCGGCGAGGTTGAACGGGGGCCAGGAGCCGATCGCGACGAAGTCGGTCACCGCGCCGGCGCGGATGCGGTCGGCGAGGTTGCCGAGGGCGCCGCCGGCGAGCAGGCCAACCGCGACCCACATTCCCGGCCGCTGCGGGTTGCGGGCGAAGAGGTAGCCGATCACCGCCAGCGCCAGCGCCGTCGTCAGGACCAGCTTCACCCCCGCCCCGCCGGCGAGGCCGAAGGCAACGCCGCGGTTGTGGGAGAGGGTCAGTTCCAGCGGGCCCGCGACCTTGACGTATTCGCCGATCACGACGTGCGCCTCGATCGCCGCCTTGGCCGCTTGGTCCGCCGCGAAGACGAGGCCGCAGAGGGCGGCCGCCAGGGCCCAGGCGCGGGCGGTGGCGAAGCTCACCCGCGGATCAGCCCGACGACGACCGCCTGGGCGACGAAGAGGACGATCAGCCCGATCATCGGGCTGAGGTCGAGGGCGAAGCCGCCGCCCCCGATCGGCGGCAGGAAGCGGCGGAAGAAGTTGAGGTAGGGGTCGGTGGTCTCGGTGATGAAGTCCAGCACCGAGCGCAGCCAGGGCCGGTAGGGCATGCGCGGGACGAAGGAGATGACGATCCGGGCGAAGATCAGGATCACGTAGACGATGAAGAGGGCGCTGACGTAGTCAGCGACGTCGCCGCGGTTGAGGGCGAGCGGGGTCACCCGCGCATCCGCTCCAGCGAGGCGTCGACGGCGGCTTTGAAGGCGAGCCAGGCGCCTTCGCGGTCGAGCGCTTCGAGGCCCGCTTCGGTGCTGCCGCCCGGTGAGGTGACCGCCTTGCGCACGTCGGCCGGGTGGCGGCGGCGCAGCAGCTCGGCGGTGCCGCCGGTCGTCTCGACCACCAGCTCCCGCGCCAGCTCGGGATCGAGCCCGGCTTCGGCACCGGCTTCGGCCAGCGCCTCGACCGCCAGTGCCAGGTAGGCCGGCGCGCAGCCCATGATCGCCGTCGCCTCGTCGAAGTCGGAATCGGGGATCTCGACCACGTGCCCGAGCAGATCCAGCTTCGCCCACGCCTCCTCGCTGGCAGAGCCGGCGACGCAGAGCACGCCCTGGCGCACCTCGACGCCGACGTTCGGCATCACCCGCAGCACGTGCTCGGCGTCCGGGAAGGCAGCTTCGAGCCGCTCCAGCGATACGACCGCGAGGACGGAAACGACCTGCTTCGCCTCTTGGAGCGACGGCGCGACTTCATCCAGCATCCCCGGCTTCACCGCCAAGACGACGAGATCCGCCCGCCGAGCGATCTCCTCGTTCGAGGCGACCTCTCCCCCCAGCTCCTCGGCCAGTTCCTTCGCACGCCCGGAACCGCTGTCGGAGAACAGGAACCCCTCGAACTCTCCGCCCCACCCCCGCGCTATCGCGGCAGCCATGTTTCCGGAACCGACGAATCCGACGACCATGACTCGGGAGACTAACCGCCTCCCGAGTCACAGCCTGCCCCAGCTACGGGTGGCTGACCTGCACTTCCCAGGTCGTGTTGTCCCCGTGCTGCTGCGTGTAGAACCAGCGCCACTTGGGCGTTCCCAGCTCCGGGACGGCAGCGCCGAGGATCCCCTGCGGGCTCGGGTCGCCGTCGGAGACGATCGCGCCGGTGATCTCGTTGTCTCCCTCGTTGGAGCCGAAGCCGCCGTTGTCGGCATCCAGCGTCGCCGACGGGTCGCGGCCCTCGGCGAGCCAGCGAACGGGCTGGTTGGCGGGGTCGGAGTAGTCCTTGGTGACGTCCCAGACCCAGCCGGAGTCGAGTGCGTTGCGCTGTTCGTGCAGGGTGTCTCCCGCGTCTTCGACGAAGGTGACCGCGTTCCGCGAGAGGAACGTGACGTTGTCGAAGCCGGCGTGCGCTTCGTCCCCCAGGTAGAAGAGACGCAGCGTGCCGGTATCGGCGCTCGGGCCGCTCTGGCTCAATTCGAAGATCGAGCCCCAGCCGCCGATCGGGTTCTCCGGGCTGGTCGCGTTGGTGTCGCCGGTCTCGTCGAAGAAGAACTTCGCGAAGTGGGAGCCGGGCTGGAAGACACCGTTCTCCGGACGCTTGAAGGGCGTCCCTTCCTTTTCCCTCGCCAGCGGCAGCGCCTGGAACGGTTTGCTGCCGTTTACGGCGGTGTCGTGGATCGTCACCCATCTGGTCTTGAACGATTTCCCGTAGGTGTGAAGGGCGATCTGGTCGGGGCTGCTGAGCGCTTCCTGGCTCGCCGCCGTGATCGCTTCACCCTTTTCGTCGTAGACCCGCAGCACCTGCAGCTTGCCGTCTTCGAGGTCGCCCGGGGCGGCCGGCACGAAGCGATAGATGTAACTGTTCGGCTTACGCGCCTTGGTCCCCGACTTGCCGGCGCCGCCGATGTCCTCGCAGATCCAGAGGTTGCCGTCGGAGTCGTTCTGGATGCCCTCGTAACCGCCGCGGCCGATCGCACCTGAGATGTCGGTGACCGTCGAGGGGGATTCGGGCGTCGCCGCGTAGGTCGGGGCGCTCGAGTTCTCCGTGGTGAAGATCAGGCGCTTCGCCCACGGGTCCCAGGTCGAGCCGTCGATCGTCGCCAGCGGGTTGCCTTCGCTGTCATGGTCCGCGAGCAGGGTGACGCGGTGGGCCGCATCGGCATCGAGGTTGATGCGGGTGATGTAGCCATGTCCTTCGGCCCCGCCCTCATGGCCCTGGAAGAGGAAGTGGGTGCCGTAGTCGTAGCTCGGATCGGCTCCGCTCAGACCCTGCTTGAAGACGAGATAGGTGTTCTTGTCGGGCTCGGTCTTGTGCGCCTCTTTGCCGCCGCTGCTCGGCGTCGGCACCATCACCGGCCGGCCGGCGCTGTTCAGAACATCGTTGTCGTAGCCGTAGTAGGAGGTCAGCGCCGAGGGGTTCTCGAGCCGGGTCGAGCCCTGGGCGACCGCGACCTGCCGCAGCTCGGGTGAGAGGACGTCGGCGGGCGCATAGCCCGCGGACTTCGTGTTCGCCGCGGGGACGCTGGTCAGCGACGGTCCGCCGGGCGGAGTGGCCCCAGCCGCTGCCACGAGGACGGCAGCGACCAACAAGAGTGCCGCCCCCAGCAGCGAGGCCAGCTTGGTGGTTCTCACCATGTTCGGTTCCTTTCGGGATTAGATAGATCTGATCCCGCGGGAACCTAGGAACGTCCCCCCGGCGCACGGTTAAGAAGCTGGGGCCGCATCGTGTCGATCCGGTGAACGGCTCAGCGCGCCTCGGCCTCGAGGACGGCCGGCACCAGCCTCGCCAGTTGCTCATCGCTGAGCGAGTCCTCGATCGCCGGGAACAGCTGGCGCTCCTCGAAGCGGACGTGGTCGTGGAGCAGGTCGCCGAGCGCGTGCAGGTCGTCCAGCGTCCCCTCCCCCGCCACCAGCCGCAGCGCTTCGCGGCGGATCCGCAGGTGCTCCTCGAGCATGCGGTCGACCATGGGCCGGTCCACCTCCGCGTAGAGCGCCCACTGCGGCAGCAGCACTTCCTCCTCGACCCGGAAGTGGTGGGCGCCGTGGTCGCGCCAGAAGTCGAGGAAGGCGATCCGGGCCGCGTCGGGCTCGGTGGCCTCGCGCAGCGCTTTTGCCGCCAGCAGCGCCTTCAGGTGGTCGCGGGAGAGCGGCTGCAGCGCCTCCGCTCGCTTCATCGCTAGGACTGGTTGAAGAAGCCCTTGTCGATCAGCCTCGCCTTTTCCTCGGCGGAGACCTCGACGTTGCGGGGCGTCAGCAGGAACATCTTCTCGGCGATCCGCTGCATGCCGCCGTCGAGGGCGTAGGTGAGGCCAGAGCAGAAGTCGATCATCCGCTTCGAGAGCTCGTGGTCGGCGGTCTGCAGGTTGAGGATCACCGGGACCGAGCGTTTGAACTGGTCGGCGACCTGCTGGGCGTCGTTGAAGTTGCGGGGGATGACCAGGTGGACCTGGATGTCATTGCCGCCGTTGTCGACCGGGCGCAGCGTCCGGGTGCGGGGCGCGCCCATCGGTTCGTCGTCGCCGAAGATGTCGTCGATCTCGTCGCGGCGGGAGCGGCGTGAGGTCGGCAGGCGGCGCACCGAGGAGCTTTCGCCGCGTTCGCGGCGGGACTCGAAGACTTCCTCGGTCCCGGTCTCGGGCTCGAAGTCTTCCTCGTATTCGGGACCGTAGTCGTGGTCCTCGGCCAGTCCGAAGTAGACCAGCGCTCTATGCCAAGTGTCCCTCAGGGCCATCTGTTTCGGGTGTTTCGGCCTCCGGCGGCCGACTCCTTTACAGATTATTCCCAGATTTGGCGCGAAATCACACGAAGAGGGCGTGGCCGAGGCGGATGATCGTCGCCCCCTCCTCGACCGCGACCCGCCAGTCCTGCGAGGTGCCCATCGAGAGACGCGTGAGCCCGTTGGCCGCGGCGATGTCGGCGAGGCGGGCGAAGTAGGGCCGCGAATGCTCCGGATCGTCGCTGAACGGCGGCATCGTCATCAGGCCGGTGACGCGGACCGGGCAGCGCTCGACGAAGGCCGGGAGCTCCTCGGGCTCCACCCCGCCCTTGCCCTCCTCGCCGGAGACGTTGACCTCGACCAGGACCTCGGTCTCCGGGGTGCCGTGCTTCTCCAGCTGCGCCAGCGCCGAGTCCGTGGCGACCGAGTGGATCAGCCGGCAGAGCGGCAGCACCTGCTTGACCTTGCGGCTCTGCAGGTTGCCGATGAAGTCCCACTCGAAGGCGTCGCCCCAGCGCTCGTGTTTGGCGGCGAGGTCCTGCGCCCGGTTCTCGCCGACCAGCCGCACCCCCGCCTCGGCCAGCTTCCCCATCTCCTCCAGCGGCACGTACTTGGTGGCGACCAGGAGCTCGACGCGATCGCCGGTGAGGGCCCGCACCTCCTCCAGGTTCGCCGCCACCTTGGCGGCGTCGATGTCGTGGATCAGCTCCGCCATCAGCGCTCGAGCCAGGCTATTCCGGCCTGGCGGCCGGTGCGGCCCTGGTCGCGGCGGTGGGAGAAGAAGAGGTCGGGGTTGCAGCTGGTGCAGAGGCCGGCGGCCTGAACGTCCTCGACGCCGGCGCTCGCCAGCTGCCGCCGCGCCACCTCGGGCAGGTCGAGCATCCGGCCCTGGGCGATCCCGTCTCCCAGGTCGGCGAATGCCCTGAGTACTTCGTCGCCGACCTCGTAACAGCAGGGCCCGATCCCCGGCCCGATCGCGGCACTGGTCGCATCCACCGCCTCGGCCGCGGCGCCGACGATCCCACCCGCAAGGCCGCGCCACCCGGCGTGCACCATCGCCAGCCCACCCGGCCCGTGAAGCGCAACCGGCAGGCAGTCGGCGACGAAGACCAGCGGCGCCAACCCCGGCTCGCGCACGATGTGCCCGTCGGCCTCCGGCACGCCGTTCCGTGGTTCCTTTTGCACGTATTTCGTGCCGAAGGAACCACGCGACTCGTCGGATCCCTCGCTGTGGTCGATCAGGCGGGTGGCGTGGACCTGGAGGGCGAAGACGACCTGCTCGGGGGAGAAGCCGAGAGCCGTGGCGAGGCGCCGGCGGTTCTCCTCGACTGCGGCCTGATCGTCGTCGGTGAGGATGCCGAGGTTGAGCGAATCGAAGGGCGGTTTGCTGACGCCGCCGAGCCGGGTCGAGAAGGCCGCCCGCGCACCGCTCAGATCCGCCTCCAGCCAGCGCACGCCGTCTTGCTCGCGCCACTCCATCCGGCTAGTCCCGCAGCGCTGCCGCCAGGGCCGCCGCCAGCTCCTCCTCGCGGCCGGCGATCTCGCCTTCGAGCTTCTGGTGGCGGGCGGCGCGCAACCCGCGCCCGATCGCCGGGCCCTGCTCGATCCCAGCATCGATCAGGTCGTCGCCGTCGATCTCCAGCTTGATCTTGCGCCAGCCGGTCAGGTAGCTGTCGAGCCAGTTGGCGCCCATCGCCCGGGCGAGGATCAGCTCGACCGGATCGCGCCGTTCGGCCAGCTGGACCCCCTCCCCCGGCCTCGGCTTCCACATCGACGCCAGCACCTCCTCGGCCCCGGCCGGGCCGAGCGCTGCCGCGACCAGGGCGCGCTCACGCGGCACCTCCTCCGCCCAGTGCGGCGCCCGCAGCAGCTCCGCCACGGCTTGCATCAGCTGCAATCCGTTCGGGCGCAGGTCGATCAGCCCCCACTCGCCGATCAGCCTGAACCCCTCGCGGGCGTTCTCTTCGGCCGCCAGCCGCTCCAGCTCCGCCCGCCGCCGGTCGGCCGAGACCGTGGTCAGGTCGGTCTTGCGGATCAGCTCCTCGGTCTTCGGCTCGAGCGCGAAGCCGAAGCGCGAGGCGTAACGGGCGGCGCGGATCGCCCGCGTCGGGTCGTCGGCGAAGGAGCGGTCGTGGAGGACGCGCAGCAGCCCCTCGTCGAGGTCCCGCTTGCCGCCATACGGATCGACCAGGCGCGGCTCCCCCTGCAGCGGGATCGCCATGGCGTTGATGGTGAAGTCGCGGCGGGCGAGGTCCTCCTCGACGCTCTGCGCGCGGCTGACCACCGGCAGCGCACCGGGCTCCGGGTAGGTCTCGGTGCGGAGGCTGACCAGGTCGACCTCGTGCCCGTCGACGTCCGCCTTGACGGTGCCGAACCGCTCGTGCTCGGCGGTGATGGCGCCGAGGCGGTCCGCCAGCGCCCCCACCTCGCCCTCCACCGCCAGGTCGAGATCCGCCTTCGGCTCGCCCAGCAGCAGGTCGCGCACCGCGCCCCCGACGAGGTAGATCGGCTCCCGCGCCACCGCGCGCACCGTGTCCAACTCAGGGTGAGCATCTGCCAGTGCCCGCGCCAAGTCATCCATAGACGCCCTACGATGACCGCTTTCGCGGATGGCCGGCAGCTACGGAGATCGAGACGAGGCAGGAACGCAGGCCGAGGAGCGGGCGTGGCGCCGCGCGCAGCAGCGCCGTCGCTTGCGCCGCCAGCGCCTGCTGGCCGCGGCGGCGATCTTCATCGTTGGTGCCGCGATCGTCGCCGTGATCGCCAGCTCGGGTGGCGGCGGCAACCACCAAGCGAAGAGCGTCGCCCCCCAAGGCAAGAACGGCCGCCGCCACGAAGCGAAGAGCGAAGCCGGCGGCAAGGTCCGCAACGCGACCCCGCAACCCGACTGGAAGCCGTACACCGGCCCGGTGCCGATCCTCGAGTACCACGTGCTCGGCCGTCCCAAGACCGAAGTCCCTTATCCCGACCTCTACACGCCGCGGGCCAACTTCCGCAAGGAGATGGACTGGCTCGACCAGCAGGGCTACGAAGCGGTGACGCTCGAACGGGTCGAGGAAGCCTGGTACCACGGCGGCACCCTGCCCTCGAAGCCGGTCGTGATCTCCTTCGACGACGGCTACCGGCCGCAGTACACCTTCGCGCTGCCGACCCTGCGCAAGCACGGCTGGCCAGGGGTGCTGAACCTGAAGGCCGAAGGCTCGGACCTCTACGAAAGCAACGTCAAGGCGATGCTCGCCGCCGGCTGGGAGCTCGCCGCCCACACGATCAACCACTCCGACCTGACGACGCTGGAAGGCGAAGCGCTGGAAGAAGAAGTGGCCGGCTCACGGAAGATCCTGCAGCGCGAATACGGCGTCCCGGTGAAGAACTTCTGTTATCCCGCCGGACGGTTCGACGAAACCGTGATCGCCGCCGTCGAAGCCGCCGGCTACGTCGGCGCCACCACCGAGATCCCCGGCTTCGCGACCAAGGACCACCCCTACGAACTGGCGCGGATCGAGGTCTTGGGCAGCTGGGGGGTCGAAGAGCTGGCGGAAACGATGCGCGCCGACGCCGCAGCGGCCGGCGCCTAGCTCAGAGCCGGACCGGAATCCCGTCGGCCGCCAGTCGCTCCTTCGCCTCGCGCACGCGGTAGTGGCCGTAGTGGAAGATTGAGGCGCAGAGGACGGCGTCGGCGTTGCCCTCGGCGATCGCCTCGCTGAGGTGCGAGAGCTCGCCGGCGCCGCCGGAGGCGATCACCGGCACCCCGACCGCCTCGGCGACGGCGCGGGTCAGCTCGAGGTCGTAGCCGTCGTTGGTGCCGTCCCGGTCCATGCTGGTCAGCAGGACCTCCCCCGCTCCGCGTTCGACCGCCTCTTCGGCCCAGGAGACCGCGTCGCGCCCCTCGACCCGCTTGCGGCCGCCGTTGACGTAGACGCCCCAGCCGCCGCCGTACCAGCCGGCCGGCGCCTCGCAGGTCGGCGAGGCGGTCGGCGCCGAGTCCTCGCGCCGGGCGTCGATCGCGATCACCACGCACTGGGCGCCGAACTGCGCCGCCAGCTCTTCCAGCAGCTCCGGCCGCGCCAGCGCCGCCGAGTTCACCGAGACCTTGTCGGCCCCCGCGTCCAGCACCGCCTGGGCGTCCTCCACCGACCGAATCCCGCCGCCGATCGTGAACGGGATGAAGACGTTGTCCGCCGTCCGCCGTGCCAGCTCGACGATCGTCTCCCGCTGTTCGTGCGAGGCGGTGATGTCCAAGAAGACGAGCTCGTCGGCCCCCTCGGCGTCGTACCGTTCGGCCAGCTCGACCGGATCCCCCGCGTCGCGCAGCCCGACGAAGTTCGTCCCCTTGACGACTCGCCCGGCGTTGACGTCGAGGCATGGGATTACGCGCTTCAGTGCCATGGGGGACGAAGGGTAGGCGGTAAGGGGGGTCCCTACCGGCAGCGGTCAGTCCCGCAGCGCAGCAAGCGCCTCCGCGACGGTGAACTTGCGCTCGTAGAGGGCTCGGCCGACTATGGCGCCTTCGATGTTGGGGGCACCCAGCTCCGCCAGCCGTTCCAGGTGGGCGAGCTCGCCAACCCCACCGGAGGCGATGACCTGAGATGAGGTGCTGTCGGCGATCTCGTTCAGCTGGTCGATCGCCGGACCCTCCATGGTGCCGTCGACCTCGATCGCCGTGCAGAGGAAACGCTCGACCCCGACGTCGGTCAGAGCATCCACCATGCGGACGCCACTCAGGTCGCTGACCTCGGTCCAACCGTGGAGGGAGACCCTGCCACCCCGCGTATCGATGGAGACGACGATGCGATCGCCGCGATCCTCCAAGGCCCGGGAGAGGAAGTCGGGGTCACGAAGAGCGGCGGTGCCGATCACCACCCGCGCCGCGCCTGCATCGAAGACCGCGTCGACGGAGGCCATCTCGCGCAGGCCACCGCCGACCTGGATCGGGCACTCGACGGCCTCGGCAATCCGTCGCACGTGGTCGAGGTTCTGCGGCTCGCCGGCTTTCGCCCCGTCTAGGTCGACGACGTGGAGGAACTCCGCTCCTTCGTCGACCCAGCGGCGGGCCGCGTCGACCGGGTCGGCGTCGTAAGCCGTCTCCTGGGCGTAGTCGCCCTGCAGCAGCCGCACCGCCTTGCCGCCGCGGATGTCGATGGCGGGATAGAGGATCACGCGGCCGCAGGGGACTTCGCGCAGATCCCGGCGAAGTTGGAGAGCAGGCGCAGGCCGGCGCTGCTCGACTTCTCCGGGTGGAACTGGACGCCGAAGACGTTGTCGCGCTCGGCGGCGCAGGCGAAGCGCTGGCCGTAGACAGCGGTGCCGAGCAGCTCGCCGGCGCTCGGCCGCGGCGCGAAGGAGTGAACGAAGTAGAACGGGGTCTCCGAGGGGATGCCGTCGGTGAGGCGTGACTCGCGCTCCCAGCGGACCGGCTCCCAGCCGATGTGCGGGACCTTCAGCCCCTCCGCCTCCAGCTCGCCGACCGGGCCGTCGAGCAGCCCGAGGCCGTCGGCGCCGCCCAGCTCGGTGCTCGCTTCGAAGAGCAGCTGCAGGCCGAGGCAGATGCCGAGAATCGGCACCCCCTCCCCACGCCGCTCCTCGATCAGCTCGTCGAGGCCGAGCTCGCGGATCCGCTCCATCGCCCGCGGGAAGGCGCCGACCCCGGGCAGGACCAGCCCGTCGGCCGCCCGCACCTCGCCGGCGTCGTTCGTAATCGTCGCGGTCACGCCGACGTGCTCGAGCGCCTTCTCGACCGAGCGCAAGTTGCCCATCCCGTAATCGAGGATCGCGATCCGCGTGCTCACTGGCTCAGCGTCCCCTTGGTCGACGGGACGCCGGTCTCGTCGGGGTCGATCGAGACCGCCACCCGCAGCGCCCGCGCGAAGGCCTTGAACGAGGCCTCGATCATGTGGTGTGCGTTGGTCCCCGAGCGGACCCAGATGTGCAGGGTCAGCTTGGCGCTGTTGGCGACGGCGCGGAAGAACTCCTCGGCGAGCTCGCTGTCGAAGCCGGCGATCGAGACGACCGGCAGGTCGGCGGCGAAGTCGCAGTAGGGGCGGCCGGAGATGTCGATCGCGCACTCGGCCAGCGACTCGTCCATCGGCACCAGGGCCGAGCCGTAGCGGCGGATGCCCGCCCGGTCTCCGAGCGCCTCGTCGAGCGCCTGCCCAAAGACGATGCCGACGTCCTCGACCGTGTGGTGGGCACCGGTCTCCAGGTCCCCCTTCGCCTCGACCTTCAGGCCCAGGCGCCCGTGCCGCGCCAGCAGGTCCAACATGTGGTCGAGGAAGCCGACGCCGGTCTCGGCGCTCGCCTCCCCCCCGTCGAGGTCGAGGGAGAGCTTGATCTGGGTCTCGGCGGTCTGCCGCTCTCTGTCTGCGGTTCTGCTCATCGCCTAATCATCGCCGACTCGCCGTGAACGGGGAAGCCCTCCGCTCGCGCCAGCACGTCAGCGTGCGGCGCCAGCTCGCTCGCCGCCTCGGCGGAAAGCTCGACGTTGGAGATGCGACGGCGGAAGACCCCGGGCCCCAGCGGTCCCGCGTAGCGCCCCGCGCCCGCGGTCGGGAGGACGTGGTTGGAGCCGGCTATGTAGTCGCCGAAGGCGGTGGCGCCGTAGCGGCCGACGAAGACGCAGCCCGCCGTCGTCACCCGGTCGGCCATCAGCGCCGCGTCGGTCTCCAGCAGCTCCAGGTGCTCGGGGGCGTACGCGTTGGCTAGCTCGATCGCGGCCTCGACGTCGCGCACCTGCACCAGGCCCAACGGGGCGTCGGCGACACTGGACCGGGAGGACGCCGCCCGTTCAACAGCCTCGGCGACCGCGTCGAGCACGTGTTCCTCGACGGCAGCAACCACGAGCGGGCTTTCCGGGCCGTGCTCGGCCTGCGCGCAGAGGTCCAGAGCCGCCCACTCGGGATCGGTGTCGTGGCCGGCGATCAGCATCAGCTCCGAAGGGCCGGCGAGCGAATCGATCCCGACCGTGCCGTACACCGCCCGCTTCGCCTCCCGCACCCAGGCGTTGCCGGGACCGGCGATCACGTCGACCGGCGAAATCGTCTCGGTTCCGTAGGCAAGGGCGAAGATCGCCTGGGCGCCGCCCATCGCATAGATCTCCTCGATGCCGCAAAGCGCCGCCGCTGCGAGCACGAGCGGGTGCAGGCGCCCGTCGGCCCCCGGTGGCGAGGCGAGGGCGATTCGCTCCACACCCGCGACCCGCGCGGGGATCGCGCACATCAAGACGCTGGAGGGGTAGGCGGCGCGGCCGCCCGGCGCATAGATGCCCGCGGCCCCGACGGGGACCTCACGCAGCTTCACTTTCTGACCGGCCGGCAGCTCCACCTCGCGCTCGGCGCCCAGTTGCGTTTCGGCGACCTGACGGACGTTGGCGGCGGCGACTTCGAGCGCTACCCGCAACCGCGGTTCGGTCACCGCCAGCGCCGCTTCCGCGTCGGCGGGGTCGACCCGCAGCGCCTCGAGTGTCGCTGCCGGGGCGTCGAACTTCGCCGTCAACCCCAAGACAGCATCGTCGCCCCCCTCTCGAATCGCACGCTCGATCGGCTCCACGTCGACCGTCGGCACTGCCTCCGCGGCCCAGCTTCGCAATGCCGCCGCGGTCTCCGCAGCCCCCTCCCAGGCGAAGCGACGGACCCTCATCGCCTACTCGCCTCGCGCAGCCTCGCGGTCAGCTCGTCGATCTCCGCCGCCCGCAGCTTGTGGGCGACCCGGTTGGCGACGAAGCGAGCGGTGCACTCGACGATCTCCTCGCGCACCTCGAGTTCGTTCTCTTCCAGCGTGCGGCCGGTGGCGACGAGGTCGACGATGCCGTCCCCGAGCCCCACCAGCGGCGCCAGCTCGACCGAGCCCTTCACCTCGATCAGTTCGATCTGGCGACCGGTCGACTCGAAGTAGCGCTCGGCGATCCGCGGGTACTTGGTCGCGATCCGCATCATCCCCAGCGATTTCTGCGACTCGCCCAGGCGGTCGGAGTCCTTGTGGCCGGCGAGCACCATCCGGCAGCGGCCGAAGCCGAGGTCGAGCAGCTCGTAGACCGGCCGGTCGCTCTGCTCGAGCAGCACGTCCTTGCCGGTGATGCCGACGTCGGCGGCCCCCGCCTCGACGTAGGTGGGCACGTCGGAGGGCCGCATCGTCACCAGCGTCATCCCGCTGGTCTCGAAAATCAGCGAGCGTGAGTCGCCGCGCAGCTCGGAGGTGTCGACGCCGGCCGCGTCGAGCACGTCGAGGGTTTCCCCGAAGAGCGCCCCGCGCGGCACCGCCAGCCTCAGCGGCCCGTCGCTCCCGGCGCTCATCGTCCCCCCTCCTCGCGCCGTCGCTCCTCGATCTGGGCGAGGTGGACTCGCTCGAGGTGGAGCGCGAAGCCGGCCGCCGAGAGGCCTTTGAGGCCGAAGCGCTTCATCAGCCCGTCGTAGCGGCCGCCGCCGCCGAGGACGTGGCCGAGCGCGGGGTCGTAGACCTCGAGGATCGCCCCGTTGTAGTAGCCGAGGTCGCGCATCAGGCCGAAGTCGAACTGGACCCGCTGGCCGCCTGCGCGCGAGGCAAGGGTCTCGTTGACGTCCCGCAGCCGGTCGGCGGCCCTGCCCACGGCCGCGGCATCGTGCTCGCGCGCCCGCTCGAGGACCTCCGCGCCGCCCCGCAGCTGCGACATCGCCAGGCAGGTCGCGATCTGCTCGTCGCTCGCCCCCGCCGCGGCGAGCTCCGTCTCCAGCCCGACGAGGTCGTGCGCGGCCAGCCGCTCCAGCACGGCGTCGCGGGCATCCTCGAGCCCGTACTCGCCCAGCAGGTCCCGGTAGAGGTCCGCGTCGCCCAGGCCGATCACGGCGCTGCCGAGGCTGGCGGCGTCGAGCGCCGCTTCCAGCACCTCGATCACCTCGACGGTCCCCCCGGCAGCCGGGGCGCCGATCAGCTCGACCCCCGCCTGGAGGAATTCGCGCATCTCCCCTCGCTGGGGGCTGACGGCGCGGTAGGCGCCGGCGACGTAACAGAAGCGGTGCGGCGGCTCCGCCTGCGCGTAACGGGTGGCAACCAGGCGGGCGATCGGCACGGTCATTTCCGAGCGCAGCGCCAGCAGGTCGCCGCTCTCGTCGAAGAAGCGGTAGGCGGCGTGGTCGCCGCGGCCGCCGCCGCGCGCCAGCACCTCGTCGTATTCGAGCGCCGGCGTCGCCACCTCGCCGTACCCACGCCCCTCGAAGACGCCGATCAGGGCGTCCTCGAGCGCGCGCAGCTGGCGCATCTCGTCGGGCAGCACGTCGCGCGTTCCTGGCGGAATCGGGTGGATCATCGGCCAGACCTTACGCGGACGGGCGAAAAACCCCTGCTAGGCAGGGACCTCCGCAGAAACGCGCTCGATTTGGGCGCCGAGGGCGCGCAGCCGCTCGTCGATCTGCTCGTAGCCGCGGTCGATCTGGCGGATGTTGCCGATCTCCGAGGTTCCCTCCGCCGCGCAGGCGGCGATGAGCATCGCCATCCCGGCGCGGATGTCGGGGCTCTCGACGCGCTCGCCATGAAGCCGGCTCGGACCGCTGACGATCGCCCTGTGGGGATCGCACAGCGTGATCCGAGCGCCCATCGCAACCAGCTTGTCGACGAAGAACAGCCGGTTCTCGAACATCTTCTCGAAGATCAGGACCTCGCCGTTGGCCTGGGTGGCCAGGGCCAGGGCGATCGAGGTGAGGTCGGCCGGGAAGGCCGGCCAGGGCCCGTCCTCGATCTTCGGGATCGCGTCGCCGAGGTCGCTTTCGACCTCGAGGCTCTGGTTCGCCGGCACGAGGACGTCGTCCCCCTGGATCTCCGAGCGCAGGCCGAGCCGCTTGAACTGGCGGCGGACGTTGGTCAGGTCTTTCGGGTTGACGTCGCGAATGAGGAGTTCGCCGCCGGTCGCCGCGGCGAGGGCCATGAAGCTGCCGACCTCGATGTGGTCGCAGGAGATCGTGTACTCGGCGCCGCCGAGGGTCTCAGCACCGTTCACCGTCATCACGTTGGAGCCGATCCCGTCGACCCGCGCCCCCATCGCGGTCAGCAGGTGCGCCAGGTCCTGGACGTGCGGCTCGGAGGCGGCGTTGGCGATCTGGGTCGCGCCGGGGGTGAGGGCGGCGGCCATCAGCGCGTTCTCGGTCCCCATCACCGAGGGCTCGTCCATGAAGATCTCGCAGGCGCAGAGGCCGTTCGGGGCGCTGAGCTCGATCCAGCGGCTGCCGTCGATCCTGGCGCCGAGGTCCTTGAAGGCGTCGAGGTGCGCGTCGAGGCGCCGGCGGCCGATGAAGTCGCCGCCCGGCGGCGGCATCTTCGCTTCGCCGAAGCGCGCCAGCAGCGGCCCGGCGAGCAGGAACGAGGCGCGGATCTTGCCGGAGAGGTCCTCGTCGACTTCGCCGCCCACGTCGCGGGCGCAGAGCCGGACGCTGTTGTCGGCCACCCACGCCACCTCGACCCCGAGCTGCTCGAGCAGGGCGATCTGCGCTTCGGTGTCGCGGATCCGCGGCACCCGGTGCAGCAGCACCTCCTCCTCGGTCAGCAGGCAGGCGGCGAGGATCGGCAGGGCCGCGTTCTTGTTGCCGGCGACGACAACCTCCCCGGACAGGGGGGCGCCGCCCTGGATCACGAACTTCTCCATCAGCCTGCCCGCTTCGAGCTCACGGGGCTAGGGTAACGGCCGCGCATGAGGAGGCGGTGGACGATCGGGATCGGCGCCCTGTTGGCGCTCGTCGTGCTGCTCGTGATCAACGCCCTGATCGTCGACGGCGAAACCGAAGGCGCGCACGTCACCGTGCCCGGCGGGCGCATCCTCGACCTGCCCGACGGCGATCTGCAGGTGCTCGAACGAGGCCCGCGCAGCGGCTCGCCGATCGTCCTCCTCCATTGCTTCAGCTGCGCGATCGACTGGTGGGACGGGATGCTGCCGATGCTCGAACGCAGGCACCGGGTGATCGCCGTCGACCTGCTCGGCCACGGCGGCTCGGAAAAGCCCGATTCCGGCTACACGCCCAAGAACCAGGCATTGGTGGTGAGCGAGGCCCTCCAGCGCCTCCACGTGCGGGACGCGGAGATCGTCGGCCACTCGCTGGGCGGCACCGTGGCCGTTGCCCTGGCGCAGGAAGACCCGCGGCTCGTCGGTCGCGTGGTGATCGTCGACATGCCGCCCGACAACTCCTACGGCAGCCTCGGCTTCCTCGCCAACCTCGTCTTCAGGCCGGTGATCGGAGAGGCGGCGTGGACGCTCAAGCCGGACTTCGCCATCCGCGACGGCCTCGGAGTCGCCTTCGCCCCCGGCTTCGACGTGCCCGAGGCCTTCGTGGAGGACGTCAAGCGGTTGACCTACACCGCCTACGACAACTCCCCGGCCGGGGAGAACCAGTACCTCGCCGAAGAGTCCCTCGACCAGCGCCTGAAGGAAGCGGGCAAGCCGCTGATGGTCCTGATGGGCGCCGAAGAGCAGATCGTCGACGACCCGCAGCGGGCGCTGGCGCAGTACAAGCGCGCCGTGCCCAGCGCCCAGACCCACCTGATCCCGGGCGCCGGCCACTCCCCGAACGTCGAGAAGCCGCGGGAGACGGCCCAGCTGGTGCTCCAGTTCGCACGCGAGACCGAAAAACAGGTAGGCTCTTCTGTGCGCGACGTCACGGAGCGTGGCTCTAAACCACAGCAAGGGACCCCGTGAAATGTCCGCCGATTGCGCTTCTGGGGTTTGCGGAGCTACTGGCGCCAGTAGCTCCGCGGCATGCCCGG
Source organism: Solirubrobacterales bacterium (assembly GCA_051954115.1). Classification (GTDB taxonomy): domain Bacteria; phylum Actinomycetota; class Thermoleophilia; order Solirubrobacterales; family 70-9; genus VAYN01. The sequence goes on along the minus strand of JBQCIB010000022.1, from coordinate 7,497 downwards.
AAATAGTTGTTTTCCAGCCGTTTCCGGGTATTCCTGCAAGCGAGCTTGCAAAAACCTCGTACCGTCCGAAGGCGCTTCTACCTTGTACGAACTCATGTTCGATTCAACGACCAAGATGACCGCACGGCTGACCGACGCCGTCGACCTGCTGATCGACTTCGCGACGCTCGGCGAGTACGGGCTCGAGCCCCTAGGGGGGATCCCCGCCCGGCCCGAGTCCGTTGGGAGAACTCGCCAGCGTTGCGCAGCTCCTACGCCTGCTCGGGGGCGAGTGCGACGGCAACGAGCGCACCGTCGTCGCCCGTCCCGCCGAAGCCCGATTTGACCTCGATGGACGCGAACCCCGCGGCCTCCAGCGCGCGGTGGAGGTCATCGGCGTAGAAGTAGGCCAGATCGAAGCGCTGGATCCGCTGACTGCGGACGGCGCCGGCCGAGGTCAGCAGCTCGAAGCGCCGCAGTTCGGTGAAGGTCTGAGAGGCGGGCTCATAAACCGTCGCCTCCGAACAGCAGATCAGCCCGCCGTCCGGGCTCGGGAACATGCCGGTCCAGCGCCAGGTTCCCGCGCCGCGACCCAGGTTCGCGGCTATGTACTCGTCGTCGGGATCGAACACGTCGAAGGCGATCTTCCCCCCCGGCAACAGATGCTGGCGAACCCGCCGCAGGCATTCCACCAGCTGCGCCTGCGAGCGGTTGTAGAGCAGGACGCTGAACGGGGCGAGCACCAGCTTGAAGCGCGCCCCGAGGTTCAGCTCGCGAAAATCGCCCAGCACCGGGGTGACGAGGTCCCGCTCGCGGTCCAGCGCGCCGAGCTTGCGCTCCAAGGCCGCGAGCATCCCAGCGTCGCGGTCGAAGGCATGGACCGGCACCCCGGCCGCGGCGACGGCCAGCGTTATCCGGCCGCTGCCGGCGCCAAGCTCCAGCACTGGTCCTCCGGTCCCGCGGGCGAGCTCCACGTACCACTCGCAGTCACGGCTTCGCGACGGCGGCGTACAGGCGTCGTAAATCTCGGCGGAGAAGTCGCCGATGTCGCAAGATGCCTCGGCCATCTTCAGCGCTCGCTGGGCGGGAAGACGGCCAGCTCACCTTCGTCGAAGGAGTAATGCGCCCGCTTGAACCTTTGCGAGAGCGCCGAGACCTCGGCCGCCACGGCCGCTTCTTCGCCCGCGATCAAAGCCCGGCCGAGGAAGCTCGCGATCTCCCCCATCTCATCTGCGCCCATCCCGCGGCGGGTGACCTCCTGGGTCCCGATGCGGATGTAGGGACGCGGCCCCAGGGCAGCATCGACGTTGGCCGAAATGCCCGCTCGGCCCAGAGAAGCCGCCACTTCTCGCGGCTCTCCGAAGGAGTCGCAAAAGACGTGCACCTGATGGTTCTCCGACGCCAGCCCGCTCGGCGTGCGCCTGACCTCGAAGCCGGCCTCCTCGAGGCTCGCTCCGAGGGCATTGGAGTTGGCGACCATCGCGGTTGCGTATTCAGGCCCGAAGCGGTCCATCTCCAGGGCAGTGACGGCCAGCGCCAGCATCGAGCCGGTGTGGGTGCTGGAGATCATGCAGCCGTTGATGACTTCGTTGGCGCGCTCCGCCGTCTCCGCGTCGCGGAACGCGACGAGGCCCTTCTGCGGGCCGGGGAAGGTCTTATGGGTGTTGGCGGAGATCACGTCAGCTCCTTCGCGCAGCGGATCTTGGTAGACCCCGCCCATCGCCAGTCCGAGCACGTGACTGGCGTCGTAGACGAGGACGGCGTCTGGGCCGACGGCGTCCCTCACCGCAGAGAGGTTGTGGGGGCTGACGTTCGAGGAGACGTCGACGTAGAAGGCCGCCGCGCCCGATTGCCGCATCTCCTCCGCCACCAGCCCTGGGTCGAAAGCGAGTCGCGTGGCGTCGTAAGGGATGAAGTGCGGGATGCGGCCGGACCTGGCGATCACGCCGCTGGTAGCGAAGTGACCGCCCTGCTGCGGATCGACGCAGAGGACCACGTCGCCCGGCTCGGTGACCGAAAAGATCGTGCACGCCATGGCGTGGAGTCCCGAGACGGGGAACATGTTCACCGCGGCGGCGCCGAGCCGCCGCCGGAACGCAGCTTCCGCCTCCTCGAAGAGCTCCGCGATGCCGGGGAAGCCGACGAAAGTGAATCCCCCGAAGGTGACGACCCCGCTCTCGTCGCCGGCCCCGGTCACATAGCGCTCCGCCATGCGGTCGCGAGCCAGCCCCCTCGCCGTCTCCGACATCCAGGTCTCGTTGGCGGCGAGATGAAGGCGGGTGAGATCGCGGTCCTGTTCTGCTTCGACCGCCGCGATGTGGAGCGAGGCTTCGCGATCGAGACCGGGTCGCTCGGCGGGCGCCTCTTCGCCGTCCTCGTAGGGCCGGGGGCGCTCGCAGGAGCTCCCCACCTCGACCCGCTGCCCAGCGGCAACCGCTTCGCCGATCGAGTGCAGCACGTCCAGCACGTGGAACCCGAGCCGCTCGGAGGCGCGGTGACCGACGCCCGAGCGGATCGCCGCCTCCATCTCGACCAGCCCGGCGCCCCGGCCGCGCGCCGGCGAGGAGACCGGCGGCAAAGGCTCCCAAGCGGGCCCAGCCGTGGAGGCGACGTAGACCGGGCTGTCGAAGCGAGCCGGGTCGGCCAGCGCGAGATTGCCCTCGCTGCCCATCAAGTGCAGGGCGGGCATCGCGGCAGGACAAGCATCGAAGCTGAAGATGCAGCTGACGATCGCCCCGTTCTCGAACTCCAAGGTGCAGCCCAGGTGAGTGGGGACCTCCGACAGGAGCTCCGCGCCGGCGTTGGGACCGGTGCTTGGCGTGCGACTGGGGCGTGCGGTCGCCGCCGCACCCGCCACCGCCCTTACCGGCCCCAGCAGGGAAACGAGGGCGGTGAGGTGGTACGGGCCCATGTCGAGCCATGGGCCGCCGCCCTCTTCGTAATAGAACTGCGGCCGGGGGTGCCACGACTCGTGGCCGCGGCAAGCGAACACCGCGGTCCCGCCGACGGGCTCGCCAATCCGACCGGCGTCGACCGCCCGCCTTGCCGCCTGGACGGAGGAGCCGAGAAAGGTGTCGGGGGCGATGCCGAGGCGAGCGTCCGCCCGCTCTGCGAGGGCAAGGATCCGCGCACCCTCATCGCGGTCGATCCCCAGCGGCTTCTCCGAATAGACGTGCTTGCCGGCCTCGAGCGCGGCCAGCGTCACTTCGCAGTGGCTCCGCGGCGGCGTCAAGTTGAGGACGCACTCGATCTCAGGATGGGCGAGGATCGCTTCGGCGTCGAGCACCTTCCCGCCCGAGCGCGAGCTGGCGCGAAGCGCCCGCTCCGCGTCGAGATCGGCGCATGCGAGCACGCGCAGCCCCTCGGCAACTCCCAGGGTGGCGAGGTACTCGTCGCTGACGAAGCCGCAGCCGACGACCCCGACGCCGAGCTCCCTCATGCCGCAGCCTGGATCTGCGCGCGCGCCTCGCGGGCCTCCTGCTTGGTGACCGCCCGGCGATTGCCGACGATCGGTTTCGTCTCGCCGCCGATCAGGACGTACGGCCCCTCCTCCTGACGTCGCGGGGAGCTGAACACGAGCGTGGCACCCAGCCGCTCGTCGGGGATCGTCGGGGCGTGGAACTGCCCGACGTCCACAGTATGGAACTCGTCGTGCCGGTAGGAACGCCTCTCCGTCGGGGTGGCGACCACGCAGCTGCCATCCGTGGTGAGTGCGTTGTGCGCGTTGTCGCCGTAGGCGACGGTGAAAAGCCGGAACAGGTCCGGGCTCAACGGCCCCTCCTCGCTTTCGGCGGGCTCGACGTCGAAGAAGGCGTCCTCGTAGGCAAGGAGGACGTGCGAGGCGACGCTCCAGGCGTGGTCGTGGATGTCGCCGTCGAAGATCTCGCCCAGCCAGCCGCGGCCCTTCGGCTCACGACGCCGGAACCCAGCCGGCCAGACGTGGAAGCGAAGCGTGCCCAGCTCGGGATGCGCACCGAGCGGGAAGACCATGAAACCAGTGGGATGCCAACGGCCTTCGACCTCGTCGAGCATCGGGACCAACTGCTCCAGGACCACGTCGGCGAGGTCCGGCAGCATCGAACGGCAGGCTCCGTAAAAGTCACTCTCGGACATCCGGACCCCGGCTCTCTGCGCCGGCTCAGAGCGCGAGATCCCAACCGAGCTGAGTAGGTCCACCGCCATTGCGCAATCCACCCTTTCCTATAGGTTGCCGCGCGAGTATATGAACGGCTCCCGACGTATCAGTAAGTCCAAAATGGGGGCAGTGCGGGCCGTGCCAGAACCCCGAGTGCTCGCCCTGTGCACGAGCCAAGACCGGGCGCCAGACGCCGGCGCGGCGGTCGCTCACCGCATCGAGAGAGGGCATGATCCCCCGATCCCCTTTCCCGCCGGCCACTTCGCGGTCGCTTGCGCCCCCCTTTCCGCGATGCAGCTCCCGCCCGCCGAGCTCCGGCTGTGCCTGTTCGAGCTGGCGCGAGTGCTCCACCCCCACGGGCTCCTCTATCTGGAGGAAAGCGAGCCCGATGCCCATCGCGAGCTGCTTGCGATGACCGGCTTGACCGCAGTCGAGGTGGTCGAAGCCGAGCAGGCGGGCCGGCTTGCAGCGCTGGGGTTGACCGTCCAGGCGCAACCCTCCGTGCTGCGGGCACGTCGACCGCTGCCCGCACATGCCCATGACCCTTCGCCTGACCCAGCCGAGCTTGCAGCAAGGATCGAACAGGCGCGGCAACCACGAACCGAGGTGACTTATGCGATCCCAGTCCACGACGAGGAGCCGCGCCTGCCCCGCTTCCTGGCGAGCCTGGAGGCATGCTCGAATGCGATGGACAGCAGTCGCGAGTTCGTCTTCGTCACCAACGGCTGCACCGACCGCTCCGCTGAGGTCATCGACAGCTGGATCCCGCAGAGCAAGACGTCGACGCGGAGGATCGACTCGGACCTGGGCATCGTGCCCGCCTTTCGAGCGGCGCTCGGCGCCCGGCGCTTGACCGGCCTGGTTGGCAAGCTCGACGCCGACCTGCTGCTCGATCCCCACACGCTCGATCTGCTGGAGGCGCAGATCGGCCTCGACGATCTGCTTCAGGTCGCCTATGCCGAGCCCCTCCCGTTGGATCGAGCCAATTCCTACAACGCGGCCGAACACGAACCGGAGCTGCTCAGCAAGCGGCTCTTCTACGCCGGCAAGGCCTGCGTGATGCGTCCCAGCGTGCCTCTCGCCCGATGGCTGGAGCCGCTCTGGCGGGTCGCCCGGGCGGAGGACATACTGCTCTCCTTCGCCTTTGCCTTCGCGCACGGGCTCGACGCGATCGCCAGGGCGCGGCACGCTGTCGTCTACACGAAGACGGTGGGCACGTTCGACGACCTGGTCAAGCAGCAGGAGCGAAGCACGTCCGACGTCCAGCGCCTCTGCAAGGCCTTTCCGCCCTTTGTGGCGCTGAACGAGGTCTTCCAGCAGGAGGTTCGCTCAGCGGCGTTCGGGTCGGTGCTCGCGGAGGCGAATTCGATGGCCGCCTACACCGACGAATGGACCCGCCTCGCAAGCACTAAGTAGCCGGCTCGCAATCGTCGAAGGAAAAGCGAGCCGCCTGGAAGCCGGCCGCCAGGCGTTCAGCCGCATCGCGCACGGGTTCGCAGTGCAGCGCCCCGTCGAGCAGCGCCGCCACCTGCCGCATCTGCTCCTCCCGCATCCCCCGGCGCGTCAGCTCTTGCGTGCCCAGCCGGATGAACATCCGCCCGCCCAGCGTCTGGTCGAAATTGACCACGATGCCGTTTGCCAGCAGCTCCGCATACAGCTCCCGGTACTCCCCCAGCCCCTCGGTGAAGAGGTGGACCTGATGGTTCTCCGACCAGCGCCCGCTATTCGCTCGGCGCACTGCGAGACCGCGTAGCGCGAGCGCCTCGCCCAGCGCATTCGAATTGGCGACCACCTGGCGCGCGTAACCCACCCCGTGGGCCTGCATCTCCAAGATGGTGATGGCCAGCGCCGCAACCGAGCTCGTGTGGGAGCTGGAGAAAAGACCGGCGTTCAGGACCTCCCCGGCGCGCCGGGCGAGCTCCGCATCCCGAAAAGCGATCAACCCCTTTTGCGGGCCGGGCAAGGTCTTGTGGGTGTTCCCGCAGATCACATCCGCCCCTTCCAGCAGGGGCGCCTGGAATCGCCCGCCCATGATCAGGCCCATGGCATGACTGGCGTCGTAGATGATCAGCGCCTCCGGCCCCAGCGCCTCGCGTATCTCCCTGAGGTTGTGGGGATTGACGCAGAACGAGACGTCCATGTAGAAGGCACGGGCGCCCGCTTGCCGGAAATCGGCGGCCAAGCGCTCGGCGTCGAACCTCAAGCCGTCCAGGTCGTAGCTGGTGGGCAGGTGACGGCGGCCGGTGCGCTCGATGATCAGCTTGGTGGCGAAATGCCCGCCGTGCTCGAGGTCGACGCTCATCACCCCGTCCCCCGGCTCCGTCGTGCAGAGGAGCGCGCACATCATCGCGTGCACCCCCGAAAGGCACGCAAGCGAAACCGAATGCGCAGAGAGCATCGCTGCCGCAGCGGCCTCGGCGTCGCTGACCAGCGCCTGCAAGGAGGGCCAGCCAAGGAAGGTGAAGGGGCCGAAGTCGACCACGCCTTCCTCGTCGCCGCCGCCCATGTAGTAGCGATCCGAGATTCGCGACCCCATGAAGGAGCGAGCCGTGTCCGACATCAACGGCTCGTTTGCCGTCAGGTGCAGAAGCCGGGTGTTGCGCTCCTCCTCAGCCCTGACCCCTGCGATCAGCCGACGGACGCGCTCGTGCTCGAGCGAAGGCGAGGCAGAGGCAGGCCTCGGCGCCAGATCGATCATCTCGCTCACGCGAGGCAATCTAGCCCGCGGAGATGACGCCACCGCTCCTCCGAGTTCCGACTCGACGGTCCCGGCGTCCAGCGGGAACCAAAAAAGCCCGAGCCCCACCGATCGGAGCCCGGGCCAAAGAGAAAAGAACCGGCGGCGACCTACTCTCCCAGGAGGTTGCCCTCCAAGTACCATCGGCGCTGAGAGGCTTAACTGCTCTGTTCGGAATGGGAAGAGGTGTCTCCCTCTCGCTATGCGCCACCGGAAATTTTGCGAGACGCTGCGCCCGGTGGAGCTTGAAAACCGCACAAGACCTCAGGGTAAATAAATATCCGTCAAGCCCTCGGACCATTAGTACCGGTCGGCTGAGCACATTACTGCGCTTGCACCGCCGGCCTATCAACCTGGTGGTCTACCAGGGTCCTTACTCCCTCAAGGGGATGGGAGAGCTTATCTCGAGGACGGCTTCCCGCTTAGATGCTTTCAGCGGTTATCCGTTCCATGCGTAGCTAACCTGCGATGCCCTTGGCAGGACAACAGATACACCAGAGGCATGTTCATCCCGGTCCTCTCGTACTAGGGATGACTCCTCTCAACTCTCCAACGCCCACAGCAGATAGGGACCGAACTGTCTCACGACGTTCTGAACCCAGCTCGCGTACCGCTTTAATGGGCGAACAGCCCAACCCTTGGGACC